>CAWHIP010000001.1:0-24207 GCA_963829515.1 uncultured Alphaproteobacteria bacterium
CTGTCTGTCCGTCTGTCACGACTCTAGCATCCGCAATTCTTAACAGTCCATCCGCACATGCTTTTTATTCGATCTTTAGCACTTGGGGGGTGTTTACTTCCTGTAGTTTACAGTGATTTTACTACCGTAACGATAATCGCATGGCGATCATTTTCATACAGCCGAATAGCACGCTTTATCCTCTACATCGACATTACATCAGATTCTGTAACCACTAAGATATAAAATTATATTTAAAATATTTCTGAAGGCACCGATTTCCATATTTTACACAGTGTGTATGGGCTGATCAGGGCTGCTGCGGCAGCTGTTGCAGCTGCTGTGACCTGCGGGCTGGGCCATTTTACTGCCGGTCAGGCAACCTGCTGATAGGAGGGGGGACTGCGCAGTGTCAGGTCTCGCTGTCAGCAGGCTTACTCTGCTAGTATACCGGGCTCCACGGCTTACTCAAGTCAGTGATAGACATAATGACTCTTTGGTTGTCGTCCGTCCTATTCGCTCCTATGTTAGAAGACTGGGCGAGTAATTAGAGTCCTTCCCCATCCCGGCTTCCCCGTCTTCGGCCTGTGGTGTGTTGCAGTTGCAGCTGGAGATAAGGTCGCGCCAGTAAAATTTCATGTTGAACGTTAGCCATGGCCATGCAGTAAATGCATGTGTTCTGGTAGTGTCTGTGTCATAGGCACGCCCAGCCCTATTCACTATACCTACAATAACGAGAAGCCCAGCAGTTGCTGGCGTGGCCGCATCAGCCCTCGCAGTGCACACGCTGCCAGTTTTTTATGAATCTGCAAATGTTTGGGGGCGAACAAATTACGTCATAGAAAGTTCGAGAAACCAATGGTCAGCATTGAGATGCGCGCTGTTGCCGCTGCTGCAACGGCGGTGGCAATTTATACTATTTCCAAAAGACTATGAGACCCTGGCAGAAACTGCTGAATATAAAGACTTGTCCTAAGGTAGTAGACTGGCAAGGAGAGATGTCAATTCGTATGCTCTACAACTATTATATAATATATATTACAATAATGACTTATTATGTATGAAATCGTAGAAGCTGGATTAGTAACGTGATGTATGTATCATGGTACAAATCAATTAACAATAATTATATATCTTAACTGCATTCATAAATAAACAGTATGCAATATGTAAATAAAATTATAAAGTTGAAATAAAAATGAAGATTAAATAGTTCTATGATGTCTCGTCAAAACGGAATCAAAGTTTTTGTCTACAACTATGGCAATCGCATTATGCAATACAATGACGGCCGTCGATAAGTCGAAAGTCGCCCACAGCTTAATCTACAACTATGGTAACACGCCGTGCCCGAGTTGTGCGACGGTGAGAGCAGCGCATGAATCATCGAAACTGTTAGTCTACAACTATGGTATCTCTCAATACGGTTATTGCAGGCTAGAATGTCCTCCAAATACGGCAAAAATGCTAATCTACAACTATGCATCTCACAATACAATGCTTGCACCTAGAATGTCGGCCGAGCAACTCAAATTGTAATCTACAACTATGGTATCTCAATCGCCGTACTTGTGCACTCAATCAGCGGTGCGCGTTAACTGACAATTTGTTAGTTACAACTAATGTAAGTCAATTTTCATAATATTAAATATTATGAATAAATTAAAAAATAAAAGCTGAATAGAAAATTTTCTACGCTGAACTGGAGCTGACCATAAACATCCACTGAGAAAGCTTTGAAATCAGTTTCTCGCCTGTAAATTTTTGAAGCTTGTACCATATGTAGACTCAGACTACAATTGGACTGTGGTGCGAATGAGTGGGTTAGGCTGTTTGCGGCATGCGGCTGGAGTGACGCGGTGGCATCATCGACGCTCAACCGAGCACCAACAGCCGCAGTTCCGTTCGCTGGTAAAAGTTTATGGCTTTTTCACGACTCGACTTTGGCTGGGACAGCTTCGCTGAGCCGGACCGGGCGCCAGCCCCAGCGGGATGAATGTTGTCCCGGTTAGGTCTGCTGATCACTGGAGAACAGAGCCAGCTAGCATGCCCTTCAGCGTATTCGCCTGCCTCCTCCGTCATTTCCCGCGCCAGGCGAACGCCTGTTGATGTCAATGGCTTGGGTCTCTCGACTCCCGCACCAGCAGCAGCTGCAGCAGCTGCTCGGCATAGGCATTGGGCAGCTAGGCCTGAACCATTGAAAATATCGTAGTTTCAACGGGTGGGTCTACTAATTTCTTAATTTCTTCCAAAGCTCTGTAACAAATTGCGATCTGAGATATGTGACATGTAGGGGATATGTCTCGCAACAACTACCTGGAATATTGTAACAAAATTCCACCACCTACTGATACAAATCTGTCTCATAACACACCTCTGGAAGTAAACACCCCCCATGTGCGGACTAACTGTTAACGACAGCTTCAACTTATGTCACAGACATAGCTATACACTGTCACTGAAGTGCTTCCTGAATGCATCTCCTGTATACAAACAGCGAGTACATGAGTGAAGGGTGCAGTACTGCAACAAACGCTTGTATTGCAGACCAATTTCGACGGTGTTGTCACCAATTTGCCCGATATCCGGTCAGCTGACAGACAGATGCTAATCACTGCCTCTTCACCATCCGCATTTTGGCGAAATCTGCCATGAAGACACCTTTATGGGCGACCCTAACGGACCAAAAACGGGACTAAAAAATCCTTCCGACAGACCACAAGTATCGGTATCGCTATCGGTATCGGTATCGGCGATACTTTTGAATTTCAGGATCGGTATCGGTATCGCCGATACTTTTAAAGACAGTATCGGTATCGAATATCGGCCATACTTTTCAAGAGTATCGTTAACAAGCCTGAATTTAAGTTAGTTTATTCCACTCAAGTGACATACGCTACTGCATGCACAGTGCACACAGTGTGGTATGCTATTATTGCGCTGTGACAATACACTTGATGCCTCGTGCTTTAACGTACACGTCACGGATTCGTGAGAAGTGAAAAGTGCCTGCAAGTGAGGATCTATACCGTGGGGTGCTTTAGCCGATCTGATTGTATCAAGTATTGAGAGTGAGCGACAAAAGCCTCCTCAGTCCTCAACTATGTGTGTATTATGAATGAATAGATGATCCTGCATGGCTGGCATTGTTTGGCTTATTTGCTCTGTTACGCGGCGGCTAGCCCCTGGCTTAATCTGATGTAGAGATAGTCCTATAGACGCTATTTGTTTGCTCTGAGAGGCGATATGTCTGAGTGCCGCTGCCGATGGCAGCTCTGCCAGCTCCGCGGTGGACACGTCGTACAGGACGTTCAACTATGTTTTTAGTAACGCCGTATGCCCAGAAGGCCTATAATTCAATGTGGCAATGTTGGTCTCCTTCCATTGTATGCGCAGCACAGCGGGGTTCATCTGTTTCGCTAAATAGCCTACAAATTATTTTCATAGGCCGACATTGAATTTGTTAATGTTCATATTTATTTATTTATTTGCTCAAACACCAATAGTAATTCACAAATGATAATAAGAAACAAATTAAAAACACACTGGTGCATTGAAGCTTAACGCCAAGGTTAAAAATTTTAAAAACACTAATAGGCGCTACATTACAATAATTAGTCATAAAGCAAGTAAAACATATTAAACATGGTAAAATGGTATGCAGAACTTCAACAGGATTGACTAAGTTTATATTCAAAAATGCAAAGAGGTATATTTACATAGATGGTTATTAATACTACGAATAAATGTTTTAAATGCACCAAGACTAGCAAAATGCGTACGTTCTGCAGGCAGTTCATTCCATGGCTTAATTATACGTTGCGTAAAAAAGAATTTATGCACATCTAGACGACTAAAAGCAGGATATGACATGATATTAATACCTTGAAGCAATACCTTGAAGACAATTGCTATTTTTGCTGTGACCATTATTTCCTTAGCTTAACAGCTCTTAACAGCTCTTTGATTTGACTGCCTTCGCACTCTGCAAGAGTTTCTCTGTTGGCAATGCATGTGGAGAGAGCGTGAGAGCTAAATCGAATGATAGGCCTACATTACAGCCTACGTCTCATCAACAGATGCCAGCCTAGTCACCTAGACATTGGTGGGCCGACCATGGTATATCATTTTGAGACTGCAGTAACAGCAAATTTTGCATTTTCTATGTTTTTCAATTTGTTATCAGCAGTTCAACTGCCATGCAGCAGAAGCTGTAACTATCAGTTAGTTTGGTTAAAATCGGAAGAGCAGACAGTTGTGCGTGTGGAGTTGAAGTTAGTGACCCCGTGCCGCGATGCGTCGCAGACCAGCTCTACAATTCATCTCATGACCTCATGATGACTATAGTCTTGTGCTGCTGCTGCTGGTGGTGTTTTTAGCATCAAGTTGCACGGGTGGTCTCTCAGTTCGTTTTCCTTGCCCACCGCCCATCTCCGCCCATCCGATGGCAATCGCAATAGCGTGGCAGAACCGCAGAATGATGCGCATGACGTGGCAGGCAATTATTTCGGTAATACAGGGGGGGGGGCTGGGGGGAAGCGAGGAACCAAGGGGGCGTGACGTTATTGAAGACTCATCGTCATCTTGGACATTATTTATTTCCTAGACTGTTACTACTTCTGCTATATTCGTAATGTCGTATAGGCATCATCGCATCAATATTGTCGTCTTTCGTCGATCAGATGCGCAAATTTTGGACGCGAGTGCAGCAGTTAGGCCGACATTTTTTGTGCTTTTGCGTGGAGCGAATAGTTGTTGAGTTCTGACCGTCTGTTACGGTCTGTAATCTCTTGGACGCTGTGTCTCGCGTGCTGGCAATTATACAATGCTATCCAGGTGTGAACAGTGTTCCAGTGCATTCAATAACGCGCGTCGATTTTTAAATTCGTTGTATAGGCGATCAGGCGCCTTCGTATACGATAGTTAGCAATCACACTTACACCAAATTGTAGCTTTTTTTTCACCGAACTGCACTCCAGCTAACTTGCTAAAATGCTAGGTCCAGTGCGATGAGTAGTGCAACGGAATTGAACTGAGCGGAACGGAACGGAACGGGGATTGTGCAGATTTTTTTTTTTTTTTGGGGGGGGGGGGCACACGGACGCGGGATCAAGCAGTAAGTAAGTTAATCAAGGCATGAGCGGTGGAACCAGCTCTTCGCCGAAGCCAACGGTGGTGCTACAACCGTCGTCGCTGACAAACGCATGAGGGGAGATCCAGGTCGAAAAGGATGTAGCAGACGCGACGCAAGTTAATTATGGAATACAATAATTTCGGAGCAGCCAAATGAGGTCAGCAATTTTTTTTGTTTGAGATGTCTTAAAATTTCGTTGTTATTTAAACCATTGTTCAGACTTTCCTGCTGCTGCTATACGATGGGCGTGCGGGCAGCTGCAGACCTTCACATATATAGTGCTACTGTTGGCTATTATAGTGACCGGACGTTCAGTCGATCGCTGAAACGTCGTTGTGGACCACCGCAATGTTTGCACATTAAATTTAATATTTTCACGGAATGTTGATTACAGTGTGATGTTTTGGCCGCTGAGCTAACGCGTGTGTATATGCATGGTCAGCTGTATATGCTTTCATTATTTAATTCGTGTGGCCCTCTCGGCACTCGGCCTGCTTATGGATGGCCGGCCATTGCACCAACGTCAAGTTGTGCAGTTTAATCCACAGTTATTGTGTAGAAGGCGTCGGCCCGGGCGATCCGCGACCAGATTCGCTCCGAAACGAGATCGGCGTAGGGCGCCGCCGGCGACATTCGCAAGGATCCACCCCAGAACCTCGGTGTTGATGGTCTTGTAGTCGAAGCCGCGGCCATGCTCGCCCTGCTTGCGCAGCCCGGCCAGATAGGACCGAAAGTCGCGCGGCCCTTCATAGGTCGGACCTCGCGGAAACAATGCGCCGGCGCGGGCGTAATCCCAGATTTCGGCGCCGGGATCGGTGTAATCCTCGCGGTATTCCACGCCGATCAGCATGTCGAGAACCTGCCACGCTGTGTCGCCATAGGCCCCCTGCGAAAGCTCGGGGACGTAATGCGGAACGAGCGCGTCGGGATCGAGCGCGCCTTCATGGACGAGCGTCGCCGCGACGGTTCCAACCAAGGATTTCGTGACGGACATGCAGATGTGCGGGCGATGGGCCGCGCCCTCGCCGGAATAGGTTTCATGGACGACTTGCCCTTTATGGAGCACGATGAATCCGTCGGCGCAGGTTCGTGCCAGACTTTCGCCAAAGGTCAGTTCTTCGCCGTCCGTCGTAATGAAATCGAGCGCCTGAAGGTCTCGCGGCCTGCGTTCGAGCGAGGCGATCGGCCCTGCGCCCCGCCTGACAATTTTGGTCGGTCCGAGCTCGCGCGCGTGATTGAAACCCCAGCGCAATTGCGGAAACCGGAAAAGCCCGCCGTCCGCGTTGCGAGGCAGGCGATCGTCCGCGGCCGCGAGCGCGCGCCGCCAGCGGGTCGAATCGTGCGCGAGGGGATCGGCTCCACGGAGAAGGGGCATGTTCATCAAAAACCTCTTCGGCGCGAGGGCGGAGGGCTGATGTCAACGCATGACGGCCAGGGACGCCAGAGACAGGGACGCCGGAACATTCGGCGCGCGCGGCTCGACGCGAGCACGAGCTCCGCGGCGTCCCGCGCCGCTTCGGCGGACGGGAAAAACCTCCCGTCGATCGCATCGAAAACCTGACTTGCGCCATAAAACCGGCAGCCGGAGCGCTCGCTGACGACCACGCCGACCGGATGGCTTGCGATTTCGATGAAACCGGTCTCGATCATCCGACGCCTCCTCGCCTGCGTATGAACGACGCTCGGCCCGATGGGGTCATGTCCGGCGAATTAACTGGCAAAATAATTCGTCTGTCAAATAGAATTAAATAACATTGAATGACAAATAAATAATATAAAATTTCTATATCGGTCAATTCGGAAAAATAATTGCCGCCTGTTGAAATGCTATTCCAAACATTATTACGTATATAGTCTGTTTTTGCGTATTTAGATCGAAAATCGCGATTTATGCCTGCATTCCCGTCGCCCCACCAGCGGGACGTGACCGCGTTCCGCTTCCTGCACAGCGCGGAGCGCGCGGCTCGCGTCGGTCACAGCATGGGCGCGCTGGCCGCGCTGATACCCGGTGCGCGCGTGATTCAGCTGCCGGTCGCCGGGCACATGCTCAAGACCGAACGGCCCCGCGCGGTTCTCGATGCGCTCGGCGCATGGTTCTCGCGGCGCTGGCGGCGCGGCCGGCCGCGCCGCCGCTTGAAGAATTTTAGAATTATTCTACATCGTCGCGTTTCGATTGCGTCGCCATCCTCGATCCGGCGATAAATCCTCAACCTGCCCTGTTGATTTAAGCTAAGCACCCGCCTCGGACGACTCGATTCGGCCGCGCACAGCGAAAAGATCCGGGCGATTGCCGCAAGCGGTCGGGAGCGTTCTGCATGGCCATCAAAATGGATTTCGGCATTCCCGCAGCCTTGAAAACAGCGGCTTCAAGCGCGCTCAATCCTGCCCATGACCAATCTGCTCCGCCCGCCGCCGACCGACCCGCTCATGGCGCGCCGCCCCGACGATGCGCGCCGCCTCAGCATCTGGGAAATACGCGCCGCCTCGTTATGCTCCATCGTCGGCACCTGCCTGACCCTGTCCGAATTGCGGCGGATCGCCAAAAAATGCCGTTTCGCCGAAGATCCTTATAAATTGTCGGACGATGACGTCCACGGCATGATCGTGTCGCAGATGAACACGGACAATGCCGTGTCGCGCGCGGTGACAAAACATCTGAATGTGAAATTCGAAGGCGCGGTGCGCAAAGCCCGGGTGCTGGAGGGCGACAATTCCTTCGTGCTCTATTGGGAAACGCGGTCGAGGCGGGCTTGCGCCAGGCGCCTATTGGGCGCTGGTCACCCATCCGAATCTGCCGCTCGGCGTCGAAGCGCGGCTCTATGGCGAAATCCACATGATGTCGCATATGCGGCGTCTCGAAATCGCGGCGACGCCCGCGCTATCGCCGAGGCTCAGCGCGCCAAGGGCGAAATGGCGCGTCGCCTGACGGCCCAGATCGCCGACCGCGACCGGCGCCTGAAAGAGACGCAAGACGAAATCACGGCGTGCGATCCCGCCTGCGGGCGCTCGAGCCGCTCGCTGCCGAATGCCGGCAATTGCGCGGCGCCCTGGCGCGCGACGGGGCAGTGTGTCGACGAACTGGTGGCGCGCGGGCGCGAACTCGACGCCGCGCGCCAGGAAAACGCCAGCCTGCGCCAGGCCGTCGCCAGCTCGCAAATGCGCATGGATCATTTGCGGGCGCGCCTTGACGCGCGGACCCGGCAATGGATGCGCGCCATGCAGGAATGGCGTGGCAAAAGCGCGGACAGAGCGAAAGCGCCGACGAGGCCTGCGACGGCGAGACCGCCGATCTCTGCGGACGCTGCCTCCTCTATGTCGGCGGCCGGCCGCAGACGGTTGCCAGCTGCGCAATCTCGTCGCGCGGCGAAACGGGCGGCTGCTGCATCACGATGGCGGACTCGAACAATCGCAGGCGCGGCTCGGCGAACTCGTGCGCCAGGCCGACGCGGTCTTCTTCCCGGTCGATTGCGTCAGCCACGGCGCGATGGATTTCGTCAAGAGCCTGTGCGACAGCCACGGCAAGCCGATGACCCCCCTGCGCACCGCGAGCGTCACCACTTTTCTGCGCGCGATCGAAGCCCCCGCTCCGCGCTGAAACCGAAATGACGCCGCCCGCCGCGCGCGGCTTCGCCATCGCGATTCAGTCATGATCGCTGTGCGCCCGATCCATTTTCATTTCGGGGTGGATCGCGAGAACGCGCCGAGCCATTTCTCCGTCGCGCGCCGCGCCTCGAGGGCGCCGGCGACGATCGTCTCGCATCGCGCCCGGATGCAGGCCTCGCCGCAAAGATCGCCGAATTGATCGGACAGGCTCGCGACCGCGCATTCCGTCAGCATCGCCTCGCTCCAGGCGCCGGAAAACCAGAACGGCTCAATCGCCTCGAGGATCATCGCGTCGATCTTCCTTCGATGGAATTCGATATCGCACATGGCTCGACCTCCGGAATTCGCTGAGCGGACCGCGAAAGCTAATCCTCGGCGTCGTCGTCCCGCAGACGAACGATGACGTCGACGCCCACCACGCGTCGCCCCGGCGGCGGCGTGATCTTCAGATTCTTGGTCAGGTCGAAAGGAATGTCGGACAGCTGGTTGCGATCCTCGTCGAAATAATGGCAATGCGGCCCCGTCTTGGTGTCGTACCAGACGGTCGAGCCATAAAGCGCGATTTCGCGGATCAGCCCGGCTTCGACGAATTGGCGCAAGGTGTTGTACACGGTGGCCAGCGAAAGCGGCATGTCCAGCGCCTTCGCCTCGCCATAAAGCTGTTCCGCCGTGACGTGACGCTCGCCCGCCACGAACAGCAGGCCGGCAAGGCTGACGCGCTGCTGGGTCGGACGCAGATCGGCGGCCCGAAGCCGGGCCCTGATCATTCTGGCCAGCGGCCCTTCCCGCCAATCATAAGCGATCCGCGTCCTGGCCTTGACGATCCCAAGGTCTCCATTGTCTGTCTTACCATTCCATCCGCCTGTTCGAATGGAGAATTACCAAAGCGGGGCGGCGCCGCTCCAGAACTTTGGCGTTATTTTGAATGGTTCTAAAAACTGGATGCAGCCCCCGCCTGCGGCGCGCGCGGAACACGCACATGGCGCTACCGCAGAAATCCGAGTCCGATCACGCCCGACAGGATCAGGAAAATGGCCACGATATAGTTCAGGAACCGGGGCGCGATCAGGATCAGAACGCCCGCGGCCACGGAAACGATGGGCTGGAGATGAGCGATTTCCAAGGTTGCGTGCATGGCTGGAGGCTCCGGTCGGGTCGGGATTGGCCAGCCTCGACTATGGCTTTTCCCGCTCGCGCAAATCAACGCCCTTTGTCGGCGGCCACGAAACCGCAACGGTCCAGGAACGTTGATGTGACGGAGCAATCGCTTTGATGGGGGGGCGACATGACACTGCTGCACAACTTCAGGATCGGCGCCGCGAGCGCATCGGCTCTCATGCTGGTCGCGACCGCCCATGCCCATGCCGCGATCAAATTCTGCAACAACTACAAAGAACCCGTCTACGTCGCGATTGCTTATCCGCAAAACTACAGCGACGGCTCAACCGGCTATATTTCGCGGGGATGGCTTGAAGTCACCTCAGGCAATTGCCAGGAATTTGATACGAATATCCACGTTCCGTTCTTTTTTTACCGCGGCGAGACCAATTGGTTCAAGGTCAAAGGCGGCCAGCAACGCAATGTGTGGGAAAATGACGACAACAAATTCCTGACGACTGTTGCATCATTCAACTATTGGGACGCCGACAAAAAGGAAAATTCAAATTCGAACAACCAGCTTGTCGGATTCATCAAATCGCTCGAAGCATCGACTGGCGACATCTCCGAGACGGTTATATTCGAGGCCGACGGCATGCACGACACGCAACAGATAAGCGTCAGCGGGAAATGACGACAGCGCCGCCAAAGGCGGCAACGCGAGCGGCCGATAGGTTCGCGGCGCCAACGCATGGCCGCAAGACGCAAGCGCGCCTCGGCGGCGACGGCCCCGCATCCGGGACTCCCGCCAGACGTGCGCCGGGCAGAGAGTATCCAGAAAAGCAAAAGCCCCGGACGCCGAAATTTTCAGCAGATCCAGGGCTTTCGAAATGCTCGGCGCGACGGCCTAATGAGCCTGATGGGTGGCTCCGGGCGGTCGAAGAGGCATATCAAAACGCCCCATCATTCCTGTCCCGGAGCCATTCCCCTAGTCGCAGGTCAATTCGAAGCGATCGGCCATCATGACCTTGTCCCAGGCCGCCACGAAATCCTTCACGAACTTCCCGTGGGAATCGGCGCAGGCATAGACTTCGGCCAACGCGCGCAGTTCGGAATGGGAGCCAAAGATGAGATCGACGCGCGTGGCTTGCCATTTCGGCTGTTTGGTTTTGCGGTCATGGCCGGCATATTCGTTCTCGCCGACAGCCTGCCATTCCGTTCCCATGTCGAGAAGGTTGACGAAGAAGTCGTTCGTCAGCTTGCCTGGACGCTCGGTGAAGACGCCGTGCTTCGACCCGCCGGCATTGGCTCCAAGGACCCGCAACCCCCCAATCAGAACCGTCATTTCCGGGCCGGTGAGGGTCAGCAGCTGCGCGCGGTCGACCAAAGCCTCTTCCGGCGTCATGAGATGCCGCCCCCGGGGGTAGTAATTGCGGAAGCCGTCCGCGGAAGGCTCGAGCGGAGCGAAGGACGCCGCATCGGTCTGGTCCTGCGAGGCGTCCATGCGTCCGGGGACGAAAGGAACCTTCACGTCGATCCCGGCGTCCCTGGCGGCCTTCTCAATCCCGGCGCAACCGGCGAGAACGATCAGGTCGGCAAGGGAGACCTTCTTGCCGTTGCTCGCGGAGGCGTTGAACTCCTCCTGGATGGTTTGCAGCTGCTTCAACACGCCGGCCAGCTCCGGCGGATTGTTCACCGCCCAGTCCTTCTGGGGAGCGAGGCGGATGCGCGCGCCATTGGCGCCGCCGCGCTTGTCCGACCCGCGGTAAGTCGAGGCCGAAGCCCAGGCCGTCGAGACGAGTTGCTGGACCGATAGTCCGGAGGCGAGGACCCTCTCCTTGAGGGCGGCGACGTCCCGCTCGTCGATCAGGGGATGATCGACGGTCGGGACCGGGTCCTGCCAGATCAGCGTTTCCTGCGGGACGAGCTTGCCCAGATAGCGCGCCCGTGGCCCCATGTCGCGATGAGTCAGCTTGAACCAGGCGCGCGCGAAGGCGTCCGCGAACTGATCCGGATTCTCGAAGAAGCGCCGCGAAATCTTCTCATAGGCCGGGTCGAACCGCAGCGAGAGGTCCGTGGTCAGCATCCGCGGCCGATGCTTCTTTGGCGCTGTCATGAGCGTCGGGAATGTCGGCGGGCGCGTCCTTCGCCTCCCATTGCCAGGCGCCGGCCGGGCTCTTGGTGAGCTCCCACTCGAATTTGAAGAGGTTGTCGAAGAAATGGTTGCTCCATGGGTCGGCGTCTGGCTCCAGATCACTTCCGGGCCGCCGGTGATGGCGTCGGCCCCTACGCCGGTCCCGTGTTTGCTGCGCCAGCCGAGCCCCTGGTCTTCAATGGCGGCGCCTTCCGGCTCCGAGCCGATCAGGGACGGGATCGCCCGCGCCGTGGGTCTTTCCGAATGTGTGGCCGCCGGCGATGAGAGCCACGGTCTCCTCGTCGTTCATCGCCATGCGCGCGAAGGTCTCGCGGATGTCGTGGGCCGCGGCGACCGGATCGGGTTTGCCGTTGGGGCCTTCGGGGTTGACGTAGATCAGGCCCATCTGCACCGCGCCGAGCGGATTTTGCAGCTCGCGCTCGCCGCTATAGCGCTCGTCGCCGAGCCAGGACCCCTCCGGTCCCCAATAGAGCTCCTCAGGCTCCCAGGTGTCGACGCGGCCGCCGCCGAAGCCGAAGGTCTTGAAGCCCATGGTCTCCAGCGCGACATTGCCCGACGAGCACGAACAGATCGGCCCAGGACAATTTGCGGCCATATTTCTGCTTGATCGGCCACAGCAGGCGGCGCGCCTTGTCGAGATTGGCGTTGTCCGGCCAGCTGTTGAGCGGAGCGAAGCGTTGCTGTCCGCCGCCGGCGCCGCCGCGGCCGTCGGCGACGCGATAGGTGCCGGCGCTGTGCCATGCCATGCGGATGAAGAGGCCGCCGTAATTCCCGAAATCCGCCGGCCACCAGTCCTGCAAGTCCGTCATCAGGGCGCGCAGGTCACCGATCACGGCGTCAAGGTCGAGGCTTTGGAATTCCTTGCATAATCGAACGCCTCGCCCATGGGATTGGAGCGCGGCGAATGCTGGTAAAGCATCTGGAGACTCAGACGGTTGGGCCACCAATCGCGATTGGTCCTGCCGCTTCGCCCATGCATCACTGGACACTGGCCGGCGCCCGTATTTTCAGTCGCAACGTTCATCGTTCTTCTCCGTTCCAGCCGCTCGGCGGCGACATGACGCCTGCTCCAGACCTTCAATCCCGAGACCGTCAATGCGCGCGCTACGCCAATATAAATATTCATCCAGTCCTGCTGCGCCATTTCACGGAGTTTTGATGCCCTGGGCTCGGGTTTGGCGATAGCTGCGCGTCGCAACAATTCCCATCTACGAACCTATGGCGCACTGTCGCCTTCGCCTCCGCCGCTGGAGCCCTTCTAGCGGAGAGATGACATGAGCGTGCCGAAGGACATTCTGGACCTCGTCAATGCCGTGCAGGCCAAAGGCGAGGCTGTGGCGGTCGCGACGGTCGTCCGCACACGATCCGTGACCGCCGCCAGGGCCGGCGACCGAGCTGTCATCACGGCGGACGAAACCATATCCGGCGGCTGGATCGGAAGCGCCTCCGCATTCGGCGCGGTGCTTCGCGCGGCGCGTCAAGCTTTGGCCGACGGCCAGCCGCGCCTCATCAGCGTGCAGTCGAAGAGCGCGTTGGCCGCCGGCGAGCCCAGCGGCGGCGGCGACATGCGCGCGAGCCAGGGAGCGATGGATATTTTCGTGGAGCCGATGCTGCCGCGCCCGATTCTCGCCATTTTCGGCGCTTCGCCGGTCGCCGTGTCGCTGTCCGATTTTGCGCGCCGCGTGGGCTTTTTCGTCGCCGTCTGCGCTCCGGCCGCCGATCACGTCGCCTTCACCGAGGCCGACCGGCTGGTCGAAGGGTTCGCGCCACCGGCGGATCTGGTCGGCGACCTTTATCTTGTGATCTCGACCCAAGGCACGGGCGATCAAGAGGCGCTGTCCGCAGCCGTTCGCCTTCGCGCCAAATATTTCGCCTTCGTCGGCCCGCGCAGAAAGATCGCCTTGCTCAAGAGCGATCTTGCCAGAGAAGGCGTCGAGGCCCGGGATTTGGAGAAAATTCGCACCCCGTCCGGCCTCGACATCGGCGCGATCACGCCGGAGGAAATCGCTCTATCCATCGTCGCCGAAATGGTCGAAATCCGCCGTCGCGGCCAGCGCCAGCCGGGTCTCCCCCCGAATGACGTGGAATCCTTCCCGCGATGCTGAAGCCAGCAGACGCCCGCCGCGGCTGTAGTGGCGGGCGTTTGCCATTTCCGCCCCAGTCCCAACGCCCATCGCCGGCAATTCTCGCAGCGGCGCCTTATTTCAATCAATCGCATTCATCGTCGGTTCATCCGCGGGGCAACAGTCTCGGAAACCGAACGATTTGATGATCCAAGGTGCCGCTTCGCGGTCCGGACCGCGGGTCAACTAAACGGAGGCCGCCTTGAAATTCATTCGCGCGTTTAGCGAAACTTGGGCGCCGGTTCTTTTTTTCGCGGCGCTTCTCGGATTTGTCGGGCTTGGCATCAGTCATGTCGACGCCAAGGTCAGGGCTGAGGAAGCAAGGGCGTTGGAGGACGCCACCTCAGCGTGTTCTTCCAAACTGCAAATTGATCAAGACCCTTCGGAGGATTGCTTCCAAGCGACTGCGGAACAGTTAAATCACATTGAATACGGATCATTGCGCAGCCTCTTCGAGAACTGGCGCTGAACGGATCCTTCGGAAGGTCGACAGATCGCCAGAGAGGCCCATCTTGACGGCGTTGCGCTTTAATCGCGCCGCTCGACGGGCGCGATCCAGACCCGCCGCCTCTCGCTTCGACGCAGAAAATCGACGGAGCAGACACGCCGCAGTTTTTCCGCGTCGAGATGGCGCACCAGATCGCTCGCTCCCAATATAGTGGCTCCATCGAGGGCTAGGATCACATCGCCGGTCATAAGGCCAGAATGATCGGCGGGACCATCCGCTCGACCTGGGTCAGAAGGGCGCCAGCGCCCTGCGCCAGTTCATGTCGCAAAACCAGGCGTCTCGGCAGAACATGCGTCGCCGCGCCGACGCCGATATAGGCGCGTCGCACGCGTCCATGACGGATGATTTCGCCAAGAACAAACTGCAGCGGTGCTCGAAGCGATGGCGAAGCAAATGCCTTGCGCGCCGCTGATGACCGCCGTGTTGACGCCGATCACTTCGCCCAGCGAAGAGACCAGCGGGCCGCCCGAATTGCCGGGATTCAACGCCGCGTCGGTCTGGATGACGTCTTCGATCATGCGGCCATTTTTGGAGCCGAGCGAGCGTCCCAGCGCGGAAACGATTCCCGCCGTCACGCTGGCGTCAAAGCCGAGCGGATTGCCGATCGCGACCACCAGCTGGCCGCGTCGCAAGGCTTTGGAATCGCCGAGGCGCGCCGCCGGCAACGTCACATTCTCTTCGATGCGAGCGAGCGCCAGATCCGTATCGAGATCGCGACCGAGAATGCGCGCCGAAAATTTGCCGCCGTCCAGCGTCGAAACCTCCGCCGTTCTGGCGGCGTCGACGACATGCGCATTGGTGACGACAAGGCCGTCGGGCGAGATCAGGAACCCCGATCCCGACCCCAGCCTTTTGCCGTCCGCGCGCCGCGTGTCGAGCCGGACGACGCTCGGTCCAACTGTATCGACGATTGAAGTCACGGCGTGGGAATAGGCGTCGAGCACGACGCGCTCTCTCGCGTCCGCTGCGTCCGGCGTCGTTTTGTCCTCCGGGCGCGATCCCGCCTCTTCGCCGAGGCTATCGCCCTCGTCGAGGCTGAGTTTCAGGGAATGGTCGAACATGACCAGCATATGGGCGGAGTTGGCGCCGCCTTCAAGTGCGCCCCATTTGGGAACAAAAGCCGACGCGGAGGCCGGCTGCCCGTTTTCGTTTTCTGCAATCCATCGCGCCGATGAACGACGCCTGCGTCCGGCCCGAAGCGGGAATAGCGCGAAGGACCGGTCATGAGAAAACACCGGTCGATGGCCGACGGGGAAGGATGCGGCAGTTGCGGACATCGCCGGGCGCGATGATGATCTTCCGGGATCGGCTCAAAACGAAAATCAGCCCGGCCGCGGGGCAACTGCGACCCCTCCGACCAGCAGAGTTCGGCACGGGTTCGAATTTGTTCCAAATTGTCAGTCCTTTCCTAACGCGATCTCCGCATTTCGCCCGCACGCCACCGTGGCTGACGATCGCCTTTTGTCCGGCAACTAAGTCGAGGGCCTTCGCGGACCCAACGGTGTCGGCGTTATTTCCGGCCCGCATCTTGACGTAGAGAGATTCCATCCTATTTCCATCTGTATGGATGGTATAAGGATGGTCAAGATGGCTGGCGACAGACAGGGAATTCGGCCGAAATCAGCTGAAAGCGAGAAAATCACGATCAATCTGGGTTACGTTGATCTCGGCCATATTGACCTGCTGGTGGAGGAAGGTTTTTTTTCCAACCGCACCGATTTTATTCGCACGGCCATCCGTAATCAGCTCGATCGCCATCGCGAGGCCGTCAATCAATCCGTCAACCGGCATCAGCTCGACCTTGGCTTGCGGCGATACAGCCGCGACGACCTGGAGGCTGCGCTCGCGCGGGGTGAGACGCTCCATATCCAGGTTCTGGGGCTGGCGGTGATCGCAAACGACGTTTCGCCTGAACTCGCCGCAGAAACGATCGGGTCCATTCACGTTCTTGGCGCTTTGCAAGCAAGCCCTGCGGTGAAAGCGGCGCTATCCGATCGCATCGTTTAGCCGTCCCAAATCCTTCAACCGAAGCGCGGAAAAACAACTCCGCAAATCCCTTTAAATCCGAAGACCGGCGCTCTTTCCGCGCCGGAATTCCTGCTGACTGAGGTAGCGCCAACATGAATGCCCCATCAAAGATCGACATGCTTGCCGTAACTCGCCTCACGCGCGATGGGCGGCTCGGAGAGGCGATGGCCGTGTTGCGCCGGGCGCTCTCAAACACTCCATTATCGGAGGCGCCGCCGGAGTTCGAGGCCGAAACCTTGTCCCCGCCACTGCGGGGCGCGAGCCTGCCGTTAGCCTCGATCCCGAAGGCGCTCGGCGAACTCGTCCAACGCATTGGCCGTTTCCGGCCCGAGCGCAAGTTCGGTGATCGGCTTGATGAACAGCTGGATGAATTTCTGGCGCCCACCAAGGTACGCGTCCCGGTCCGTCTGCCCGACGGTTCGCGGTTCGAAGAGCGCAGCTTCGCCAATGCAGCCGGCGCTCGCGCCTACAAACTTTATGTCCCTGGTGGCTTTAACGGTCAGGCCCTGCCGCTTGTCGTGATGCTGCATGGCTGCACACAGTCTCCCGACGATTTCGCCACCGGCACGCGGATGAATGAGCTTGCGGAGGAGCAAACTTTCCTCGTCGCTTATCCGGCGCAGTCAAAGTCGGCCAACGTCGGGAAGTGCTGGAACTGGTTCAACTCTGGCGATCAGCAGCGTGATCGGGGAGAGCCCTCGCTGATTGCCGGAATCACGCGCCAGATCATGGACGATTTTCCGGTCGAGCCCGGGCGCGTTTATATCGCGGGTCTCTCGGCTGGCGGCGCGGCGGCGGCGATTATGGGGTCGGCATACCCGGACATCTATGCCGCAATCGGCGTGCATTCGGGATTGCCTTGCGGGGCGGCGAGTGACATGGCGTCGGCCTTCGCCGCAATGAAACAAGGCGGGTCGCCGGCGGCAAAGTCACGACGGCGTGAAAATACAGGCGCCGCCGTTCCGGCCATCGTGTTCCATGGCGATCGAGATCCGACCGTCCATCCCGTCAACGGCCACGAAATTGTCATGCAGGCGCAGGCCGGCGCTGATCTTCAGCGGACGGTCACGAGTGGAATGTCCGCGGGCGGGCGCGAATATACGCGCGCCGTCCACGCTGATGAGAGCGGGCGGTCGAATCGCGGAGCATTGGGTTCTGCATGGAGCCGGCCACGCCTGGTCGGGCGGGAGCGCCGCGGGGTCCTACACCGATCCGCATGGACCCAACGCCAGTCGGGAGATGATGCGCTTTTTCAGGCAGCATCGCACCAAATGATCGCGACCTGGCTCGGCCAGTCGTCTCGCCACTAACTGGCCGAACCGTGGCGCTGGGGATCCCGCGTCACATCGGCGTGCAAACGCAACACATACCAGCACAACGCGGCAACCGGGACGCCGATCAGCGACGTCAGCACGAAAAACAGGCTGAAGCCCGTGTGGGCGATGATGAAGCCCGACGAGCCCCGCGAGCAGGCTCCCGGGAAATGCGCAAAGCGAGGTGAGCAGAGCATATTGGCTGGCGGCGAGTTCGGTCGCGGTCAGCGACGACATGTAGTTGATGAGCACCACCTGCGCGAAGGCGTAGGCGAAACCCTCAACGCTGACCGAGAACCGCGAAAATCCAGAAATCTCCGCCGCCCTGCGCGGAGAGCCAGGCGAGGCTGAGATGCGCGGCCGATCCCGCCACCGTGCCGACCAGCAGGCTCGGCATCATGCCGATCTTGCGGATGACATAGGCGCTGAAGAACGTGGCTCCGAGCGCCACCCAGAAGCCAAACAGTTTCGTAACCGTCGCAATGTCCGTGTCGGAATAATGCAAGCTCTTGAACAGGGGGATGGCCATGGCGCTGGAAATATAACCGGGCATGCGAAATCCGGCGATCAACAGGAAGATCGGCAGGGCCAGCGGCCCGAGCCGCGTCACCATTTCCTTGATCGGCGCGATGACCGTCGCGACAAAACCCGGATGCTGATGACTGACGGTATAATCGGATTCGGGCTCTGGCGCGATGAAAGCCGAGATCGCGCCAACCAGCATCAGGACCGCCATGAAGAGATAGGCGACACGCCAGCCATAGCGGTCGGCGAGCAGCAGAGCGCCCGCGCCGGCGGCGAGCGTGCCGACGCGGTAGCCCATTTCCGAAACGGCCGTCATGACGGATTGCTTCGCCACTGGAACTGCCGTGATGCGCCATCCGTCGATCGTTACGTCCTGTGTCGCCCCCGCGACGCCGAGGGCAACGGAGAAGGCCACGGTGTAGCCGAGAAAATTGGCCGGATCGCCAAAGGCGACGCCGGCCAGCGCCAGCATGACGCCGATCTGCGATAAAACGATCCAGCCACGTCGGCGCCCGAGAAGCGCGCTGAAAATCGGGGCGTCATATTTGTCCAGGAACGGCGCCCAGACGAATTTGAACTTGTAGGCGATGGTGAGTTCGCTCATGAGCCCGATCGTCTGGATCGGAACTCCGGCGTCCGACAGCCAGGCGGACTGCGTCGAATACACAAGAAGAAAAGGAATACCCGCGCTGAAGCCGAGCCCAAGCATTGCCAGATAGCGCCGATCCGCGGACAGATGGGCGAGGAGGGAGGCCTTTTCGGGATTGTCGTTCATGCGCGCTCGATTCAGGGCCGCGGAAATCCTTGCGGTCTGCCGGCCTTTTTGGCTCCTGGAAGCCCCGGCCCAATTTAGCGCATGTTTGCGTCAGCGCGACCATGCAGGCGCAGTCAAATAAAATATTGCTCCGTCGCCATATCGCACGAAGATCGGGCCCCGCAGAAGGCGCTTACCGCGAGTAAACTCCGAGCGACGTCAAAGGTCGAGTGTAACGACCGGACCGCGAAAAGAACGCTGTGCCCGAAGGGCGCCTGTTGGCGCTGGTGTTGCGAACACCCAACCTACCGTTCGCAAACTTACCCGGCGCTTCCACGAATTTCCGCCGGCGACTGTCGCCCGACTGCCAAGAACGATTTTCGCCCCAGAAAAGCGAAAGCCCGGAAACGCTAAATCTTTCAGCGATTTCCGAGGCCTTCGAAATGGTGGGCGCGACAGGGATCGAACCTGTGACCCCTACGATGTCAACGTAGTGCTCTCCCGCTGAGCTACGCGCCCGAAACCGGCCGATAACGTCCAGCCGGCCCGTCAGGGGTGGAGGCTGTATATCGATTCGCCGCGCGTGGGCGCAAGCCGTCGGCCGAAGGAAAATCGCGGCGCGCCGTCAGGCCGCCAGCAGGCGCTTCACTTCGTTGACCAGATCGCGCAGATGGAAGGGCTTGGACAGGATTTTGGCCTGTCGCGGCGCGTGATTGTCGGGATTGAGCGCCACCGCGGCGAAACCGGTGATGAACATCACCTTGATGTCGGGATCGAGTTCGGTGGCGCGGCGGGCCAGTTCGATGCCGTCCATTTCCGGCATGACGATATCGGTCAGCAGCAGTTCGAACGGTTCTTCGCGCAGCCGGTTATAGGCCGACGAGGCCATTGTCGAAGGAGATGACGTCATAGCCGGCGTTCTGCAGCGCCTTGACCAGAAAGCGGCGCATGTCGTTGTCGTCTTCGGCCAGCAGGATTTTTACGGATTGGTCGAATCGGTCGTTCATGGCGCCCTCGTTCTCGTCCTCATCGATAAAGACCCATCGTGGTAAAAAACAGGTGAAAATTCGCTAAAAGGCCGACGGCTGTCGAATGCATTTCGCCGACGATGTCGCGACAGTCGCGCCGGCGCCGCCCTGTGGACAAATGGCCGGCCGCGGCGTCATTCTTGCTGGCGATCGCAAAACCGCATTGGCGCGAAAGTCGGCTTTTTGAGCATGTTCGGGCCGATCCGGAGGCGCGATACAGCGCCGACGACGACAGAACTGACGCCCGCCCGCCTTGCGAGACGCTCGAGCCGGACCGGCTCGCTCGCCGCTGGTTTTTTCCTCGCCTCATTCGGGCCGGAATTACCCGCCGGCATTTCTGGCCGCGTCGCGGCTCGATCTGCGCGACTTTGCGCCGCTCCGAGGATGTTCGGTCGACGATCTGTTCGCCGCCGCGCCCGCTCATGGCGCGCCTCTGCTGCGCGCGAATTTTCCGCGCGCCTTTCTCGACGTCAACCGCGAGCCCACGAACTCGATCCGCGGCATGTTCGACGAGCCGCCTGCCCGCTCTCGCCAATACGCGCTCGCTGCGCGTCGCCGCCGGCCTCGGCGTCATCCCCCGCGTGGTCGCCGAGGGCCAGGCGATCTACGCCGACCGCATTCGCGCTGGCCGAAGGGCTGGAGCGGATCGAGGCGCTCTACAAACCCTATCACGCACGCTGGAGGGCCTGATGGCGCGGGCGGCGCAGAAATTCGGCGTCGCCGTGCTGATCGACTGCCATTCCATGCCGTCGCGCATGCCGACCGGCGATTCGCGCCGCCCCTACGAGCCGCGTCGACGCCGATATCGTGATCGGCGACCGCTACGGCGCGAGCTGCGACCCGGGCTCTGCCGCATCGCGTGCACGCGTTTCTGCCGGACTCGGCTATCGCGTCGCCCGCAACAAGCCCTATGCCGGCGGCTTCATCACCGAACATTACGCGATCCGCGCGCGCAACCGCCACGCGCTGCAGATCGAGATCAACCGCGCGCTCTACTGGACGAGAAGACCTGGAGCCCGACCGGTTATGCGCGGGTCAAGGCCGACATGAGCCGGCTGATCGCGAAATCGCTGCCCGCCGCGCGATTCGCTCGCGGCGCCAACTCGGCGCCAGGCCGCGGCGGAATAGACGAGCTCAGAAATCAGCAACCGCCGACAAAAAAAAGACCGCCGACTGAAGTCAGCGGCCCAAGTCTAGGGAGGAAACGCCCAAGGAGGGCATCGGCGGCAAATCATTGCCGCACCGCAACAATATGGCGCTGCGTCGCACAAAACGCAAGGACAAGTTTCCGCCGACCAACACCGTTCATGACAGACAGGTTCATGAATTGCAGTTGACATTTCACTTCTCGGCAATCGCGGCGCGCTCTAATAACGTTACATCTCCGTTCGCGATACAACGCTACGCCCAGCTCCATGCCTCGGTCGGATCGTCGTGCCGACCGTGCGCGCGGATCGTGGCATCACACGCGCGAAGTCGGCGCGCGACAGCGGAAGATCCAGCGGGAGAAGCGGCAATGACGGCGGTCGATTTCGTTCCCTTCGTCGAGCGTCTGGCCCAAGTCTCGGGCGAGACGATCATGCCGTTCTTCCGCACCTCGTTCGCGCATGGAGGACAAGCCGGCGGCGGCGTGTTCGATCCGGTGACCGAGGCCGACCGCGCGGCCGAAACCGCCATGCGCCGGCTGATCGGCGAGATTTTCCCGATCACGGCATGATCGGCGAGGAATTCGGCGACGACGCGCGCGGACGCCGAATATGTCTGGGTGCTCGATCCGATCGACGGCACCAAGAGCTTTATTTCCGGCCTGCCGCTGTGGGGCACGCTGATCGGCCTGCTGCACACGGCGCGCCCTGCTACGGCATGATGAACCAGCCGTTCACGCGCGAGCGGTTTTTCGGCGACGGCCGCGCCGCGTACTGGACGGGCCCGGCGCCGACGGCGCCACGTCGACGCGCGCGGCTGCGACGCGCCCCTGCGCCGGGCTCGACCGCGCCACCCTGATGACGACGTCGCCGAAGCTGATCCCGGCCGATGCGCCCGCGCTACGAGGCGCTGGAGGACAAAACGCGGCTGACCCGCTACGGCGGCGATTGCTACGCCTATTGCATGCTCGCCGCCGGCCATGTCGATCTCGTGGTCGAGGCCGGCCTCAACGCCTATGACATTGTCGCGCTGATCCCGATCGTCGAGGGCGCGGGCGGCATCGTCACCAGCTGGGACGGCGGCGACCCGTCAAGGGCGGCGCCATCGTCGCCGCCGGCGACAAGCGCGTGCATGAACAGGCGCTGGCGGCGCTGAAAAGCGCGCGGGCTTAGTTCCGGCTCGAGCTTGCGCCCGCTTGCAGCTTCGGCCTCGTGCAAAAACGGCTCGCCGGGAATGAAGGCGTCGAAGGCGGCCCAGAATTGCGCCCGGATCTCGTCGCGCTCCATCATGATTTCGTGCTCGGATTCGGGCAGGACGACACAGGCGGCGTTTTTCAGCCGCAGCGCGAAACGCTCGATGGCCGGGGTTGAAACCAGCCGTTCCTCGCCCGCCGCCAGAAACAGAACCGGCGTCCGGATGTTTTCGGCGAATCCATCGGCATTCAGCCTTTCCACAAGTCGTAGGCGGCGTGCGACCCAGCCTATGGTCGGCTCGCCGAGCGCAGCGCGGCGCGGCGTTCGAGTATCGACCGCCCGGTAAAAACGCCGGCGGTCGCGGGTCAGCACATTATCTGGCGAAAGGCAGACGGCCAGGGTCTGCGCGCCGCCGCCCCATGAACGGACAGCCGCCCCATGCCGAAGGCCGTCGAGCAGGAAGCGGCTTCCGCGCCATGCTTGAGCCCGCGCAACCGTAGAAGATGGATCATCGGCGCGATGGCGACGATCCGCTCGAAGGGCGCGGCGTCGAGGGCGGAGCTGCGTAATCGAGCAGCGCCGAGGCGCCCATGGAATGGGCGAGAGCGAACCAGGGTTTCGGGCAATCGGGCGTCGAGCAAATGGCCGATGAAGAGCGTCGAGATCGAGCCGGTAATCGCTCGAGCGACGAACATGGCCCTTGCGCGGTCGCGCAGCAGCGCGCTGCGACAACCCCTGCCCGCGCCAGTCGAAAGGGCGCCACAGCGAAGCCGCGCGCCAGCAATTCGCCGATACCTCGAAATATTTCTCGATGAATTCGGCGCGGCCCTGAAGCAGGCCACCGTGCCGCGCGGAATTCCTTCCGGCCGCCAGTAGGCGGCGCGCAATTGCACGCCGTCGGCGGCGCGCAGGCCGACGATATTGGCGCCCGGCGGACAGGGATTGGGGGCATGTCGATCAGTTCCATCGCGAGGTCCGCGAAGGCGCGGCACATAAAAGCGGACAGGATCGCACAAATAGGCCTAAAATCGCAAATCTTGAAAAGCTTTTGCCGGCGCCTCCATTTCCCGTTTAGCGCGGGCCAATACCGGACGCGCTCACGGCGCGGCCCTCAACCAGCGGGCCGGCCGCATGTCGCTTCATCAGGAGGATATGCCATGCGTAACTATGATCTGTCTCCCCTCTATCGTTCGACCATCGGTTTCGACCGGCTGTTTTCGCTGCTCGACCAGCCGGGCGCGGAGAGCGCCGCCGCCGTCCTATCCGCCCTACAACATCGAACGGACGGGCGAAAACGCCTATCGGATCACGGTCGCGGTGGCCGGTTTCGCCGAGAGGGACTGTCGATCGAAACGCGCGAAAACACCTTGACCATCAGGGCGCGAAAGAGGCGCGCAAGCGAGGGCGAGAAGGCGAAGTGCTCTACCAGGGCATCGCCGCGCGAGCGTTCGAGCGCCGCTTCCAGCTTGCTGATCATGTTTTCGTCACCGGCGCCCGACGGAGAACGGACTGCTCATATCGATCTCGTGCGCGAGATTCCCGAAGCCCAGAGTCCGCGGCACGATCCCGATCGGCGACGCGGCGCCGCGCCCGGCGGAAACGCCGGAGGCGGAAACGCCC
>CAWHIP010000002.1:0-237668 GCA_963829515.1 uncultured Alphaproteobacteria bacterium
GACGAGCTGACGCTTTACGCCGAGGCCGAGGCGACCTCGCGGGCCGCGAGCTTGGACGCTTTGGGACTTCGCACTGCAGGCTTTTGAAACGGCCTTTCAGCCCAGGCGGCGGATCTCCGCCCAAGGCGCGCGGGCCGCGAGCATCAAGGCCTTGGCATGCAAAGGCCCCATCACGCGTGAAAAACTCCTGAAATAGGCGACCAGCGCGCTCGCGAGGCGAGACCGGCGCGCCCAGGGCGGCGCGGCGCGATCGGGATTGTTGCAATCGAGCCGCCACAGAAGCCGGGCGTAGTCGAACTTGGTCCAGCCGAGGCCGACGAATCGGTCGGCGCGCTCGGTCAGATGATCGATCAGAAAGGCTTTCGCCAGCGCATTGCTGTCGCCGGCGCCGCCCGGCTCGTAGCAAAGCACATGGTTCAATTGCGGCCGGCGCGAATAGATATTGCCGCCATGAATCCTGATAGACCGCAACCGCCTCGTCGATCAGGACGCTGCCGCTGACCGCGTTGATCCCGAGGCAGAAATAAATATCGGTTCCGGTCCGCAGGCTGCGCAGGGACGGGTTGTCGGCGAACAAGGCGAGCGCGTCGCGGCGAAAGCAATTGGCCGAAGTCGGGGCCCAGACCCATTGATTGGCGGCCATCGGGACGAAACGGATCTTGTCGAGGATGGAGCGGTCGAAGCCTTCGTCGGGCCAGGGCGTGCCCAGGACGTGCCGATAGGGCCGCGCCACATCGCGCTTAACGAAGCGGCGCTCAAGAATGGTCCGATTGAAGGCGTGCTCGGTGCCGAGGACCACTTGATCATCGACGGTCTGGATCATGTCGCCGGAGGTGAAGCCGACATGGACCCGAAGCGAGAGATGCACGAAGACATGGGTCTCGACGCAATGGGGGAGCAGCAGGTCGTCGGCGTCGACAAAAATGACGTAATGGCCGCGCGACGCCGCGAAACCGTCGAGCGCCGCCGGCGTCTGCCCGTCATTCGTGGTCCGTCGAACGATTTTCACATTTGGCCGCGAGCGCTCGATCTGGCGCAAAACCTCGCCGCTTTCATCGGTCGAGGCGTTGTCCACGATGACGCATTCGATATTCGGATAGGTCTGCCCGAGGATTGAATCCGCCGCCGCGGCGACAAAGCGGCCGTAATTGAAATTGATGACGATCACGCTGACCAGAGGCAAGCGGAGGGAGTCTCGCCCCGCCCAATTCCGGCGCGGAAATGCGCGTCGCGGCGTGCGCGGCCTCCATGGCTCGGTCCCCATCTCCAATTGGACGCATGTTCGCGCTGCGTCGCCCCGCTGTTAGGATAGAAATCCGCCGCTGACAATGAGCGCGTGCGAAACCGCCGCGTCGCCCCGCTCCATCCGGCGGGTCCAGGAAGAACGCCTAGCGTTGACGCTGTCCAGCCCGCCGCCAGCTTGATCCCCCACAGATAGGCATAAGGGGCGCGTCGGGACGAGATTGTTTCGATCGGCCGAGGCCGAGGAAAACCGAACATGTCCGATTGGCGCGCCGGCTATGTCACCGAAATTGGTTACGCCCATAGCTATTACCGCGAGCTCGCGCCGCAAAGCCTGGCCTTCGCGGCTTGGGCGAAGGGAGTTCTCGGGCCCGGCCTCGACGGCGGCCCCCTGCGCGTGCTGGAACTTGGATGCGGGCAGGGCTATACGGCGAATCTCACCGCCGCGGCCAATCCGCATGTCGATTACACCGCGATAGATTTCAATCCTGGCCATGTCGCCGGCGCGCGGGCGTTGGCCGCCGCCGCCGAAACGGCGAATGTCCATTTCAGCGAGGCGTCCTTCGCGGAGTTCGCCGAGGATCGCGGCCAAGGCGATTTCGACCTCATCACGCTGCATGGCGTCTGGAGCTGGGTCTCGGCCGAGAATCGCGGCCATATCATTCGGATCGCGCGGGAAAAGCTTCGGCCCGGCGGGCTTCTGTATCTCTCCTATAATTGTCATCCGGGCTGGGCGGCCTCCGTTCCCATCCATCGTCTATTCGCCGATGTCGCCGCCGGCGCGCCGCAGGAGCCGATCGACTTCCGCATCGATCAATCCTTCAAGGTCTTCAAGCTTCTCAACGATATTGGCGCGCGCTGTCTTGAGGATAATCCCGGGAGTAGTCGAGCGCTTCAAGCAGTTGGAGGATTTGCCGCGCAATTATCTCGCGCACGAGCTCCTCAACGCCAATTGGGCGGTTTTTCACTCGGCCGACGTCAGCCGCGATCTCGCCCAGGCGAAGCTTCAATTCGTCGCTTCGGCGAATGTGGCGGATCACCTCGATTTGCTGAACCTCACCGATCGGCAGCAGCATCTCCTGAACCAGGTCCGCGATCCGGCGCGCAAGGAATCCCTCCGCGATCTCATCGTCAACCAGAGTTTTCGGCGCGACATTTACATCAAGGGCGAGGCCCGCGTCGCCGCCAACGCGTCCGAGCGCTGGCTCGACCTGCGCTTCGCGCTGTCGGCGCGCGCCGAGGACATTCCCCTGACAGTCAAGGGGATGCTCGCCGAGGCCGCGCTGACCCCGGAGACCTATGGGGTCCTGCTGGAGCGGCTCGACAAAGGGCCGGCGACCGCGCGCCAGCTCATCGCCGAGCCGAAAATCGCCGCGCTCGGCCTCGCCAATCTGCGCCAGCATCTGTTGGTTCTCGTCGCGCAGAGAACCTGCCAGATCGCTCTTCCGGCGGCCGGCGAGGACGCCCGCAAATCGCGGACGGACGCCTTCAATCGCGCGGTGACAGCGCAGGCGAGGGTGGGATCTGATTACGGGTTCCTGGCTTCGCCGGTGACGGGCGCGGGCGTCGCGGTCGATCGGATCGGACAACTCGCCCTCCTGGCGCTGTTGGAAGGCGCGTCGGATCCGCTCGCCTTCATCTGGAGCTTGCTCAAGGACGAACCAACTTCGACGCCGGATGGTTCCGAGCGCCGAACTCACGGCCCTGCAAGACTCGCTCGCGACCTTTGTCGTCAAGACACTGCCAGTCTTGCAAGGCTTGAGGAAATTCTGCTGAATTTCAGCCTGCTTCAATATCCTCGCGCCGGATCGACAAGGTCCTCGATCGGGTCGCCGCGGACATAGCGATCGAGATTGGCGAGGGCTTTTTCCGCGGCCCGATCGGCGGCCTTTGCGTCGCCCCAGGAAATATGCGGCGTAAGCCAGATCTTGGGATGCGCGTAAAACGGATGGCCCTCCGGCGGCGGCTCCGGATCGGTCACGTCGAGGGTGGCGCCGGCGATGCGTCCTTCATCGAGGGCGGCGAGAAGGGCGTCCTGGTCGACAAGTTTTCCGCGCGCGACATTGATAATATGCAAATTGGATTTGGCCCGCGCCAAGGCGCTCGCGTTGACGAGCCCTTGCGTCTGCGCCGTCAGCGGCAGGGTCAGCGCGAGATGGTCGGCTTGCGCCGCCAGCGCGGCGAAATCGGCGGCCCGCTCGACATTGGCGTCGAGCGTTCCCTCGCCGCGCCGCAGCGCCAGGATGCGCATCCCGAAGGGCTGCGCCCGCGCCGCGATCGCCCGGCCGATCGCCCCATAGCCGGCGATTCCGAGCGTGCGCCCGGCGAGCGCGCCAAGCGGCCGCTTTTTCCACTGCGCGGGGCTATGGACCCTGATCGCCGCGAAGTCCTTTTCGAAATTGAGGATCGCCGCCAGAACGAATTCCGAAATGGGAATCGCGGCGACGCCGCGCGCGCAAGCCACCGCCGGTGCCTTGAATAGCCAGCTCGGAAAAGAATCGACTCCGGTGGACAGCGCCTGAATGAAGCGAAGATTGTAGGGCCAGCTGGGCGGCGCGGCGTCCGGCGCCGGCGTCGCCAGCCACGGATAGGGTTGGGTGATGAGAACATCCGCCTCAGGCGGAATTTCCCAGGGCGGCGCGCCCTTGGGATGGGCGATGACGCGCGGCGCGGACCAATGGGCGGCGAGCCGCTGGGCGAGATCGGAGCCGCCCTGGTTGACGATCACCGGCGAGCGAAAGGGCTCAAGTCCGGCTGGGCGCGGTTGCGGCTCGGTCATGGCGGTCTCCAACTCGGCGTAGGCAACGGCGCCCGGTAAATTACTCTCGGCGTCGTAAACCTATAAAGCGTTTGGGATCACCTGAAAATTCAGGAGCCGCGTCAGCCGGCGATTGGAAAGGCTGTTTCGGACTTGATGTTCTCCAGCGCGAAACGCGACGTCACATTCTTGAGCGGAATGATCTCGATCAATCGTTTGTAGAAAGCGTCGAAGGCCGAGGCGTCGGGGGTGACGACGCGCAAGACATAATCGACGTCGCCGGCCATGCGGTACACATCCATGACTTCCTCCATCGCGGCGAGGTCGGAGGCGAAGCGCGCCAAGGATTTGCCTGAGTGGTCGCCAACCTGGATGGAGACGAAGACGGTGATTCCGAGCCCGAGCTTGGAGGGATCGAGCAGCGCGATGCGCCGCCTGATCACGCCGGAGGCCTCGAGCCGCTGGAGCCGCTTCCAACAGGGCGTTTGCGAAAGCCCCACCCGGGTTGCGATTTCACAAATCGACAGCGAAGCGTCTTTTTGCACGATGCGCAGGATTCGCTTGTCGATCGCGTCCAAGCTTTTTGGTTCACTCATCGATAGGGTCCGGGTCGTTTGCACTTAAGCATATAGTGTCGATAGACTGTATCAGAAAATGGATCGCGAGCCGGCTTTTGGGGGTCTCTCCGCGCCAGCCCGGTTTATTAACTCATTTAGCATATAGATTATATTCTAAATAGGATAAATTTTACGCCGGCGAAACCATGCGATGGCGCGCCTGGACGCGGATGCGGAACCAGCCCTCGCCGGAGGCGCGGTCCGGCCACCTTCTGGCTACGCCGCGCTTGCCGCTCGCCGAAACCACGCTTGCGCTGGCGACGGGGCAGGCGCATCGCGGTCCATTCGGCGAAACGGTCGGCAATAGTTTCGCGCCGGATGACCGCCGCGCTGCGGCTTCCTAGCCTATCGTCGCGGCGAGACGTCAAAGATTGTCCGCAACTTAATGGCGCAAGCGGTCGCCTGAATATGAGGCGTGTGGATCCGGCCCAACGCGAAGGCGGCTTCTGCTACGTGCGCTCAATCCTTCAGCCAGCGGGCGGCCGCATCCGCCGTGTCTTCCGGCTTGGTATTGAACGCGATGGACGCATTGGGTGAAGCTCGATGGACCGTGTTGATCACCGTCTCGAACAATCCCAGGCTCTTCGGAGGGAGTCGGAGCCCGCCGCCGATGACTACACAGTCGTAGCTTGCGCTGGCGAGCTGCTTCTCCAGCATTGGAACGGCTGAGGGGTCGGGTGTGATCATGCAAAGATCGGCCTTCCAGCCGTGCTCCTCCAGTTTGGCCTTTCCGACCGCGATGCCGGCCTTGATCTTGTCGGCGTCAAGGCCAGGCGGAACGGACGGGTCCGAATAGTTGACCGTCGCCGGATCCTGGCCAACGAACAAAACGCTTTTCATGGTGCGCTCCTTGGATAATGGTCGTCGAAGTTCGTCCGCGATCGTAGGACAATCACGGCGCGACGGCGGGGTGGCCGCCGTATTATAGACGGATCCCGAGGCCGTTTGGGCCATCTCGTCAGTCGCTTCAGCAACGGCGGCGGGTTTTTCCTCAGGCGGCTAGACGTGAGCCCCGAACGGCGCCGCCGGGTCAGCCTCGGACAGGCTGCCGCTTATTCGTCAGTCCAGGCGGCGTTTTCTCCTGGCGCGCCGTCGGCTTGACCGGGCGCGGGGCCTTGCCGGGCCAGGTCACGATATAGTTCGGATAATCGTCGAGTTCGACTTGGGTTTCCAACGCCGCGACGCGCCCCTGCGCGGAAATTCCGGCCTCATGTACGCTCGTGGGCGAGCCCGAGACGAGCGGATGCCACCAGGCGAGGTCGCGGCCCTCGGCGATCAGCCGATAGGCGCAGGACGGCGGCAACCAGGAAAGGCCGCGCACGGTCGCAGGGGTTAATCTGATGCAATCATGCACCTTGCGGCGGCGGCGGGCGTAATCGGAGCAGCGGCAGTTTTGCGCGTCGAAAAGCTTGCAGCCGATGTCGGTGAAATGAATTTCGCCGCTGTCCTCATCCTCGAGCTTGACGAGGCAGCAGCGGCCGCAGCCGTCGCATAGGCTTTCCCATTCCGCCGCCGTCAGCTCTTCGAGCGTCTTTTGCTTCCAGAACGGCGTTTTCGCCGTCGCCGGGGCTTCGGAGGGCCTGCCCTGGGCGCCGCGTGGCCGCGCGGCGGGGAGGGATCGGGATTGGAGAACTCGGCATCGGATGCGGGAACCGGGTTTGGAGGGGCGCGCTGGACCTGCGCTTCGCTTTGGCAATCGTCAAGAGGCTTGATAAACTGGCGATGGAAAGGAACCTTCCGTTTCGAAGGGGACATTCTTAAGTTCTGAATGTGAGCAATTTGACGTGGACCACCTTTAGTCGCCGCGATTGGGACGGGCTGCAAGGAGAACTCGAAGCTTTGTTTGATGGACCGCGAATGTCCTATCTGCGCCGCCAAATTGCGCGCGCGCTGCTTGCTTTCGACGCCTTCGTCAATTCCACTCTCTACGAGAGCACGGAGAGCTTCAAAGAGAATTACGCGGCTTTTTCGGCCTTCATGGACCGATTCCATATCGCCGGTTGGCGGCGCGTCCTCAATGAGCTCGCCTGTGAGACGCTGACGCTCGGGGTCGGCCTCGGCGTCCTCGCGCTCGCCCTCGCGGTTCCGGCGTTTCAGGAGACCTCCGACGATTGGCTGAAGCAGCAGGATCTCGCGGTGACCTTTCTCGACCGCTATGGCGAGGAGGTCGGGCGGCGCGGCATCAAGCATGATCGATTCGGTCTCCTTCGATCAATTGCCGCCGTATTTGATTCAGGCCGTCATCGCCACCGAGGATCGGCGGTTCTTCGACCATTTCGGCATTGACGTGATCGGCACCCTGCGCGCGCTGACCGTCAATGCGCGGGCGAATACGGTGGTGCAGGGCGGCTCCTCGCTGACCCAGCAATTGGCGAAAAACCTGTTTCTGTCCAACAAGCGGACGCTGGAGCGCAAGATCAAGGAGGCTTATCTCGCCATCTGGCTCGAATTCCGCCTGCCGAAACGCGAAATCCTGCGGCTCTATCTCGATCGCGCCTATCTCGGCGGCGGGGCCTTCGGCGTTCAGGCGGCGTCCGAATTCTATTTCGGCAAATCGGTGCGCGATCTCACCCTCGCCGAGGCCGCGATGATGGCCGGCCTGTTCAAGGCGCCGACGAAATATGCGCCGCATGTCAATCTGCCGGCGGCCCGCGCCCGCGCCAATGACGTTCTGAACAATATGGTCGAGGCCGGCTATTTGACCGAGGGGCAGATTTACGCGGCGCTCCGCAATCCGGCGACGGCGGTCGACCGCAATCGCGGCGCGAGCCCGGATTGGTATCTCGATTACGCCTATGACGAGGTCAAGAAGCTCTCCGACGCGCGGAAGCTCGGCGACGACCGCGTGCTCACTGTCCGCACCGGCCTCGACCTCAACCTGCAGCGCCACGCCGACGCGACAATCGAGGATCAATTGCGCCAATATGGCAAGAGCTATCACGCGAGCCAGAGCGCGATGGTGATCTTCGAGCCGACCGGCGCGCTCCGGGCGATGGTCGGCGGCCGCGATTATGGCGCGAGCCAGTTCAACCGGGCGACCGACGCGCTGCGCCAGCCGGGCTCCTCTTTCAAGCCCTTCGTCTATCTGACCGCGCTCATGACCGGCAAATTCAAGCCGACGACCATCGTCGTCGACGGGCCGATCTGCATCGGCAATTGGTGTCCGCACAATTATAAAAACACTTACGCGGGGTCGTTGCCGCTGATGACCGCGCTGGCGCATTCGCTGAATACGGTCGCGGTACGGCTGTCGATCGCCATCGGCGAGGCCGATTCCGTCCCGGGGCATAATAATGTTTTCGAGGAAGCCAAGCGCGGCCGCGCCAAGATAATCGCAACCGCGCGCGCGATGGGCCTGACGACGCCGCTCGTCGATACCGTGTCCTTGCCGATCGGCGCGGCCGAGGTCACCGTCGTCGACATGGCGTCGGCTTATTGCACATTCGCCAATGGCGGCCTGCGCGCGCCGCCTTACGCCGCCGTCGAGATCAAGAACAGCCGCGGCGAGGTGATCTACAGGCATGATCGCGACGCGCCGCCGCCGCATCGGATTATCGAGGAGGAAACGATCGTCACGATGGACTCGATGCTCATGCAGGTCGTCGAGGCGGGCACGGGAACGCGGGCGCGGCTCGAAAATATCGACGTCGCCGGCAAGACCGGCACAACCAATGGATATAAAGACGCTTGGTTCATCGGTTTCACCGGCAATTATGTCGGCGCGATCTGGTTCGGCAATGACGATGACACATCGATGAAGAACATGACGGGCGGCTCCTTGCCGGCCGGGACATGGCATGAAGTCATGGCCTACGCCCATCAGGGCATTGATCTGAAGCCCTTGCCAGGTCGGCCGGCGCCCGCGATCGCCCATGTCGAACCCGCGGCGCCAGCCGCCGCGGCGGGAGAGCCGCAGCGTCCGGCCACTTTGTCGGCTCGCGCGGCCGAGGCGTATAGCGCGCTCGAAGCCGCGATCAAAAGCGCGCAAAAACGACGCGGGGACATGGGCATCGAGTCGCGCGCCACGGACGGCGCGGCGAAGCCCAGCGACAAAGGCGGCGCGGCGGGCAAGGGCGCGGCGGGCGGCGGGTGAGGCTCGCCTTCTTTGGACCAAGCCGATGAATTCATGGAATCGTGAAGCCGAACGCCAAACGAATTGGGAGGCGAATTGCGAGCTGTTTTGGCGATTCTGGGCAAATTCCTTCTCGTCGCCTGCGTCGGCGCCTTTCTGGGACTATCGGTCACCTATCTTGCGATAGAGCGGGGCGCCGGTTTCAACGCTGTCGCGGCGGGGCCCTGGGTGGCCTATCCGAAGACGGGGACGGACACCGTGGACCCCTACGCCCGCGCCATGCTCGCCCATTCCGGTGAAATGCCCTTGGGCGCGTCCGAGGGCTTGAGCTTCGTCGCCCGCGCCGACAGCGCCGGAGCCGCGTTCGATCCCGCCTGCGACTACAGGTTTTCCGGCGCGACGCCGCCCGCGCGCTATTGGACGCTGACCCTGCTGTCGCCGGAGGGTTTTCTCGTCGCCAACAAGGCGCAGCGGAACGGATTCACCTCGGCCGAGATCCTCCGCGCGGCCGACGGCGGCTTCGCGATCGCGATCGCGCGCCGGGCGCGGCCCGGCAATTGGCTGCCGAACGGCGAGGCGGGAAAATTCATCCTTGTCCTACGGCTTTATGACACCGAGGTCGGCGGGGTGGCGCGCGACTCTTGACGAAACGAAGCTGCCGAAAGTCGTTAAGGGTGCTCTGCCCATGAATTGGCTCGATCGTGCGCTTGCCGGCCTGCTCTGGCTGCTAGGCGTCTTATTCGTCGCGGCGACCGTGCATATTATCGCGATTTTCGCGCTGCCCCGGCTTGAAGGCAAGGACGCGTTCGCGCGGCTCTCCGCCTTTGCGCGGCCCGTCGGTTTGACGCTCCTGCCGGCGCCCGGTCCAGAGGGCGCGACCATGCCTTTCGCCGATCCCGCAATCGCGCAAGGCGTCTGCCTCTTCGACCTCGCGCGCGGCGCGGTGCGCCTGCGGGGCAAGGTCGAGGGCGATCGGCTGCTCACCCTATCGTTTCGCGCGCCCTCGGGGGAGGTCTTCTACTCCATGACTGATCGCGCGGCGCAGCATGGCAAGATCGATGTTCTGCTTCTGAGCCCGGCTCAGCTTGAAACCCTGGAGGCTGAGGCCGACGATGACGAGGACCCGCCGCAGGAGCTGCGCCTCGTCGCGCCGACCCGACGCGGAATCATCCTGGTCAATTCCTTGGCCGTCACGCCGAGCGAAAGGCCCGAGGCGGAGGAAGAGTCAAGGCGATCTCATGCGACGTCGAGGAGATCGCGCAGGAATGAGGCGGAGCCTGGGCGAGATCGATTTTATCTGATTTTAGTGTCGCTTCGGGACTCGGCGGCGCGCTTTTCCGCGCGTCGACGCGCGGATTTGGCTTGCGCCCTCGAATCGGTCAAATATTCACGGCGAACGCCGGGGAAGAACAGGATCACACCGGTCTGATCCGGGGTCGCGCGTGAGCGCGCGCCGCCTTTCGGCAATTTGAACGCTATGAGTTCGCCCATTGGCTTCGCCTCCAACTATCAACTTTGCCGACGTCGGGTCGGGCCCCGGCGGCGTCAGCCGATTGAATGTTCTACCGCGGGAGCCTTGAAAAAGTTTCCCGTCATGATCGAAAATGAACCAAGTCATGTCAATGAATTGCAGAGGTCTGAACCTTTCGCTGGGATTGGTCGAGATAGGCACATCCAGGCGTCCTCCTCTGTGCGTTAGCTCACGTCGCGACCGCGATCAGAGCCCGAAGCGCGTCGCCGCCGTCGTCGCGGATCAAAGAAATTGGCTGAGGCCTGGAATCGCCCCGACCACTTGGCCAATCCGTTCGTCGCCCGCGGCCTCGCGCGCATAGGCGAAGACCTGCCGGCCGATCGTTTGCATCTGGCCCATACCGAGCCCGAGATTGGAGAGCTTGCCGGCGAGGCCCATGAGTCCGCTTGGACCGGCTCCGTCGCCGCCGCCCGCGTCGCTTGCCGCCGCCGCGTCCGCCGCGCCCGGCACGGTCGCGAACAATTCGTCAATTTCGGCTTGCGGCCCTTCCTTGCGCAAGAAGCCGAGGATCAAGCCTATCGCGTTTCGCGCGACCTCCGGCTCGATGCCGGCGGATGCGGAAATGCGTCCGATTAATTCTTCCATGTGACCCTCGTTCAGCTCGGGGCGAGGCCCGCACTTGTCACAAGGACGAGGCCAAAAGCAAGGCGGGTCCAGGCGGGATCGGATTGGCCTAAACCGCGATCGCACATCACTCCGCGACGGTTTGGTGGGGCGGCTCAGGCCTCGCCGCGCGCCGATTGGGCCGCGCCCACTTTGGTTTCTTCATATTGGCGTTTCCCCGGTTGTATTATAAGTGTCATGGGGCGGAGTTGGTTCACTTTCGATCGTTCCAACTCTCTTGGCGGCCGCCGGAGCTCGGCCGCAGTAATGCTTTCCGCGCGTGAAGCTTCACAAGACCGTCACGCCCAAAGGTTAGTTGAGGCGGCCGCCGTCTGAGCTCCCCCAAAGGGCAGGCCGTTCCCCCATGGGCGCGGGCCGACGGCAAACGACAATAGAGAGGGCGCCCGCATGACTTCCGTTTCCTCGACCGACATTTTGCCGAGCCACAAGGAAAGCGGTCGGCCGAACCTCAACGAGCCGATGGGGGTTCGCACGATCCTCACCTTTTTGGCGATCATGGCCCTTGGGCTCTTTTTCACCGCCTATAGCATCTATTCAGATCTATCGGTGACGGGCGAGACTTTCACCGGCTATCTCCCCATGCTTCTGCTCGGCTTGGCGCTGCTTATCGCGCTCGGCTTCGAGTTCGTGAATGGCTTTCACGACACCGCCAATGCGGTGGCGACCGTCATCTACACCCATTCGCTCGCGCCGCCGATCGCGGTCGTCTGGTCGGGTTTCTGGAATTTCTTCGGGGTTCTGATCTCGAGCGGCGCGGTCGCGTTCGGCATTATTTCGCTTTTGCCGGTCGAATTGATCCTTCAGGTCGGCTCGCATGCCGGGTTCGCGATGGTCTTCGCGATGTTGATCGCGGCCATCATCTGGAACCTCGGCACGTGGTGGCTCGGCCTCCCCGCCTCGAGCTCGCATACTTTGATCGGCTCGATCATCGGCGTCGGCGTCGCCAATGCGCTCATGCGCGGGCGCGACGGAACTTCCGGCGTCGACTGGGGCAAGGCGATCAAGATCGGCTACGCTCTTTTATTGTCGCCTCTCGTCGGTTTCTTTTGCGCCGCGGGCCTTCTTCTCATCATGAAGTTCTTGATCAAGAAGCCTGAGCTTTACGCCGAGCCGAAGGCGCGCTCGGCGCCGCCCTTGTGGATTCGCGCCCTGCTGATCATCACTTCGGGCGGCGTGTCCTTCGCGCATGGCTCGAACGACGGGCAGAAGGGCATGGGGCTCATCATGCTTATCCTGATCGGCACGGTGCCGACGAGCTACGCCTTGAACCGCTCGCTGCCGGCGAGCCAGCTGACCGCCTTCGTGCAAGCCTCTCTCAACGCTTCGAAGGTGGTCGAAGCCAAGGCCGCGGGCTATAATGTGCTCGGCGATCCGCGCCCCGCCGTGACGAAATATGTTAGCTCGCATCAAATCGACGAGGGCACCTATCCGTCGCTCGCGGTTCTGATCCGCGATATTGCCGAGCAGGTGAAGACCTATGGCTCGCTCGCCAAGATCCCGACCTCGCTCGTCGGCAACACCCGAAACGACATGTATCTGACTTCGGAGGCGATCCGCTTCCTGCAAAAAGACAAGGCGAACGATCTCTCGAAGGAGGATCTGGCTTTTCTTGGCTCCTATAAAAAGGCGCTCGACAAGTCGACCAAATTCATCCCGACCTGGGTCAAGATTTCCGTCGCGGTCGCGCTCGGCCTCGGCACGATGATCGGCTGGAAGCGCATCGTCGTCACGGTGGGCGAAAAGATCGGCAAGCAGCATTTGACCTATGGCCAGGGCGCCGCCGCCGAGATCGTCGCAATGGGGACGATCGCCGCCGCCGATCATTACGGCCTGCCGGTCTCGACCACCCATGTGCTCTCCTCGGGCGTCGCCGGAACCATGGCCGCGAACGGGTCGGGCGTTCAGCTTTCCACCATCCGCAGCCTGGCGTTGGCGTGGGTGCTTACCCTGCCTTGCGCGATCGCCTTGTCGGCGGGTCTTTTCTGGGCCTTCTCGCACGTGCTGTGAAGGCTCCATTCTCGATCACGCGCTGTCCGCGTGATCGAAAGGGTTTCAACTGGCTTCCTCATTTCGACCGGCGTCTTTTTTAGGAAAGGCGCCGGTTTTTTCTTTCGCATTTTCGTCTGGCGCGCCACGCCGCCGCTCAATGAATCGCAATCCCCAACTCGGCGCTCAATCGGCGCAGCAGGCTTGGGGTCAGATCGCCATGCACGGGAAGGCCGCGGTCGCGCTCATAGCGCTCGATCGCCTGCCGCGTCGTCGCGCCCGCGCGGCCGTCCGGCTTGAGAACGAATCCCAATTTCATGAGGGCGCGCTGCGCCGCAAGAACCGATTTGCTCGCCGCTTCCTGGACCACGGGATTTTCCGCGCGCGCCGAGGTCGGCGCCTTTCCTGGGGCCGTCTTGGCCGCAGGCGTCTTCAACAATTGTGAGATTGGATCCAGGGGCGGCGTCTCCGTGGTTTCGACCGGCGGCGCATGCGCGTGACCGCTCGCGGCTTTGTCGAGCGTCTTTTGGTCGGTCAGCGGCCTTTCGAGAACAGGCTTCTCATTCGTCGGATTGGCCGCCGCGCCGGGCGCCGGGCGAGCGGCCGGAAGCGGAGCGGTCTCGACAATCGACGGCTCTCTTACATTGGCGGCCGGGGCGGCGCGCCCAAACAGCGGGGCTGGATGACGGGTTTTTTGTAATGTGAGCGCGTTGACGAGGATGCCGGCGACCGCCGCGGCGCAAAGCGCGCTCGCCAGGACGCCAAGGTAGCGGTGGGGCCTTCGCGCGGGGCGGCTCGCGCGGCGCCCCGCCGCCATGGACCGCTTGGCCCGACCTCGGCTCGCTTTCGAAGCCGGTTCGGTCAGAATGAAATCATGATCGGCCGCCGCCAGAGCTTCACGCAATTTTCTTCCCCATTATTTTCTGAAAAATATCACGCTGGTCTTCGCCGCGACAAAAGCGCGGGATTGTTTCGATCCTGGCCGACGCGCGCGCCCTTTCGACGGCGCGCCGGCAATCGACCGGCAAGCGAATGAGGAAGCAGGTTCCCTTGCCAGGCTCGCTCGCGACGGCCATCGCGCCGCCGTGAAGCCCGACGAGGCCGCGGACGATCGAAAGGCCCAGTCCGGTCCCCGCGAAAGGGCGATCGAGCGAGGCCTTGACCTGGAAAAATGGATCGCCGAGCCGGGAGAGGTCGCGCGCATTGATCCCAATGCCGGTGTCGGCCACCAGAATCACAATCGAATTTCCTTCTTGTCTTGCGCTGACGGTCACATTGCCCTTGGCTGGCGTGAATTTCACCGCATTCGACAGAAGATTGATGAGGATCTGTTTGCAGGCGCGTTTGTCGCCGATGAACTCCCCGAGCTCCGCCGGATAGGCGCGCAGGATCTCGACCTGGCTCTCCTGAGCGCCAAGCTTGACCATGTCGCAGCAGGAATCGATCAGCGGCGCGATTGGAAACGGCTCGGGCAGGATTTCGAATGAGCCGGAGCGGATCTTCGACAGATCGAGGATCGAGTTGACGACGGCGAGAAGATGCTGCCCAGACTGGTGAATGATCGCGGCATATTCGCGTTGCTTGACGCAATCGCGGGGCGCGAGCTCTGGGTCGCCGAGGATTTCGGAAAAGCCGATGATCGCATTCAACGGCGTGCGCAGCTCATGGCTGATGTTGGCGAGGAATTGATCCTTGGAAAGGCTCGCCTCCTCCGCGGCGGCGCGGGCGGCTTCAAGCTCCTCCTGGCGGAGCTTGGCTTCGGTGATATCGCGAAAGATGGCGATCGCGCCGCCGGTCTGGCTCGGGTCCCGAGCGCCGCTCGCGGCCGCCGCCTCCCACCGGCTGGCGCGCATCTCGAGCCAGAGAAAAACGGGCTCGACATAAGCGCCGCGATCGAGCTGCGCCGACCCGCGCAGGCGCAGCGTCGCCCTCACTGCCGTCTCGCCGAGGCGCGCGTCCGCGATCGCCTTCAGAAAGGCGGGCCTGTCGGCGACATGGACATGCTCGAAGAAGCCGCGTCCCATGAGCGCGCCCGGCGGCAGGCCAAACAGGCTTTGGCAATTGCGGCTGACGGAGGTCGCCGCCCCAGAGCGGTCATGCGTGACCACGAGCTCGCCGATGGTCTCGATAAGGCTCTCGACCCGCTCCGCTTGGAGCCGATCGGAGCCGGCGCTCGCGGTCTGGCGTCTGACCCAGCCGATCGCCGCCAGCGTTGAATAGGCGATGGCCGGAACGAGAAAAAAGGCCGCATTGGCGAGGCCGGCGAAGGGCCCTGGCGCCCCTAGCCAATCCGCCGCTGCAAGGGCTAGGACCGCGAGAACGGCCAAGGCCCCGCTTGCGCCGATGAGAACGACGTTTAGAGAGAAGAGGCTGTCGATCGGCGTAAGAACAAGCCAGGCGAGCGCCGCCGGGTTCGCGCCGTCGCCGGCGACCGCCGCGCTCAATCCGGCCGCGATCAGGCAGAATGTGGCGAAGGCCTCGGCGGCGAGCAATTGGCCCGTGGCGGAGAGGAAGACGATCGCGCCGAGGGGTGCGACCAGCCAGACGAAGACCAGCGCTTCAATGACGTTTGGCGCGCCTTGGAGCGCCAGATAAATTGGCGCGGCGGCCGCTGCGGCGAGCGAACTCGCGAGACGGCGCAGGATGAAGCTTTCCTGGCGCGCCCGCTCCTCCGGATGCGCGAGAGCGCCCGGATGAACCAAATTGACGATTTGGCGTCCGAGGATCCGAGACTGACCCAAATTCTGCTCCACGCTGCGCGGCGATCGTCTCGCCAGCCTTTGCCTTTAGATAAGCAAGCCTGCCATGCGCATCTTAAGGCCGCCCTAAGCCAAGCGGGCGGGCGGCCCTTGCCGCGCCTCAAAGGGCTAAATCACCTGCGTAAGCCGCAAGTAAATTCGTCGTATGGTATAAAAGAAGTTGTCATCTGGGGCGGTTGGCGGAAGGCCGCGCGCCGGAATTTTCCGGTTAGCTTGGGCGAGATTTTAATAAAAGGGGCTTATGCCGGGCTGCCGCCGCATGAGGGCCGATCCATGTTTTTTCTGCTTCGCGTCGCCTTCTGGCTTGCGATTCTCTTCGCCTGGCTGCCTTGGCCGGAAGAGATCCGGCCAAGGCAGCCAGGCGAGATCGTCCCGAAAGCGCGAGACATCTTTGGCAAGGCGGTCGAGCATGCGCGCGCTGGGTTGGACAAGGCCTGCCTCGACGCGCCCGCTGCTTGCTTGGAGGCCGCGGCCAGCGTCGGCCGGTTGGCCGCGGAGACGCGGCGGGACAAGCTAAAGGCGCTGCTCGATAATCCGGTGAGCCGTCCCTAGAGCGTTCCGATTAAATGGAATCATCCAATCGATAAGAACTCACTCCAGATCAATAAGTTAGAGCATGTTCTGATCGAAAAAGTCGATCAACTTTTTCAGAACATGCTCTAGACCTTGCCGCCACTCTTTGAAGACTTTCGGGGCCGCCCAATCTGGCGCGTTCGTCTGATCGGGGGCGCTCGCGAGCCGAGGCGGCTGCTTCAAAGTCGTCAAGTCGCAAGCGGCGCCTTACGCAGATGAGGCCGTCTTTTTTTATGGATTTGCCGCTGCGGCGCCGGTATAGAGAACGGTCATTCATCTTGAGCCTTCGACCAGCCATGAACCTCGACGAAATCATTGAGAACTTCAACTATCTCGACGAATGGGAAGACCGCTACCGCTACCTAATCGAGCTCGGGCGCTCGCTTGAGCCCTTGGATGAGGCGGCGCATAATGACGCCAACAAGGTTCTCGGCTGCGCCAGCCAGGTTTGGCTCGAGACGCAAGTCACGACCGATGGCGGTGGCGCGCCGGTGCTGAAATTGAAGGGCGACAGCGACGCTCATATCGTGCGCGGGCTCGTCGCTCTGGTGTTGGCGCTCTACTCCGATCAAACCGCGACAAAAATCCTCGCGACCGACGCGCAGGAGCTATTCAAGAGCCTCGGTCTTTCGGCGCATTTGACGCCGCAGCGATCCAATGGCGTGCGCTCCATGGTCGAACGGATCAAGACGGACGCCCGCGCGGCGGCGGCCGCCGCCGCCTAGAGCACGTTCCGATCGGCTCCGCAGGAGCCGTTCAAATTCAAGGCTGACGACGAAGCGTCCCAAGGCGGATCCGACAGGTCCAGGGCGGCAAATGGCGAGAGCTTGCGCTCTCGCAAAGGCTCGCGGCGCGAGCGCGCGCGAAGATGCGACGGGGTAAGGCTGGGAGCCGATCGTCTGGATTTGCTTGATCGGTCGCCAATCATAGGGATGGATGAGCTAGAAGAGGCGAGCCGCGCGCAATTGCGGCCTCGGCATCTTCGGATCGGCATAGATTCGTCTGGTCGGGCCTGAGCCGCTCGAACCTGATCGGTTGGAGCACGGACTGATCGAAAAAGGCGATCGGCGTTTGTAAGCGCCAGCTTTAGCGCAAGCGCCGACGCTGTTGCCCGAGCCCCATTTGCTTGGCGAGATTGGAGCGCGCCTTGGCGTAATTTGGCGCGACCATTGGATAATCTGGCGCGAGACCCCATTTTTCGCGATATTCATCAGGCGACAGATTGTATTGCGTCCGCAAATGCCGCTTCAAGGATTTGAACTTTCGACCATCCTCAAGACAAACCAGAAAATCATTGGTGACCGACTTCTTGGCGGGCACCGCTGGCTTGGGGACCTCGACGGGCGGAGCGACAGTGCCCGAGGTCACCCGAAGCAATGCCGAATGGACCTCGTTGATCAGCGTCGGTAGATCGCTGGCGGGCACTGAATTATTGCTCACATAGGCCGACACGATGTCAGCCGCCAGCTCTATGTAACTGTTAGAACTCGACGTCTCGCTCATGGCGCTCAATATCCCGAGTAGAAGGCATCGCTGATGGATTGGGAGTCAAATAGCGACACCGTAGTTGCCGCATGAGGCGGCAAGACCCTCCCAAACAAAAGTTCTCATCGACGATTTTTGCGAATTGAATTTTAAGAACATTTTTCTTTTCTAAGACGAAATCTTCGTATCCGCAAGTAGCAATCAGCTCACTTTATTGCGCTCAAGAAAAAAAATGCTGCATGCTCCCGGTTCCGTCAACTTAATGGGGAGCTGATAAAGGCGCCGTTACAGATCGGACGTCCAAGCGCTGGCGGGCGAGCCCGGTTGACTGGTCGACGAAGGCCCATGCCGGTCGAATGAAATAGCGGCTTGCCGTTTCGGCGGCCTTTCGACTAGTTTGCCGCGCGGGATGCCGGCGATGAGAGAGTAAGAGCGTGGCCATGGAAAACAACGCGGTGGGCGCCGACCAATCGGAGCTTCGTCTTGCTTCAAGGCGATCAAGCCTCACGCGCGGCGAAAACCTGCCATGACGGCCGAGTTTTCGAAGGGACAGACGGTCTCGCCGCCAATGATCGAAACGCGCCCCGAGACGAGGACCGTCCATGGCGTCGCGCTTCATGACGACTATGCTTGGCTCAGGGCCAAGAACTGGCGCGAAGTCCTGCGCGACCCCGAGGCCTTGCCCAAGGAGATCAGGGTGGTGATCGCAGCGGAGAATGATTTCGCGCGCGCCGTCCTTGCGCCCGAGGCGCGTGTCCGCAAGGCCCTGGCCAAGGAAATGCGGGCTCGGGTCAAGGAAGATGACGCGGAGGTTCCTCTTCCGGACGGAGCGTGGCTATACTATTCCCGCCACGCGCAAGACGGCCAGCATCCGATTTTCTGCCGCGCCAAGCAGGGGGGCGGGGCTGAGGAAATTCTTCTCGATGGCGACGCGGAGAGCCGCGGCAAGAGCTTTTTTGACCTTGGCGAAGTCCGTCATTCGCCCGACCACGCCAGGCTCGCCTGGAGCGCCGACGCGGCGGGCTCGGAGCTTCATGCGATCCATGTCCGCGATCTCGCCTCCGGCAAGGATCTGGCGGCGGCGATCGAGGACACCGACGGCAGCCTCGTATGGATGGCGGATTCGCGCGGCTTTTACTATGTGCGGGTCGATGCGGAGCATCGCCCCGCCGAGATTTTCCGGCACAGGATCGGCGACGATCCGGCCCATGACGTTCTCGTCTTCGAAGACCGCGATCCGGGCTCGTTCATCCATCTGCGGCGCAGCCAATCAGGGGCTTTCGCGATCGTCAGCGTCAGCGATCATGATTCGTCCGAATGCCGCCTGATCGATCTCCGCGATCCCGACGCCAAGCCGCGCCTCGTCGAGCCGCGCGCGCCGGGCCTACGATATTGGGTCGAAGATCGCGGCGATCGGCTTTTTCTTCGCACCAATGCCGATGGCGCCGAAGACTTTAAAATCGTGAGAGCGCCCCTGACCACTCCGAGCAAGGAATTTTGGGTTGATGAAATTCCGCATCAGCCCGGCCGGATGATCGTGACCGCGGCGCTTTTTCCCGATCATCTCGTTCGGCTGGAGCGCGAGGCCGGATTGCCGCGCATCGTGATCCGCCATTTCGCCAGCGGCGAGGAACATGCGATCGCCTTCCCGGAGGAGGCCTATTCCCTCGCTCTGGAGGAGCTGCTCGACTATTCGAGTCCCACCCTGCGCTTCGCCTATTCTTCGCTGACGACGCCCGAGGAGACATATGATTATGATCTCGCCACGCGCGAGCGCGTGTTGCGCAAGCGTCAGGAAATCCCCTCGGGTCATGATCCCGCGCGCTATTTGACGCGGCGGCTCTTCGCCATCGCCGCGGATGGCGAAAGCGTGCCGGTTTCCATCCTCCATCGCGCCGATCTGCGCTTGGACGGCTCCGCGCCTGTTTTGCTTTACGGCTATGGCGCCTATGGCTCGCCGACGCCGGCCTCCTTCGAGGCAGATCGCCTGTCCCTCGTCGATCGCGGCTTCATCTACGCGATCGCCCATGTTCGCGGCGGCTCCGACAAGGGCTGGCGCTGGTACGCCGATGGCAAGCTCACGAAAAAGCCGAACACTTTCGGCGACTTCATCGCGGCGGCGCGACATCTCATCGCCGCTGGCTATACTAGCGCTGGGCGGATCGTGGCGGAGGGCGCGAGCGCGGGGGGCATGCTCATCGGCGCCGTCGTCAATCTCGCGCCTGAACTTTTCGCCGGCGCGATCGCCGATGTCCCCTTCGTCGATGTTCTGAACACGATGCTCGACGACGAATTGCCCTTGACGCCGCCGGAATGGCTTGAATGGGGCAATCCGATCACGGACGAAGCGGCTTTCGCGACGATCCGCTCCTATTCTCCCTACGACAATGTGGCGGCCAAGCGCTACCCGCCGATCCTTGCGCTCGGCGGCCTCACCGATCCGCGCGTCACCTATTGGGAGCCCTTGAAATGGGTCGCGCGGCTCCGCGCGACAATGACCGGAGGCGGCCCGATCCTCTTGACGACCAATATGGGCGCGGGCCACGCCGGCGCCTCCGGGCGGTTCGACCATCTCGATGAAATCGCGCTGCAATACGCCTTCGCCTTGGCCTGCGCCGAGGGCCGATACGACGCCAAGGCCGCGTCCGGCTGAACCGCGCGGTCGGGGTTTGCGTTTCACCCGCCGATCCATCCAATAGCTTGCATCGACCCGGAGACAACCGTCATGTTTGCATGCACAGGTTACGCTACGAATGGCGCGAAGGAGCCGCTCGCGCCATTTTCGATCAATCGACGCGATCCCGGCGCGACGGACGTTCAGATTGAAATCCTCTTTTGCGGGGTGTGCCATTCCGATCTGCATCAGGCGCGCGATGAATGGCATAATACGATCTACCCTTGCCTGCGCGGTCACGAGATCGTCGGGCGCGTGACCAAAACCGGGACCGAGGTCGCGCGCTTCAAGGCGGGCGATCTTGTCGGCGTCGGCTGCATGGTCGATTCCTGCCGCACCTGCGCGTCGTGCCGCGCCGGCCTGGAGCAATATTGCGAAAACGGCTTCAACCCGACCTATAACGGCCAGGAGAAAGTCATCGGCGGGCCGACCTTCGGCGGCTATTCGAACGCCATCGTCGTCGACGAATCCTTCGTGCTGCGCGTATCGGACAAACTCGATCCCGCTGCCGTCGCGCCGCTTCTTTGCGCGGGGATCACCACCTATTCGCCGCTGCGCCATTGGAAAGTCGGGCCGGGCCAAAAGGTTGGCGTCGTCGGGCTCGGCGGCCTCGGCCACATGGGGATAAAATTCTCGCACGCCTTTGGCGCGCGCACGGTCCTGTTTACGACCTCGCCCGGCAAGATCGAGGATGGCAAAAAGCTAGGCGCCGACGAAGTTGTCATCTCCAAGGATCCTGGCCAGATGGCGGCGCATGCAAGCAGCTTCGACTTCATCCTGGATACGGTCGCGGCGGCGCATGACGTCAGCCAATATCTCGAGCTTTTGAAGCGCGACGGCACTCTGATTCAGGTCGGCGCGCCCGAACAGCCGCTGGCGGTTCCGGTGTTCAGCCTCATCTTCAAGCGCCGCAATTTCGCCGGCTCTCTGATCGGCGGCGTCGCCGAGACTCAGGAGATGCTCGATTTCTGCGCCGAGCGCGGCGTTGTTTGCGATGTGGAGGTGATCCCGATCCAGAAAATCAACGAGGCCTATGAGCGCATGTTGCGCAGCGATGTGCGTTATCGCTTCACGATTGACATGAACTCCCTGACGCAAGCGGCGTGAGCGCAGGGCCAACATTGGATTGGCGCCGCGCGGGTGGCTAGAACCATTGGAATAGGCCGGCGGCGATGGACGGCAGGCCGCGCCACGCCCCGACCAGGGCCGCGAAGGTCGCGGCGGCGATAAATCCGTCGAGCCGGTCCATGAATCCGCCATGGCCGGGGATCAATTGGCTTGAATCTTTCGCGCCGAAGCGCCGCTTGACATAGGATTTAAACACATCGCCGCCTTGAGAAATCGCGGCGGCGACCAGGCCAAGCGCGAAGATTGGGAGCGAATGCTTGTCGAGGCCGCCGCTGATCGCCGCGCCCAGGAGCGCGCCGAGGAGCGCGCCGGCGAATAGGCCTATGAGCGTGCCGGACCAGGTCTTTGACGGCGAAATTTTCGGCCAGAGCTTCGCGCCGCCGATCAGGCGGCCGCCGAAATAGGCGAAGACATCGGAGCCCCAGACTATGGCGAAAAGCCAGAGCATGGATTGCGCCCCGAATGGGGTCGAATGGTACAAGACGCTCACGGAGATGATGAAGGCGCCGGCATAGACGATTCCGGCGAAGGCCCAGAGGCGGCGCCCGGGCCCGGCCGCCAAAGCGGCAAGAAGGGCGCCGAGGACGATGACGGCGCAGGCGGTCAGGGGACCGCCCTTCGTCGCGAATTTGGCGGCGATGACCAGGGTCGGCGCCGCCAGAATGATTCGCGCAAGCGGGCGCTGGGCGCCGATCAAGGTCTGCCATTCATAGGCCACGGCGAAGGCGGCGATAAGCCAAATGCCGGCGAAAATCTCGCCGCCGAGCCAAACCGAGGCGAGCGTGGCCGCCATCAGGACAGCCGAGGAAAAGAGGCGCGGCAGCAGGTCGGCCATGCGGCTCGCGCCGGGGCCGGCCGGGCCTTGCGGCTCCTCGCCTGGCGAGTCCGCGAGATTGTTCAGCATAATGGCGGCGCCGGCGGCTTGAAGGGAGGAGGAGTCATCCGCTATCTCGCCTTCTGGCCTTGCGCGGTCACCCCGCCGAAGCGCCTCTCGCGCGCCGCGAACTCGGCGAGCGCCGTCTCGAAGGCGTGACGGTCGAAATCCGGCCAATGCATCGGAAGAAACACGAACTCCGAATAGGCCGCCTGCCACATGAGGAAATTGGACAGTCTCTGCTCGCCGGAGGTGCGGATGATGAGGTCGGGGTCTGGCACGCCAGCGGTGTCGAGGCGCTGGGCGAGCATGGCCTCGTCGATCTCGGATGGCTTGACGCGGCCCGCCACGACATCCTCGGCCAAGGCGCGCGCCGCGCGGGCGATTTCCTGTCTGCCGCCATAGTTGAAGGCGACGATGAGGGTCAAGCGTGCGTTGGCCCTGGTGAGATCCTCGGCTTCGTCGAGCAGGGCTCTTATGTCCGGCTTGAGATCGGACCGCCCGCCGATCACCTTGACCCTGACGCCCGACTTATGCAGCTCGCCAAGATCATTGCGGATGAACCGCTTGAGCAGGCCCATGAGATCGGTGACTTCCTCGACAGGCCTGTTCCAGTTCTCCATCGAGAAGCTGTAGACGGTCAGATAGTCGAGCCCGACGTCGATCGCCGCGCGAACGGTGGCCCGCAGCGCCTCCAATCCACGCCTATGTCCTTCAATGCGCGGCAGGCCGCGTCTCGCCGCCCAACGGCCGTTGCCGTCCATGATGATCCCGACATGGGTCGGGACGCAGGGCGAGACGCGCCGCGCATCGACCGTCGCCTCGCTGGAGATTATGCTCGGCATTGTGATGTCCTGGCGCTCAGCCGACTGCGGCATATCGCTTTGCTGCCTCTCGGTTCAAACAAAAATTCCAGGCTCCTCGCTGAGAGCGAAACGCGCCAATCCCGCTCCCCGGCGGCGGAGGACGGCCAATGCGCACAGCCTTAGTATGAAATCCTGTCCAATTCGAATGCGATTTCACACTTGCGGTTTCGACGAGCATGACATCGCCGATATCTTGGCCGATATCTTGACCGAGATATCGGTCAAGATATTGCGGCGGCTTTTCTATCGGCAAGGGCTCCCGCGACGATCGCACTGAAAGCTTCGGGCGAAGCGCGCCAGCTCGCTTATAGCAGACCTCGCCGCATCAGACCTGCATGATTTCCTTTTCTTTCACGGCGAGGGCCTGGTCGATTTCGCCGACAAATTGATCGGTCGCTTTCTGGACTTCGCCTTCATGGCGTTTTTCGTCGTCTTCGCTGATTGATTTGTCCTTGAGCAGCTTTTTCAAAGTGTCGAGGCCATCGCGACGGACATGGCGGACGGCGACCCGCGCCTCCTCGGCGTATTTATGCGCGACCTTCGCCATTTCCTTGCGGCGCTGCTCGTTCAACTCGGGGATGCGGATGCGCAGAACCTGCCCCTCGACGGTCGGCGACAGGCCAAGGTTGGAATCGCGGATCGCCTTGTCGACCGCGTTGACCATGCCCTTGTCCCACACTTGAACCGAGAGCATGCGCGGCTCCGGCACGCTGATGGTCGCGACCTGATTGAGCGGCATCGACTGGCCATAGGCCTCCACATGCACGGGCTCGACCAGGCTTGCCGTGGCGCGTCCGGTGCGCAAGCCGCCCAATTCGTGCTTGAGGGTGGCGATCGCTCCCTGCATCCGCCGCTTCAGGTCCGAAATATCGAATTCTGCGCTCATCTTAAGACCCTGATATATCCTGATATATATTGAAGGCGATTTGGAGCCGCGTCGATTGAGCAAAGGCTGGCTATTACTCCCGCGCCCTTGATCGAGCCTGATCCTAGCGCCGAATCGATTGCCCGCACCGATTGCTTCTTGCGCGGATCCCCCTTTGCAGCAAGGCGCCCTGGCGGACGCCTCAGCCTCAGAAGCCCCAAGCCGGAGAAGCCCCAAGCCTAACGCGTGCGTCCCGGTTTGGATCCGGCCAGGCGCGTCCGGCGGGATGATCGCGCGGAAACGTCTGATCAAGGCGAAACAAATGTGGCCTTGCCCTTCCCCTCGAGGGCGGCGCAGATCGCGCCCGGCGGCCGGATGGAAAAGACGATTATCGGAATCCGGTTCTCCCGCGCAAGCGCGAATGCGGCTGTGTCCATCACCGCGAGATTTTTGGCGATGGCTTCGTCATGGGTCAGTTTCTCATAGCGCGTCGCTGTCGGATCGCGTTTCGGATCGGCCGAGTAAACGCCATCCACCTGGGTCGCTTTCATGATGAGATCGCAGGATAGTTCGGCGCCGCGCAGCGCCGCGCCGGTGTCGGTCGTGAAGAACGGATTGCCGGTGCCGCCGGCGAGCACGACGATCCGGCCCTTGGCCAGATGGTGCAGGGCGGCCTGGCGGGAATAGGGCTCGCAGAGCGAAGGCATGGGCACGGCCGACAGCGCCCGCGCGCTTTGGCCTTGCTTTTCGATCGCGTATTCGAGGGCGAGCGCGTTCATGACGGTCGCGAGCATGCCGATCGAATCCGCGCGCGCCCGTTCAATGCCCTTGTCCGCGCCGGCGATGCCGCGAAAAAAATTACCGCCGCCGACCACGACCGCCACTTCGACGCCGAGCGCCGCCGCGTCGGTGAGATCGGCGGCGATTCTCGTCAAGGTCGAGGCGTCGAGGCCATGGCTCAGTTCGCCCATCAAGGCCTCGCCGGATAATTTGACGACGACGCGCCGCCATCGAGATCGCGTGGACTGGTTGGAGTCGGTCATTGGCTCGCCTCTCTCCCTACCCGCTGATCCAAGCCTGTCGAGACGGCGCCCGCCTTGCTCAGCGCGGGACCCTGGCCTGCGCGTCAAGCGCGGCTTAAATGGGCCATGCGGCTTCACACCGTCAAGTCTCAATCGATGCGATTGCGGCGGCGGCGCGGGCGAGGCAAAAAAGGACGCTGCCAATCACGCCGACGGGGCGCCGCGCCCGCCCGTTGAACCCCGGCCGGAGACGAAGGAGGCGAGGATGCCGCACGAGACGATGAAAAACTCGATGCGGATGCGATTGATCCTCATCCCGTCCGGCATCCTGCTGCTCGGGATCGTCGCGGCGATCGTCGTCGCTCTCGGCGACGCCAGGGCGCGCATCGCCTCGGAAATCGACTCAGGGGCCAATCTCGGCGGCCGCCTGATCAGCTATGCGCTCGACGATCTCGCGGCGTCCAAGGATCCCGTCGCCGCCTGGCGGCGCTTACGCGAGGGTCTCTCCCATGTCCGGCACATAGTGGTCGTCTATCGTGGGCAAGCCCCGGAGCTCGAGCGGGAGCCGGCGGACCCCTCGCGCCTTGATCCAGAGGCTGCGCCGCGATCGGCCGCGCCGGACTGGTTCCTCCGTTTGTTCGAGCCGGCCAGCGCCGAAAAGATTTTTCCGGTTTCCATTGGCGGCCGACCAAGCGGCGAACTCGTGATGTCCGGCGAGCCGGCGGACGAGGCGGCGGAAATCTGGCGGAGCCTGGTGTTCCTGACGGGGCTTCTGACGGCGATTTCGGCCGCCATCATTGGGCTGCTCCTTCTGACCGCGCGCCACACCTTGAAGCCGATCGACGATTTGGCCGCCGGTCTTGACCGGCTCGGACGGGGGCAATTCGACGCGCTCGGGGAGATCCGCATTTCAGAACTGCGCCGCATCGGCGAGCATTTCAACCGGCTGGCCCGCACCCTCGCCCAGGCCGAAGCGGAAAATCATCGGCTTATCGACCGTTTGCTGTCCATCCAGGACGCCGAAAGAGCGGAAATCGCCCGCGAGCTTCACGACGAATTCGGGGCCTCCTTGTTCGGCGTGAGGGCGGCGGCGTCCTGCATCGTGGCGGCGGCGTCCGGGGCCTTCGCCGCGAACGCCGCCGCCAAGGCGGAGATCATCGATCGGGCGGGGACGATTTCCGCTCTGGCCGACGCCATTCAGAAGCAGAATTACCGCATTCTGGACCGGATCCGGCCGGTCATCCTGCATCAGATGGGCCTTGCCGAGGCGCTCCGGCATCTCGTCTCGTCATGGCGCGCGCGGCACCGCGAATTCGCTTGCGACATTGTCGTTCCCGCCGAAAATCCGAAGGGGGTTCCGGCTCTCAGCCAAGAGATCAGCCTCACAAGCTATCGCATCGTCCAGGAATGTCTCACCAATGTCGTCCGTCACTCGAAGGCGAAAGGCGTTCGGGTGGCGATGGAGTTTTGCTCCGGCGCGAGCCTTCGCCTATCGATCGAGGATGACGGCGTCGGCCTCCCGCGGGAGTTCAAATTCGGCTTCGGGTTCCTCGGCATGAGCGAACGCGTCCGCAAGCTGGGCGGAAGCTTGAAAATTGGCGGCGGCGCGCGCGCGGGAACGCGGATCGAAGCCTTGATCCCGTTAGAGCGCGTTCCGATTGGATGGAATCATCCAATCGACAAGAACTCGCTCCAGACCAGTAAGTTGGAGCATGTTCTGATCGAAAAAGTCGATCAACTTTTTCGGAACATGCTCTAGGAGCCGCGTCGGGTTCGGCTTGACCGGGTGACCGAGCGCGACAAAATGGCTCATGGTGCGGCGGAGGGGAGAGAGGTGAGCGAAGCGACCAGGATTTTGCTGATCGAGGATCATCCGATCGTTCGCGACGGATGTTCGCGCCTGTTCGCGAGGCGCTTGGATTTCGAAACCATGGAGGCGAATACGGCGGAAGCGGGCCTTGCCGCGAACCGACGTTTTCTCCCCAACGCGATCATCCTCGATCTGGAGCTTCCCGACGCCAGCGGCCTCGACATTATCCCACTTCTCCTTGGGGATAACGCGGCGGCTCGCATCGTCGTATTCAGCATGTACCAGGCCGCGACCTTCATCTCGAAAGCGCTCGAAAGCGGCGCCCGCGGCTATGTCACCAAGAATGACGATCCGAACGCGATCCTGCACGCCATCGACGCGGTTCTGGCCGGATCGGTCTATCTCGGCCGGTCGGTGGCGCAAAATCTCGCCTTGGCCAATTTCGAGCCCGCCGTCGACCCTTTGCGAAGCTTGAGCGACAGGGAGCGGCAAGTCGTCGCCCTGCTCGGCGACGGCAAGAGCCTCGCGGAAATTTCCGCCGCTCTCGCCATCGGGTATAAGACGGCGGCCAATATCGTTTCAGCCCTGAAGCAGAAATTGCATATCGCAACCAGCCCCGCCCTCATCAAATTCGCGGTTGAGCTCAAGGGCCGATTGTGAGGCGGGCAGTTTCGCGGCGCCGTCTGGGGAAAGCCAACGTCAAATAGCTTCAAATCGGCCGAGACGCCGCGCGCACGGGCGTCGAACAGCGCGCGGGGGCGGAATCGGGGGAAAGTCCGAGCCGGCCTTGCGCGGCGCGAGCCTTTGGCGATGCGGCCGAAACATCAAATGGGACAATAATGACCAGTCATGACAATGGGCTTGAAGAAGCTTTGACGAGCCTGGGCCTCGCGCGATTCGCGCCGCCGCCGCCAAAACCCGGCGGATTGGTGCATGTATTTCAAATTCTGGACGAACGGTCGCGCGCGCGGCTCGCGGAACTCTCCGAGGACTATTCTGGTCCTGGCGCCGTCGATTTCGGCTTCGCCGAGCATCGCGAGTTCAACGCTTTCGCGCAGCGAGGCGAGAAGGATGTCATTTGCCTCTATTCCGCGGCCGTCAGGGCGATGTGGAGTTTGTGCAACGCGGTGATGACGATCCGCGAGCTCTTTCCCTGGATCGACGACGTTGAGCGGCTTGGCGAGACCTCCGCCCCGCCGGCCAAGGGCGAATTATTTTATATTCAGCAGAAAAGCGCCGCGAGCGAAGAGATCGAGCCGATCCGCCGCAAATTGGCCGCGGCTCTGTTCGATGTCGCGATGGATTTCGCGCTGATGCACGAGATCGGGCATTTGTGGAACGGGCATGTCGATCTTCTGCATCAGGCAGTCGGCCCAGCGCCGCTCCAGGAAATGCACTTTGTCGAGGCGAATGGGCTTGGCTTAGCTGAAGCTCAGGCGCTGGAGTTCGACGCCGATTTCCTTCGCCGTGCAAAAGGTATTCGCCCGAGTTTACCGCGAAAACCCGTTCAAAGAGTTTTCGGAAGGCTTGCTGAAGGACCATCGGGTTCCGCTCGATGGCGAGCACACCGCGTCCTGGTATTTCACTTGGTTCGCCATTTACGGACTGTTCCGCCTGTTCGACGAAGCCCGCGCTGTCGCCGGCGTTCAAATCTGGCCGCAGCCGCCGGCGGCGCTTCGGCAAGCTTGCCTCTTGTCCACCGTGGCGGCCGTCTGCAATCGGCAGGGGTGGTCGAAGCTCGCGATGCCGGATTGGGAGGTCCTGGCGACCAGCGCCGGGCTTGAGGCGGAAGGGGCGATTTGCCGCCTGCGCCGCGCCGGAGTGGACGCTGCGAATTTCCGCGCCGCTTGGGACGGCCCCGCCTTCACTCAGATTGAAGCCTATCTGCGGACCTGGGACGAGCTTGGGCCGCGGCTCAAGCCTTTGCGGCGCGGTGCGGCGGCCGCCAAATCCGCGCCCTCGCCAGTGACAGGCGGGTAAAGAGCTAAAGACGCGGATTTGCGGGCGCTTCCTAGCGCCCGCATCCTCGCGCAATCAGGAGGGCCTCTACGGCTTCGCCGGCGCGGGGGCAGGCGCGGCAGGAGCGGGATTCGCCGTCCCCGCCTTCGCGGCTTCCAGCTTTTTGCGCTCCTCTTCAGCACGCTTTTGCAGCTCCTCCTGCAATTTCTTTTGCTGCTCTTCGAGGACTTTCGGATCTATGGCCGGACCGTCGAAGGCCTTGCCGAAGCCCGCCAGCGGCACGCCGAAGGTGACCAGATTATTGACCTGATTCTTGACCGAGACGCTCAGGGAGGTCCCCTTCTTGAACTCGGCGAGGGTCGTCCCCTTGACCCTGGCTTCGGCGAAACAGCCATTGGGGAAGCAGATTTCGAAATTGCCTTCGATCGCCTCGCCCTTGTCCACGGCAAAGCGGAAGCCCGGCCGCAACATCAAGCCGACGGGGAGAAGCAGCCGGACGATGCGCGCGTCCTCGCCCGCGACATCATAGACGGCGAGCGCCAGAACCGGAGGCTGATCCGCCTGGGCGCTGAAATCGCGCGTCGTATAGCAGATTTCTTTGTTGGAGGCCTGATCCTTGCCGCAAACCTTAGTCCAGTCGTTTTGGGTCGGCGAAAGCTCTACCTTGATCGGGCCTTGCGGCGGCTGGGGCTGACCTTGCGCCGGCGCGCTTTGCGCCGGCTGCGCTGGGGCGGGCTGAGGCGCGGCCGGCTTTTTCGCCTGCGCGAAAGCCTCCACGCCGGTCAGCAGGAACAAGCCAGCCAGGCCAGCCGCGCCGAAGCGTTTCAACGAGAACGGCATTAGATTTCCTTTCAAATGATCGGCCTTCCGGGAAAATCGACCGAGAAATCGTTCTGAAGCGTCGGCGCGCCAGCCAATCCGCGAAAGCCTCTTTAAATCTTGCGGCCTTGGAAGCAGCCAGCGGCAGACAAAGCCGACATTGTGGCCCGCCGTCAAGGAACGCGCGGAACGGCGCGGCCTCAATTGTGACGAAAATCGACTTTCCCGCTTGGGTTAAGCATATTGTTCTCGGCTTGCAAGTCCGCTCGCGCAATCCGTCTGGAGCTTGGCGATGGACCTCCGAACATGGGGCCATGCGATTCTCATCTCCATGGTTTAGATTGCCGGGATGACGCTATTGACGATTCGTTCGGTCCCGGCCGCTCTCGCCGCCGCTAGCCTTGTTTTTTTCGCGCTTTTGGGTGCAGTTCCAGCGACGCCGGAGCCGGCGCCGGCGATCGCCATGCATGGCGAACCCGACTTGCCGCCGGGCTTCGACCATCTGCCCTACGCCGAGCCGAACGCGCCGAAAGGCGGCCGGCTGACGATCGGATTCCAAGGCACGTTCGACAGCCTCAATCCGTTCAACCTGAAGGCCGGCTCGACCGCGCAAGGGCTCAACGGCAATGTCTTCGAGACCTTGATGACGCGCTCGCTCGACGAGCCCTTCACGCTCTATGGATTGATTGCGCAGACCATCGAGACCGACGCCGAGCGCTCTTTCGTGATCTTCCGGCTCGATCCGCGCGCGCATTTCTCCGACGGCGCGCCGATCACCGCCGCCGATGTGTTGTTCACCTTCGAGCTGCTCAAAACCAAGGGACGGCCGCAGCAGCGCGCCGCCTACGGCCTCGTCAAGGCGGTCGAAGCGCCGGACCCCTTGACGATCCGCTTTGACCTCAGCGGACTTGGCGACCGGGAAATGCCCTTGACGCTGGCGCTCATGCCGGTGCTCCCCCGCCACAAGGTCGACCCATCCAAATTCGACGACGCCGAGTCTCGAGATCCCGACCGGGTCCGGTCCCTATCGCATCGCCGACGTGAAGCCCGGCGAACAGATCATGCTGCGGCGCGATCCGAATTATTGGGCCAAGGATCTGCCGATCCGGCGCGGGCTTTATAATTTCGACGAGATCGATATCGAATATTTTCGCGACGCCAATGAGTCTGTTCGAAGCGTTCCGCGCCGGGCTCCTCGAATTTCGCATCGAAACCAATCCTGGCGCGCTGGATCGCCGCCTATGATTTTCCCGCCATGCGCGATCATAGGGCCATGCGCGAGAGCCTGCCGCTCGGCGGGCCGAAGGGCATGGAGGGCTTTGTCTTCAATTGCGCCGGGCGCTGTTCGCCGACGTAAGGGTTCGCGAAGCGCTCGGGCTCTTGTTCGATTTCGAATGGATCAACGCCAATCTTTATGTGGCCTCTATAGGCGAACGAAGAGTTTTTTCGACGAACCGAGCTCGTCCTCGACCGGCCGGCCGGCGAGCGCCGCCGAGCGCCGCCTGCTCGCGCCATTTCCCGGCGCGGTCCGCGACGATTTTCTCGAAGGCCGCTGGCGGCCGCCGGTCACCGACGGTTCGGGGCGGGACCGGGCGCTGGCCGAAGCGGGCGCTCGAACTGCTGCGGCGGCGGGCTACGCGCTCGAAAACGGCGCGCCTCGTCAAGGACGGCGCGCCGCTCGCCTTCGAGATCATGGTCAAGGACCGCAGCCAGGAGCGTCTCGCGCTGGCCTATGCCGCATCGCTCGCGCGGATCGGCGTCGCGGCGAAAGTCGCGCTGGTCGACGAAGTGCAGTATCAGCGCCGGCGGCAGAAGTTCGATTTCGACATGATGATCGGCACTTGGCTCGCCTCGCGCCTCGCCCGGCAACGAACAGCGCGGCCGCTGGGGCTCGGCCAGGCCGCCGATCAGGAAGCGCTCGTACAATCTCGCCGGCGTCAAATCGCCCGCGGTCGACGCGATGATCGACGCCCTGCTCGCGGCCAAGCGCAGGAGGACTTCTCGCCGCCGTGCGCGCCTATGACCGCGTGCTTCTTTCGGGCTTCTACATCGTGCCGCTGTTCCACGCGCCGGATCAATGGGTCGCCGCCTCGACGAAGCTCGCGCGGCCGCGAACGCTGCCGCGCCACGGCTCGCCGACCGGCGGCGCGACGCTTGAAACCTGGTGGAAGACGCAACCGTGACTGGGACATTTCCGCGCCGACTATTGTTCGGGGTCGGCTGCTAAAGCATGATCTGAAAAAGTCGATCGACTTTTTCGATAAGAACGCGCTCTAGGGAGCCGCGCATGGCTGAAGCCGCCCAAGACGACGATCAATCGCGCGAGGAAAAATTCCTGGCGCGGATCGCGCTGCGCTTCGCGGCTTCGGCGGAGCGCTGGTTTCCCGACGCTTTCGCCTTCGCGGCGATGGCCGTCGTCCTCGTCGCCCTCGCGGCCATGTTGAACGGCGCGCCGCCGCTCGCCGTCTCCAAGGCATTCGGCGACGGATTTTGGAGCCTCTCGACCTTCACCTTGCAACAGGTGATGGTCGCGATCAGCGGCTTCATCATTGCCGTCTCGCCGCCGGTCGCGCGGCTGATCGAGCGGATCGCGCTGCTGCCGCGCAGCGGGCGCGGCGCGGTCGCCTTCATCGCCGCCCTGACCATGCTGGCCTCGCTGTTGAGTTGGGCGATCAGCCTGATCTTCAGCGGCCTGCTCGCGCGCGCGATCGCCCGGCGCGGCGAGCTCAACATGGATTATCGCGCCGCCGGCGCCGCATGTTATCTGGGCCTCGGCGGCACCTGGGCCTTGGGGCTCAGCTCCTCGGCGGCGCAATTACAAGCCAATGCCGGAAGCCTCCCCAAGCCGCTGCTGCGGATCACCGGGGTCATCCCCTTCACCGAGACGATCTTCCTCTGGCAGTCGGGCGCGATCGTCGTCGCGCTTTTGTTGGTCTCGACCTTCATCGCCTATTGGTCCGCGCCCTCGGCGTCGCGCGCCGTGACCGCCGAGGCGCTCGGGGTGGACGTGAAGACGAAATTCGCGCCGCCGCATAAGAGCGAGCGGCCCGGCGACCTGCTCGAGCGCAGCCCGATCCTCACCATCTCGATCGCGCTTTTGGGCCTCGGCTGGCTCGTCCAGGAATTCGCCGGCCGCAATCCCTTCATCGTTCTCTCCAATCTCAACACCTATAATTTCGCGCTGTTGATGTTGGGCCTGGCGCTGCATTGGAGTCCGCGCGGCTTCCTCGACGCGGCGGCGAAGGCTGTTCCGACCACCGGCGGGATGTTGATTCAATATCCGTTCTATGGCGGCGTCGCGGCGATCATGACGGGCGCGGTCGCTGCCGGCGGTCAATCGCTCGCGGCGTTGTTGGCGGCGCTTTTCACCAGCATCAGCGACAGGGACAGTTTCGCGATCGTCATGGGACTTTATTCGGCCGCGCTCGGCTTTTTCATTCCGTCGGGCGGCGGCAAATGGATTCTCGAGGCGCCCTATGTCATGCAGGCGGCGAATGATCTCAAGGTTCATCTCGGTTGGGCCGTGCAAATCTATAATTGCGCCGAGGCTCTGCCCAATCTGATCAACCCCTTCTTCATGTTGCCCTTGCTTGGCGTTCTCGGGCTCAAGGCGCGCGACATTGTCGGCTTCACCGCGCTGCAGCTGATGGCGCATGCGCCGATCGTGTTGTTTCTCCTGTGGCTCTTCGCGCACACGCTGCATTATGCGCCGCCGGTCATGCCTTGAGCGCCGGCCGCTTGAAATTGGGAGATCGATCGGATGACCGAGACTCAGACCATAGCTGTGACAATCGCGTTGCTTTGCGTCGTTCTTGTCGGCTTGAGCCTGCGCGTCGCCAACCAATATCAAAGGGCGGTGGTGTTCCGGCTTGGCCGTTATGTCCGCACCGCGGGGCCGGGACTTTATCTGTTGATCCCGCTGATTGAATGGGCCTGGACCATCGACATGCGCACCATGACCACCGCCGTGGAGCAGCAGGAGGCGATCACCAAGGACAATGTGCCGGTCAAGATCAACGCCGTCATCTGGCGCCGGGTGATCGATCCCAAACGCTCCGTGGTCGAGGTCGTCAATGTCGGCGAATCGGTCGTCCAGGTCGCAATCACCGCGCTGCGCGGGGTCATCGGCCAGCATACGCTCGACGATGTGTTGAAGGAGCAGGACGCGATCTCGGACGCACTGCAAGCCTCGATCGACCGCGTCACCGAGCCCTGGGGCGTCAAGGTCGAGCGCGTCCAGATGAAGAATGTCGAGATCCCCGAATCGATGCAGCGCGCCATGGCCCAGGAGGCAGAGGCTCATCGCGAAAAACGCGCCCGCCGGATCAAGGCGGAAGCGGAAGTCGAGGCGGCGGCCCTGTTGCGCGAGGCGGCCCAGATCATCATGCAAAGCCCCGCCGGACTCGAATTGCGCCGCATGCAGATGATCACCGAGGTCGGCGCCGAGCAGAACACGATGACGATCATCATGATGCCAAGCGAATTCGTCGAAATGGCGCGGGCGTTTGCCGGGAGGGAGGGGCGCGGAGGAGGGGCGGGGGGTTAGCCGGTCGCGAGTGGAGCTTGAGACGAAGCCGATCCTCAGCTCAAATCGATTGAGCAGGTCAAATTAGCATAACTCGGCAATATACAATTTAAGCCGGATGGGATGCTGAAAATCGATTAACGCTCGCTCGATAATCTGGGCCTAGACCCAAATGGGATCAGGTCGGGATTAGCCGCCGCTCCAGTTGTCCATACGCTCTCGTAATTCTGCGGGAGTTCGTTTAGCCTTGTTTCGCTCAATGCTTTTGCGGCCACCCACTTCCTTAGCACTTCTGGCTGCGGTAGGCCGTCTTTGCCATTTTCGTTTGCTAAGCGAGCAAGTTCACTCTTCCCATTGACATCTGGAAGATTTTTTATAACCTCCCCTTCAATTTGCTGTTCCAATATATCACAGTAGAAATAAATCCACATTTGCTGAGTTCGTAATATATCGTCAGATTTAACGCCAATGTCATGCAGGCGTGCGATTATCTGATCACGGATTTTGAATTTCTCAGACGCTTGCATCCCAATAAATATCTGTCCCGAAAACGCCAATTCATTGAGGCTGCCCTCGGCAAGGGCCGTCGATAGTCTCTGTAATTGGTCAATGGTGACTTCAGCTTGTTGGATTACGGCCCTCGCTTTTGCTTCAACGCCATTGTACGAGAATTTAAAGGTATCAAACCGATCTGTATTTCCAATCAAAGTGCAAAATACAGCAAAAGCCCCTGCTATCATTGCCGCCCTTAAAGACTTATCCACGAGAATTGAGTAAATAGCGACCACGAAAAATATCACTGCCAGCCCGCTAAACAGCCAGCTCATTACATGAGATAAATCCATCTTGCTCACGCGGATAGCCTCGAAATCATCCGGCCGATAACATTGTGCAAACAGCCAATTTCCGCAACTGTTCGTTTTGTTCGCGCTTGGCTGCTCGCCATCGCCGTTAGACAGAAATTGAAACCAAGCAGTCTTGTAGCGAGCCAAGTGAGCCGAACCGTTCTCGCCCTCGATCCTTTGCGCTGAAATTCGGAAAGGGCTACACAAATTCGGGATGCGGGAAGCAGCGGGATTTATGATGGACAGGGATCAGACGGTCGAACAGCTCGCCAGCTTGGAGGTCGAGCTCATCAACCGCATTTGGGGATGCGTGATCGAGGAGGAGGATAATTTCGAGGCGATTTCGCGACAGCTCGTCAGCAATCCCGATCACGCCGACTTGCAGAATTTCATCAATCACGCCTTGACCGGCGTCTTGCTCGCGGTCGCGTTCCATCGCTTCACGGAGACGATGAAGCCGTTTCTCGCGCCAAAGGAGATCGAAGAGGCTTTCCTGCGCATGGCTCGCGACAAGGCGAAAAATGTCGTCGATCACTGGAGCAAGTCGCCGGAGAAAGAGTAGAGCGACCCTGCGGCGACCCATGATGAAATGGAATGCCAGGGCGAACCATCAAATCGGCTTACGCAATCTCGTCTCCGCTCGGCCGCCGCAAATATTCCGCCCATTTCAAAGCCGGCTCAAAAGCTCGGCTTTTTTCGCGGCGAATTCCTCTTCGGTCAAAATGTTCTTTTGCCGGAGATCGGCCAAGCGTTCGATCATCGTAAAAATATCGTCGCCGGAACCGCGCGCGGGCGGCGCGCTTGTTTGCGCCTGTTGCTTGGAAGTTGTGGGCGGCGGACCTGGAGCATCGCGGCGGCTCGGACTTTCGGCGATCGCAGCGTCTTGACCCGAGCCGGCCTCGGCGAAAGCCGCTCCAGGCGCGATCAAGGGCAGGTCGGCGACGCGGACAAGCCCATATTGGCTGGTGAAGGTCAGCGACTGGTCGCCGCCCTGCTGTTGCGAGAAGCCCGAGATCGCATGATCGCCGGTGTCGTAGACTCTGCGTCTCAGCCCCGAATTGAATCGCAAGCCGGCGCTGGCCGGGAAAAAAGGCGTAGCGCAGATCATTCTGGGCCCCGGTGGAGGCCGGGGCGCCGAGTTCGGCCGGCCACCAAGCTCCGGAGGCCGCGCCTGATCCGGGGATGAACAGGCTACACGCCGCTCTGCGTCTGCGATTGGCTTGCGGCGGGCGGATGGAGCAAAGGCTGGCTGCGCAAAAGCTCGGCAAGTTCGCCGCAAAGCTGGTCGACGCGATATCTGAGGCCTTGGTTGAACATATCGCCGACCATGATCATGCCGCCCTGCGACCATTGCCCCATGCCGCCAAGGTCCGGGATGGTTGAACTGGGCCTGGACGCCATTGCCGCTGCGCGAGGGCGCGCAGCAAGTGGGCGACCGCCTCGCCGCTGACGCCATGGCGGCGCGCGACGTCATCGACGATCTTGCGCCCTTCGGGGCTGAGGTCTGGCATGGCGATCGTCTCCGCGCGCGGACGCCTCTCGGATTGAGAGGTTCAACGGCGAGTAGGCCGCCACGCGGCGAGAAAAGACAAGCCTTTCGACGGTCCAGCGGGCGATGGCCGCTTTCTTGCTTCGGCGCTCGCCATGAACGCAGCTAAAGCGGAAAGTTTCGTCGCCATCGACGTCATCGCCGATGTCGTTTGTCCGTGGTGCTACATCGCCAAGCGCCGGCTCAAATCCGTCATCGCCGCACAGGAGGTTCGCGTTCACCTACGCTGGCGGCCGTTTCAGATGGACCCTGCGGTCCCCGAGAATGGCGTCGCCTGGAAAACCTATCTCGCTAGGAAATTCGGCCATGATCACGCCGAGGAGTGGCTGCCGATGATCGCCGCCGCCGGCCGCGAGGTCGGCGTGAGCTTCGCCTTCGACAAAATCGAACGCATGCCGAACTCACTCGACGCGCATCGGCTCGTCCGCCTTGCCAAATTCGCAGCCCTCGACGGCCAAATGGTCGAGCGCCTGTTCAAGGCTTTTTTTGTCGATGGCGAGGACATAGGCGATCGGAGCATCCTGATCAGTCTCGGCGTCGAGACCGGGCTGGATCGCGACATTCTCGAAGAAGCTTTCGCCGAGGGCGGGGACATCCAATCGGTGAAGGACGAATTGGCGACGACGCGGAGGCTCGCCCTCGCCGGCGCGCCTTTGTTCATTTTCGGCGATGACGTGGTCGTGCCGGGCGCGCAATCGAAAGAAATTTTCGCCGCCGCGCTCTCGAAGGCGCGCCAGGCGCGCTCACGGGCCGGCTGATGTTTCCCGCGCAAGGACCGCGCCGCGCGCCGCGTCAAAAATAGAGGAGCCCAGCATGAGCGCCGATGAGCCCGGTCCGATTCCAATCGATATTGTCGGCGATATCGTCTGTCCCTATTGCTTCATCGGCTTGCGCCTCGTGCATGCGGTTGTCGGCTCGGTGCCGGGCCTCGCGGTCGACATCCGCTGGTATCCGTTTCAGCTCGATCCCGAGATTCCGCCGCAAGGACAAGATCGGCGGACCTATCTCGAAGCGAAATTCGGCGCGGGCGGGGTCGAGGAAGCGCTCGCCCGCCCGGCCGCGCTCGCCCGCGAGTTTGGGCTCGAACTCGCGTTCGATAGAATCCAGCGCCAGCCCAATACGTTCGACGCGCATCGGCTGATCCGATTTTCCTATGGATTCGGGGTGCAGGCTCAGATCGTCGAGCGCCTGTTCCAGGCGTTTTTCCTGCAGGGGCTGGACATTGGTGATCGCGACGTCCTTTGCGCGCTCGCCGCGAAGGCGCGGATGGACCCAGGCGCGGTCGGGCGGTTTCTGGACGCCGGCGAGGATGCGGCGGCGCTGACCCAGGAAATCGCCGACATTCGCGCGTCGGGCGTCACGGAAGTCCCGCGCTTCACCTTCGCCGGCAAGCAGGACATTGTCGGCATAAAGACGGCCGATGTCTTCGCCGATGCACTGTTCAATTCGATCGAAGAGGGCTGAGCCGGGGGACGCTTGCGGATCGGGCCGCGAGCAACGTGAAAATGCCCGCCGCCCTCGGCGCGCCGACGTAAAGCCCGGCGCAAGATTGGTTCGGAGCGCCGATCCAAGCGCCATCGCGCAAGCTTGATGTCGAATCCGACATCATTGCCTTCGAACGCGCCGTCGCCTATATGATCGCGATATTCCCGTCATGGCTGGAAGATTTGAGCCTTGCTCGCGAGCGACGCCCCGGCGCGGCGGGAGCGCGGGCGCGGCCGCCATGGACGCTGGATTTCCCTCTGGTTCGAGCGCGAAGGAGACGAATGAATGAGCAATGCGCCGCTAATGCCCAAGGCCACGGCCGTTTGGCTTGTCGAGAACACCTCGCTCACATTCGAGCAGATCGCCAATTTCTGCAAACTTCATCCGCTCGAAGTGAAAGGCATCGCCGATGGGGAGGTCGCCGCCGGCATCAAGGGCAATGATCCGATCAGCTCGGGCCAATTGACCCGGGAGGAGATCGCCGCGGCGGAGAAGGACGAAAACCACCATTTGCAGCTCGCCGTTTCGAAAGTGCGGCTGCCCGAGCCGCCGCGCCGGCGCGGCGCGCGCTACACCCCTTTGTCGCGTCGGCAGGACCGGCCGAACGCCATTCTTTGGCTGGTGCGCAATCATCCAGAGCTGAAGGACGCGCAAATCATGCGCCTCGCCGGCACGACCAAGACCACATTGCAGGCGATCCGCAACCGCACCCATTGGAATTCCGCGGCCCTAACGCCGACTGACCCCGTCACCCTCGGCCTTTGTTCGCAGATGGATCTTGATTTCGAGGTCAACCGCGCCGCCAAGGACCGTCCAGCGGTCGAGCCGGACCATGGCCAGACCCTGGTTCCCGCCGAAGTCACGACGCGCGCGCCGCATGACGAACCCGTCACCGAGGCGGATGTCTTTGGCTCCGCGCCGGCCAAGAGGCCCGAGCGGGAGGCCGAAATTGATGTAGATTCGGTTTTCGCGAAGCTCAAGGGCCTTAAGGTCAAGGAGGACTGACGCGCCCCGCGCGGGGCGTTTCGCGCGCGTTGGCGGATTGTTAGGCCGAATCGGGGCATTGAGGGACATGTTCTGGCGGGGCGAACCGCGCCGCGCCGGACCCGATGCGCTGGAGACGACGACAATGATGAGCCTTGCTGCGCGCAAAAGCGCATATGTTTCGAGCCTGGTGGTTCTGGCGGGCTTTTGCTTGCCTCCAGCCCATGCCGCCGATCTCGACCACGCCTGGGCGGGCTACGCGCCGCCGCCGCCGCCACCCCCCTTCATGGTCGGCGTCGACGCAAGGTGCAGGATCATTCCCGTGCCGCAATTGGACCTTGTCGGCGACACCGCGCGATTTCGCCCCACGGCGGTTTGCCAGTCGCGCGGCCTTTATGCCGATTCGCTCGAATTCCCCGCCGCCCCGGTCTTCTATCCTCCGGCTTACGGCTATATCCGTTGAGCGCACGCGGCGTTTTATCCGCCTGATTTGGAAAAACGCCCGCGGCGGGTCCGCCGCCATCGGGGCCGCGCCCCTTCTCTCGCGCGCCGGAAGCCGCTATACCGCCGCGCAAGCCGCCTTTGCTGGCCGCATCCAGTCGGAACGCGCTCCAGATCAAAAAGTCGGAGCATGTTCTGATGGAAAAAGTTGATCGGCTTTTTCGGATCATGCTCGAGAAGGGAACTCAAATGGCGCATCAACTTGCGCAAGAGTCTGGTCCGGCGGCGATCGCGGGGCAGCCCGCTGGCGAGCCGCCCATCATTCCCCAAAAAAGCAGCTTTGCGGCCCTGGCGCTCGGCTCGCTGGGGGTTGTTTATGGCGATATCGGGACCAGCCCCCTCTATGCGTTGCGCGAGTCGCTGCATCACGCCAAGGCCAGCGGCGTGAGCGAGACCAGCGTGATCGGCACCGTGTCCCTCTTGCTTTGGGCGCTGTTCTTCACCGTGACCGCGAAATACGTCTTGTTTCTCATGCGGGCCGACAACAAGGGCGAAGGCGGCACGCTGTCCTTGATGGCGCTCGCCCAGTCGGCGGTCGGCCATGGCGTCGCGCCGGTGTTTTTTCTCGGCGTCGCCGGGGCCGCGTTATTTTCGGGCGACGCGATCATCACCCCGGCGATCTCCGTCCTGTCCGCCCTCGAAGGGCTGGAACTCGTCACGCCGGTTTTCACGCCCTACATTCTGCCCGCCGCCATCTTCATCCTGATTTCGATTTTTTGGGTGCAAAATAGCGGGACCGCCCGGGTGGCGGCGCTCTTCGGACCGATCATGGGGCTGTTCTTCCTGGTGATCGGCGTGTTGGGCGCAATGAGCATCGGAAGCGCGCCGCGCATCCTTCTCGCCTTCGACCCGATTTATGGCCTGAGCTTCCTGTTCGGCCATGGCATGCTTGGGTTCGTGGTCCTTGGCTCGGTCTTTCTCGCCGTCACCGGGGCCGAGGCGCTCTACGCCGACATGGGGCATTTCGGCCGCAGCCCCATCCAGACAGCCTGGATGGTCTTCGTGCTTCCAGCCCTCACCTTGAATTATCTCGGCCAGGGCGCCCTTGTCCTGTCGGACCCCGAGGCCGTCGAAAATCCGTTCTTCCTCCTCGCGCCGCAATGGGCCCTGCTGCCGCTCGTCATCCTGGCCACGGTCGCGACGGTCATCGCGAGCCAGGCGGTCATCACCGGCGCGTTCTCCCTCGCGCGGCAGGCGATCCAGCTCGGGCTTTTGCCGCGCATGCTGATCCTGCATACGTCGGAGAGGCAGGAGGGCCAGATCTTCATTCCACGAGTCAATCGGCTCCTCTTGCTCGGCGTCTTGCTGCTCGTGCTCCTGTTCAAGAATTCGAGCGCCCTGGCCTCGGCCTATGGAATCGCGGTGACCGGCACGATGGTGGTCACGACCGCACTCGCCTTTGTCGTCGTCTGGAAGCTTTGGCATTGGCCGGTCTGGCTCGCGGGGCTTTTCGTCTCCGCTTTTCTCTTGATCGATTTTGCTTTTCTCGCGGCCAATCTCATGAAGATCGTTGATGGCGGTTGGGTGCCTCTGCTGATTGGCGGCTGCGCTATGGTGGTGATGTGGACCTGGGTCCGCGGCGCCGCCTTGCTCGCTCGCAAGACCCGCCGCGATTCGATCTCGATGCAGGATCTCATTCGCATGCTGGAGAAATCCAAGCCGATCCGGGTGGCGGGGACGGCGGTCTTCCTGACCAACACGCCCGAGGTCGCGCCCTCCGCCTTCATGCATAATCTGAAGCACAATAAAGTCATGCATGAACGCGTTTGGATCATGTCGGTGGTGACCGAGGACACGCCGCGCGTGCCGCTCAGCCGGCGGTTCGAGATCCGCAAGCTGTCCGAGGATTTCACCAGCATCATCCTCCACTATGGCTATATGGAGAGCCCGCGCATTCCGGCGGCGCTCGCGACCTTGCGCAAGGCCGCCGGCCTGAAGTGCGACATTATGACGACCTCGTTTTTCCTCGGCCGGCGCACGGTCAAGGCGGCCCAGCATTCCGGCATGCCGATCTGGCAGGACAAACTTTTTATCGTCTTGTACAAGCAGGCGGCCAACGCCACCGACTTCTTCTCCATCCCCTCGGATCGCGTCGTCGAGCTCGGCGAGCAGGTCACGGTCTGACGCGATTTGGCTTGGCGTCTTCCGGCGCGGGACGGGCGCGCTCAGGCGAGCGGAGCGACGCGGCCGGGGGTCACTTTCAATATCTGCGCCCGCGTCTCGAGCCCGGCGAATGTCGCGGGGTCCGCGCCAGTCAGCCAGCTCTGGCCGCCCAGCGCCTCGATCAGATCATAGAGGGATTTGCGGCGGGTTGGATCGAAATGCGCTGCGATCTCGTCGAGGAGGACGAGCGGCGCCAGTCCGCTGACGGTCTTGACGAGCCGCGCCTGCGCCAGGACGAGGCCGACGAGCAAGGCTTTTTGCTCGCCAGTCGAGGCTTGCGCCGCTTCGATGGCCTTGGGGCCATGGCGGACGCAAAGCTCGCTCGCCTGCGGCCCGACGAGGGCGCGTCCGGCTGCGGCGTCGCGGGCCCGATTATCGCGCAGGATCGCGCGATAGATATCCTCCGCCTCCAGCGCCGGACGTTCGGCGACCAGCGTGTCGATGTCTCCCTGCAAGGCGAGTTCAGCCCAGGGGAAGGGAGAGGCCCCCTCCGGCTCCGCCGAGGCCAGCGCGGACAGGCGCGACACGGTCTCGAAACGCGCGGCGGCGACCGCGATCCCGAGCTCCGCGATCTCCCGTTCGATCGCGTCGAGCCAGCTTCGGTCGCCGCGGCCCCCTAAGTCCTCAAGCAGACGGTTGCGGCCGCGCAAGGCGCGTTCAAAGGCGTTGACCCTCGCGCCGTGATCGGCGTCGATCAAGAGCACGATGCGGTCGAGGAAGCGGCGTCTTTCACCGGCCGGCCCGGAGAAAAGCCCGTCCATCGCGGGCGTCAACCAGACCACGCGGATATGATCGCAGAAGGCGCGAATGGAGGCGGCAGGCTCGCGATCGAGCCGATATTTGCGCAGAGGCGGCGCATCTTCCTGAATCTCGACGCCGGTTCCGAGCTGGACGCGCCCAGCCGGCCCTTCGATCTCGATCAAGACGGCGAACGCGCCCGAGCCAGTCCTGCGCGGAAAATCGCCGAGCGCGGCGCGGCGCAGGCCGCGGCCGGGCGCAAACAGCGACAAAGCTTCGATCAGATTGGTCTTGCCGGCTCCATTATCTCCGGTGAGGACGATGATTGGCGCGGCGAGCGCGAGATCGAGCGCGGCGTAGGATCGGAAATCGGCGAGCGTCAAGCGGCGCACGCCCAGGATTTCGCCTTGAGGCCGAGGGGTAGGGCTGAGCGCTTCCATTTCAATGACGAGTCTCTGCTCGGGAAGCGCCCTAGCGCTTCAAGCGGCCGGCCATGTTATGCTTTTCGCCATGTCCAGCGCCATCGTCTTCCGCCACCGCCGAGATGAGGATTTGCCCGGCCTCGCCGATCTTTGGGTCGCAAGCTGGCGGGAGGCAATGCCCGAAATCGACTTTTCGGCGCGACGGCCGTGGTTTTGCGACCATTTGCTTGGGCTCGAAGCGGCGGGAGCGGTCACGATCTGCGCCCTTGCCGGCGTAAGCCGGCTCATCGGTTTTGCGACGGTCGATCCGACGACGGCCTATCTCGATCAGATCGCCATCGCGCCCGAGGCGAAGGGCGGTCCGGCCGCCGCTCTCCTCCTGGCGGAGGCGCGTCGCCTCTCGCCGAACGGGCTCGCGCTGGACGTCAATCAAGACAATGCGCGCGCGCTTCGATTTTACGCGCGCGAGGGGTTCCAGAAAATCTCGGAAGGCGTAAATCCGCGCTCCGGCCTGAAAACTTGGCGCCTCCAATGGACGAAAGACGCTTGAGTATTTTTGTGCGCTGCGTCATTTAGAGGCTGGCGAATTGTCGGCCGGGGTCCATCAGAGGCCGAAGCGCGACGGCGCCAAGTGCATGTTCCGAAAAAGCTGACTGACTTTTTCGACGAGAATATACTTCAACTCTTTGATTTTTTTAAGCGATTTCTTTTCCGATCAGATGGGTCCATGCGATCGGGGGCGCTTTCGCGAGAGGGGCGGCGATCATGCTACAGAAATTCGTCATCGTGCAAGCCTTGGGCGGAAAGCCATTGAAGCGCGTGGTCATGACCAGCGCCGCCAAGGGGGTCATCGTCGCGGACCCCGGCCTTCTCGACGAGATCGGATCGGGCCTTCATCAGCCGGTCACCGCGCCGCTCGCAACCGTGTATGATTTCGACGAGCGGATCTTCGGCGAGCTTCTGCTGCAATGGCGTTCGGCGAAAGAGACCAATGCCGAGACCTGGGCCAAGCTCGGCCAGTTCCAGCCCATGCTTGATTCGGTTGATTGACCGATTTATTCAGGCGCGGCGCATTTTACTCGGCGGCGACCGATTCGTCGGGCTTGATCGCCGCAGCGCCGGTCTCGAATTGCAGCTTGGCGAGGCGGGCGTAGAGACCGTTTTTGGCGACCAGGTTCGCGTGGTCCCCCTCCTCGACCAGCCTGCCATTGTCCAGAACGAGGATCCGGTTCGCCTTGAGAACCGTGGCGAGGCGATGGGCGATCACGATCGTGGTGCGTTCCGACATCACTTTTTCGAGCGCGGTTTGAACGAGGATCTCGTTTTCGGAATCGAGCGCGGAGGTGGCCTCGTCGAGGAGCAGCACCGGGGCCTCTTGCAGGATCGCCCGGGCGATGGCGAGCCGCTGGCGCTGGCCGCCCGAGAGCGTCACCCCCCGTTCGCCGGCGCGGGTCTCATAGCCATGCGGCAGGGCGCGGATGAATTCATCGGCGGCGGCGCGTTCGGCCGCGCGGCGGACGGCTTCATCGCTCGCGTCGGGCGCCCCATAGCGAATATTGTCGGCGATCGAAATTCCGAAAATTACGGGATCCTGCGGCACGCTTTTGATCCGCCGCCGAAGCTCGGCCGGATCGGCGCTCTTGATGTCGACGCCGTCGAGCAAAATGGCCCCCGCGGTCGGATCATAGAACCGCAGGAGGAGTTGAAATAGGGTCGACTTGCCCGCCCCCGAAGGCCCAACGATCGCGACGGTCTCCCCGGCCGAGATCTTGAACGAGAGATCATGCAGGGCGGCGTCCTTCGGCCGCGTCGGATAGCGGAATTCGACATGCTCGAAGCTGATTTGCCCCCGGCACGGCAAGGGAAAGGACGCGGCCGGAACCGGCGCGACAATGGTTGGCTTCACGTTCAGGATTTCGGCGATTCGGCCAGCGGCTCCGGCGGCGGCGGAGATCTCACCCCAGACCTGGCTGAGCTCGCTGAGCGCGCCTGCTCCCAGAATGGCGTAAAGCACGAATTGCGACAAAAGACCGCCGGTGGTGCGGCCGGCGAGAACGTCCTGCGCGCCGAGCCAAAGCACGCCGACAATGCTGGCGAACACGAGAAAGATCACGACGATCGTGAGGCGCGCGCGGGCGGACGCGGCGTTGCGGGCGGCGGAATAGGATTCCTCCACGGCGGCGGCGAAATGCGCGCTGGTGGCGGGTTCCGCGCCATAGGCCTGCATCACCCGAACGGCGCCGAGATTTTCGGCGGCGTAGGCGCTGGCCTCCGCGAGCGTGTCTTGCGCCGTGCGCGAACGCTTGCGCACCAGCCGCCCCGAGGCGACGAGGGGCAGGACAATGATCGGAATGGCGATGAGCACGAAAGCCGAAAGCTTCGGGCTCGTATAGACCATGAGCCCGATCGCGCCGATGAACAGAAAGAAGTTGCGAAGCGCGAGCGCCGCCGTCGCGCCGAAAGCCGCTTTCATTTGCGTCGTGTCGGCGGTGAGCCGGGAAAGAAGCTCGCCGATTTTCGCCGTGTCGAAAAAGGCCGCGTCGAGATGGCAAAGGTGCTTGAAGAGATCCGCCCGCAGGTCGGCGACGACGCGCTCCCCGAGCGTCGTCACGAAATAGAACCGCGCGCCTGATGCGAGCGCGAGAGTGGCGGCGACGCCGACAAGCGCGAAAAAATAAGTGTCGATCAGGCCGGCGCTGTCGGCGGAGAAGCCGAAGTCGATCATCCGGCGGATCGCGAGCGGCACGGCGAGAGTCGCCGCGGCGGCCATCGTCACCGCGAGAAGCGCGCCGGCGATGCGCGGCTTGTAACGCAGCACATAGGGAAGAAGCGGCAGCAAGGCGCGCGGCGACGCCTTTTGCTTTGTCTTGGTCGACGGACCGGCTTCGGTCGAAACAGGGGGAGCAGGAAGGGGCTTGGCCATGGCTCGATGATCCCAAGATCGCGGAATGCCGGAAGACATTCCTTGGTCGCGTTGGTTGAGAGCCGCTTTTCGCGGCTGGAGCGGGTTCCGATTGGATAGGCTCATCCGATCGGAACCCGCTCCAGATCAATAAGTTAGAGCATGTCTTGATCGAACAAGTCGATCAACTTTTTTAAGAACATGCTCCAGGGACGAGGCGGATTCGCGATCTTTCTCTTTAGAGCAGATCCAGCTCGGACGGAAGCGGCAAGCCCGGCGCTCCGCTCAAGCTCCGCGAAGAACGCCCTGCCGCTCGATCGCCGCCAGAAGAATGCAGAGCGCGATTCCCTCCGAGGCGGCGCGGACCTCCTCCAAGCTCGGAAAAGTCGGCGCGAGGCGCAGGGCGCTGTCATGCGGGTCCTGGCCATGCGGCCAGGTGGCCCCAGCCGGGGTGAGAGCCAGGCCGGCCTCCTTGGCGAGCGCGACGACGCGTTTCGCGGTCCCCGCCAACGCGTCGACGCTGATGAAATATCCGCCTTCCGGCCGGGTCCAGCGCGCGACGCCCGCGCCGGCGAGATGGCGCTCGAGCGCATCCCCGACCGCGTCGAATTTCGGCGCGATCAGGGCGCGATGCGCCTCCATGTGGCGGATGAGGCCGGCCTCGTCGCGCAGGAACCGGACGTGCCGCAGCTGATTAAGCTTGTCGGGGCCGATCGTGCGCTTGCCGGCGCGCGCGAGATGCCACCCGACATTGGCGGCCGAGGACGCGAAGAAGGCCAGCCCGGCGCCGGCGAGGGTGATCTTCGAGGTCGAGGCGAAGACGAAGGCCCGGTCGGGATTGCCCGCGAGCGCGCATTCATCGAGAATGTTCAGGATCTCATGCCGGCGCTCGGTCAAGTGGTGGACGGCGTAGGCGTTATCCCAAAACAGCCGGAAATCGGGCGCGCCGGTCCGCATGGCGGCGAGCCGCCGGATCGTCTGATCCGAATAGATCTCGCCAGTCGGATTCGAATATTTGGGCACGCACCACATGCCCTTCACCGCTGGGTCAGCGGCCAGGGCCTCCACGACGTCCATGTCCGGCCCCTGTCCCGTCATCGGCGCGGGGAGCATGCGGATTCCATATTCCTCGCAGATCGCGAAATGCCGGTCATAGCCCGGCGCGGGGCAGATGAAGGCGACATCCGGCTCCTTCGACCAGGGCCGCGGCGACCCGGGAGCGCCCTTCAAAAGCGCCCAGACGATGCAATCATGCATGAGCGCCAGGCTCGAATTCTCGCCGACGACAATGCGATCAGGCGGCGCGCCGAGCACCGGCGCAAACAGCGTTCGCGCTTCGAGAAGGCCCTGAAGGCCGCCGTAATTGCGGGCGTCTTCGCCCGATTCGGTGAAATGGTCCTTATTGCCGGGCAGGACGAGCAAGCCGTTTGCCAGATCGAGCTGCTCGGGGGCCGGCTTCCCCCGCGTCATGTCGAGCTTGAGGCCCCGCGCGCGGAAGGCCTCGTACTGTCCTCGGACCCGCCCGCGCAGCGCTTCAAGATCGGCGGCCGACAGATCGGCGATCGTAGTCATGGAGACCCCGGGTTTTTTTGAGACGCCGGGTTGTAGCGCCGCGCGGGCGGCGACGCCAGCGCGGCGAACCGGGGCCCGGCTCAAGCCGAAAGGCGCTTCGCCGAAAAGAAACCTTCTCCGGAATGATCGCGAAAATTTGATCGGCTTCGCGATCATTATTGTCCGGCGGCGATTTGGCCAATCTGGTCCGACCGCCTGTTGAAAGGAGCAATTTGGTATTGTTCCCGTTTCGAAATCGCTTTGGCCCGGTTGCCGGTCATGCGCCATGAATGATATGCCCCGCTCACAGGCGAAATCGGCGGATTCCTCGGAAGGGCGAAGCGGCGTGGCGGGCGATAAGGTTCTGGTCACGGGAGCCTCGGGCTTTGTCGGCTCCGCCGTGGCGCGCGCCCTGATTCGCTCCGGCTATTCGGTGCGGGTCTTGCTGCGGACGACGAGCCCGCGAACCAATCTCGCCAAGCTCGACGTCGAAATCGCCGAAGGCGACATGCGCGACCCTGCCGCCGTCGCGCGGGCCATGGCGGGCGCGCGTTTTCTGTTCCATGTCGCCGCCGACTATCGGCTCTGGGCCCGCGACCGGGCGGAGATCCTGGCCACCAACCGCGATGGGACGCGCATCCTCATGCAGGCGGCTCTCGAAGCGGGGGTAGAGCGCGTCGTCTATACGAGCAGCGTCGCGACGATCGCCTGCGCGAAGGACGGCCAACCCGCGAACGAGACCATGCGCCTCCAGCAATCCTGCGCGATCGGAACCTATAAGCAGAGCAAGATCGCCGCCGAGCAAGTCGTCGAGGCGATGATCGCGCGCGATCAACTTCCGGCGGTCATCGTGCATCCCTCGACGCCGATTGGGCCGCGCGACGTCAAGCCCACCCCGACCGGGCGCATCATCATCGAGGCCGCTTCGGGGCGCATGCCGGGCTATGTCGACACCGGGCTCAATCTTGTTCACGTCGACGACGTCGCCGAAGGCCATCTCGCCGCCTTGAGGCGCGGCAAGCTCGGCGAGCGCTATATTCTCGGCGGCCAAGACGCATCGCTCGCCTGCCTGCTCGGCGGCATCGCCTCTCTCTGTGGCCACAAGCCGCCGAAATTTCGTATTCCTCGCCCGTTGGTCTATCCTCTCGCCCTAGCGGCCGAGGCGATGGCGCATTTCACCGAGAAAGAGCCATTCGTGACAGTCGACGGATTGCGGATGTCGAAGCATCACATGTTCTTCAGCTCCGCCAAGGCCGAACGCGATCTCGGCTATAAGGCGCGGCCCTATTGCGAGGCTCTTGCCGAGGCCGTCGCTTGGTTTCGCGAGAACGGCTATTTGCGATGAGCGGCGATTTGTCGATCGAACCGTCGAAAACGCACACCCAGGAAAATTTCCCGGTCGCCTCGCGGCTTGTCGCGGCCAAGCATCGCGCCGCGATCCTGGCCTATTACCGCTTCGCGCGAGGAGCCGACGATGTCGTCGACAATGGCGCGCTTTCCCCCGATGCCAAGCTCGCCGGCCTCGACCTTTTCGAGGCGACGCTGCTTGGGAGGAGCGATCGGATCGAGGCGGCGAAGCCTTTGCGCGCGATCCTGGCGGAGAAAAAGCTTTCGCCCCGCCACGCGCTTGACCTTTTGCGCGCGTTTCGCATGGACGCCGTCAAGACGCGCTATGCGAGCTGGGCCGAACTGATGGACTATTGCGCCTATTCCGCCGCGCCGGTCGGACGTTTCGTTCTCGACGTCCATGGCGAGAGCGAGGCGACATGGCCTCCCTCCGATGCGCTTTGCGCGGCGCTCCAGGTCATCAATCATCTGCAGGACTGCGCCGCCGATTTGCGCAATCTCGATCGCGTCTATGTTCCCTTGGACGCGCTCGCCGCGCAGGGCGTCGCGGTCGCGGCGCTCAGCGCGGACGAAGCCTCGCCGGGGCTGCGGGCCTGCCTGCGCGGGCTTGCCGAGCGGAACGCGACGCTGATCGACGCCGGCGCCCGCCTGCCGGCGCAGGTGCGCGATTTCCGCCTTCGCCTTGAGACAGCGGCGATCGCGCAGCTCGCCCGCAGGCTCAATGACATCCTGCTTGCGCGAGACCCTTTGAGCGAGCCGGTGCATTTGAAGAAACCGGCCTTCATCGCCTGGACTTGCGTCGGCGTTCTATCCGGCCTTGCGGCCTTCGGGCGCCGGCCCGCGCCGCTTTCGGCGCGCGCGGGGGACGCATGACCGCCGAAATCTCGGCGGCCGGCGCCGGCGACGCCGCGATCCGCTCGCGCGGCAGCTCGTTCTACGCGGCGATGCGCATTCTGCCGCGCGCCCGCCGCGAGGCCATGTTCGAGATCTATTCCTTCTGCCGCGCCGTCGATGACATCGCCGATGAGGGCGGCCCGCGCCCGGCCCGCCTCACCGCGCTTGCGGCGTGGCGGCGCGATATTGACGCGCTTTGCGCCGGAGAGGCCCCATCCCCCCGCCTGCGCGGCCTCAAGACGGCGATCGAGACATTCGATCTGCGGCGCGAGGATTTTCTCGCGATCATCGACGGCATGGAGATGGACGTCCTATCCGACATTCAGGCGCCGGATCTCGCGACGCTCGACCTATATTGCGATCGCGTCGCGAGCGCGGTCGGGCGGCTTTCGGTGCGCGCCTTCGGAGCCCCGGAGCAAGAGGGCCGAGGCCTCGCGCATCACCTTGGCCGGGCGTTTCAGCTCACCAATATCTTGCGCGATCTCGATGAGGACGCCGCGATCGGCCGGCTCTATCTGCCGCGCGAGAAACTCCACGCGGCGGGCATAATCTCGGCCTCTCCGGCGCAAGTCCTGGCGAGTCCCTCGCTTGAAAAAGCCTGCGCCCCGGTCATGGCCCTCGCCGCCGCGCATTTCGAGGCGGCGCGGCGGATCATGGCGCGATGCCCGCGCGAAACCATGCGGGCGCCGCGCATCATGGCCGAAGTCTATCAGGGGATTCTCGCCGGCTTGAGCGAACGCGGATTTTCGCCGCCGCGCGCGCGGATTCGCACGCCGCGCCGCCGCGTCCTGCTCGCGATCCTGCGCTACGGCTTCATTTGATGCGCAAGGCCGCCTGATGCGCAAGCCCGCCGTTCATATCATCGGCGCGGGCCTCGCCGGCCTCGCCGCCGCAGTGCGTCTCGCCGACGGATCGCGCGAGGTCATCCTGCACGAGGCCGCGCGTCAGGCCGGCGGACGTTGCCGCTCCTATCATGACGCACAGCTCGGCATGGCGATCGACAATGGCAATCATTTGCTTCTCTCGGGCAACGCCGCCGCGCGGAGCTTTCTCGCTGCGATCGGAAGCGAAAACGAGCTTGAAGGTCCGACCGAGGCCGATTTCGCCTTTTTCGATCTCGCCAGCAAGCGAGCCTGGCGGGTGCGGCCGAACGCCGGCCCGCTGCCCTGGTGGATCTTCTCGGCCGGCCGGCGGGCGCCCGACACATGCTGGAGCGATTATCTGGCGTTGCTGCGCCTGCTCGTTCCGGGCGAGGACAAGCCAATCGCGGCGGTCATGCGCTGCGAAGGTCTCCTCTATGAGCGGCTCTGGCGGCCTTTTCTTCTCGCCGCGCTGAACACGGAGCCAAAGGAAGGCTCCTCCCGCCTCGCCGGCGCGGTCGTGCGCGAAACCCTGGCGAGGGGCGGGCGCGCCTGCCGACCTCTCGTCGCGGCGCAGGGGCTCTCGGCCGCGTTCGTCGATCCGGCGCTCCGCCACCTCAGCCGGAACGGCGCGCGAATTCTTTTCGAGCACAGATTGCGGAAGATCGATTTCGAGGGGCGGCGGGTTCGCGCGCTTGATTTCGGCGACGGGGCGACGCAGCTGGAGCCGGCGGATCATGTCATTCTCGCGGTTCCGCCTAATGTCGCGCGCGAGCTCATGCCGGAGCTGCAAGCGCCGGAGAGCTTTCGCGCCATCGTGAACGCTCATTTCAAGATCGTTCCGCCGGCCGATTGTCCCGCCGTCCTTGGCGTGATCAACGGGACCATCGAATGGCTGTTTTCCTTTCCAGACAGACTGTCCGTCACGATCAGCGGCGCGGATCGCCTCCTCGACGTCCCGCGCGAGGAACTCGCGCAAAGGCTCTGGGCGGAGGTCGCGACGGCGGCGCATGTTGAAAAGCCGCTTCCGCCATGGCAGATCATCAAGGAGAAGCGGGCGACCTTCGCGGCGACCGCGGCGGAGAATGCGCGTCGTCCTGGCGCGGCCACGGCCTACGCCAATCTGGCGCTCGCGGGTGATTGGACCGCGACCGGCTTGCCGGCGACGATCGAAGGCGCCATCCGCTCCGGCGACCGCGCGGCGGATCAGGTCCGCCGATCGCGCCAATGACCGCAGCGAAAATCGCGCGACGAACATGAGGAGGGCGCAGGCGTGACGAACATGCTTGATTTGGATGTCGAAGCGAAGAGCGCGAGCGGGCCGCCCCCCGCATTCGCGGAGCTTGACGCGGCGATCGCGCGGGCGCGCCAGGCGCTGCTCTCTCTGCAGCGGCCGGACGGCCATTTCGTCTTCGAATTGGAGGCGGATGTTTCGATTCCCGCCGAATATATTCTCTTCCGTCATTTCCTCGACGAGCCGGTCTCCGATGAGCTCGAGGCCAAGATTGGCCAATATCTCCGGCGCCGGCAGGGCGCGCATGATGGCTGGCCCCTGTTCACCGACGGCCCTTTCAATGTCAGCAACAGCGTGAAAGCCTATTTCGCGCTGAAGATGATCGGCAATTTGCCGGACGCCGACCATATGCGGCGGGCCCGCGCGGCGATTCTCGCCCATGGCGGGGCGGCGGCGACCAATGTCTTCACCCGCGCCTTGCTCGCCCTTTACGGCGAGCTGCCTTGGCGCGCCGTGCCGGTCATGCCGGTCGAGATCATGCATCTGCCGCGCTGGTTTCTCTTCCACGTGACCAAAATATCCTATTGGGGGCGCACCGTCCTCATCCCGCTCCTGGTCGTGAACGCGCTGAAGCCAAGGGCGCGCAATCCGCGCAAGGTCGCGATCGGCGAACTTTTCGTCGCGCCGCCGGACGAGGTCCGGCATTGGCCTGGCGCGCCGCATCAGAGCTTTCCCTGGACGCATCTTTTCGGCGCGGTCGACAAGGCGTTGCAATGGGCCGAACCCTATTTTCCGCAGGCCTCGCGCAAGAGCGCGATCGGCAAGGCGGTCGCTTTCGTCGTCGAAAGATTGAACGGCGAGGACGGCCTCGGCGCGATCTATCCGGCGATGGCCTATTCGGCGCTGATGTTCGACTCGCTCGGCTATGCGAGGTCGAGCCCGGAAATGGTCCAGGTCCTGGCCGCGATCGACAAGCTTCTGGTCATCAAGGAAGACGAGGCCTATTGCCAGCCCTGCGTCTCGCCGGTGTGGGACACGGGGCTCGTCTGTCACGCGCTGATGGAGACCGGCGGCGGCGACCTCGCCCCGCGCCTCAACGCGGCGCTCGACTGGCTCCTGCCGCTGCAGGTGAAGGACGTCGCCGGCGACTGGGCGACGCAAAAGCCGAATGTGCGGCCGGGCGGATGGGCGTTTCAATACGCCAACGCCTATTATCCAGATCTTGACGACACCGCCGTCGTCGCCATGGCGCTGGACCGCGCCTCCGGCGCCTGGCCCGCGACTTCGGCGGCCGAACGCAAGGAGGCGATCGCGCGGGCGCGCGAATGGATTGACGGCCTGCAAAGCGCCAATGGCGGCTGGGGCGCCTTCGATTCCGATAATGATCGCGATTATTTGAATTATATCCCTTTCGCCGACCATGGCGCGCTGCTCGATCCACCGACCGAGGATGTGACCGCGCGCTGCGTCTCCCTTTTGGGCCAGCTCGGCGAAGACTCCTGATCGCAACAAGGCCCTGGCGCACGCCGTCGATTATCTTGTCGCCGCCCAGAAGCGAGACGGCAGCTGGTTTGGCCGCTGGGGAATGAATTACATCTATGGCGTCTGGTCCGTGCTCTGCGCCTTCAACGCGATCAAGCTGGACCCGAAAAGCAAAACGGTGCAAAAAGCAGTAGCCTGGCTGAAAAGCATTCAAAACGCCGACGGCGGTTGGGGTGAGGACGGCGAGAGCTACGCATTAGATTACGCTGGCTATCAACCGGCTCCGAGCACTGCGTCGCAAACGGCATGGGCTTTGCTCGGCCTCATGGCGGCCGGTCTGGCGGACGACCCCGCGGTTGAACGTGGGGTGCTCTATCTGACGCGCGCGCAGACGGGAGATGGATTTTGGCAGGAGAACCGCTTCACCGCAACGGGGTTTCCGCGGGTCTTTTTCCTGCGCTATCACGGCTACTCGAAGTTCTTTCCGCTCTGGGCGATGGCGCGTTATCGCAATCTCAAGTCGGGCAATCGTCAGACCGTTCTGGCCGGAATGTAACTGGTTCGCCCGTCATCGCCGTCACCGGCCTTCGTGCGGAGGCGAGACTTGCGGCTGGTCCGCAAATCATTGTCCTGTCTGGCGGCGGCGACGGCGTCGCGCTTGCCCGCTCGCTCGATAGAGCCGCGGCGAATAAAGCCTCGGCCATTATCAGCTTTGGGGTCGCGGGCGGTCTGGCGCCCGGCCTGGCTTCAGGCTCGTCCCTGGTCGCCCGCTCTATCATCAGCGCGGACGGCGAGCGCTTCTATGGCGATCCGGTGTGGTCGCGCCGACTGTCGGCGGCGCTCGGCGGCGCGCCCATCGTCGATATGGCCGGCGTCGATGCGCCGGTCACCGACCATGCCGCCAAGCGGGCCTTGCATGTCAGGACCGGCGCATTCGCCGCCGACATGGAATCCCATATCGCGGCCCGCGTCGCCGCAGCGCATAACCTTCCTTTCGCGGCCTTTCGCGTCATCGCCGACCCCGCGGAAAGGCGCTTGCCGCATGCGGCGTTGGTCGGCATGCAGGCGGACGGCACGCTCGCCTTGGGCGCCGTCGCGCGTTCAATTCTGCGCGATCCGCGCCAGGTGCCGCAGCTCCTTCAAACCGCGCTTGACGCGCGCGCTGCTTTTGCGGCCTTACTCCGCGGCCGAAAGTTGCTGGTTGGGGCGCTGGGCTTCACCGAGTTCCGCGAGCTGGTGCTCGACCTGCCGGCCGAAGACGTAATCCGCCGGTCGCTGCCCGTCTAGCGGGATGTCCTTGGCCATCGGGCCTTGGGTGCGAATGCCGCGCAAGGCCAATCCGAGCGCCTGCCAGGGACGGTTGAACGCCTCCTCCACAGCAGTCGCCTCGAAGCCGCAATGCACCATGCAGTCGGCGCATTTTTCGTAATTGCCGGTCCCATAAGAGTCCCAGTCGGTCTCCTCCATGAGCGCCTTGAAGGTCGCCGCATATCCTTCGCCGAGAAGATAGCAGGGGCGCTGCCAGCCGAATATGGTCCGGGTTGGGTTGCCCCAGGGGGTGCACTGATAGGTTCGGTTGCCGGCGAGGAAATCGAGGAAGAGCGTCGACTGAAAAAAAGGCCAGGCCTTGCCGCCGCGGCCGCGCGCGAAAATGCGCCGGAACAGGTTCTTGGTCTTCTCGCGATTGAGGAAATGCTGCTGATCGGGCGCGCGCTCATAGGCGTAGCCCGGAGATACTGTGATCCCTTCGATTCCCAGCTCGGCGACGCGATCGAAAAACGCCGCGACCCTGTCCGGCTCCGCTGTATTGAAGAGCGTGCAATTGATGGTGACGCGAAAGCCGCGCTGCTTGGCGAGTTTCAAGGCGTCGAGCGCGCGGTCATAGACGCCCGCTTGGCATACCGATTGATCATGCATCTCGGCGTCGCCGTCGAGATGAATCGACCAGTTGAAATAGCGGTTCGGCGCATAGCGATGAAGGTTCTTCTCCAAAAGCAAGGCGTTGGTGCAGACGGTGACGAATTTTCGCCTTGCGATGGCGCCGGCGACGATTTCTGGCAGATCCTTGTGCAGCAAGGGCTCGCCGCCGGCGATCACGACCACGGGCGCGCCGCACTCATCGATCGCGGCGAGGCAATCGGCGAGCGGCAGCCGCTGATTGAGGATCTTGTCGGGATAATCGATCTTGCCGCAGCCGGCGCAAGCGAGATTGCAGCGAAACAAGGGCTCCAGCATGAGGACGAGAGGAAAGCGCTTCACTCCCGAGAGCCGCCGCCGAGCCACATAGGCCCCGACCTGCGCCATTTGAAGAAACGGTATGCCCAATGCTTGCTCCTCGAAGGTAATGCGATCCGCTAGGGCCGGCCCCGATCGCCAAGGGCGCCTCTCGCGATCGACGCGATTGGATTCGGCTCAAGATTTGTTGGTCGCGCAGGCCCGCCGCCAGAAACGATTCGCATTCGCGCTGTCTCCGCAGGATCCACTTTCAGGACCTGCTTGAGGGCGTGATCGACGATAATTCGGGCTTTTCGCGGGCCAAGGCTTAGATCAACCAGAAAGCGGCAATTCTGGTTGCGCCGCAACCAAGAAAAGCGGTTCAAGTTTTGTTCGCGCATGTTCAAAAAATTGATCGCGGTTTTCGCGTCCGATGCGTCTTAATTATCGATGAGTTCGGGGGGCAGCTTGAATTCGATGTTTTCCTCGACGCCGGGCAACATTGACAATTCGAGTGGACCGAGGCCGCGCAAGGCCTCGATCACCTCTTCAACGAGGATCTCCGGCGCCGAGGCGCCCGCGGTGAGGCCGACGATCTTCGCGTCGCGCAAGGCCTCGAGATCGAGCTCGGCGCTGTTGGCGATGAGAAACGTCGGCACCTTGGCTTCCGCCCCAATTTCGCGCAGCCGGTTCGAATTCGAGCTGTTTTTCGCGCCGACGACCAGAACGATGTCGACGAGCCGGCTCAATTGCCGCACCGCGCTTTGCCGATTCTGGGTCGCGTAGCAAATATCCTTGGTTTCCGGGCCAACGATGTCGGTGAAGCGGCGCTTCAGCGCGGCGATGACGCATTTGGTGTCGTCGACGCTCAACGTCGTTTGCGACACATAGGCGAGCGGCGTATTCGCGGCGAGATCGAGTTTCGCGACATCGGCTTCGGACTGAACCAGATGAACAGGCCCGGGAATCCGGCCCATCGTTCCCTCGACCTCCGGATGGCCGGCGTGACCGATCAGCACCACCGTCCTGCCCTGCTGCACGTAGCGTTCGCCTTGGCTATGGACTTTCGCGACCAAGGGACAGGTCGCGTCGAGCACGGGCAGGCCAAGGGCGGCGGCTTCCTCCTCGACCGAGCGGGCCACGCCATGCGCGCTGAAAATGGTGCGCGCGCCGGACGGGACCTCGGCCAGGCTCTCCACAAATCGGGCGCCTTTCGCCTTCAGGCTCTCGACGACATAGCCGTTATGGACGATTTCATGCCTGACATAGATCGGCGCGCCATATTTTGCGAGGGCCTGTTCAACGATTTCGATGGCGCGGACGACTCCGGCGCAGAATCCGCGAGGCTGAGCCAAGATTACCTTCATGAAATTTGCCTAGCGTCGAAGCCGATGCGCCGTTACAAGCAGGCGATAGTTTCTTTAATCTCAAAGCCCAGCTTGTAACGATGACAATGACATTGTCAAACAACTCTCCGCCCTTCTGCAGGGGCGCTCTCTAGAGCAGCGCGTTTCCAAAATAATCAGGACAGCGATGCTTAATCTTATCTGACCACATTTTTGGTTAACAAAGCCTTGGTCGGGCGCTTTTTTGATTGGTGAAAGCGACGCATGACGACACGCGAAGACAGGATGGAGAAAGCGCCGGCGACCGAGCCGACGGCGTCGGGGCTGATCGCCAAATCGATTGTCGCGATCGTGATGGCCTGCAAGCGGTTCAAATGGGTCGTTCTCGCCTTGGCGATCGTCGTGACCTTTGTCTCGGCCCGCTATGCGGCGACTCATTTCAAGATCAACACGAACACCAATGATTTTATTTCCGCGAAACTGAAATGGCGACAAAATCTACGTGACGTGGACACCGCCTTTCCTCAGCGCAAGGATCAGATCCTTGTCGTGATCGACGCCGCGACCCCGGAAATCGCCGAGGCGGCGGCGCGGCGATTGACCGAAAAATTGGCGACTCGCCCGGATCTCTACCAATCAGTCCTGCGGCCCGACGGCGGCGCTTATTTCAACCAGAACGCCTTGATGTTCCTGCCCGTCGCGACGCTTCAACACACGACCGAGGAGCTTTTCAAGGCGCAGCCGTTTCTCGGCGCGCTGGTTTCGGACCCGAGCCTGCGCGGAATCATGGACGCCTTCGCCTTCATCAACCGCGGCGTTCGGGCGAAGGCTGGAACGCTCGATGATTTCGATCGGCCGATGGTCGCGTTGGCCGACGCCTTCGACGGCTTGATCGCCGGCCGCCCGACCTTTTTTTCCTGGCGCAGCCTCTTGACCGGGCAGGCGCCGGATCCGCGCGAGCTGCGGCGCTTCATCGAGATCAAGCCGCGCCTCGATTACGCCGCGCTGCAGCCGGGCGCGGTCCCATCGGAGTTCATCCGTCAAAGCGCGCTTGATCTCGGCCTCTCTCCGGCGACCGGGGCGAGGGTGAGGCTGACCGGCATCGTGCCGCTCGCCGACGAAGAATTTGCGACCGTCGAGCAAGGCGCGGGCTTCAACGGCGGCGTCACAGCCTTGATCGTCCTTTTCATCATCTGGCGCGCCTTGAAATCGAAACGCATCGTCTTCGCGGTCGCCATGAGCGTCGTCGTCGGCTTGGCCGTGACCGCCGCCGTCGGGCTCATGATGGTCGGCGCGCTCAATTTGATTTCGGTCGCCTTCGCCGTCCTTTTCGTCGGCATAGGCGTCGATTTCGGCATTCAATTCAGCGTCCGTTATCGCGCCGAACGCTACCTTGAGCCCGATTTCGACAAGGCCCTCAGGCGCGCCGCGGCGAAGGCGGGGCGGCCCTTGGCGTTGGCGGCCGCAGCGACGGCGGCGGGCTTCTACTCTTTTCTCCCGACCGATTATCGCGGCGTTTCCGAACTGGGTCTGATCGCCGGCACCGGCATGTTCATCGCGTTTTTCTCCGCGATCACGGTTTTGCCGGCATTGCTCGCCCTGCTGCGGCCGCCGGCCGAACAGGAGCCGGTCGGCTATAAATTTCTGGCGCCTGTCGATGATTTCATGGCCAGACACCGCTATGCGATTGTCATCGGGACCTTGACCATAGCTTTGGCTGGAACCCCACTGCTGCGCCATCTCCATTTCGATTTCAATCCGCTCAATTTGCGCAGCAACAAGGTCGAGTCCGTCTCAACCTTGCTCGATCTGATGCAGAATCCCGCGACCGACCCCAATATGATCGAAGTCCTCGCGCCGTCGCTTAAGGACGCAGGGCCGCTGGCGGCGCGTTTGCGGAGCCTGCCGGAGGTCGCGCAAGCGATCGATTTGCAAAGCCTGGTTCCCGACAATCAGGACGCCAAGCTCGCGATCATCCATCACGCGGCCATGGCCTTGGGGCCGGTGCTTGATCCGCGCCGCGCAAGGCCCGCGCCGACCGACGCGGAGGATGTGGCCGCGATGAAGCGCGCCGCCGATTCCTTCGCCGCGACCGCCGGAGACGCGCCCGGAAAAGGCCCCGACGACGCGCGCCGCCTCGCCGCGCTGATCCGTAAAATGGCCGAAGCCCCGCCGAGCCTGCGCGAGGCGGCGCGCGGCGCCTTATTGCCGGGGCTCAACACGATGTTCGATCTTCTGCGCGTCTCCCTGACCGCGCAGAAGACAACGATCGCGTCGATTCCGCCGGATTTGGCGCGCAATTGGATCAGCGCGGACGGGCGCGCGCTGATCGCCGTCGCTCCGAGCGGGAACGCGAATGACAATGCGACCCTCAAGCGTTTCGCCAAGGCGGTGGAGACGATCGATCCGACCGCGACCGGCCAACCGATCGCCATTCAGGAGTCCGGAAACACGGTCGTGCGCGCCTTCGTCGAGGCCGGAATTTGGGCGCTGCTGTCGATCAGCATCCTTCTTTTGATCGTCTTGCGCCGCGTGACCGACGTGCTTCTAACCCTGGTGCCTTTGCTTCTCGCCGGGGTGGTCACGCTGGAGATCACCGTCTTGATCGGGCTGCCGCTCAATTTCGCGAATATTATCGCTTTGCCGCTGCTTCTCGGCCTTGGCGTCGCCTTCAAGATCTATTTTGTGATGGCTTGGCGCGCCGGGACGACCAATCTGCTCCAATCGAGCCTCACCCGCGCGGTGTTTTTTAGCGCGATGACCACCGCGACCGCCTTCGGCAGCCTCTGGCTGTCGAATCATCCGGGAACGTCGAGCATGGGCAAGCTGCTCGCCTTGTCGCTCGTCTGCACGCTGGCCGCCGCGATCTTGTTTCAGCCGGCGCTGATGGGCCCGCCGCGACAAATCAACAAAGCCGGCGAAAGCGCCTGAGCGCCGTCGGGGCGGCCGGTCGCGGCTCCCCCGAACCGCATGGACGGCCCTGAACCTATTGGACCTGCCTATATCTCGGCGCGTTATTGCCCTCATTGGCGCCGCCGGTCGAGGCGCCCAGCGTATTGAGGTCCTTCAAGCCGCCGGTTCCCGCGCCGATGGCTGTGCCGAGAACACCGCCCGTATTAATGCCCGTTCCCGCTATCGGGGTGTCCTTGACGCCCCCGCTTCCCGATCCGAGGCCGCGACCCACGCCCTCCACGCCTCCGGTGCGGGTTCCCCAATCGCCAATATCGTTGATTCCGCCGGTGCTGACGCCAATAGCGTTCGCTCTAACGCCGCCGACCGCGTTGCCCATCCCGAGCCCGGTGCCGCCGGTTCCAGCGCCGATATGGGCGATGCCGCTGACCACAGCCGGAGAGCGCGCGACATTCCCCACGGTCGCTCCCTGCACCCCGGCCGTCCCTGCGCCGGCGCCGAAACCGGTGCCGGCAATGCCGCCGCCCCGACTGATGACTGGAGTTTGGCCCGAGGTCGCTTGCTGCGCCAAAGCGATCGGCGGCGAACCGCCGGCGAAAGCCATCGCCATGCCCAAGGCCAATCGGATGCGCATTTTTGCTTCCTTCTCGAGGCGGCGTCCCGTCGCCGCGCGCCTCGCCCCCGCAGCTTGGGCCGATAAGGTTACGATCATCCTAGACTAAAACGGCGAATTTCGGGACTTCGCGCTCAACCGTCTGATTTAGCCTTTTCTTCGAGCTGGGCCTTGAGCGCGGCCAGTTTGGCGAAAGGCGAATTGGGGTCGGGAGCGCGTTCGCTGGATCTTTTTTCGCCGCCGCCAAACGAACCTCCCCGCCCGCGTCGGCGATCGTCCGCTCCGCTCCGCGCCGGGGCTCCCTCGTCGCGTCGATTGCGCTGCTGGCCCTCGAAACGCTCCTTCGGGCGCCCTCGGCCCGGCTGGCGTCCGTTCGTATGGCCATTTGGCCGGGTTTCCTCCGCGGCTTCGGCCCGCGCGGCGACGGGAGCCTCCTCGGCGGCGCCGCTTTTGTCGCGGCTTCGCTCGGCGCGCCGCCTGTCGCTTGAATATCCTGCCGCCGGGGTCGCGGCTTGCGGTTCGGCTCCGGAAGCCGCCGCCACAAGATCGCGCTGAGGCCTCCGGCCGGCGCGCGGCTCCGGCCTGCGCGCGTGATGATGTTGCCGATGGGGCCGCCAGACTTCGATCAGCGGCGGCTCCGCCTCCGACATGGGCTCGGCGGAACCGGCCTCGCTCGCAGGCTCCTCCGCGTTTTCGGCTGACGCGGCCTCTTCCGCCTGGTGGGTCTCCGGCGGCGCGGCCTCTGGCTCGTCCGTCAAAGCCGCCAATGTCCCGCAACAGACCGGCTCGGCCGGCTCGTCTGTCGCGGGTTCGTTCAGCGCGGCTGGCGCCTCGGCTTCGGACTCCGCGACCAATTCGACCGCGGGCTCCTGCGCTTCCCCAGCCGACGGCGCTTCGGACGCCGGCTCTTCGCTCGGCCCGCCCTCGGGCGCGGCGGGCGCCGACGCGTCCGCGTCCAAGACCGGTTCGGGCGGCTCGTCCGGGCGAGGCTCAGGCGTCGGCGCGGGTTCGGTCGCGGCCTTGGCGAGCAGAGGCGTGGTGATCGGCGGGCCTTTGCGACGATCAAGGACATAGCCGAGCGAGCGCAGGATCGAAGCGAAGCTTTCGCCCGAGCAGCCGGCGAGCGAAGTCATCGCGACCGTGACGACAAAGCCGTCGCTGTCGGCGGCGCCGGCTGGGGGATCGCCGGGCGTTGTCCCCGGACGATAGGAGACCGCCGGGCGGATCAAATCGGCGAGGCGCTCGAGGATATCGACCCGCACGGCGCGTTCGCCGCAGACGCGGAATCCGGCGGCGCGGTAAAATCCCTTCGGCACGTCCTTGTCGGCGATAAAGGAGGTTCGGCCGGATGCAGCGAGATGGGGAACGTCGTCGAGGCCCTTGATCTCGTCAACGCCGCCGTTTTTCAACGCCCAGAGCTGCGCCGCGAGCGCGCGCGGAGCCGGCTTCACGAGATTGGGCAGATAAAGGTGATAGGCGCCGAAGCGAATGCCGAATTTCCGCAAGGCCGCGCGCGCGTCTTGCGGCAGCGCCTTGACGTCATCGGCGACGCGCGTCCGTTCGAGGACGCCGAGCGACTCGGCGACCTGGAAGGCGATGCCTCGCGCGATCCCTTCGAGCCCTTCGCCGGCTTCGAGCTCGGCGAGCGGCCCAAGCAGCTTCTTGACGTGTTGGGCGAGCCAGAGCGCAAGCCGGCGCTGGACCATTTCAAGCGCCTGGCCCGATAATTGCTCGTCGGAGAGGATGCGCAGACTGGGCTCGAGCACATGCGCGCCGGCGGCGATTTTCGCGACCGGCTCACCGAGCCAGCGGATGGTTCCGTCATTGGCGAGGACGAAAGCTTCGTCGACGGCCTCGTGCACCCGGGTCGCGCGGCCTTCGATTTCGCTTGCGAGTGCCTTTTGCGCCGCGGCGTTGAGGGCCTTCGCGGCCTCGCCGGCCGCCTGCGGATCGGCGGTGAAGCGAAATCCGTTCAGTTGGCCGACGTGCTGGCCCTCGACAATCACGTCGCCGCTTTGGGTGACTTCCGCTTCCAGCATGGCGTTCTCTCTCAAGCGGCGCATCAGCACGCTCGTCCTCCGGTCAACGAACCTTTGGGCGAGACGTTCGTGCAGAGCGTCCGATAATGTGTCCTCTACCTGACGCGTGACGCCCTGCCAATGCTCAGGATCGCGCAACCAGTCGGAGCGGTTGGCGATAAATGTCCAAGTTCGCACCTGGGCGATCCGGGCGGAGAGCGCGTCAAGGTCTCCATCGACGCGATCCAAGGCGTCGATATGGCGGGCGAACCAATCATTCGGGATGCGCCCGGCGCGCACGACAAACCCATATACGGACAAGACAAGCTCGGCATGCGCGGCGGGCGCGAGCTTACGATAATCCGGGATCTGGCAACATTCCCAAAGCCGCGCGATATCCGCGCGTGTCTTGGCCTCCCGCATCACTTTTTCGTCACGGGCGGCAATTTCGAGCACCATTTGGTCTTCCGCGAGCGGCGCGCGGGTGAGCCCCGGCTCCTTGGGCGAAATGTCGAGCGAGGCGGCGAGATCCGGAATCGAGGAAAAATCGAGATCCCCGTTGCGCCATTGCAACATTCGCACGGAGTCGAACCGATGGTCCTCGAGAGCCTCGACGAGTTCGGGGTCGAAGGGCAGACAGCGGCCGGTCGTGCCGAATGTTCCGTCGCGGAGATGCCGGCCCGCCCGGCCCGCGATCTGGCCGAACTCCGCCGGATTGAGGCGGCGGTATTGCCAGCCGTCGAATTTCCGGTCGGCCGCGAAAGCGATGTGATCGACGTCGAGGTTGAGCCCCATGCCAATTGCGTCGGTCGCGATGATGTAATCGACGTCGCCGCCCTGGAACAGCTCGACCTGGGCGTTGCGGGTGCGCGGCGACAGCGCGCCGAGAACGACCGCCGCGCCGCCGCGCTGACGCCTGATCCATTCAGCGATCGCATAAACCTCCTCGGCGGAAAAGGCGACGATGGCGCTGCGGCGCGGCAGGCGGGTCATTTTTTTATCGCCGGCGAAGCTCAGCTTGGAGAGGCGCGGACGCGAGAGGATTCGCGCGCCGGGGAGGAGATCCTGGACGGCGCGCTGCATCGTCGCCGCGCCGATGAGCAAGGTTTCATCGCGGCCGCGCCGGTTGAGCAGCCGGTCGGTGAAGACATGGCCGCGATCGAGATCGGCGGCGAGCTGGATTTCATCGACGGCGACGAAAGCGAGATCGAGATCGCGCGGCATGGCCTCGACGGTCGAGACCCAATAGCGCGGCGACTTCGGCTTGATCTTCTCCTCGCCGGTGATCAGCGCGACCGCGCCGGCGCCGACTTTCTCGACGCAGCGATTATAGACCTCGCGGGCAAGAAGGCGCAGCGGCAGGCCGATCATCCCGCTCGGATAGGAGAGCATGCGTTCGATCGCGTAATGCGTCTTGCCGGTATTGGTCGGGCCGAGCAGGACGCTGACGCCTCTGGCGCGATCCAGCGGATGCAGTTTGGCGGCCGGAAAAGGAATGTTCATAAGTTAATCGACCCGGGAAAAGCGTCGAAGGATCGTGCGGGATGCGAGAGCCGCCCTTCCGGCGTCGGCGACGAGGGCGGGACGCGCCTTCGGGTTCCGGCGGAAACAGCGCAGCTTATTGATCTAAAGTCTCGTTCCTCCTTTGCTCATGCGGCGATTGGGCGAGGATTTGATAAGTTTGCGGCGACGCGCCGCCGCATTGATTTTTATCGCATGGCGCGCCCTCTGTATCACAATGGCGCCGGGGCGGGCAGAGTTCTTTAACCTGTCGAACGTGAGACGAACGAGATTCACGCCCAAATCGCAAACTCAAGCGGAATCCGCCTTTGTTCACCACAAGATATTGAGATTACGAGCAAAGCGACTTCTAGCGCTTGAGAAAACGTGAATCCTTGCGCCAGGCTGGAGCGGCTTCGCCGGCCATTGCGCTCGGACTCCGAAGCGCGTGTCTGTCAACTAGGCGCGGTTCGGCCAATGTCGAAATCTTTGGAGGGCGACGAAGGGCGCGCGCTGGATCGGATAGGCGCGTCCGTCCTGATCAAGGCGCGTTGTCTCATTGGTTCGAGACCGTCTCCATCTGCACCTGAGCCACCCCGGCGCGGCGAAAGCCAAGGGCATCGGCGGCGCCGGTCGAGACATCGACAATTCTGCCTGCGACATAGGGTCCCCGGTCATTGACCACGAGCACCACCGACCGGCGATTGGCGAAATTGGTGACGCGAACATGCGCGCCAAAAGGCAGCGAGCGATGCGCGCATGTCATATGGCCGCGCCCTTCATAGTAAGACGCCTTGCCGGTCCAGCTTTGAGCCCCGGCTGGCGCGCAAACGCTTATGATGAGCAAAGCCGTAATAATGATTATTCTCAATTGTCATGCTCTATGTTGGAGGACTTGCCCCGCTATTGGGGACAAAGTCTCTCAGTGGATGGAGCATGTGCTCAGATCATGGCGATATACATATGATTTATGCGAGTAATTATGTACTTAATATTAAAAGAAAAGACTTATACTTCTATTCTATTGGACAAGCGTCATCTCGAGATCTGAAACAGGATTGAAAGACGACGAAAGCATTGGCCCGTCCGGCGCTCTGGCGCGCCGGCTTTCGCCCCGATCGGCCCGCGCGGCGTCACCTTGGCGGATTGCTTTGGCGCGCGATCGCTTTAAGGGCTCAGCCGCCGTCGCGCATCGCCTCGTCGAGGCGCGCCTGCAGCACCTGCGGCTTGACGAGGACCAGCGCCCCCCTGGTCTTTTCGACGAGGCCTTCCTGCGCCAAGGTCGAGAGTTCGCGGGTGACCTGCTCGCGCCGGCAGCCGATCCGCGCCGCGAGGACATGGTGGAAGGGCGGCGGCGTCACCGCGCGCTCGCTTGGCTTGCCGGGGCGGGGCTGAGCCATGCGCAGGAGCTCGGAATAAAGCCTGTGCTTTAAATCGAAGATCGAATGTTCAGTGAGCCGCGCGTTGAGTTCGCGCACCCGCCCGGTTAGCAGGCGCAAGATTCGCTCGCATGTCGATTGCGACGTGAAAATCACCTCGCGAAAAACATGCGCTGGCATGATGCAGAGCTCGGAATTGGTCAGGGCGCTCACATTGGCCGAGCGCTTGGCCCCGTCGATCGCCGTCATCTCGCCGAAAAACTGCCCAGCCTTGCTCTCGCCGAGAATGATCTCCTTGCCGGCTATGGTCCGGATCAGGATGCGAACTTCGCCGGAAATGATGAAATAGACGTCGGAGGAATTCATCCTCGTAATCGACGACGAGTTCCCCTTCGTCATAGCGCCGCCAGGCGCATAGCCGGTCGAACCGATCGAAGTCGAGATCGGCGACGTCCTTGAAGAAGGGAAGGCGCGCAAGGGTTTGCATGGCGGCCGGCTTGAAACTGACGTGGACAACCCATTCGCCGGGTCCGTGAAGACGCCGGCCGGGCTGTCACGTTAGCATAAGCTGCGGCAATTTTCGCCCGCTTTGGCGGGGCGAAAGGCTCGCCGCGCAAGAGGAGCTCAGTCCAGGCGAGCGACCTTGAGTGTTGCAACGCCACGTCCGATCATCCCAAGCGCGGCGGCGGCGCCCCGGGCGAGATCGAGGCCGCGGCCTCGCACGAACGGACCGCGATCATTGATGCGGACAATCACGGAGCGACCAGTCTTGGGATTGGTCACATGAAGCCGCGCGCCAAAGGGGAGGGTTCTGCTCGCCGCAGTAAATCCATTTGGGTCAAAGAGCTCTCCTGATGCCGTCCGACTTCCTGACGTATAGAAAGACGCTTTGACAAAAGAGCCTTCGGAAGAGCGGGCATGGGATGCATTTGGAAGCAATATGAGAAACGCAGAGACTATCGAATATACGCTGACAACCTTCAACACTTTATCCATTCTGTTGTTTCAGATGGCCCCCCGTATTTCGAAAATGTGTTCATAAAAAGAATGTTAAGCGCATATTATCGTACATATTTTGTATAATAATTATGTAATCGACGGATTGAAAGCTTAACTATTCAAGAAGGCAGATATTTATATGCCTATGGAGGCAATAGTCTGACGAGTGTTTTTTGTAAGTCATCAATAGGACGGCTCTTGCCTTCGGATGGGCTCGCAGCTCTTTGGCGGCGTCTGGCGTTATGACCTGCCTGCTATCCGCCGATGGTCTCGCTTGACTCAGATCAAGCGGAATTGGTTGCCGGGCGCCGGCCCTTCTGTATTAGAATGATGGTTCTGACGCCGCAGGGAGGCGCGCCAATTGGCTCTCTCTTGGCTTCTTCCCCTTAGTGGATCGCGACATGGACACTCGGCTTATTGACAAAGATGAAGACGCCCGCGCGCCTTCGAACTGGGACCTCAATGGAATCGTCTCGGAATTACGGGCTATGCGCACCGAATGGCGCGAGACCACGAAACCCGAGGGCGTGATCTACGAGCTCCCCTCGCAAGTCGCGCTGTCGGCCATTGTGGGCGATCTGTCCGCGGCGCTTTTTCCAAGGCATTTCGGTCCGCCGGGCCTCGCGGAGGAAGGCGTCGATTACGTCGTGGGAAACGCGCTCGCCCGGGCGCTGCAGTCGCTTCTCGAGCAGGTCCGGCGTGAATTGCGGCTCACCTCCGATGCGGACGGCGAGAACGCCGCCAAGCGCGAGCGCCGCGCCCATGAGATCACGCGCGAATTCGCCGCCCGCCTGCCGAAGGTCCGGGCGCTTCTCGAAAGCGACGTTCAAGCGGCCTATCGCGGCGATCCGGCGGCCCATTCCGTCGATGAAGTGCTGTTTTGCTATCCGGGGATCGTCGCCGTCATAAGGCACCGCCTCGCGCATGAGCTTTATCAATTGGGGGCGCCGCTGCTCGCCCGCATCATCGCCGAGATCGCCCATTCCGCCACCGGCATAGACATCCATCCCGGCGCGCAGATCGACGAGAGCTTTTTCATCGATCACGGCACCGGCGTCGTCATCGGCGAGACCGCGATCATCGGCAAGCGCGTGCGGCTCTATCAGGCCGTCACCCTCGGGGCCAAGCGTTTCGCGGTCGATGAGAGCGGCGCCTTGCTGAAAGGCGGCGCGCGGCATCCGATCATCGAGGATGATGTCGTGATCTATGCTGGCGCGACCATCCTCGGCCGCGTCACCATCGGCCGGGGCTCGAACATTGGCGGCAATGTCTGGCTCACGCGCGGGGTTCCGCCGGGAAGCAACATCACCCAAGCCCAGACCCGCAACGACGTGTTCGTCGACGGCGGCGGCATTTGATCCGACGAAAGGTTCAGCGGCTTTCGGCGCGGAGCTGCTTCAGCCGATAGAGCGCCTCGATGGCGGCGCGCGGCGAAAGATCGTCGGGATTGATCGCGTCGATCGCGTCGCCGAGACGATCGTTTTGCGCTTTCGCCGCGCCGCCGTCCCGCGCCGGCGCGGCGACTGGCGTCGAAATCGCGGCGGTGAAGAGCGGCAGATCGGCGACAAGGCGGTCGGCGTGGGATAGCCGGTCGGCGGCCTCGAATTCAGCCAGTAGATTGCGCGCCCGCTCCACCACGGGTCCTGGAAGGCCCGCGAGCTTGGCGACCTGAACGCCATAGGCGCGGTCGGCGGCGCCGGCGGCGATCTCGTGCAGGAAGACAACGTCGCCGTTCCAGTCGGTCACGCGGACAGTGAGATTGTCGAGCCGATCGAGGCGCTTGGCGAGCTGCGTCAATTCATGGAAATGGGTGGCGAAAAGCGCCCGCGCGCGATTTTTTTCATGCAGATGCTCCATGACCGCCCAGGCGATGGAGAGACCGTCGAAAGTCGCCGTGCCGCGTCCGATTTCATCGAGGATGACGAGCGAGCGCTCCTTCGCCTGATTGAGGATCGCCGCGGTCTCGACCATTTCGACCATGAAGGTCGAGCGCCCGCGCGCGAGATCGTCCGATGCGCCGACGCGCGAGAAAAGCCGATCGACGACGCCGATATGCGCTGTGGCCGCCGGAACGAAAGAGCCCATTTGCGCGAGCACGGCGATCAAGGCGTTTTGGCGCAAATAGGTTGATTTGCCGGCCATGTTCGGGCCGGTGACGACGGCTATCCGGCCGCCCCTGCCGGGCAGGCCGGAAAGCATGCAATCATTGCCGACGAAAGGCCGACCGCTCGCGCGCAGCGCCGCTTCGACGACCGGATGGCGTCCGGCTTCAATCTCGAACGCGAGCGAAGCGTCGACTTGAGGCCTTGTCCAATCGCAGGCGGCGGCCAATTCGGCGAGCGCGGCGGCGACATCGATCGACGCCAGCGCCTGGGCGGCGCGCTTGATCAAGACCTCCCGCGCGAGGAGGAGCGCGGCGAGCTCCTCGAAGATCGCCTGTTCGCGGGCGAGCGCCTCCTCCGCCGCCGAAGATATCTTCGCCTCGAGCTCGCCGAGCTCCTTGGTCGAGAAGCGCATCGCGTCGGCCATTGTCTGGCGATGCGCGAAGATCGCGTCATGAGGCGGCTTCAAGAGCCTTTCGCCCAAGGCTTGCGGAACCTCGATGAAATAGCCGAGGAAATGATTGTGCTTCAGCTTCAGCTGCTTGGTCTCGGCGATCTCGCAATAGCGCGCCTGAAGCGCCGCGATCACCTGCCGGCTCTCGTCGCGAAGGGCGCGGAATTCGTCGAGGGCGGCATCATATCCGGGGCGAATGAAATCTCCGTCGCGGCGATGCAGCGGCAAGGACAAGCCAAGAGCTTGCGTCAAAATTGCGGCGAGCATGGGGTCGAGGGCGCCGGCCGCGGCGGCGGCTTCGGCGAGCTCCTCCGGCGGGGCCGCGCCGGGCTCGAAAAGCTTCTCGGCCACGGCCTTGGCGCCGGCCAACCCGTCGCGCAGCGCGGCGAGATCGCGTGGGCCGCCACGGCCGAGCGCGAGGCGCGACAAAGCGCGGGCGAGATCCGGCGCCTCGGCCAGCCGCCCGCGAATATTTTTCCGGAGAGCCGGATCGTCGACAAAAAACGCCACCGCGTCGAGGCGGCGCAGGATCGCCGGCGGGTCGGTCAAAGGCGCCGAGACGCGCTCGGCGAGAAGGCGCCCGCCCGATGGCGTCATCGTCCTGTCTATGGTCGCGGTCAACGACCCCTCGCGCGCGCCGGATAAGGTCCGGGTGAGCTCCAGATTGGCGCGGGTCGCCGCGTCAATCTCCATATGTGCTTCGTGCGCGCGGCGCGACGGCAGACTCAGGGCGGGACGCGCGCCAAATTGCGTGCGCTCGATATAGAAGAGCGCGACGGCGGCGGCGGCGATCTCGGCGCGGGAGAGGGCGCCGAGACCGTCAAGGGTCGCGAGACCGAAATAGTCCTTGATCCGCAACTCCGCGCTGCGCCCCTCGCCAGCCTCGCGGCCAAGCGGGGTCAGGGGCCGTTTCGTCTCGTCCGCCAGACGGGCGAAGAGGGGGGACGCGACGAGCGCTTCGGGCGCGACGATCTCAGCCGGGTCGATGCGCGCGATCTCGGCCTCGATCGCCGCCTCCGGCGCTTCGCAAAGTACGAAGGCCCCGGTCGAAATATCGACGGCGGCGAGGCCGTAGCTAAAATCGCCGCCAGATTGCGGCGCCCGCGCGATCGCCAGGAGACAATTCGCCCGGGCCGGGTCCAGCAGCAGATCCTCGGTGATGGTTCCGGGCGTCACCAGCCGCGTCACGTCGCGGCGGACGACCGATTTCCCGCCCCGCTTGCGCGCCTCGGCGGGATCCTCGATCTGCTCGCAGACCGCGACCCGATGGCCCTGGCCGATCAGCCGGTTCAGATAATCCTCGGCGCGCTCGACCGGGACGCCGCACATCGGGATGTCCTGGCCGGCATGTCGGCCGCGCCGGGTCAGCACGATGCCGAGCGCCTTGGCGGCGATCTCTGCGTCCGCGAAGAAGAGTTCGTAGAAATCGCCCATTCGGTAGAACAGGAGCGATCCGGGATTGGCCGCCTTGATGGTCAGATATTGCGCCATCATCGGCGAGATCTTGGTCTCGGACTCGGCGGGCTCCTCGGGCCCCGGCGCGGGCGCGCCGTCGCTCCCTTGCAGGCTGGAATTCATGGATCGGGGCGATAGGGTCTTGCCCGCGCGCTTCGGCATGGTTGGAGCCTAGAGCGGGTTGAGGAAAAGTGGAACCCGTTTTCCTCCCCGCCTCCCGCTCTAACCTCCCGAGCCCGGATCCGCCCGCCGTGGAGGCGCTTGAGCCGGGCGCGGCTCGCCAATCGGCTCGCTCACCAGCGATGCCACCTCCGCCAGCGCCGGCGATACACCCGGCGGCGGCGGCGCCACCAGACGGTTTCGATCTCGTCATTCGCCGCATTCGCGAGCGCGGCATGAGGGGAGGCTCCTGGCAGCGCATCGGCCACTCCCGCGCTTAGCGCGAGAAATCCGGCCGAAAGCAGCGCGGATCTCACGAAAGACCGTCGATCCATGGTTCTTTCTCCTGTCGCAAGAGGCGGCGGATTTGGCGACGATCAGGCGCGAAGTGGATATTCGACCCGCGAACCTGCCGCGCCTCCGGGTCGAATTTAGTCCAAAGCATCTGGCGACGCTAAAGACCGCGTGTGATGCAACGCGAGCCGGACCCGAACCGTTCCAGGGTTCAGGATTAAATCGCTCACGATCGGGGCCGCGACCTTATATAGTGAAACGCAGAAACGAGTTTTTAGCCTGGCGCGGCGGGAGCAACGGGAAAATGGCGCCTTAACTTAATGTTTGCCTTCGGTTTTCGGACCATGAGAGAGGCTAGCTGGGTTCAGTCGCGGATAGGATTTGATGGTGAAGCAAGAAAACGACGCAGCGACCAAACCTAAGCCTAGCCTTTTCCGGCGCGTTTTCGGCCGCAAGGACGCCGGCGCCGAGCAGCCGGAGCCGCCAAGCGCCCAAGCGGCGGCGTCCGCGCCGGACGAGTTCTCCGCGGATGAGATCTTGCGTTCCGAAATCCTGTCGGGCGAGGTCTTGACCTTGGACAACCGAAATTCAACGCCCAATGAGATTTTGCCGCACGACAGAGAGCAAGATTTCGGGCGAGACTTGGTGGAGCCGGCGGACGCGGAGTCGCCGCCGGATGTGCCGCCCTCCGGCGAGCCCTCGGCGCCGGTGCAAAAGCGGAGTTGGTGGTCGCGGCTGCGGCAGGGCCTCGCGCGCTCCTCCAACTCGATTGGCAGCGGCCTCATCGCGATTTTCACCAAGCGCAAGCTCGATGCAGCCATGCTCGACGATCTCGAGGACGTGCTGATTCGCGCTGATCTTGGCGTCGCCACGGCGTCGCGCATCGCGAAAATCGTCGGCAAAGGGCGCTATGACAAGAATGTCGAGGTTGACGAGGTCAAGGCGATCCTCGCCGCCGAGGTCGAGCGGGTCTTGGCGCCGGTACGCCCCGCCGCTGGAAATCGATGCCGGCAAGAAGCCCTATGTGATTCTCGTGGTCGGGCGTCAACGGCTCCGGCAAGACGACGACCATCGGCAAGCTCGCGGCCAAATTCTCCGCCGAGGGCAAAAAGCGTTCTGCTCGCCGCCGGCGACACGTTTCGCGCCGCCGCGATCGAGCAATTGCTGATCTGGGGCGCGAGGCTTCACTGTCCCGGTGATCTCGCGCGAGCAGGGCGCCGACGCCTCGGCGCTCGCCTTCGACGCGATCAAGGCGGCGCGGGAGCCGAGCGACGACGTCGCTGCTGATGGATACGGCGGGACGCCTGCAGAATCGCGCCGAGCTGATGGCCGAGCTGGAAAAAATCATCCGCGTCATGAAAAAGGTCGATGCGGAAGCGCCGCACGCCGTGCTTCTGGTGCTCGACGCGACGGTCGGCCAGAACGCGATCAATCAGGTCGAGATTTTCGGCCGCGTCGCGGGCGTGACGGGCCTGGTCATGACCAAGCTCGACGGTACGGCGCGCGGCGGAATTCTCGTCGCGATCGCCGAAAAGTTCCAGCTTCCGGTCCATTTCATCGGCGTCGGCGAAACAGGCGGACGATCTTGAGGCCTTCACCGCGCGCGACTTCGCCCGCGCCATCGCCGGGATAGAAGATTAGGCGAGGATTATAGCAGCGGCGCCGGATCAAGGCGGTTTCGACCGCGTGGCGGGAACCGCGCCCACGCCCGCCCGGCGATCCTGTTCATTGAGCTAAATTGAAAATGAAAGAGCTGTTCGAATGAGCGAAACCTTGAACCGCACGCCAACCGCCGCCGCTTCGCCCGGCAAGGGGTCGATCCCCTGGCTGAAGCTCGGCGTGGAGATGGGCCCGCTGATCCTGTTTTTCGTGGCCAACGCCCAGCCGAAGCTTTTCCAGCCCCTTGTCGCGCCTTTCCTGCCGCAAGAGATCCTCGAAGGCCCAAATGCCGGGCTTTTCACCGCGACATTCGTTTTAATGGCGGCGGTCGCGGTTGCCCTCGCGGTCTCGCTCGTCAAGACCCGCAAGATCCCGACCATGCCCCTGATGACGGCGGTGCTGGCGCTTATTTTCGGCGGGCTCACGCTCTATTTGCAGGATACGAGCTTCATCAAGATGAAGCCGACCATTCTCTACGTCGGATTCGGCTTGGCGCTGTTCGGCGGCCTCGCGATGAACAAGCTGCTGCTGCCGATTATTTTTGAAAACGCCTTCGCCATCACCGAGCGCGGTTGGCGTGTGCTGACCTTGCGCTGGGGCGGCTTTTTCTTCTTGCTCGCCGTGCTGAATGAGATCGTCTGGCGCACGCAATCGAATGATTTCTGGGTCTATTTCAAATTTCCCGGGATCTTTATCCTGATCTTTGTCTTTTCGATCGCGCAAGCGCCTCTCATCGTGCGTTACAAGCTTGAGGCCGAAACGGTGGGGAACAAGACGGAGTCCTGAAGGCTAAGCCGCGGGGCTTGGGCGCGCCCAACTTGGTTGGAAACGCGGCCGCGGGGGATTTGCGGGGGGATTAAAGCCGATATTGCTGAATGCGCGTCGTGCGAAGTCCGGCGAGACCATGCTGGTCAATCGACATTTGCCAGGATAGGAATTCATCGACAGTGAGCGTGTAGCGGCTGCAGGCTTCCTCCAGCGACAAAAGGCCGCCGCGCACAGCGGCCACGACCTCCGCCTTGCGCCGGATGACCCAGCGCTTCGTCGTCGCCGGCGGCAAATCGGCGATGGTCAAAGGGCTTCCATCCGGCCCGATGACATATTTCGCTCGATGACGATTTGGCTCTGCCATAATCAAAACTCACGCATCAAACTGACCTCGCAATTCGAGAACATAGGTGCGGTGTTTTAAGATTTGCCTAAGCCGCCGCCATGCTTTTGCTGAAGAATCTCCGCCTCGGGGCCTTCAACTATTTTTCCCTCGCGCCGGAAGGGGCGTTGATCCTCTCGGTTGGGCCGGTTTATTTGCCTGGCGTTAAGGAAAGCTCTTGGGCCGAGGGGCCGAAACATTGACGCGCGCGGGATTGCGTCCAGGCGCCGAGAAGATGTATGAAAGGACTGGATTTATCCGTTGAGACGGTTGCGGCGGCGCAATAAGAATTGGTCGCGCAATTCTAGAGCGAAGCAGCTGCCGGATCGCGCTAATCAAGACTTAAGACAAAACAGAGACCTGGAGCCGCTTTTAGAGTTATGGCGGATCTGAAGGCGTTTAACCGAGCAGGATATTTCCGAAGACGGCTGAGTTGCTCGGACGCCGAATTGGATCGCGGCTGAATTTCGCGAAGCCTTCGACGTCTCCGGCCCATGCTTCAAGACGTTCCGCAAGGATCTGGAATTTGGGAGGCTCGGTCTTGATCTGGATTGAGGCGAGCCTAGGCGAGGAGGCGGATGGTTCTTGCCGCTGATTGATCGAGCGAGTGACCGCGACCATGACGAAGTGCCCAGCGCCGGGCCGGAACGACGGTTCCAATAGTCTCGGCTTTCACAAATCTCCGGCGGAGACGAGAGTGGTCGTCGCCATGTCCGGCGGGGTCGATTCCGCGGTCGTCGCCGCCCTCCTCAAGGAGGAGGGCTATGACGTGATCGCCGTGACCTTGCAGCTTTATGATCATGGCGCGGCGGTCCATCGCAAAGGATCCTGCTGCGCCGGCCAGGATATTCAAGATGCGCGGCTCGTTGCGGCGCGGCTCGATATTCCGCATTATGTGCTCGATTATGAAGAGCGGTTCCGCGAGAAGGTCATCGACCCTTTCACCCAAAGCTATGTGACCGGGGAAACCCCCATCCCCTGCGTGTCTTGCAACAGCGAAATCAAGTTCGCCGACCTGTTCGAGACGGCGCAGGACCTCGGCGCGGATGCGCTGGCGACGGGCCATTATGTCTCCTCCCGATTCGACGCCGCGGGTCGGCGGGCGCTCTATCGCGCCGCCGACGCGACGCGGGATCAAAGCTATTTCCTTTTCGCGACGACCGAGGCCCAGCTTGAGCTTTTGCGCTTTCCGCTCGGCGATCTGGCGAAGACGGAGGTGCGCGCCTTGGCCCGCCGGTTCGGCCTCCTTGTCGCCGATAAAGCCGACAGCCAGGACATTTGTTTCGTGCCGACCGGCAAATATAGCGATCTCATCGAGCGCTTGTCGCCGGGGGCGGCGACGCCGGGCGAGATCGTGCATGTCGACGGCCGCGTGCTGGGGCGTCATGCCGGGGTCATCCATTATACGATCGGGCAAAGGCGGGGCTTGGGGCTTGGGGCGACGGCCGCCGCCGCCGGCGAGCCGCTTTTTGTCATTCGCCTCGACGCGGCGCGGGCGCGGGTTATCGTAGGGCCGCGCCAAGCCTTGGCGACGCGGTTGGTCCGCTTGCGTTCGCTCAATTGGATCGGTCCCGGCGCGGCCGAAGAGATCGAGTGCGAAGGGCGCGAGCTTTTCGTGCAGGTGCGTTCGAGCCGACCGCCGGTTCCGGGATATCTCTATATTCGCGACGGCGAGACCTTGGTTGAGTTCGCCAGCGACGAGGATGCGGTGTCGCCCGGTCAGGCTTGCGTCTTTTACGATTCGGACCGGCCGCAGGCGCGGGTGCTGGGCGGCGGCTTTATCAGTTCGACCGAACCGGCCTGTCCGGCCGCGAGCAAAATATCGCGCCGGGCGCGGAGCGAGGAGGGTCCGCTTTTGGCGGAGGCCCCCGCGACGAGCGGCGCCTGAGCCAAGACATAAGAGACAGAGATACATAAAAACTAAGAAAATATGCCGGCGCGGGTTTCCCCTGGACAGGGGACAAGCCGACGGCCTAAGGCGGAGGTCAAACGCTCGTGCAAGAGGAAACCTTTCCCGGCCCTGTCCCCGCCCTGGAGGCCGCCTCGGCGCCGGAGGCCGAGGCCTCGGTCCTGGACAACAGGCATGTCAAAACAACATATGCGCGCTGGGCGCCGATTTACGATCTCGTTTTCGCCCTGATCATGCGGCCGGGCCGGAAGGCCGTCGCCGCCGCCGGCGAGCGGCCCGGCGGCCGCGTCCTCGATGTTGGGGTCGGCACCGGCCTCGAACTCCCCATGTTCGATCGGCGGACAAAATTGGTCGGGATCGATCTTTCCGAGCCCATGCTCCGTCGCGCGCAGCGCCGCGTCGGCGCCAAGGCCCTCGCCAATGTCGAGGGCCTCGCGGCGATGGATGCGACCCGCCTCGCCTTCCCAGATAGCCATTTCGACGCGGTGGTCGCGCCCTATGTCCTCACCGTCGTGCCGGAGCCCGAAGCAAGCCTCGACGAACTGGTTCGCGTCGTGAAGCCCGGCGGCGAGATCATCCTCGTCAATCATGTCGGAGCGGGTCGCGGCCCGATGGCCTGGATCGAAGCCCAACTCGCGAAGCGCAGCGCCGAACTCGGCTGGCGGCCGGAGTTTCCGTGGTCGGTCCTTGGCGATTGGATCGAGGCCAACCCCCATGTCCGCCTCCTGGAGAGGCGCAAGCTCGCGCCATTCGGGCTGTTCACGCTGGCGCGGATCGAGCGCCTTTAATCTTATCAGCCGCCGACCGCTTGCATTTGTCCTTTCGACCCCAGGCGGGGCGGAAGCGCGTGCGGCGTTGCTGGGGCGCAGATCCTTGTCATGCTCATCTTCGCGTCGGCCAGTTTGCTTGGTCTGTTGCATCCATGCCGCGGCCGAGCAAATTCCGATTTGCCGCGTCCCTTTCCGACACAAACGCGCTTGCAGGAAACCTATATTTACAAGAATATAGGATGGAGATTTTGCCGCAACTCGTCAAAAATCGCATAACGATTTGATCTTAAATGGTTAATTCGAAATTCGAGGGATCGCTGGCTTCCGCTGTTCCTCGACCTGCTGCAGCGGTTGCCAAGGACCTCGGAAAGGAAAAAGCCTATGTTACGTAACCTCACCATGGCCTCCGTCGGCGCCCTCGCTCTCGCCGGATCCGCCCTTGCGGCCGATCTCCCCTCCCGCGCGCCGCCGCCTGTTTTTGCGCCGCCCGCGCCGGTCTTCAGCTGGACCGGCGTTTATCTCGGCGGCCAGATCGGCTATGCCTGGACTCATAGCGACAGCACCATAAATTCAGTCGGCTACAGCGCCATTGGCGACGCCTTTTACGATTCCTATTACCCACAATCCAACGCCAATGGCGTGATCGGCGGAGCCCATATCGGGTATAATTTGCAAATCAACCAGTTTGTTCTGGGTCTCGAAGGCGACCTTGACGGCTCGAGCCTCAGCAAGAGCGCCAATTTCACGGCCTATAGCAATTATTATCAGGACTATATTTCCACCGCCGCCCAGTCGAGCCTTGGCGTTCAGAGTTCGATTCGCGGCCGGGTTGGCGTCGCCTTCGATCGCTTGCTGCTTTACGGGACAGGCGGCGTCGCCTTCGGTGGGTCCGATAGCTGGATCGCCACCAGCTACCCCGGCTGCGTCCGCACCTTCACCCATAATTGCCTGTTTGGCGTTGGTCCGTTCTTCGGCCATGACAGCTTTTCGCAGACCCGGGTTGGTTGGACCGCCGGCGGCGGCGTCGAATACGCCGTCACCAATAATTGGCTGGTTCGGGCGGAATACCGCTTTACCCAATTTGGCGGCGGCAGCGAATACCTCGCCAATGCTTATCCGGGGGCCTATGCTGGCGAATATGTCAACGCCAGCTGGCATCGCAATCTCAACGAGAACCGCGTCCAGGCGGGGTTCAGCTACAAGTTCGACCCCAACCAACCCGCTCCGGTCGTGGCAAAATACTGACCTCGCTGGCGGCGGCGAGGCGCCGAGCGATAGAACCTGACCTGGGGGCTCGTTGTCGGCAATCGTCTCGCGGGATTTTTCGCCCCTTCGGACGCTGGCCGCAATGAGCCTCAAGGACGCTCTGAAGATGTTCAGGACAGCGGCGGAAGCAGCGCGACGGCGCGCCACAGCTAAGGCCGGATGGCGCCGGGAAGGCGGGAAGGCTGGCGCGGCGGCGGCAATGGTGAGCGTCGCGCGGGAGGCCACAACCCGTGGTCGCCCGAGGCTAATTGGTTATATATATCTAAGCTATTACGTATTGAACAAAGCAAAACATTAGTTTAAGCTTCAACGTTGAATGCGGCGGCTGAGCGATTCGCTAGAGAGCAGGATTTGCCGCCATTAGGACATAGCGTAAATTAGTCAGACGGGGGCTCAAATGAAAATACGTGTCTTTGGTGCAGCGCTGCTGCTCCTTGCTATGCTTTTTGTCTCAACACTTGCTGAGGCGGCTGGCCCAACTTTGTCCTTCCAAGTCACCGGAAACGTTCAGAACCCAGCGACGTTCGATATTCGAAAGCTTCAAGCTTTCCCGCCGGTCAACCAAAATGTGACATATTTCGCCGCGGGGAGTGTCGTCAGTCAATCATTCACAGGCTCATTACTTTGGGATGTCCTTCAGTCTGCTGGCATTATTCTTAATCCCACCATAAAGAACGATATCCTGCACCAGATCGTGATTGTAACTGGCAGCGATGGATATGAAACGGTTTTTGGAGCTGGCGAGATCGCGCCGAATTTTGGCGGCGATCAGATCATCGTCGCCTATGGAGCGAATGGGCAATTGCTGACGAGCGACGGCTTCGCTCGAATTGTTGCGCCGGCCGACAAGCAGGGCGGGCGTTTTGTTTCCAATATCGCCAAGATCGAGGTCAGAAACATTCCGTAAATATGCTGTCAAAACATGCTGTGACCGCTCTGCTCTTGATGGGTGTCCGAGTCCGATATTCGCGCATTTGACCTGCTGACTTTATCCTGAGCGAGGCGAACGCGCCGCCGAAAGCTGGCGCGCTCGCACTGGACCTAAGCTATAATGTCCGGCGTTAACTGATCGTCGAGAAAAACCAGGCGATCGCGCAGTACAAGCTTGCGCTTCTTGAGCCGCTGGATTTGCAGCTGATCGGCCGCGCCAAGATGGAGCAAGGCTTCGATCGCGGCGTCAAGGTCGCGGTGCTCCTGCCGGAGATGCTCGAGCTCAGCCTGCAACAAGGCCCGTTCCTCGTCGCTCAATTTCTCGGCCATGAACTGCAAATCTCCTGTCTCTTGTAAGCACGGCGACGCCTCCGGCGGGAAAACCGATCCAAATCCATTGGGGCGCCCAGCGAAGCCTTAGATCACGAGGATCTTGGATGAAATCAATCCAAAATCTTGAATGTGTTCGATGCCGAGAGGTTGGCGCGGGTTGCGGGCAAAAACTTTCGCGGATCTGCATCAGCTTGGCTTCGACCAATCATCTCGGGAGAAGGCCGAAAATATGTTCGGCGGCCGCTTCCGGCAAGCGCAACGGCGACGCCAAGTGAATTTCTTCACTCTGTTCCCTGGCTTTCAAAATTTGAATGGAATCTTGCGAGAAGCCGCTTCGCTATTTCGGGAACCTGTGGCAAATTTGACAAATATGCGAAGACCTTGACGAAAGGAGTTCTGCATGTCGCTCGATACCCATTTGACCGCGCTCGAACAGCGCCACGAGGCCCTTGACAAAGAAATAGCCAAGGAATTGGGGCGCCCCGCCGCCGATGAGCTGAAACTGGCCGAATTGAAGCGACGAAAGCTCCTGCTCAAGGACGAGATCGCCAAATTGCGCGGCGATCAATCCGTCGCCGCCTTGCATTAGCCCTTCCTCTCCAAATTATTTGCGGACTGATCATGGATCTCTGACGCACGGACGCGCGCTAGGGGCGTGCGGCGCTACGGTTATTGTCGGAACTGCTCGACCGGCGTCCTGCGGCATACGAAAGCCTAACCAGGCTCCGAGTTCAGGCGGTTTCAGCTTGAGTTTGTCTTATTAGCAATGACCGGGGCGCCGCTTGCGCTGGGACCGCGATTTGATGTCGCATCGCCGCTGCGATCACCGCCGCCGCGCCGCGTTTGCATGCGCGGTCGCGGCAGCCATTCGCGCGCAGTTCGAAACGGCAGACAATTGAAGCCAGCAATAGGCCTGAAGCGAGACAGAGCCGATATCGCTCATTGGAGCATGTTCCCAAAAAATTGATCGAGTTTTTCGACCAGAGCACGCTTCAACTTTTTGAGTGGAGGCCTTTCTGATCTGATGGTCGCATGTGATCGAGACGCGCTCTAAATCGGCGATTCTGTCTGCTCAACTTAGAACGCGCGGTCGGCGAAAAGCCTCCGTTGATTCGCCGAAATCCAGCCGCCCAATGCGCGACGCTACATATTCGGCGGGGCGCGCATCATCAGACCTTACCGTGGATCTACGCTTGGCGGCGGCGCCTCGCCAGCAAATTGCTCTACCTTAATAGCGCCGAAGCCGCTTCCATCATGCGCTATCGCACCGCTCTGTTCGCGGCTGGCATGTAAGACGCCAGATCGCTTTCGTGTAGAGAGGCTTGCGCTTATGGGTATATATATGTATAGGTAAGTTAATATGAAATTGTATCTCGCATAGACATTATGAATTACAATATATATTTATTGATAATTATGAAAAAAATTTATTACGCAAATAGTTAATGTCGACTGGCTGTGTTAAGCTTCAATAAACAAATATAATTTAGGTTAAGCTATAGCGCGGCCATTTAACTAATAAATTAAAAAAGGCGGTGTCTTATGATCGAGCCCGAAGTAGAGTTGCGCGCGCCGGGACATGATCCGCTCGTCATCCCGCGGATTGGGGTCGCAAGGCGCGACGAAAGCGCGGCGGCCCCCGTCCTCGCCAACGCAAGCGCAATCCAGCAAGCTCCGCTCGGGGCGCAGGACGCCAGCCGTCAGATGCTGGTCATCATTGAACGGCGGGTTCTTATCCGCGAGTGCCTTGTCAGGTGCCTGAAGGAAAGCGCCAGCTATAATGTCATTGGCTCTTTCTCCACTGTAGAGGAATGGCTGACTGAGCAGCCTCGGGCTGCGCAAAGGCTTGTTATCGTCCTATGCCCGGGGGAGCGAACTGAGGCGGAGGTGGAGCGCGACGTCGCGCTCATCTCTCGGCGCGCGGCTGATATATCGGTCGTCATCCTTTCCGATCGGGAGGATCCCGGCAGCGTCTTCAGCGCCCTGGACAAAGGAGCTCGAGGCTACATAACAACGAGCATGGCTTTTGACGTCGCCGTCCAGGCAATTCGCTTGGTCCACGCGGGCGGCACATTCGTACCTGCGTGCACCTTGATCGCATCCAGAGACTCAATCGAGGGATCGCCCGCGGTCCTCGATCAGCCTCGACGGGGTTTGTTCACGGCCAGGCAATTGGCGGTGGTCGAATCGCTCCGACAGGGCAAAGCCAACAAGATCATCGCCCACGAGCTCAACATGTGCGAGAGCACAGTCAAGGTTCATGTGCGCAACATCATGAAGAAGCTCCACGCGAAAAATCGCACCGAGGTCGTTTTTCTGATGCGGGGCGTGGAGGCAGAGGGCAGGGCAGGTCAGGGTTCGTTGGGAGCCGCCAGAGCTCGGCTTCCTAGCTTGGCGTGGGGCGCAGCCACGCGCGACGAGACGGAAGAAAAATAAGGAGCTCCTTCTTAGGAGGTATGTCTCTTATCAACCTCCGCGTCACGCGCCAAAAATTATACTCCTAAAGTGGGCCAGACTATCGTCTTGACCAGAAGAGTTTATGACCGCATTATTTGCGATAAATTTGAGTATTTATGTATTTAGTGAGTTGTTAAAATGATAATGTACTTAATATTATCAGATAACAATATAAAACAAGAAAATAACCCGCAAATTGTAGGCCGCGATGGGCTGGTCTCAATATGAGGGACGAAACAATCTCGATTCATGGCGGGTATTCAGGCGACCCCACGACCCATGCCTGCGCCGTCCCGATCTACCAAACGGTTGCGTATGAATTCGACAGCGCCGAGCATGGCGCCGCGCTATTCAATCTCGAAGTCGAAGGAAATATTTACACCCGCATCGGCAATCCGACCAATGCGGTGCTTGAGCGGCAAGTCGCGGCGCTTGAGGGCGGATTGGAGGCTTTGACGGTAAGTTCAGGGGCCGCGGCGATCAATTACGCGATCTTGAACCTCGCCGAAATCGGCAACAACATCGTTTCTCTTCCCCAGCTCTACGGCGCAACCTATACGCTGTTCGCGCATCTTCTGCCCAAGCAGGGGATAGATGTGCGCTTCGCGGATAGCGATGATCCGGCGGCCGTGGATCTGCTGATGGACGAAGGCACGCGCGCTGTCTATTGCGAAAGCGTCGGCAATCCGGCCGGCAACATAGTTGACATCGCGGCCGTCGCGGCTGTCGCTCACAAGCGCGGGGTTCCTCTTATCGTCGACAATACGGTGGCGACCCCTATTTTGTTAAAGCCGATTGATTATGGCGCCGATATTGTCGTCCACGCCCTGACGAAATTCATGGGCGGCCATGGGACGACATTGGGGGGAATCATCGTCGACAGCGGGCGGTTTCCGTGGCGCGAGCATCGGCGGCGCTTTTACATGTTCAACGAGCCGGAGCCCTCATATCACGGGGTTGTTTATACGGAACACTACGGCGCCGCCGCCTATATCGCGCGATGTCGCACCGTCGCGCAGCGGAACACCGGCGCGACTTTATCGCCGCTCAGCGCATTTCTGCTGCTTCAAGGCATTGAGACCTTATCATTGCGCGTCGAACGTCATGTCGAAAATGCGCGCAGAGTGGCGGAGTTTCTGCGCCGCCATGACAGGGTCGCGTGGATCAACTACGTCGGATTTCCCGAGAGCCCATATTATAAGCTCGCACAGCGATATATGGCCGGCCGATGCAGCTCGCTGATGACATTTGGCGTTGCCGGAGGATTTGAGGCCGGCGCAAAATTCTTCGATGCGCTGAAGTTGTTCAAGAGACTTGTCAACATGGGCGACGCAAAATCCTTGGCGTGCCACCCGGCTTCGACGACGCACCGACAACTATCTCCAGAAGAGCAGCGGAAGGCGGGCATCACGCCGGAGACGATCCGGCTCAGCATCGGCATTGAGCATATTGACGATATCCTCGGCGACCTCGATCAGGCGCTAATGGCGACGCGATAAATTCAGCGTGGGCTTGGTCGGATCGCTATAGATGATTTGAGGCGTAGCATGGACATGTCGGCGGTCGTCAATGCTGGTCCAAGCGCAGCCCTAGCGGCGAAGCGTCCGGAGCCAAAGGGTTTGGCGCGGCCGAAACCCTTGCGAGGGTCGTGTGAGCCAATTGAGATCGGGCTGATCAACAATATGCCCGACGCGGCACTTGAAGGCGCGGAACGGCAGTTCGCAGGACTGCTTAGCGCGGCGGCCCAGGGAGCCCCGGCCCGTCTCACCTGCTTCTCTTTGCCTGGAATCTTCCGGACTGAAAAGGCGCGGCGCTATGTGAGCGAGCGCTACGCCTCGCTCAATGATCTTTGGGAAAGCCGCCTCGATGCGCTGATCATCACAGGGACCGAACCGCAGGCCTCGGATCTTCGGGATGAACCATTTTGGGCGTCTTTCCGCGAGGTCCTCGATTGGGCCGAGGGGAGCGCGATCTCCACCATATCTTCGTGCTTGGCGGCGCATGCGGCCGTCCTACACATCGACGGCATAGCGCGGCGCGCGTTGCCCGACAAATGTCTTGGCTTCTTCGACCATGAAGTCGTCGCGGATCATCCGGCTGTCGCGGGCCTTGCGTCCCGTGTGAAGGTCGCGCATTCGCGGTGGAATGAGGTCGATGAACATGCGCTTCTGTCCTGCGGCTACCAGGTGCTCACCAGGTCGGCCGAAGCCGGCGTTGATCTGTTCGTCAAACAAAGGAAGGCCTTATTTCTGTTTTTTCAAGGTCATCCCGAATATGAATCAGGCGTGCTGCTGAAGGAGTACAGGCGGGACGTTGGGCGATTTCTTCGGGCGGAAAGGAAAGCCTATCCCAACATGCCGCGGGGATATTTCGACGCCTCGACTATGGCGGTTCTCGCACGGTTCCGCGAACGGGCGATCGCTCAGCCAGAGGAGGCCCTTTTGGCCGAATTCCCGGCTGTGTCCGAAGCCGAGGCTTCTCCGGAGCCTTATGGTCCGGCGGCGAAGATCATATACCGCAACTGGCTTTCGCACATCGTTCAACGCAAGGCGGAAAGGCGGTTTTCCCGTTCGTGAGACGAGGCGCAAGCCGAATTTTCCGGGGTCTTTCTGGCGCTGAAAAGAGATAATCCCAAATTTTGAAGCGTTGGAACTGCGGCGATGATTTATCTGAACTAATTCTTACACGCGTATGGGGAGCATTATGGCGAATTCCTTACCTGTAGCGATAATTGGGGCTGGACCTTATGGCCTCTCTGTCGCGGCGCACTTACGCGGACGCGGCGTGGAGTTTAGAATTTTTGGCCGCACAATGGAGGCTTGGCGGACCCAAATGCCAAGCGGGATGCAACTCAAGTCCGAGGGCTTCGCCTCGACCTTGTATGATCCACAATCCGCCTTTACGCTAAAGCAATATTGTCATGATGCTGGACTGTCCTACAGCGATCTCGGGGTTCCTGTGCCGCTCGACACGCTCGTCAAATACGGGCTCGCCTTTCAAAACAAGCTTGTTCCGGCCGTTGAAGCCAAAATGGTTGAAAGGCTCGATCGCGGAGCTGATGGGTTCGTGTTGACTCTCGATGACGGCGAAACGGTCTACGCGAGATCGGTATTGATGGCTGTCGGCCTCACCTATTTCCAACATATTCCGTCGGCTCTCGCTGGGCTAGGGAGCGAATTCGTGACCCATTCCGGGCAACATCATGATTTGCGGCCGTTCAAGGGCCGTGAGGTCATCGTCGTGGGCGGCGGCAGCTCGGCGATCGACCTTGCTGGGCTCCTCCATGAAAATGGCGCGGCCGTGCAACTAGTCGCACGGGGCCAACGTCTAGAAATCCACGATAAAATGAAGCTGCCGCGGCCGCTCAGGGATCGGATCAGCGCGCCGATGTCAGGGATTGGACCGGGCTGGCGGAGCCTGGTCATCACGGAAGCTCCACAGTTCATTCACGCCCTGCCGGAACAAACTCGCCTCCGGCTCGTGCGCAAGTCTCTTCCCCCGGCGGCTGGTTGGTTCATGAAAGATCGCGTCTTAGGGAAAGTGCCAACGTTTCTTGGCCATACGCTGGAGCGGGCCGAAGTGCAGGGCGGCCGGATCAATCTTCATTTGGCGGAGCGCGATGGCGGCAGGCGGCAGCTTGGCGCTGACCATGTTATCGCGGCGACTGGCTATGCTGCTGACGTTCGTCGGATGAGCTTTTTGAGCGAACGGATTGTCAGCCATCTCAAAACGGCCGGCAATACGCCAGTGCTCTCACCCAATTTCGAGTCCACGGTTCCCGGACTTTATTTTGCCGGGGTGGTGGCGGCGAACAGCTTCGGCCCAGTGCTTCGCTTCATAGTCGGCGCGAAGTTTGCCGCGCCTCGGATCGCCAATCATCTCGCGCGCTCGTACCGGCAGCGCAGGAGTTTTATCGCAAATCCTGTCTTTGGCGATCGGCAAGAGACCGCGCATCGCGGAAGCGGGGGCGTCGGGTGAAAAATTTGCCTAGCGCGCCTCTTTTGCAGCTGATCTTTTGGGATCATTATGCGGCGTCCCGCGCGCGATGGTCAGCGATGCGGCCAAGCCGGAGTTATCGCCATTGAAGACCGATGCTGGCCAGGAATGGATGCAGATCGGCGAGATCTGTGCTGTGAGGCCGATAGCCTGTGGCCCGCGTCGATCAGCAGCCCGCTTAGCGCGAGCATGGCGATATTTGGCTGCACTTGTCGTCGACTGAACAAACGCCATGTTGCGAGTTTGGCCTACGCTGGTCATTAATGGCCCCGTTATTTTGGCGCCGTGATTGCTTGGTTGTTGAACTCGCGTCGCGATCTATGATCAAAATCATGAATGCTACATTTTAACATGTGTGAATTGATATTGCCGATAAGCACAGCTGACTTTGGTAAAGACAATCATGATAGTTTTGATTATTTATAGACTAATCCATAGAAGCCACGAGGGATGCGTGTAGGGGCGGGACTACGCTTACGGCCCCGCCCGGGGTCTTTCTCCCGCCCGCTTGGATTGGAAGCTATGCTTATAACAACGATCTTGGCGGCTATCGCTGGCTCCGCGCTCAGGGCCGCGAGAGGATTTGGTTCGGACGCGACATGCTGATCCGAAACAGCGCGCTCTACATGGTCGCAAGGCTGCTGCCAGGGTTCTTCGGCCTGGCGACGACGGCCGCCCTGACCCGCCTGCTCGATCCGCAGCAATACGGGCGCTATGGGTTGGCGCTTGTCGTAATGATGCTGGGCTCGACAGTCCTGTTCGATTGGCTTGGCGTCTCTTTCCTCAGATTTTACCAGGCGCGACGCGATGATCCTGACGTCGTCGCTACATTCGTTACTATTTTCGTCGCGATTGTGATGGCGTCGGCGGTGGCGCTCGGCGTCGCCTGGATTGGCGGCCTCATGCCGGACGACCGCGTCGGCGTCTCGGTCGTCGGCCTGGTCATGGTCTGGGCCTATTCGTGGTTCGAGTTGGTTTCCCGGCTGGCGGTGGCGGAATTTCAGCCGTTCAAATATCTAAGTATGAATCTCGGACGCTCGGCGTTGATTTTGGTTGGAGCGACGGCCGCGGCTTGGCTGACCGCGAGCCCGCTGTGGGCGGCGATGAGCAACGCGGTCGGCATGTTCGCGGGCGCCTTTCTGGGAAGAATGCCGATTCCGCGGCCGTCTTGGCGCAGGTTCGATCGTGCGCTTGCCCGCGACGTGCTGGTTTTCGGCGCTCCGGTCGCGGCCAGCATGGCCTTGTACAGTTTGATCGACAACGGGACGCGGGTGCTGCTCGACGAACTCGACTCGCCGGGGGCGCTCGGCCTCTACACCGCCGCCTCCATTCTCATGCAGACCACGCTTGGCGTGATGGCCGCGGGGGTCTACTCGGCTGGCTATTCGCTCGCTGTGCAGGCGGTTGAGAGCGGCGACCATGCCGCGGCGCGGCGGCAGCTCCTGGCCAACGGGACGTTGCTGCTTGCGATCCTCGCTCCGGCCAGCCTCGGCATGGCGCTCGCCGGAAACTGCATGGCCACGACTCTCGTCGGCGCGAAATTCGTCACCGGCGTCGCGGCGCTCATGCCTTGGATGGCGGCGAGCGCCTTCTTCGGCTGCGTGCGGGCATACCACCTCGACCATGCGTTCCAACTCGGCAAAAGGCCATATATGCAAATCTGGATTATGGGGCTCGCGGGCGTCATTGCGATCGGGTTGAGCGTCTATCTGATTCCGCGGGAAGGTCCGATTGGCGCGGCGATAGCGGTGACGGTCGCAATGGCGGTTTCATGCGTGCACGCCGTGATCGCTGGCCGCTACGCTTATCCGCTTCCATTGCCGATCGCGGCTAGCGTCCGCATCGGTTTCTGCTGCGCCGCGATGGCCTTGGTGGTCGTCCACCTGCCAGATAGCGGCTGGGGGGGGCTTTTTCTACGAGGCGCGTTGGGTTCCGCGACCTACGCCCTTGCCGCAATCGCAGTGAATCTGCTGGACACTCGGGAACGCGCCATAGGCATTGCGAAGCGCGCCGCGCAGTGGTGGGCGGATAGTCGCCGCGATGCGGCGTTCAAATAGTTTTGATGAGGCTGGCCGAGGACGTCTGGCAATGAAATCGACTGTCGCGCGCCCGGTCCCGGGCTTTACCTCCGCGGTGCAGCTCAAGGAGGCTGCGGGCGGGTTCCCTGCTTTGTTTATTTTTCCTGGCCTGGGCGGGGTCATTGACGCATTGGCGGAACTCGCCGCTTCAATAGAATTGCCGTTGAAGATCTACGCGTTTCAGTCGCGTGGAATTGAGGGGGCTTTCCCACCGGATACGCAAGTCGAGGAGATGGTCGATCAATATCTTGCGGAGTTGACGAGGCTGCAGGTGAACGGTCCTTACCTGCTTTGCGGCCACTCTCTCGGCGGCTTGGTCGCGTTCGAGACCGCGCGGCGCATGCGCGCCTCAGGCGCAGAGGTCGGCGCGCTGATCCTTCTCGACACCCCAATCCATCAATCCTTATGGCCGCGCAGCTTTTTCCTGTCCGTGCTTTTGCAGCGGCTGCGGCATCATTTGTCCGTCATCATCGCCTTGCCGCCACGCAAAATCGTCGGCTATCTGGCGCGTACCTTCCGCATGATGATCAACGCCGTCCTCACCTATCTTCGCCTCGCAAATCCGGTGGTGGCGGCGGAGGAAAACCTGACGCCGGCGATGAAGGAGGTGTGGACTCATCAGATAGCCGCATGGGCTAATTATCGTCCGCTCTTCTATCCCGATAAAATGATTTATTTCGTCGCGGCTATTCCAGAGTGGGCGCCCCTTGATCCAGATGTCATGTGGCGCGGCCGGGTCAAGGAGTTGGAGGTCCATATCGTCGCCGGAGGACATCGCTCGATGCTGGACCAGCCTTATGTTTCGCAAGTCGCGTCGACGCTCGCGGATTGTCTGCGCCCCTTCTGCGCCGGCAAGGCTAAATAGAAGCCGGCGTAACGCTGACCCTTCGGTCGGCGCCGCGGATATTTTCTGGCCCATCGGCGGCAACAGCATGGACGGCTCAGGCTCTTGCTGCTGTTTAAAAATAGACAGCGAACCGTGATCGCGTTATCTTTAAAAAGATTTTCTAATGATGGATCATCAAAAATATGCGTCGGCGTGATCGGGCTACCTCTTCACCTTTATGTTGGGGCAAGCTAAACAAGTCCCAATTCGTTTCGAGTGATATTTTTGATCAATTCGTTTTTGCAACCGCATGGAAACATCGGCCTAATTGCTGAGAAAGAAATTTAATTCGTTTGAGGCGCATGGTGCTAAGGCCAAAAGTGCGGCGACGCTTCTGTTGGAGGGCGTTCAAGCTGCGCGAGCCGGCCAGACGGCGCAAACTGCCAAGGCGGCGCTCAGCTAAGGTTCCGACTCCCGGCGGGAGCGGACCGCTCATTGAGGACGAGCGCCGTTTGCGAAATAGAATTGCGCCCGACAGGCTCATCGCCAGATGCCCATGTGCTGTTTCGATGGGGTGATTTTCTCCAAATCGGATCTTGAAAGCCGCAGATGTTTCAGTCGCGAATGCACTTGAACCATAATCCGGGCCTGGACCATGTTGAGGAGTCGGTGCGGGCGGCGGCGGCTGTGTCGCGCCTCATTTCGGCTGTGCGCCGGCAAGCGGCGGTTTTCGCGGTGTTCTGCTTCCTTGGCGTGGCTGGCGGCGTCGTCTACCTGATGATCGCGACGCCGCTTTTTACGTCCGCCGCAAGAATTATGATCGATAACCGGCAAGTGCGCGCCATACATGACGTCTCGGCGCTTTCGGACTCGGCGCCGATAGACACCGGCGGGATTAGCGCCGATGTCGAAAATCAACTTGAAGTGCTCCGTTCCGAACAAATCGGGCTGGCCGCGGTCCGACACTTAAACTTGGCGGAAGACCCTGCATTCTTTGATCCGCCCAAATCACAGGTGGGCGTTATATGGGCTTCCGTGAAGGCGAAACTTGGTTTGGGCGGGAAAACGACGAAACCGTTGACCGGTCCTGAAGCGGCCATTGTGCGGCAGCTGGAGGCCTTGAAGACCCTCAGCCGCGATCTCGCCATCAGCAGGGTTGGGCATACCTTTGTTCTAGAGATCCAATACAGCGCCCCCAATCCTATTCGCGCAGCTGAAATCGCCAATGGTTATGCGGACGCCTTCATGCGCGAACAATTGAATTCGCGCATCGAGGCCACCAACCGGGCGCGAAGCTGGCTTAAGCAAAGGATCGAAGAACTTCGCGAATTATACGTGAATGCGGATCTCGCGGCGCAGAAGTTCAGGGCCGACAATAATCTGCTTGCGGTGAAGGGCTTGCTGATTTCCGAGCAAGAGTTCAATGAGATGACGACTCAGCTGGTGTCCGCTCAGGCGGAGACCGGGAAGGCGAAAGCGCGTTATCTGCATCTCAAAAACATCATCGACACCAATCAAACCGAATCCGCGGTAAGCGAGTCGCTCGCAAATCCCATTATAAACGAGCTTCGCGCCAAATATTTGGACGCCAAAAACCATTTGCAGGATCTGGAGGTGACGCGCAAACTCGCGCCGACGCACGCCGCGATCGTCAATCTCAAGACTACGATGGATGAGCTTGGCGCGCGTCTTTTTGAAGAGCTGGGTCGGGTCGCGGAAAGCTATCGCAACGACTACGAGGTCGCGGTTGCGCGCGAGAAATCATTAGCCGAGAATTTGGCGCGCCAAAAGACGGTCGCTGTCGCGGCGAACGACGCTCAAGTGAAGCTGCGCCAACTCGAGCAGCAAGCCGACAGCTACAAGACGCTTTATGAGAGTTATTTGCAGCGCTATCAGGGGTCCGCGCAGCAAGAGACATTTCCGATGGGCGATCAGCATGTGGTCAGCGCGGCTAACCCTTCGCTCAGCCCGAGTTTTCCGCGTAAGCCCATCGTGCTTGCGATCTCCCTGGCGCTTGGCGCTGTGGCCGGCGTCGGCGTTGGGATGCTCCGCGAGATCATGGATCGCGTTTTTCGAACCGCTGACCAAGTGCGCAACGAACTCGGCGTCGAAGCGCTCGGAATGCTGCCGAATCTCCCCCGAGGCTCCCTGTCTCAGTCCGCTTCGAGCGATATGGCGCCGATCATGCGCTATGCGATCGATGAGCCCTTTTCAGCCTACGCGGAAACTTTGCGTTCAGCCAAAGTGGCCGCTGATCTTGCGTTGCAAGACAGGTCTCCGAAAATCATCGGCGTGGCGTCGCTCGTGCCCAGGGAAGGCAAATCGACCGTCGCGAAGAATTTTGCGAGCCTCCTTGCTCTGCAAGGCGCCCAAACGCTCTTGATCGACGCGGACACGCGAAATCCGGCTCTGACTCGGGCGATCGGATGCGACAGGAGGCAAGACTCACAAAAGCACCGCGCATTGCCGCCATTGGCCGAGCTTCTCAAATATGAGGCGGATAGCAATCTGCGAATCCTGCCCTGCATTTACGCCAAGGAGGATCCTCGCGTCGCTGACGGGCTTTCGTCGGAGGTGCTGCACGCCTTGTTGAGAAGCAGCGATCAGTCCTTTGAATATGTCATACTTGATCTACCGCCCATCGGTCCGGTGGTCAACGCGCGCGGCATGGCCGCCGCGGTGGACGCTTTCATCTTTGTCGTGGCCTGGGGCGCGACGTCCCGGGGCGCCGTTCGCGCGGTCCTCGCGAAGGAGCATTCGATAAGGGACAAGCTCCTTGGCGTAATACTGAACAAGGTAGATATGAAAAAACTGAAGATATATGAGGACTTTGGTTCGGATGGCTATTATCACAAGCTATATAATAACTACTATAAAAGGGCTGACTGAATTCGATAGCCAGGGGAGCGCAAATCACCACCGGACCACGGCGCCAATGATCGCGGCTCCGCCTTGCTTTAGACCCCTACGTCTTGGTTTTCACCCATGACCTAGTCCAGGACGCCCGCCAATGCGCGGGCTCGCCTTCGAGCGAGGGCAAAGCGCCGCGAAGCCCGAGCGACAGCATGATCCTCCGACTGAGCGGCAGCGACCGGCAGATATGCGCGAGCACCGCAGGATCATCATGCGGCGCGTCATTGTCGCAAGCGCGCAGATACGGGCTGCGCCAACTTCTCAGCCACTCATTGGGGAAAAAGGCAATAGCGTCGAAGGTCGTGGAAGCGGGGGAGTCCACCGTCGAGCCGGCGAAGCTAGCCGCGAACAATCCGCATAGATCTGAGCCCAGCACCCGTCCGAAACGGCACACTGGCGTCACACGTGGATTGATTTCGAGCAAGTAAGGCGTTCCATCCACGCGGTCTAGAATGAAATCGACCCCAATGAAGCCGCTGAAACCGGTGCTCCGAATCAGAGCTTCAGTCGCGCGCAGCAGGTCTGGACGGTCGATCGCCCGCACAACCGTGCTCGCCCCAGTTGCCGCCGGATAGACTTCCTCGGCGACGGCGGCGAAGCCGCCGAGCATCACTCCGTCGCGCGCGACGGCGGTGCAGAACGCCGGCCGGCCTTCATGGTAGCGCTGGATGATAAGCGGTTCGGCGCCTCCGCCGTCCCCGCGCGCGACGAACGGACGCAGCGAGTTGAGGAGGCCCGGCAAGTGCCTCAGTCTGCGGAAGGCCGCCGGGGTCAGAAGCGCATGATAATTGTCGAGCGTCTTTTGATCCGACGCGCAAACATAGCAACCCCTGCCGCCATAGTTGTTCGCTTGCTTGAGAATGATCGGATAGCCAACCTCGTCGATAAAGTCCAAGACTTGCTTGGGCGTGGTGACCTGGCGCTGTTTGGGGACGCGAATATTGAGCTGTTCGGCCAGCCGTCCAGTCGCCCATTTGCTGGCGACCACCTGATGGCCCGCCGGGTCTCCCAAGGATGTGCTGAGCAGGCTGCGCAGCCGGGGAGACAATGCTGGAGCGTACACCAAAGGGTAAAGCTTCCGGACGGCGCTCTCATCGCAAACGATCAGAGCTGCTGGATCATGCTCGGCGACCAGGCGCTCCAGGTCCAACAGGATGTCCGAAGTAGAGATCGTCAATGCGCTAAGGTAACGGCTCCGTTCAAGAGCCGTTCCGGATCTGCACAGCGCGACGACCGGCGCGCCCAGCTCGGCGAAGGCCTTGGGCAGACGCGCCGTCGAGATCCAATCGTCCAACGCAACCAGCGCAATCGAGGCCATTCAATCCAATCCTTAAATTGCAAGATATCGCAATAGAAATTGCTCGTCGAAAAAATTCCGCTCAAATCCCGCAGCGGCCGTCGATTATCCGTCGAAAGAAGCTTAATGCTAGCCCACAGCAAGGGCCCTGCAAAGGCGGTTCGCGCAAAATCGTCTCCATCATTGAATGTGGTTCTTAAATTTATCCATTGTGATATGTTGAATGAGTTTTTCCATTGTTATCTCGGAAAATATGGCACCTGCAATTCATGTGTTCGAGTTTCGATTGCCGCCCGGAAGCGCGGTTTACCGCGAACTGAATCATTGCTGTAGCGAAAGGCGCCAAGAAACTTTGCCGTTCCGGAGGCGGTGCATGCTGTTCGACAATGCGGCAAGTGGTGACGAAATCGTCGTCCGTCGCGTTGCGGCGTAACTGGAAAAATTGCCGCCAATCTAGATCAAATCGTGCGTTGAATCTATCCATGGACGGGCAGTGGCGCAACCAATTCGACTTGAGGCGATTTGACGCGATCATGGCCCAGCAAAATCGCGAGGACTCATGACGCCAAGAATGGCGGTAGAATAGCTTATCGCCGCCGGAATCGCTTTGTGCTCAGGAGCGGCGGATGCGCGACTATGTAAAATTTTTCATTGACGGTGGCTGGGTTGATCCGCTTGAGCTCAGCATTTTGGACGTGATCAACCCTGCGACCGAGGCAAGCGCCGGGCGGATCAGCCTAGCTTCATCCGCGGATGTTGACCGGGCGGTGAACGCCGCGCGCCACGCGTTCAATGCCTTCTCCCGCACCAGCCGGGCGGAGCGCCTTTCTCTTTTGGACGGAGTGATTTCGGAATTCGAGCGCCGCGCTCCAGATCTCGCCGACGCCGTGACCGAGGAGATGGGCGCTCCGATCTGGCTCGCAAGGCAGGCGCAGGTTCCGGCCGGCCTAGCCCATCTGACGATCGCGCGCGATGCGCTAAAAACCTACAGTTTTGACGAATCGCTTGGCCCGACGACCCGTTTGATGAAGGAGCCGATCGGCGTTTGCGGCTTCATAACGCCATGGAATTGGCCTCTCAATCAGATTGCATGCAAGCTCGCGCCCGCACTTGCGACTGGCTGCGCCGTGGTGCTGAAGCCATCAGAGTTGGCTCCGTTTTCGGCGTATATTTTCGCCGAAATTTTGCAGGCGGCCGGCGCGCCTGCGGGCGTATTCAATTTGGTCAATGGCGTCGGTCCAGTCGCCGGAGCGGCGCTCAGCGCGCATCCTCTTGTTGATATGGTCTCGTTTACAGGCTCGAACTCGCGCCGGCGTCGAAGTCGCGCGGAACGCCGCCTCGACCGTGAAGCGCGTGTGTCAAGAGCTTGGCGGGAAGTGTCCGGTCATTTTGCTCGACGATGCCGATTTCGCCAAATCGGTGGCTTGGACCGTTAACGCAATCATGCGGAATTCCGGCCAGTCCTGCAACGCGCCTACGCGATTGTTGGCGCCGGTGCGGCGCATGGAGGAAGTCATTCGGCTCGCTCGGGAAGCGGGCGAATCTCTGATTCCAGGCGATCCGCAGAGCGACGCTAAGCTTGGCCCTGTGGTTTCCGACCAGCAGTGGAGCAGGATACAATCGCTGATTTGCAAAGGCATCGAGGAAGGCGCGACCCTCGTGCTCGGCGGCCCCGGCAAGCCGGAGGGACTGGCGCGGGGCTATTACGTGAAACCCACCATCTTCGCGAATGTGACCAATGAGATGACCATCGCGCGTGAGGAGATCTTTGGCCCGGTGCTTGCGATCCTTGGCTATGAGACAGAGGCGGAGGCAATTGAAATCGCAAATGATACGGTCTATGGACTGTGCGCTTACGTTCACGGCGAGCTTGAGCATGCGCGCGCTGTCGGGGCGGAATTGCGGGCCGGCCAAATCGTGCTGAATGGCGCGCCTATCGATTTTACGGCGCCTTTCGGCGGCTACAAGCAATCGGGCAACGGACGCGAATGGGGCGCTCACGCCTTCAGCGAATTTCTGGAAACCAAGGCTTTCGTAGGTTGGCGGAGTCAGAGATAGGCCCGATCGGCTAAGGACACAAAGACAAGGCGCAAGGGGAGCCTACAGAGTCACTTCGATCAGGAAGGGTCCTCTGGTGCGGAATCCGGTGTCGAGCGCCTTGGCGAAGGCGTCAAGCGTTTCGACGCGAACGCCGGCCACGCCCATGCCTTTCGCCAGGGCAATCCAGTCGAGATCGGGACGGCCGATCTCAAGCATGTCGCTGGCGGTGGGACCGAGGGCTCCGCCGCCTAAATTTGCGAACTCGCCCTTCAGAATTGCATAAGCGCGATTGGCGAAGATGACGGTTGTGACGGCGAGGCTCTCGCGCGCCATGGTCCAGAGCGCTTGCAACGTATACATGCCGCTGCCGTCAGCCGAGAGGCAGAGGATTTGACGATCTGGACAAGCGACCGCCGCGCCGACGGCCATGGGCATGCCGATGCCGATCGCTCCCCCCGTGTTGCACATCCAGTCGTGCGGTGGGGCGCCTTTTGTAATGGCCATCATGGCTCTGCCGGAGGTCATCGATTCATCGACGACGATACAGTTTTCCGGCAGCAGCGCGCCGACGACGGCGGCCAAGCCGGGCAAAGTGATCTCGCCGCTCGGTAAAGGCGGCCGCTCGGCTTCCTGTATGAGTGGTTGCGTCGGGTTTGGCGACACTGACGCCGCCAGCGCCTCAAGCGCGCTCGCGCAATCTTCGCCGGGCCGCGCGAGAACATGAATTTCGCAGCCCTCGGGCGTGGGCGCGCTCGGCTTGCCGGGATAAGCGAAGAACGCAACCGGCGGTGAAGCTCCGACGAGAATAAGCTGCTGAAACTGTTGGAGCAGCGCGGCCGCCTGCTCGAATACATAGGGAATGCGGGTGACGATGGGCCTGCCGGCGCCTCGTTCGAGGCGGGTCATGGCGTAGGCCGCCAGGAGCTCGGCGCCCGTCGCGGCGGCAATTCGGCCCGCGGCGATGAGCGCGGCGCCATGGAGCGCGTTTCCGGCGAGGATAATGGCGGTCGCTACGCCCGAACGCAGCATCGTCGCGGCGCCGCTGACGGCTGCTTGGGCCGGGACGGGAGGCGGCGGAATTGGTGGAACCGGCGCGACGCTGCCGCCTTCGCTCCATGCGACATCGGCGGGGAGGATCAGCGTGGCGATTTGGCCTGGCTCGGCGCTTGCCGCTACGATGGCGTCCGCGCCATCGCGTCCGAGATCCGCCGTGCTTGCCGATGTGCGCAGCCAGTGCGAATAGGGTCTCGCGATCGCCTCGATGTCGGTCGTTAGCGGCGCATCATAGCGCCTGTGCCGCGTCGCGTGCTCGCCGACGATGTTGATGATTGGCGCGCGCGCCCGGCGCGCATTGTGAAGATTGGCGAGGCCGTTGGCGAGGCCCGGCCCGAGATGGAGCAATGTGCTCGCTGGCTTGCGGGCCATGCGCCCATAACCGTCCGCCGCGCCAGTAACCACCCCTTCGAAAAGGCCAAGAATGCAGCGCATTCCCGCGACGCGGTCGAGCGCGGCGACGAAGTGCATCTCCGACGTCCCGGGATTGGCGAAGCAGACATTGACCCCACCTGCGAGCAATGTCCTGACAAGGCTTTCGGCTCCGTTCATTATCTTCCCACTTGGCGCTTGTCGCGGCGGCTGGCTTCGAGCCCGCGATCGGCTCAAAGACGAAAAAGACGCCGCAACTCTATGCTATCGCATGATCGTGCGAAGACACAATTATTTCGAGCTCTTTCACGCCATTCGGCGAGCCAATGGACCTGGCGTAGTCTCCGACGCTCTACGCCAATTGGGGTAGGCGTTGGACATGCCGGATCAGATGACAGGCTACATTTCATGATCTATACGTTGTTAATGCGGTAAGCGTTGAAGCCATAAGGCTTGCAGACGCGGATGATCTGTGATTGCGGCTTCGATTTGTGTTAAGAGGCATTCGGAATGGCTAAGACCATGTTGGCGGTGGAGGATCGCTGGGGTGATAGCCTGACGCGACTTCCCGAACGCATCGCTCAAGTTGTCGGACCATGGGCGGAGCGGACGCCCGACAAGTCTGCCTTGGCGGAAAGCGGCGGGACCTGGACATACGGACAGCTCGTCGCCGCTATCGCTGCGACGCGGGACTGGCTTTCCGAGCATGGAGTTCGCGCGGGCGATCGGGTGATGATCGTCAACGAGAACTGCCGCGCCTTGATTGCGGTCTGGTTGGCGACTACTGAGTTGGATGCGTGGCCGGTCATCGTCAGCGCCCGTTTGTCGGATCGAGAAATCGACGACATCCGCGACCATAGCGCGCCCCGCCGCATCATCTACACATCGGCGACGTCGGCGGCGGCCAAGGCGCATGCCGCGCGCCACGGCGCCGCCGCGCATGATCCAATGTGGCTCGGCGCCATCAGTCTTGGCCCCTTGAACGAAGCAGCGGTGCCGGAGCCGACCGAAGCGAAGAACGCTGATCGGGTCGCCGCACTCATCTACACTTCGGGCACGACCGGCCGACCCAAGGGGATCATGCTCACGCATCGCAATATGCTCTTCATTGCGCGCATCTCCGGAATTATTCGCTCGCTAGGCTCGGAAGACCGCCTTTATTGCGTTTTGCCGATCGCGCACATCGTCGGCTTATCCGTCCTAGTGTTGGGCGCGCTGCTTCACGGCGCTGCTCTTCAGATCGAATTGCGATTTAACCCGGCCGCCGCGATAGCGGCCCTTGGGCGGGATCGACTGACCATCATGCTTGGAACTCCGGCGATGTACTCGCTCATCGCGGAATACGCCAAGCTGAAAGGGCTGGCGGCTTTGACCGCCCCGGCGCTTCGCATCATCTCGACATCCGGCGCTCCGCTGGATCCAGCGGTCAAGGCGGCGACGGAGCGCCTGTTTGGCCTGCCGCTCCACAACGGCTACGGGATCAGCGAATGTTCTCCAACCGTCGCGCAGACGAGGGTGGAGCAGCCCCGCGCCGACTGTTCGGTTGGTCCCCTGCTGCCCGACGTCGAAGCGAGGCTGGTTGGGCTTGACGGCCACGTCGTTGCGAACGGAGAGGTTGGCGAGCTTTGGGTTCGCGGCCCCAATGTCATGAAAGGCTATTATCGGGCCGCCGAGGAAACCGCCGCGGTCATCGATCAGGACGGATGGTTCAACACGCGCGACCTGGCGCGGTTCGAGCAAGAGAATCTGTTCATCGTAGGGCGCACGAAGGAATTGATCATCCGCTACGGCTTCAACATCTACCCCGCCGAAATTGAAGCCGTGCTAAACGCGCATCCGGCGGTAACTCAATCCGCGGTCATCGGTCGTCCGGTGAACGGCGAGGAGGAGGTTGTGGCCTTTGTGCAGCCGGCTCCAAACGCGGCCGTAACGGTTGACGACCTTGCTGATTACGCGGCGCAACAATTGGCGCCCTACAAGCGCCCGTCGAGGATTTTTATGCTCGGAGCGCTACCCGCCGGTCCAACCGGCAAGATTCTGAAGAGCCAGCTTCCGCCTCTTGCCGAGGCGATGATCGCCGAGAAGATCTAAATCACGACAGCTCATTCGTCCTCAAGAATGCGCGAAGGCCCAATAGAGATCTCTTGCTTTGCGATAGAATGGCCCCGGGGTCAGGGCGCGATCGTCGATCCGGTTGGCGGGCGTCACCTTGGAGTAATTCCCGGTAGAGAAAATTTCGTCCGCGTTTTGGAAATCGGCGAACCGCAAGGTCGTCTCGATCACTTCGATCCTGGCGGTCCGAAGCAGGTTGATCACTCTGCGGCGCGTGATTCCATCCAGAAACGTTCCATTCGGCGCCGGCGTGAACAAGGCTCCGGCCCGCGCCATAAAAATATTGGCGGTGGCGAGCTCCGCGACATTTCCGAGCAGGTCGCAGAGCAAGCAATTGTCGAAGCCGCGCCCGCGCGCCTCGAACAGCGCCCTGGCGTTATTCGGATAAAGGCAGCCCGCCTTGGCGTCGACCGGCATGATCTCCATCGTCGGACGACGAAACGGCGAGAGAGTGATTGAGAAACCACTGGGTTTTGGCATTGGCACTTCGTAGAGCGTCAGACACCAGCGCGTCAAACTCGGGGTCGGGCGCCACCGCCAGCCAACCGTTTTTCTCGGCCCAGTACATGGGACGGATGTAAAGCTCGGACTGCTTGTCGAAAAGCCTGAGACCGTCTCGGGCCAAGGCGAGCCATGTTTCCGTCGAAACGCTCGGCTTAAGATACATTTTCGCGGCCGATTGGTTGACCCGCGCAAAATGTAGATCAAGATCAGGCGCAACGCCTTCGAAGGCGCGCGCGCCGTCGAACACGGACGAACCAAGCCAAGCAGCATGAGTGCGCGGTCCCATGATCGGAGCATTGCCCTCGCGCCAATCCCCGTCGAAGAATGTCCAAGTCTTCGACCACCCGCCGACGTCCGCCATAGCCTCCTCCCACTGTGTCAATGAAACAGGGCCGCGCAAGCATGTCGCCTCGCCCGAGCGCGGCGCTATTGAACGAATTTTGCTCATTTGTATAAGTCTACCCAATCGGCCAGTCAGACTATGCCTTTTTTTCGCGGATCAGATGCGTCTACCTCGTTCCTTTCCCAGCGGCGAAGCTGGCGACGGTGCCACTAGGCCAGCGTCGATGCATCTCGTCGCATGTGAAGTTTTGCGACATGGTCAGCGAATTGTTGTTGCAGAACATAGGCGTTGATAATCGGCCAAACCTCGCTCAAGCTTCCGTGTCCTTGCACGGATTGTTCGAACTCGTGCGCGCGCTGCTTTGCCGTTCCAAACTGATGATTGGAGAAACGACTGATTTGCCGTCGTGTCCAGCAGCCAGGTTTTCAGAGCCCCCCGTCCCCATTCGGTAATTGGGGAGGAAAAATGGATTTTCTGCGTTCGGAGGCGGATGGAATCCGGCATCAGGTCCTTCATGGCCAGACGTAGTATTCGTTTGGTGAAGCCTCCTCCGAGCTTGCTTTCGTCGGGCAAAGCGAAGGCGAACGCGACAACCCGCCAATCCAGGAACGGCATGCGCACCTCGATGCCATGAGCCATAGAAGCGCGGTCGATGCAGCGCAAGAAGGTTGGCAACAGACCATTATGAAACCAGAAAGATTGCTCGTCCCGTAGGAAAAAGCGGCTCGGAGCGTCGGGATTTCGAACGTAATCATGCAGACGCTTAACATCGGCTTGGCGTTGCCCTCGACCCTCAAATCCGGCCGGTTGCTGCAACTGCCGCCGGGCGCGCCGAATTAAGCTCAGCAGACCAAATTCGGACGCTATATATTTCGTCGCGAACCGAATGTCGTCCTTGAACGAGGGTGCGGCCAATAAAGCGCCGCTGACCCCGATATTCGTGCCGCCTGTCATGCCGGCGCGAACGTCTCGCAGGTCCCGATAACGCGTCCAACTAACGGGTGGAGCGTTAATCGCGCTCTCCACCAACTGCGAATATCCCGCCAATAATTCATCGGCGCCATGCCCGTCGAGGCTGACGCGCATGCCGGCGCGCCGCATTTCCCGGTAAATCGACCAAGCACCCACCATCGGAACTGCAAAAACGTCTTCCAAGTCGAAGACGATTTTTTCTAATTCCTGTGCGGCGGCTCCGTCGTCGATTATTTGATAATTGGCGAGCATTCCGGTGTGGGCGACAACCTGCTCCGCATAGTTCCGCTCGTCCAGCGTGGTTTCTGGGAAGCAGGCGATGAAAGCGCGCTGCCAGTCCTTCGGGACATGGTCGACGGCTCCACGACGGCCCAGCTCCGCAATGGCGCATGCGACCGCGCTCGAATCGAGGCCGCCGCTCAAAGATGTAGCGATCGAAACGTCGCTGCGCAGACGCAGGCGGCACGCGTCCAAGAACAACTCTCGAAATTGCTCCGACTGTCTGGAAAGATCGTCCGGGACCTTCGGCAAATTATCGAACGTGGTCCACCATTGCTCGATGCTTTGGCCATCATATGTCACCGTCATGCAGTGCCCGGCCGGCAAACGCTTCAACCCAGGTAGCAGGGTGTGTTCTGTGCTCTCCAGAAGCAGGACGTTTTCTAGCGTTTCTGCGAGCAAATTTTCGTCAAAGCGTCCGTCGCACCAATCCAGCTGCAGAAAGCTTTTCATTTCCGACGAAAAGACGAAGCAGCCGCCGACCTCCGAATAATGCAGCGGCTTTATGCCGAACCGATCGCGGGATAAAAAAAGCGTCTTGTCCTTGGCGTCCCAGATCGCGAATGCCCACATTCCGTTGAAGCGCGACTGGCAGGCGGTCCCCCATTCGGCGTAAGCCGCCAGAATCACCTCGCTGTCCGTTTCGGACTGAAATCTATAGCCTAACTGCTGCAGGGTTTTTCGCAACTCAAGATAGTTGTAGACCTCTCCATTATAGGTGAGCCAATATCGCCCGTCCGCGTAGCACATCGGCTGGTGCCCGCGATCCGAGAGGTCGATGATGGAGAGCCGGCGATGGCCGAGCCACAGACGATCCGCTGCAAAGCGCTCGATCCCTGAACCGTCTGGCCCACGATGGGCGATGCTGTCTGCGAACGCCTGGAACGCAGATTGGATCGTGTCGCGCCCCGCCCGGGCCCAATATCCCACAATGCCGCACATGGTCGAAGCTATGCCTTCAATGTTTACGAGTTAGAATGAATAAAACGGAGCAACGACAAATCAGCTTTTTGCCGCTCGATGATCTCGGAGGACGCCAATCGGTTGTCTATTCTGCGCCACCCGCGCGTGAAACGTCCGCAAAACGGTTCAGGAATTCCGGCGAGGTCCGGCTTAAGTCGCGCCTTGGGCGCGGCGCGGCGTTGTTTGATTGCGGTTGTCATGGATCGTCTCGGGTCAATTAACCACGCCCCGAGCAAGTCGGGGCAAGATGCGCAAAATAATGACGGCTGGATAAAGCTTACTTGAATCCGGCAAATGAGGGCGGACGGGTCAAAGCCTGTCCGCGCAGCGTCGGCGAAGAAACGGTTCGTCCATTGGGCGGATCGGGATGTTTTACACCGCCCCACTCGAAATCAATCTACAATATTTAACATTCGACAATTATTAAAACAACGCCGCGTGTTTGATAAGTATAGGTGGCGTCTATTGAAGTGTCAATGTAACCAGCGATCGGATTTGATGGTGAGCGCCGTCGAACGCTCTTACTATGGCGATGAATGTGGCCAACTCGGCTCTTCGCTGCGGCGGCCTTCTCGACGCGCTTCATCCATGCAACATGGCGCGCTCGGCCTCGGTCCCGCGAAGCCTCGGCTTTGTCGCGCTTGCGTCGCGTTCGACAACGCCATAGACGGAGGTAATTGATTTCTCGACGGCGGCTTCGCGTCCAGCCTGTTTTGTGGGAGCCTCGATGCAAAATCATCTCGCCGGCCATGACGGCTGGCATGCGACGACAATCGTCATGGTGCGAAAGGACGGCCGCACGGTCATCGGCGGCGATGGTCAGGTTTCGATTGGGCAGACCATTGTCAAAGGCAACGCCAAAAAGGTCCGTAGGCTCGCCAAGGGCGAAGTGATCGGCGGCTTCGCCGGCGCGACCGCCGACGCCTTCACCTTGTTCGAGCGCCTCGAATCCAAGCTCGAACAATATCCGGGCCAGCTCATGCGCGCCTGCGTCGAGCTCGCCAAGGATTGGCGCACCGACCGTTATCTGCGTCGGCTTGAAGCGATGATGCTTGTCGCCGACAAGGAGGCGAGTCTTGTGTTGACCGGCACCGGCGACGTGCTGGAGCCCGAGGCCGCGGATAAGGGCTCGAGCGTCATGGGGATCGGGTCTGGCGGCAATTATGCGCTTGCCGCCGGGCGGGCGCTGCTCGCGACCGAGCTCGACGCCGAGGCCATAGCCCGCCGCGCGCTCCAGATCGCGTCCGAGATCTGCGTCTACACGAACGGCAATTTCGTCCTCGAATCGATCGCCTCGAAATGAGCGGGGGCGGCGGCGCGGTTCATGGAGCCGGTAGGCGGAGACTAGCCCGCCTTTTCGTCTTAGACATGCTCCAACTCTTTGAATTCGAACGCTTCCTCCCCGATCGGGCGCGTTGGCCCGATCGGGAGGCGCTCCAGACGGAAAGCGATTGAGATGACAGATTTTTCTCCGCGCGAGATCGTGTCCGAGCTCGACCGTTTCATCGTCGGGCAAAACGACGCCAAGCGCGCCGTGGCGATCGCGTTGCGCAATCGGTGGCGGCGCCTGCGCCTTGAAGGCGCGATGCGCGATGAGGTCCTGCCGAAGAACATTTTGATGATTGGGCCGACCGGCTGCGGCAAGACCGAGATTTCGAGGCGCCTCGCAAAGCTCGCTGGCGCGCCCTTCCTGAAGGTCGAGGCGACCAAATTCACCGAGGTCGGCTATGTCGGCCGCGACGTCGAGCAGATCGTCCGCGATCTCGTCGAGACGGCGATCGCGATGGCCCGCGACGAGAAGCGCAAGCTCGTTCACGCCCGCGCCGAGCTCGCCGCGGAGGAACGGCTTCTCGACGCACTCGTCGGCGTCAGCGCCTCGCCGACGACGCGGGACAGTTTCCGCAAGAGGCTGCGCGCCGGCGAACTCGACGACAAGGAGATCGAAATCGAGGTCGCGCAGGCCGCGCCCTCGATGCCGATGTTCGATCTGCCCAACATGCCGGGCGCGTCGATCGGGGCGATCTCGATCGGCGATATTTTCGGCAAGGCGCTCGGCAAATCCGCGAAGCCGCGCCGCACCACCGTCAAGGACGCGACCGGCCCGCTGATTCTGGAGGAAAGCGACAAGCTGATCGATCAGGATCAGATCGTGCAGCAGGCCATTCACGACGTCGAGAACAATGGAATCGTGTTCCTCGACGAGATCGACAAAATATGCGGGCGGGAGGGCCGCGGCGGCGCGGACGTCTCGCGCGAAGGCGTGCAGCGCGATCTTCTGCCGCTCATCGAAGGAACCAGCGTGGCGACCAAGCATGGCGTCGTCAAGACCGATCATATTCTGTTTATCGCGTCCGGCGCCTTCCACACTTCGAAGCCTTCGGACCTCCTGCCCGAGCTGCAGGGACGGCTGCCGATCCGGGTCGAGCTCGCCCCTTTGACCGAGGATGATTTCCGCCGCATCCTCACCGAAACGGAGGCGAGCCTCATCAAGCAATATGAGGCCCTGCTGCGCACCGAAGGCGTCGAGCTCGTCTTTGCGCCGGACGCCGTGAACGCGCTGGCGCGGATCGCGGTGCAGGTCAATTCCACGGTCGAGAATATCGGCGCGCGGCGCTTGCAGACCGTGATGGAGCGCGTCCTCGACGAGGTGAGCTTCACGGCGTCCGATCGGTCCGGCGAAAGGATCGAGATCGACGCCGATTTCGTCGAGCGGAACATCGGCGATCTCGCCAAGAACGCCGATTTGAGCCGGTTTATTCTTTAGCTCGTTGGCGCGGCGGCGTGGCGCGCTCTTGCCACGCGCCCTTGAGCGCGGGATAAGGCGGGCGAATCGCGACGAGCGTCAGGAGCCTTTTCCCGCATGGCAAAATTCGTTGAACGCGTCTTCTCCGGCGTGCAGCCGACGGGAAATCTGCATCTCGGCAATTATCTCGGCGCGATCGTCAAATTTGTCGAGCTGCAAAGATCGCATGACTGCATCTATTGCGTCGTTGACCTTCATGCGATCACGCTGCCGCAAAATCCGGACGACTTGAAGGCGAGCATCCGCGAAGTGACGGCGGCCTTCATCGCATCCGGCGTCGATCCAAGGCAGCATATCGTCTTCAATCAGAGCCAGGTCGCCGAGCATGCCGAGCTCGCCTGGGTTTTCAATTGCGTGGCGCGCGTCGGCTGGCTGAGCCGGATGACGCAATTCAAGGAGAAGGCGGGCAAGGATCGCGAGAACGCGTCGGTCGGCCTCTACGCCTATCCCTGCCTGATGGCCGCCGATATTTTGCTCTATCGCGCGACCCATGTTCCGGTCGGCGAGGACCAGAAGCAGCATCTCGAGCTCGCGCGCGACATCGCGCAAAAGTTCAATCTTGATTTCGCCGAATCGATCGCCGCGCATGGCCATGGCGACGCGTTTTTTCCTTTGCCCGAGCCTTTGATCCAAGGGCCCGCGACCCGCGTGATGAGCCTGCGCGACGGGGCGAAGAAAATGTCGAAATCGGACCCGTCCGATTATTCCAGGATCAATCTTTCGGACGAAGCCGACACGATCGCGCAAAAGGTCCGCAAGGCGAAGACGGATCCCGAGGCGCTGCCCTCCGAGGTCGAAGGCCTCGCCCGCCGGCCCGAGGCAGATAATCTCGTCGGCATATTCGCGGCGTTGAACGGCCAGACGAAACAGGATGTTTTAGGGGCTTTCGGCGGCGGCAATTTCTCCGCCTTCAAATCGGCTCTCGTCGATCTCGCGGTGACGAAGCTCGGACCGATCGGCGCGGAAATGAAGCGCCTGACGAACGATGCAGCCTATATCGATCGGGTTCTAATCGACGGCGCCGATCGCGCGCGAACGCTCGCGCAGGAAAATATGCGCGCGGTGAAGGATATTCTCGGCTTCGTGCGGTGACGCCGCGTCCGCAATTCGAGCGACGCATCTTGGTTGCGCTGACCCGCTCTAGCCGTGCCCGTGATGATGATGCAAATCCGGATAATGTGGATGGACGTGACGCATCGGCTCATGGCGATGCCAGTGCGAATGCGGCCCGCCGTCCGTGGGCTCGTCCGCGCTCGCATGGGCGTGCTGATGATGCGCGTCATGCACATGGCTATGCTCATGTTCGAGCGCCTCATGCGCATGCTCATGGACATGGTCTTCGCTCAGATGAAGCCAAAGGCCCAGGCCCATTAGGAGTCCGGCGGCCAAGAGCCTTGCGCTGAAAGGCTCATCAAAAATGACCAGGGATAGCGCCGCCCCAATGAAGGGAGCCAGCGCGAAATAGGCCCCCGTGCGCGCCGCGCCGAGATGGCGCAGGGCGAAGATGAAGGCGACGAGACTGAGGCCGACGCCGAGAAAGCCGACGCCGCCAGCGGCCGCAAGGAGCGCGGACGCCGGGAGGGCCTCGCCGCGATAAAGGGCGAGGCCGAGATTGGCGGCTCCCGCGACAAGTCCCTTGATCATCGCGATCTGGGTTGGATCGGCGGCGGAAAGCTTGCGGGTCAGATTATTGTCGATCCCCCAGGCGAGGCATGCGGCCGCGATCAGCGCAGCCCCTTGATTGAGCCCGACGCCATGGCCGCCCCAAGTTAAAAGCGCGGCGCCGAGGACGATGGCGAAAGCCCCAAGAAGCAGGCGCCTGTCGACATTCTCCTTGAAGACGAGCCAGGCGATGCTCATGGTGGCGAGCGATTCGAGATTGAGCAGCAAGGAGCTCGAGGCGGCGTCGGCGCGGGCGAGGCCCAGCATCAAGAACAGCGGGCCGAGGACGCCGCCGAAAAAGACGGCCGCGCCGAGCCAGGGGAGATCGCCTTTGCGCAGTGGCGCTTGCTGAATGAGGAGGCCGCGCCCGCGGGAGGCTTGGCGCAGCGCGGCGAGGCCGAAGCCCGCGCCAAGATAGAGCGCGCCCGCCAGCATTTGCGGCCCCATCGAGCCGAGCAGCAGCTTCGACAGGGGCGTCGATGCGCCAAACAGCAGCGCGGAGCCCAAGGCCAGTGGAACGCCGGGCCAGAGATGGGCGTAGTGTCCTTGGCTCATCCTATGGTCCTCGGCATTTGCAACGAGCGTCGCTTATAATTTCGGAAATTTCCTATGTATGCTAGCGACGCCAGGCCTGATCAAAAACAGCTCTTAGACGAGTGGCGATCCAGAACAGCCTGAGGGCCGGGCAAGGGAGAAAGCCGGCGAACGATGGGCCAAAATGCGAAATCGACAGACGGCAAGGCCGCCAAAATTATGGACCAGCAAGCTGCGTCGCTGATCATATATGCACTTCGGTTGCTGCGACCTTTCTGGAAAATGGCTGCCTTCGCGACCGTCATGGGTGGCGTGAACAGTTTCGCGGCCGTCGCGCTTCTCTCCATCATCCATCGCGAGCTCCATGCCGAAGCGCCCGCGTCGATAATCCTCGTTGCATCCTTTGCCGCGCTCTTTTTCACAATGCTGGCGAGCGAGATAGTCTCGGGGGTCGGCAATAGTTTCGTTGGGCAAAACGTCATTGCGGAAATGCGCAAGGATCTCGCGAAAAAGATTTTGTCCGCCCCGATCGCCGAAATCGAACGCTTTCAGTCCTATCGAATCATCACAGCGCTCAATCAGGATGTTTACAGCCTCAGCGAATTCTCGCGCGGACTCTCCTACCTCGTGGTCTCGATCTGCGAGGCGGCAGGATGCGGGGCCTATCTGATCTATTTATCCCCGCCGATGTTCCTTGTCTGCGCGGGCGTAGGCGCCAGCGCGTGGCTGGTCATTCGTCAGGTTTTGAAAGGCGCTTATACAAATTTATCCATCGAACGAAAAGCCTCGGAAGATCTGCAAAAGCATTACAACGCGCTTGTCGATGGCGCAAAGGAGCTTCGCGTTAATCGAGAACGGCGCCGTCGCTTCCACGACGCGCAACTCCTGGTCACGATCGAACAAATGCGCAACTTGAGCAATCGCTCCTTCCTCAGATTCGTGACAGGCGGCGCTATCGACAATGCATCGTTTTTTCTGATCGCCGGCGCTCTGATCGCTCTTGGGCCCTTTATGGGGTCAAGCTCCGCCGATCTCTCCGGTTTCGTGCTTGTCCTTATGTTCATGAAAGCACCGGTTAGCCAGATCGTCGGCACTCTTCCGATGCTTAACCAGGTGTTTGTTTCCTTGGCCGCCGTGGCGGAATTGTCCGAAAAATTCGCCAATCCCGAACCCAATCTCTTCAAAAGCGAGCCTGCCGCGCAATGCCTGCAAGTCGAACTCCTCGAACTGCGCAACGCACTCTATATTTTTCCTCACGCGGTAGGCGTCGAACCCTTCATCCTCGGCCCGATCAATCTCGTCGTCCGCGGAGGCGAGATTGTTTTCATCACGGGAGAAAACGGTAGCGGCAAGACGACGCTGCTCAAGCTGATCCTCGGTCTCTATAAGCAGAGAGATGGCGAGATTTTGCTCAACGGCGGGGTAGTGTCGGATGCAGATCGCGACGACTATCGCCAGAATTTTTCGGCGATATTTTTCGACTTTTATCTTTTCGACGATTTGATCGTCACGGACGAGCAAGCGTCGGAGGCCGTGCGCCTCTATCTTGAGCGTCTCGACATCGCGCATAAGGTGAGCGTGGAGTCAGGAGTATTCTCAACGACTGATCTTTCTGCGGGGCAACGCAAGCGTCTCGCTCTCATCGGAACCTATCTGGAGCAGCGCCCGATCATCGTGTTCGACGAATGGGCCGCGGAACAAGACCCGACATTTCGCCGCATTTTCTACATGGAGATTTTGCCTGAGCTAAAGCGTCAGGGTAAAACGCTGATTGTCGTCTCTCACGACGATCGCTATTTCGGGGCCGCCGATCGCGTCATCCACATTCACGAAGGACGCATTTCGGCGCAGCCTTTCAGACCGCAATCGTCTACTAATGTCGAAGCGCCGTCATGACGCGCTTGCTCCAATCGCCCCAGGGGCTCGAGCCACAGGCTCCGGCGTCGGTCGTAAACACATCATCGAGACACTGATTGAATCAGCGCGGACTCTCAATGCGCCGCCTTCGAAAACACATTGAGCAGAATGACGCCGAAAACGATGAATCCCATCCCGGCCAATTCGCCGGCGCCGAGAGCCTGCTTATAGACGATCCAGCCGATCAAGGACACGAGCGCTATGCCTGCGCCGGACCACACAGCGTAAGCGACGCCGACCGGAATATCCTTCAAGGTGAGGGAGAGAAAATAGAATGCCAGCGCATAGCCAGCGATGACCAATGCGGAAGGGCCGAGCCGGGTGAAGCCTTCGGCCGATTTCAAGGCCGAAGTCGCGACGACTTCGGACAAGATGGCGACGGCCAGGGTGAGCCAGGGCATGGCGATCAACGCCCCGCGCCCTTAGACTTTTCCTTCCAGGCCCTCGATCTCGGCGATCATCCCTTCGATCATCGCCAGCCCGATCTGCCAGAAGGCGGGGTCGCGCGCGTCGAGGCCGAAGGGCGCGAGCAACTCGGCATGGTGCTTGGCGCCGCCCGCTGAAAGCATGGCGAGATAGCGCTCGGCGAAGCCCTCCTGGGCGCGCTCATAGACGCCATAGAGCGAATTGACGAGGCAATCGCCAAAGGCGTAGGCGTAGACATAGAAGGGCGAATGGACGAAATGCGGAATATAGGCCCAATAGGCGTCATAATTCGCGCCAAGCTCGATCGAAGGCCCGAGGCTATCCGACTGCTCGGACATCCATAGCGCGCAGATCTGGTCGGCGGTCAGCTCGCCGTTGCGGCGTTCGAGATGGAGCTTGCGCTCGAACGAATAGAAGGCGATCTGGCGCACCACCGTGTTCAGCATGTCCTCGACCTTGCTGGCGAGCATGGCGCGGCGCTCGGCGACCTGGCTCGTGCGGGCGAGCATCGCCCGGAAGGTCAGCATTTCGCCGAAGACGGAGGCGGTCTCGGCCAGGGTCAGCGGCGTCGGCGCCATGAGCGCGCCGTTGGGGCCGGCGAGAACCTGGTGCACGCCATGGCCAAGTTCATGCGCAAGCGTCATCACGTCGCGCGGCTTGCCCTGATAATTCAGCAGCACATAAGGATGCGCCGAGGGCACGGTCGGATGCGCGAAGGCGCCCGGCTGCTTGCCGGGGCGCACCGGCGCGTCGATCCAGTGCTCGTCGAAGAAGCGCTTGGCGATGCCCGCCATTCGCGGCGAAAACGCGTCATAGGCGCCAAGAACCGTGTCGCGCGCCTCGTCCCAGGCGTAGGTCTTGGCGGCGACATTCGGCAGCGGCGCGTTGCGGTCCCAATGTTTGAGGGCCGGCTTGCCGAACCATTTGGCCTTCAGCTTGTAATAGCGGTGCGACAGGCGCGGATAGGCCGCGCGCACGGCGGCGACGAGCGCGTCGACGACTTCGCGCTCCACCCGATTGGCGAGATGGCGCGCGTCCGCCACATCCTTGAAGCCGCGCCAGCGGTCGGAAATCTCCTTGTCCTTGGCCAAAGTGTTGGAGATGAGCGTGAAGACCCGCAGATTGTCCTTCAAGCCTTGGCCGAAGGCGTTGGCGGCTTTCTCGCGAACCGCCTCGCTTGGGTCGAGCATCAGGTTCAGCACCGGCTCAAGGCTCAGCGCCTCGCCGTCGACGGTGAAGCGCAGCGCGGCGATCGTCTCGTCGAACAGCCGGTTCCAGGCCCCATAGGCGGTGACGGATTTCTCATGGAACAATTGCTCGATCTTATCCTCGAGCTGATAGGGCTTGCCCTTGCGGACGTCTTCGATCCAGGGCCGGTAATGGGCGAGCGGGCCGGACGCGGTGAGCTTGGCGAGGATCTGGTCGTCGAGCCGGTTCAATTCAAGCTCGAAGAAAAGAAGATTGGAGGAGGCGGCGGTGACCTTCTCCTGCGCATCGCCATAGAATTTGGCCCGCGCAGCGTCGGCCGTGTCGCCGGAATAGATCAGGCCGGCATAGGACATGATGCGGCCGAGAAGCTCCTCCAGCGCCTCATAGCCCCGCAGCGCCTCGGTCAGCGCCGCGCCCGACAGATCCTGACTGAGCGTCTCCAGCCTGCCCTTATAGGCCGCGTTGAAGGCCGCGCATTCGGTCTCGGCCTTGGCGAGGTCGCTCGCGAAAGCGGGCGAATCCATCGCCGGATAAAGATCCGCGAGATTCCATTCCGGCAAGGCCCCGAGTTCAGGCGCCGGAGCGCGTTCGGCGGCGGCCTGCCCGGCGCGAGGAATGTCGAGGAAGCCGGGCGCGCGCAAGGGGAGCATGTGGAAATCCATGTCTTGGAGCAATTCTAATTGTTTGTCCCCGCCTTCATATCGGATCGCGGCCGGCGGGATCAACCGTCACGCGGATGGTTTTCCCCGCGTCTCAATCGTCACGGATGCGCTTTGGTTCGCAAAGTACATATACGCCCCCCGGTACTATCCTAATCCGACAGTCAGTGTCTGAATTCGAATGAGCGGGTGTCCTAGTTCACTCCGCTTCACCATCGTCTTCGTCCGCTAAGACAGCCTTTTGCGCCGTGAGAAGCTTAATAAGTTTCCCTAGCTCTTTTGGCCCCAAATCGCCGGATACTATCAAGCGATAACTCGTCTCTTTTGAAAGCGGACCGCGCAACCATTCACGCTCACCTTTATGGATCGCTGCCTCTGTAGCCACTTCAGGAAGGTGAGGCGGCACCTTCACGGGCGTTACCATCGGGGATGCGGTCCCTTTTGACTGAAGCACGACCTGTTCCATTGGAATCCCCGCTTCGCTCCCGTCCACAAAAACCCATTTCTGGCCTTCGTGTTCTTGAATCGCGCGAACGCGCGCCGGCATAGCAAGCTGGAACGCACCGCCAATTTCCACCTGGACTAGATCACCAATTTTTGCCTTTTCGGAATCTGGAGCGTCGCCATCATGATCTGCAAGATTGGATGGAGTTATAATATCAGATTGGCTTAGTTTGGCAAAAGCGATAGTTGATTTGTATTCGGCAATTAAGTCGCGTGCCCCAGTTTCGCTAAACCCCCGGTCAAGAATAAGGAAAGTTTCTAATGTATGATCTGAGGGGAGAGCGTCTCTCCATTTTTCCCATAACTCGTTGTGAATACTAGGATTTAATGCGGCGCGCTTGATAAGCTCATCCCGCTCCGCAGAAGCCGGCTGCTTGTCCAATAAAATGCGTATTGCAAGATCGGTAGGGCGAAGCGCTCGGGCATCGGCCGTCCCCTCGAACTCACATAGCCCGAAATGTCCCAGTGCCGCGACGGTCTGGATGGCAGGGCCGGTCTTCAGACCCATTCCCCACGCCTTACAAGCCGAAGCGATAGGAGCAAAATGCTTCGGGCGCCCACCTTCGGCGATCCGAACAGCGTCAACGCGCTCAAGCGCCTTTTGTAAAGGTATAAAAGGAAAGCCGGGACTACGGCCCTGGCGCGGCCTCTTTCCGTTGGGCGCGGCCTCTTTAATCTGAGCGTCGGACATGGCGAGTCCCTCCTATAAGAAGAGATATACGACATACCCCGCCTCCACTCAAGAACATATATGCTCATATATGCAAAAAAATGTTTGACGATGCGATTAGGTAGGCTATTCTCCGTTTCAAACGAGGAGATTCTGATGCTCAGAAGAGATCGAGCCCCGGCGCGGCTAGCCGACGCGAGTGGGGCATGGATTAAAGAGAAGGGCCGCTTCCTGACCGGCGCGGTAAGGAGAAGCGGCCCTGCAATTGGCTTCGAATTTCCCCCGTTCGTATAACCGGTAGGACGCCCGCCTTACACGCGAGGGAATCCAGGTCCGAACCTTGGCCGGGGAGCCAGAATCATGCGGGGCCGAGATGTTCCAGCATCCCGACCCCTGATCTTCGCCCAGGGATTTGGCCCCCCTGAGATCGACTGTCGCTTTACATAGCATGGAGGGCGGGGACCTTCCAGAGTCCGATTCTCCGCAGCCGCTCCCGCTTCCATGCGCCCCTTCGCATTGTTTGGTTCGCAAAGTACATAATCGCCCCCTCTTGCGAAACGTAGCGCGAACAGATACTGTCTGTTCACCATTTGTGCAAGATCGATTGGCGGTGTATGGGTTGCGCGAGAGCGACGTGATTCGGGGCCGGCGATGCGCCGAGCGCTGCCGGGGAAAAGGGCCAAGGCCGATGTTGACCAAGAAACAAAGCGAGCTGCTGCGCTTCATTCACGAGCGCCTCAAGGAGACCGGCGTGCCGCCCTCCTTCGACGAGATGAAGGACGCGTTGGATTTGCGCTCGAAATCCGGCATACACCGGTTGATCATCGCGCTCGAGGAGCGCGGTTTCATTCGCCGCCTGCCCAATCGGGCGCGGGCGCTTGAAGTCTTGCGCCTGCCGGGCTCCTCAACTCCGGCCGAGCCCAATCGCAGCAAGAAATTCGCCCCGAGCGTCATCGAGGGCAATCTTGGACGGGTCCGGGCCTTGACGCCGAACGCCTCCGACGACGAGCCCGGCCGCGCGATCGTCGCCATTCCGGTCATGGGGCGGATCGCGGCGGGCACCCCGATCACCGCCCTCCAAAACCGCAGCCACACGATCAGCCTGCCGCCAGACATGCTGCCGCAAGGCGAGCATTACGCTCTTGAAGTGCGCGGCGATTCGATGATCGAGGCGGGAATATTCGACGCCGACACGGTGGTGATCCGCAAGCAGGACACGGCTGAAACCGGCGATATTGTCGTCGCCCTCATCGACGATGAGGAAGCGACCTTGAAGCGGCTGCGCCGGCGGGGCGCCTCGATCGCGCTCGAGGCCGCCAACCCGGCCTATGAGACGCGGATTTTCGGGCCGGACCGGGTTCGCATCCAAGGCAAGCTCGTAAGCCTCATTCGTCGATATTGAAAACCCGCCGCCCTATTCCAGCGGCGAGGACTCATCGGCCTCCGCCGCGTCGAGCGCGTCATCGGACGGCGTTTCTCCTTGGGCGTCCAGCCCGAGCCCTCTTCCCGGCTCCCGCTCCAACTTGTCTCGCCCCAAATCGTCTCGCGACTTGTCCGCGCCGGGCGGATCCCAGGATGATTTCGGCGCCGCCGCGGCGCGGCCCCAATGACGCTTGGGCGCGCGCGACCAGGGCCGGTCTTCGTCCACGGCGCGCGCGGCGCGCGTCTCGACGCCGTCTCCTGTGAAAGAGAGAGTGAGCGCGCCGGTCTCGGCCAGCTTCTCCCGATCTATGACAAGCCGCGCGGCGCAGCCAATTGGGGCGAAAAGGGGCGTGACGACAAGATAGGCGCGCTCGCAATCCTCCGCGAAAGCGCCCCTGTCGACGACCAGCGCGACCGCTCGGCCGTCGCGGAGATAGCCGACGCAGCCAAGCCTGTCGCAGGCGGATCTCCGTAGCGCCTGCGCGGCGGCGCGGCCATCGGCGTCGGCGCGAAGCCATTGCTCGGCGGAAAATTGGCTCGGCCGCGGCCCGATGACGGCGAGCCTGCCATCCTCGGCGCGCAGCGCCACGGCGTCGCCCGCCGCCGCCACGGCGATATCGAAGGAGGGTCCCGCCGCCGCGCCGAGGAGCCCGATCGCCGCAAGCGGAATGGCCATGGCGCGGAAGAGCGCAGTCCGCCATAGCACGGCCGACAGCAAGGCGAGGGTGAGAAACACGATCGCCCAAGGCGCGAAAACCGGCAGATGGATCGTGGCGCCCGGCAAGCCGCCGACGAGGCGCGCCGCCCACATGATCGCGTCTATGCCAAGTCCGACATAGCGCCAAACCCAAGGGTCGAGGCCGAGCGGATAGAGCAGCGCGCCGACAAGCGCGCCGGGCACCGCGAAAATTTCAATCACGGTCAGGGTGAGCGGATTGCCGATCAGGACATAGGGGCTCAGCTCATGGAAATTATAGGCCATGAAGGACGCTGTGGCCGAGGTCGCGCAGAAGGTCGCGAAGAGGACGCCTAGGGGGCCGCCGCGCAAATGCCGTCTCAACGCCTCCCAAAAGAGGAGCTGGCGGGCGCCTTCGACCGGGCGCGCCGCATGAAGGGCCTGCTCCTCGAAGTCGCGGTCCGTCTCCGCCAAACGCGTTTCATAAACCGCGACCAGCGCCGCCACCGCCGCGAAGGAGAGCTGGAAGCTCGCGCCCATGAGAGCTTCGGGCTCGATCACGATGACGAACAAGGCGGCGAGCGCGAGATTGCGCATGGTCAGCGCCTGCCGGTCCATGAGGACCGCGCCGAGCATGATGAGGGTCATGACCAAGGCGCGTTCGGTGCCGACGCGCGAGCCCGTCGCGATATCGTAGAAGATCGCGCCGGCCATGGCCGCGCCGGCCGCCCATTTCTTGATCGGATAGCGCAAGGCGAGGCCGCCGCTCAACGCCAGAAGGCGGCGAAATCCGACAAAGAAAATTGCCGCGACAAGCGTCATCTGGACGCCAGAGATGGTGATGATGTGGAAAATCCCCGCCTCGCGGATCACGTCTTTCGCCGGTTGGGACAGGAAATCGCGCTTGCCGGTCACCATCGCCGCGGCGATCGCCCCGGCGTCGCCGCCGACGATCGCGTCAATGCGGCGCGCCAAGGCGTTGCGGCCGCGGTCGATCGCCATCATCGCCGCGAGCATTGGGCCGGGCGGAGCGGGCGGCGGCGCGAGCTCGATGCGGCCAAGCGCATTGCCTACGGCGCCGAGCCGCGCGAACCAGGCGTCCTTGGCGAAATCATAGCCGCCGGGAAGGCTCGCGCGCGCCGGCGGCAGAAGACGCGCCTTGAGGCGCACATAGGCGCCGGCTTCAAAGGGCGGCGAGCGGCGGACCGAGAGCCGGACCCGATAGGGCGTCTCATTCGGCGCGAGCCCGGCGGCGGCGGAAACGCGCAAGATGAATCGGGCGCCGGCGCGGCGGAAGTCCATCTGCTCGATGTATCCTTCGACCGTGGCGATCCTGACGCGATCGACGATAGGCGCGGCGACCCGAGCGGTCCGCCAGGCCGCCGACAGCTCGCCGGCGAAAATGGCGCAGAATCCGCAAAGAACAAAAAAAGCGGCTCGTCGTTCCCGCGCGAGCCAGGCGAGGCCGCCGAAGACGAAAGTCGCGGCCGCGACCAGCCAAAGCGAGGGTTCGCGGTCGGCGCAAAAATAGAGAATGACGCCGGCGCCGGCCGCGACCGGCAGCCAGAGAAAAATCCGCCGCAGCGCAATCTCGGTCTCAAAAGCCTGGGCGAATCGCCCGAAAAGCCCGCCGAGTCGGGCGCGAAGCCTCGAGGCGAAGCCGCCCGCCCCGGCCAACCCGCCTTTTTCGATCGCCGTTCCGGCTGTTTCCGTCATGCGCAAGCCCGCGGCGGCCCTCCTCAAGCGTCCCAGGAAGCCGCGCCAATTAGCAATGCCTGTCGCCGAGATCCCTTTTCTTTCGGCGTTTCCATGTTACACGAGCCGAAGCGGCGCGTAAGGCCGAGGAGCCGACCCGCCGATGATTTTCTCAACGCTTTCAATGATCCAGGAATTCCGGTCATGACCGACGCCGTGGTCACCCGCTTCGCCCCGTCGCCGACGGGCTTTCTTCATATCGGCGGAGCCCGCACCGCGCTGTTCAACTGGCTCTACGCCCGCGCGCCGGCGGCCGCATGCTGCTGCGCATCGAGGACACCGACCGCGAGCGCTCGACCGAGGCGGCGATCGCCGCCATCCTCGACGGGCTTATCATGGCTCGGCCTCGATTGGGACGGCGAGGCGATCCATCAATTTCGCCGCGCCGCGCGTCATCGCGAAATCGCCGAAAGCCTGCTCGCGTCGGGCGACGCCTATCGCTGCTATGCGACGCCGCAGGAGCTCGAGGAGATGCGCGAGAAGGCCCGCGCCGAGGGCCGTCCGCCGCGCTACGACGGGCGCTGGCGCGACCGCGGCCGGCCTCGGAGGCGCCCGCCGGCGTCGCCCCGGTGATCCGGCTGAAGGCGCCGCAGGACGGCGAGACCGTGCTCGACGACAAGGTCCAGGGCCGGGTCAGCTTCGCCAACAAGGATCTCGACGATCTCATCCTGCTGCGCTCGGACGGCGACGCCGACCTACATGCTCGCCGTGGTCGTCGACGACCACGACATGGGCGTCACCCAGATCATCCGCGGCGACGACCACCTCACCAACGCCGCGCGGCAGATGCAGATCTATCAGGCGCTCGGCTGGCCGGTTCCCGGCATGGCGCATATCCCGCTGATCCACGGCGCCGGACGGCGCCAAACTGTCGAAGCGCCACGGCGCGCTCGGGCGTCGACGCCTATCGCGCCATGGGCTATCTGCCGGAGGCGCTGCGCAATTATCTGGTCCGGCTCGGCTGGAGCCATGGCGACCAGGAGATCTTTTCGACGGCGGAGATGATCGAGGCCTTCGATCTCGCCCATGTCGGCCGCTCGCCGGCGCGCTTCGATTTCGCCAAGCTCGAAAGCATGAACGGCCATTATATCCGCGCGAGCCGCGACGCCGATCTCGTCAAGGCGATCGAGCAGACCGCGCCCTATCTGCCGCGGGGAGCCGACGGCCGCGCTCGCGCTCGACGACGACATGCGGGCGAAGCTGCTCGCCGCCATGCCGGGCTTGAAGGAGCGCGCCAAGACACTGGTCGAGCTGCTCGACGGCGCGGGCTTTCTGTTCGCGAACGCGGCCGCTCGCATTCGACGCCAAGGCGGCAGCCATTCTCGACGCGGGCGGACGCGCGCATGTCGCCAGCCTGCTGCCGCGTTTCGCGGCGCTCGCCGACCTGGTCCGCCGCCGGCGCCGAAGCCGCCGTGCGCGACTATGTCGAGGAGACCAAGGTCAAGCTTGGCCAGGTCGCGCAGCCTCTGCGCGCCGCGCTGACCGGGCGCGCGACCTCGCCCGGCATTTTCGACGTGCTGGAAGTGCTGGGGCGGGAGGAAAGCCTCGGCCGGCTGCAAGATCAGGCGCTCATGAGCGCGAACTCTCGGCTGGCGGCGGACGCCCGCTGACCGGTCGCGCCGGCCCGCTTGAACGGGGGCCGCGCATAAGATAGTATTTTTGCGCCGCATCATTTGACGCAGCGACTGCAAGTCTCCCTCGATTCTCTCCCGCCTATCTCAAGCTCGGCCGAACTTGGCCCGAACGCACGGATTCTTTAAGAAGGCAGCCTCCATGAGCGCGACGACCGGCTCCTTTAGCCTCGGCGATCAAACAGTCAACATGCCGGTGAAGACCGGAACGATCGGCCCTTCGGTCGTCGATATCGGCAAGCTCTACGCCCAGACCGGGATGTTCACCTACGACCCCGGCTTCACCTCGACGGCGAGCTGCGAGTCCAAGATCACCTATATCGACGGCGACGAAGGCGTTCTGCTCTATCGCGGCTATCCGATCGAGCAGCTCGCCGAGCACGGCGACTTCCTCGAGACCTGCTATCTGCTGCTCTACGGCGAATTGCCGACGCCGACGCAGAAGGCCGGGACTTCAACTACCGGATCACGCGCCACACGATGGTGCATGAGCAGATGGCCCGGTTCTTCCAGGGCTTCCGCCGCGACGCCCATCCGATGGCGGTGATGGTCGCGAGCGTCGGCGCGCTGTCGGCCTTCTATCACGACTTCGACCGACATCTCCGATCCGAGCCAGCGCATGGTCGCCTCCATGCGCCTGATCGCCAAGATCCCGACGCTCGCCGCGATGGCCTATAAATATTCGATCGGCCAGCCCTTCGTCTATCCGAAGAACGAGCTCGACTACACCTCGAACTTCCTGCGCATGTGCTTCGCGGTGCCTTGCGAGGATTACAAGATCAATCCCGATCTTCGCGCGCGCGCTCGACCGCATCTTCATCCTTCATGCCGACCACGAGCAGAACGCCTCGACCTCGACCGTGCGGCTCGCCGGCTCGTCCGGCGCCAATCCGTTCGCCTGCATCGCGGCCGGCGTCGCCTGTCTGTGGGGTCCGGCGCATGGCGGCGCGAATGAAGCCGCGCTCAAGATGCTGACCGAGATCGGCACGGCCGACAACATCCCGAAATATGTCGCCCGGGCCAAGGACAAGAACGATCCGTTCCGGCTGATGGGCTTCGGCCACCGCGTCTACAAGAATTACGATCCGCGCGCCAAGATCATGCAGCGGACCTGCCACGAGGTCTTGAACGAACTCGGCAGGAAGGACGATCCGTTGCTCGAGGTCGCGGTGGAGCTCGAGAGAATCGCCCTGAGCGACGAATATTTCATCGAGAAGAAGCTCTATCCCGAACATCGACTTCTATTCCGGCATCACGCTGAAGGCGATGGGCTTCCCGGTATCCATGTTCACCGTGCTGTTCGCCGTCGCGCGCACCTCCGGCTGGATCGCGCAATGGAAAGAGATGATCGAGGATCCGGGACAGAAGATCGGCCGCCCGCGCCAGCTCTATATCGGCTCCCCCAGGCGCGACTACGTGCCGCCGGACAAACGCTGAGGAATTGGGCGTCGTCGCGCGGGCTTCGCTCGCCAAACCCGCCCTGAGGGGCTAAAGAGGCTGGAAGCGTTCGGGGCGGATGGCCCTCATCCGCCCCTTCGGACGCGGCCTTAGGCGGTCATGTCTCTCTCAATGTCATCTCTCGAAACTTTGGACTCCCAAGCGGATATTCTCGTCGCCGGAGCGGGCGCCGCCGGTCTTTCGGCCGCGCTCGCCCTCGTCCAGGCGGGGTTTTCCGTCATCTGCGTCGGCGGCGTTGATCGCCGTGTCAATGGTCGGACGGTCGCGCTTTTCGAAGCGTCGCTGCGTTTCTACAAGTCGCTTGGCCTCTGGCCGCATTTTCGCGGCAAGACTGCCCCGCTCGAAAAAATCACGATGATCGACGCCACCGAGGCGCGCCTTCCGGTCCCTTCGGTGACCTTCGCGGCGAGCGAAATCGGTCTCGCGGCTTTCGGCGAGAATATCGAGAACAATGTCCTGGTCGAAGGCCTCGGGGAGATCGCGGCGCGGACCCCTGGCCTGATCCTTCATGAAGGCCTGCTCAGCGATCTCAGCTTTGACGCCGACGCGGTCCGCGCGACCCTGGCCGATGGGCACCGCGTCGAGGCGAAGCTCGTTGTCGCGGCCGACGGGCGCGCGTCTCTGACGCGCACCAAAGCCGGCATCGGCGCGCGCAGCTGGACCTATCCGCAAGTCGCGCTCACCGCGCTTCTCGCGCATGAAAAGCCGCATCGACACGTCTCGACCGAATTTCACACGCGCTCCGGTCCCTGCACCCTGGTGCCGCTCAGGGGGCTGGGCGGCAAGCCAAATCGTTCGAGCCTCGTCTGGCTGATGTCGGCTGAGGACGCTGACCGCAGACGGGGGCTCGATCCCGCCGTCCTCGCGCGCGAGATCGAGCTACAGGTCAATTCATGTCTTGGCCGCATTGAGGTCGAAGGCGCGTGCGGCTTTTTTCCAATGGCCGGGATGAGCGTCAACTGCCTGTATCGCTGCCGCGTTGCGCTGATCGGCGAAGCCGCCCATGTGTTTCCGCCGCTGGCGGCGCAGGGGCTCAACCTCAGCCTGCGCGATATAGCCGCCCTCGTCGAGACCTTGGAGGACGCCCGCGCGCTTCGACAAGACATAGGGAGCGTGCAGACGCTCGCGGTTTACGCCAAGGCCAGACGTGGCGACATTTCCCTGCGGACGAATGGAATCGATATTCTCAACCGCTCGCTGCTTTCCAATCTTTTTCCGGTCGATTTCATGCGGGGCGCTGGCCTTTTCGCCTTTTCCATGATCGGCCCTTTGCGCCGCGCCTTGATGCGCGAAGGCGTTCTGACCCATGGCGCCTTGCCAAGGCTCATGCAGGCGCGCGCGCGAAGAGCTTACGCGAGGCAGGGCTGAATAATTCATTCGGCGCGTGATCGCGGGGTCCGTCCTCTCTTGCGGCGGCCAAAAGGCGCGGAGACGGCTTCAGCTGCGCTCAAGTATTAAGGCTTAAGATGCTCGTCTATCCGCGGGAGCATCCGATGCACATATCCCCTCACAGGCTTAGCCTTCCAGGCTTGACGCCGGCGTCGCCCGCGTCAAAGGCCCATTCCGAACCGACGGACTTTAATGATATGGCGGGCGTCGCCGAGGATCTTAAGATCGGCGAAAGGCGAGGAAGCCTGGCCCGGAGGCCTCGGCAAAGGACGCCGGAGCAAAAAAATCGCGACGAGCGCGACGACGAGAGTGCGGCTTCCGGGGGCGCTGAGAATAGCTCGCCAATCATCGCGGTGTCGTTTCCGGCGAGACTGGCTTCGTTCGATCTTACGCGGCTCACCGCGCCAGCCGCCGAATCGGGGTGCGCGTCGCGCAAGGACGCAAACGGCGCCTCGACTCAAATCGCTCCCACGAAGGAGCCCTCCCTTGACGACTTGCTCACCCTAATCAGGATCGCCGGTTAGCGGCTTGCGCATTGGCTTCGACCAAGCAGATTTGGGAACTCAAGGCCGCGCCAAGAATCATCACGAATGGAGCCCCGTGGGACGCGCTAGGGGCCTTCATTCATTCATTCGTCCTACTCCGGGCGACGGCGACCGGCCAATCGATCCGATTATGCGATGCGCTCTGTCCACAACCAATTTGAAATCAACACAGCCGCGGCCATTCCAACGAGTTGCGCAAGGATGAAGGCGACGACGCAGTTTGGCGCGATGCCGGCAAACGTGTCGGATAGCGCACGGGCGATCGTAACCGCTGGATTGGCGAAAGACGTGGAGGCGGTGAACCTATAGGCCGCCGTGATGTAGAGGCCGGCGGCGTAAGGCGTGGCGGACGGCGTGCGGGCGACGCATAGAAGATTGTCAACAGCAGGCCAAAGGTCGCGACGAATTCAGCGAACCATTGACCCGAGCCCGTGCGCAGTTTTGACGAAAGTTGCCACAGAGGAAGCTCGAACATGAGATGAGCGGCCCACACGCCGAGAACGGCGCCGATGATTTGCGTCGCGACATAAGGTCCAACATTACGCCACGGCAAGTCTCCACGCAGAGCAAAGGCGAGTGTCACCGCCGGATTGAAATGAGCTCCCGACACGGGACCGAAGATCAAGATCAGCACGACGAGAATCGCGCCGGTTGGAATCGTGTCGCCAAGCAATGCAAGAGCGACATTGCCGCCCGCGAGCTTGACGCCCATCACGCCGGAGCCGACGACTGTCGCAAGCAGGAAGGCGGTTCCAAGACCTTCGGCGAACAGGCGGCGGGCGAGCAAGTCTTTCACCAACTCAGACCTTTGCGCCGGAGAGCGATGCGCCATCCATATGGCCAATTTCCTTGAGGCGGTTCGCGAGCGAGAGGGCGTCGAGAACTCCTGATGGGTAGGGCGGCGAAGACAGCTATTCGATTTTCCAGCTGGCGAAATGCTTCGCTAAACGCGCGCTCCTTCTCGATCTCAGCGCCTTCAACGGCAACCGGGTCTTCAACGCCCCAATGCGCCGTCATCGGCTGCCCAGGCCACACCGGGCAGGTTTCGCCCGCGGCGCTGTCGCAGACGGTGAACACGAAATCCAATCGCGGGGCGTTCGGCGTCGCGAATTCCTGCCAGCTTTTCGAGCGCAATCCATCGACCGGGTAGTCGTAAGCTCCGAGCGTCTTTAGCGCGAGCGGGTTGACCGCGCCTTTGGGCTGGCTTCCGGCGGAATAGGCGTTGAAGCGTCCATCGCCGTCCTTTCGCAGGATGCTTTCGGCGAGGATCGAGCGGGCGCTGTTGCCAGTGCACAGAAACAATACATTGAAGGGCCTGTTTTTCACGGCGTCGTCTCACGTTTCGGGGAGCAACAGGCGTCCGGCGCAATGCTCGCGTCCGGCGCGCAGCAGGCTCCGGAACTTGTGCGAATCAATTCGTGATCGACGCCATCGCCGTACATGGCGCTTTCGCCAACGGTGAAAAAGGTCTCCCACGACAAATCCTGCGGATCTTTGATCCAAGCCTTTTCAGACTTAGCGTAGCAACAGGTTGTCGCTCCCTCTCCTAATACGGGCCTATCCGCTTGTTGCAGGCGCCCGTAAACCTCGCGCAGCTCATCCCGCGTCTCAACCTGAATCCCGAGGTGATCTAGGCCGGTCTGTCCACCGCGCGTCGAAATAGCGAAATTGACGCGCGGATCATCCAACACCACTTGGCGTAGTCGGGCTTCGCTACGGTCGGTTCAGCGGCGAAGAGCGTGCTATAAAACCGGATCGAGCGCGGGAGGTCGTCAACCGACACGTGCACGTGAAGGCGTTTCATGATTTTCTCCTTGGCTGGCTATTGGCGGATCGCAGGCGTCAATTCCGCAGGCCGCGGCGTCGCCCTGGCAGCAGTTTTCGGTCAGGTATCCCATCAAGGATTTCATCGGGGGATAGGCGGCCATATAGATCAAAGACCGACTTTCCCGCCGGACTGTCACAAGTTTGGCCTGCTTGAGTTGAGTCAGGTGGAATGACAGGGTCGCCGAAGGTAGCCCGAGCCGCTCCCCGATCCGTCCGACGGGCATTCCCTCGGGTCCTGCTTGCACAAGCAGCCGGAAAATATCGAGACGTGACGCCTGGGCCAGCGCGGCGAGCGCTTCGACGGCTTCTAATATTTCGATACTTCCAATATAATAAAAATATTATAGCCGTCAAGCGAAACCACCTCGGCTTCAACCCTAGGGGCGATGCCGAAAGCTTGAACGATGGGTGTTGACGCGCCCTTCCGTGACGCGTCTTGGCCGATTATTATTACGCATCTAACGAAGGATTTTCAGCATGGATTTCACGCGTATCGCCGCCGCCTGGTCGCCCCGGCTCCTCAGCGTGCTGCGGATCGTCTCGGCGCTTTTGCTCCTCCAGCATGCGACGGCGAAGCTCTTTGGCTTTCCGCACGTCGCCAGTTTCGATAATCTCAAGCTTCTGTCGCTGCTGGGCTTCGCGGGCGTTCTGGAGCTGGTCGGCGGGATTTTGCTTCTGCTCGGCGCGTTCACCCGTCCCGTCGCCTTCATTCTGTCGGGCCAGATGGCCTTCGCCTATTTCCTCGCCCATGCCGGCCGCGGCTTTTTTCCGGCCCTCAACCAAGGCGAACCGGCGGTGTTGTTTTGCTTTATCTTCCTCTATCTCGCCGCGGCGGGCGGAGGCGCGTGGAGCCTGACGGATCGGTGGGCGCCGACGCAATGATCGGCCGGGCGCCGTCTGAACAGGTCTATATCGATCGACGGCCGGGCCGGGCGTCAATTGCGCAGCGGCTGCGAAACGTCCGCGACGCTCACGGACGCAGCCGGCGGCTTTGTCGCTAGGCCTGAGAAATGGGCGCTGTCGAGTTCGCTGGCGACAGCTTTGAAGGCCGAGACAAGGCCCGCGGTCGGCAGGTTCGACAAGGCGTCGGGGATGATGCGCGCGGCTTGGCGCAAGCCGGTGAGCGCCTGCCCAAAAAGGGATGGCGTCGGCGCGCTACCGGCGGCGACGTCGCCTGTAAGACTCTGGAAAATTGGAATGGTCAAGCCGGGCTGGCGCGGTCGCCGCCACCTGCGTCTCGCCGGCGTCCGTTCCTGTCGCGGCGTCTTGGAGCCTCGGCGCCTGTTGCCCGCCATCGGCATAGGCCAAAACCCGCGTCGGGACGCTGGCTTGATCCTTTGGTCCCTGCGTGATCACGACAGGCAGACTCGCGGCGCGCGCCAGCTGGGTGTTGCCACTGGCGGCAACGGCCGGAGCGCTGACCGAATTGCTCTTGGCGGCCGCCGACTTCGCGTTGGCGTCGCCATGATCATGGGTGGACAGAGTTGCGACGCGCGTGAGTCCTTCCGGCCGCTGGGGCGGCGTCGGCGCATCGGCGACCGCGACGAGGTCGAGCGGGCGCAACGGCGGCGTCGGAGCGGCGGAGGCCAACCAGCCTTTGTCCGCCTTATCCTTTTTGTCCTTGGCGATGCTCGCGGTCGACTTGTCGCGATCATCAATCGCGACGCGCTTGTCATGCGGGCTCGGCGCCGGGCTGAGGCTTGCGACAATCGTCCTATTCGCGCCCGACTCTTGATCCGGCTGATCCGGCTCGCTCGCCGGCGTCGCGGCGGATGCGTTTTTCACTGGCGCAGCGCCAGCATGCCGGCTTTCATCCGCGCTGGCGAGCCGGGATTCGACCCCGGCGCGCCCGAGCCCGTTCGCGCCAAGCGCCGCGACCCGCGAGCGGTCGCGCCGCGACCCTGCGCCGCGAACGACTTCGGCGTCTTCGTCCTGGTCGCGATCATGATTGCCGAACAGCCAGGCGAAAAAATTTCCCCCGCTCGAAGGCGGCGCGTCGGTCGTGACGCCGCCGCGCGCGGCGATTTCAGCGCGCGCCTCTTCATAGCGCGGAAGCGTTCTTCCATTCGAGGCGAGATGGACGGTCTTCCCGTCCGGGAACAGCCGCGCCAGTTGATCATAACTCATGCGCGGCCAGTGCCGCACATTGCCGACGTCGAGATGAACAAAATTCGAGCTGCCGTAGTAGCCGACGCCGCCTCTTTGCAAGCGCATGCCGATCTCGCGAATTTTCTCCATCGACATGCCCGGCATGGTCGTATCCATCGCCTTGCCGAGGATATGTTGCGAATGTTCCGCGACCGCGCGGGAGCGCCGACGCAACATGGCGTTGGTTTCCGGCGAACGATAGGCGGACACGACAACAATGGGCTCATTGGCGCCGGCGGAGCGGTAGACCTCCCAGACAGTGTCGAACAGACGCGGGTCCATTTTGGCGCGATCATTGTTGCGCCAGTCGCGCAGGAACCAGTTGAGCTTCTCGATCACCGCGGGGTCATAGGCCCCATTGACTCGGAATGTCGCGTCGATCGATTCGCCAGTATGCGAATGATAGAGGCTTAATGTCCGCGTATCGCCATTGGCGACAGCTGTTTCCGTCGAGGAAGGAAGGAAAATGCCGAGCGCGAAGGCCCCGGCGCAAGTCGCGGCGGCGAGAAGGCCGCGCCCTTTGAAATGGAGAGAGACGCGCAGTTGTCGCAAATCAAAACTCGCAAATGTAGGTTTCGCCGCGCGCGTCGCGGATCGGTTAACGGCGAATGCCGCATTTGTTGTAAGACTGCTCTTAAATCTCGACCGGTTAATGTCCCGTAACATGGCAGTCCATGCCCCTCACACGAGATCGCCGCTCATCCGGAATCTTTGCGACTCTGTAAGGTTTAAGTCGCTGAATGTGGCGAGCATGTGTCGGCGCGGCGCATGGGTTTCGCAAAAGGGTTTCCTGTTGCATTTCTACGCCGCTTATCCGCGCTGCGAAAAGCGGTTCGCCGAAGGACCGTTCGCCATGGCGAAACGCAACGTAAGCGAATGGACGAACGGCGCCGAGCGGCGGCCGCCATCCGGCGCTAGCGCGGGGATTCGATTCGCGGATGGCGGAAAACGCGTCTCAGTCCAGGACGAATCCGGATCGCTCGCTTGCTTCATGCCCGGCACAGGAAGGCGCGGCCTATTTGCGGATCGCCGCAACCCTTCATCGAACGCCGCGCGCCGGTCGTGCGTCCGAAGGAGGCCTTATCGCAGGCGCGCGTCAGGCGGCGAGGTCGGCGACGACAGCGTCGAGCAGCGGAAACCCTTCCGCGCTCACTTTGATTCGCCCATGCCGCGTATATTCAACCATGCCGTAGGCAATCAGCGAATCAATGCGGCCGGGGTCGAGGCGACGACCCGACACGGCCTGGAATTGGCCCGGCTCGATTCCTTCCGCAAGACGTAGGCCCATCAATAAAAACTCGTCGGCCTGCTCGTCCGCGGTTAAATCCTCGTCCTCCACAAGCGCATGGCCTTCGGTTTCGACGACGGTCAGCCACATTTCTGGATGACGCTCCGTCGCCTGGGCGCGGCGGCCTGTCGGCGTCAGGATCCGGCCGTGCGCGCCGGGCCCGACGCCGGCATATTCGCCATAGCGCCAATAGATCAGATTATGCCGGCTTTCGGCGCCGGGCCGCGCATGATTGGAGATTTCATAGGCCGGAAGGCCAGCAAGCGATGTCGCCTCTTGTGTTACGTCCCATAGATCGCGGGCGCGATCGGCGTCAGGGACGGCCAGCTTGCCGCTGTCGCGCAGCCGCTCAAACATCGTGTCCGGTTCGATCGTAAGCTGATAGAGCGAGATATGGTCGCGCGCACGCGCGAGCGCCGCTTGCAATTCGCGCCGCCAATCCTGCGCCGTTTGGCCCGGCCGCGCATAGATGAGATCAAAAGAATAGCGCTCGAAGATTGAGGCGGCGAGATCCACCGCCGCCATGGCCTCGGCGGCCGAGTGAGCGCGGCCCAGCGCTTTCAGATCGGCGTCGTTCAGCGCTTGCACGCCGAGCGAAACGCGATTGACGCCCGCCGCCCGAAAGCCGCGAAAACGGCTCGCCTCGACGCTGGTCGGATTGGCCTCGAGCGTGATCTCCGCATGCGCGGCGATCGGCCAATGTCCGGCGATCGCATCGAGAATGGCGGCGACCGTCTCCGCCCGCATCAAGGACGGGGTGCCGCCGCCAAAGAAGATGGAGGATACGGTGCGGCCCTCGGTGAGGCGGGCGCGGTGCGATAGCTCCGCCTTATAGGCCGCGAGATAGCGGCCTTCCTCAATCGGATGGGCGCGGACATGGCTGTTGAAATCGCAATAGGGGCATTTCGACAGGCAAAATGGCCAATGCACATAGATCCCGAAGCCCGGATCGGCGGCAAGTGGGGATTGGCCAGCCATCGTCATTTTACATCACGCCATTTTTAGCCTTCGCCTCACGCGAATCTCCGGGCTTTAAGTCCTCAAATGGTCTACGCCGGTTCCTCTTACAAGAGAGATCGATCCAGCGGCGCAAGCTCGCCCAGACTTGTGGTGAGATCAAGGCGGCGCGACTTGAATCGCGCAGGGTTGGATCGCACAAGGTGGGACCTCCGCCAGCATAAATCAGCTTGGTCAAAGTCGCGCCACATTTTGCGGCAGAGTCAAATCAGCGCTCTCTACCTCGCGTAGGGCTTCGCCGCGACGATTGACGAAGGCAGATTCGGGCGAATTGCTTAAGAATGCGTTCACCACGATTGGATAGCGTCTGAATGCGGCGCGAACGTTGCGTTCGTGAAATATCGAGAATAGGTGAAGATTGGGTTATCTCGCTCCGCCACCCATGCCGGCGCCCGTTGTGGTCGCCAAGGACGTCGGCGGCCTCGTCACCGATTATCAGGCGCAGACCGAAATTTATCGCGAGTTCGGATCGGGAGGTCGGCTGCACGAATGCCGCTCCGCCTGCACCCTGGCGCTGAGCCTGCCCAATGTCTGCGTCTATCCCGACAGCATTCTCAAATTCCATCTCGCCTATGATCCGCGCAATCACCAGACCGATCTGAACGTATCGCAGCAGCTGTTCGACTCCTATCCCGCCGCCGTGCGTGCGCGCCTGGGAGGCTTGACGCGCGACTACAAGGTCCTGCGCGGAAGCGAATTGATCCAGCTCGGCATTCGCAATTGCAACGAGGCGCGCGTGATGATCGCCGCGTCCGCGCCGCGCAAGACGCCGCCGCCGCGCAGCCTTGCGCCGCCCCAGCCAGCCGAGCAAGGATCCATCTTCGCCGGCCTCATGCAAAATTTATTTTCGGGCATCGGTGGTCAGACGGCGCGAACCGATCCGCCGCGCGACCGGATCGCCGTGGCGCGGGCGAGTTCGGCGGCGAAACCGGCTCTGTCGGAGGCCGGACCGCCCTTGCCGCCGGCCCGGCCCGGGGAGTTCGCCGCGACGATCAGCCCGGCGGCGAATGGCGCAGGGCTGACGCCAAGCGCGCGACCGGACGAGGTGCAAATTTCCGATGCGCAAGTTTCCGAAGCGGAGGGTCCCGAGACGCAAGGTCTCGAGACGCCCTCGCCGCCGCATCGGCCAATGGATTTGACCCATTCCTATGCGTATAGGCTCGCCGCGATCCCTTTGCCGAAGATCATCACGGGGGCTCAGCCCATTCTCCCGCCGGGCTTCCGGGCCTTCGCGCCGCTCGACCGTTAGACATCCGGCAAGCGGGATTGCCGCGGGCGAAAATCAGCCGCGCCGCGAAACGCTGCGCGCAAATATCCTGCAATCCGTCGGCTCCCGCACGCATGTCCAATCGCGACGCGATAGGATAGTAAGGGGCGCAAGTCGCAATGCGCCGCGCGGGCACCGGGGACGCTGACATTGAATGACGCTTTACTCGAGAGCGACAGCTTCATGTTTGTCGTCGCCGTAGTGGCCCTTATCGGCGCGCTCGGTTTGCTCTGGCTGACTTTTCGCTTCGCCTTCAAGGGCAGGCTGCGCGCGCCGGCTCATGTCGGAGCCGGTCCGTTGCGCCTCAACATAGGCGATTCCTTCGATCTCGATCCGCGCCGGCGGCTCGTCATTGTCCAACGCGACAATGTCCAGCATCTCATCATGATCGGCGATGCGAGCGACCTTGCGATCGAATCGGGCATTATCAACGGCGAAGATCGGGACAGGCGCGAAATCGGCGAGGACCCTGCTCGCGCTGAAACCACGAATGTATCGGCGCGCCGGCCGCCTGGGACGTTTCGGCCGCCGTCGGCGAAGCCGAGCCGCAGAGCGAGGCAGATAAGGCTCGCCGCCGCCCAGACCAAAATCAAACTCGCGCGAACGCTCTCGATCAGCTCGGGCTTGATCCCCTTGGCGCTGCTGTCCGGCGTCGCGGGCGCAGGCGCCGGCTTGACTTGCGGACTGTTCCGACTGGCGTTGCGGGAAGCCGGCCGGCTCCGCGCTGAAATGCCCCAATGGTGGAGCGGCGAGCCGCTTCTTGGGCTTGCTCTCATGATGGCCGGCGCGGCGGCCGCGACAGCCGTCGCCGTATGGCTCGTGCGCCGTTTTTACGAACATGCCGCCGGCAGCGGCATTCCCCATATCGAGGCGGTCATTGGAGGCGAGCTGCCGCCGCCCTCCCTGCTTCTCCTGCCGGTCAAATTCATCGGCGGTCTGCTGGCGATAGGCGCCGGCCTCGCGCTCGGCCGCGAGGGACCCTCCGTGCAAATGGGCGCGACCCTGGCGAACGCCCTGGGAAAAATGTTCGGCCGGAATTGGGTCGACTGTCGGTCGCTGATCGCGGCGGGCGCAGGCGCCGGCCTCGCCGCGGCGTTCAATGCGCCGCTCTCGGGGTCGGCCTTCGTGCTGGAGGAGTTGATCCGCCAGTTCGACGTGCGTGACGCCGTCGCCGCGCTCGGAGCCGCCGGCAGCGCTATCGTGGCGGCGCAGCTTCTCACCGGGCCGGAACCGGCGTTCTCCGTCGCGGCGCTCCCCTTTCCGCACCCGGTCGACAATCTTCTATGCTTCGCCTTGGGCGCCATCGCCGGAGCGCTCGGCGTCATCTACAATCGTGTGCTTCTCGGCGCGCTTGCGACAGCCGATCGCCTGGCGCGCTTTCCGGCGGAATTGCGCGGCGCGATGCTCGGCGCGGCGGTCGGCGCCCTCGCGTGGTTCGCGCCGCGACTGGCCGGCGACGGCGAGGCTCTCATTCAGCAAACGCTCGACGGCGTCTATGCGCTCGGCGTGATCCCGTTCCTCTACCTTCTCCGCCTCGGTCTTGGAGCGGCGTCCTACTCCTCCGGCGCGCCGGGCGGCATATTCGCGCCTCTGCTCGTCCTGGGCGCGCAAATGGGCTTCTTCCTTGGCGGGCTATGGCATCCGGCCGGGACAGACCCCGCCGCCCACGCCGTCTCCTTCGCGATCGTCGGAATGGCGGCGTTCTTCACCGCCGTCGTGCGGGCGCCGCTCACCGGCATCATCCTTGTCACCGAAATGACTGAATCCTCCACGCTGCTGCTGCCCATGCTCGCCGCCTGCTTCTCGGCGATGGCGACGGCGACCATGCTGGGCGAGCCCCCGATCTATGATTCGCTCAAGGCGCGGACCCTGGCGCTCTCGCACAAAAAAGCGCCGCGCTGATCAGGCGCAGCGGATGGACTGCGAGCGGGCGCTAAAGAATTCGCGCCGCCGTGATGCGCTCCACGCCGAGCGCCGCGAGACTGTCCCGGGCGCGGGCCGCCGAGCCATCAAGATCAAGGCTGCGGCAGGCGTCTTCGACGATCAACGCCGCAAAGCCGAGCCGGTTCGCGTCTTCAGCCGTCCAGCGGACGCAGAAATCGAAGGCGAGCCCAACCAAGACGACGCGGGCGAAGCCGCGCTCGCGCAAATAGCCGGCGAGGCCGGTCGGCGTCGTCCGATCATTTTCGAAGAAAGCCGAATAGGAGTCGATGTCGCGGTGATGGCCTTTGCGCAGCACAAGCTCGGCATGGGGAATGTCCAACGCCGCGTGCAGCGCGGCGCCGGGCGTGGCCTGAACGCAATGGTCGGGCCACAGCACTTGCCGCCCATAAGGCAGCTCAATCTCTTCATAGGGCTTACGCCCCGGATGGGCCGAGGCGAAGGACGCATGGCCGCGAGGATGCCAGTCCTGGGTCAGGACGACATGGGGAAAAGCGCGGGCGAGCCGGTTGATCAGCGGCGCGACCTCGTCGCCGCCGGGCACGGGAAGTCGGCCGCCAGGACAGAAATCGTTCTGCACGTCGACCACGACAAGAATGTCGGTTTCAGCCAAGGCGATCCGAGCGCTCACGCAGGCTCCTCCGCGAGGCCTAGCCGGCGTTCGACCTCGCGGGCGAGGCGGCGTAGCGGTTCGGCCACATCAACCTGATAAGGCGCGCCGGGCTCAAGCTTTTGCAAGGGCTTGGGCAAACGGCCGAGATCAGCGCGGGCGCGCGCGCGAATCTCGTCGAGCGTCGGCGCCGGTTTGTGCCGGCGTCCAGCCCGCATCACCGGCGCAAGCAAAGGCTCGCCCGCCTGCGCGTCGGTTTCGAGCGAGAGAACATCGCCCGCCATGCGGCCGTCGTCGTCATAGCCGCGCCAGACCTGCTTGCGGCCCGGCCAGGTCGCCTTGCCGGGCGAGCGCTTCAGACGGGCGAGGCCGGCATATTCCTCGAGCTTGTAGACGCAATCGAGCGAGGGCGCGTCCGAGGAGGTGGTCAGGCAGGTGCCGAGGCCGTAGCCGTCGATCGGCGCGCCTTGCCGCGCGAAGGCCAGAAGATCATCCTCGTCGAGCCCGCCGCTGGCGAAGATCGTCGTCTCGGCAAGCCCGCCGGCGTCGAGAATTTGGCGGACGCGGCGCGAGAGAGCGACGAGATCGCCGCTGTCGAGCCGAACCCCGGCGACGCGGATCCCGGCGGCCTTCAGCTTCGGCGCGAGGGCGACGATTTTATGCGCCGCGGCCTCGGCGTCATAGGTGTCGATGAGCAGGATCAGCCCGTCCGGCCTGGCGCGGGCGAAAGCCTCGAAGGCCGCGGCTTCATCGTCGAAGGTCTCGATGAAGGAATGCGCCATGGTGCCATAAAGCGGAATGCCGAATAGCGCGCCGGCGAGCACGGTCGCGGTGCCTTCGAACCCGGCGATATAGCTCGCCCGCGCCGCCATCAGCCCGGCCTCGGCGCCATGGGCGCGGCGGAAGCCGAAATCGACGAGGGATTTGCCCGGCGCGGCGAGCCGCATCCGCGCCGCCTTGGAGGCGACAAGGGTTTGATATTGCAGGATATTGATCAGGCGGGTTTCAACAAGCTGCGCCTCGGCCAATGGGGCGGTGACGCGCAGGATCGGCTCGTTGGCGAAAAACGCGCCGCCCTCTGGCATAGCCTCGACATCGCCGGTGAAGCGGAAGGCTTCGAGCTTGCTCAAAAGCGCCGCGCTAAAACGGCCGCTCGCCGCCAGCCAATCGAGCTCGTCGGACGCGAAGTGGAAATCCTGCAGGAAGTCGAGCGCCTGCTCCAGTCCCGCCGCGATCAGGAAGCCGCGCCTTGCCGGCAATCTGCGCACGAAAAACTCGAACACGGCTTCTTGGGTCTCGCCCTGCTCCAGATAGGCCTGCAGCATGTTGAGCTGATAGAGATCCGTGAGCAAAGCGCTCTTTGTGAGATCCATAGGCCAATTTCCCCCCGCGCCGCGCGCCCATCCTTTGTGTCTGGAGCGGTCTTATCATCGCCCAGCGAAGCTTTCGACGCCATTGCGCGAAAGGGAGGCGCAAGCGGGGAGGTGACAAGGCGTTTCATCCGAGCTAGAGTGTTGCTCATGACGCACGTCTCTCGCCGCTATTATTTTTGGTTTTATGGGTTTCCCTTCGCGGCGGCGGAGACCGGATGCGCATGATCTAACGACATCGCAAAAAAGTCCCAAAAAGCCGCCAGCCTGCTTGGCGGCTTTTTTGCGCCGCAGGTAGGGCGAATAGCCTGGAGCCGCACCTGTGTTGAGCACTGACGACCTTCGCATCCGCGAAATCAAGGAACTTACGCCGCCCGTCGAAATCATCCGCGAATTCGCGCGCACCGAGACGGCCACCAACGCCGTCATCGGCGCCCGCGCCGCGCTGCGCCGCATATTGCGCGGCGAGGACGACCGTCTGGCCGTCGTCATCGGACCTTGCTCCATTCACGATCCCGCCGCCGCCCTCGATTACGCCGCGCGCCTCGCGGAGGCGCGCAAAAGGCTGGGAGGCGAGCTTGAAATCCTGATGCGCGTCTATTTCGAGAAGCCGCGCACGACGGTCGGCTGGAAAGGCCTGATCAATGATCCGCGTCTCGACGGCAGCTTCGCGATCGACGAGGGCCTGCGCATCGCCCGCGGCCTGCTGCTCGACATTAACAACATGGGCCTGCCGGCCGGCTGCGAATTCCTGGACATGATCACGCCGCAATATATCGCCGATCTCGTGAGCTGGGGCGCGATTGGCGCACGCACCACGGAAAGCCAAGTGCATCGCGAGCTCGCCTCCGGCCTTTCCTGCCCGATCGGCTTCAAGAACGGCACCGACGGCAATGTGAGAATAGCCGTCGACGCGGTGAAGGCGGCCTCCTGCCCGCATCATTTCCTCGCCGTGACCAAGAGCGGCAAAAGCGCGATCGCCTCGACCACGGGAAACGACGACTGCCACATTATTTTGCGCGGCGGCAACGCGCCCAATTATGACGCCTCAAGCGTCGCGGCGGCTTGCGCCGAGGCGATCAAATCGGGATTGGCGGCGCGCCTGATGATCGACGCGAGCCACGCCAACAGCCGCAAGAAGCCGGAAAACCAGGGCGAGGTGATCGAGGACATCGCCAGTCAGCTCGCCGCCGGGGAGCGGCGGATCATCGGCGTCGATGATCGAGAGCCATTTGCGCGCCGGACGACAAGACCTCGTCTCCGGCCAGCCGCTCGTCTACGGCCAAAGCATCACCGACGGCTGCATCGATTGGGAGAGCTCGGTCGAACTGCTCGAGCGGCTGGCGCGGGCGGTCGCCGAGAGGCGACGCGCGGGGCGTCCTGTTGGGACCGAAACCCCACGGAGCGCCTCGGGCGGCTAGGCGTCGCGCGGAAGGTCAGATGGAGAGCTTCGCGCCCACGGCGGCCAGCGTGCTGGCCAGGATTGGCCGCATGAACCGATCAGGAATCCTGGCGGCGAGATAGCTTCCGATGGCGATTCCTGGAAGCGAGCCGATCAAAAGCGAAGCAAGCAGCGCCCAATCGACCGAGCCGAGGAGCCAGTGACCGGCGCCGGCGACGAATGTCAGCGGCACGGCATGGGCTATGTCGGAGCCAACCAATCGCACGGTCGGCAGTTTTGGATAGAGAGCCAAAAGAACCGTGATGCCGATGGCCCCCGCGCCGACCGAGGAAATCGAGACCAGGACTCCGAGGAAAGCGCCGAGAAGATGGGTCAGCAGGCGCGTTTGCCGATCGGTCAGCCTATCTGTGCGCTTGGCGATGTAACGCAGCAGCCAGCCGCGAAACAAGATGACGATCGCGGTCAAGATCAATGCGAAACCCAAGACTGACGTGATGAACCCATTGGCCGCCTGGCTGTTGGATTTTCCAAGAGCGGCGAGCGCGGCGAGGGTGGCGATTGTCGCTGGCACGCTGCCGGCGGCGAGCCGACGGGTGATGCGCCAATCGATCGTGCCGTTCAATGAATGGATGAGCGTGCCATTGCTCTTGGTGATGGCGGCGTAAAGCAGATCGGTGCCAACAGCGGTCGTCGGCGCGACGCCGAACATAAGCACGAGCAGCGGCGTCATGAGCGAACCGCCGCCGACGCCGGTGAAACCGACGAGCCCCCCCACGATGAAACCCGAAATTGAATAGAGCGGGTTTATGGTATGCAGAAAATCGTCCAAGTCGCGCCCAAACTCATGTTCATGTCAGTGTCATCCTGCAGGCAATCGGCGCGCCAAGCAAGGATCGAGCGTGAAATTAGCGCTGAGGCCAAGAGGGTCGCCGTCCCGTCGATCGCATCGCCCGCGAGGGTTTTGTCGCGCCGGCTTCGCGCCGCAAGTTGGTCGCCGTTGATCAGGCCGGATTGCCGAGGCCCGGATAGCGCGCCCTGATCGCGAACGGGGCTCAAGCTGGCGACAGAAACGATGGCAGGGGGCTCAAGGCGGCGCCGCATCCGGCGGCCCCTTGTAGCCCTTATCGCGCGATGAGGACCTTCTGGCAATCGACTGGCAATTGCGCCATCGTCAGCGGCGCCTTTGGCTTCCAGGGGCCCGGCTTTGGATGCAGGATGGAATTGGAGAACCACCAGGCGAGCGAGGCGGCGTCGCAGCCTTGGCCGGGCGGAACCGGATCTTGATCCTTGCAGGCTTCCTCTCCCTCTGGGCACACGAGACGGACATGGAAATGATAGTCGTGCCCATAATAGGGTCGGACTTTATTGAGCCAAGAGCGATCGCCGGTGGCGTCGCGGCAGATCGCCTTCTTGATCGCGGCGTTAACGAAGATGCGCTGCACTTCCGGCTCCTGCGCCGCCGCCTTGATGACCGCGAGATGATCTGGCGTCCATTTGGTCGGATCGACGTCGCGCCGATCGGCGCGCACCACATTCACCGCCGACATTTCCTCGCGCTCGGCGCGTGACAAATCGCGATTTGGCATGGGCGTCAGCCAGATGTCGGCGTCGAGGCCGATCTGATGCGAGGCATGGCCCGTGAGCATAGGGCCGCCGCGCGGCTGCGACATGTCGCCGACAAGGATCCCTGGCCAATGGCTGACGGTCGGCACTTTGCGCGCGAAACGTTCGAGAAAGGCGATCAGCGCCGGATGGCCCCAGTTCCGATTGCGCGAGAGGCGCATGACCTCCCATGCCGGCCCATTGACCGGGAGGGGCTTGCCGCCGGCGAGACAGCCACGCGAATAAAAGCCGATCGTCCGCGCCGCCAAGGGCGCGGGCTCGGCCTGGCGGCCGAATAATTCCTTGGCCGGTGTCGCCGGGTCCTCCGGGTGCGCCAGCGGCGGCAGCGGCTTTGGGTCCAGCGTGCCTATATCTTGCGCCAGCGCCGCTCCCGCCATGGCCGCCAGCGCCACGCCCAGGGCGGTCGGCGTCGAAACAAAACGCAATCGCATCGCATGCCTCCCTCTCCCCACGCGCCGCGTGGGTCGACCGCCGGCCCAAATCGGCGGCGGCCAGACTATTAAAGAATACGACAAAGAGTTAACGCATTTGAACCTGTATCAAGATTGGCGGCCCCGCCGGCCGAAAACATGCTGGAATGAAAAATGCTCCAGTCTGCTCGCCGCGATCGGCGGATAACGGATGAGGCCATGACGGAGCCCATTTCCGCCACATCCGGCGACAGGGATTCACGAGTTTAGTTTTCGAGAGACGCCGAGAGACGCAATGTCCGACGTGGTGCTGCGGAAGGAAAGGATTAATTCGGCGGTCCGCGATCGCGACCCCTCCGCTTTCGCTGCGGCCTTGATGGGCTGGCTCGAGGCCACCGCCTATTTGCGCGTGCTGCCGACGCTCGAAAAGCTCGCCCTTCCACGCGGCGTCGTGCCGCGCCTCTCCGACGTCGATTTGCGGGAGGAGAGCGTCCGCGAAGTCGCCGATGACGCGGTCATGAGCTTTTGCATCGCCGCCGGTCTCAACCATGACAGGGAGTCGGTGGTCGAGCTGCATGGGCTTTTGACCAAGCAAATGGGTCCGATCTATCCTGGCTCCTCGGCGATCGCCCATTGCATGCAGACGATCGACCCGATCGTCACGCTCGACGACGCGGTCGGTCAGGCGCTGAAGGCCATGCTCGAGGGCAAGGCGCTCGACGCGAAGGATATTTGGAACTCCGGCCTGCGCCTCCTGCAGCGGCTCCGGTCATCCAATTTCGTGCAGGAGCTCGCGCCCATTCTGGCGAAATGGCTGCGTGAAAAATGGGCGGTCGCGATTAATCAGCAACGGTTCAATCTCGTTCGCCCGCGCCTCAGCGTTCCCCCAATCGAAACGGCGCTGGCCGATTCGGTCGACGACCAGAGTTTCATCGCGGCGCTGCTTTTGGCCTGCGCGGACGCCGCCGATATCGAGATCGAAGCCGATTACCGGCGCCAGCTCCAAACCATCGCGCGGCGCGCCTGAACCTAGAGCGCGTGCCGTTTAGATGGAATCACCTAATCGATAAAAATGCGCTATATATCAATAAGTTGTAGCATGTTCCCATCGAAAAAGTCGATCAGCTTTTTTAAGAACGGGCCCTAGCCCGTCAAGCCTCTGCGCTCGCGCGATTGGCTCAGGACGCGCTTGCGCGATCCACTCGTTCGGCCGAACGCCGCCGCCGCGAGAAAATCTATCCGTTGGACCCGCGTTACGCTCGGTCATCTTGAAAAGGCCAAGATCGGCTCTCAAGAGAGCTGTGGTCTGGCCGAAAAAAAATCGAATCACTTCGGCGATCCAATCGATTTTTGTCGCCTGCGCCATCGCCCGGCGCGATGACACAGCTTTTTGACTTGCGCGTCGACAGCATGTTCCGCGAGATGTCGAGGGACATTTTCGGATCCTGCATGCGCCGTCTCTTTGAATTGTGAGTGATTCGCTTTCAATTGGGCAAGTCCATCCGATCGGGAAGCGCCGGGCTTGCCGCTTGGTCCCGGCGCATCCTCGGCATGGGAGCAATTCCGAAATGCGCAGGTTGGCTTTCACCGCGATCGCCCTGGCGGGCCTAGCCGGCGGCGCCGGCGTCGTGCTGTCCGCCTTGGCGGCGCATGGGACTGCCGGCGGTCCGTTGCTCAATACGGCGGCCAATTTCCTCATGCTCCATGCGGCGGCCGCGATCGCGGTCTCTGGCGTCGCGCTGGCGTCGGCGGAGCAGGGCGGCTGGTTCCTATTTCCGCCGCGCTGTTCATCTTGGGCGGCGCGCTGTTCAGCGGCGATCTCGCGACGCGCGCATTTGCTGGGACTCGGCTCTTTCCCATGGCCGCGCCGATCGGCGGAACGATGCTGATTCTCGCATGGGTGGCGGTCGCAGTCGCCGCGGCCGCGGCGGCGAGAGCGAAACGGATTTGATCTTCGTCAGATCGGGATGGCCCGCCTGGTGGAACATGCCGCGATTTCGTTGGATTTCCTGGACTTTGCAGAGTCGGCAAGGCAAAGTCACTGTTACTGGAACATTGGTTCGTCAGATGACGCTCGCCCCCCTAGCGATTGAAACTTCGAGACCTCGGATCTTGATCGTTGAAGACGAGCCCTTCATCGCGCTCAGTCTGGCGGACACATTGTTTGACCTCGGCTTCAACATAGCCGGGTGTTTCTCCGACGTCGCTTCGGCGCTCGAATTTATCGGCCGCGAGCAGATCGACGGCGCTCTGCTTGACGTGAACCTCGGCTCACAAAAGATTGACCCGGTCGCCGACCTCCTCGCCAAGCGGGCCTGCCCTTTCATCTTCACGACCGGATATGGGCGATCGGGAGTTCCGGCGGCTTACGCCGATCGCGCCGTGTTGCAAAAGCCGTTCGGCATCGACGATCTCGCCGGCGTCCTGCAGGCTGAGTTCGGCCTCATCGGCCATTAGAGCGCTTCCCGATCAGAGGGAACCATCTGATCCGGAAGGAATTGCCCAAGCTTTGGAAGAGTCGCGAGATGCTTGACGCCGCGCTCTCGGCATGAAGGCTGATCGCCGCGATCCTGTCGCCGACACGCCGCCCGCTTTGCGTCTTCACCGCTTTAGAAAAGTCCGCCGATAGGGGCGTGTTCGCCTTAACGGCGACACAGTCGAAGACCAGAGCACAGTTTGGCGGGCGTTGCGGCGGCGCCGTCTAGGGCAATTTGAGAGCCACAGTCGAAATGGCGCCATTCGCTCCCAACGCATCGAGGCCTCCGCGCGGGCGCATGGCGCAAGCGCTGTGGGTCGTTGGCGTCCTCGTTTTTGTCGTCGGGATGATCGCGGCGGCGGCGCCCTGGGCGTTTTCGACCAAGGCCCTGCGCGCGGAAGTCGTCGGCCAAATCCGGCGAATGACGGGCCTCGCGCCGATCACGCAAGGCAAGGCTGTTTTTGTCGTGCTGCCGCAGCCGCATATTAGCATCGACGACATCAGTCTCGCCGATCCTTCCGGCGCTCTTCGCATTGACGCCCGTTATCTCAAGGGATATTTGCGCGTCTCCGCGCTCTTGCGGGGCCAGCTCGAAATCGCCTGGGCGAGCTTGGGCCAGCCCGACATGGTCATCGATCTCGACGGCCGGCCTTTGCCGGCCGACAGCGCGATCGGCCGCGCCGCATTCGCGAAATCCGCCAGCCCGCAAGCCACCTCGGCTGACGAGGCGCGGCTCGCCACCGTGACCCTCGTCGACGGCCGCGCCCGACTGAAAGGCAAGTTCGGAGCATCGGAGGTCGTGATCGACGGCATCAACGTGACCGTCGATTGGCGGAAGCTCGGCGGCCCGGCCTTGGTGAATGGGCAGGCCCGGTTTCAGGGTGAAACCGCCACTATCGCCGCCCGCGTCGCGCGTCCGACCGAGCTTTTGCGCGGCGGCCAGTCGGCGATTTCGCTTGGCGTCGAGGGAAAATCCCTGTCCCTGTCAGCGCAAGGCCTTCTCGCGAGCGCGCCGACAGCTCACTATAGCGGCCATATCGCGGCCGCCGCGCCCTCCCTCCGCAAGCTGATCGAATCGGGCGGCTATTTCATCTCGCTTCCTGGTCCTTTCGCCGACTTCGCGCTCGACTGCGACGCCAGCTTGGACGCATCGAGCCAAGCCTGCTCAAGCCTTAGCATGCGGCTGGACGGCAATGAATTCGAAGGCGCCCTTGCGCTTCAACTCGGCGAAAAAAGCCCCTCGCTTTCGGGCACATTGGCGGCGGAACGCCTCTCCTTGCGACCCTTTTTCGCCGATCTCCCCGCCGCGGTCGGACGCGACGGGCAATGGAGCCGGGAACCTTTCGACTTGGATGACCTCCGCCGCGTCGATCTCGATCTACGCGTGTCGGCGACGCGCGTGATCCTGCCCAACGCCATGATGGAGAACGCCGCCTTCGCCCTCATGAGCCGAAACGGCCGCCTTGAATTCACCTTGGCTGAGGCGAAAGCCTATAAAGGCGCGCTCAAGGGCCGCGCCTCCCTCGCTCTCCAGAACGCCGGCGTCTCCTTCCGGGCGAGCGGCTCGCTGTCCGACATGGACATGGCCGCGGCGCCGCTCGGGGTTTTCCCGGCGGGGAGGTTCAGCGGCCTGCTGACTGGCGCGGGCAATGTCGAGAGCTCGGGATCCAACATGAGCGAACTCATGCGCAATCTCGACGGCCGGGCGAAAATCACCATCGACCAAGGCGAGTTCGTCGGCGTCGATCTCGAGCAAGCCTTGCGGCGGATCGACAAAAGGCCTCTCGCCCTCGCAACCGATATCCGCCATGGCGGCACCGCTTTCGATCGCGCCGGCTTCGAATTGCGCATCACGAAGGGAGCTGCTGAAATCCAGGCGGGCGCGCTGCGCAGCCCGACCGTAAATCTCGAATTCAGCGGCTCGGCTGATCTCGCCGAACGGGCGCTCCAGCTCAGCGCCGTCGCCATGCCCTCCGCCGCCGAAGAGAAGCCGGAGCAGCGCAGGCCACAATTTCGGTTCGACGTCGCCGGCTCTTGGGACGATTTGGCGTTTCTCCCCGACGTGCGCAGCTTGATCCGTCGCTCCGACGCCGCGGCGCCCCTGTTCGCGCCAAAGTCCGACGCCGCCAAACCGGCGCAAGGCGGCGTGCGGCAAGACTAATTTCGCCTCCGCTTCGCGTCGCCGTTTCGCGGCGCGGCTTCGTCTTGCGCCCGCCCGCCAAAGAGCGCGGCAAAAAACAAGCTCATCCCGACGAAAGCAATGAGCAAAGTCGACATCGCATTGACTTGCGGCGTCACGCCGAGCCGCACCTCGCTGTAAATTCGCATGGGCAGAGTGGTCGAGCCCGGTCCCGAATTGAAGCTCGCAAGAATGAGATCGTCGAGCGAGAGCGTCGCGGCGAGGAGGAATCCCGTCGCGACCGCTGGCGCGATAATCGGCAGGGTGACCGAGACGAAGGTCGTCAGCGGTCCGGCGCCGAGATCTCTCGCGGCTTCCTCCAGCGATTGATCGAACCCGGCCAGCCGGGCGCGGACGATGATCGAGACGAAGCCGAGGCTGAGCGTGGCGTGCGCGATGATGAGCGTGACGAAGCCGCGCTCAAATCCCAAGGCGACGAAGAAAAGCAGCAATGCGAGGCCCATGATCACTTCCGGCAGCACCAGCGGCGCGTAGATCATGGCGGCGAAGAGACCGCGCGAGCGAAACCGGCCGAAGCGCTCAAGCGCGAGCGCGGCCAAGACGCCGAGAATGGTCGCGATCACGCTCGAGGCCAGGGCGACCTCAAGACTCATCGCGGCGCTCGCCATCAGCTGCCGGTTGGCGAAGAGGGCGCCATACCATTGCGTGGACCATCCGCCCCAGACCGTGACAAGCCGCGAGGCGTTGAAGCTGTAGAGGACGACGAGCGCGATCGGGCCATAGAGAAAGGTGAATCCCACGCCCAAGACGATCAGCCGCGCCGGCGCAAAGGCTCGCGTCATGGCCGGTCTGCTCCGGAGGCCATTTGCAGCCTTTCGTAGAAGACGAGGGGACCCACGAGCAAAACAAGGAGCGCCACGGCGGCCGCCGCCGCGGCGGGCCAATCGCGATTGGCGAAGAAATCATTCCAGAGCGTCGTCCCAATCATCAAAGTATCGGAGCCGCCGAGCAGATCGGGAATGACGAACTCCCCGACGGCGGGGATGAAAACCATGAGCGAGCCGGCGATGACGCCGGGCAGGGACAAAGGCAAGGTGATCCGCCAGAAGACCCCGGCCGCCGAGGCGCCGAGATCGGCCGCGGCCTCGGTCAAGGCCTTGTCCTGGCTTTCAATCGCGGCGTAAAGCGGCAGCAGCATGAATGGCAGATAGGAATAGACGATGCCGATGAGCACGGCCCAGTTGGATGCGAAAATATGCAAGGGCGCCTTGATCAGGCCGAGCGCGATCAGCGCATGATTGATGAGGCCTTCGTCCTTCAAGATCATGATCCAGGCGTAGACCCGGATTAGCGAACTCGTCCAGAAAGGCGCGACCGCCAGCAATAGGAGCATGGGCCGCCGCCGCACCGGCGAGCGCGCGATCGCGAAGGCGAGGGGATAGGCGATCAGCAGCGTGATCAAGGCCGCCGCGGCGGCGATCGCGACGGAATCAAGATAGGACTGGAGGTAGAGGCTGTCGCCGACGAGCGCGGCATAGGCGTCGAGCGAGAGCGCGCCGAGCTTCGTTCTTATGTCCGCCGCGTCGAACGAGTTCGAACACCGGCGCATAGGGAGGCTGGCCAAGCGTCGATTGCGACAGCGAGACTTTCAGCACGAGCGCGAAAGGGGCCAGGAAAAACAGGACTAGCCAGGCATAGGGCAGGGCGAGCGCGAGCCTTCGCCCGAATTTTCCGCGCGCCGGCGAAGCCTTTTTCATGACGGGAGGACGGCTCATGACGGAAGGACGCTCGCGGCTTCCGGCGCGAAGCGGGCGAGGACCTTGTCGCCTTGTTCGAACACGTGCGCGCCGGGATCGGCGTTTTGCCGCGCGGCGCGCAAGACGAGGCCGCCCGCGAGTCTGATTTGATAGAGAGTCACATCGCCGAGATAGGCCTTCTCCTCGATCTTGCCTTCAAGAGCATTGATGGGGCTTGGCGAAGCTTGGGCTAAATCCAACGCGGTCACGAGGATGCGCTCCGGGCGCACCGCGACCGCGACCGGGCGGCCGGGCGCAAGCGTGATGGCGCAGGCGGCGTTCACGAATCCGACGGCGGTCGAGACGCTGACGAAATCCTGGCCCGCCGCGACGATCTCGCCGTCGAGGAGATTGATCTCGCCGATGAAGCGGGCGACATAGCTCGAATTCGGCCTTTCATAGATTTCCGCCGGCGATCCGATCTGCTCGATCCGCCCGGCTCGCATCACGGCGATGCGGCTGGCCATCGCCATGGCCTCTCGCTGGTCATGCGTCACGACAAGGAAAGTGACGCCGAAGCTCTTTTGCAAATGCATGAGCTCGAATTGGGTTTCCTCGCGCAGGCGGCGGTCGAGGGCCGCGAGCGGCTCGTCGAGCAGAAGCAGCTTGGGCCTTTTCGCGAGCGCCCGGGCGAGCGCGACGCGCTGCTTCTGGCCGCCCGACAATTGATCCGGCCGCCGCTCGCCCAATCCTTCGAGCTGGACGAGCCGCAGCATCTCGGCGACGCGGCGCTTGATCTCGGGCTGCGCCACGCCGTCCTGGACAAGGCCGAAGCCGATATTGCGCGCGACATTCATATGCGGAAACAGCGCATAGGTCTGGAACATCATATTGACCGGACGCCGATGCGGCGGCGTCTCGGTCATGTCGACGCCGTCGATCAAGATCCGACCCGCGTCGGGGGTCTCAAATCCGGCGATGAGGCGCAAAAGGCTTGTCTTGCCGCATCCGGACGGTCCGAGAAGAGCGAAGAATTCGCCGCGCGCGAGCGTGAGAGAGAGATCGTCGACCGCCGCAAGTCGGCCATGCCGCTTCGTCACCCCCGCCAGGCGAACGAAGGGGGTCGCGGGCTCCATCGCTGAAGACACTGGGCTCGGCCTCCCTCGCGCCGCCGGGCGGTCTGGTCGAAAATCCAGGCAAGCTTAGGCCGCGCGGGCGGATTTTATCAAGACGATCAAACGCCAAAAGCGCCGCGGCTCATCCCGCCGGCTTGAACTCGGCGACGCCGCCATGCGCCGCCGACCAGCCCGCCGGATCGCCCAGGAACTTTTCGACTTCATCGAGAGTCGCGGGCTCGAAGGAGCGGCTTTCCCGCGCCGCCGCGAGAACGTCGCGCCAGGTCGTGAGATAATGCAAGGTCACGCCGAGTTCGGCCATGAGCGCCTGCGTCTGCGGAAATATTCCGTAGAAGAAAAATACAAAAGCATGGTCGCAGATTTGCCCAGCCTCGCGCAAAGCGTTGCAAAAATTGACCTTGCTGCGTCCGTCCGTGGCGAGATCCTCGACCAGAAGCGCGCGTCCGCCCTCGTGCAGATCCCCTTCGATCTGGGCGTTGCGGCCAAATCCTTTCGGCTTCTTGCGGATATATTGCATCGGCAGCATCAGCCGGTCGGACAGCCAGGCGGCGAAAGGAATGCCAGCGGTTTCGCCGCCGGCGATCACGTCGAGGCTCTCATAGCCGATCTCGCGCTCGATCGTCGCGGCGGCGAAATCAATGAGGCGGGCGCGCAGGCGCGGATAGGAAATGATCTTGCGCATGTCGGTATAGACCGGGCTCGCCCAGCCGGAGGTGAAGATGAACGGGGTCTCGGCGTTGAACAGGATCGCCTTCACCTCGATCAGAGCTTTGGCGGTCTCGCGGGCGATGATTTGCTTTTCTGGCGAAGGCAGGGGCATTTGGCTCACCGGCAGGGGTTCGTTTTGTTTCGCGCCGGCCTTCCTCGCGCGGCGAACGGCCCGGGTCAAGCGGATGGCGGCCCTACCGCGCCTTGCCCTGTCCCTCTATGGATCACTGTCCGAGCCAAATTCGACGCGGCGGTAGGCCCGTTTTTGCAACTGTGGCTGAATTACAACTCTGTCGGGGAATCTCGCCGCCGGCGCTCGAAACCTTGCGTAATTGCGTAGGCGTATTTAGCGAATGCGCTTAGTGTAGCGAACTATTGAATTTCGTTCTTCAATACTAACCCGCCGCGAAAAGCCGGCTAGCCCGAGCCCGGCATTTCGTCGCCGAAAGAAAAATTAAAAGCGATGGAAAAATCGCGTGCAAGGCGAACCGCATCGGGCCCGCTCTGTCTCGCCGGATTACTCCTGGCCGTCCAACCTTCACAAGCCACGGAATATGGCCTGAATGATTATGTGCTCGGCCTTGCGATGCCAATGTCGGGATATACGCCGCCGCCCGGCGGCTATTTCTGGGACACGTATTACCTCTATCACGGCAGTGGGACGCTCTACCAAAACCCAACCGCCAACACGAGCACGAAGATCGCCTACAACTATCTCGCCGATGTCGTCACGGTGGCGTGGTATTCCGATCTCAAGATTTTCGGCGGAACGCCTGGGCTCGCGGCCGTCACGGCTGTGGTCGGGTTTCGCAACACGGCTCAAACCGCGGCCACGAATTCGCTGGGCGTCACAAACTTGACCACTACCTCGGGCGAGGTCACCAGCATTTCGGACACTTATTTCACCGCATTGCTAGGCTGGGAGGCCGGCGAACAGCACTGGAACATAACCGTGACCGGCTTCGCGCCGACCGGCAACTATGATCCGAACCGGCTGGCGCAGACCGGCCTGAACCGCCCCGGCCTGGATTTCAGGGGCGCCTATACTTTCCTCAGCCAGGCGGGAACCGAGGTCACCGGCGCGCTCGGAATAACCTTCAATGCGCTCAACACCGCGACGAACTACCAAAGCGGCGACGAGCTTCATTTCGAATGGGCGCTCAATCAGCATCTGCCGTCCGGTCTCGCCCTGGGCGTCGGCGGCTATTATTATCAGCAAGTGACTAATGATCGTGGCGCGGGAGACGCCTATGGCGCTTTTAGGGGGCGCGTCGCGGCCATCGGGCCATTGGTCGCCTATACGTTCAAGGCGGAAACGCAGCAAGTCACCCTCAGCGGCCGTTGGTTCCATGAGTTCGACGTCGCCAACCGGGTGCGAGGAGACGCGGTTTTCGCCTCACTCAATTTCCCGCTTTAGCCTGGAGCGGCCGCCGAAACGCCCTTCCAGCTTGGGCTCGGTCGAATAAACGCGCCGTAAAACGTCGCGGCTTTTGCGCCAGCTTGCTTATTTCGTTGCACATCCCGAAAGCATATGGTTTGTCGCGGCGACGCTCTCGGTCGGGCGTGAATCTTGGCCTCGGTTTCCCGCATATTGCTCAAGTTTCCGCCGGCTCCCGCCGCAATCGACGGCCGCTCCGGCAAATCATGACGGCAATGAAAAACGAAGCGCGATTCGTCCAATCAAGAGGACGGCTGGAGCATGCGATGAACAAAAAAACTCTTGCATTGACAGCGACCCTTTTCCTCGCCCCGGCGCTCGCGCCCATGGCGATCGCCGAGACGACGACGACGCAGGACGCCGCCGTCACCACGGAGGAGGCGCGCGCGATCGCGGTCGACGCCTATATTTATTTCTACCCCCTCGTGACCATGGACGTGACCCGCAAGCAGCTCACCAATGTCGAGCCCGGCAAGGAGTGGGGCCGCGGTCCGATGAACACGTTCGCGAACGTGCCGGAATTTCCCCCCGCCGATTTCAAGGCCGTTGTGCGGCCCAATTTCGACACGCTTTACTCGATCGCCTGGCTCGATCTCACTAAGGAGCCGGTTGTCGTCTCGGTCCCCGACACCGGCGGGCGCTATTATCTTCTTCCCTTGCTCGACATGTGGACCGACGCCTTCGCCTCGCCGGGTTGGCGCACGACCGGAACCCAGGCGGGCGATTTCGTCATCATACCGCCGGGCTGGCGGCCGGACCTGCGCGACAAGCTGGTCGAGAAATTCAAGCTCCCGAAAGACACGCAGCGCATCGACGCGCCGACGCCCTATGTTTGGATCATCGGGCGCACCAAGACGGACGGTCCGGCCGATTATGACGCGGTCCACAAGATCCAAGCCGGATTCAAGCTTACCCCGCTGTCGCGCTGGGGCAAGGCGCCCGGGAAGCTCACGGTCAAGATCGACCCGAGCGTGGACATGAAGACCCCGCCGAAACTGCAAGTCGATGGCATGCCGGCCGACCAGTTCTTTGCCTATGCGGCCGAAATTCTGAAACTGCAGCCGCCACATATCACCGATCAGCCGATCATCGCCCGCCTGAAGCGGATCGGGATCGAGCCCGGCAAGAGCTTTGACATCGCCAAGGTCGCCCCCGACATACGCGAGGCCCTCCTGAGCGCGCCGGAGGAGGCGCAGAAACTGTTGAAATGGAAGGTGCAGTCCTTAGCCCAGGTCGTGAACGGCTGGTCGATGAACACCAGCACGATGGGGGTCTATGGCGATTATTATCTGAAGCGCGCCATTGTCGCGCAGCTCGGCCTCGGCGCCAACGTCCCAGAAGACGCGATCTATCCAATCAACCTCGCCGACGAAACCGGCAAGCCGCTCGACGGCGCCAACGCCTATGTGCTTCATTTTAACAAGCAGGCCTTGCCACCGGTGGAGGCGTTCTGGTCGGTGACGCTATACGACCAGGACGGCTATCAGGTCGAAAACGCGCTCAACCGCTTCGCCCTCAGCAGCTGGATGCCGTTCACCTATAATTCGGACGGTTCGCTTGACCTCTATGTCCAGAACGAAAGCCCCGGCGCGGGCAAAGAGGCGAACTGGCTGCCGGCGCCGAAAGCGCCGTTCAACCTGACCATGCGCCTTTACGCGCCGAAGCGCGACGCCCTCACCGGCGTCTGGAACCCGCCGCCGGTCAAGCGCGCGGCGGAGGCCGCTGTGAAGGAGCCGCTCAATTTGCTGCCGCCCGCGGCGAAGGCGCCTGTCGAAGCCGAAGAGCCAGCCAAGGCGGAGCCGCCGGCCAAGACCGAGGAACCGGTTTCGCAGGAGCCCCCTACTAAGGCTGACGAGCCGGTTTCCCCTGAGACGCCGGCCGAGGCGGAGGAGCCGGCCACGCCAAAGGCGCCCGCCAAAACCGAGGAGCCGACTGAAACGGATGAAGACAATTCCGGCTCCCGCGAATAGCGGGCGCCTGGCCCTCGCGCGAATATGAACGCCTCGTCGGCTTCGCGCCCGCCCTAAAGTAGGGCGCGAAGCCGACGGCGACTTTTTACCGGCCGGACGGCTCGATCGCGGCGGCGAGTTGATCCGCTTCGGCGGCGATATCGACGGCGCGCCGCCGCATCAAGGCGAGCATATCCTTGAGCAGTGTCTGCGGATCTTCAAGATCGCTCACCCCGGCGAGCCAGCCGGCGAGCGCGGCTTCGTCGCGGTTCAGGGCCCGCGCGGAATCGCGTTGCCAATCGCCGCCAAAAATCAGCCGCGCGGCCTTGCGGAACAGATCGGGAGCCGCCGAGGCCCCATCGCTGGCCGCGCCGTCCGCTTGCTCCAGGACCCCGCTCGGGCGCGGTTGCGTCGCCTCAGCGAGGCGCAAGATTTCCGGCAGGACGGCGCGCACCGCGCCGGCGCCGGACAAGGGCACGGTCCAGCAGCGTTTTTCGGGGCGCCAGCGCACATTCGGAACCCAGCGCAAGAGCTGAAGCAGCTGCTCGCTGAACCCTGATCTGATCACGATCACGTCATCCACGACCTGAACGAACGGACTCGGCGGAAATGGATTCGCGGCGAGAGTGGCGCGGGCCTTTTCCTCGGCGGACATTTTCAGAGCCATTTTGGGTCGCCAACGTGAAAAAGGGCGATGGCCGCGTTTGCCGCCCCGCTCAACTTCTCGCTCGCATCGCGCCAGTCCAATCCGGCGCGCCGGTCGTCAGGAAATTAAGGATCGCGCGCGCGGCTTCCGGACCGCTCGCGCGCCAGCCCGGATGGCGGTGGTCGACCGTCAGATCGGGAAAGAAGAGCGCGGCGAGCGGCCCGCCGGCTTGCGCCTGATTTTGCACATAGCGGCGCGCCCCGCGAACCGATATCCCATGCGCGAGCGCCATGTGGCCGCCGATGCAGCAGACCGAACCGCAGTCGGACGCCGCCTGGTTCATGTCGAGGACGGCGGCTTCGGCGTCGAGCTTGACCCGGAGCGCGATCAGCTCCGCCCTTTCCCAATCTTCAAGTCCGAGCGCTTCGGCCGGCAGATAGGGTGCGTGATGTTTCATGACGACCTCCCTGGAAATCGCTGATTAAGTCTAGCCCGATTTCAACCCGCGTCGAATCGAAAGAGCGGCGCTCATGCAAGAACGCCGACGACGGCGCCGCTCATGCAAGTGGCGAGCGTGCCCGAGACGATCGAGCGGAATCCGAGCGAGACGATGTCGCGCTTGCGCTCGGGCGCCATCGCGGTGAGCCCGCCGACCATGATCCCGAGACTGCCGAAATTGGCGAAGCCGCAGAGCGCATAGGTCATGATCAGGCGCGAGCGCGGGCTCAAGGCCTCTGGCGGAAGACGCGCCAGATCGACATAGGCGACGAACTCGTTGAGCACCGTCTTGACGCCCATGAGGGCCCCTGCGGCCTCGATCTCGGCGGCGGGAATCCCGATCAGCCACATGATTGGACGAAAACCGAAGCCGAACAGCCGCTGCAAGGTGAAGGGCTCGCCTTGGTGCGGAACAAGCGCGAGGCTCATGTTGACGAGCGCGACGAGAGCCACGAGCACGATGAGCATGGCGATAATATTGGCGAGAAAGCCGACGCCGTCATTGGCGCCGCGCGTGATTGCCTCCATCGCGCTCGAAGGCGGATCGGCGATTTCGAGACGCCCAGCCTCTTTCAGGTTCGGCGCGAACGGAACCATGATCGCCGCGACCGCGAGCGCCGCGGGGGTCGAAATGATCGAGGCGATGAGAATATTGCCAAGCGCGTCGGGGATGACCGGCCCGAGCAGGCTTGCATAGATCACCATCACAGTGCCGGCAATCCCCGCCATGCCGCAGCTCATCAAGGCGAAGAGTTCGCCGCGCGCCATGGTTTTGAGATAGGGGCGCACCAGCAATGGCGCCTCGACCATGCCGACGAATATATGCACGGACGCGCCGAGGCCGAGCGCGCCGCCTATGCCGAGCGTATGCTGGAGCGCGAAGGCGAGCCCGCCGACGATCTTCTGCAGGACCCCAAGGTAGAGCAAAAGCGACGCCAGGGCGCTGATGACGAGCACCAGTGGAAAGGCGCGAAATCCAAGGATGAAGCTCGCTTCCGGCCGTGTCTCCGCGAAGGGGAGCGGCCCGCCGGCGAGATAGCCGAACACGAATGACGTTCCGACGTCGGTCGCCCTTTGCAGCGCCGCAACCGACTTGTTCAGGAAGAAGAAGATCGCCGTCGCTGGTGGAAATTTGAGCAGAACCAGGGCCAGGCTGATTTGCATCGCGAGCCCGCCGAAGACGACCCGCAGAACCGGCCGCCGCCGGTCCTCGCTGAGCAGCCAAGCGAGAAGAAGGAGCGCGAGAAGCCCCAGCGCGCCGCGCAATATGATCATGATTGCCTCTTTGGAAACGATATAGCTTTGGGCGTATGCGCGGACCCGACGGTCTCATTCGATCGATAGGGAACTTCACTGGAACAACCGAGTTGGACAAGGCGCGAATGCAAAAAAGGGGCGGGGATCATCGGCGTCGCTTAGGGCTGGACGCGGGCGAGTTGCGTCGATAAAATTGTAAGATGAAGCTTCATTCTCGCATCGGTGGTCCCTGCATTGCAAAAGATCGAATTAAATTAACCCTAACAAAAATTTGTGCAGTCATTTAGCCGAGGTCAGTAAATAAGTTCTGTCAACCTTAGCGAAACTTTGTAATTTACTTGATACTATCGAAGTGCAACGATGGTGTTGCTGGTCCTAGCAGGTTCCGCCGAGGACAGCCAAGGCTTCGATGTTCGAATTTTGGTTTTGCGTCATCACAGGGCGGAAGATCAAGCTTTATTGGGGGCTCATTATGCGGATCGCGGGCGGCGCGTGCGCGCTTTTTTTTGGCTTGTTCGGCATGGCGGCGGCCCATGCGACCGTCGTCATCGACATTAATCTAAGCTCGCAGACCATGCATGTGCGCGGCAATGGCGGGAGCTATGACTGGCGGGTCTCAACCGCGCGGTCGGGCTATGTGACCCCGCATGGGCATTACCGGCCGATCGCCTTGCAGCGCATGCATTATTCGCGCAAATACCACATGTCGCCGATGCCCTATTCGATATTCTTTCGGGGCGGCTATGCGATCCACGGCACCTATTCGACGGCGCAGCTCGGGCGCCCGGTTTCGCACGGATGCATTCGCCTTGCGCCGGGCAATGCCGCGCAGCTTTACCACATGGTGCAAGCCGAAGGTGGGTCTATCAGCATCACTGGCTCGCCGCCGCGCGGCCTATACGCCAGGTCGCATGCGCATGCGAGGGCCTATGCGCATTTCCATCATCGAAGCGACGGCGGCTTGACCTATATGGCGCGGCATGACCGGCCGTATGGCGCTTTCGCCTATGCCCCGACGCGGCGCGCGCCAGTCGCCGCCAAAGCCTCGCATATCATCAATCCGGTGCTGCGTTCGCCGCCGGCGTCCGGGTGGCCATATTATTATCAGTAAGGCCCGCGATGCGATGACGGGACGAATGGCTAAACCGCTCTAAATATGCCGACCTTCAATTTCGAGCCGGAGCTTCTCGGCGTTCTTCCGCAGGTCTGGCTGCAGGGGATAGATTTCGAGCGCCCTGTTGAAGACCCGCAACGCCCGCTCATCGAGTCCGGCGCGCTCCAGGATCAGGCCCATGCCGGCGAGCGCGCCGAAATGGCGCGGCTCCAGCTTGAGCGCGTGATCAATATCCGCCATCGCGCCGTCCCAGTCGTTGGCGAGAAAACGCGCCATGGCGCGTTGGTTCCAGGCTTCCGTCCATTCCGGCTCCAAGGCCAAAACATCATCGAAAAGCGAAAGCGCGACCGGATAATTTTGGCTCTGTATTGAAATCAAGGCGCGTTGCATGAGCAATTCGGCGGAGTCGGACTGCGATTGCAGCCAAACGCGCTCGATGGCGGCGGCGACGCCATGCGCCTCCTCGGCGTCGGAGGCCGCTCGCAGGCGATTGAAGAGCTCATCGACAATTCGCCGTCGTTGTGTTTCGGGCGGCTCATGCGGAGCCAAGGCCCTTTTTAAATTCTCGGCGCGGGCCGCTTTGAACTTCGCCAGGCGCGCGGCGGCGGCTGATTCTTTCGCCCGATCGGCCGCGGTCCCGGAATTTTCCGGCGCGTATCGCCCTTCGCCGCGGCCGGGTCCATCCAGCGGCGACCTTCGCTCGGGCTGAGCTCGAAACCGGTCGAGGCCGAAATCAAAATCACGCCTCGTCGGCGGCGCCGGCGAGGCGTCGCCGCCAAGTTCGCGCCAGCCGTTCGGCAAGCCGCCGGGAATTCCGGGAAAGCCTTGCGCATCGGCCGCCCCGAGGCGGCTCACGCCGCCCATGCAAGCGCATAGCGCTCCCGCCAAAACAACAATCCGTCCGCGCATGTTCGGCAAAATAGGCAAATCAAGGCGAAAGGTCAAAGCCGGCGGTCCGCCGCCGTTTCGCCAAAGCCTTACTCGACGAAGACATCGGACGGCTTGTCGGTGAATATGAGGACGCCAATGCCAATCAGGAGGAAAGGCAGGCCCCATTTAGCCAATTTTTCGAGACGGGATCGCAACGGGGGATGGCTCGCCAGGACATTGGCGAGCGAACTTGCGGCAATGGCCATGGCTACGGCGGCGGCGAAACATATGAGAACAAACTCAGATCGCAAATCGGCCAAGAGCGGCGTCATGACGCCGATCGTATCGCCGCTATTCGCCAGCAAGACCAAGGCGAAGCCGAGATAGGCCGAAAACGCGAGCGTATTTGCGGGCGCGTCGCCGCTCGCCTCTCCCTTGGCTGCGCCGCCGATGATCAGCTTCACGGCCTGATAGGCGCCGAGGCCCATGGGGATGAGGCCAAGGTAACGGAGTTTCTCCGCCGGCAGGATGTCCGCGGCTTGGGCGAGCACGAAGCTGGCGAGAAGCACGGTCAGGCAAACAAAAACAAACGTCAGCTTGACGAAAACAGGCCGGTAGCCAGGTTTGGCCCCATAGGCCGAAAGGACGATGAAATTATCGAGATTCGTGGAGGCGTAGGAAATCGCCGCCAAACTCGCGACGCTCAACGCCTCGATCAGGACGCGGGGAGAGGCGGCGGCGGTCAATTATTGCCTTTCCTGCCGATGACGCTATGCAAAGCTCAAGTCGGAAGGCGCAAGTTTGCGCGGCCCGGGACCCCGGTCCTCAGCCTTGGCGGGCCTTGTAGCGCTTTTGCGTCTTGTTGATGATATAGACGCGACCCTTGCGCCGCACGAGCTGATTGTCGCGATGGCGGCCGCGCAGGGATTTCAAGGAATTACGGACTTTCATCGGACAGGTTCCATAAATTAAGCAACCGGCCGTCGCCGGCCGGTTCGTAAAGCATCGCGAAGCTATGCCCGATTGCAGGCCCGCAATCAACCCTAATCCGATCCGTCGAGGATGCGCGCGAGCCTCGCGCCGGATTGGGCGAAAGGGCAGGCAGGCATATTATGTGCTTCGAACTCGCCGGAGACCGCGCGAGCAAGGCGAGCCGGCCCTCGAATCGGATGGCAATTCAGCTATAAAGCGGCGCAGCCCATCGCCCAAGCGCATCGCTTCGCTGATCCGGGTTCGTCCGAAGCGCGCGACACACGGAGTAAGGTTGAATGACGAACGAACAAGTCGAAATCGTCAAGCGGACGATCGTAAGGGTTTTCCCGCCGCGCCCGGAGGGCAGCAGCGAAATGATCATCCAGCGTTATGAGAAAGCGAAAACGGATGCGGCCAAGGCGTTTGGCGAGGTGTTCTTCCCCCGCCTGTTCGAGACCAATCCGGAAATGAAGGAGCTCTTCAAGGACCCCGACAAGACGGTGCAGAAATTCGCCGACATGCTGCCCCTTTTGTTCCGCTCGATGAACCGGTTGCATGACACGCTGAACACGATGCAGGAGCTCGGCGTCACGCATTGGAAGGCGGGCGTTAAGCTTGAGCATTATCAGCCCTTCCTCTCGGCGCTCCTTTGGACCCTGCGCACGATGATGACCGACGAGATCTTCAACGAGGACGTCGCCAAGGCCTATGTCGCGGTGCTTTCGCGCATTTGCGGCATTATGTGCAACGCCGCCTATCCCGAAGCGCGCGGCATCGCCGACTCGACGGCTCCGGAGGCGACGCCCGAAGCCGGTTAAGGCCAGGCTCCCGCTCGATGTGAAGACCGCGCGCGGGCGCCTCGCTTTGGCCAGACTTCCGCGATCTAAAGCGGAAAGGCTTTGATGCGGCTGCCCTTGTTGAACGGCTTCGCCGCCGCCGATAGGGATTAGCGCGGTTATTATAGATCGGGAGCATGACGGAAGCGACGCAATCGATCCGGATTTTGGACCGCGCGAGCGCGGCGGGGCAATTCATTCGCCTTGGAAAGGCGCGCCGGCGGCTTTGCGCCAAGCTTTTTTTGGCTGCTGTTTTCGCCGCCGGGATTTCGCCCGCCGTATGGGCGCATCCGCATGTCTGGGTCGCGGCGCAGGAGCAGGTGATCTTCGGAGCCAAAGGCCAGATCGAAGCCATCCGCCACGCCTGGGTCTTCGATGAAATGTATTCGGCTTTCGTGACGCAGGGACAGGGCAAGGACGGCAAGCCCATGACCAAGGAGGAGCTCGCGCCGCTCGCCAAAAGCAATGTCGAGGATCTGGCCGAGTTCGAATTTTTTACCCATGCCAAGGCCGGCAACGGCAAGGTCGAGTTCGGCGCGCCGTTCGACTATTCGCTGGAGGAGCGCGACGACAAGCTCGTGGTCTTGCGCTTCACGCTCCCGCTGAAAACCCCGGCCAGCGCCTCGAAGGCCTTCTCCCTGCAGGTCTATGATCCGACCTATTTCGTCGCCTTCGAGCTCGCCAAGCAGGATCCGGTCACCTTCGTTGGCGCGCCGAAGGGCTGTTCGGCGAATGTGCTCGGGGCGAAGCCCTTGGCCGCCAATGAAACCAAAAAGTTGAGCGAGTCCTTTTTCAGCGGTCTTTCGCCTGGAACCGATTTCGGGATAAAGCTTGCGACCCCAATCATCATCGCCTGTCCATGAGGCTCGATTGAAGCGCGCCAAGCCGGCTACGGCGCCGTCCAGAACATATTGGCGGAGCGCACCTGCGATGGCGCCCTGGGCGTTGCTTGGCTTCGCCGTGCTCTTATCCTCGGCCTGTCTGGCGCAAGGCGCGCATCATCCTTTCGCGGTCGGCGCGAACGAGGGCGCGGCCGGCCCCGCCGAGGGCCTGAGCGGCTGGATCCTCGGCATCGAGAGCGGATTCTACCGCCTGCTGACGGGCGCTATTCATGCCGCCAAGCAAAGCAGCGGGTCGGCCTGGAGCCTGGCCGGCCTCAGCTTGGCCTATGGGGTTTTTCACGCCGCCGGCCCCGGCCATGGCAAGGCGGTGATCGCCTCCTACATGCTCGCCAATGAAAGCGTCTTGCGGCGGGGCCTCGTTATTTCCCTGGCCGCCGCGCTTTTGCAAGGCTTTGTCGCAATCTCGATCGTTGGCGTCGCCGCCCTTGTCCTGGGCGCGACGGCGAAACATATGACGGCGGCCGCGAATGTGGTCGAGATCATAGGCTACGCCGGAATTGTCGCGCTCGGCGCGGGGCTTGTCATCGCCAAGGGCGCGGCCTTTCTCGCCGCGTGGCGGGCTGCCGGGATTGAAACGCCCGAATTCGCCTCGGTCGGGTTTCATCCAGCCCCGGCGGGGGGCGGCGTCGCCGCGCGCTACGCCGCCGATGATTGCGTGGTCGGCCACATTCACAGCCCAAGCTGCGGCCATTTCCATGCCCCGGATCCGCGCATGCTCGGGTCCGGCTTCGCCTGGAGACCCGCCTTGCTGACCGTGCTCGCGGCCGGCTCGCGGCCCTGTTCGGGGGCGATTCTGGTTCTGGTCTTCGCCGCCGCGCAAGGGATCTTTCTCGCTGGAATCGGGGCGGTCATGGCGATGTCGCTCGGCTCCGCGGCGACGACAGGCGGGCTCGCCGCCCTCGCCGTGCTCGCCAAGAAAACCGCGACGAGATATTCCAATGCCAGCTCATGGCGGGCTTTAGTCGTGGGGCGCCTGTTCGAATTCGGCGCCGCGCTCGCGGTCCTGCTCTTTGGGCTGGTCCTGCTCGCGGCGGCAGTCTCAGGGACCGTTAGGCCGAGCTAGCATCTCTCCGGCGCGCCGCGGCGGACCGGGCCGGCGACGGGCGTGAACTCTTCCTTCGCGAGCGGGTCCTTCGCGAGCAGATCCGGCCGCCGCTCTTTGGTGATCCGGAAGGCTTCCGCCTCTCGCCAAGCTTTGACCTTGGCGTGGTCGCCTGAAAGTAAAACCGGAGGAATCTCGCGGCCTTCCCATTCGCGCGGCCGGGTGAATTGCGGATATTCGAGCAGGCCCGTCTCGAAACTCTCCTCCGCGCCGGACGATTCCTTGCCCATGACGCCAGGCAGAAGCCGCACGCAGGCGTCCAGCACGACCATCGCCGCGATCTCTCCCCCGGAAAGCACGTAATCGCCTATTGAAAGCTCCTCCAGACCCCGCGCGGCGATCACGCGCTCGTCGATGCCCTCGAACCGACCGCAGATCAAGATGGCGCCTGAGCCGGCCGCGAGGGCGCGCGCGCGGGCCTGGGTCAGCGGCGCCCCGCGCGGGCTGAGCAGGATGCGCGGCCGCAGATCGCCCGTCGCGCATCCGGCGTCGAGGCTCGCCGCGAGCACATCGGCGCGGATCACCATTCCCGGGCCGCCTCCGGCCGGAGTGTCGTCGACCGCGCGATGGCGCCCCAGGCCATGGGCCCGGATGTCGCGCGCCTCCAGGGACCAAATCCCGCTTGCCAGAGCCTCGCCCGCAAGCGAAAACCCGAGCGGACCCGGAAACATGTCCGGAAAAAGCGTGAAGATCGTCGCAAGCCACATAGGATCTTCCGGGTCGATCAAATCGCGGCTTCCAGAAAAAGATTGGGATGGTCCGCGCCGATAGACGAACAACTCCGCCGACTGGCGCGGACTAAAGCCGAGCCCAGTCTCTCCCGCCGCACAGAATCGGACGGGTCCTAGCTCTCCAGCCCGAGCGCCGCCTTCACCCGATGGGAGTAGCCATAGATATCGTCGCGCGACTGGAGACGGCCCGATTTCGTCGACATAGGTCGTGAAATATTCGATATGAACCGGGAGCGGTTTCGGCAGATAGACATAGCGCTCCCGGCCGCCGATGAGATTCTTGACGCGCTGCTCGCTCCAGCCATTGGCGCGTCCGAGCACGGATTCGGCGAAGCTGAACGGATCATCAACGCGGACGCAGCCATGGCTGAAGGCCCGCCGGGATTCGCTGAACAGCGCGCGTGACGGCGTGTCGTGCAAATAGACCGAATAATCATTCGGGAACATGAATTTGATCCGCCCAAGCGCGTTCCGCTCGCCGGGCGGCTGGCGCACGGTGAGGCGGCCGCCGACGGAGGCGACCTGATAGCCGAGACGGCGCAGATAGCCCGGATCCGACGCGAGCCTCGGCAGCATTTCCTTCCTGATAATGGATTGCGGCACGTTCCAGGCCGGATTGACGATCAGAAATTGCATCTTGTTGGAGAAAATCGGGGTCGGCGTCTGCTCCTTGCCGACGACGACGCGGTTGCGCTGAACGACGCGCCCATTGTCGATGACGACGACTTCAAAATCGGGAATATTCACTTCGATGCGCGAGTCGCCCATATCGCGCGGCATCCAGCGCCAGCGCTCCATATTGGCGAGGATCTCGGCCTCAAGCCGCGACGGCTGGCCGCCGGATGGAGCCGCGGTCGTCCGGCTGGACAAGAGACCTGCAGCGAGCCGGCCGCCGGCTTTCGGCGGCTCGGCGGCGGTTGCGCCGCGCGTGTCATAAGCGACGTCTTCGTAGGAGTCGGATTTTCGCCCGTCGAAATTCAACCGGGCGCGATCGAGCGCGGCGCGCGGATCACGGCCGCCAAGCTTCGCGGCGGAGCCAGGCGCAAGGCGGGGCCCGCGCGCGGCGGCGGGAACCCGGTCGCGGCGCAGTTCAGCGAGCTTGTCGCGCAACGCCTCATAACCTTTTTGGGTCGGATTGAAGCCCCTGAGCGCGGCACCGGCGTCATCGCCTGCCGTCGCGACGATCGCCAGAATAATCGAGACGTCGGCGATTTCCGGCCTCGCCCCGATCAAAGGCGAAATCGCATGCGGATCGACGCGGGAGCCGCTTGCCTGTCTGCCATAGGCAACCACGGCGTCGCTGAGCGCAATATCGGCCAAGACGAGTTCGGCGTCGGAGCCTTCCCGAATCGGGCGGAGCGCGAAGCCGTGGAGGTCGAGTCCGTCTTCGGCGGCGCGATCGAGCCGCGCTAGCGCCGACTTGACCTCCGGGTTGGGCCTGCCCTCCGTCGACCAGAGCGGCGCGAAATCGCGCGCGGCGTAGAAGGCCGCCACGGCCTCGCGCTCCCTCCGAGTCAGAAGCCCTTGGCCGCCGTGGAGCTCCCGCCCCGCGCCCGCCTCGAGAGCGGCCTTGAGAGCAGCGTTGAGCGCAGGCAAGGGCGGCTCGGCGGCGGCTTCCTGAACAGCCGCGCCGGCGGGCGGCGGTTCGACCGAAGCGGCGCTTTGCGCGTCATCCGTCTCCGCCGCCGGCGGCTGCGTCACGATTGGGTCGAGATCCGTCGAAGGATCGTCGCCCTCGACCGTATCCGCCGCGCCATCCTGCCGAAGAACCGAGCCCGCCGACGCCCCGGCTAAAGCGACGCGTGTCCTCGCTTGCGCCCCGCCGCCGGAAACGAGGGCGTGACGCTTAACCGGGCGAGCCTGATCGAGCCTTTTGACCGGTGCGGCAGAAGAGGCCGCGTCAAGCGCGGCCGCGCCATCTTGGGCGCGCGTCGGTCCGCCCAGGGTCAGGAGAAGCGCAAGCGCCGACGCGTGAAAGGCCAGCCTGCATCGAAAACTTCCCCATTCCATCGGCGCCCGCATCTTATTCCCTTTTCATCGCTACTTTCACCGCGTCCGGCCCGGGCGCCCCGCCAGCCCTGACCTTGCGCGCCAGTTTGCGCGCCGGACCTAAATCGGCGGTAAAGCCCCATCGTCAATTCGACGCTATCAATTCGAGGCTATCAATTCGACGCGCCGACGCGCGTATCCGTTCGCACGCGCTTCATGCTCCGCGATGTTGCAACGCTTTCGCATCCGCGCGGTTCCACGAAAGCGCTTTGTCCGCCCGCTATTTTTTCTTCACTTTGTCATCCATATGCGGCCCATGAGCGGCTCTACGCCTCGCGGGCTATGTATGAACAAAAAGGCATCGCTCAAATTTGCGGACCCTGACGCTTGTCCAAGTCGAAGGGCGCGTCCAAACCGCCAGGAGTTAGGCGGCCGCGCCGTCCGAGCTAGCGCTTTCCTCCACCGCCGACGCAAGGCCGTAATCCTTCATCTTGCGGTAGAGCGTTGAGCGGCCAATTCCGAGCTTGCGGGCGGCGGCGGACATGCGGCCGCGACAATGGCCAAGTGCGAAACGAATGGCCTCCGCCTCGATTTCATCCAGCGGACGCAGGCCGCCCGCCGGATCAAGAAGCGCCATGACATTTGGATCGCGCACCTCAACTCGAATGATTTCCGCCGCCGGCGGAGCTTGGCGCGGAGCCACAGCCGGAACCGGCGGGATCCGCAGGTCGAAACCCTGGACTTGCGCGGCGATCTGCGGAAATTCGGCGACGGTCAATTCATCGCCATCGGCGAGGATCACGGCGCGAAACAGCGCATTCTCCAATTGGCGGATATTGCCTGGCCAATCATAGGCTGCAAGCAGGGCGAGCGCCTCGGCCCCTATCCCGCGCAGCGTCTTGCCCTCCTCGGCGGCGAAACGGGCGCAAAAGCCGCGGGCGAGATCGGCGATGTCGTCGCGCCTCTGGCGGAGCGGCGGAACGCCGATTGGAAAGACATTCAGGCGATAATAGAGATCCTCGCGGAAGCGGCCCTGCTTGACGCGCTCGATCAGATTTTGACTGGTCGCCGAAATCAGACGGACGTCGACCTTGACCGGGCGCTTGCCGCCGACCGGATCGACCTCGCCCTCCTGCAGGGCGCGTAGAAGCTTGATTTGCGCGTCGAGCGGCAATTCGCCGATCTCGTCGAGGAACAGCGTGCCGCCATGCGCCGCGACGAATTTGCCGACCTGTTTTTCATGCGGGCTGGCAGGAGCGCCTTTTTCCTGCCCGAACAGGACCGAATCGACGAGGCTTTCCGGCAGAGCGCGGCAATTGAACGTCACGAAGGCGCGGCCCCGGCGCTCCGAGGCGCCTTGAATGGCGCGCGCGAAAATATTCTTGCCGACGCCCGGCTCGCCTTCGAGAAGCACGGGAAGGGTCGATTTCGCCGCCCGCTCCCCGAGCCGCGCGGCGCGCTCCATATCCTCGCTCCTGGTCGCAAGGTCCTTGAACGTCAGGGCGCCCGCGGCCCGGCGGTCGAGCCGCCTGACCTCGCCCTCCAGCGCATCGACGCGCAGGGCGTTCTTGATCGAAACCTGGAGCCGCTCGGCGCCAACCGGCTTCACCACGAAATCGAGCGCGCCGGCGCGCATCGCCGAAAGCACCGCCTCGATCGATCCATTCGCGGTCTGCACGATGGTCGGGATCTTGAGGTTCTTCTCGCGCAGCCGGCCGAGCACCGCCATGCCGTCGAGATCGGGCATGACCAGATCGAGGATCAGGAGATCGATGCGCGGCGCGCGCGCCGCTTGCAGGCGCTGCAGCGCGGCCTCGCCGCCGTCGGCGGCCTCCGCAGGGTGGCCGAAGCAATTCACCAGCGCTTCGAGGAGCCGGCGCTGGACCGGGTCGTCGTCGACAATCAGAATTCTGGGGGACATGCGGCCTCGCGGGGGCGCGACCTCGCCCCGATGCGCGCATCTTGGGCAGTCAGGGTAAACGCGGCGTTAATGCTTGACGAAAGCTAGGATCCCGCGCCTCTGGGGTGGCGGCTTTCGCGCGCGCCATCGGCAATTTGGCGATCTTGAGTCCAAGGTTAGCCTTACCTCGCAAAAACGCGAGACGACGCCACCTTGGCCTTGAGCGACCGCGCGTTGCGCGCGGTCGGGAATGGCTTGGTCGCCTTGAGGCGATCGCCGCATTGGCGCGGCTTGGGTGCGATCCGAATCGGGCATGGAGACCGATCAATCGCCGCCGCGCCGAGGAAATGCGCCTGCCGAAGCTTACTTGACCGCCGCTTCGTAGCGTTCGGCGACATAATCCCAATTGACCAGATTATCGACGAAGGCCTTGAGATAGTCGGGGCGGCGGTTGCGGTAATCGATGTAATAGGTGTGCTCCCAGACATCGACGGTCAGGATCGGCGTCGCGCCTTGGGTGAGCGGATTGTCGGCGTTTCCGGTCTTCGAGACGGCGACCTTGCCGTCCTTGACGGCGAGCCAGGCCCAGCCCGAGCCGAATTGGGTCACGCCGGCCTGAACCAGCTCCTCCTTGGCCTTGTCGACCGAGCCGAAGCTGTCGATCAGGGCCTTTTCGAGGGCGCCGGGGATCTTGCCGCCGCCATTCGCCTTGATCGACTTCCAATATTCGGAATGATTGTAATGCTGCGCCGCATTATTGAACAGCGGGATATTCTTGCCATAGGTTTCCTTGACGATCTCCTCCAGCGACTTGCCTTCGAGGCCGCTGTCCTTGAGAAGATTATTGGCGTTCGTCACATAGGTCGCATGGTGCTTGTCGTGGTGATACTCGAGCGTCTCCTTGGAGAGATAGGGCTGGAGCGCCTCGTAGGCGTAGGGGAGGTCGGGCAAAGTGAAAGACATGGGAAGCTCCTGAATAGCGAAATGCGGCCGGCGCGGGTGACGTGTTGCGGCGCCGCATCGACGCCATAAGTAAACGGCCGCGCCGAAGCCGGCAACCGTCTCGGCTGACAAGCCAACAGTTGTCATATTGTAACATTCAGGGTTGTGGGCGGCGCGAATGGCGTCCGAACTTGCGGTTCGGCTCAAGCGATCGCGCTTGGCGCCGCGGGCGGTTCGCGCGCGGAATTTTGCAGTCGCCTCTTTTTGCGGCTAGTTTCTCTCCCAGCGGATTGGCTCCAAGTTCAAAGGGAAGCCAAACTCAAAAGGACGCAAGCGTGGCTGGACGGAAATGAGCTATCTGATTTTAGGCCTTGGGCTTTTGCTCTCGGTTTGCGGCTCGGCCGCCGTCTATTTCGGATATGGAATCGTGACGGTTGAGCGCGGTTGGTCGAGCTTGATCGCGGGCGCCACGGCGCTGTCTTGTGGGGTGATCACGATCGCGCTCGCCTTGATCTTGCGCAGCCTCACGAAATTGCAGGCCTTCCTGGAGGCCGAAAAAGGGACCAAGCCTCTTTTGACGGACTTGACGCCTAGCCGCGCCGCGATCGCGCCCCAACCGCCGGAGGATTTGGGTTTTGCCGCCGAATTTCAGGCGGCCGCCGGCGATCAGGGTCCGGCGGACCGCGCCCAGCCTCCCGCGGCGGCGCGGGAGGCTGCTGTGAGGGTCGCGGAAGCAGCGCCGCCATTCGCTGAGAAAGTCGACATCCAGCGCGGACCGGCTCGTATTTTGACGCCGCTTCCGCGGGAAGACAGCCGAGACCGCGTCCGCGAAAGCGTCCAAGACAGCGTTCAGGAAGGCGCAAATGAGCGCGCCATTGTTTCGCGGGCTTCAATCGAGGATGTGCGTCGGCTCGTCGCCGCCAAGGTCAAGGGATGGCCGCAGCCGCAGCCGCAGTCGGCTTCCGGCGAAAGCCGCAAGGCGAGCTTCGGAGGCAAAGCCCAACCGGCGCCTGCGCCCGTGTATGAAATCGGAGCGGAGCCGCGTCCGGCTGGAGGCCGCGACACGCGAATGTCCTCTGTCGTTGGCTCCGACGCTTCGATCGACGTCGCACGGCGGGCCGACGCCAAGGCGGCTCCTCTCGCCGCCGGCGCGCGAGCCCAAGCGCAAATCTATCCGGCTCCATTCGTCGCCACGGACGAAGCGCCGCGCGGGCAAGTCGCGCCCGATGCGCAGTCCGGGGGAGGCGAGGCGGCGTCGCCGGCGCCTTTGGAGGAAGGCCTCGCCATAGTCGGACGTTATGAGGCCGACGGCACTTTTTACGTGATGTATGCCGATGGGTCGATCGACGCCCAATCCGATCGGGGCGTCTTCCACTTCAAGTCGATGGCCGATCTAAAGGCCTTTATTGAAACGCAGGGTTGACGCGAGGCGTCCATGCGCCAAGGGCGGTTCGCGGCAAGAATTATGCTTATCATGATCGAAAAGCTGGACCGGCTTTCGCCGAATACGGATTTGGCTCGCGCGGCTTCCAATGATCCGTCATGCCGGGCATGGTGAATGTTTGTCAATTGTCTTCAATCACGCTAAAGCGCGCGGCGATTGGAGAGCTTCGGTAGGGGGAGTTAAAGAACCAGCCAGTTTCAAGCCATTGGCGCATTCCTTCGGGGTCGGCGGCGATTCGGTTTAGAGGCGGCGACGCCTTCGAACCATGAGCGGATCGCGGTTGGTCGCGGGTTTGGCGGCGAATTTTTGCGCCCTCTAGAAACCTTTGGAACATCTAGAAGAAGAGCGGTGGAAGCGGCATGGAGAAAGTCATCGAATTGCCGCGCGCGCGGGCGGCCGAACAGAATTCGCGCAGTGTCGTGATTTCTCGGCGCGACCGGGTCGATCGGGAAATCAACCGCGGATATAATTTTGGGCGCTAAAGGCGCCTTTCGGGTCGAAGCCGTCGCCGGCGGTCGGGATGCGCGGGGCTTGGCGCGGGTCGCTCGCGAACTCGGGGCGAAGTTCGCCGCGCTCGCCGACCCGTCCGGCTATTTTGAGCTGAAGGAGGCGTTGGCCGGCACGGCGATCGAAGCCGGCGGCCGGCGCCGACGCTGTCATCGAGGCGGCGTTGCATCCGGCCGATATCGTCATCGGAGCGATCGCGGGCGCGGCCGGTGTCGCGCCGACATTCGCCGCGCTTTCGGCGGGCCAAACGATCGCGCTCGCCAACAAGGAATGCCTCGTTTGCGCCGGCGCGGCCTTCATGCGTCAGGCTGCGGCTATGGGAACCAGGCTGCTGCCCGTGGATAGCGAGCATAATGCGATCTTTCAGGCCATGGGCGACGCCGATCTTGCGACGATCAAGATGATCACCTTGACCGCTTCGGGCGGTCCGTTCCGGACCTGGACCAGCGAAGCCATCGCCGCGGCGACGCCGGAGCAGGCGCTCGCCCATCCAAACTGGTCGATGGGGCCAAAAGTCACGGTCGATTCCGCCGGGCTCATGAACAAAGGCCTCGAGCTGATCGAGGCGCATTATCTTTTCGCCATCGAGGCCGCGCGCCTCGACGTTCTGGTCCACGCCCAGTCAATCGTTCATGGTCTTGTCGCCTTCACCGACGGCTCGGTCACAGCTGGGCTCGCCGCCCCAGACATGAAGGTGCCGATCGCCCACTGCCTGTCCTATCCAGATCGGATCACAACGGCGGCGCGGCGTCTCGATTTGGCGGCGGTCGGCCAATTGACCTTCGAGCGGCCGGATTTCGCGCGTTTTCCGGCCTTGCGCGTCGCCTTGGACGCCTTGCGCATGGGTCATGGCCTCCCCACTGTCTTAAATGCGGCCAATGAAATCGCGGTCGAGGCGTTCTTGAATTGGCGCATTTCCTTTCATGAGATCGCCAGCATCGTCGAAAAGGTTTGCAATGCGGCCTTGGCCGATGGCTTGGCGCATGAGCCGGAGTTGGTTGCGGACGCTCTCGCCATGGACGAGGCCGCGCGGGAACGCGCTCGCGGCGTTTTGCCGCGCCAAGGCGCATTGCGCGCCGCGATGCATTGATTTTGCACCTGCGGCAAGCCGTGGAGTTGGTCGATTAGGCCATCCGCGGCAAGGACTTGGGGCAATGGCGGCGCTTGCATCGCCGTTGGGTCCCGAGTTACGACGCTTCGCCGCCGCGATGCTTTACCGGACGGCGCGGCGCAGCTTAATATTCATGTTTTATTGCGGCGTGAATTTACGGTGCGGTTTTGATTTTGGTCGTTTGGCGTCATTTATGAGCCATCGCTCCGTCGCCGAGGCGTCGCCCCGAACAGTCTCGATCGGGGCGCGCGGGACCTGAAAACCGGGCTAGGAAATACCGTTTGTCGCGTTCATTCGATGCATGATCCGAAGATCCGCTATTTTTCGACGGTCATGCCCTAGGAGCTCCAATGTCAATTATAGCGCATATCTGGTCGGTCGGCGAATATATAGTCCCTTTTATCTTCGTCTTGAGCCTCGTCGTTTTCTTTCATGAATTGGGACATTTTCTTGTCGGCCGCTGGTGCGGCGTCAAGGTCGACGCCTTCTCCCTTGGCTTTGGACCCGAAATTTTCGGCTTTGCGGATCGTTACGGAACGCGCTGGCGCCTCGCGCTGCTTCCTCTCGGCGGCTATGTCAAATTTCATGGCGACGCGAATGGCGCCTCGATAACTGACCAGGAGGCGGCGGCGGCCATGCCGGCGCATGAGCAGGCGGTGAGTTTCTTCGCGCAAAAAGTGTGGAAGCGCGCCGCGATCGTGGCCGCCGGTCCAATCGCCAATTTCGTGCTGGCGATCGTTATTTTCACCGGCGTTTTTTATTTCAATGGCCGCTCCGTCCTGTCGCCCGTGGTCGATAATGTCGCCGCCGGAAGCGCGGCGCAGGACGCGGGCTTTCAGCCTGGCGACCTGATCGTCGCGATCGATCATGCCAGGATCGATAGTTTCGAGGAGATGCAGCGGATCGTCCAAACATCGAGCGATACGGCCCTCACTTTTGATGTCCGGCGGCAGGGCGAGACGATCGAGCTTGTCGCCACGCCGCGCTGGCGGGAGATCAAGACGCCCTTTGGCACGACGCGCGTCGGAGTCCTTGGGGTGGAGGCTGGCGCCAAGCCGGAAAATTGGCGCACGCAGCGCTTCGGTTTGGCGGAATCCGTCAAGCGCGCGGCCTCCGAGACTTGGTATGTCGTCGCGCGAACCGGCTCCTATGTCGGCGGCTTGGTGATGGGAAAGGAATTGACCGATCAATTATCCGGCCCGATCCGGATCGCCGAGGTCTCGGGCGAAATGGCCAAGATCGGCTTTGCAGCTTTGTTGAATCTCGCCGCAATTCTGTCGATTTCAGTTGGGATTCTCAATCTGCTTCCAATCCCGCTGCTCGACGGCGGTCATCTGTTCTACTACGCCGTCGAAGCGGTGCAAGGAAAGGCCATGCATGAGAAGGCGCAGGAGTTCGGGTTCAAGCTCGGCCTGACGCTGGTGGCGAGTTTGATGATCTTTGCGACCTATAATGACATTGTGCGCCTGACCCGACAATTTCTGCATTGGGGATAAATAGTGGCGCGGGTTAGCGAAGCGTTAACCGCGACTGTTAACGTTTCGCTCACCGCAAAGCGTGTCTTACTCGCCACAATGATCCGAAAACATTGAGTGAAAACGAATCTTGATTTGCATGCCGCGGCAAACTCTGTAGAAGCTGAGCTCAGGGCGTCCGAGCGCATTTCTTTCGCTCCGGACTAAAGCCAGGTGGATCAACTCTTTGGCGCCGGAAATACATAGCCGACGCCGGGGCTACGCGGAGACCGGTTTCACAATGCAGTTCATGCGTAGCCTTTTGAGCCGGTTCGCCGTGATCGCGCTTTCCATCGCGTGCTTGCTTGCGGTTGTTTCTGGAGCCGCCGCTGAAAACGTGTCCGTGCAAGGCAACAAGCGCGTCGACAGCGAGACGATTGCGAATTATTTCACGGGCTCCGATCAGGCTGCGGTCAATAAGGGCGTGAAGGACCTTTACGCCACCGGCCTCTTTTCCGACGTGCGGGTGCGTCGCGAAGGTAACCGGGTCATCGTCACGGTGACTGAAAACAACATCATCAATCGCGTCGCCTTCGAGGGCAACAGCAAGGTCAAGACCGAAACTCTTACCGCCGAGATCCAGTCGAAATCACGCGGCCCCTACAGTCGGCCCACGGTTGACGCCGATATCGAGCGGATCAAGGATATTTACCGCCGCTCCGGGCACGCCGCCGCGGCGGTCACGGCCCGCACGGTCGATCTGCCCAACGGTCGGCTGGATGTCGTGTTCGCTATCGATGAGGGCGAAAAGACCGGCATCAAGGCGATCAATTTCGTCGGCAACGTGGCTTATTCCTCGGGCAAGCTGCGCGATCTCATGCAGACGACGGAAATGAACTTTATGTCGTTCATTAAGACGTCGGATGTCTATGATCCCGACAAGATCGCCTCGGATCTCGAACTGATCCGCCGGTTCTATCTCAAGAACGGCTACGCCGATTTCCATGTCGTCGGCTCCGACGCCCAATATGATCCGGCGCAGGGCGGCTATATCATCACCATCACCGTCGAGGAAGGCGCGCAATATCAGGTCGCCTCCGTCGTGGTGGACTCGCATTTGCCCGATGTCGATGGACCGTCATTGCTTCCGCTTGTGCGCTTGTCGGCGGGGCAGGTCTATAATGGCGATATGGTCGAAAAGACGGTGGACGCCCTGACGAAGCGAGATCGCGAGGCGCGGCTACGCGTTTTCTCAGGTGCATCCGCGCGGCGACCGCGATCCTGCGACTCGCACCGTCACCATCGCTTTCGTCATCGACGAAGGTCCTCGCGTCTATATCGAGCGCATTGTCGTGCGGGGAAACACCCGGACACGCGACTATGTCATTCGGCGCGAGTTCGAGATCGGCGAAGGTGACGCCTATAATCGCGTCCTTGTTGAACGGGCCGAACGGCGGCTCAACAATCTTGGCTATTTCAAGAAGGTGAAGATCTCCAATGAGCCGGGCTCCGCGCCAGACCGGGTGATCATTGTCGTAGATGTCGAGGATCAAGCGACTGGCGCGCTATCGCTGTCGGGCGGCTATTCGACCTCTGACGGTTTCATCGCCGAGGTCTCCGTGACCGAAACGAATTTCATGGGTCGCGGCCAATATGTGAAGCTCGCCGTGTCCGAAGGGCAACATGCCCGCGGGGTCGAGTTCAATTTCACCGAGCCCTATTTTCTCGGCAACCGCATGGCGGCGGGCTTCGATGTCTACGCCAAGAAATCCGACGTGTCGCAATATTCCTACTATAGCAATTTCGTGACCGGAGGCACGCTGCGCCTGGGCCTGCCCGTGACGGAAGAGCTGACCTTCTCGCCGCGCTATTCGATCTATAACACCGATATCACGATCCCCAATGATTCGACCCATCCCTATAACGATTGCGAATACCCGATTTGGGGAACGACGCCGGGCTATAACGGCACGACCGTCAATTATTGGAACAATTGCTTGACGAACGGTGAGGCGTCGCTAGCGCTGAAGCAGGCCCAGGGCAATTTTCTCACTTCCATGGTCGGCTACACGCTGTCGTATAATACGCTCGACAACAACCGGTCTCCCACGGGCGGGTTTTACGCCGAATTGCGGCAGGACGTGGCCGGCGCCGGCGGCGCTTCGCGCTTCGTGCGGAGCACAGGCGATTTGCGCTATTATCACGAGATCTATGACCAGTTCGTCGGACTCGTGCATCTGCAAGCCGGCGATATTCAAAGCTGGGGCGGAAGCGATCTGCGCATCGTCGATAATTTCAACATGGGTCCGAGTCTGGTGCGCGGCTTCGCGCCAAACGGCATCGGCCCGCGCGACATATCCAACGTGTGGATCAGCGGCAATAGTTCGGGCAACCCGCTCGGCGGCACCAAATACGCCGGCGCGAGCTTGGAAGTGCAGTTCCCGATCTTTGGCCTCCCAAGGGACCTCGGCTTGAAGGGTGCGATCTTCGCGGACGCCGGAACTTTGTTCGGCTATAATGGCGCGACGAACTTTATCAACTCCGCGGCTCCGTCGAACACATGGACCGCCGCCTGCTATTTGCCGCAGAACCTGAACAATGTCGCGCCTTACTATACGCAGGGCAAGTGCATCACGGTCGGCGCCAATGAAGGGCTGATCCGCAGTTCGGTCGGCGCCTCGATCATCTGGGCGTCGCCGATGGGCCCGATCCGCTTCGATTTCGCCAAGGCTCTTACAAAGAGCCCCTATGATCAGACCCAGTTTTTCCGCTTTACCGGCGGCACGACTTTCTGACGGTCACATGTGATCCGCCGCGGCGCGTCAGCACGCGCGCCGCCGACATCGCGTCCAAACAGGTTAAGCCTCGGTCCGTCCTTCCAGGTCCGCATGACAAATCCGGCGTTCTTCTCGCGCGAGCGGCCGCCTTCGCTGGCCGAGATCGTCGCCTGCGCAGGCGCGAGGGTCGCCGAAGGCGCCGACCTGTCGCCGCTCATTACCGGCGGCGCGCCCCTCGATGAAGCGGAGCCCGGCGAACTCGCTTTCGTCGCTCATCCAAAAGACGCCGAGCTTCTCGCGACCACGCGGGCCACCGCCTGTTTCGTCACGCCGCGCGACGCAGGCCGGGTTCCCGAAGGCGCTGTGGCGCTGGTGACGGAGGACCCGGAGCGCGCATTTGCGCGCGCCTTGGCTCGGATCGTTCCTGCGGCGGCTCGGCCGGAGTCCTTGTTCGCGGCGGCGGGCGTCAATCCGGGCGCCTCGGTTCATCCCGAAGCGCGTCTCGAGCCGGGCGTGATTGTCGATCCCGGCGTCGTGATTGGGCCGCGCGCCGAAATCGGGTCGGGCTCGATCATTGGCGCAAACAGCGTCATTGGCCCTGGAGTCCGAATTGGCCGCGATTGTTCGATCGGCGCCCAAGTTGCGATCGTCCATGCGCTGATCGGCAATCGCGTCATTCTTCACGCCGGCGCGCGGATCGGTCAGGCCGGCTTCGGTCTTGTGGATCATGGCCCACGATCGCGCCGAAGCGCGACCGAGAAGACGCCGCAGATTGGCCGCGTCATCATCCAAGACGATGTCGAGATCGGCGCCAATTCATCGATTGATCGCGGCGGGATGGGCGACACGGTCATAGGCGAGGGCGCCTATGTCGGCAATCTTGCGCAGATCGCTCACGACGTGACGATCGGGCGCTATTGCATCATCTCTGCGCAAGCCGGCATAGGCGCCTCGACCCGGCTCGGAGATTTCGTCTCGGTCGGCCCCCAGGCAGGCTTGGCCGGGCGGTTGCGGATCGGCGCGGGTGCTTGGATCTCGGCTCAATCCGGCGTCATTTCGGATGTGCCGGATGGCGTTCATTTCGGCGGGAGCCCGGCGCTGCCGCTTCGCCAATGGCTGCGGAGTTCTAGCAACGCTTGGTCGGCTCGCGCGCGCCAAGCCGCATCTCGGCGGCGCGCGATAAGATCCTTTCGCCAAATGGTTGCTAAGGCCTAGCACGAGTGACATGGAGGCCCTCATGGCGCAATTGCCGTTCGATCCTGCAAAACTTTCTCCGGCGGATCTTGAACTCTACAACGAAATGTTTGAGCGACGCGCGGCGCAAGGCGCTGGTTTTGGCGGCCCCTACACCGCGCTCATGAACCATCCGCAACTTTGCCGGCGCGTGGAGGACTTGGGCTTTTACTTGAAATTCCAAGGCAGTCTTCCGCGTGACGTCTATCAATTCGTGGTCCTGTCCGTCGCCCGACGCACGGGGGCGGGTTTTGAATGGGCGGACCACATCGCCCATGCCGAAGCGGCCGGCGTCCCTTTGTCGGCGATCGACGCCTTGCGGAGGGACGGCGTGCTGGACGGAGCGTTTCCAGCGCCCTTCGACCTCGTCGCCAAGATCTTGGAATTTACGCTGTCCTGGACCGAGATTCCGCAAGCTCTTCAAGACCAGGGCATTCAACGCTTCGGCGTGGAGGGCTTTGTTGAACTGGTCGTGTTGTCCGGCTTTTACCAGATGTTTTCCGCCATCAACCAAGGTTTCGCCGTGTCCTTGCCCACTGGCGCGCCGAAGCCGTTTTAGCTCAGATCTCTCGCCCGCGAAACCGGCGCTGATAGTCGGCGGCGTAGAGGGCGCTGTCGCGGAAATCCGGCGCATCGAGCGCGCGGCCCACGAGGATCAGCGCGGTTCGCTCCATTGGCGATTCCTTGAGCTTTTCGGCGATGGTCGCGAGCGTCCCGCGAAGGATCCTCTGGTCGGGCCAGGAGGCGCGAAACACGATCGCGACCGGGCAATCGGCGCCGTAATGCGGCGTCAAATCGGCGATCGCCAGATCGATTGCGTGGATGGAGAGATGGATCGCGAGCGTCGCCTTTGTCCGCGCGAAACCTTCGAGCGTCTCCTGCTCGGGCATGGATGAGGCGCGGCCCGGCGTCCGGGTCAGCACGAGCGATTGCGCGACTTCCGGCAAGGTCAGCTCGCAGCCCAAGGCCGCCGCCGCCGCCGCGAAGGCCGGGACCCCTGGCGTGATTGTATAGGGGATGCCGAGGCGATCGAGACGGCGGATTTGTTCGCCCAAGGCGCTCCAGATCGAAAGATCGCCGGAATGGAGCCGCGCCACATCCTCTCCGGCGCGATGCGCCTGTTCGAACGCGGCGCTGATCTCATCGAGGCTCATCGCGGCCGTGTCGATGATGCGGGCGCCTTTCGGGCAATGCTCCAGCAACGCGCGGGGAACCAGGGAGCCGGCGAAAAGGCAGACCGGCGAGCTCGCGATCAAATCGCGGCCGCGCAAGGTGATGAGGTCCGGCGCGCCCGGACCGGCGCCGATGAAATGAACGGTCATGCCTGGCCCTTTCCGGCGATGGCGCAGCTCGCGCAGCCTTCGCTTAGGCGCGGCGTAAGCAGGATGGAGGCGGGGCCGGCTCCGACGAGCGCGGCGGTTTCGGCGATGGAGGGGAGGCCAAACAGACGCATCACTTTGTCCGAGCGCGTCGCTGCGCGCGTCGAGGCTTGGCGCAACGCCTCGGCCTCAAGGAAAATGAGAGGAAGCTGAAGCTCCCGCGCCGCGGCGGCGAGGCCCGCCTCGTTTATTTTCTCGACATGGGTGAACAAAGCCGTTGGGGCGTCGTCGCATTGGGCGGCGGCCAAGGCGCGCCGGACAAGACTGACGATCGCCGTGCTGGCGCAACCTTTCCGACATCCGAGCCCGATGGCGATCATGGTTTCGTCACCGCCCATTGCGTGATCGGCCGCGCCGGCCGCCAACCGTGGAAGCCGCCGAGAGAATCGGCTCGCGCGATGTCGATCTTGGTGAGATCGCCACCCTGCGCCTGGAAGCGCGCAATCAGCCCGGCCTCGGATTTCAAGAGTGACGGCGTTTACGACAAGCCGGCCGCCGGAAGGCAGGGCGGCGAAGGCCGCGTCGATCAGGCCTTGATCGCCGGCGCCGCCGCCGATGAAAATCGCCTGAGGCTGCGCCAAGCCGGCGAAGGCTCCGGGCGCCACCGCGCGAATAATCTTCGATCTGCGGCGCCCCGAGCGCCTTGGCGTTGCGCCGGATGCGCTCGGCGCGCTCCGCCCGCGCCTCGATCGCGATGGCGCGATTGGCCGGGTCGGCGAGAAGCCATTCGATGGCGATCGAACCGGAGCCCGCGCCGACGTCCCAGAGGAGTTCGCCGCGTCTCGGCGCGAGCGCGGACAGAGTGATCGCCCGGACCTCGCGTTTGGTCAGCTGCCCATCGGTCTCGTACCAGTCATTGGCGAGGCCGCTTGTGATTGGCGCGACGCGGGACCTTGAGTTGGGGCATATTTCGAGCGCGACAAGATTCAGCGGATCGATCTCGTCCATGGCGAAAGCCTTGGCCGTCGTTTCATGCAGGCGCTCTCGCGGCCCGCCCATGGCCTCCATGACGATCAGGCGCGAGCGCCCGAGGCCTCGCGCGCAAAGGAGCTCCGCGAGGCGCGGCGGCGTGGTCTCGTCCCAGGACAGGCAAAGGATGCGCGCCCGCGGCTGCAGCGCCGGGATTATGCGCTCGAAATCGCGCCCATGCAGCGAGACGAGGCGGCAGTCTTGCAGGCTCCAGCAGAGCCGCGCGGCGGCGAGGCTGAAGGCCGATGGCGCGGGCAGGCATCGGATTTCCTGCGCCGGCACATGCGCGCTGATCAGCGCGCCGACACCGTAGAAGAATGGGTCGCCGGACGCGAGGACGCAGACCGGCGCGCCGCGCCGCGCGAGGATTTTTGGCAAGGCGTCGGCAAGCGGCGAAGGCCAGATCATGGTTTCGGCGTCGAGCTTTCCGGCCAGCGCGAGATGGCGCGCGCCGCCGACGACGAAACGGGCTTGCGCGAGCAGCCTTCGCGCGGCAGGAGAAAGACCCTCGACGCCATCCTCGCCAATGCCGATCAGCGTCAGCCATTTTTTTTCATCTGGCGGCGTCGAGGTCATGGCGGCGCAAGCCCGGGGCTGGCGGAAGCGGAGCTGGAGGAGGAATGCGCGTTCTTGTGCTCGGCGGTTCCTCGGAGGCGAGCCAGCTCGCTGGGATGCTGGCCGAGCGCGGCGACATAAGGTCGGAGCTGTCCTTCGCCGGCCGCACCAAGGCGCCCGTCGCGCCGCCTATTCCGTATCGCGTCGGCGGCTTTGGCGGGCCAGACGGCCTCGCCGCCTATGTTGCTCAGCATGGCGTCGACATTCTCGTGGACGCGACGCATCCTTACGCCGAGCGCATGTCGCGCAACGCCCGGCTCGCCGCCGAGCGCGCGCGCATTCCGCTGATCGTCTTGTCGCGCCCGCCCTGGCGGCCGGAGCCAAGCGATCGCTGGACGCGCGCAAGCAATATGGCCGAGGCCGCCGCCGCGCTCGGGCCTGAGCCGAAGCGGGTCTTTCTCACGGTCGGCCGCTTGCAGCTTGCGGCCTTCGCGGTTGCGCCTCAGCATTTCTACCTCATCCGCGCCATAGACACGCTCGATCCGCCGCCAGAGCTGCCGCGCCATCGCGTGATCGTTGGGCGCGGCCCTTTCGCGTATGAGGCGGAGGAAGCCCTGCTGCGCGAGCAGGGGATCGAGGTGATCGTCAGCAAGAATAGCGGCGGCTCGGCCACTTTCGCCAAGATCCTCGCGGCGCGGCGCCTCGGCCTGCCGGTCGTCATGGTCGAGCGCCCGGAAGGCGCTTGCGCGGACGCATTTCATGATCCAGCCGAAGCTTTCGCCTGCATCCTTCGGCATCAGGCGGCTCCGGCGCCGCGCGGCGTATAGACGAAAGGCCGGGCGCCGGCGCGTTCGATCGTCCGCGTCTCGCTCGAGCCGATGATCACGAGCGTGCTCATGTCGGCGAGGCCCGGCTCCGCCGCCGCAAGCGTCGTCACGGTGATATTTTCATCCGCGCGGCCAACGGCGCGGGCGAAAATGACGGGGGTTTCGCCGGCCTTCCTCCGACGCAGCAGCGCGAAGGCGTCATGGATTTGGTGCGGCCTCGCCTTCGAGGCGGGATTATAGAGCGCGATCACGAAATCACCCTCGGCCGCCGCCGCAAGTCTCCGCTCCAGCAGGGACCAGGGCTTAAGATTATCCGACAGGGAGATGGCGCAAAAATCCTGGCCCAAAGGCGCGCCGACGCGCGCCGCCGCCGCCTGCATCGCGGAAACGCCAGGACATATGGCAATATCCATCTCGCGCCAGAGGGGCTCGCCTTGTTCGATCGCCTCGAAGACAGCGGCGGCCATCGCGAAAACGCCCGGATCGCCGCCGGAGACGATGACGACCCGGCGGGCGCCTTCGGCAAGCTGGAGCGCATGGCGGGCGCGCTCTAGTTCGACGCGATTGTCGCTGGCGTGCAACACCTGCCCCGGTTGGCGCGAAATCCGGTCGAGATAGGGCGCATAGCCGACGAGATCCGTCGCGGAGGCGAGAACGGTCGCGGCTTCGGGCGTCACCCAGGCCTCGGGGCCGGGCCCAATCCCGACGATCCGCAGGGTTCCCGCGCAAGCGGTCGGCGCGCGGTTCACGGCCGCCTCCCCTCGCCCGGAATGAGAACAAGCGAAAAATAGGGCGCCTGATCGTCGCTTTTCTCCGCGAGCGGCATGATCCGTTCGGCTTCCGCCGTGCCATGCTCGACATAGATCGCGGCCTCAAGCCGTCCGGCTTCGGCGATCGCCGCGCGGACTTTCGCCAGATTCGCGCCGATCTTGATGATGATCGCGGCGTCGCTCGAGCTCAAATGGCGGGCGAGGCGCGCGCCCGCCAAAGTGCCGGGAAGAACGCTCACGATATCGTCGCCCCAAGCCATCGGCAGTTTCGCCGCGCTCCAGCAGCCGGACATGCCGGTGACGCCGGGGACGATCTCGATCTCGAAGCGATCCTTCAGCCGGATATAGATATGCATGAACGAGCCGTAGAAGAGCGGATCGCCCTCGCAGACGAGAGCGACGTCGCGGCCCGCCCAGAGATGCGCCGCGATCGACTGGGCCGCCTGCGCGTAGAAGGCGCGCAAATCCGCGACATAGTCTGGACTCTGGAAGTGGATCTCGGTCGTCAAAGGATAAAGGAGCGGCAATTCAAGGCATTGACCGCAAAGCCAGCGATCGACGATGGCGCGGGCCTTTCCGGGCGCGCCTTTCTTGGCGAAAAAGGCGACGACCGGCGCGGCCGCGATGATTTTCGCCGCCTTGATCGTCACGAGCTCGGGATCGCCGGGTCCGAGCCCGACGCCGAAGAGACGTCCTTTTCCCTGCGGCGCGGCGCTCATTCGATTTCGCTCGCGAGCGCGTTCAAGGCGGCGGCGGCCATGGCGCTGCCTCCCTTGCGTCCCTTCACCGTGATGAAGGGCGTCGGCGCTGAGGCGATCAACGCCTCTTTCGATTCGTCCGCGCCGACGAAGCCGACCGGCATGCCGATGATGCAAGCCGGCCGCGCGGAGACATCGCCGAGCATGTCGAGCAGATGAAACAAGGCGGTCGGCGCATTGCCTATGGCGACGATCGCGCCGTCGAGGCGGGCGCGCCAGAGCTCGAGCGCGGCGGCGCTGCGCGTATTGCCGATTTTTTCCGCGAGCGCGGCGACGGCGGGATCGTCGAGCGCGCAGATCACGTCATTGTCTTTTGGCAAGCGCGCGCGGGTCACGCCTTGCGCGACCATTTTGGAATCGCAAAGGATGGGCGCGCCGGCCTTGAGCGCGCGCCGCGCGCGTGTCGCGGCCTCGGGCGAGAAGATGAGGTCGGCGGCGATCTCGACCATTCCGCAGGCGTGAATGATTCGCACCGCGACGCGCTCTTCGTCCGGCGAAAAGCGCGCGAGATCGGCTTCGGCGCGGATCGTCGCGAAAGACCGGCGATAGATCTCGGCCCCGTCGCGGATATAGTCGAAGCGTTTTGGCCCCATGGTCGTCGCGGTCATGATGGTTCGAGCTCCCGCGCCGATTTCGATTTTTCCGCAATGGCTTGGAGCACGCTTTCGTGCGACTTCCGCTAAAGTCAGGCCTTGGAATGCGCTCGCATCGCGCGGCGTCGCCTGCAAGACGAGATCATAGCGCCCGGCGTTCGCGACAAGCGTATAGGGAGTCGGGGCTTGCCGCGCGCATCCTTTGGCGCAGCCCGAGATATGCAGCGCGACGCCTTTGTCCTGCAAGCGCCGCGCGATCGGGGCCAGGGCCAAAGCGTCTTCATGCGTCGGCGTCGCGCCGCTTTCGCAGGCCGCCGCGCCCCCGCAGGCGGCGACCGCGAGCCTTGGATCCGCCGGATCAGTCACGAAGGCCGCCGCCGCGAAATGCGCTTTCAACGCTGCCTCTTGCGCGGCGTCCACGCAAGGCAAAAGGCCCGCCCGCCAAGGCGTGAGCCGGACTTCGCCTTGTCCGAAAATTTCGGCGGCGCTGGAGATTGTTTCGAGCATCCGTGCGTCAAGGCGGCCGAAAGGCGCGCCGACCCCGAAGCAAAATTTTTCAGGCGCAAGCTCAGTCAGCCCGATTGGACAGGGTTCGGCGCTCGTCTCGCGCTTGGGCCGAGGCGTCAGGCGAAACCCAGCGGCGGCGGCGATCGAACCGGCGTCGCATCGCAGCACGAGCTCGCGCATCCGGCGCGGCGGCTCGGCCAAGAAGGAGCCAAGTCGCAGAAAGGCTCGCGCGAGCCTTAGGGCGGCGTCGACGATTTCGCTGGGCGCGCAATAGCCAAGAAAAGTTGCGTCCGCCGCCTCGCCGCCAATGGCGACGGCGAAAGCGTTTTGCGCGGCGCTATAGTCAAATCTGACATCGGCGGGGATGCGAGAAAGCGAAAGCGCGCCGCCGTCGTCAATAAGGAAACCGAATTTGCCCGGCAGCGCATGAATCTCGGTTTGGCGCACCAGCGCCGCTTCGAGCGATGTCGCAATTTGCCTCGTCTCGCTCTCGGCGAGGGGGCTCGCCAGGACATTGCGAATGGCCTCCGCCGCCGCGTCCTGGTCGAGGAGCCCGAGATCGTCGAGGAGCCTCGTCAGCTCCGGCAGGTTGCGTTCGGAGACGCCGCGCATTTGTAAATTAGCGCGCGAGGAAAGATCGAACAAGCCATTGCCATGGTCGCGTCCGGCCCGCGCCAAAAGGCGCGCCGCGTCGCTGGAAAGAACGCCGCAGCTCAGCCGCAGGCGTAGCAGAAGTCCGTCTTTCGCCGGCATCGGGCGCAGAGCGCCCGGACACCAGCCCTTGCGAAGGTGAGCCGCGGCAATCATGCGAGCGCTTCCCTCATCTCCGCGAGCGTGGCGAGCGTGGAGTTGCGCCGGCTCGCCCAAATGCCGCGCCGCAGAGCCTCGTCGAAACGCGCGACAATGGCGCGCGCGGCCCGGGGATTGGCCTCGATCAGAAAGGCGCGCACCGCCGGCGCGCCGCAGGTCGCCTCGAACATGAGCTCGAAATGCTGGCTCGCGACCGCGTCGGTGAGGACCGCGAGCGCGAATAGATGATCGATGGTTTCCGCGATTTCGGCGCCGCCTCGATGGCCGTGGCGCATTTGCCCGGCGATCCAGCGCGGATTGCTCGCCCGCGCCCGCACGACGCGGGCGATTTCCTCGCGCAAGCTCCGCGCACGGATCGCGTCGGGCCGCGTCGCGTCGACATGATAGATGGCCGCGTCATTGCCGAGCAGGCGCGCGGCCGCCGCGAAGCCGCCCTCGTGATCGATGAGCGCGTCGGCGTCGAGAATGTCTTGCTCGCCCTGGTCTTGCACATGAACGAGCGCGTCGGCGGTCGCCACGCGGTCAGCGAATTCGCGCGTCGCGACGCCTTCGCCGCGCGGGCCGCCGTAGGCATGCGAGGCTGCGGCGAGATAGAGCCGTCCAAGATCGTCGCGCGTGGGCGAGGATTCGGCGTCGATCGCGCGCGCGAGGCCGATCCCATAGGCCTGCGGCGCGGCGCCGAAAATGCGCGCGAGATCGCCCGGCGCTTGTCTGCGCGCCGCCGCCAAAGGATTGTCGTCATCGTCTTCGTCGAGCGCGGCGACCGCGCGCACCGCCTGATCAAACAGCGCGATCTGCCCCGGAAAGACATCGCGGAACAGGCCGGAGATTCGCAAGGTCACGTCGACGCGCGGATGTTCGAGACGGGCGGGAGAGATGATCTCGAAGCCGCTCACCCGCGAGGACGCGTGGTCCCAGACCGGCGCTACGCCGAGCAGCGCGAAGCCTTGCGCGAGATCATCGCCGCCGGTGCGCATGGTCGCGCTGGCCCAAAGGTCGAGGATGATCCGCTTCGGCCAATCGCCATGATCCTGGGCGTGGCGGTTCAAGACTTCGCGCGCCGCGCGCTGGCCGATCTCCCAGGCGGTGCGGGTTGGGACCGCGCGCGGATCGACGCCATAAAGATTGCGGCCGGTGGGAAGCACATCGAGGCGCCCGCGCGAGGGCGCGCCGCCAGGCCCCGGCGCGACGAAGCGGCCGTCGAGCGCCGCGAGCAGGCTCGCGCCTTCCGCCGGCCCGCAGGACGAGATCAGCGCCGCCGTCTGCCGGAGCGAGTCGGGCGTCGATCGCTCCACGCCTTGCAGGAGGCTGGCTGCGGTCGCGTCGCGCAAGGAGGCGCAAGGGGCTTGTCCAAACACGTGCAGCCCATCGCGAATGCGCATTTCCTTCAAATCGCAAAGCCAGGCGTCGAGCTGGCCGAGGGCGGCGATGGGATCGGCGCTTTTTTCGAGCCCGCAGTCTTGCGCCAATCCGGTTTCCTCGGCGCGTTCGAGAATGGCTTTCGCCAGAAGTTTCGCGCGTTTCGGGTCGAGCGCTTCCGCCGCCGCGTATTCATCGAACAAGGCCTCGATCTCGATCGCCGCGCCATGGGTTCCGGCCTCGGTCAGGGGCGGCGTCATATGGCCGATCGTCAGTGCGCCGATGCGGCGCTTGGCCTGCGCCGCCTCGCCCGGATTATTGACGATGAACGGATAGACGACGGGCAAGGGGCCAAGGACGGCTTGCGGCGCGCATTCCGAGTCGAGCGCGACCGCCTTTCCCGGCAGCCATTCGAGCGTGCCATGCGTCCCGCAATGGATCATCGCGTCGATCTTCTCGCTTTGACGCAGAAAGACATAGAAGGCGACATAGGAATGGCGCGGCGGGAGGGCGGCGTTGTGATAGTCGGCCTTGCGGTCGATCGCGCCGCCGCGATCGGGTTGAAGGGCGATGAGCAAGCGCCCCGCGCGCAGAATCGAAAATTCAAACGCGCCGGCGCGCGCCCGCTCATCCTCCTCCGGCGCGCCCCATTGCGCGGCGACGGACTGGACGAAGGCGGGCGGCATGGCGCGAAGGGCTTGCGTGTAATCGGCGAGGCTCAGCCGCTCGGTCGCGGCGGCCGCTTCGAGGCGGCGCATCAAATCATCCGGGTGCGGAAGCGGCCCCACGTCATATCCGGCCTCGCGCAAGAGGGAGGCGATCGAGGCGACGCTGTTTGGCGTATCGAGCCCGACCGCATAGCCGCCGCGCCCGGCCTTGCTCGGATAATCCGATAGGACGCAGGCGATCTTGCGCATGGCGCGCGGGGTTTTCCGTAAGCCTATCCAGGCGCTGGCGAGATCGGCGACGGCGTCGGCGCCGGAGGGCGAGGCCGCGTGGACGATGGGCGTGAATTCGAGTTCCGCGCGATGCTCCGCCTCCATCTTGAAGCCGATCGCGTTGGCGATCAAACGTCCGTCCATTTCCGGCAGGACGATATTCATCGCGAGATCCGCCGCGCCAAGGCCGCGTGGGTCGGCCCGCCATTGCGCTTCGGTCGCGCCGGCGAGGATCGCTTGCAGCACCGGACAATCGGCCGCGTCCAAAACGCTTCGATCATCGTCGAGACGGGCGGAGAAGCCTGTCGTGTTGATGATGATGTCGGGTTCGCCGCGCGCGATTTCGGCGTGAATATAGGCGATCGCCTGGGCGTCCTTGAGGCTCGTCGCGAAGAGCGAAGTCACATTGACGCCGCGCGCGGCGAGGGCGTCGGCGAGCGCATGAATCGGCGCGACATCCTCGGCGAGGAGGAAGGCGCGATAGAAGACGATGAAGGCGAGGCCCTTGGCGTCGGCGCGCGCGCGGCGGCCCGCCTCGAAATGGCCCGCCGCCGGAAGCGCTGGCGCCTCGGGGATAGCCGCGGGAGCATGAGGATAGGTTTCGATCCAGCCGAGCAGCGCGGCGATGCTTTCGGCCCCGCCATGCTGGAATGACGCGAGGATGCGGCGCAGGTCGGCGGCGGGCACGGTCGAGGCGGCGTCGAGCCTGGGGTCCTTCGATCGCCTCGCCGGGAACGATCGCGAGCGCGAAATTTCGCTCCCGCGCGGCGCGCGCCAGCTCCTCGACGCCATAACGCCAATAATCGAGTCCGCCGAGCAGGCGCACAAGGACGAAGCGGGCCTTCGCGGCGAGTTTCTCGACATAGAGATCGACCGAATAGGGATGCTTGAGCTGCGCGATATTGGCGAGCCGCAAGCTCATGGCGTGATCGGCGCGCCCATGCGCCGCCGCGACGATCGCGAGATCGCTGTCGGAAAACGACAAGAAGACAAGCTCGGCCGGGGTCTGGCCGAGGTCGATGGCGGCTTCGGCCTCGTCGAGCGTTCGCGATTGCGTGCGCAGGAGATGCATGAGCCTAAGGCGCTCCGCGCGTGAGGGCTTGCGCGATCGAGTCCGCGTCGAGGCCCTTTTCGCCAATGATCACGAGGCGCCCGCGCCGTGGCTCATCCGGAAGCCAGGGCCGGTCGAAACTCTGCTGAATCCTTGCGCCGACGCCTTGCACGAGAAGCCGCATCGGCTTGCCGCGCAGTTCGAGAAAGCCCTTGATTCGCAGCACGTCATGGCGTTCGACGATCTCCGCCAAGTTGGCGCATCAACGCGCCGCTGTCCTCGATCGCGTCCATGTCGACGACGAGGCTTTCGAAATCATCGTGATCGTGATCGGGCTCGGCGTCGTGATGCGAGGGCCGGACGGCGAGATCGTCTTCGGCCGCCGCATGGAGCCCGAGCAGGATCGCGGCGTCGATTCGCCCCTCTCGGGCTGCTACGATCTTTATGGCGCGGGGGATTTGCGCGGTTATGTCGGCGAGCGACCCGCGCCTGATCCGCCGCGCTGATGAGATCCGTCTTGTTCAAGACGATGAGATCGGCGCAGAGCAATTGATCCTCGAACACTTCCTCGAGCGGATTATCATGCTCGATCGACGGATCGGCCGCGCGCTGGCGCGCCAATTTGGCCGGATCGTCGGCGAAGCGGCCATCGGCGGCGGCCGCGCCGTCGACCACGGCGATGACGCCGTCGACAGTCAATCTTGAGCGGATGGACGGCCAATCGAAGGCCTTGACCAAAGGTTTCGGCAAGGCGAGGCCGGAGGTCTCGATGATGATATGTTCGGGCCGCTCCGGGAGCGCCAGCAGCCGTTCGATCGCAGGCAAGAAATCATCGGCGACGGTGCAGCAGATGCAGCCATTGGCGAGCTCGATGATGCTCTCCTCCTCGTTGCACGCGGCGTCGCCGCAGGCTTGCAGGATGTCGCGATCGACGCCGATGTCGCCGAACTCATTGATGATCAGCGCGAGGCGGCGGCCGCCGGCGTTGGCGAGAAGATGACGGATCAGCGTCGTCTTCCCCGCGCCGAGGAAGCCGGTGATGATGGTCGCCGGAATCTTGGCGAAACTGGTCATGCGGATAGTGCCATGGCGGCGCCCGGTCCTTTGGCGTTGGTTTCACCCGGGCGCTTCAGTTGGAGCGCCGCGAGGATGCGGGCTCCTTCGCCAGCGGACAGGCCGCCGGCATCGATAAAGGCCGGAGCACCCCGCCGGCCCTTTGCTCGATTCGAACGGCAGGTTTCCTGGCTTGCGGGTCATCGCCTTGCGCGGCCTTCCCAGAACCCGGTCGCCCGGAGTCCCAGTGGCCTTGTCGCGCGCGGCTCGCCGCTGACAGTTGCGGGGGCAGCTGCGGCTTCCGGCGCGAAACCGCGCCGCCGCATTCCCTTTTACCCCTCGAAGCGAGGGACCGTTGCGAAGGCAGGACAGTAAACGGACTGGCGGACGTGTCAATTGGGGGGGATTGGCTCAAGGCCAAGAGCTTGCGTTCTTGGGCAATCGTCTATCGGGATCATGGACCTTAATCTGATGGGGCAGGTTATCGCTCCAGTCCCAGAGAACGAGGTTGACGTCATCGGGGGTCGCGCCGGGAGCGAAACTCGGCACGAGTATCCCTGCGTTTCTGGAGGCGATGAGCCGCTCCGCGAGCCGCCACGAAGGAACAGGCTTGCCGTCATGGGCCAACCGCGCCCAGGCGCAGCTCAAATCGTCCAGTGCGATCTTGTGCAAGCCTCTGTCGGCGTCTGATCGAAGGTCCACTATGTCTTCGCAATCAACTTCGTAGGAACAAACTGTCAGCGGGTCGAACTTGCGGCCAAGCCCTTGAGTCGCTTCCTTGAACATGCATTTGATGGTTAATGAAGTATAGAGAGCGGCTCTTCCCCTGGGATTAAAGCGTCCGCCCGTTTCCTTGGCCCCATCGCCGGACAAAGGAGAGAAAGCCCATTTCGGATTATGCGCGCGATAGACGACGCCGCGAAACCTCAAGCAAAGCCGCCAACAGCGATTCCGTCGAGATAATCAAGCACCAAGCTGGCCTTGCCAGCTTTAACCATGGCTTCTGCCGTCTGATCGCCAAAGGCTGAAATCGGCTGGCTGCGGTACCAAGCTCTTGCCTGATCCTCGCCTCCGGCCCATTCACAAATCCGGCTTATGATTTCGGACGTTTCTTTGAGATCCGCTGGCCTCTTTGAGGCTAAAGTCCACTTCCCCTTAAATCGGATCTTACGGGATTGTGTAAGGTCGGAGCCCGCTAGCTCCTTCTCCTTTTTTGCGGCCTTCGGATCGCGAAGCATCTTTGCGGAGTCAGACGCGATTTTCTTTCCAGTGGAAGGCTTCGCCTTTGCCTCTGTAAGGTAGGATTTACTCTGTCGAGCCATCTTGATCTTGCCTATCGCAGATGTCGTCTAATGAAAAAGTCGTTTATCGGTTGCATGACCAGCACGCTTCGCTCCCAATCATAATCTCATCGTAGCATTTTATCAGCATACCGGCAGTCCATCCAAACCCAGTCCGGATCTTGCGCCTATTAAGTTAAAGCGGGAAGTGTAACTTCCTCTAAAATCGCGCTGGCGTGGGGAGAACGGGATTTGGGAAATGTTTGCGCTCCGGCGAAGGTGACGAGCGCTGGAGGACCATGATTTTGACGATGGATCCAGACAGCCCCGATTCCCTCCGCCATCGCGAAAAAATGGCGAAGCGCAAGGCCGCGCAGGACGCCGAGGTCGCCTCTAAGACAATTTCCGAAAAGGGCCTTCTCATCGTCCATACGGGCTCCGGCAAGGGCAAGTCCACCGCGGCCTTTGGGCTCCTGCTGCGCGCGCTCGGTCATGGCTGGCCTTGTGGGGTCGTGCAATTCATCAAGGGCGGCTGGGAGACCGGCGAGCGCGCGGCGCTGGCGAGGTTCTCCGATCTCGTCTCCTGGCACACGATGGGCGAAGGCTTCACCTGGGAGACCCAGGACCGCGCGCGGGACGTCAGCGCCGCGCAAACCGCCTGGGCGAAGGCGCGAGAGCTCATGGCCGATCCACGGTTAAGGCTGCTGGTCCTCGACGAATTGAACATCGCCTTGCGCTACGATTATCTGCCGCTCGGCGATGTCGTCACGGCTCTCCGAAGCCGCCGGCCCGAGCTTCATATCGTTGTCACCGGCCGCAACGCCAAGCCGGAATTGATCGAGGCCGCCGATCTCGTAACCGAGATGACGCTGGTCAAGCATCATTTCAAGGCGGGGGTGAAGGCGCAGGAAGGAATTGAGTTCTAGGGCCATGGCGCGGCGGGCGAAGGCGGTTATGCTGCAAGGAACGGGCTCCGACGTCGGCAAATCGCTGATCGTCGCCGGGCTCTGCCGGGCCTATCGCAAGCGCGGGCTCGCCGTCCGGCCATTCAAGCCGCAGAATATGTCGAACAACGCGGCGGTCACGTCGGACGGCGGCGAGATCGGCCGCGCCCAGGCGATGCAGGCGAAAGCCTGTGGCGTCGCGCCGTCCATCGACATGAACCCCGTGCTTTTGAAGCCGCATAGCGGCGGCGGCGCGCAAGTGGTGGCGCAAGGCCGCGTCATCGGCCAGGCGAGCGCGCGGGATTACCAGGAGTGGAAGCCGAAGCTTCTCGCCGCCGTGCTCGACAGTTTCGCGCGGCTTGGCGCCGAGGCCGACATTGTCATTGTCGAAGGGGCCGGCAGCGCGTCGGAAATCAATCTGCGCAAGAATGACATTGCGAACATGGGTTTCGCCCGCGCCGCCGACATTCCGGTGATCCTGCTCGGCGATATTGATCGCGGCGGCGTCATCGCCCAGATCGTCGGCGCCAAGGTGGTGCTTGATCCGGCCGACGCGGCCATGATCAAAGGGTTCCTCGTCAATAAGTTTCGCGGCGATCCCTCGCTCTTCGCCGAGGGGATGCGGCTGATCGAGAGCCATACCGGCTGGCCTGGGCTCGGGCTCATCCCTTTTTGTCCGGCGGCGGCGCGCTTGCCCGCCGAGGACTCCTGGCGCTCGGCAGGCTGCCGAAGCCAGGCGACGGCCAAATCACCATCGCCGTGCCGGTCCTGCCGGGAATCGCCAATTTCGATGATCTCGATCCTTTCGCGCTCGAGCCCGAGGTGCGGCTGGTCATGGTCGCGAGCGGACAGACCTTGCCGGTCGAGGCCGCGCTCATTCTCTTGCCCGGCTCCAAGACGACAATCGCGGATCTCGCCGCCTTCCGCCGGGAGGGCTGGGACATCGACCTCGCGGCCCATGCGCGGCGGGGCGGCCATGTGTTTGGCCTTTGCGGCGGCTATCAGATGCTTGGCCGTATCTGCCGCGATCCGCACGGCTTCGAAGGTCCCCCGGGCGAGGCCGCGGGGCTCGGCCTGCTTGATCTCGAAACCGAGTTCATCGGCGAGAAGCTGCTCAGGCCGGTGCAAGGCGCCGGAGTTGAAAATGGCGCGCCGTTCACGGGCTATGAAATGCATCTCGGGCGAAGCTTTGGGCCGGATTGCGCCCGCCCGCTCCTGTCATTCGACGACGGCCGCAAGGATGGCGCGATCTCCCCGAACGGACGAGTGAGCGGCTGCTATGTGCATGGGCTCTTCGCCGATCCGGCGCAGCGCGCCGCCTTGCTCGTCAAGCTCGGCGCGACGGGGTCCGGCGTCTCCTATGACGACGAACTCGAGCAGGCGCTCGACGCCGTCGCGGCGCATCTCGAGGCTTATATGGATCTCGACCATCTGCTTAGGCTCGCGCGATGAATAAAAGCGCGACAAGCGCCAGGGCGATCCAATGGACGAGGCAGGCGCGGCGATACAGCGCGAGGGCGCGGCCGATGTCGGCCGCCGAGGCCGTCTCGCGGCCGGCGCCGATCCAGGCGTCCTCGATCCAGATTTGGTCGTAGCGGCGCGGACCGCCGAGGCGCAGGCCGAGCGCGCCGGCGAAAGCCGCTTCCGGCCAGCCGGCGTTGGGCGAGGGATGTCCGCCCGAATCGCGGAGCGCGGACTTGAGCGACGCGCCGGCCGAGGCGCCGGGGGTGAAAAGCGCCGCCGTCGCGATCAGGAGGGCGGACAGCCGGGCGGGAAAAAAATTGGCGCAATCGTCCAGTTTCGCCGCTGCGAAGCCAAACGCCTCATGACGCTTGGTGCGGTGGCCGATCATGCTGTCGGCCGTATTGAGCGCCTTGTAGCAGAGGCCGCCGGGAAGGCCGAGAAGCGCGAGCCAAAAGGCGGGCGCCACGATTCCGTCGGAGAAGCTTTCGGCGAGGCTCTCGATCGCGGCGCGGGCGACCCCAGCTTCGTCGAGCGCCTCGACGTCGCGGCCGACGATCGCGGCGACGGCATGTCGGCCGGCAGCGAGCCCTTCGCGATCGAGCGCCTCGGCGACGGCGCGGACATGATCATGAAGGCTGCGTTGCGCGATGAGGCTCGACGCGATAAGCGCTGTAAGCAGGACGGAGATTGGACGCGGCCATTCAAGCGCCGCGAGCGCGCGGGCGACGAGATAGGCGCCGGCTCCCGCGATCGACAGGACAAGGCCGAGCGCGACTGCGCCGAGAACGCGCCGCGTCGCGAAAGACATGGCCTCTCGGTTGAGGCCGCGGTCGGCGCGCGCGATCAAGGCGCCGATCCAGGCGACCGGATGGCCGATCGCCCCGAATAGGGCGGTTGGATAGCCAAGCCCCGCTTCGATCGCCACGGCGAGCGCCGCCAGCGGAAGAGTCGCATTGAGATCCATGCAGCAAAATCCAGCAATCGAGGCGCGGACCCTGGCCGGCGCGGGGCATGGCGGCGATCTTGCCGCGGCGCGGCGCGCTTTTCCTTTCGCGCCCGAGCCCTGGCTCGATCTTTCGACGGGGGTCAGTCCCTACCCCTATCCGGTCGCGGACCTGCCGGCTGAGGCATGGACCCGCTTGCCGGACCCGGCGGCCCTGCGCGGACTGGAGACTGCGGCGGCTAAGCTCTATCGCGCCGGCGCCGGCGCGGCAACCATAGCCGCACCGGGGACCCAGGCCATCATCGGCTTGCTGCCGCATCTGCGTCCGGCCCGGCGCGTCGGAATTCTGGGTTTCACCTATAGCGAGCACGCGATCGCCTGGCGCGCCGGCGGCGCCGAGGTCGACATCGTCCAGGAACTTGCCGATCTCGCCGACAAGGATGTCGCCATCGTCGTCAATCCCAACAATCCCGATGGCCGGCTCGTCGCGGCGCGAGACCTGCGCGCGCTCGCTGGCGACCTTGGCGCGCGCGGCGGCCTTTTGATCGTCGATGAAGCCTTCATGGATTTTCTCGGTCCCGCCGCCAGCGTCATTCCCGCCATGCCGCCGGAGGGCGTCGTCGCGCTTCGCTCTTTCGGCAAGGCCTACGGCCTGCCGGGGCTTCGCCTCGGCTTCGCCGTCGCGCCGGCTGGTCTCGCCGCGAAACTGCGCGCGGCGCTCGGATGCTGGCCGGTTTCGGGGGCGGCGATCGCGGTCGGCGCGAAGGCTCTGGCCGATCCGGATTGGCTCGCGGCGACCGGACAAAAGCTCGCCAAGGACGCGGCGGCGCGCGATGAGATCCTCGCGGCGGTGGGCTTCGACCTTGTCGGCGGCGGCCCGCTGTTTCGGCTGGCGGCTCGGGGAGAGGCCGAGACGCTGTTCGTGACTTTGGCGAAAGCGGGAATTTTGGTCAGGCGCTTCGCCGCGCGGCCGTGCTGGCTGCGTTTCGCGACGCCCGGCTCCGATGCGGACCGGGCGCGTCTGCGCGCAGCGCTGGGCTTGCGCAGAGGGCGAAATCATGCAGATCAGCTCTAGATTATATTGATTCAAATTTAGCTATATTGAAATCATTACAAAATAGATCGTCTATTTGATGCGGGGCTGCAAAATAACGAGCTGGAAGTCTTGAATGCAGGGCGTTATGATTGTTACAAATGAAGCGGCGCCGCGTCCATGGCCGCCCGGAGAGGGAATAATGCGATCTGGCTTTACTTTGCTATGCGCGGCCGGCGCCTTCCTCATCGCCTGTCCGGCCGGGGCCAAGGAATATCCGATCGGCAAGCCGCAGGAGAAAAACGGGCTGGAGATTGGCGCGGTCTATCTGCAGCCGATCGAGATGGACCCGCCCGACGTGATGCGCCCGGCCAAGGACTCGGATGTGCATCTTGAATCCGACATCAAGGCCGCCAAAGACAACAAAAACGGGTTTGCGCAGGGCGATTGGATTCCCTATCTCTCGGTCGACTATGAATTGACCAAGCTCGACGACAATCAGATCCTGAAGGGCGCATTCATGCCTATGGTGGCGAATGACGGACCGCATTACGGCGACAACGTCAAGCTTTTCGGCCCCGGCAAATACCGGCTCCGTTTGACGATTTCAGCCGCCGAGCGCTAATCCGCACGCTCATTTCGGCCGCCATGTCGATAAGGAGACCGGGGTCGGGCCGTGGTTCGAGCCCTTCAGCGTCGATTATGATTTCGTCTACGCCGGCGCCGGCAAGAAGGGCGCCTATTGAGCGGCGCGAAAGGCGGCGGCTTGCGCATAAACCCGACAATTTGCTTCATTGCGCTCGGCCTCATTGTCGCGCCGACTGCGCCGCGCGGCGAAGACGAGCCTGTGTTCGCCATCGAATTTCACGATGGCAAGGTCGAGCCGCAGCGCCTTGAAGTGCCGGCCAACCGGCGCTTCAAACTCGAATTGCGCAATACCGGGACGACTCCGGCGGAATTCGAAAGCAATGAATTGCGCAAGGAAAAAGTCGTCGCTCCGGACTCGACGGCAATTCTCATATTTAGGACGCTTGATCCCGGCGAATACGCTTTTTTTGACGATTTTCATCCGGATGCGCCTAAAGCCGTGCTCGTCGCGAAGTGAAGCGCGAATTGCATTGTCGTGTTTGATCCATGAGCGGCGGCGCGACGGAACAGGTTCTAGACATCCGACATATCCGCCGTCTTATGGGGGCATAGGTCAAATTCTTTGAAGGAAATGGGAGATTGAGGCGCCATGACGGCCTTTTTGGCTGCGGATCCCGACAAGAACTTGGTTGAGGGCGAATTGGCCGAACAAAACTTGGTCGAGCAAACGGCCAAAGCCCCGCCGCGCGGGTGGGATTTGGCCTTGCGCTTTTACTTGGCCGGCGAATGGCTGCGCCGGCGCCAAAACCTCGTCCAGCGCGTTCAATGGGCGATCGTCCTAGCCTATATTGTTCTGGTCGCCACGCCGGCCTTTCTGCCCTTGCCGGGACGCATGGCCCATATCTGGGACAATCTCACGCTCTTCGCCCAATTCGCCTTTTGGGGGGTGTGGTGGCCTTTCGTCCTGCTCAGCATGGTCCTGGTCGGGCGCGCCTGGTGCGGCCTGTTCTGCCCGGAAGGCGCGCTCTCCGAGGCCGCGAGCCGGTTCGGCCGAGGCTATGCCGTCCCCCGTTGGATCACCTGGAAGGGCTGGCCTTTCGTCGCCTTTGTGTGCACCACGATCTATGGCCAGATGATCAGTGTCTATCAATATCCAAAGCCGGCGCTTTTGATCCTGGGCGGCTCGACCGCCGGCGCGATCGTCGTCGGCTATCTCTATGGCCGCAACAAAAGGGTCTGGTGTCGCTATCTCTGTCCGGTGAACGGCGTCTTCGGCCTTCTCGCGAAGCTGGCGCCGGTGCATTTCAACGTCGATCAAGACGCCTGGACCCAATCGCGTCTTTCCGGCCAGGCGCACGCCACAGCGATCAATTGCGCCCCGCTCGTTCCAATTCGGACCATGCGGGGCGGCTCCGATTGCCATATGTGCGGCCGTTGCAGCAGCTTTCGCGGCGCGATCAGCCTTGCGCCGCGCGCGCCCAACCATGAGATTGTTCATGTCGCGGGAGCGGCGCCCAAACCCGCCGAAACCCTTCTCATCGTCTTCGGTCTGCTCGGCGTCGCCGCCGGCGCGTTTCACTGGAGCGTCAGCCCTTGGTTCGTCGCGATCAAGCAGGCGCTCGCGGAATGGCTGATCGACAAGGGCGTCCTCTGGCCCTTGCGGCTGCAGCCGCCATGGTGGATCCTGACCGATTATCCCGAGGTCAATGATCGGCTGACCTTTCTCGACGGGGCCGTGCTTCTCGCCTATATCGCGGCGACGGCCGCGGCAATCGGGGCGGCTGCGTCGCTCTGTCTCTGGGCCGCGGCGCGCTGCCTCGGGCCGCGGCCCTCGGCGCGGTTTCATCATCTCGCCCAAAGCCTGATTCCGATCGCCGCCTGCGGCGTTTTCCTCGGGCTCAGCGCCACGACAGTCACGATGTTGCGCGCCGAGGGCGTGGCGCTCGGCTATGTCGGCTTTCTGCGCGGCGCTTTGCTCGCCGCCTCAGCGGCTTGGTCGATCTGGCTTGGCTGGCGGATCGCCGGTCAATGGTCCGGGTCCACGCTTCGCCGGTTGGCGACGAGTTTTTTTGTCGCCGGCGCCGCCTCGGTCGGCGCAGGCAGTTGGGCGTTGTTCTTTTGGGTTTGGTGACGGCGTCAAGATGACCCTTTTTCCTCGACGGGCGCGTGTCGGAAAAAGACAGCAATCTTTTGGCGCGGCCCGGTTTTGAGATCCTCCCGTCATGAACGCGCCATGACGGCCGATCAAAATCGATCACGTAGAATAAAACTGGCTCAAATTGCGACGAAACCGCAAATTTGTGCTGTGCAATAAGGCGCTATGCACAAGAGCGGCGCAAATTTCTGCTCAAAATTTGAGAGCGACAGGTTTTGTCGGCCGGATTACAGTCTGATGGGTTGGAATCAAGACAAGTGGCTGTCAGCAAACATACGGAGCGGCGGCCCTGTCTGAAGTTCGACATTTCTGCGATGTCCCGATTCGGGGAAAGGCCACGCAATGGTTGACGTAGACGCTTTGGCCGCGACGACGCAAGCTCCGTCTCAGCGCATCCAGTTGAGCGAGATTGCGCTGATCGGCGTCTACGAAATCTCGAAAATACTCACCGCGCCGACGCGGCTCGAAACGACCCTCGCCAATGTCCTAAATCTATTGTCGTCTTTCCTCCAGATGCGGCACGGAACCATCGTGCTTCTGGCCGATGACGGCGGACCGGAGGTCGCGGTTGGAGCGGGATGGAGCGAAGACAGCCTGTCGCAAGCGCCGCAGCGCTATCCCGAGCGGGCGATCGGCCAGATTGTTGCGACCGACGTGCCGCTTGTTGTCCATAATGTCGCCGATCATGACCTTTTCGATGCGAGCGACGTCGCCGCTCTGGCGTCGGACGGGGTCAAGGTTTCGTTCATGGGCGTGCCGATCCGGGCTGGCGACCGCGTTGTCGGCACTTTGACCGTGGACCGGATTTGGGATGGGGAAAGTGTTTTCCGCTTTGATTCCGATGTCCGCTTCCTGGTGATGATCGCCAATCTGATCGGCCAGACCGTAAAATTGCATCGCGTCGTCGCCCGCGACCGGGACCGCCTGATCGAGGAGAGCCACCGGCTGCAAAAAGAGATCACGAAATTGCAGCCGACGCCGACGAGCGGGGTCCAGGCCTCAGGGATCATTGGGGAAAGTCCGGCTATCCGTTCGGTTCTCGACAAAATCGCGATTGTCGCGCGCTCCAACGCCACCATGCTGCTTCGCGGGGAATCGGGCACCGGCAAGGAATTATTCGCGCGCGCCTTGCACGAGATGTCGCCGCGGGCGCCGCGCGCTTTCGTCAAGGTCAATTGCGCCGCGCTCGCCGAAAGCGTTCTCGAATTCCGAATTATTCGGCCATGAGAAGGGCGCTTTCACCGGCGCCGTGGCGACCCGCAAGGGCCGTTTCGAGCTGGCGGACGGAGGCACTCTATTCCTTGACGAAATTGGCGAAATTTCATCCTCGTTCCAGGCCAAACTATTGCGCGTGCTTCAAAACGGGGAGTTCGAGCGCGTCGGCGGGACCAAGACCTTGAAGGCGGACGTCCGTCTCATCGCCGCGACCAACCGGAATTTGGAGGAGGCCGTCCGCAATGGCGAGTTCCGCGCCGATCTTTATTACCGCATAAGCGTCGTGCCTTTGCTCCTTCCGCCCTTGCGTGAGCGCAGCAGCGACATTCCCTTGTTGGCCGCCCGCTTTCTCGAACAGTTCAATGAAGAGAACGGCCGCGATCTTGTCTTCAGCAAGCAGGCGATGCAGGTACTGAAGTCGTGCTATTTCCCCGGCAATGTTCGCGAACTTGAGAATTGCGTCCAGCGCACTGCGACTTTCGCCGCCGAGGCGTCGATCGTCGCCTCTGATTTCGCCTGCGGGCAGGATCAATGTCTTTCGGCGACGCTGTGGAAAGGAAAGGCGTCGACCGATCCCTGGCCGAAGGCGATCGGCGGGCTTGGGCCTTTCTCCGCCCCGCCGCCGCCCGCCGTGGTCGAGGCCTATCGCGAGCCGCCGCCACAGCTCGCGCGTCCAGCGGTCGCTCCGTCCCATCCGGAGCATTTGGAGCCGGCGGGGGGGGCCACTTCGCGCGTCGAGTTCGTTCGAGCGCTCCGGCGGCGATGAATCGGAGCGCGCGCGATTGCTCGAGGCGATGGAAAAATCTGGTTGGGTCCAGGCCAAGGCCGCCCGAATGTTGGGGCTCACGCCGCGGCAAATCGGCTATGCGCTTCGTAAGCACGCCATTGAGATCAAGAGATTCTGAATTGCGGGCGCTTCAGGCCCCGGGCGGTGGTCGCGCTTGCCCAGGGGTTTCAAGCGCTTAAATTCGCTCGGCGAAGCCGAACGGGTCGCGGTGTCGAGGCGCTTGCGCGAAGCGCCATAAAATCGCTTATCGCCGCTAAATTTGTCGAAGGCCTGACATCGCGCTCATGGCGATGGGATTTGGCCTTTCTCCCGTGCGTGCCAAACTTACGGAAAATCAACCCATTGAGCGCTGGTCCAGATTTTGCTTCCTCGTGCGGCGACTGCGTCGGCTCTGGGAGCTGTCGCCATCGGCGGCATAAATCTCCTAGCGTCACAAATCTCCACTTAAGCGGAGACGATGAATGCTCGACCCTTTTGTCATTGCTCCGGGATGCACGAACTCCCGGGCCCTTTGTTGTAAGGAGAATCGGTAAATGGCCTATAAAATCATCGCCTCTCAATGCACAGTCTGTGGCGCGTGCGAATTCGAATGCCCCAATGCGGCGATTTCGTTCAAGAACGAGACCTATGTGATCGACCCGAAAAAATGCACCGAATGCGAAAATGACTTTGATCATCCGCAATGCGACACGGTTTGCCCGGTGCCGCAGACCTGCGTGCCGGCCTGATTTGCGGCGTGGATCTTTGCGACGGCTAAATTATCTACCGGTCTCGTCTTTAGCTCAATTTGTAGGCCCATTGCCGAGGCGCTTGCCGGGTGATGGGCCACCGCTTGGCGCGCGGATTGAAACCACGTCGGATCGCGCGCGATCCGCTTTACAGTCAAAAATCCAAGTTTACAGTCAAAAATCCAAGCCAAGAAGTTTCGAGACCTGCAACTCCAAGAACTGCCGCCGACATGCTTGCATGCGGGGCTTTCGCCGGCCCGCATCCGACGCGGGCGCGGCCGTTGGGTCAAAGACCATTGGGTCTTGAATGGAAGCTGACGCCTATGGCGCGGCTCCAACCCGTTCTAAAAAGCGACCTCGCCCTCATTACTATCCCGACATGCCGCGACTTTTTGACCTACGAGCCATTCGGATCGGTCCGCCCTTCCGTCGGATCTAATTGCGCTCCAGTCCACCCCTAGCTCTCCGCGGCGTGTCCGCCAAATTCGCGCCGCGCCGCGTGAATTTGGCGCCGTGCAGTCCATGCGTCGTCTGTGCGACAATGACTCCCTCGGTTCACCCTTAAATCCTTCGGAGGCGATCACCGTCGGAGGCGATCGCCGACCTGCGTCAAACTCGCTTTCAACCGAAGTGATGCGCGCCTGCGCCCAAATGTCGTGGGCCTGACAATTGATCGAATGGAATGTCGGACTCACTTATGCCCCGCCGCTGAGGCCTGATCCTGATGCGAATGCAGTCCGAAGGGTGGGTTGTCATATTTCAAACAGGCTCTGCATCCCACTAGTTACAAAGGCGACGGGCTCAAAGGACTCGATGGATGAAACAAAACTCCCCTCAATTCAATCGTTTAGACTAATTCTATTTGTGGCACGCTAGTTGCTCCCCTTCGGCCAGGCGATCTTGCCGAGCGGGATCGTAATTGAGCTTATCGGCGGCAAAGGGGGGAGGCGTGGCGCGCCCCTCGAGTACCAATAGGTTCCAAGCCAAAAGCGAGGATCGAACATGGAATTGTCAGAACGCGAGGTCGCAGAGGCGGCCGTCAAGGCGGGCGCAACGGCCGACGAAATCATGAAAAAAATGGCCGAGCACAAGGGGTGCGAAACCAATAGCGACGGCGGCAAGAAGGCGAGCTGCGGCACCGAGGCCGGCCAGAACGATCTAGCTCCGGAAATTTGGGAGAAGGTCAAAAATCACCCGTGCTATAGCGAAGAGGCGCATCACCATTACGCCCGCATGCATGTCGCTGTGGCGCCGGCTTGCAACATTCAGTGCAATTACTGCAATCGTAAATATGATTGCGCCAACGAATCCCGCCCCGGCGTCGTCAGCGAGCGTCTGACGCCCGAGCAGGCCGCGAAAAAGGTTCTCGCCGTCGCCTCCACGATTCCGCAAATGACGGTTCTTGGCATCGCGGGTCCCGGCGATCCGCTGGCCAATCCGGAAAAGACCTTCAAGACTTTCGATCTCATCGCCAAGACCGCGCCGGATATCAAGCTCTGCTTGTCCACCAACGGCCTGACGCTGCCTGATCATGTCGATACGATCGCAAGATACAACGTGGACCATGTCACGATCACCGTGAACATGGTCGACGCTGAGGTCGGCGCGAAGATCTATCCGTGGATCTTCTATAAGCACAAACGCTACACCGGCCGCGACGCCGCGCAAATCTTGACCGATCGCCAGATGCAGGGTCTCGAAATGCTCACCGCGCGTGGGATTCTCTCGAAAATCAATTCGGTCATGATCCCGGGCGTCAACGACCAGCATCTCGTCGAGGTGAACAAGGCCGTCAAGTCGCGCGGCGCGTTCCTGCACAACATCATGCCTTTGATCTCGGCCGCCGAGCATGGCACGGTGTTCGGCTTGACCGGACAGCGCGGCCCGACGGCGCAAGAGCTCAAGCGGCTGCAGGACAGCTGCGAAGGCGAGATGAACATGATGCGCCATTGCCGTCAGTGCCGCGCCGACGCGGTCGGGCTTCTCGGCGAAGACCGCAGCGCGGAATTCACCACTGAGAAGATCATGGAGATGGACGTCAATTACGACCTCGCCACGCGGCAGGCCTATCAGGCCAAGGTCGAGGAAGAGCGTCTCGCGGTCTCCGGCGCGAAAGCCAACGAGCTGCAAATTCTCGCCGGCGTCGAGAGCGACATCAAGATCCTGGTCGCGGTTGCGACCAAGGGAAGCGGCCGCATCAACGAGCACTTCGGCCATGCCGCGGAGTTCCAGATCTATGAGCTGAGCACTGGCAAGGGCGCGCATTTCATCGGCCATCGCCGCGTCGATCTTTATTGCCAGGGCGGTTATGGCGAGGAAGACGCGCTCGAAACGGTCATCCGCGCCATCAAGGACTGCCATGCGGTGTTTGTCGCCAAGATCGGCGGCTGTCCGAAGAAGGATCTTTTGGCGGCTGGCATCGAGGCTGTTGATGAATTCGCTCATGAATTCATCGAGAAATCCGCGATCACCTACTTCAAGCGCTATCTTGAAGGCGTCAAGGACGGCTCGATCGTCCATGTCGAGAAGGGCGATGCGGAGATCCGCCCCGGCGAAGTCGCCGTGGACGTCGCGGCCGTCGCCGCGGAATAATTTAGCCTAAAAATTCTGGGGCGCGCCTGGCGCGCCCCAGCCAAGAACAAGCGCGTTTGATCGGAGCGGCTTAACATGGCGTTGAAAATCGCGGCCTCTTGTGTAAACTGTTCGGCTTGCGAGCCTGAGTGCCCTAACGAAGCAATTTATGCTGGGGACGGGATCTATTTGATCGATCCGGCCAAGTGCACGGAATGCATCGGCTTTCATGACGATCCGCAATGCGCCATGATTTGTCCGATTGAAGAAACCTGTGTAGTCGACAATAATTATCCTCGTTACCAACCGGCGGCCTGAACATGCAAGATTTGAATGTCACCCTTACGCCTGCGGCGGATAAATTCATTCGTCGGATGTTGCGGTTCGATGGCGGTCCGGGCAGCGGCCTGCGGCTCTCCGTGGCTCCTGGCGGCTGCTCCGGCCTTTCGGCTGAGTTTAGCGTCGAGGCGCAGCCTGTAGCCGGCGAAACGGTGCATGAATATAACGGCTTGAAATTTTTTCTGCCGGCGCAAAGTCGCCTTTTGTTGCAGGGCGTCACGATGGATTTCGTCGAAACGCCGACCTCGGCCGGTTTCAAGTTTCATGATCCGAAGAATGTATCGACATGCGGCAGCCATGGCGCGCCGAGCGTCGAACATGAGCATGCGCATGAGCATTAAAGCGTGGCGCGCATGGATCTGACGACGGGCCGCGATGAGACGTCGGCTTCAATTCAAGAGGTCGAGGCTTTACTCGGGGCCGGCCTGCCGAATGACGCCGCGGAGCATCTCAACCAAGCCGCAATATTTTACGCTCATGACGCCTTGGCCTTGGATCATCTTCGCAAGGCGGAGGCTCTAGCGCCCGCGCATCCAGCAGTGCTGATAGGCCTTTATCGCTTCTATTTTTACAAGGGGCGGCTCAGCGAATGTCTTGATGTGGCGCGGATATGTCTAACTGAGGCGGCGCATCATAATAATCTTGCTGAAGATTGGCGTCAGGTGCAAAGCGGCGACGCGAATTTCAGCAGCTACGACGAGATGATGCCGCGTTTCTACCTGTTTGTCCTGAAGGGCTACGCCTATCTTCAGATGCGGCTCGGCAATCTCGACGAGGGCGTCGAGGCGGCCAATAAATTGCTCGAGCTCGACGCGAGCGACAAGATTGGCGCGACCGTGCTACTCGAAGTCCATCAACGCATGGAGCGCGCCGATGAAGACTGAAATCGACGAGGCCCGGGACTTTGAAGGCAAGGAAATCGACTGCGGCGCCTGCGCCTATCAAGGCCTTCGGGCGGAAGGCAAGTGCCAGCCGAAAATGGCCTGCGTGAAGGACCGTTACGCGCGGCGGATCGATCGCTTTTTCGATTGGAACCCCACGCTCGCCAACGATCATCTGGCTGATGAATATTTCGAGGCGCGCGCCGTAGCCGCCAAACATGCCGACCTGTTTCGCTTGCCCGCGCTATTGAACGATCCGGATGAAACAGTGCGCTGGGCGGCCGGGGCTCGCTTGCCCGACAGCTATCTTCTACGCCTGCGCAATGATCCACATCGCGAGGTTCGGATTAGGGTCGCGTCACGGCTGGACGACGCGGGCCTCGTCTCGATGATGAACGATCCGGACTATTATGTCCGCACCATGATCGCCCGGCGCTTATCTCCCTCGACTCTGCCAATGATGATCCATGACCCGGAGCCGGAGGTCAGGCGTACCGTCGTCGCCCGCATCGACGCGGCCTGGCTGATGCGCATGGCGCAAGACAAGGATCCGAGCGTGCGGCTCGACGTGGCGCGGCGGCTCTCGAATGATCAGCTTGCGAGCCTGCGGCGCGATCCGGATTGGCGGGTGCGCTATGAAGTCGCCAATCGGCTCGATGCGGCGCATTTGTCGGACATGGCGGAGGATGCGGATCCTCTTGTTCGAGAGCTTGTTCGGCAGAGGTTGAGCGATGAAAAGCTAGCCGAGGCCAAGGATGCGGGCCCGGTCATCAAGATGATCAGCTGAAGCGGGCTGGATTTTGCACTCGCTGGCGGGCGCGGGCCACAGCGTTGGCTGCGACAGGCATGCGGGTTGGGAACGACGAGTGAGGAGTTGCGAAGATGACCAACATCAGCCGTGATAGTGATGTCGTCGAGCTCAATGAGCCGCCGCGGTTCACCTATGGCCAACGGGTTCGCACCAAACGTACGGTTCGCAACGATGGCACATATTGCGGGAAAGACGTTGGCGATATTCTCGCCAAAAAAGGCGAAGAAGGCTATGTCTGCAATATTGGTACATTCCTTCAGCAATTTTATATTTTCGGGGTCGAATTCATTCTGACCGGAAATAAGGTGGGAATGAAATCAAAGGAGCTCGAGGCCGTCGACGATGAGGACGAGGCCGACGCCAAGAAAAAAGCGACCAAGCCCGCCAAGGGAGATCAAGAATGATGGATCCGGGCGGTGCCTATGCGCCGAGATTTCAATGGGGCCAACGGGTGCAGGCCGTGGAGGATCTTTACAACGACGGCTCCTATCCCGATCAGCCGCTGGACGTGTTGCTGGTTCGCACCGGCGACGCCGGCGAAGTTGTCAATATTGGCATGATCGAGGAAACGAAAAAGCCGCTTTATCTGGTGGAGTTCGACGGCACGCGGCTCGTCGTGGGATGTCTTGAAGAAGAACTGGCCCCTGAGGCGGAGTAGCATTCTGGCCGCCGCCGCGCTGTGCTCGGAGTGAAGCGCGGCTCGGCTTGGCGACGCGCCCCAGCGCCCAAAAAATAGTCTTCCCGCGTTTGATGTGAGGATTATCCAGCCGGGTCGCTTGCGGTGCGCGCCGTGCTTCGTCGGCGCGACGGTGTAGCCGCTAAAGTGCTCGCCGCGCGCGGAGAATAGATTAATGCGTTGAAAAATATTAGTTTGCTTATTTTTCGCTCGTTTCGGCGGCGCGCTATCGCGCGACAAAGCCCCGGCGGCGCGCATTCCTAGCGAACGGCCTGGGTTCGAGACGAATATAGCCGACCGCCATCCTGCATGAGTCTTGCTTTCCTTTTCGACAGGCCGCCCAGCCTAGGGCGTTTTCCGACGACGCGGGCGTTGGTTTGCGTCAAGAAAATGCGACATCGCTGGACTCTGAAAGCAAAAAGTCAGAACCGCCTTCAGAATCCCTCGGTTCTGATGGCGCTCTATCCCCGGCCAATGCGCGCCCCTTGACCTTGTGCGGACTGGAACACGATGATTTATCTTGATAATAACGCGACGACCGCAGTCGCTCCCGAAGCCATAGAGGCCATGGCGGCATGCATGCGGAGTGGTCCGACCAATCCATCGAGCAAGCATCAAGCCGGCGAATGCAGTAAAAGCGCAGTCATGGCGGCGCGCGCGCAGCTCGCGGGTCTGCTCGGCTGTTCGCCGCCCGAGATCGTCTTCACCAGCTGCGCCACCGAATCGAACCATCTCGCGATTCTCGGCGCGCTCGCGCTTGACCCGGCCAAGCGCCACATCGTGACAAGCGCGGTCGAGCATCCATCCTGCATGGAGCTTTTCGCCCATCTCGCCGCGACCAGGGGCGTGCGGGTTTCCTATGTTCCGGTCGATTCCAGCGGTCAATTGGACCCCGAAAAGGTCGCCGCCGGCATCGAGCCGGACACCGCGCTTGTGTCCATCATGTGGGCCAATAATGAAACCGGCGTCGTGTTCCCCCTCGAAGCGGTTGCGCGGCTGGCGCGCGAGCGTGGGGCGCTCTTTCACACCGATGCCGTGCAGGCGGTCGGCAAGCTCGCGCTAAATCTCAAGGCGTCTCAGATTGATCTTTTGTCCTTGTCCGGACACAAGCTTCATGCGCCGACCGGAATCGGCGCGCTTTTCGTCCGCAAGGGCGTCAAGCTTCCGGCGCAGATCTTCGGCCATCAGGAGCGGGCCCGGCGCGGCGGCACGGAGAATGTCCCGGGTATTATCGGGCTTGGCGCGGCGGCCGGGCTCGCGCAAAAAGAACTGGAGCAGAGGGCCCAGCTCGCTGGCTTGCGCGACCGGCTCGAGTCCGGCGTGTTGGCGCGGATCCCGATCGCGTCGGTCAATGGCGCTGGGGCCGAGCGGGTGGCCAATACAACAAACATCCGTTTCGGCGATCTCGAAGCCGAACTCCTTCTGGAGCGGCTGGATCGCGCGGGCATCTGCGCCTCGGCCGGAGCGGCGTGCACCTCGGCTGGGACGGAGCCTTCGCATGTTCTTCTGGCGATGGGGCTTGACGAACGCGGCGCTTTATCGTCCATCCGTTTTTCACTCGGGCGTGAGACCACCGCGGCCGAGATCGACACGGTCCTCGACGTTCTACCCGGGATCGTCAATGAGGCTGCGGCGATTGCCGCGTGACAAAAGCACCCTGTGCTTGGCGGGGTCAGTGAGGACATAAATGAAGATCATGCTTCGTAAGGACGGCGCCGGCGTTCTCTCGGTCTATGTGCCGAAGAAAGACCTGGAGGAGCCGGTCGTGTCCATGGAGAAGCCAGAAATGTGGGGCGGCATCGTCACGCTCGCCAATGGTTGGCAGCTTGAATTGCCGCCGGCCGCCGAGGGGCTCGAAATCCCCTGCACGGTCGAAGCCCGAAAACTGAATGATTGACGAGCGTAGCGACATGAGCGGTCTTACGACAGAAAATCTGGCGCAGATCGAAGCGCTTCTCTCTGCGCCGGATGCGGCCTTGCCGGCGTTGCAGGATTTCAAGCAACGCTTTCCGGGCGTGTCGTTCACGCGCTGCGATCCAAGCGACGTCGACGGCGAACGGCCCTACAAGGAGTTCGCGCGCTACAGCCTCTATCTCGTCAGCGCGGTGAATCATTGCGTCACGATGACGAGAGATCCGGCGGTCGCCACCGGGATCATCGTTGTTCAAAATAAGGCCGCGCCATGAGCACGAACATGATTCCGCTCTCCGATCCGGACATGTCCCAGGCCGAATTGGACGCGGTGATGGAGGTGCTACAATCTTCTCAGGTCACGTCGGGCGACGCCGTCGAGGCCTTCGAGGAGGCGTTCGCGAGATATCTCGGCCGCAAATTCGCCATCGCGGTGTCGAGCGGGACAATGGGCTTGATGCTAACGCTCGACGCCTATGGGATTGGGCCTGGCGACGAGGTGATCGCCTCGTCGCATTCGTTCCGGGAAATCACCCATGCGATCTCGCTCCGCGGCGCGTTTCCCATCTTCGCCGACATCGACTATTGGGCGGGGACGCTCGTCCCTGAAAAGGCTGAACGGAAGATATCAGACAAGACAAAGGCGATCGTCGTCGGCAATGTGAATGGGCATCCGGCGCCGTGGACGGAATTCCGCGAGGTCGCCGATCGGAACAATCTTATCTTGATCGAGGATTCGAGCGAGGCGATCGGCTCGACCTATAAGAATACTCTGGTCGGGACCTTCGGCGATTGCTCAATTTTCGATTTTTCCCAGCCTGGACCGCTGATCTGCGGCCAGGGTGGGATGGTCGTCACCGATGATATCGACACTGTCATGGCGATCCGCCGGCATCGGGCGCACCGGCTCGAGGAACGGGCCTCGGTGGTTGTCGGTGGCGCGCCTGCCTATAATGGCGGTATGAGCAATATTTCCGCGGCGCTTGGCTTGGCGCAGCTGCAACGACTCGAATTGATTCTCGAGCGGCGCAAGCGGGCCGAATATTGGTATTACGACTACGTCAAATCCTTCGAGGGGATCAAGGATCCCTTTATCGGGCCGGATGTGACCGAGGCGCATTGGTTCTTGTATATCGTTCATTTGGGCACGCGCTTTTCGCGGTCGAGCCGCGACGGAATCATCGAGGATCTGAAAAAAGAGGAGATCGAGGCGGCGGCCTATTCGATGCCGCTGCATCTCCAGCCGCATTACTTCAATCTGGGCTATCGGAAGGGCGATTTTCTGGTGACGGAAAAGGTCGCTGACCGCGCCGTCGTCCTTCCGTTCCATGCGCATCTGACCGAGGACCAGATCGCCTTCATCGTGGGTTCGATGAAGGACGCCTCGATCAATATCGGCGCCGGCGCTGAAATCACGCTTTAGAGCGCGCCGAGCGGCCTAAATTTTGTCGTTCAACCAACAAATAGGGATCAGTTCTAAATGCCTACCATCACGATCAAGCCTTCAGGAAAGACACAAGAGGCGGCTGAAGGCGCGACTCTGCTCGACGTCATTCTCGCGGCCGGCGAGCCCATTGAGGTGAAGTGCGATCGCGACGCAAAATGTGAATCCTGCCACATTTTTGTTCTTGAAGGAAAAAAAGGCCTGGCCAAAATGGGGCGCCCGGAAAGCGAAAAGCTGGATTCTATTGTCGGCGTGTCGTCTAAATCCCGCTTGGCCTGCCAATGCGTCGTCAACGGCACGGAAAATGTAACGGTCGAATTGCTCGGCGCGCTTTCCGGTTGAGGCGATCAAACTGTTTTCTTAGACGTAACCAGAAGGAACCTCCGCTATGGCCACGGGTGAAGTCATCATTCAAGTCCGCTATAATCCAAAAGGCGAATGCATATTCTGCGGCGAGGCGCCGGAAGGCATCGGTCCGCAGGACTGGCATAATTATCTTTCCGAACACCTGCCCATCCATCCTCTGTCTGGCGGCCGCGCGGCGTTTTACACGACCTTCGAGGACCTCGCCAAGTTCAAGACTTTGGAAGGCGCGAAATTCGAGGCATTTTGATGAATACGCAAACGCTCGAACAGATTCATGCGGCGCTCGACGCAGGCCTCTTGGTTCCCTATCTGGGACCGGGAGTTCTGTCGCTCGCCGGCGCGGATTGCCCGCTTCCGGTCGGCCCGGATGTGCTGGTGGAAAAACTGACCGCCAAGGCGTCCGTGCCGCATAAGATCCGCAAGAATCTTTCGGCGGCGGCGCAATTCATTGAAAATTTCAAGCATCGCAAGACCATCAGCGCGGTCATGACCGAGGCGTTCAAGCCCCATGTCGAGCCGACCGAGCTTCATAAATGGATCGCGTCTTGGCCAAAATTGCCTCTCGTGGTGCATGCTTGGTATGACAATCTGCCCCAGCAGGCGCTCGCGGCGCGGGAAAACTGGGGCTGTGTGCAAGGCGTCAGCCAGGCCGAGCATCTTGCGACCTGGGTCCGGTACTTCAACAAGGACGCCTCGCGGGTCGACAAGGATGCGGAGATCGCCACGGCCGAAGGATGGGCGACCGTTCTTTACCAGCCTTGGGGGTCGGTCGCGCCTGAAAGCAATTTCCTCGTGTCCGATTCCGACTTTGTCGAGGTCTTGACCGAGATCGACATTCAGACGCCGATCCCCGAAAAGGTTCAGGCCTTGCGCGCGGGACGCAGCTTTCTTTTCCTCGGCTGCCGCTTCATGACTCAGCTTGAGCGGATTTTCGCTTGGCAGATCATGAAGCGCTCCTCCGAAAAGCATTGGGCGGTCTTGCCGGAGACGCCGACCAAGAACGAGCTGAAATTCCTTGAGCGATATAATGTCGAACGTATCGATGTTCCGCTCGCGGAGTTCCTTGCGAAATTCGCCTCCCAGAAAGAAGCCGCCCTCGTTTGAGCGGAACAGATCCAGAGGCTCCCGTTCGCCGCGTGGGGCCCCTGGCGAAAATGACTCAAAAACAGTGACTTCTTCTCAAGACGCTTCCACGCCATACGCCAGAATTGGCGGCCAAGCCGCAGTCGATTCGCTGGTCGACGCCTTCTATAGACGCATGGATGCTTTGCCGGAAGCCAAGACGATCCGGGAGATGCATGCCGATGATTTGACGGCGGTCGGGCAGGTGCTTAAACGCTACCTGGGCGAATGGCTCGGCGGCCCCAAGCTCTATTCGCAAGAGCGTGGGCACCCGCGGTTGCGGATGCGGCATATGCATTTTCGGATCGGGCCCGCCGAACGCGACGCCTGGATGATGTGCATGAGCGGCGCGCTTGATGAAGTTGTCGTCGATTCCGCGCTACGGGCGCAATTGCTCCAATCCTTTTACAAATTGGCGGACTGGGTCCGCAATGACGACGGGAACCCTCATGACGCTCAAAATAGAGAACACAATCTTCGCGCGCCTTGAATCCGAGGGACGTCTGACACATCCAATTATAAAAGAGGAAATCAGCCCCGGCCGCTTCGGTTTTCGCGGCGAGATCGCCTTGAAGTTTCAGACGAGCATGGCGGATGAAAAGCGCCCGCCGGAATTGTCGATTTGGCAGGTGTTCTCGACGGCGAGAGAGGGAGCGCCCGCTTTCGAAGTCTTCATGTGCTACCTCCTGTCCTTTGAATATCTCCAGACGACAATGGATGTCCTTGGCGAGTTTTTCAAACCTGGCGGAAAGTATTTTATCTATTCCAATAACCAGGATCTGCTCTGCAAATACCGCATCCCGATGGGAGATGTGACTTTCTACTGTCTGCCGATCGGCGAGGCGACCGCCTATAACGAGTTCCTGGAATTGCTGTTCATCGATAAGAATGACATCAAGAAGCTCAATACGGGTGGCAAGATGGATTATATCATCGAAAAAGCGCTTGAGTTCGACGCCGATTGGGATGTCATTAGCTATGAGGAAGGCCTGAAGCGCATGGGCCCGGTTCGCAATCCGAACGAGAACCGGCCAGTTTAGCAGGTCGAGAGCAGGGCGCTGCCTATCGGCAGCGCAGCACGCCGGACAGAACCAAAATCGGCGGAAACATTTCGATCAAGGCGCCGGGATCGCTGCACCAGCGTCGAGGCAGCCTCTTGTCGGTTTTCGCGTCATAGTCGTAAATCGAGCAATTTTGGTTCGCATCTCCTGTGGCGATGCGAAAATGGTCCGAGCCGGGATCGGCAGAGCCCCCGTCCCAAAGGGCGACATAGGTTTCGTCCGCGCAGCTCACGCGAAACATATAGGTCGCCGCCTGCGTGGAAGGCGCCGCGATTGCGACCCCGGCGAAAATGACGAGGCCTTTCCAATTAGCGGGCATGACCGACTCCAGCGCGAAACAAGGCCGCAGGACGGGGCGGCGGCGATTGTTTCATAGCATGATCCGTGAAACGCGAAAGATTGGAGAGGCCAGGATAAGCGCGGGCAATCCGGCGGCGCACATCCTAAGTTTACTTTAGAGCTATTCTAATTATTGCATTGTTTCTTGCGGCCGGCACGAAAATTGTTTTACTCTCCTGCAGCGATCGAGCGAAGGCGGGGACATTATGTTCAAATTCAGTGAAGATTTTCGGCCCGAGGCGCCGAAGGCGGCGGTCCCGCCTGGCCGTCCGCTGCTGGAGAAATATGGCCTCAGGGCGACCCGGCAACGCCTTGGCCTTGCGCGGCTTCTCTTCAGCAAGGGCGATCGTCATTTGACGGCGGATGCGCTCGCGGTCGAAGCTCATGCCGCCCGCATCCCGGCCTCACTCGCGACTGTCTACAATGTCCTCAATCTTTTCGCGCAAGTCGGCTTGGTTCGCAGTCTCCCGATCGAAGGCGCCAAAACGGTCTTTGATACGAATACGAGCGACCACAGCCATTTCTTCTTCGAGGACACGGGCGACGTCTGCGATATTTCGGCGCATGAAGTCAAACTCGCCGGCGATATCGAACCTCCCGAGGGATATGAGATCGTCAGGGTCGACGTGGTGGTGCGGCTGCGCCCGAAAGCGAACGGGCCGATCAGGTCCAACGCCTAGAGCGCGTTCCGATTGGATAGACCACCCAATCGATAAGAACGCGCTCCAGGGGGATCAAGCGGCGGTTGAAAGCCCGGCCGTCGCCCCCGCGCCGCCGTCACGCGGCGCGAGCCTTCGGGCGACGAATTCGCGCGCGGCGGCCTCCAGGCATTCGTCCAGGCAAGCCCCATGATAATCGACTTGCAGGGCGAGAAAGCACAGCTGCGTCAACTCATCGAAACTCATCAAGCAGCATTGCGAATTCGTGCGGATGACTTCAGTCAATATTCTGTTTATTCTAATTCTCTCCTTAAGGGGATCGCACATTATAGGCTCCGCATGTTCTGAACGACAGAAGCATAATCTCGCGAAGAGGGACTGCAAGCTATATGTTTTTGATTTGTTCTAATTCAGAATAGTCTATCGCAAGTTTTTATATTTCAACCTCTGCCGGCGCCGAGTAGCGTCCTTAGCCTCCCGCGGCGGAGCCCGACGCCGGCGGCCAGGTTGCGCCGATTTGCCCTAGGCTTATGTCCCATAGCCGGTCCTGAAGCGCTTGGTCGTAGCTCGCAGCCGACGAGCGCGCCGGCTTGCATTTGACAAAATATTGGCCGCCAACGCCTGCCGCCTCGGGCGATGCGGCGAGGAAAATCGAGGTCGCCGCCCCTTGTTCAGGTGTGGTCAGCCATGGCTTGATGGCGGCGAAGGCCAGCTTGAACAGCGGATTCATGTTGCGTGCGATCCCGGTGGCGACGACGCCAGGATGCAGGCAGTTCACGGCGACGCCCGCGCCCTGGAGGCGCCTTGCGAGCGCATAGGTGAATAAAATATTTGCAAGTTTCGAGCGGCAATAGGTCTCGAAGCCGGAATAGTTCCGCGCGCTCTGGAGATCGTCGAAATCGAGCGCGGCGCGCGCATGCGCTGTCGAGGCGACATTGATCACCCGCGCCGGCGCGCTCGCCTTGAGGCGGTCCAGGAGTTCGAACGTGAGGAGGACATAGGCGAGATGATTGAGCGCCCAGGTCCGCTCAAAACCGTCGATGGTTATCTCGCGCTTGGTGAAGATCGCGCCGGCGTTATTGATGAGAATGTCGAGGCGATCCTGGGCGCGCTTGAACTCCTCCGCGGCGCGCCTCACCTCCGCTTGCGAGGAAAGATCCGCGATGAGAAAATCAATCTGGTCATTGTCGGATTGCTCGCGGAGCCAGCGGACGGTCTCGGCGGTCCGGCCCGGGTCGCGCCCAATGATCACGACACGCGCGCCGCGCCGGGCGAGGCCCAAGGCGGTCGCCTTGCCAATGCCGAAAGTCGCGCCTGTGATAAGGCAGGTTTTGCCGAAGAGCTCAGCGGACAGGGAACTGTCGGATAGGGAGATGGCGGCCACGGCGATTTCCTCGGTCCGCGCTCTAGAGCATGTTCCGAAAAAGTTGATCTACTTTTTCGGAACATGCTCCAACTTATTGATCTGGAGCGAGTTCTTATCGATTGGATGAGTCCACCCGATCGGAACGCGCTCCGGGGCGAGACGCGCGTGGCCTAAAGTCTTACGGCCGGACGATCCGAGCGCCGACGGCGACGCGACGGCTGGTCTTGCGCTCGACAACCACCGTGCGGACGGTCCTTTCGCGACCATTCGAGGTCACGATATGCTCGCTCTTGCGTGAGGGGGCCGATTTCATCACTTCGGCGCGCACGTCGTCGACAGGCAAGTCCATCAGCGCCGCGGCGATCTCCACCTGCTGAAGCAGCTGATCGGTCAGCCCTTGCGCCGCGATAATCGCCTCTTTGAGCGTCGGCGGATCATGCCGCACGCGCCGCGAACCGAATTTCGTGTTCCAGACCGCAGACATGTTCCGCTTTCCTTCGCGCCGCCCGCCAGCTTATTGCATCGCAATATAATATTGTGCGCGGCACCCGAAATCAAGATGGCGGGTCACGAATTATCGAGGCAAGCCCGGGCGAAGGCCTGGAACGCGCGCGCGCGATGCGACAAGCCCGGTGAGCCGTCGGGCGGGATCGAGTGCTTTTCCTCCAGCGACATTTCGCCGAATGTCCGCGTCAAGCTCTCGGGCAGGAATATCGGATCATAGCCGAACACGAGAGAACCGCGCGGCGGGAAAACGAGCTCACCGTCGACCCTGCCTTCAAAGCCTCGCGTCTCCCCGTCGGGAAAGGCGAGGGAGAGGCGGCAGATGAAATGCGCCTTGAACGGCGGGGAAGCTCCCGCCTCCTCCAGAGCGTGCTGGACCTTGCTGCGCGCCACCGCGAAATCGCGCGAGGGGCCGGCCCAGCGCGCCGAGTAAATTCCCGGCGCGCCGTCGAGCGCCTCCACGCAAAGGCCCGAATCGTCGGCCAGCGCCGGCAGGTTCGCGCCGGCCGCCGCGGCGCGCGCTTTTAGCTCGGCATTGGCGGCGAAACTGTCGCCGGTCTCCTCGGGCTCAGGCAGACCGAGCTCCAGCGCCGAGACGCCGGCGACGCCGAAATGCGAGAGAAGCTCGCGGATTTCGGCGAGCTTGCCTGGATTATGCGTCGCGAGAACGAGCTTGCCTTCAAGCCGGCGCGCCATGTCACGCGACCGCGCTTTTTTGCAGCTCCACGAGCTTGGTGATTCCTATCCGCGCCAAGGTCATCATGGCCAGAAGCTGGGCGTCGGTGAAGACGGCGGCTTCCGCCGTGGCCTGCACCTCGACCAGCGAGCCCGCGCCGGTCATGACGAAATTGGCGTCGGTCTCGGCCGCCGAATCCTCGGCGTAGTCGAGATCGAGCACCGCTTCGCCATTGGAGACGCCGCAGGAAATCGCCGCCACGTGATCGCGCAAGGGGTGTTCTTTGATGATCGAGCGTCCGTGCATCCATTTGAGGCAGTCATGCAGGGCGACCCAGGCGCCGGTGATCGAGGCGGTCCTTGTGCCGCCATCGGCCTGCAGCACGTCGCAGTCGAGCGTGATCTGCCGCTCGCCGAGCGCTTGAAGATTGGTGACCGCGCGCAGGCTGCGGCCGATCAGCCGCTGGATCTCCTGCGTCCGGCCGGATTGCTTGCCGGAGGCAGCCTCCCGCTTGGTGCGGGTGTGCGTCGCGCGCGGCAGCATGGCGTATTCGGCGGTGACCCAGCCGCGTCCCTGGCCGCGCAGCCATGGCGGCGGCTTGTCCTCGAGGGAGGCCGTGCAGAGCACATGGGTGCCGCCGAATTTGATCAGGCAGGAGCCTTCGGCGTAGCGCGCCACATTGCGTTCGAGCGTGACGGGCCGCAATTCATCGGCGGAGCGATGGGACGGGCGCATGAAAACTCCACATGAAGTGAGGGTCGCTTCTAGTTGTTCGCCCGCCTTCGCGCAACTCCTGCTTTCGTGGATTGCCCGCCCGCGGCCATGGTCATAGAAAGGATCGAGATGGCGGGCGCCGCCATCAGCCGAAAGGAAACTTATGCGGAGAGCCTTGCTTGTCGCCGCGATCATCACCGTGTTCGCTGTCCCGGCTCGCGCGGAAAAGCCGACGCGCTTTTGGAATCTGACTTCGGCGACCGTGACCGAGCTCCGATTGGCGCCGGCGGGAACCGAGGCTTTCGGCGAGAACCAATGCCTAAACGACAAGGATAAAAGCGTCGATCATGACGAGCGCCTGAAGATCATGGGCGTGGCGGCGGGCTCCTATGACGCGAAGGTTGGCTTCCAAAATGGCCGCGTCTGCAAGGTCAGAGGCGTTTCGATCGAGGCGGGCAAGGTCTTTTCGATCGAGGACAAGGATCTCGCCGAGTGCTCCAAATAGGGCGTCGGGCGCCGGAAAAGTCTGAAGCCTCAATGCCCCTCGAAGCTGATCAGCGTCCGCACCGGCACGCCGAGCGCGCGGATCTTGTCGGCCCCGCCGAGCTCGGGCAGGTCGATCACGAAACAGGCCGCCACGACATCCGCGCCGATCTTCTTCAAGAGCCCAACCGCGCCGGTCGCCGTCCCGCCGGTGGCGATGAGATCGTCGACCAGAATCACGCGCTCGCCGGCCTCCACCGCGTCGTCGTGGACCTCCATCTCGTCGAGCCCATATTCGAGCGAATAGGCGATCGAGACCGTCGTATGCGGCAGCTTGCCCTTCTTGCGGATCGGCACGAAGCCGGCCGACAGCTGATGCGCGACGGCTCCGCCAAGGATAAACCCCCGCGCCTCCATGCCCGCGACCTTGTCGATCTTGCCGCCCGACCAGGGCTGCACCAATTCGTCGATGGCGCGGCGAAACGCGCGGGCATTCCCGAGAAGAGTCGTAATATCCCGGAACATGATGCCCGGCTTCGGATAGTCCGGAATGGTGCGGATCGCGCTCTTGAGGTCGAAAGTCATGATTGATTGACCCGTCGCATGACCGCTTCCAGTTTTCTCATCAGTTCGGGATCTCGCGTCGGCCGCGCCGTCAGGATCGCATTGTCGAGGGCGCAGTCCGAGCCGACCGGGCAGGTCTCGTGCTCGGCCGGAAAATCACGCAACAAGCGAGCCAGGAGGCGCGCGGCGTTGCCGGCATTGGCCTGCACGATCCTGATGACGGAGGCGACGTCGACATCGTCATGGTCTGGATGCCAGCAATCATAATCGGTGACCATGGCGATCGTCGCATAGGAGAGCTCGGCCTCGCGGGCGAGCTTGGCTTCGGGCATGGCGGTCATGCCAATGACGTCATAGCCGGCGGCCCGGTAGGTCCGCGATTCCGCCAACGAGGAGAATTGTGGGCCCTCCATGCAGACATAGGTTCCGCCGGTGAGGCAGGGAATGTCTTCCGCCTGCGCCGCCAGGGCGATCCGCGCCTGCAGCGCGGGGGCGACTGGATGAGCCATGGACACATGGGCGACGCAGCCATTGCCGAAAAATGAGCTTTGCCGCGCAAAAGTCTTGTCGACGAATTGGTCGATGAGGACGAACAGGCCCGGATAAAGCTCCTCCTTGAAGGAGCCGCAGGCCGACACGGACACGATATCGGTCACGCCGGCGCGTTTCAGCGCGTCGATATTGGCGCGGTAATTGATGCCGGACGGGGACAAGACATGGCCGCGTCCGTGGCGCGGCAGAAACACGGCCTCGGTCGCGCCGACCCGGCCGAAGCGCAGCGCGTCGGACGGCTCGCCCCAGGGCGTTTCGATCCGCTCTTCTTTGATATCCTCGAGCCCCGGCAACTCATAGACGCCGGATCCGCCGATTATGCCTATGATTGCTTTTGTCATTCCCGCTCCGGCTTCATGAGCGAGGCAGTTTTAACCTCGCCGCGCGCGAGCGCAAGACAAAGGATCGCGCTTAAGCCTATGCGGGCTCGCGGGTTTGTGATCCCGCCGCCGGCCGTTCAACCGTAACAAACTCGCTTTCGCCCTCGTATCTAGCCTCAGGGACCGCCGCGCAAGGACAAACGCCATGTTGATTCGCCGCCGCAAGGGTTGGGAGATTTCGGAGCGTCAAGCGACGCCAGAGGCTGTTTTTCTTGGGCGCAGGACCATGCTGAAAGGCGGCGCGGCGATGGCGGCGGCCGCCGCGTTCGGCGCGGGGCGCACCTTCGCCGAGGCTCAATCCGCCCCAGAACTTTATCCGGCCAAGCGCAACGCGGCTTTCGCCCTCGACCGCGCGGTGACGCCGGAAGCGGTCAATGCGCGTTACAATAATTTCTATGAGTTCGGCTCGACCAAGGACATCGCGGCCGCGGCCGAATCGCTGAAGGTCCGCCCCTGGACGGTCAAGATCGACGGTCTGGTGGGTAAGCCGCGCGAGTTCGCCATTGACGATCTCTTGAAGACCATGCCGCTGGAGGAGCGCCTCTACCGCCACCGCTGCGTCGAGGCCTGGGCGATGGCGGTTCCCTGGACCGGCTTTCCCCTAAAGGCGTTGCTCGACGCCGCCGAGCCGCGGTCCGCCGCCAAATATGTCCGGCTGGAGACTTTCCTCGACCGGGTCATGGCGCCGGGGCAGCGCCAGATCTGGTATCCCTGGCCCTATGTCGAAGGCCTGACCATGGCGGAGGCGGCGAATGATCTCGCCTTTCTGGTCACGGGCGCCTATGGCAAGCCCTTGCCGAAGAGCATGGGCGCGCCGCTGCGCCTGGCGACGCCATGGAAATATGGCTTCAAGTCGATCAAGTCGATCACCCGGATCTCATTCGTCGCCGAGCGGCCGAAGACCTTTTGGGAGCAGCTTGGGCCATCCGAATATGGGTTCTGGGCGAATGTGAACCCGAATGTCCCGCATCCGCGCTGGAGCCAGGCCTTTGAAGAGGTGCTGGGGACGCATGAGCGCCGCCCGACCCAGATCTTCAACGGCTATGGCGAATATGTCGCCGGGCTCTATGGCGGGCTTGAAAAGGAGCGTCTCTTTATGTGAGGCGGGGCGCTCCGAAGCCTATTGGCCGAAAAACTGATAGGTCGCCGAATAGCGAATCCGCGCCGTCTCGCCTTTGTGCGCGGAGTCGCAGCCGCCGACGGGCTCCGCGCCGCCCTTGGTCTCGACGCGGCGGATATAGGCCGCGTCCGACAGCCGCCCCGATCCGCCATGGGTCTTGACGCGCAGCAGAAGCCAGGGGACCGAACCCTGTTGCGGCGCGGCCTGCTTGCCGATCACTTCGCCGGTGGCCGAGGACGCATCGGCGAGCGCCCAGGTCGGGCCCTTGAAATGCGTCCCGACTTGGCGCCCTTGGGCGTCGAAAAGCACCGCGGCCGGCTCTTGAAAGACCCAAGCGAAGCCCTGGTCCTTGGCCGCGCAGACATAGACCTGCACGCCATCGGCCCCGAATTCGAACAATTGCTTGGCGCCGGAAGGCGGAGCCAAGGGCTCCTGCGCCCAGGACTGACCGGATAAGGCCACGCCGGCCAGACAGGACAACAGGACGGCCAAGCCAGGATGTTTCATACGCGCTTCCCCCTTGGGCTTTGTAAGATGTTTCGCATATGCTTCACGTGAAACTAACTGAAGCAGCGCGCCGCCGCCAGAATCAAATCGTCGCGCGGTTCAGACCCCGAACTCCGGCCAAGGTAGAAAGCTTCCATGACGCGTTGGCGACGCCCTTCGATTCGCAAAGGCGCGGAATGAGCTGGTCGCCGCAGCAGGACGCGGCGCTCGCCGCCGTCGCCAAATGGCTGAAGCAGGGCGAGCCGCAGGTCTTTCGCCTGTTTGGCTATGCCGGCGCCGGCAAGACCACGCTAGCGAAGCAGCTCGCCGCGGATAGCGACGGCGAGGTCGCCTTCGCCGCCTTCACCGGCAAGGCGGCGCTGGTCCTGCGCTCCAAGGGCTGCAAGGACGCGCGGACGATCCATAGCCTGATCTATAAGCCGCGCGAGAGCGAGACGGAGGAGCCCTCCTTTGTCCTGAACGAGGAGAGCGCGGTCGCCAAGGCGAGCCTCGTCATTATCGACGAATGCTCCATGGTCGACGCCGATCTCGGCCGCGATCTTCTGTCTTTCGGCAAGCCCGTGCTTGTGCTCGGCGATCCGGCGCAATTGCCGCCGGTCAAGGGCGGCGGCTTCTTCACCGACGCCGAGCCCGACGTCATGCTGACCGAAGTGCATCGCCAGGCGGCGGATAATCCGATCATCAAAATGTCCATGCTGGTGCGCGAGGGCGGAAGGCTTGCGCTCGGCACCTATGGCGAAAGCCGGGTGATCGAGCGCCGCGACATAGATTCAGGCGCGGTGACTGTGGCGGACCAGGTGCTCGTCGGGTTGAACCGCACGCGGCGATCCTACAACCGCCGGATGCGCGAGCTGTTTGGCCATGACGGCGACTTTCCCGAGCCTGGCGACAAGCTGGTCTGTCTCAGGAACGACAAGACCAAGGGGCTGTTGAACGGCGGCATATGGATCGTCAAGACAACCGGGACGACGCGCAAGAAGAAGCTCGCGTTGAATGTGGTCCCGGAAGACGATCCGACCCGTAAGCCGCTGCGCATCGGCGTCCTGCCGGAGTTTTTTTCAGGCGCCGAGGAAGGCTTGACCCCGAAGCAGCGCCGCGACACCGATGAATTCGATTACGGCTACGCGCTGACCGTGCATAAGGCGCAAGGCTCGCAATGGGGCTCGGTCGTGTTGTTCGATGAAAGCGGCGCCTTCCGCGAACATCGCCACCGCTGGCTCTACACAGGCATAACCCGCGCGGCCGAGCGGCTTACGGTTGTGGTGTGATGTGGAGGGGGGAGCGTGGCGCAATGTGGCGGCCATTCGTGGCTGTGTATGTAGGGTGAAGAATTTTGAGGCCCAAGGAGGTGCTTGGGAGATTTAGGCCCCCAATTCTTGCTACGTCTGAGGGATTGATCCGGCTTACCCGAAACGGCGGCGCTAGATCTCAAATTCTGCACTTCCCCCGCAGGCCGCAGCCAATGTTTGCGCTATTGATTACTTAAATTGAGATAGCGGATAGTCAACGCGCCGCCAGCCTCTATATCGTCTTCGATAAGGACGCGCTCCCAGCCATTCGGCGTGAATACACCGCGTTCCGATAAATCCCGCAGACGATAGCGAGCCAAATCTAAGCCGCCGGGAATTAGGCTGGCTCTTACGGGGATAACTATCATCGGCCATAACATGGTCACATAAGACACATGCTGCTCGTTCTCCGACGCAGGGGGTAGGCTACCGCATACAATTCCACAAACTTCGCTACGCTCATTAATAACTAGTCCACCGCTCATCCCATGCTCGAATCTGGCATCTACTTCGAAGCACGGAAAGTTGTACATTCCGCGATCTCGCCCACCCCAATAATGCTGCCTTACAATGCCAGTTGATACTGATCGGTCAAAATTCATCTCAATATGCTCGAATTTCCCTTCAGCGTTAACGCGCGAGCCATCAAAGCGAACATTGTGTAAACCGAAGGCCCTTATTGTTGCCCCAACGGGTGGCGGATCAAACGTCGTCCCTATCCTCTTCCATTGCCGATACTGGGCGGAGTTCTGATCTAGCCCCCTGAGCCAAACAATTGCAATGTCAGAATGTGGGGAGGTGGCAATGGAATCGATAGTCCACACAACGTAACGATGTTGATTTCCGTTCCAAACAATCTGGACTACCCAGTACTCATAATTACAGGGATTACCCAGCGTAATCGCTGGATCCTGTTTTAGTAGCTCGTCAATGACGTGCTTGGCCGTGATCGCCATATGAGGCGAAGCAATAAAGCACGATCCATAACAAAGTAAGTCTTCATTTGGGCCTATGCCGATCAATATCGGCATCAGCTCATAAAGTAATCTGTCATCGGAACTAACAGGCTTGAACTCTGGCATGACCAATTCACCTTTGGGCGGAGCCTCGGTACTGCGTCGAAGCAGCGCTCACGGCATTCACGGGCATGTCAGAATGAACTTTTTGCGCCTATGAGCTAAGTCGGATAACTCCCAACATCGCAGTGACAGCCTCACGCACTACACCCTCTTCTCCGCCCATTGGCACATATCCGCTATCAAACACACCGGGCATTTCGGCGCGCGGGCCATGCAGATGTAGCGGCCATGTAAAATCAGCCAATGATGCGCGTGCAGCTTGTAGGCGTCGGGGATGATCTTCTCCAACCCGCGCTCGACTTCGAGCGGCGTCTTGCCCGGCGCGAGCGGTATGCGGTTGGCGACGCGGAAAATATGCGTGTCCACCGCCAGGGTCGGCGCGCCGAAGGCGATGTTCAAGACCACATTGGCGGTCTTGCGGCCGACCCCCGGAAGCGTCTCCAGCGCCTCGCGGTCTTGCGGCACCTCGCCGCCATATTCCTTGACCAGCCGCTCCGACAGCATGATCACATGCTTGGCCTTGGTGCGAAATAGACCGATGGTCTTGATCAGCTCGCGGACCTTGTCCTCGCCGAGCGCCAGCATTTTCTGCGGGCTGTCGGCCAGGGCGAAAAGCGCCGGCGTCGCCTTATTGACTCCGGCGTCGGTCGCCTGCGCAGAGAGGACCACGGCGACCAGAAGGGTGAAGGCGTTAATATAATGCAGTTCGCCCTTGGGATGTGGATCGGCGGCCTCGAAGCGGCGGAAAATCTCGGCGACGCGGGCGGGGTCCGGCGGCTTCGCCTTGGCCTTGCCGGGCTTCGCCTTGTCCTTTGCGGGACCTTTCGCGCTGACCTTCGCGACGGCTTTCTTCTGGCCTGTCATTTTTGCCGTCGTGATTTTGGTCATTTGCGCGTTATAGATTTGAATCTTGGCTGGGAGAAGAGCTCAAGACCATGTCTGTCGAGGAAACCGGGATCGCCGAGCCGGAAAATCACCGGCTTTTCGCGGCGCGGCTGCAACCCTATCGATCGCTTACGCGGCGCAATTTCTATGTGATCTTGATGGTGTTTTCGGGCGCGAGCCTGTTTTCCAGCCTGCCCTTTATTTTTCTCGGCGCCTGGCCAGTCGCCGGCTTCATGGGCCTTGACGTGGCGCTTTTCTACTTCGCCTTTCGCGCCAATTTCAACGCCGCCCGCGCCTATGAGGACGTCTTGGTGACGCATTTCGAGCTCCGGCTGGCCAAGGTGAGCCCAAAGGGGCGGCGCGCGGAGTGGCGCTTCAATCCGGCCTGGGTCCGGCTCGAACGCGAGGAGCATGAGGAGTTCGGCACGCAGAGGCTCGCCCTTGTCTCGCGCGGCAAGAGCGTCGAGATCGCGGGTTTTCTTGGGCCGGAGCAGAAGGCGGATTTCGCCGGCGCTTTGTCGCGGGCGCTGGCCGAGGCGCGGCGGGGTCCGCGCTTTTCCTGAGGCGGGTTGGAAAACTTGGGGACGATAGATTAAAAACCCGGCCGTCCCTGGGGGGAGGGACGGCCGGTCCGGCCAGGAGCCAAGGCGAAAGCTTGGGAGAAGCCTAAGCGCGAGGCCGCGCCGGAATTCGCGAAGGCATCGGACTTCGCGCGCCATGGATAGTTCAAATTGCGCCGGATTTCTTGACCCAAACGTGTTAAATCCCCTGCGTTTCATGCCGAGCCTCGCCCCCACGCTTCCGATCGACGCCGTTCTCGATGAGATCAAGGCGCGTCTCGCGTCAGGGCGGAAGGCGGTGCTCGTCGCCCCGCCGGGGGCGGGCAAGACGACGCGCGTCCCCCTCGTCCTGATGGACGAGCCCTTCGCCGCCGGGCGCAAGATCCTGCTTCTTGAGCCGCGCCGCATCGCCGCCCGCGCCGCCGCCGAACATATGGCCGCCGCGCTCGGCGAACGCCCCGGCGAGACGATCGGCCTGCGGGTGCGCGCGCAATCCCTGGTTTCGGCGAAAACCCGGATCGAGATCATCACCGAGGGCGTGTTCACCCGCATGATCCTCGACGATCCAACGCTCGCCGGCGTGGCGGCGGTGATTTTCGACGAATTCCACGAACGTTCGCTCGACGCCGATCTCGGCCTCGCTCTCGCGCTCGATGTCTCGGGCGCGCTGCGCGACGATCTGCGCCTTTTGGTCATGTCGGCGACGCTCGACGGCGCCCGGGTCGCGCGCCTCCTCGACGAGGCTCCGGTGATCCGGAGCGAGGGGCGCGCCTTTCCGATCGAGACGAAATATCTCGGCCGCGATCCCGCCGCGCGGATCGAGTCGGCGGTCGTCTGCGCAGCGCTGCGGGCGCTCGCGGAGGAGGCGGGCTCGATCCTGGCGTTTCTGCCGGGCCAGGGCGAGATCACCCGGGCCGCCGGCCTACTCGCCGAGCGCATTCACGATCCGCTGATCGAAATCGCGCCGCTTTATGGCGCAATTGATCGGGCCGCGCAGGACCGCGCCATCGCGCCGGTCAAGCCGCCGCGCCGCAAGATCGTCCTTGCGACGTCGATCGCCGAAACTTCGCTGACCATCGAGGGCGTCCGGATCGTCATCGATTGGGGGCTCGCCCGCGCCCCGCGGTTCGAGCCTGATCGCGGGCTGACCCGATTGGAGACGGTGCGGGTTTCGCGCGCGGCTGCCGACCAGCGCCGCGGCCGGGCCGGGCGCACGGAGCCTGGCGTCTGCTATCGCCTGTGGGAGGAGGCGGCGACCGGCGCCCTCGCGCCTTTTTCGCCTCCCGAAATCACGGCGGCCGATCTGTCCGGCCTTGTTCTTGATCTCGCGCTTTGGGGCGTGCGCGAGCCGGCGAGCCTGAAATGGCTCGATCCGCCGCCGCCGCCGGCGCTTAACGAGGCCCGCGCGCTGCTGCGCGAAATCGGCGCGATCGACGCGGATGGGGCGCTCACGGATGACGGCAAGGCGATCGTCGGCCTCGCCTTGCCGCCTCGCCTCGCCGAGATGATTGTCGCGTCCGCGCGGGAGGGCGACGCCTTGGCCGCCGCCGAGGTCGCCACCCTAGTCGTCGAGCGCGGGCTTGGGGGGGATTCGGCGGATCTTGCTTCGCGCCTTGAGCGTTTCAGGCGCGATCGCTCGCCGCGCGCGGAGGACGCGCGCCGCCTCGCCCGGACCTTCGCTTCGCGCGCCGGCGCCAAGCGATCGCCGCCGTCGGGGCGGGAGAGCGCCGCTTGCGGCCGGTTTCTCGCCCGCGCCTTTCCCGATCGAATCGCCAAGGCGCGGGGCAAGCCCGGCGAATTCCTCATGGCGAACGGCCGCGCCGCCATGCTCGAACCGCATGAGCCCTTGGCGCGCGAGCCCTTTCTCGCCATTGGCGAAATCGCCGGCCGCGCGGGCGCCGCCCGCATTCTCCTCGCGGCGGCGCTTGACGAGGCGGTGGTTGAAAGCGTCGCCGCCGGCAAGATCGCGACCGAGGACGAGATTTATTTCGACGTCGAGCGCGCGGCGCTGAGAGCCCGCCGGCGGCGCAGGCTCGGCGCGCTCACCCTTGACGAACAGAATCTGCCCGTGGCGCCGGGGCCCGATTCCGCCCGCGCGCTCGCCGAAGGGATCGCGGCGCTCGGGATCGACCGGCTCCCCTTCACGAAGGCTTTGACCCAATGGCGCGACAGGATCCTTTTCCTGCGCCGTTTCGAGGCCGATGACGAATGGCCCGATCTTTCCGATGCGGCGCTGGCGCAAACGGCGGCAGATTGGCTCGCCCCTCATCTTGAGGCGAAGATTTCCCTTGCGGCCATTACGTCGGACGAGCTGGGGCAGGCTTTGCAAAGCCTGTTGCCATGGCGCATGCGCCTGCGCCTTGACGAGGAGGCGCCGACCCATTTCGAGACCCCGGCGGGCTCGCGCGTCGCGCTCGATTATTCAAGCGAGGAAGGCCCCACGCTGTCGGTGCGGCCGCAGGAGCTCTTCGGCTTGGCGCGCCATCCCACGCTCGCCAAGGGCAGGGCGCCCTTGACGCTGGAGCTTCTCTCTCCAGCGGCTCGGCCGATCCAGATCACCCGCGATCTGCCGGGGTTCTGGCGCGGCTCCTGGGCCGCGGTGAAAGCCGAGATGAGAGGCCGCTATCCGCGCCATTCCTGGCCCGACGACCCGATGGGCGCCGTCGCCACCGCGCGCGCCAAGCCGCGCGGGACGTGACCGCGCGGGGACGCGCCGCGTCCTCTGCCGGTTAGGGCGAGGACGCCCTATTTTTTGACCGGGGCCACGCCGCGGCCGACTCCGGCGTAGACAAATTCGCGCCGGGCGAGGTCGTCCGGCTCATAGATATTGCGCAGGTCGACCAGGATCGGCGCCGTCAGCAGCGATTTGACGCGGTCGAAATCGAGCGCGCGGAAGGCGTCCCATTCGGTGACGATGACAAGCGCGTCCGCCTTATCGCAGCAGGAATAGGGGTCGTAATAATAAGTCAGGTTGTCGAGGATGTGGCGGGCCTGGTCCATGCCCTCTGGATCGAAAGCGTTGATGCGCGCGCCGCCGTCTTGAAGCGCGGTGATGATGGAGATCGCCGGCGAGTCGCGCATGTCGTCGGTGTTCGGCTTGAAGGTGAGGCCGAGCACCGCGATGGTCTTGCCGCGCACCGATCCGCCCAAGGCGGCGAAGACCTTGCGGGCCATGGCGCGCTTGCGCTGGTCATTGACGGCGGAGACCGTCTCGACGATGCGGATCGGCGCGCCGAAATCCTGCGCGGTCTTGATCAGCGCCTGGGTGTCCTTTGGAAAGCAGGATCCGCCATAGCCGGGGCCCGCGTGCAGGAATTTGGAGCCTATGCGCTTGTCGAGGCCGATGCCGCGCGCGACGTCCTGCACATTGGCCCCGACCTGCTCGCAGAGATCGGCGATCTCGTTGATGAAGGTGATCTTGGTGGCGAGAAAGGCGTTCGCCGCATATTTGGTCAATTCGGAGCTGCGCCGGCTGGTGAAGACGAAGGGCGCCTGGTTGAGGTAAAGCGGGCGATAGATTTCCTTCATCACCGCTTCGGCGCGTTCGTCGTCGACGCCAAGGACAATGCGGTCCGGCCGCTTGAAATCATCGATCGCGGCGCCTTCGCGGAGGAATTCCGGATTGGAGACGACGGCGAACTCAGCTTCGGGACGGGCTTCGCGAATGATTCGCTCGACCTCGTCGCCGGTGCCGACGGGAACGGTGGATTTGGTGACGACCACCGTAAAGCCGTCGAGGCCGGCGGCGATCGCCCGCGCCGCCTGATACACGAATGACAGATCCGCGTGGCCGTCGCCGCGCCGCGACGGCGTGCCGACCGCGATGAAAACCGCCTGCGCGCCGCGCACCGCGGTGACGAGATCGGTCGAGAAAGACAAGCGCTGTTGACGAACGTTATTGGCGACAAGTTCTTGCAGGCCGGGCTCGAAAATCGGCATTTTGCCGGCTTTCAGCGCTTCGATTTTCTGCGCATCCGTGTCGATGCAGCTGACAGTATGCCCGAAATCAGCGAGACATGCTCCCGAGACGAGACCGACATAGCCTGAACCGACCATAGCAATATGCATATTTGACCCCCGGCGGATGGGTGACCCCACGATATGGGCTGCCTTAGCACGCCGCGACCAGGAGTTGAAGCAACCCAGGGTTCGATTGATATGACGGTTTGATGTCGATCGCCCGTAAGTGACATCAGTATTTCATAAATTCCGCCGCAAGCGGCCAAAAGTAAGCCAAACCGCTCGCGAGGCTGTCAACATCAAGCTGGCGCGCGACAGTGACGCCGCCGGCCATTCGCCGCGACTCCTGATATGAAGCGGAGCGAATTCGCGGACGGCGAGGAGAGGGCAAAAGCATGACAGGGATTTTGGAGCCTGACCTTTGTATCATCGGAGGCGGCGCCAGCGGCCTGGCGCTCGCCGCCGGCGCCGCCTCGGGCGGGCTGTCCGTCGTTCTCGTCGAGCAAGGCGAGATTGGCGGCTATAGGCTGGCCCATGCCGCTCCAAGCCTCGCCCTGCTCGAGGCGAGCCGCTTCGCCGCGCGTCTGGGCCCTGGCTCGCGATTCAGGTTTGATCTCGACGCGCCGCGCATGGATTTCGCGCGCTTGCGCGCGCATGTCGCCGCCGTGACCGGCGAGCTTGCGCCAAATTATTCTCTGGCGCGGCTTGACGCCTTGAGCGTGAAGGTGATCCGCGCCCCGGGCCGGTTCACGCGGGCCGATACGCTCGACGCCGGCGGGACGAGGATCAAAGCGCGCCATTTCGCGATCGCGACCGGCGCGGCCGCCAAACCCTTGCCCATTGCCGGACTCGATTTGATTCGGCCCTTGACCTACGCCTCGCTCTGCGGCCTGGACCAGCCGCCGCGGCGCTTGATTGTGATCGGCGGCGATCCGCTAGGGATCGCGCTGGCGCAAGCGATGCGCCGGCTTGGCGGCGAAGCCGTCATCTTGACGTCGGCGAGCCTGCTCACGCCTGAGGACGAGGAACTCGTCGCCCCGGTTCGCGACGAACTCGCCCGCGACGGCGTCGTCATTCACGAGCATGTGAAGATTCTGAAATTAGAGCCACAGGGAGACGGAGTCTGCGCGATTTTCGCCCGCGCCAAAAGCGAGGCGAAGATCGCGACGGAAGTTGAATCGAGGGTTCGCATATTCTGATCGCGGCCGGCCGGACTCCGTCGTCGAGGGCTTGGGCCTCGCGGCGGCCGGCGTCCGCTACGACCCATCCGGCGTCAAGGTCAATGCGGATCTGCGCACGCGAAACAGGCGCATCTATGCGGTCGGCGCCGTCGCCAAAGGCGCGCGATCGGATGGGGCGGCCGATTGTCACGCCGGCATCGTCCTTCGCCATATTCTGCGTTCGGGGTTTGGCTCGCCAAGCCTGCGCGCGGCTCGCCATGTGGTCGCCAGAGTTGCAATGACCGACCCCGAAATCGCGGTCGCCGGGCTTTCCGAAGCCGAGGCGCGGGAGCGTCGTCGGCCTTTCCGAGTGCTGCGCTGGCCCTTCTCCGAGACGGACCGGGCGCGGATCTCCGGCGCGCCAAAGGGGCATGTCAAGTTGATAACCTCCCCCGAAGGAACAATTTTGGGGGCGGGAATTGTCGGACCGGCGGCGGGGGAGTTGATCAATCTCTGCACGCTCGCCATATCGAAGGGAATGACCGCCACAGACCTCGCCTCCATCATGGTTCCCTATCCGATGCTGGCTGACGCAGTGCGACTGGCGGCCCAGGCGGGCGAGGGGCCGGGCGGCGCTGTCGCTTGGCGTCTTTTGCCGCCTCTTTTGCGCTGGCTCGGCCAATGAGGGTTATGAGCGATCTCGCGATGCCTCCAAGTGATCGCCTCGCGCCGGCCACGGCCGAGCCCGCGCAGGCGAGACCCGGGCCGATTCGGTTTGGCCTGACGGCGCGCGTGCTCGTCTTGATCGCGGCTTTCGTCATGGCGGCGGCGACGATGATCTATCTTCCCGCCGTCGCGACTTATCGCGACAATTGGCTGCGGAACCGGCTTAGCGCGGCCTATACCGCCGCGCTCGTGCTCGAGGCCGCGCCGCAGGCTATGACGTCCGATTCCCTCTCGCGCCAATTGCTCGATAGCGTCGGCGCGCGGGTCATTGTGCTCAGCATGCGTGGAGCGAAGCAAATCCTCGCCATGGGGGAGCCGCCGCCTGGCGTCGATGAAACCTATGATCTGCGCGAACCTCACTTCATTGCTTCGCTCGTCGGCGCGATCCGCACGCTCGCCGCGCCGAAAGGGCGGTTCCTCACCGTGGTCGGCGACGCGCCCATGGGCGGCGAGTCGGTCGCCATCACGATGGAGGAGCGCCCGCTTCAGCGGGCGATGGGCGGCTATTCGCTAAGGCTTTTGGCCAATACGCTTATCATGTCGGCGATCGTGGCGGTTTTCGCCGCGGTCGCGCTCCACCGCATGGTTTTGCGGCCGGTCCGGCGGCTTACCGATAGTCTCGCGGGGTTCGGCGCCGACCCGGAAAACGCCTCCAGCATCATTGTCCCGTCCGGCGGCAATCATGAGATCGGCCAGGCCGAAGCCGCGCTCGCGGTCATGCAGGAGGCGTTGGCGCGCGAATTGAGCCAGAAAAAACATCTCGCCGCGCTCGGTCTCGCCGTGGCCAAGATCAATCACGACATGCGCAACATGCTGGCCTCCGCCCAACTCTTGTCCGACCGGCTCGCCAATGTGACGGATCCGCTCGCCCAACGTCTCGCCCCAAAACTCGTCGCCACGCTTGATCGGGCGATCCGTTTTTGTCAGGCGACCTTGACCTATGGCCGGGCCGTCGACGAGCCGCCGAAATTCCGCCGCTTCGCGTTGCGTCCTGTTGTCGACGACGCGGCGGAGACACTGGGGCTGGAGGCGCGGGCGTCCATCAAGATTGTGAACGAGGTCGACGAGGACTTTGAAATCATCGCCGACGCCGAGCAGATTTTTCGGGCGCTCATGAACCTCATTCGCAACGCGGTGGAGGCGCTGCAAGCCGCCGGACCGGCTCCCGGCCAAAAGGCGCAGGTCCGCATTGGCGCGCATTGGAAGGGCTCGACGGCGGTGATCGAGGTCGTCGACAATGGACCAGGCGTGCCGCTGGCAGCGCGCGCGAAGCTGTTCACCGCGTTTTTCAACTCGAATCGGGCCGGCGGCACCGGGCTCGGACTTGTGATCGCGGCGGACCTTGTTCGGGCGCATGGCGGGAGCATCGCTCTTGTTCCGCCCGAGGAGGACGAGCCCCAGGGCGCGCGGTTTCGCATCATGTTGCCGCAGCCGGACGCGAATGGCGGATTTTGAGGTTCAGGCGCCGCGTTTCAGCGATCCTTCCGCGGTTGCGGAGCCGGATTTCGCGAAAAAAACCGCTATTGCCAGGGCGGTCGCGAGCCGCTAAAGCTCGCTTCGATCTCACCAAGATCCTGAGCTTGATCCTGGGCGGCTGTCGCGCCCGGTCAAATTGTCGGCTCTGGAGGTAAGCGAGATCAATAGGTTCGGGCGGCGTTCACAAGGTCACACGACTTTTTGGAGGCTGCCCGGAAGATCATTTTCCGTGTGGTTTGGTCGAAGCCCTGTCGCTCGACCTTGACAGGGACCGCACAGCAGGCGCCCGTAGCTCAGCTGGATAGAGCACTAGACTACGAATTTAGGGGTCAGGAGTTCGAATCTCTTCGGGCGCGCCAATTAAATCAAAGACTTACTTTACAGTGACCGTTTGAAAATAGCCTTCTAAAACGGTTTTTCAAACGGTCTTTTGGCGAACAGCAGCCGCGCTGGACCTCCAGGCGTAGGTCTGGCGGATGGCGTGGGCCTGAGACGCCGGACAGGCACGCCGATCGCGTGGCCGGAGTTGCGGCGCCACGCTCGTGTGCCTGAGACGCCGCAAGCCCGCGGGAGCCCGCACCCCAGCTGCTGGTGTTCAGCTCATGCGTCCCACCAAGAGGGAGCTTATTAAAGTTGCCTTTTCTTACCAATCGCCTTATTTAAGCGAAGCGCGTATTGCTTAAATAAGTTGTCCCGGCGATAATCTCGCGATGACCGACTTGAGCAATCGCGACCTTTCCGGACGTCTCGGACGGCTGGTGGAAACGCCGGTCGCCGGTGAGATCGTGCGGGCCTTCGTGCCGCCCGCCCTGCCTCCGGATCCACCCATCGATATCCTCGGCCTGCTCCCTCAATTGAGCGCCGCCGAACGCGCCCTCGGTCGGCTGGACGGCATTACCGTGCTCCTGCCCCGTCACGAGCTCTTTCTCTATATGTTTGTCCGCAAGGAAGCCGTCCTTTCCTCCCAAATCGAAGGGACGCAGTCGACGCTCGCCGACCTGCTGCGCTTCGAGACCGAAGCCCAGGCCGGTCAACCGATCGACGATATCCGCGAGGTATCGAACTACGTCGACGCCATGATGTTTGGACTGGAGCGCCTGAAGGAACTCCCGCTGTCGCTTCGGCTCATCCGCGAGATGCACGCGCGCCTGCTGCAAAGCGGACGCGGCGGAACCAAGAATCCCGGTGAATTCCGCCGTTCTCAGAACTGGCTCGGCGGCAGCCGACCCGGAAACGCGCTTTTCGTGCCCCCGCCGGTCGCCGAGTTGGATGTCTGTCTCGACCAGTTTGAACGATTCATTCATGAAGACGCGTCGCGCCTGCCCCCTCTCGTCAAGGCCGGCCTCCTCCATGTCCAGTTCGAAACCATTCATCCGTTCCTGGACGGCGATGGCCGTATCGGCCGTCTGCTGGTAACTCTCTATCTCTGCGTCGAAGGCGTCCTACGCGAGCCGCTTCTCTACCTCAGCCTTTACCTCAAGACCCATCGCGCGGACTACTATCGGCTTTTGCAGGAGGTGCGCGAACATGGCGCCTGGGAGGCGTGGCTCGACTTTTTTCTTGTCGGAGTGGCCGAAACAGCGAACCAGGCTTTCGACGCGGCCACACGAATCGCCGAGCTGTTCAAGCACGATCGCGAGCGGATTACGGCCCAAAGCGAGCGCGCAGGATCGTCGCTGCGCGTACATGATCTGCTTCAGCGCAACCCCTTTACGACTGCGAAGGCGCTGGTCGAGCAGACTGGCCTCACGGCGCCGACCACCAACGCGGCGCTCGCGGATCTGCAGCGCCTCGGTGTCGTCGACGAGGTGACCGGACGCCAACGCGGTCGCGTCTTTGGATATCGCGCCTATCTCGACATCCTCAATGAGGGCGCCGCGCCGACCGCGGGCTGATCCGACAACGACAAAACACGGGGAAGCAGACGATGAGGATCGACAGCGTTACCCTGGCGGGACTTCGACCCCTCGGTCCGAACCCTGTGACCGTCGATCTTGCCCACGACCTTACGACGATTGCGGGGCCAACGCCTCGGGGAAGACCGCTCTGCCACAGTGTATGTCAAGGCTTTTCGGGCATGAACGAGCGAGCTCGGAGGCAGCGGTGGGGGTGTGACGCCTAGGTCGAAAGGAAGAGGCCGGCGGCTGTCGCCGTGACGGATTTGGACGTCGAGATAGAGGTTCCCGGCGCCCGTCGTGGAGAACCGAGATGGCGACCGGCATTCAAAACCTTCTCGCGGCGGGGCCTCAAATGCTTGGGCAAGATATTGAAATAGACATGATTTCTCCGTTCGGGCTGGGGGGAACCCGCACGGAAGGGGCTGATTTCAGGCAAAGCGATCCCGTCGCCAAAAAAGGCTTGCTTAGAATCTGATTTTCGGGGAGTATCAGTCCTGCGACAGACTTTGATATTCCCCGGCTTGCCGGGACACCGGCCCGCCTCCTAGGCGGGTCTTCGTGTTTCTAGGGTCTGCTTCTCCAAACAAGTTGTGGAAACGTCGCGCCGCGACTCACGCGCCGCGCATCCGGTCAGCTTGCAGAGATTTTCCTGATTTGTCGAGAGTCTTACCGGACGTACCGGAATGACCCGCGGTGAGCGGGGCAGGGAGCCCCCTTGGCGACAGTGGGAGCTAATAGTCCACCTGTGCTATACTGTAAAAACGCGACAACTCACGCCACGCGCATGAGGAAATCAAAATGAGTGATGCCGATCGGGAAGCTTATCGTCTAGCGGTCGCTATGGCTGACCGCCTAATCGAATTGCAGAACAAAATCCACACCGGCATGAAGCTGGCGGATCATCCCGAGTTGCCGAACGCGCTTCGCGACCTTGCGTCGGGCTTCGGGCGTGATTTGAAACGCCTTAACTGCCTTACGCCCGAACGGGCGCAGGATTTGGGAGAAGTCGAAACGGAAGTTGCACAGGCAGAAACGCAAAGCGCCAATAACCACGAAGTATGGGCCGCGCTCTCGCGGGCGGTCGGCTCCTTAAACCGTGTATTTCTCAACGTCAATGAAGCGTTCTTTGAGGCAGCAAAGCACAGCTAGTCGCTCAACAGAGTTTTGCATTCGTATCTGGATCAATGCAGGTATCTTTGTAGAGTTCATCTATCTTGAGAAGAAACGAATTGCGCCCGCCTTCCAGCGCATTGATCGGTGTATCATTAGTATATGGATTTTTGGCAATACTTAATTGGATTTCTTTGCCATTTGGTTTGATGTCATACCCGATGGAATAAGTGTCGCCATCTAGGCGCTTCATCCCAATAAAGTAGCTAATCATGACTGCGTCTGGCTCGCCAGAGGCCCCATTGTAACCAATTTCTATCGTTGCAAGTTTGAACCGCTTGGGTCGCATTTGTTCGGCATGCCTCAAGACTTCCATGACGGTTGCACCGTCAATCGTCTTGTGGGTTTTAACCGTCTCAATCCAACGCTTCTCCTCGGCAGGTGGAAGCTCGTGCGCCTTCCAGCCTTTAGGTGGTTCTGCGTAAGCTGTGTGAGACAGGAATGTAAAAAGGACAGCGCCGATAATTGAGCGGTGGGCTGTTGTCACGGTAATCCTCCGTCCTTGACTCACTGCTCGGCTCCCCAACGTCGCAATCATCCAACCTGTCTATTGTTTTGAATTCATGCTGAGAGTGTTGCTTGACACGAAAGCCAAGATCAGCGCCAGTCGATAGATACCCAAATATTTTGATAGTGTCTCCTACGCACGCCACACACACAACTATTAAACATCCAACAGCTAATGAAGCTACATGAGTAAACATTGCTGCAAGCCATCCATTGTCACCGCTCCACGCGCAAACTGCTTTTCCAAGTATGGTAGTAACAATAAGCGCAACATTGCATTTAATCGCCGCTACCAACTTATCTCTCATGTCCTCTCGCCTTTTTGATAAGCGCTCTGCAACATCATTATCAACAACAGGCAAACCAAAGCTAATGTCTGTACTAACAAGTACAATCATAAATGCAATCGCAAACGGTAAAATTATAGCTGATACCTGAATAATGTCGCTCGCTATCGCTAGAAATACGCGTACAGGCATGATAAGGAAAAACAGTAATGCCATGAACACGTATGCGTTTCCTAGCGTGTTAAATTTTGTTGTTCCGATCATTTTACAACCTCGAAATCGTCCAGCCGGACACGTTGTAGGATCGCCCAATCTCGGCAAGGGTCTCCTCGCCAAGATCGCGGCGCTTGATCGCCTCGCGCTTCTGGTGGTCGGTGAGCTTCGGCTTGCGGCCCATCTTCACGCCCCGCGCCTTGGCGCGTTCGCGGCCTTCGCCCGTGCGGGCGCGAATTAACTCCCGCTCGAACTCGGCAAGGCCCCCTAGCACGGTCAGCATAAGGCGTCCGTGCGCGGTCGTGGTGTCGGCCCATGTGTCATGCAGCGAACGGAAGCCCGCGCCCTTGCTGGCAATCGTCGCCAGCGTGTTCAAGAGGTCGCGGGTCGAGCGGGCCAGCCGGTCGAGGCGCGTCACCGTCAAAACGTCGCCCTTGTCGAGCTGGTCGATCACGCGGCGCAATTGGGCGCGGTCGGCCCTCGCGCCGCTGGCGGTTTCCTTAAAGACCTTTTCGGCTCCGGCGGCGCGAAGCTGCTTCACTTGCGCGTCGAGGCTTTGGCCGTCGGTCGATACCCGTGCATAGCCGTAAATCATGCCTCACTTATGCACGTCATTTCTGCACAAAAAAAGGGGTTTTAAATCAAAGGGCTTTTTTATGTGAAAAATTCTTGACTTTTGCACATGAGCCACGATGCACCGTGGCTTATCCTGCTTCAGGTGACTTTTTGCCGATTTCATCGATCCGCCTTTGAAGCGACAGCCTGTCCAAACTCTTGAAAGGCAGGCTTGCGAAGATTGAGATTCGATTGTTCAGCATTCGAACCGTGTCCGCGAACGCAAGACGCTTCTCAACCTCTTTGCCTTCGACCGCCGCCGGATCGGGCATGCCCCAGTGAGCGGTCATGGGTTGACCCGGCCAATGGGGACATTGTTCACCTGCGGCGTCGTCGCAAACCGTGAAGACGAAATCGAGCGGCGGCGCGTCGCGGGCGGCGAACTCATCCCAAGACTTCGATCTCAAATTCGCGGTGTCGAAATCCAAGCTCTTGAGAAGGTCGAGCGCATAGGGGTGAACCTCGCCTTTTGGATGCGATCCCGCGCTATAGGCTTTGAAGCGTCCTTGACCCTGCTTGTTCATGATGGCTTCGGCCAAAATTGATCGCGCCGAATTGCCTGTGCAGAGGAACAAGACATTGAAGACTTTTTCGGCCATCGCGATCTCCTCGGTAGCAAAGTCTGGCGACTAAGAGAGCGAGTCGAGAGATCGCTGCGCGAGCGCCGCCGTTTCGGCGGGGAGGGGGATGTATCCGAGGTCCGACGCAAACGTCTGTCCCGTCGTTAGACCCCATCTGACCCAATCCTTCACCGCCGCCGCCTTCTTCGGCTCCCCATATTTTTTGTACAGAAGCAGCCAGCTCAACGTGACGATGGGATATGACGCGCCTCCGGGCGGGTTGGCCGTGGAACCGCTTCCGGCCGCAAGCAACGCTACCTTCCCAGCCTCCTCGCTCGGGGAAATATATTTTCCGGCGTCATTCTCAAGAATCGCCATCTTCAATCCGAGACGCTTCGCAAAACCATACTCAACGAAGCCGATCAAGCCTTCGCTGATCTTGATCTTCTGTGCGACGCCTTCGTTGCCCTTGCCCTGCATAGCCGCCGTCGGCCAATCAATCGAAAAGCCGTCGCCTGCTCCGGTCGCCTGCCAGCTCGACCCAATCGCGACAAGGTGGCGCGTAAAGGCGGCGGTCGTGCCGCTGCTGTCCTGCCGGACCACGACAGCTATATCGGTGTCGGGCAACGCAAGGCCAGTGTTGGCTACTCGAATTCGGGGATCGCCCCAATTCTTGATCGCGCCCGTGAAGATGTCGGAATAAGCCTCCCGCGACAGTTTCAGGGTGCCGGTTAGGCTGGGAAGATTGTACGCCAGCACGATCATGCCTGCGGTAACCGGAACCGGAAGGACGCCGCGCTTGACGGCGGAAAGCATCAGCTCGCTCGGCAAAACGTCGCTGGCCCCGAAATCGACGCTGCCGTGGACGAAGCGCGTCACGCCCTCGCCGCTCCCTACGGAATCATAGCTCAGCGAAACCTGCTTGTGATCCTGTTGGTAAACATCGATCCATTTTTTATAAAGCGGCGCTGAAAAAGTCGATCCGGCTCCGTGCAGCGAGAGGCTTTCTTCGGCGTCCGCGCCGAATTCTGGGATCACCCAACTAGCGAGAGCCGCGCCGCTCGCCAACAGCGCGTCACGAAGAGCAATTCGACGTGTGACCATTGCGATTTCCTCCGTGCAACGTGCACTTTTCTATATTTCTACCATATTGGAAATATCGTAATATTGCTCGGCGGGCAAGGGCTTTTTGAGGCGGCTGGGTAAAGCTCACGCTGCTTGACAGGCCATAACTATTCCATTAAATTGGAAATATGGAAAAACTAGACGCCATAGCCGCTCTTGGCGCGCTCGCCCAGGAGTCGCGCCTCGATATCTTCCGGTTGCTGGTGGAAGCGGGGCCTGACGGGATTCCAGCGGGACAAATCGGGGAACGCCTCGGCCTGCCTGCCGCAACCTTGTCGTTCCACCTGAACCAACTCAAGCAGGCGCATCTTGTGACGTTCCGGCGCGAAAGCCGGTCGCTGATCTATATGGCTGCCTATCCCACGATGAAAGCTTTGATGGGCTACCTATCTGAAAACTGCTGTCAGGGCGACGCCGCCGCCTGCGGCGTCGGCGTTTGCGATCCTGAAGCCGTCAACCAAGGAAAACATCATGAAGCGCCTACACGTACACGTCGCCGTGGATGACCTCGCGCTGTCGATCCGGTTCTACAGCACGCTTTTCGCCGCCGAACCGACGGTAACGAAGCCAGACTATGCGAAATGGATGCTGGAGGATCCGCGCGTTAATTTCGCTATTTCGCAACGCGGCGCGGAGGCGGGCCTCGATCATCTCGGCATTCAGGTCGAAACGCCGGACGAGCTGCACGAGGTTTATGGACGGCTGCAACAGGCTGACCAGCCCGTGCTGGAAGAAGGCGTGACGACCTGTTGCTACGCCAATTCAGAAAAGGCGTGGATCAAGGACCCGCAAGGTCTGTCGTGGGAAACCTTTCTTACTCTCGGCGAAAGCACCGTCTATGGCGATGACGTTGATCTCGATCCCCTTCAGAAAAAGTCGGGAGCCTGCTGCGCCCCTGAGGCCAAGGCCGCGCCTGCTGCCGCCTGCTGCTCCCCAAACCGCGAGACGGCGGCATGACGGTTACAATTTACCACAACCCCGCCTGCGGCACGTCGCGCAACGTTCTCGGCCTGATCCACAACAGCGGGGAAGAGCCGGTCATCATCGAATATCTGAAAACCCCGCCGAGCCGCGAGGAGCTGGTAAGCCTGATCGGGCGCATGGGAATTCCGGTGCGTGATCTGCTGCGCCGGAAGGGAACGCCCTACGACGAATTGAAGCTGGATGATCCTGCCCTGACGGATGACCAGTTGATCGACGCCATGATGGCGCACCCGATCCTCATCAACCGGCCGATCGTCGTCACGCCGCGCGGCGTCAAGCTCTGCCGCCCGTCCGAGGCCGTGCTGGACATTCTTCCCAACCCGCAGCGCGGGGCATTCGCCAAGGAAGACGGCGAAGCCGTCGTAACCAGTCAAGGCAACCGGATAGCGAGGCCTAGCCCATGAGTGAAACGGCAGCCGCAGCGGATAGCCCTGCGACAGGAAAAGCCCCTTCTATGGGGACATTCGAGCGGTTCCTAACGCTCTGGGTCGCGCTCTGCATTATCGTCGGCATTGGCCTCGGGCAGGCCATGCCAGGCGTGTTCCATGCGCTCGGCGCGGCGACGGTCGCGGAAATCAATTTGCCAGTCGCCGTGCTGGTCTGGCTGATGATCATTCCGATGCTGCTGAAAATCGACCTTGCCGCGCTCGGCCAGGTGCGAAGCCACTGGCGCGGCATGGTTGCGACGGTCGGGATTAACTGGCTGGTCAAGCCGTTCTCAATGGCGCTGCTCGGCTGGCTGTTCATCGCGCCATCTGTTCCGGCCTCTCCTGCCTGCCGATCAGATCGACGGCTATATCGCCGGCCTAATTCTGCTGGCGGCGGCGCCTTGCACGGCCATGGTGTTCGTCTGGTCGAACCTTGTGGACGGCGAGCCGCATTTTACGCTGTCACAGGTCGCGCTCAACGACACAATCATGGTGGTGGCCTTCGCGCCGCTTGTGGCGCTGCTGCTCGGCTTGTCCTCGATCACAGTGCCGTGGGATACGCTCGTTCTGTCGGTCGTGCTCTACATCGTCGTGCCGGTGATCGTGGCGCAGCTCTGGCGGCGCTCGCTGCTGGCGCGCGGCGGGCAGGCGGCGCTTGCCCGAACGCTTGCGCGCCTTGACCCCCCTGTCTCTCTCGGCGCTGCTGCTGACGCTTGTGCTTCTGTTCGGCCTGCAAGGCGAACAGATCATGCGCCAGCCGGTCGTCATTGCGCTGCTTGGCGGTGCCGATCCTGATACAGGTCTATTTCAACGCCGGGCTGGCTTACTGGCTGAACCGCCGCCTGGGGGTCGAGTGGTGCGTGGCCGGGCCTTCGGCCTTGATCGGGGCCAGCAACTTCTTCGAGTTGGCCGTGGCGACGGCAATCGCCCTTTTTGGCTTCCAGTCGGGCGCGGCGCTCGCAACGGTCGTCGGCGTGTTGGTGGAAGTGCCGGTCATGCTGTCGGTCGTCCACATCGTCCGCCGCTCGCGTGGATGGTACGAGCGGGCCGCCCCGTCGCGCCTGCATAATTAGGCCGTCGCTCGTCGAGACCAAGCGTTTCGCAGTGGTATTGTTTCAACTGGAGCTGAGCTTTCCTACAGGAGAAATTCCCATGAAGCTAAGATTCATCGCCACCGCGCTTGCCGCGAATTTGGTGGCGATAACTGCTGCAATCGCACTGGATGCGAACCTTCCGGCCTATCAGGCCGTCAGCGGCATTTCAGGACAGATCAAATCGGTTGGATCGGATACGTTGAACAACGAAATGGAGCTATGGGCCAAGGGCTTCGAGGCTCTGTATCCCAACGTGACAATCGAAATCGAGGGCAAAGGCTCGGCGACGGCCCCGCCGGCGCTCCTTGAAGGCGCTTCTCAGTTCGGCCCGATGTCGCGTCCGATGAATGCCGATGAGGTCAGCGCCTTTGAAAAGAAATACGGCTATAAGCCCGGCCACTTCCGTGTGGCGGCCGATGCGCTCGCCGTCTATGTCAACAAGGACAACCCCATCCTCTGTTTGACGATGCAGCAACTCGATCAGATTTTCTCTTCGACGCGAAAAGGCAGTGGCGGCAGGAGCATCAAAACGTGGGGCGACATTGGCATGACCGGAGAATGGGCGACAAAGCCTATCTCGATTTACGGCCGCAATTCCATTTCAGGAACCTACGAGTTTTTCAAGCAAACTGCTTTATACGGCGGTGACTATAATGAAGACGTGACGCAGGAGCCCGGTTCGGCAGCGGTCGTTCAAAGCGTTGCCAACGACAAATTCGCAATCGGGTATTCTGGCCTCGGCTACAAGACGGACGGCGTCCGCACAGTCCCATTGGCTGGATTTTATGGCAGACCCTGCTACGATACGACCGCAGAAGCGACTTATTCTGGCAAATACCCAATCGCCCGCTACTTGTACATTTATTTGAACAAAAAGCCGGACGAGCTCGCTCGACCCGCTGCGCGCCGAGTTCATCAAATTCATTCTCTCCAAGGATGGCCAGACACTAACGGAAAAAGGCGGGTATTTCCCGATCACCAATGAGATTCGCGAGCACGAGCTCGGTGCGTTTGGAATTTCGACCCTCGCGAACTGAGCGCCGCGAAGTTCACATCCCAAAAGGTCGCGGCACACCAACGGCTCAAAGTCCCATTCTGTTCAATCGCGGCATGCCGCGCAAGCGGCAGGAACAATAAGCAACCGCGCCAAGGCGCGGGTTCCACTGCCGCCCGAATGCCCCCGCCCCGCCAAAGGGAAAGAGGGGCGGCCCGCAAGCGGCCCCCGTCGATCCTTAGGCGGCCTCCTGCATGTCCTCGGCTTCCGCCGCGCCGCTTTCCGATTGCAGCCCGTGGAGATAATCGGCGGCCTTCTGCGCGTGTCTGGCGGCGGTGAAGATCGCCCGCTTGTCGTCTTTCAGGACTTTGAGCCATGACGCGATATAGGCGGCGTGGTCGTCGCGGGTCTCCGGTGTGATGCCGAGATCGGCGCGAAGAAAAGCCCCGCCGATTTCCGCGACAAGCTCTTCCATCGCATAGCCTGCATCCCCGAACCGCTTGCGGCCTAAATTCTGGTCAAGGCGGCTCTCGTGGCGCGTCCAGTGGGTCATTTCATGGGCAAGGGTGGCGTAATAGCTCTCGCCGTCCCGAAACCGTCCGCATCTCCGTCAGGCGAGAGGCTGTCTGCCTCTCGCGCGCTCCGAGGATATTTATAAGCAAGATGATGGGGGCGGAATTCGCGCCGGACAGGCGCGGCGCGGGTCGTGCTAGATTCGTCTTACGGTACAGGCGGGGACGCCGATGACGTGCAATGTGATGGGGCTGGCGGGGAAACCCTCCAGCCCTTCCCGCTTTTGGAAGTCAGGCACATAAAAACGGCACGCCAAGCGCCTCAGTCATGCTCGTGCCGCGCAACATATTCACGCAACGCCTGATTGATACTGGTTTGGTATCCTGCCTTACGTTGAGGATGTCGCCGAAACCAATCAATCAAGTCGGCGTCGAGCCGCAGCGTGATCTGCTGCTTGACGGGCCGAAACAAAACCCCGCGCCGCGCCCCACTCCAATCGCGCTGTTCGGGAATAGAGTCGGTCTTGATCTTTTCATCGGGAAGCGCGGCCAAGGCTTCAAGCTCGGCTCGCTGTTCCGGAGTCAGATGGTCAGAATTCGCCTTCTTCATAAGCCCTCCCTTCATGCGGGGTTGCCTTCCGAGCGCTGATGATCCGCCCCACTTCCTCGCCCGTTTCGGCGTCAGATTCCGGCCACGTATGGACAACAAAGACTGTGACGGTTCCGATTAAGCCCACGGTTTGCCAACGGTCGCCATCGGGTGTGGATCATGCCGCGTCAACGCGAGGGGATCATCAATGACATTGTCACGGCGCTGCGGCGCGGCAGCCAGGATTTGATCAATCAGTCTGGGCAGCAGCTCGTGCGCCGCCAGATCAATGTCCAGCCGACGCTCACCATTCGGCCGGGCTTCCCGGTCCGTGTGCTCGTCAACCGCGACCTCGTGCTCGCGCAATATCAGGGATGAAAACCGGCGCAATGACGAAACTGAAACTCTCCGCCGTGCTGGACGACAGGCCAGTGAAACTCGCGATCGGGCTTCCCGCCGCCATCCACCGCGATCTCGCGCTCTATGCCGAGGCGCTCGCCAAGGAAACCGGCCAAACGGCGGTCGAGCCAGCGAAGCTCATCGCCGCCGATGATCGCGCGCTTCATGGCGGCGGACCGAGCCTTCGCCAAGACGAAGCGTGGCAAGGACTAACCGCGGCTTTTCGTCTCGCCCGCGCCGTCCGCGGTCGAACAATCGAGCGCATTGCAGGTCTTGCCGCAGCTCGCGATCGCGCGGCTCATCAATGCGTGTGGCTTAATCTCGGCGGCGGCTGTCATGAATGCCCTGGTTGGCCGTTTAAGGCGCAGGATTATATGTAAGCGTGGGGTAATGGCCGCCTACCGAGGATTTGGAGAATCGTATCTGGTGTCCACCTTCTTTCGAATGGACACCAGATACGATGAGAAGGTCCGAGGGCGAGGTTTCTGGAGCGGGTATTTGCAGGGTCGACTTGCTCGGACGCCGGTTCTGGAGCCTTGAGGCTCGACAGCGAATTGTCGCCGAGGCTCTTGCGCCTGATGCGTCGGTGGCCGCGGTGGCGCGTCGATACGGGTTGAACGCCAACCTTATTTTCAAATGGATCAGGCGGGCGCAGAACGGCTGGCCCGATGGGCGTCGAGCGCCGAGCAACAGCGACAAGTCCAAGCACCTCGAACCGATGCGTTTTATCCCTATCACGGTCATTGATGGGATCAGCTCGGCTCCGCCGGCGCCGAGCGACGGGTTGATTACGGACGCGATAGAGCCGTCGGCGGCTCCCAGCCCGAGAGGGTCCGGGCGCAAAGAGGCGAAGCGGCGCGGCGTCATCGAGATAGCTTTGCCAGATGGCGCACGGATCAGCGTGGACGCCGAAGTCGATGAGGCGGCGCTTCGCGCGGTTCTGTCTGCGATGAAGGATCGCCGATGATCCAGATCGCGCCCGGCGCGCGCGTCTATCTTGCTTGTCGGCCAGTGGACATGCGCCGCGGCTTCGACGGCCTCGCGGCGGACGTCGCGAAGGTTTTGCAGGCCGATCCCTTTTCTGGCTCGGTCTTCGTCTTTAGAGGCAAGCGCGGCGACTATTTGAAGATTTTGACCTGGGACGGCTCTGGGCTGTGTCTTTTCGCGAAGCGTCTCGAGAAGGGCAAGTTCGTTTGGCCGCCAATCGTCGACGGCGCTTTGCATCTGACGCCGGCGCAACTCGCTCTGCTCGTCGAAGGGATCGATTGGCGCCGAACGGTCGCGCCGCCCGCGCCGGATCGGCCTGCCTTTGTTTGATAACGGGTTCGCTCCACGCGATCTCTGGTGCGGCGTCGGCGCTGTCGTGCTATAAATTGGCATGTCGCTCTCGCACGCTGATTTGCCTCACGATCCGGACAATCTGCGCCGCGTCGCGAGCGAGTTGCAGCGTGATGTCGAAGCTCTTTCCTCCGAGATTCACGCCAAGACCCTGCTGATCGAAAAATTGAAAATGCAGCTCGCCGTGCTGCGGCGAGCGCGGTTCGGGCGCTCGTCGGAGAAGCTCGAGCGCGCAGTCGAACAACTTGAACTTTTGATCGGCGACATCGAAGAGACGGACGCCGAATTCGAAGCGTGGGCCGAAGCGAACAACGCTTCGCAGCCACCTTCTTCGAAACCGCGCAAGCCCTCCGGTCGCGCGCCTTTGGCGGATCATCTGCCTCTCGAAACCATCGTCCATGAGGCTCCCTGCGTTTGTCCGGCGTGCGGCGGCGCGAAGTTCAGCAAGGTCGGCGCGGACGAGCGCGAGCTGCTCGAATATGTCCCCTCGCACTTCAAACGCGTTCTGCATGTTCGCCCGAAAATGAGCTGCCGCGCCTGCGAGACGATCGTGCAGGCGCCGATGCCTTCGTTGCCGATCGAAAAGGGGCGGCCGGGGCCGGCGCTGCTCGCGCATGTGCTCGTCTCGAAGTTTTGCGACCATCTGCCGCTCTATCGCCAGTCCGATATTTACGCGAGGAGCGGCGTCGACATCGATCGTTCAACGATGGCCGGTTGGGTTGGCTATATGGCGGCCTGGCTCGAGCATGTCGGAGCGGCGATCGGGCGGCATGTCCGCGCTGGCGCCACGGTTCACGCCGACGACACGCCGGTTCCGGTGCTCGATCCGGGGCGCGGCAAAACCAAAACCGGACGGCTATGGGTCGCCGTGCGCGACGAGCGGCCCTTTGGTTCGACCGCGCCGCCCGCCGCCTTCTATCTCTATTCGCCGGACCGAAAGGCGGCGCATGCGAAGGAGCTGCTCGACGCTTGTCGCGGCGTCCTTCATGCTGACGGCTACGCCGGCTTTTCCGATCTTTATCTCTCCGATCCGAAAGCCGGCGCGCCGAAGCTCGTCGAGGCGGCGTGTTGGGCGCATGCGCGCCGCCACATTTACGAGGTCTATTTGGACACGCAATCGCCGGCGGCGCGTGAAGCGCTGGACAAGATCGCGCGATTGTTCGCCATCGAAGCCGATATTCGCGGCAAGAGCCCAGAGGAGCGTCGCGACGCGCGCCAGAGCAACTCGGCTCCGATCCTCGCGGAATTGAAGGCCCTCCTCGACGCGACGCTCGTCAAGATCAGCGGCAAGAGCGCGCTCGCCGGTGCAATCCGCTACGCGACTTCACGCTGGGCCGCTCTGACGCGCTTCGTCGATGATGGGCGCGTCGAGATGAGCAACAACGCCGCCGAGCGCGCGATCCGCCCGCTTGCCCTCGGCAGAAAAAATTATCTCTTCGCCGGCTCCGATGCCGGAGGTTGGCGCGCGGCCCTCATGTATACGCTCATCGAAACCGCCAAGATGAACGACGTCGATCCGGAAGCCTGGCTCGCGGACGTCATCTCCCGCATCGCCGACCATCCCGTCAATCGCATCGACGCGCTGCTGCCCTGGAACTGGCGGCCGCCCGCTACGACCTCCCAGGCCGCATGATCCTCTTCCGCGGTCATAATCCCACGCTTACGATTATATGGCAAATCTGCCGTCTGGGCTCGGCCCAGCTTTTTTGCAACCTGAGGAATTCCCCAACGTTAAACTGGGCTGATCGAAATTGAAGTAAACGGTTTCAACCGGAAGGAGAGGACCATGCGATCAATCGTGATCCCTGCTATTGTGATTGCCTTAATAGGATCCACGCCCCATATCGCGCGCGCGGCGACTTACACGCTTCAACAATATCCAGGTGGTTTTGTGAACGTTCCGTGCAGCGCCTTCAAAAAGACCCCAAACGGGTCATGGAAAGAAGCAGCGGTATTTATTTATCATGGTCAGCGGTTCACCGGGAATACATACGCCCCCGACTCGCACGAAGCTGGGTTGATTAATCAAAAGTGCGGCGGGAAGTAACAGGGCATCCCCTGGATCATCGCGAATTTCTTGCTAGGCGGGAAGCGTTGCTTCGATTTCTTCGTCTTCGCAAGCCTTTGGCCGGATTATGGGGGGCGAGTTGCTAGATAACGCTGAGCCTGGTGTCGGATTGACGGCGAGCAGGTCCCCGCGATGACAGGTAAAGGTCGCGTGCTTGGACCAATATGACCAAAGGCGGGTAGCTGGCCTTCGTTGCTGCGATCAGGGCAGCGCTTTGATTAAAATTCGCGCATTTATTACCTAAATCTTCGGCTGTCGCTCGGCCAGGCGTTTGCTTGCACACTGGCAGTTACGCCGCGCTGGCTTGATAAGTCCGCCGTCGCTTCGTGAAGCGCACGGCGCCAGGGCCAAGCCAGCGGCGAACTAGGTCGTTTTTGGAGCGAGCATCGCCAAGCGCAGCGAAAACCACGCGGCTGATCGCCTGTTGCTGGCCACGCAGATGATCCTCCAGCAGCTTATGACGGGTAATGTAACCGGCGTTCACACCTGGAATGGCATGGTTCATGAGAAGTCGCGCGTCCGTTTCCGAAACACCTGCCGTCGTCGCTAGCGTCCGATAACTTTGACGAAGATCATTGCCCCATTTGGACAACACGTCACGATTTTCTTTTTGTTCCACCTGATGTCCCAAGGCGCTATCGGCGGGGAATACCCATTTTGCCGCTTCAGCGGGATATATTACACGACCAAAGCGGAGGGCGCGGCTGAGGCAAATGATCATCTCTCGCGACAAAGGAATGTCGAAAGCGCGCTTCGAACCGCCCTTCGGCTTCGGGATATGCCGCATGCGTCGCCGAAAATTGATATGCTCTGGCTTTACCTCCTTCAAAGCAGCCGGACGGCAGCCAGAAAGCAGTGTGAAAAGATGAAACTCACGCCGGATCGGATTGTCCATGGCCGCGAGCTGAACGAACCAGCCCTTTAGGTCGGTTGCACCCATGGCGGTGTCACGGCGCTTTTCTCCGTTCCAGTCGATCGCATTAACGGGGTTGTCCGCGGGAAGCTCTTTGTTGGTCTTGCGGGCGTGATTATATATTGCGCGAAGCGTCCGCATGCTCCCATTCGCGATGTAAGGGCCGTTGTCGTGGGTGATAGTATCGTGCTTCTTCGCGACACCTGCGGGATCGTCAGCTAGGTCCTTCAAGGGGATGTCCAGCC
>CAWHIP010000003.1:0-931301 GCA_963829515.1 uncultured Alphaproteobacteria bacterium
GTGGCGGAAACGCTCGAAGCCGCCGTTGTCTTGGCGTTCCAAATGACCGTGTCGAGATCGCCGGTGGTCAATGTGTAGTTGTGCGCGCAGCTTATGCAAATATCGCCTTGAAGGATGGTTCCAATGATCGTGTTCACGCCATTGTCGACATAGGGGCCATTCGGATTCGCGTATAGGACATAGTTGTAATAGCCATCGGCGGCGTCATAGATCGGGGTGTTGGCGCGCCCGGTGATTTTATTGTTGCGCATTTCAACGCCGTCCATGCTCACGCCCCAAAGCGAGCTCGGCGCGGCCAGGGCGAAATCGCATAAATATAGGAGTTGAAAAGCGCCTTTGCATTGGTCAGGACATTGCTGTTGATCTCGATATTTCGCGCCCTGCCGATATGGAATTGCGCGCCGTTCGGGCCGTTCATCTGACGTTGGTCCGGCCGCAGCATAATGCCGCCATTGTCGGTCATCGTGTTGGCGACGACCGAGACATTGAGATAGGTGCCGGTGTATATCACCACGCCGCGCGGGTTCCCCGTCATGGTGTTGTAGCGGATCAGCGCATTGGACAAGGAGGAACGTCGATCGCGAAATGGTCGCCCGGCGAAGGAATGACGTCCCAGGGCTGGTCGATCGTGAATGTGTTGTTGTTGCGCGAAACAATGTTGCGGATCTGGCCGGCTCCCGCGCCGGTGACGATGCTCACGGTGGAATTGGGATAATAGTTCCAGGAGCAGACGCCCGAGCATCTCGAATCGTCGGCGACCGTCAGCGCGCTGGCCGATGTCATCGTGCCGCAATCGCTCCGCGGGATCGGTCCGCCGGCTTCGCTGATAATCGTCTCGCCATCGTCCCAATTATATTTCAGCGTATTGCCGGAGGTGTCGAATATATTGCTGTGAATGACGACATATTTGCCGAAATTAACGGCGAGCTGGCGACCCTGGGTGCGCTGGATGACTTGGCCGACGGCGATCGGCTTGGTGACATGGGCCAGCTGGTCTGCGCCGCGGTGGCTGTGATCTGATCCGCGGCCCGGGTGAAATGGTTGCCTTCGATCACCGCATTGGTCAAATCGGTCATCAAGTTCGCTCCGCTCGCCCAGGATACAAGTTGGTGCGAAACAGCAGGTTCGACATCGGCCCAAATGCGAACGGGCCGGTCCCGCTATTGCCGTCGGAGTAGGGATTCTGGCTATTGGGCGATTGCTTGAAGGTGCTGCCCTCGATCGCGATCCTATCGCCCTGCAGATCGATGGGCTGGCCGCTGCCGAGATCCCACGTGACGTTCAGAATGGCGATCTTGCTGACCGGGCCGAAGGCCCGCGCATTGATGACCAACTGACTGGTCTGATCGACATTCTGAAGCGACAGATTGGAGAGGCCGGAGAGCTGCGCGCCGGGCGACCAGCCTAACGCGAAGAACTGATAGGAGGAGCCTTGCGGCGTCGCCGGGCCGAAGATGATTTTGGTGTCCGCGGAGCTATGCCCCTGAGCATGACGCCGGATAAAAGAGTGAGGCCGATGCCGTTCTGGGACGCCAGCCGATAGGTCCCGGCGGGAAGATAAACCATGCCGCCGCCATGCGCGGCGGCGAGATTGATCGCCTGCTGGATCGCGCCGGTGGCGTCGGCCACGCCGTTGCCCTTGGCGTGGACGGTCAAAGCCGGATCGGTCGTGACATCATAGACATGATGGTCGTTCTCATTGGTCCCAGCAACTCCAGCTTTGTAGGTCGGACCGTTCGCATAGATGAACTCGGCTCCCCGGGCTCATAGACCCCATAATAATCCGTGCCTGTCGCATGGCCGAGAACCGTGTTGTCGGCGGTCGTCGCGCCATATCCATTGTTGACGGCGACCTGATAGGTTCGTCCGGCGATAATGCCGCTCGGCAGCGAGAGATAGAGGCGATAGGGGTCATTCGGCCCGCTGAAATTCACCGTGGCGGCGAGCGAGGCGCCTGTTTGCGTGTCCACCAAAGTCACTGTCGGGGTCACGCCGTTCACATAGAGATTTCTGCCCCAGATGCGCATGCCGCCATTGGCGACGACATCCGCGCCGTCGATTTGCATGGCGCGCGGCGCGTTGATGAACACATGCGCGCTCGACGCGCCATTATTGGAAATCCAGATCTCGTAAAGGTCGAATGGTTGGCCCTTGGGCAATTGGAACACGACATTGGCGTTCTGCGCCTGCATTGTCGGGATCACCGCGGCGGTCGTCTGGTGACCCGGCTTGAGATGGACCTGCGGGGCGGCGCCGAAGCCGCTTCCGGTGATGCTGACGACATCGCCTGGATTGCCGGTGAACGGCTGGTTGAAAATGACCGGATTAGCCCAGGCCGCGCCGGTCAAGAGCGGGAAAAATAGCGGGGCGAGACTAAACCGGCGCGCCCATCGCGTAATCCGACCAAAGATGCGCCCATGGGGCCCACGCCACCAATCGTTTGATGCTCGCATCAAGAGCTCCTCTTAGACTTTGAGAGTTTTACTAAATATTCCGCTTCGTCATGCGCAGAATAACTCTACGTCAACGAGGCGATTACTTTAGTAGAAGCACTCAAGTCTATCGGCTCCATTACGGCTTTTAGGATTAGTTACTTGTTTATTTTCAATAAATTTAAATATATTATAGATACAGTCTGTTATGCTCTCGTTGGCTGATCACTAAAATGCTGCGGCCGGAACGGCCGCGCGAGCGTGTCTTTTCGCTGGCGCTATCTGGCTTCGCCCCAGCCATGGCATGCGTTTGTTGCTTAAAACGGCGCGGAGACCGCGCGATTCTCGAAAGGACAATGTCTTTTTGGATGTGGCCGCATTTGCGACAGCGGCTTGGATCGCGCCCGGCGCGCTTCAATGCCGAACGACGCAGCGAACAGCGCGTCTGATCCTAGCATAATTCAAATTCACAATGAGATTGGATTCGGGCCGAGCGAATTCATCGTAATCGATTTTCGGATGCAAAAGATTGGATTTGAGATTTCAGCCGGTGTCGGGCCTCAGACCAACACGAGCGGACGCGTCGGGGCTCGCGGCTTGAATTTGGGCGCGACCTCGATCGCCCTACAATTTCCATAAAGCCTTTCGCTACGCCCGAAATCACCAAATTGAGGGGCGATGCCTTAACCTAAATGGCTAACCGCCAAGTCTCTGACTATCTGGCCTTGCTCGACCAAACGCCAGCCTTAGATCGTCGCATTTCAACGAGCTGCGCCGCTCCCGCTTTGCGCTTCCTGGTCTGAACTTGTTGACCAACGCGGCGATGTGCGCCGGCGCACATCGCTATGAAGGCGTGTCGCTTAGGGTGATCGAACTTCAGCACCAAATATTAATAGTGAAGACTTTAGCACCTAAATTTTTTTCAGCCTGGGCGGCGCCGTATCCGAGGATCAGTCGGCGGCGCCGCCTCTTTATCGGCTCTCGCGATGCTCGCACCCGGGTGCTTGCGCGCCCACCGGCAGCCTCGCTCATATCAAAAATCGGATTCGTCGAGACGCCCGCAACTCTCGCGGCGCGAGCGTGCGTTCCGACCCTCACGGCGTTCCAATGCCCACGCAAAATTCATCGCCCTGCAAAACTTACTCTGGACGAGCGGCGGTCTAGCGGATATTTGAACGCCCAACGATGGATCAGCGGAAAGCTCGTCCAGGTCAAGCACGAGGTTGGAGATGAGCGCTTCCGCTAAGACGTCCCTAAAGCAGAAGATCATTTTCTTTGCGGTGCTCATCATCGGCGCGCTTATGTGGAAATTTGGCTCGGTTTATTTTGTCAAATCTGAGCCCGAAAGTGACTCGCCCTATGAAGTCGAGCAGATGGAAGTCAAGCCGCTTTGATCATCGCTGGCGCCACGGCATGAATGCCTATGGAGTTTTGCCGCGACGCCAGTTTGGACGACCGCGTTCCTGCTTTAACAACAGCAGCGCCGCGATCGCAATGCGCGCGGCCCGCTCTAGGGCGCATCAAACCTTTCGGACGCTCCTATTCAAAAAGTAGTAGCATCCACATATGAGACATCGGCTCTATCCGATGTCAAAATATCGAAAAAACCGGCCTGGTTCATAAAAATATACTCTACAGAAGCTGGCTAAAAATCAAGATCAGGCCGACGATCGAGACCGCCCACACGAGGGTACGCAAATAAGGAACGCCCGCCGCGAAGACGAATACATAAATCACGCGCGCGATGAAGAATATCTCAGCTCCGAGCGCCGTTGTCTCATTGGTGCGTCCAGCGATTTGCGCAATGAGAACCAAGGGCGCGAATAACGCCAGGTTCTCAAGCATATTCAGCTGTCCCTTGCGGGCGCGATCGGCCCAGCCCATCAGCTTCGGCGTATATTCCCGATTGCCGGCGAGTTCATCAATGCCAAGCTGCTGCGTCGCGCCGGCCACCGCGAACAACATTTGCGCAAAAGCGAGCGCCACGGTCCAAACCAGCAGTTTAAGTTCAATCGACATCGGCTCGTCCTTTTTTCGCGCATCTTCCACAGAATTTGAGCATGTCTTAAGGCATGCTCAAATGAATTCAAGCCACGGCAAGGAGCCTTTTCGACACAAGCTCACGCAGCAAGCGAAGATCGCGCGCGAAAATCCGGATGCCCTCGGCGAGCTTTTCTGTGGCCATGGCGTCCTCGTTCAAGAGGAAGCGAAAGGTTTTTTCGTCGAGCGACAAGAGCGCAGGCGGATCCACGGCGGCGGTCCGCGGATCGAGGCGACGCGGCAAATCTCCAGAGTCCTTGGCGAGCTCATCGAGCAATTGAGGCGTTATGGTCAAGCGGTCGCATCCGGCAAGCGCCTCGATCTCGCCTATGTTGCGGAAAGACGCTCCCATGACCACGGTCTTTACGCCATGGGCCTTGTAGTAAGCGTAGATTTGCCGCACCGACAGCACGCCTGGATCGGTTTCCGACGTATAGGCCTTGCCCTCCGCCTTGACATGCCAATCGAGAATGCGGCCGACGAAAGGAGAGATCAGGAACGCCCCGGCGTCGGCGCAAGCGGCAGCCTGGGCGAGCGAGAAGATCAGGGTCATATTGCAGTCGATCCCCTCCGGCTGCAAAACTTTCGCGGCTTGCGCGCCTTCCCAGGTGGCGGCGATCTTGATGAGGATCCGGCCCCGGTCCACGCCCCGTTTTTCATAGGCCGCGATGATCGCGCGAGCCTTTGCGATCGTGCCCTCGACATCAAAGGAGAGATCGGCGTCGACTTCGGTCGAGACCCGGCCCGGCACGATCTTGGTCAGCTCAACACCGAAATTTATCACGACGCGGTCAGTAATCTCGCTCGTCAAATGAGTGTGGCTCACCCCCCAAACAATCGCTTCCTCGACCAGATTGGCATAGGCCGCCATTTGCGCCGCTTTGAGGATCAAGCTCGGGTTGGTGGTGGCGTCAACTGGCGCAAAGGATCGGATCGCGTCCATATCGCCCGTGTCGGCGACGACCGTTGTCATTGATTTCAATTGATCGAGCTTGGAGGGCATTGGCGATCCGATAGCAATTTGTTTTCAGAAAGGCGCAGGACAACGCGCGAGCGCCCGCATTGTTTCCTTGCGAGGGATCGCCGCACGGTGGCGCCCCCTCGCTCCGCAAGGCGCCATTCGTCTCAATTTGCTTCCGCCGGGCAGGCTCTGTCTTGAGCGCGAGCTAAGCCGGCCAATCCACGAAGCGCGACGCGTAAGGCCGTAGCACGCGACAATGACGAAGCCTTGAAACTTCGGTTTTGGTTGGACTTCGCTCTATCGCATCAATCGCAAAAGCGCGCGTCCGGGCTTGCCGCGCAGCTCCTTCGCATCAAGCGTCCCGTCATTGTCGACATCGGCCGATTTGAAAAGCTTTTCGACAATAGCGAAATATTCGTCTTTGGTCAGCGTTCCATCCTTATCGGGATCGCCGGCCTTGAATTCGCTTCTGCTGAGGCGGCCGCCGACTTCTTTCCGATCGAGCGTGCCGTCGCCGTCCTTGTCGAGCTTGTCGAAAAAATTGCCCGCGGCGGCCTTCACCTCGGCAAGATCGAGCGTGCCGTCATTATCCTTATCGAACGCCGCAAGCGAGTTCGCCGCCGCCAGCGCCGTCGAATTCCGAAGAAACGCCAGATTGGTCGATAAAAATCCGGCAGCCCCAATACTGGCGATCAGAAAACGGCGATCCATCATGGTCATCACTCCAAAATCGCGGCTCGAATTGGGGGCTCGGCGTTGGTTTTTTTTATTATGGCTCAATTCGATCGCAAAGTAACCACGCGGGCGATGCGGAATGAGAATTAGATAAGATGACGAGGGCGCGACCGAATGCGGCCAGAGAGCGCCCGACGCGGAGGAAACGCGGGCGAGGCGTTGCCCGCGCCCCAATCTAATGGAAGCGTACAGGCACAGTGAGGCTGATGCTGCTGCCGCCGATCTCCGCCGGCGGCGGCGGCAGTGGGCTCGCCGCATGGACCATCGCCAACGCCGCATGATCGAGCGTCGCCGAACCCGAGCTGCCGTTGACTCGCGCGGCCACCACATGACCGCCGCGGTTGATCGTGAAGGACAGCGAAACAACGCCCGTCGCATTCGCCGCCCCAGGCTTGTGCTGGAGGAGCCGCGCCATCACCAGGCTCCGCCAGTTCGACGGCGACATCGACGAGCCGGACGCCCCTTCCCTGGCCTTCGCCGCCGCGTGAACGGCTCCCGAACGAACCGGCGCGCTGGTGCGCGGCGCGGGCGGCTCATGCGTCCGCCGGACGACCGGCTTGGGCATGATCTTCACGATCTTTTTCGGTTTCGGCGTCGGTTTAGGCTTCGGCGCCGGCATCAGGACCGCTTCCGGCTTCGGGGCCGGCGGAAGCTCCGGAATCGCCATCATGTCCGGCGGCTCGACCTCTTCCGGCTCGGCTTCCGTCATTTGCGGTCCCGGAGCCACCTCGACAACCGTCTGCGCTTCCGGCGTGACATCCAGGGGCGCGAGCGCGATCATCACGGCGGGCGCCGCCGAATCCGGAGGCGTCTTCGGCCGGCCGATGGGTCAACCAATAGACAAAGCCCGCGTGCAACAGGACGACAAGAATCGCCGCGCCGATCCATCGCCGCAGGGCTCGATCTTCAACTGCGATGAAGGATCGCGGCAGCGTGCATGCGTCATGGCTGCGGCCCGGACGGTTTGACCTCCGATGGCGCGGTCCCGCTCGCGCCTTGCGAAGGGGCGCTCGACGGCGCGGGTCCGCCGCCCGTCTCCAAGCCGACGAGCCCTATTTTCAAATAGCCCGCGGCGCGCAAAAGGTTCATCACCTCCATCATGTCGCCATAGGAGACGGTTTTGTCGGCGCGAACGAAAACGCGTTGCTCCCTGTCGACGTTTGTCGCCGCGTCCAGGGCTCCGGCCAAGCCCTCGCGCGCGATCGGGTCCTCGCCGAGGACAAGAGTGAGATCCGCTTTCACCGTAAGGAACAGAGGCTTGTCCGGGCGCGGCGCGGGTTCCGCGGTGGAGGCCGGTAGATCGACCTTGACGTCCACGGTCGATAGCGGCGCGGCGACCATGAAGATGATCAATAGGACAAGAATGACGTCGATGAAGGGCGTGACATTGATCTCATGGTTCTCTTCGAGATCGTCATCGCCGGAGGCGAGCCGGACAGCCATGCGCTTTCACTCCGCGTATTGACGTATCGGGACGACGGGCGTTTCGTCCTTGGAGCGCGGCAAGGTCTCGCGGTCGAGATCACGACGAGAGATGACGAAGGACTTCCGCCGCGGCGTCTGCCGAGCTGAGCCCGATAGCCGGTGATCGAGCGCGCGAAGCACATTATAAATCACAACCGCGGGAATCGCCGCGAAAAGCCCCATGGCGGTCGCGAGCAAGGCTTCGGCGATGCCGGGCGCCACGACGGCCAGATTGGTCGTGTTCGTCTTCGATATGCCGATGAAACTGTCCATGATGCCCCAAACCGTCCCGAACAGGCCGACAAAGGGCGCCGTCGAGCCGATTGTCGCGAGCAGGCCAGTGCCTCGAGTCGATGGTTCGGCCAGCGCGCGCCTCGATGCGCGAGAGCAGCGCGATGGCGCGCTCCTTGACGCCCTCCTGCGGCAATCCGGCGGACCGATCCATTTCACCGACCGCCGCCGCGACGAAGCGGACGACCGGACCGCGCGCCTCGCCCAGATCCTTCTCCGCCCCGCGCAGGGTCGAGGCATGCGCCAATATTTCAAGACCCCGCCGGGCGTTCCGCCTCGCGCTCCAGAGCTCAATGGTCTTGGCGAGCCAGACGGTCCAAGTGACGAGCGACGCGATCGCCAGGCCGATCATGACGGCTTTGACGAGCGGATCGGCGTGGCGGAACATGCCCCAAGGCGTCAGATCATGCGGCAAAGCGGAGGGAAGAAACATATCCGTTATGCTGGACATCGGCTCGGGCTTGACCTCGACCGAATCGAGCTTGACCTCGGCCGGATTGGAATCGCCGGGGGCGGACGACTCAGCTTTAGTTGCCTCCGACGGCGCAACTGGGGCCGGCTCGGCCTGCGGCTCGGATACGACCGCCGGCTCGGCGGGCGTCGGCGTAGGAGATTGCGCCTGAGCCGGGACGGCGGCCAAGGCTAGGGCCGCCGCTATAAAAGTCGCGCCAACCCCGCCGCGCCAACCACCTCTACCCATAAACTCGCTGTTCGCCCAACTCATACCAAAACCCTCTTCAAGCGTGACCAGAACCAGACGCTCGGCGTAGAAGCGGCGGATTATCCTCAGACCAAAGCAACGCCGAGGATGAAATCACAAATTTCAAGCCCAACCATGGATCCGGATATATTTCCATTACGGGACATCGCTTGTTCGTCGCGGGTCGCCATTCCGGAACTTGAGCCATTCCTCCGCCGATTGTCTCAGCAAATTTTCATAGTCGCAGTCAACATCGATATGGCTCCGAAAGGCCATCCCATCGCTGCAACGACCGAAAATAATGCGCCGCCGCGCGGGATCAGCCTTGCGCCCGACGCTCGGCGTCAGGCGCAGCCACCACCCCACAAGTTTAAAACGTATGAGGGCAGGCGAGCACGACACCCAAATCCGCAAGACGGCGCATGTTTTTGGCGATCGTGGTGCCTCGCGGCCGCTCGCTCGTCGTCTAATATCTGCGCCAAGCGGTGAACGGTTCTCGCAGGAAGCGCCGCATGAAAAAGGCGTAAGCGCCTTCCGATCAATGCGCCATGAAGACCGGGAGATTGGCGTTTGCGAGAATCTCGCTAGTGACATTGCCAAAGATGAACTGGCGCAATCGGCTCCGCGTATAGCCGCCTTTGATGAGCAGGTCGCCCCCGAGCATGGCCGCCGTCTCCAAAAGCGCCGCGCCGGCTGATTTGGTCGCTTCTCCAATCAGGACGACGCGAGCGGGAGCGCCGTGCCGCCGCAGGCTTTTCACAAGCTGATCCTCGCTCGGCCCGGGCAGGCGAGGCCCCGGAACATTCAAGACAATGACATCCTTCGCTTGTGTAAGAAGAGGCGTCGCGAAAGCGATGGTCCGGGCCGTGTCAGTGCTCCCGTTCCAAACAATCACGATGGTCTCGCCGAGCGTCTCCAGCGCAAGCGGCGGCGCGATGAGAACGGGCCTGCCGCTTTCAAAAAGCGCCGCCTCAAAGGTCGACCTGCGCGGCTGACGTGGTCCCGGCCCCGGCCGGCCGACCACGGTCACGTCGAAGATCCGGCCATATTCCCCGACCCCATTGTCGGAGACAAGCGTATCGCCCATCCATCCGAAGGATGGCCCCGTCGCGTCGGCGCGCTGGCGCCCGATATTGTTCGCCGCCATGAATGTTTCAAAGAAATTTCGGCCATGATCGAGGACATCGCGCCGCGTTCGATCGTCCAATACTACGCCGCTCAAGGAAAAATCGGCGGCGACCAATTCGGCGATGTCGGGCCCGAGCGCGACGCCCTCCATATAGCTATCGAACTTGTGGGCGAGCAAAAGAGAGGTTTCAAGGACCGCGCCCATCACCGCGTGCTCCTCGACCGGAATCAAGATGGCTTTCATCACTCGGCCTCTTTCCAAGAGCGTGATCCGCGCCGGCGGCATCGGTTGCAAGAAAGCACTGATGCCCAATGAAAAGCTTCAGCGCCAGACCCCATCCGCATTTTTTACGTCGGCGCGTCTCATTCGATCGGATGGATCCGTCTGGCCGCATAGGAATCGCTCAAATCCAAAAGAGTCAGACTTTGTCCTGATCAAAAACTTCAATTGGCTCTCTTTTAGAACATGCTGTCGCGCGGCCGGGGCGCGCCGCGTGGTTGGCCGGGTCCTCCGAAACTGAGAAACCCAAAGCCGCGGCCTGACCCGACCCCGCGCGTGGAACCGCGGGCGGATCGTGGCGTTGTGCGGCGGACACAAACTGGAGCATGAATCATGGCGACCACGACACAATCAGCGCCGCAAGAGTTCGCCGAGGAGATCTCGATCGGCAAGATCGAGGGTTCGGACGTCTACCTTCCCGACGCCGAGCGCATCGGCGCGATCGAGGGACTTCTGATCGACAAGCGCAGCGGCAAGGTCGTCTATGCGGTCCTTAGTTTCGGCGGCTTCTTTGGCATTGGCGAAGAACATTTTCCGATCCCATGGGAAAAGCTTCACTATAAGGCCGAAATCGACGCCTACGAGATCGAGATTGACGAACAAAAACTCGCTGACGCGCCGAAATTCTCCCACGAAGCCGCCTATGATTGGTCGCAGGCTGAGGGCCGCCGGATCAATGACTATTACGGCGTTCCGGATATTTTCTGACGCCGCAGCCATCTTGGACTGTCCTGAAAGGCCCATCTCCCAGATGGGCCTTTTTATTGCGCTGGCGCCGACCAAGTAGCGCTTATCTTGGCGTCCGCGCTCAACCTGGTGAGACGCTTTCACCATGAAGGGCCAAGTCCCAGACGGTCGCGCGTCGCCCCATCGGGGCCTCTTGGTTAACGCAAGTCAAGAATTTATCCGACATCTGCGTAACTCTAAGTTCAGCATAATATAGCTGACGGATAATATTTTTCTTTACCTAACAGCACCTTAGGCTTAGGAGGAAAGAATAAGGCTAATTTATGGCTGAATTGGGGCGTCCTATTCGGCGAAACGAGGACAATTAAGATGGGCGAAGTCACCTCGATCAAGGCGGCGCGCAAACCGACCCGAACCCGCGCGGCCCAGACGCAAGTCGAACAGCTTCTCGACGAAGCCCGCCTCAAGCTCATCGAAACCGGAACGCGCAATCGTCTCATTCACACGCCGCGCGGAGCCAAGCGCATTCGCGCTTTGCCGATTGTCGGCGCAAGCTCTGACTCCATTTTCCAAAGCCTGGTCCGGGAAAATAAACCGCTCCGTTTCCTGCCGAGCGACGAGCCCGTAGAGGGCCAGAGGGAGGCGCCCGCGCCGAAAGGTCCGCGCCTAGTCTCCGCGAGATGCTACGAAAGCCGGGGCGGTCTTCCCACCGCCCTTTCGCTTGAACTCCTGCAAAAACGCCTGCATGCGATGCATCGCGACGCCAAAACCGCCGAGGAGGAGCGTGGCGTCAATATCTTGTTTCTCGCGCAGGGCTTCCTGCGCTGGTACGAGGATGAAAAATCCGACGTGGTGCGGCAAGCCCCATTGATCTTGCTTCCCGTGTCCCTCGTTCGCGACGCCAAGCGCTCGACCTTCGATCTGAAATGCCGCGACGACGACATCGCCACGAACCAGGCCTTGCAAGAGCGCCTGCGCGGCGCGTTTGGGATCACGCTTCCCGACATTCCGGAAACAAGGGACTGGCTGCCAAGCGGCTATTTCGCGAAGGTCGCGAGCGCGGTCGCGCCGAAGCGCCGATGGTCGATCGACGCGGAGGGAGTTGAGCTCGGCTTCTATTCCTTCTCGAAACTTCTGATGATGCGCGATCTCGACCCCGCTAATTGGCCCGATGACGCGCTCGCGTCGCATCCGTTGCTCCGCGCTTTGCTGAGCGAGGGCTTCGCCGGCTCGGAGCCGATTTTTCCGCCGGACGCCAAGATCGACGAGATCTTCGATCCCGTCGATCTTGTTCAGGTGGTCGACGCGGATTCATCTCAAACGAAGGTCATCGAGACTGTTCGCGCCGGCCGCAATCTCGTCGTTCAAGGCCCCCCTGGCACCGGCAAATCGCAAACGATCGCAAATATCGTCGCCGCCGCCGTCCATGACGGGAAAACCGTGCTTTTTGTCGCCGAAAAAATGGCCGCGCTCAATGTGGTTCATGATCGCTTGCGCAAAGCCGGGCTCGAAGACATTTGCCTCGAGCTCCATAGCCACACAGCGAACAAGCGTCTCGTCGCCAGCAGGCTCGATCAGACGCTGCAGGGCGCGGCCATCATCGATACGGGCGAAACCATCGAGGATGTGACTGCGGCGCGCGACCGTCTAAATCATGTCGCCGGGCGCCTCCATGCGCCGATCGGCGCAACCGCCATGACGCCCTATGAAGCGCTCTCGATCCAGATCGCCGCCGCGGGACGCGCCGCGGCGCCGGACACGCGCCTCGTCGCCGACGCGGCGCTTTGGAGCCGAGACGACTTCAATGAGAAAATTCGGCGGATCGAACGGCTCGCCGATTTGACCTTGCGCGCTGGACCGCTCGACCAACATGTCTATCGCGGCGTACGCCGCACGGACCTCCAGCCCGCGGATTTTCTTCGCCTCATGCCTGAGCTCAAGGCTTTGGCCGACCAGGCGGCCGCGCTTGCCGGCTACGCGGCAGAAATCGGCGCTTACTTTGGTCTTCGCCAAGTTCCGACGCTAGCCGGCGCCAAGGCCTTGATCACGATTTTCCGGCTGATCGGGGGTCTGCCTCGCGGCAGCGACGCGATCGCGGCGGCGCTGGCTCGCGCGCCATCGCTGCGCCGCGTCGCGGAAGCCGCCGCGCTCGGCTCCCAATGGCTCGAACAACAGGCCCCCTATCGCCACATCTTTCATCCCGCGGCCTGGAAAGCTCCCGCGGCCGGGCTTCGGAGCCCGCTCGCCAGGGGCGCGGCTTTCTGGCCGGCTCGGCTCGGACAATCCTATCGCGAGGCCGCGCGCGCGCTTGCAAGCCTCCTCTCGGGCAGTTTGCCGAAAAGTCCCGCCGAGCGGCTGGCTATTCTTGACGCCCTTCTCGCCGGCCAAACTCTTCGCAGCAAATTCGCCGCCGAAGCGAATTTTCTGGCTCATGTTCTCGGCGACGCCTGGCGCGGCGAAAAAACCGATTTCGTCCTGGTGCGGTCGATCGCGCAAACCACCGAGAAGCTCGCCGCCTATGACGTCCATCTGAACCTCGCCCGCATTATCGACATGGCGCGCGACGGCGTCGCCGCTACCCATGCTGATGAGCTTGAGAGAAACCTGGAGGCGACGCTCAAAGCGCTTGGCGGGGCGATCGAGCGGCTCGATCTTGACGTCGCGGCGATCTTTCGGATCAATTCCCTCGGCGCGATCAGCCTCGATCTACTCGCCGCCCAAGCGGCCCGATGGGCCGCAAACCAGCCTCGCTTCGAAGAATGGGCGAGGCTCGCCAAAGCCGACAGGCAAGCCCGAGCGACGGGTCTAGCCCTGCTTGCCGATGGGCTAGCCTCCGGGCGGCTGGAGCCACGCAAGGCTAGCGCGGAGTTGGAAACGGCTTTCGCCGAAGCATGCTGGAAAAAGGCGATCGCGGCGAACCCCGAGCTCGCGGCTTTCGATGGCGCCCAGCACGACGCCGTCATCCGCCAGTTCCGCACCCTTGAGGCAGGGCGCCGGCGCGCCGCCGCGCGAAGCGTCCGCGCCCGGCACCAAGCCGCGATCCCGCGCGGCGCGCTCGGCGCGATGGGCGTGATCCGCGGCGAAATCGGGCGCCAACGCAATCACATGCCGCTGCGCAAGCTGATGCGAACAGCGGGCGACGCGATCCAAAGGATCAAGCCGGTCTTTCTCATGAGCCCGATGTCCGTCGCCCAATTCCTGCCGCCAGGCGCCTCCAATTCGATCTGCTTGTGATTGACGAAGCGAGCCAAGTCCGCCCCGGAGACGCCCTGGGGCTCATCGCGCGGTGCAGGCAGATGGTGGTCGTCGGCGACAAGAAGCAGCTGCCGCCAACAAGCTTTTTCGATCGCATGATCACCGATGATCAAGATCCGCAAGAGGACGATGAAGCCAAGCCCAACCGCGCGTCCGGCGCCGCGCCCGTCGCCGATCTCGAAAGCGTTCTCTCCCTCTGCGAGGCGCGCGGCGTCGAGACCCAGATGCTTCGATGGCATTACCGATCCCGCCATCCCTCCCTCATCGAGGTCTCCAACGCGGAATTCTATAGGCATCTCGTCATGCCTCCCGCTCCAGCGACCGAGCGCGGAGCGATAGGCCTTGTCCTTCGCCGCGTCCCCGGCGCCTATGACCGCGGCGGCGAGCGCACCAACGCCGTCGAGGCCGACGCCATCGCGGAAGCCGTCGCGGAACATGCGCGGAGCTCGGGCCACCTGTCGCTCGGCGTCGTCACATTTTCCTCCGCGCAACGCGATCTCGTCGGCGACCGCCTCGAGATCAAGCGGCGGTCGGATGCGATCCTCGACGCTTTCTTGCGCGAAGACGGCAATGAGGACGTCTTCGTGAAAAATCTCGAAAACGTGCAGGGCGACGAGCGCGACGTGATCATGATCTCCGTCGGCTACGGACCGCGCGAGGCCGGCAAGCCGCTCGACAGCATGGTCTTTGGACCTATCTCAGCCGAAGGCGGCGAGCGGCGCCTCAACGTCCTTTTCACCCGCGCCCGCATCCGCTGCGAACTCTTCGTCTCCTTCGGCTCCGGCGAGATCAACCTCGAGCGCGCCACCGGCGAAGGCCCCCGCGTTCTCAAGCGGTTCCTCCAATTCGCCGAAACCGGAATCCTGGAGGAGCGCCGGCCTACCGGCTTTGGCTTCGAGTCCGCCTTCGAAGCCACTGTCGCCGCCGCAATCGAGAGCTTCGGCTACAAGGTTGACGCGCAGGTCGGCTCGGCGGGGTTTCGCATTGATCTCGCGGTGCGCGATCCGGCCGAGCCGGGCCGCTACATGCTCGCCGTCGAATGCGATGGCGCAACCTATCATTCGTCGGTCTGGGCGAGGGAACGCGACCGTCTGCGCCAGGAGGTCCTCGAAGGGCTCGGCTGGCGCTTTTATCGAATCTGGAGCACGGACTGGTTTTATCGGCGCGGAGAGCAGCTCGAAAAGCTGAAATCAGCCCTGGCGGCGGCGCAAGGCGTCGAAGCGCCGGCGCCAGCGACGGCGGGAACGTCCGAGCGACCAGGGCCAATGTCCGACGTCCGGCCCCATGCAAACCCGCCAATAGCGAGACCCCGTGGCGGGACGAAATCCAAGAAGTCGGCGCGTCAAGACGCGCCTCCTTCGCGCGATTCGTGATCGGGGGGTAGCCCAGCTCAACAGTGCAGGACCGGACGCCGGATCTCGCTTCCTTTTGCGTTGAAGCGTCCCGCCGCCGGGTCCGGGGAGGCGATGCGCGCGGCCCGCAAGCTGACCATCATCCTTCAAGGCGCGAATCCGGAGCCGAGTAGGCCCGCGCGGCCGCAACCAAAATCGCGCCGATTCAAAGAGAGAGCCGGGCGCGACAATCGAAAAGCTGGCCAATTTCGTCAAAACACGCGCTAAATTCGGATCTCATCCGCGCCCCACGCGTAACATCCGTCGTCCGCGGGCACGAAATCGCCTAAATAGACATATTCTTCGAGCGCCATCACGATGTGATCGCATTCGCCGCCGGTCGGACTCCGCCAAATTGACATCGCCGGGCGACGCTCGCTTGAGATTGCGTTAATCGCCGCAATAACGGCCGGATGAGTCTTGAGGGCCGCCGCATCGGCCAACACAATGCAGTGATCAAGCACGATTTTCGGATCGCGATAATTACGTTTCTTGTTCATCGGCCCGCGTCGCTAAGGAAAATGGCCGCGCTAGGCCGCCATGACGGCCCATCGGCCTGACACAGAAAGAGTCGCTAAAGCCTTGCGACATGATCCGTCACTTGATTTTCCTCGACTGCGCCCGGCCGGAGTCACGCTCATCGCCGCTTGGCCTAGCGCAAGCCATTGGCTCGATCGCAAACCCAGCCCCGAGAGCTCGCGCGGCCGGTGGAGCGAACGCGCGCATTGTCAATTTTGGTGTTCTTGCTACAAAGCCGACATGACGTGCGAGACTATCGCAAGAGAACCGAGGAAATCACTTTTATCGCCGCGAAACAATGGTGCGAAATATCGACCGCCAACTGGATTGTTTCAGCCTGTTCAGTCTTGCCGGCGATGAAATCAAGATGATCGACCGCCTTTTCCTCGATCTTGCCAGTGGACAAGATCTGCCGGAAAACCTTGGAATCGGGGTGGTCTTCCCCAAGTTTCCCGATCAACGCCTCGGCGCGTTCACGAAACCAGTCGGGAATGCTGAGTTCGGGCCATTCCGGGCCATGCATGCATGATTTGAGCAAAGTTGCCGCCATGACGTCTTTCTCCTGTCTTCGATGTTTCTCGCATCCAAGAGGGAGCGTTGGCCCGAAAGGCGCGTTTGTCCGAAATCAAGAGCCGGCGCATCTTCGCCGAAATCGGTCCCGCCCAACCTACTTGGTCCACATCCGACCAAGCATGATCCTTGCCATCCCTCGTTGCAGGAAGCGCGGCGTCGGTGGCAAAGATTTCGCTTGCCCGTTGTCGAACAATGGAGATGCGGACTAAACTCCAAGCCTTGGCTCAGGCTTGGATCCATTGGCCATCACGAGGAAGCGGACGTTCAGCCAGCTCCCAACGCCGATGCGTCAAGCAAAAAGTCGCCACAACAACAACCTGGATAAATGACAATGCCAATTCCCGTCGAAAAAATCGCCCCGGGCCTATGTTTTCGCGCGAGCGACAAGGGTCTACGGAAGGTCTTGCTTATGCAAGACAAGCGCGTCACCTACGTCCTGCATGCGGATTTGGCCTGGACAGTCTTTCGCTATCAAGAAAATGTCGAGGATTTCGCCCAGGAATGCGAAGCTGAGATCGACTGCATTACGCGCGAGGACCGTTGAGGCGAGCGCTGTCCGTCGCCGTCAGGATCCACGCTATTCATCGAAATCCTTCGGATCGAACTCGCGGTAGACCGAGCAAAATTCGCAGGTGACCCCGATCATTCCATTGTCTCCGATCATATCGGCGCGTTCGGCGCGCGTGAAGCGCCGCAACATCGCCTTGATGCGATCCTGCGAACACCGGCAGGATTGGCGGACCATTCGCGGCTCGAACACTTTCACGCCGGGCTGGTGGAACAGCCGATAAAGCAGTCGCTCGCTCGACAAGGTCGGATCGACGAGCTCATGGTCCTCGATCGTCGCGGCGAGCGCTTTCGCGGCGGTCCAGGCGTCATCTTCCTCAGGCGCCCCGAACTCGAGCCCCGCCGGCGCATCGCCAGGATCGAGATCGACCTGCTTTCGCCGCTCATTCGAACTCGGCAGGAACTGCACCATCAAGCCGCCCGCACGCCAGCTCGAGCCGGCGCCGGTCACGCTTTGCGCGACGGCAAGGCGCACTTTTGTCGGGATTTGCTCGGATTGACGAAAATATTGATGCGCGGCTTCTTCAAGGCTCTGACCCTCCAGCGCGACAATGCCTTGATAGCGCGACGCGTCATTACCTTGATCGATCGTGAAGGCGAGATGGCCCTTGCCGAGCAGTTCGCCTCCGTGCGCCGCGTCCGCGACCTTCCCGGCGTCGAAACGCGCGAAGGCGCGCAATCGGTCGGGCGCATCGAAATCGACGACAAGCATGTCGATCGCGCCATCGCTGCGCGTCTGCAGCTGAAACCGGCCCTCGATTTTCAAGGATGAGCCAAGCAGCACGGTCAACGCCATCGCCTCGCCGACGAGGCGCGCGACCGGCGGCGGATAATTATGCTGGACGAGGATGTGGTCGACGCAGGCGCCGAGCCGAACGACGCGTCCGCGCACGTCGAGCGGCTCAACCGCGAAAGGGAGCACCGTGTCGTCGAGGCCCTGATCCGAAACGGGACGGGAGGCCGGCCCCGCCGGATGCGCCGCATCGGTCATGTCTTGGCCGCTCCGAGGCACCAAGCAAGTATGCCTTTTTGCGCATGCAGCCTGTTCTCCGCCTCATCGAAGACAACCGATTGCGGACCGTCGATGACGTCGTCGGTAACTTCCTCGCCGCGGTGGGCCGGCAGGCAATGCATGAAGATCGCGTCCTTCGCCGCGGCGGCCATCAGCTTGGCGTTGACCTGATAAGGAGCCAAAAGATTATGGCGAAAAGCCTCGTCCTCGTCACCCATCGACACCCAACAGTCCGAAATGACGGCGTCCGCCCCCCGCACAGCCTCGTATGGATCATCCGTGAGCTTCAGTCCGGCGCGCGAGCGGCGCGCCCATTCGACGAGCTCCTGTGGGACTTGGAGCTCCGGCGGCGCCGCGACATTCAGATAAAAATCGAACCGCTGCGCGGCGTAAATCCAGCTGGCGAGGACATTGTTGCAATCCCCGGTCCAGGCGACCGTGCGTCCCTTGATCGGACCCCTATGCTCCTCGAAGGTAAGGACGTCGGCCATGACCTGGCAGGGATGCGAGCGCTTGGTCAAGCCGTTGATGACCGGCACGTCGGCGTAGCGGGCGAGTTCGATCATCTCCTTATGGTCGAGGATTCGGATCACGATCGCGTCGACGAAACGCGACAGAACGCGGGCGGTGTCGGCGATGGTCTCGCCGCGGCCAAGTTGCATTTCCTGACCGGTCAGCATGATCGTTTCACCGCCGAGTTCGCGCATCGCGAGATCGAAGGACACGCGCGTGCGTGTCGAAGGCTTGTCGAAGATCATCGCGAGGACCTTGCCGGCGAGCGGCTTTTCAACCGCCGGCTGTCCCTTGCGCCGACCCGCCTTGATCGCGGCGGCGGCGTCGAGGATGCGGCGAAGATCAACCGCCGGGATTTCCGAAAGATCGAGAAAATGCCGCGCCCCGGCGGGCTTGCCGGGGTTTTTCCCGGCGCTCATGCCCGCGCCCCGCGCCCGTCCGCCTCCGAAACCGCGCTCTTTTGCCGTTCTATCCGCAGGCACGCCGCGTCGAGACGCGCAATCGCCTCGCTGATCTCGTCCGCGCCGACGATCAAAGGCGGCAAAAGACGCGCGACATTGTCGCCGGCGGGAATGACGATGATTTTTTCGGCCCGCGCAGCCGCCGCGAATTCATTGACCGGGACGCGCGCGGCGATCCCTCGCATCAGGCCCTCGCCGCGAATATCCGCGATCACAGCCGGATGGCGATCCTTTAACTCGGCGAGACCCTGCTTCAGTTTAAGGCCCATCACGGCGACATGCTCGATAAATCCGGGCGCGAGCACAACGTCCAGGACGGCGTTGCCTATGCTCGTCGCGAGCGGATTGCCGCCAAAGGTCGTGCCATGGGTTCCGACGGTCATGCCCTTGCCGGCTTCCCGCGTCGTCAGAAAAGCGCCGAGCGGAAATCCGCCGCCAATGCCTTTCGCAATGGCCATAATGTCCGGCGCGACGCCATAAAGTTCATAAGCAAAGAGCTTGCCCGTGCGCCCGACGCCGCTCTGAACTTCGTCGAAGATCAGCAAGAGGCCATGGCGATCGCAAAGATCGCGCAGGCCGCGCAGAAATTCCGGCGCGGCGACGCGGATTCCGCCCTCGCCCTGGATCGGCTCGACCAGGATCGCGCCGGTCTGCGGCCCGATCGACGCTTGCACGGCGTCAAGATCGCCGAATGGAACCGGATCGAAACCTTCGACCTTGGGTCCGAAGCCGTCGATATATTTTGGATTGCCCCCGGCGGCGATCGTCGCCAAGGTCCGACCGTGGAAAGCGCCTTCAAAAGTGATGGCGTGAAACTTCTCCGGACTTCCGCTGACCGACTGATATTTGCGCGCGGTCTTGATCGCGCCCTCGACCGCCTCCGCCCCAGAATTGGTGAAAAACACATAATCGGCGAAACACGCCTCGACGAGCCGCCGAGCCAAACGCTCCGCCTGCGGAATCTCGAACAGGTTCGAGGTGTGCCAGAGCTTGCCGCCCTGCTCGATCAGCGCGGCGACGAGATGCGGATGCCCGTAGCCAAGCGACGCCACGGCGATCCCGCCGCCAAAATCGAGAAATCTCTCTCCAGTTGTCGTCGTCAGCCAGAACTCCATCGCCCCGCTCGAACGCGAGATCAATGCGGGCGTAAGTGGGAAGCAGCGACGAAGTCACCATCTCGCTCCAGATTGGGCCCCGAGTTCGGCCGACGAACCATTTAAAATCAAATTGCCGCCCCAAGGGGCGGCAATTTCGTGAGCCATTAGTCTATGCATTCCCGCCGATTGGGTCAAATGCGACGCCGGGAGCACATCTCGCATGAGTGACCCCACAAAGATTTTTCCCGCCTATCAGGCTCAATTTGCGCGGCCCGCGCATTTTTCGATAAGGATATTATCGGGCTATCGCGCTAGGACGCGCGCAATGCTTGACAAAAGCCGCCCGAAAGGAGCGTGATTAGCGTCAAATCTCCGAGCGCCGTGAAGAGCAACTTGAGCCGAGCGCCATGAACAAGAACAGGCGCGACGCGGGAAGAACCGGCCAGCGAATGCGCTTTTGCTCCCAATAGAATTTTGAACCCCAAGGAATGATCACGATGGACAAGCTGGACCGCCCCCGCGAAATCATAGAATTTTGCCTGAAGCCGCTCGCTCTATCCAAGACGACGGAAGAATATAAGGAGGCTTATCGAAGATTGGAGCATGTGATCAAGACCTATCAGGTCATGGCGATTAGGCAACAAGCGCCGGTGGCCATTGATTTCTCGAACATGCGGACAATCACGATCAATGAAGCGGCGCATGGCGACGACGCATAAGGCCCGCTGAATAGCAATTCCAACCAAACATGCTCATGAAGTCGCGGCGCGGAACACGTCTTTGCCGCGCAGGCCCTCATGCGAGTGGCGCAGCGGCAAGCTTCCAGGTGGGGCGCTTCTCAGCTCTTCGGGGACAAGCTCCCCAATATCGCTTTTGGCCGGCGTGACGCCGCCATCGACGAGCCAGAGCGCGCCGGTGACATAGCTCGCCTCGCTTGACGCGAGAAAGGCGAACACATTGGCGACCTCTTCGGCCGCGCCGCGGCGCCCGAGCGGAATCATCGCGTCGATCCTCCGCTGCGCCTCAAGCGGGATGGGCCCCTCGGCCCCCCGCGTCCAGGCCGTGTCGATCGCGCCCGGGCAAACACAATTGACCCTCACGCCGTGGCGCGCCTGCTCCAGCGCGACGCCTTTGGCGAAAGCATGGAGAAAGCCCTTCGAGCCGCCATAGGGCGCGAAGGAGGCCGAACCATTCAGCCCCGCCTCCGATCCGGTGAAGATGATGTTGCCTTTGCTCTTTTGCAGATGGGGCAGCGCGAATTTCGTCATCAGGAAGGCCGTGCGTATATTGGCTCGGATCGTCCTTTCGAAGTCCTCAAGCCGGTAATCCTCGGCGTCGGCGAAGGCGATGAAGATTCCGGCGTTGTTGGCGAGCACGTCAAGCCGGCCAAAGGATCGGATCGCGCGTTCGACGCAGGCCCGCGCCTCGGCCTCTTCGGCCAAATCGCCAAGATGCGCCTCAGCTCGCCCCCCGGCCGAGACAACGGCGTCGGCGACCTGCTGGACAGGATCGCCGGGAAGTCCGGCAAGCACAAGCGACGCGCCCTCGCGCGCGAACCTATGGGCGATCGCCTCGCCAATCCCGGTCCCTGCTCCGGTGACAATCGCAACCTTGTCCTTCAGGAGCATGGCCTTTTTCCTTTATCGTCACGCCGCGAACCGGCGGCACATCTGGTAAGTCGGCAAGAAACCGCGCCCATCAGCCGCCTTGCCGCTTCAAATTCTTCCAGCGGAGATCCAATCAATGATTGGCCAAACCGCCGCGCACATTGATTTGGCGCAATGGCGAATGGGCGGAAGCCTGCTTTCCTATCAAATGAATGGCTCGGCTTCGTTCAGCCAATCTGATGTGCTCGCCAAACTTAGGAAAGCGAGGGACCATGCGCCTTGCCCTGCTCTACACGCTCGCCGTCGGCTCATCGATCGCCGCCATGGCGCCGGCTCTCGGTCAGGAGACGCCGGGCGATGTCGCGGCGGGGCGCCAAATCGCCGAAACCTGGTGCGCCGCGTGCCACAGAATCAATTCGCAAGACGCGCGCGCGCTCACCGAGGCCCCGAGTTTTCCGCAAGTTGCAAATCTGCCTTCGACGACAGCCTTGGCGCTCAACGTGTTCCTGCATACAAGTCACGCCGACATGCCGAATTTTCAGCTCACGCGGCGGCAGGCCGATGACATTATCGCCTATATCCTGAGCCTGAAGCAGGAATAGACCCACCCCACTCGCATTCCCACCGGCCCGATCCCTCAAAAACAATCAAAAAGGGCGCGGATCTCGGCAAGGGAGGCGCGGCTGGATAAAGCCACCTGCAACGCGATCCGCGCTTTGCGGGCGTCGAGACCATTGGCGGGAATGAGCCCACGTCGGATCAAATCGATCTCGCCGCCGGGATAGGCGTAGGACGCCCGCAGGGTCTCTCCAGCCCCGGTCCGGCTCGCGAAAACAACCGGAATCCGCTGCGCCAGCGCGGCGAGACTGGGCGCGGCGCCAGCCGCGACATGCCCGGCCCCCGGCAAGCTCAACACGAGACCGTCGATCGCGCCTGCCGCGATCGCGTCAACAGTCTGAGTTTCGAAACCAGGTCCGGCTTCCAGAATAGGCACGACCGGAGCGCCTTCGCCATAGGCCAGTTTCGGCGGACGGCACGCCGGCGCAAGCGCGAAGCGGACGCGGTCTTCGGCGACATAACCGATCGGACCGAAAGGAAGAGAAGAGAAGGCGTGCGGCCGGAAACTATGCGCCTTGCGGATCAGCGGCGCGGCGTGAATTTCATCATTGAGGACGACGAGAACGCCTTTGCCGCGCGCGGCCGGCGCGCGCGCGACCCTGCATGCCGCCAAGAGATTCGCCGGCCCATCGGCGCCCGGCTGGTCTGCTCGCCGCATGGCCGCTGTCAGGACGATGGGCGCATCGACCTGAACGAGCAGGGAAAGCGCGAAGGCGGTCTCTTCAAGCGTGTCGGTGCCATGCGTGATCACAATGCCGTCGGCTGTCGCCGCGGCCTCGGCGGCGGCGGTCGCGATCAAGGCGAGATCGGCGAGCGTGAGGCTGGCGCTCGGCTTCGCCAAAAGATCGCGCGCTTCAATTTCGGCGAGATCTTCAAGCCGTGGAAGGGCGGCGGCGAGGCTGGCCGCGCCATGCTTCAGCGTCGCCGCGATTTCTCCCTGCGCCGCCGCCATGGCGATCGTGCCGCCCGTGGAGAGGATGATGAGGCGCGCGCGTTTCGCAGGCGGCTCGGCGCTTTGATGCGGCACGATGGATTCCTCGGCGGTCGATACCGGCGCGGCGACAAGGCTGAGGGCGGAACTGGGCGGCCCGCAAAGGCCGTCGGAGCCAGGCAATCTTGGCCTCGATGGAGTCGCGCGGTCTTGAGGAGGAGCCGGCGGTCGGTCGTGGTGACGCGCACCTCGAACACATCGCCCTCCCGATCCAAAGTCAGCGGCGCCTCGACTCCAGCCTCCCCCAAAGCCCAGATGGCGCGGAAGAATCCAGCCAAATTCTCCACGGCGCGGCCTCCGACGGCGAGAATCGCGTCTCCCTCACGCAAGCCCGCGCGTTGCGCCGGGCCATCGCCGGCAAATCCCACGACCATGACTCTCCCCATCGACCTCCGCCGCAAAAAGCCCGAGCCACGGACGCGGGGGACGGTTCGCGCGTCCGAGCGTGCGGAGGTCGTCGAAAATAGGCGCGAGGAGCTCGATCGGCACCACCATGTTGAGCGGAATGACTTGGTCCCCGTGAATTTGGTGCGGAATTTGAAGCGAGCCGATGCCCAGCAAGTCGCCCTTCGGGGCCAATCATCGCCGCCCCGCCCCAATTTGGATGCGCCGGCGCGGTGAAGAGCGCCTCATCTAGAACATATTCCCAATAGCCGGCGAACTCCTGTCTTGCGACGAGATGGGCGGCGATGGAGCGCCTGCGTCCGCCAACTCCGCCCATCGACGACTCGTTCGCCGAGCGCGAGGCCGCGCAAATCGCCGCGCGGCAAGGCCGGAATATCGAGCCGCCCCAGCGCCTGCACCAGTCCGAAGCCGGTCACCTGATCATAGCCGAGAACATGGGCCGGGGCGACGCGGCCTGACGCTGTGGTGAGCCACACCTCTTCGGCCTCCGCGATCAGATAGCCGATGGTCAAGACAACTCCATCGTCGCTGATCAGCACGCCATTGCCAGCCCGCTCGGCCCCCAGCGTCGCGACGGTGAAGGCGTCCGGCGGAATTCGCGCACTGAGGCCGACCACGCAAGCAAGCGCCCGGTCGAGATCGAAGGCGTAATTGCCGGGCCGCGGCTGCGCGGCCGGCGGCGTCTCCCAATCGTCGTCCAGTTCCGCCATCGGGGCCTCCATAAGCGATCAAAATCTAGATTGCGCCAGAACGAGCGCGCCTTACAACAGCGCCGAGAGCCGCCGCCGAGGGATTTACAAGCGTCACGCGCTTGACGTCGGCCAAAGCCAAGCCGCGCCGCGCACGCCGCTGAAATCGCCATGGACGGCGCGCAGGATCGGCGTGTCGACGCCATCGGAGAACGCATAGCGCGAGACAAGCTCCGGAAGGCCGTCATAGAGCCGTTCGATGTTGGAAAGGCCGCCGCCGAGCGCGATGGCGTCGGGATCTAGCACATTGATGAGAGACGCGAGCCCGCGCGCCAGCCGATCCTGGTAGAGCGCGAGGCAAGCGACGGCATGAGGATCGCCGGATGCGGCGGCTTTGGCGATCTCCTGCGCCGACCAATTCACGCCGGTCCGGGCCAAATAATCCCGCGCAAGACCCGCGCCCGACAGAAAGGTCTCGACGCAGCCGGATTTGCCGCAATAACAGGATGCGCCCGGCCTTTCGTCGTCGCGCGCCCAGGGCAAGGGATTATGACCCCACTCGCCCGCGATCCGATTGCGTCCGGCGACGACCTGTCTGTCAATAACGAGGCCGCCGCCGACGCCAGTGCCGAGAATGACGCCAAAGACGATGCGCGCGCCCGCGGCGGCGCCGTCAACCGCCTCGGACAGCGCGAAGCAATTGGCGTCATTCTCGATCCGGATCGGTCGGCGAAGCCGCTCCGAAAGATCGCGTTCGAGCGGCATTCCATTCAGCGCCGTGCTGTTTGAATTCTTGACCAAACCCGTCCGCGTCGAGATCGCTCCAGGCGCGGCAACGCCGACCGAGCCTCGGCGCCCCAAACGCCCTTCGACAAAGGCGACAAGATCGGCGATGGCGCCTAGCGCGCCCAGGTAATCGCCCGAGGGCGTGGCCATGCGCTGGCGCAAAAGCGGCGCGCCGCTATCGTCGAGCGCGATCGCCTCGATCTTCGTGCCGCCCAAATCAATTCCTATTCGCATGCCTGCCTTTGCTCCGACGCGGAAGTCTCACTTAAGTCGTTCTGAGCCCCGCCGTCCCCGACCACGCGACGCTATCGCCAAAGCAAAAACCGCGGCGTTCCGACGCGACGATCCGGCGCCGGCGAGGCCGAGCGCATTTCAACGGTTAGCTTAACTGGTCGTTAACCATACGTTGCGTAAATAAACGAAGTAAATTCTTGAGGCCTCCTCGTGACCGTCGCAGCCCGCCCCCGCCAATCCATTCGTTTTCATAGCCGCGCGTTCCATGCGATGACGCTCGCGCCCGAGACGCCGCTGGCGGACTGGCTCGCCGAGCTTGACGCGTGGCTTGAACGCTCGCCGAAGTTTTTCGTCGGCCGACCGATCGCGCTCGACCTGTCCGCCTGCGAAGCCAGCAAGGCCGACGTCGTTCAATTGACGAAGGATCTGCGCGAGCGGGAGATCCTTGTCCTCGGGTTGGAAAGGCGCCGATCGATCCTGGCTGGACCCCGATCTGCCGCCGCTCTTGTCCAGCGGCGGCCGCCAAGACAGCGCGCAGGATTGCGCGATCCCGGCGCTCGACGCCGATAAGTCCGTCGCTGCCCCGCCGCCGCCGCGCCCGCACTCGCTTTTGCTCGATAGTCCTGTTCGCTCGGGCCGATATATCGAACATCTCGACGGCGACGTTATCGTCATCGGTTCGGTCGCCTCGGGCGCCGAGATCGTCGCCGGCGGCTCGATCCATATTTATGGGACGCTTCGGGGCCGCGCCATCGCCGGCGCGGATGACCCGCGCGCCCGGATTTTTTGCCGCAAGCTCGAAGCCGAGCTTCTTGCGATCGACGGACTGTACATGACCGCCGACGACATGGACGCGCGTCTCCGCGGCCGGTCCGTCCAGGTCTGGCTCGACGGCAATTCGGTGATGGTGACAGCTCAAGGCTGAAGTCGAACAGGGAGATCATGCAATGGCCAAGGTTTTGGTCGTCACATCCGGCAAAGGCGGCGTCGGCAAGACGACGTCCACAGCGGCGCTCGGCGCGGCTCTCGCGCAGGAGGGCAAAAGCGTCGTCCTCATCGATTTCGACGTCGGCTTGCGCAACCTCGATCTCGTGATGGGGGCCGAGCGAAGAGTGGTTTACGACCTGATCAACGTCGTCAATGGCGACGCCAAGCTCGCGCAAGCTCTCATTCGCGACAAGCGCATCCCAACGCTCTCCCTGCTTCCCGCGTCGCAGACCCGCGACAAGGACGCCTTGACGGATGAAGGCGTGGCGCAGGTCATCGCCGAGCTGAAAGAGAAATTCGATTGGATCGTCTGCGACAGCCCGGCGGGCATCGAGCGCGGCGCCACGCTCGCCATGCGCCATGCCGACATCGCAATCGTCGTGACCAATCCAGAGGTCTCTTCGGTCCGCGATTCCGATCGCATCATCGGCTTGCTCGACTCCAAGACAGAGAAGGCAGAAAGGGGCGAGGAAGTCGAAAAGCATCTTCTGCTCACCCGATACGACGCGGCGCGCGCCGAACGCGGCGAAATGCTGAATATCGAGGACGTATTGGAGATTCTCTCCATCCCGCTCCTGGGAATCGTGCCGGAGAGCGAAGAAGTGCTGCGGGCGTCCAATGTCGGCTCGCCCGTCACGCTCGCCAATCCGTTGAGCGCCCCCGCTCGCGCCTATTTCGACGCGGCGAAGCGGTTGAACGGCGAAATCCTCAGCATGACGATACCAAGCGACAAGAAAAGCCTGTTTGGCAAGCTATTCGGACGGAGGGCCGCATAAATCTGATCAGCTTTTTCAGACGGCCAAGCACGGCCCCGGTCGCCCGCGAACGCCTGCAAATCCTGCTCGCGCATGAGCGCGCGGTCGTTGGAAAATCCGACCTCATCGCCATTCTTCAGGACGAAATCGTGGCGGTGATCGCAAAGCACTTTCCGGTCGAGCCGGAGAGTATAAAGGTCAAGATGGAGCGCGGCGACGCCGTTTCGACGCTTGAAGTCGAGGTCGAGATTCCAACGCCCATGTGCGTAAATCTCACGTTGAACGCAGGAAAGCGGAACGCCGCCAAGCCGAACCCAAGGCCGGCGGTGGAAAAGGTCGCGGCGGAGCGGTCGGCGGCGGAGACGCCGGTTCAGGCGAAGGCTGATCCGGAGAGCTTGGCCCCTGTTGAGCTCGCGGCGGAGGCGGAGGCCAATAGCTGACGGCCTAATCAAGCCGCGTCTCCAGACCGTCAGACCCGGCGGCGCCCGTCCGCGCGGTCCTCAACTCTACGCATTCGCTCGATGGGCGCAGGCAATTTCATCGGCCAGTTTTTCGCGGCCAGCTTTAGCGACGCCTGGCCTGACACGATTTTTTGATCCCAAACAGCGCCGGGTTTTTTCTTCCTGAGCAATTCAAAACACTGTAGACGATCCTGTCGGAGGAAAGCCGACGCGGGGCCCAAAACGCAGCAATTGCGGTTTCTGACGCTCTGATCCCTCCGGCTCGTCGCCGGGAAAGGATCAGGCGATCGTTCGCGACCAAACCAATGGCTGACCGTGGAACTCCCGCGCGGATGCGGTGGCGCGGTTCTCGTCGGACCCGTCCAGCAAGATAAAAAGGGATCGCCACAATGACTTCAAGGCCGCATTTCTCTTCGCTTCTCTTCGTCGCCACATCCTGTTTCGCGCTTTCTGGATGCTATATTCCTGGCATTACCCCGGTCGGCACGGCGGCTATTTCATACCAGCAAGTCGGCGCCTGCAACGGATATGGAGGCGCACAAGGACGGCCCAACACAGCCTATGTCATTTTCAAGATTAAATCGGTAGACAATTCCAATGGAAATGTCGATTTCCTGTTCCTTCCGACGCGTCTCTACGTCGACCAATCCTCTGCGAAGGAAAAGGCGACCTGGATTGGCGGCTGGAAACGCCAGTTTGTCTCCGATGAGACGAAATTCTTGAAAGGCCTCGGCGGCGCGACGATTTCAGGCCAGACCCTCCCGCACAACGCCGCGACAAAAGTCAATGGCTTTGTTTACGTTGCTGTGAGCACTGCGAATGCGAACGGAGCGGTGGAAGCCAATCAAACTCCTTATAACCTTGCCTATGATTCCGAGCCGGTCGAGGGTCAAACCGATCCGAAAGTCGTCTTGACCAAAACAAACAAGTCACGGACGACATGGCCGGCGACTGAAGACTGCCAGGCGATCAAGCTCCAATAGGCGTTTCACCCAATCCATTAGCTTATGACGCGGCGTGCCCCGCATGGGGACGCCGCGCTTGCGCGGCCGGAGGCGACGCTGGGCTCGACGCCACGGACCGCGCCGATCACTGGATCTGCTCGCGCACCATAAAAACCGAAACGCGGCCATGCCGCGCCACCGGATGCACGGTATCCAAGTCCGTCGCCGGCGATATGCGCCAGCGCACGCCCTGAGCCTCGATGATCGCCTCACCCGTGTCGTGAACATCGATCACGGTGCCTTCAAAGCGCGTGCGCCTGGCGACGACGTCAAAATTTAAAACGTCAAACACGCTCAACCGCGGCGGCGGCTCATCTTTCGATTCCGGATTCTCGAAAAGATCAAGTTCGAGCCCTTTGGAAATCTTGGTGGCGGTGAAAAGCACATCCCATTTTCGCATCATCCAGCCTCGTAGGAGGAAGAGCCGCGCTTCGGCTCAAGGCCAAGCTGCGCAAGAAGCGCGCCAGCGACTAGATGAGCAAGCGGCGTTCAGCGGACGGCGGCGCGGGCGGCGAGGATCAGCCTGATGTCGATGAGATTGCTCTGCGGCGCCGAGACAGCTTGCGCATGCGCTGAATAAGTCGTCACGGGCGCCCAACGCTCGAATCCAGAGGCGCGCCCCGCGGTCCATTCGCAAATCATCATTTTGCGCGTGAGCCCCGGTTCGGCGCAGGCCAAAGCCCCATGCGCGAGGGCTGGATTGAAGAACACGACATCGCCCTTTTTCAAGTCCAAGGCGATCCTCTCGTGAGGCTTAATCCGGGCCGCCACTTTTGCGCTCACGAAAGGCCACGCCTGATTATGGAGGCGGCGCCATAATTCCGGCGCCTCCCCGAGCTGCGCAAACAGGGCGAGCAGATCCGGCCGTTCGGCGAGAACTTCGCCGCAAAGCCGCGGCGCAAGGCTGCGGTGCGTGCGCGGCGCAAGAAAAAAGCGTCCGCTACCGGGATGGATGTCTTCGAGCGCGCACCAGGTCCGGCATATCGAATAGGGCGGATCGGGCGAGCGAAAGGCCGTATCGACATGGGCGACAATGTCCTCCGGCTGCCACAAGGCGCTGCGCCCGAAGGAGAGAACGGGCTCGGCGTCGAAGAGCTGGCGCAAGATCGACCGTATGATCGGGCTGGCGAGCAGGCGACGGCTGTCCCCGCCGCGCCTATGTAGATCAAGCATTGCGGTCATTAGCTTGTGATCCACGGCCATTGAAAGGGCGGCCTGCGTGGCGGCGTCGACAACTCCATATGCGCGCAAGAGATCCGCGACCGCCGCGAGATGGGCGTCGACATGGTCATGGGAAAGCGCGTTCTCAACGACAATGAAACCCAAGCGGCTATATTCCTCGCGCCAATCCATCGACTGATTTCCCTGTTCTTGCAGCCGTCGCGCGACAAATATATCTAGATATATAGCTATCGCGGCCCCGCCGCTTTTTCCGCGCCGAAAAAAGGCGTCACGCGCGGATTATTATGTAATAATACTATATTACGATGCGCAAGCAATTTCGCGTCGCGAGACGTTCAACGGCGAACCGCCAACGGTGCGTCACCCGTAAAGACGGCTCGTTCTCAAACGTCTCGGGAGCGGGCGCGCGGGCGGGATTTCCATCCTCGCGGGCTGCCCGCGCGCCTGTCTCAATGCTGGGACCGGCGCTTCGATCCAGCGCATCCGCAAGCCGTCGAGCAAGCCGATTTCGCCCTGTTCAGGCGAAATAGAGCTCGAAGGGCGGGCCGGGCGGGAAGAGCGGCGTATCGTCGCTCTTCCCTATTTGTCGTTGACTTGTCGTAAACACTACACTCAAACGGAGCGCGCGGCGTGATCCAATGCGGCGCGCATTTTAGCAAAAAAGGAAAAGGAGAGATTGGATGGCGGATAATACTAAATCGACGACGGTTTTGGCCAGCAAATCAGCAATTTCCTCGGCCACGGAGGGTAAGTCGTCGAATTCGGCCGCTCGCGGCGAAGTGATCATTCATGTCCGCTTCCACCCAAATGGCAAGGTTAACACCGTAAACCATCGGCCTGATCGGGTTAGCCCTCAGGATTGGTTCGATCTGCTTTGCCGCCGCGCGGCTCCATCGAGCTACCAGGCGTTGGCTGGCGGCCGCGGCGTCTTCCGCATTCAAAGCGACGTTTTCGACGCCATCTGGCAAGAGAACGAGATCTGATCGCTCGCGACGCGGGCGGCGAACGCCGCCCCGTTTTAGCCGACGGACGCCGCGACGCGGTTCTCTATGAGGCATGACGATGCCGATGCTGGATCAGTCCAATCCTTTGGCGTTCTTCAAGAGCTTGCATCGCGATTTTAGCGCGCGGCTCGCGGCTTCGCCCGAGTGGCCGGATCGCATCGAGGCGCTTTCGGCGCACGCCTTCGAAATCTTCGAACGCAATGTCGAACAACAGGTTGATGGCCCTGCCCTCGTCGCCTGCCACGGCGGCTGCGCCAGCTGCTGCGCCATCCGGGTCGCGGCGACCGCCCCTGAAATTTTCCTGATCGCGCGCGCAATTCGCGCCTCGCCTCTCCGGGTCGAGCTCGAACGCAGGATCGCCGAAGCCGAACGCGCCACATGCCGGATGGACGCGCAGCAGCGCATGCTCGCAGGGCTTGTCTGCCCCTTCATCGACGCGGACCTCTGCGTCATCTACTCGGTTCGCCCATTGGCCTGCCGAGGACATGCATCCTTCGACCAGCGAGCCTGCGCCGAGGCCATGGCGGGGCGCGCCTGCGAGGTTCCGGTCTCGGCCTTGCATGTGACGGTGCGAAGCCTGGTGCAAAACTCCCTGCAGTCCGCGCTGCGCGACGCGGGATTAGCCTGGGCCATATATGAGCTCAACCAGGGCTTGCGGATCGCCCTTGCGGATGACGCCTGCGAAACAGGCTGGCTCGCTGGCGAAGACATCTTCGCCTCCGCCATCATCGCCGAGGTGAGCCTTGAAGAGATGGCCGAGACCTTCGACGCCATCAGGGCGGCCGAACTTTGAGGCCTTCGCCGAATTCGGCGGGTTGCGCTTTCGCCCAAGCGATCCGGCAAGACCTAGCCCGCGCCAGGATATTCGCGCGGGCGGGCTAGTCAAATTGAGCAGGATCAAGGCGGCGACGCGGGCGACGGCCTAGACGTTCGGCAGGCCATATGGCCGCGCTTTGCGGCCGGCGCGATCCGGACCGACGCCCGCTATATTTCGCTAATTTGCACATGCGCGCGCCGATCTCAGCGGAGACCAACCCTTGTCCTATGCAACTTTGCTGGTGCAGCTCGACCTCGATCAGACCAATGACGCGCGCCTGAAAATCGCTGGCGACCTCGCCGAACGCTTCCATGCCGGCGTCATTGGCGTCGCCGCCTGCGCGCAAACGATACCCCTCTATTTCACCGACGAATTCGTGGCCGACGAACTCGTCGAGCAAGACAGAACGGACATAGAGCAGCGCTTGCGAAGCGCCGAAGAAAAGTTCCGCGCGAGCCTTGCGGGACGCGCGACGCATATCGAATGGCGGTCTGCGCTCACGCAGCCCACCGACTTTGTCGTCGAGCAAAGCCGCGCCGCCGATCTCATCATCATCGGCGGGCGGGGCCCGGACGAGTCTCTCGATCCCTTGCGGCAATTGATTCCGAGCGATTTGGTCACATTCGCGGGCCGGCCGGTTCTCATCGTTCCGCCGGACGCGGCGCCGCTCGCGGCGAAGCGGATCTTGATCGCATGGAAAAACACGCGGGAGGCGCGCCGCGCGATTTTCGACGCCCTGCCCTTTCTCTCGAAATGCGAGAAAGCCATTGTCGCGGAAATCGACGAAAGCAGCGATCCGGCCGCCCGCGCGCGCGTCGACGACGTCGTCGCCTGGCTTGGCCGTCATGGCGTGAAGGCCTCCGGCATTGTGCAAAACGCGGTTGAAAGGACCGCGGATGAACTCAATGCGATCGCCCGCCAGGAGGACGCCGATCTCATCATAGCCGGCGCTTACGGCCACAGCCGGTTTCGCGAATGGGTTCTCGGCGGCGTAACCCGCGACCTCATCACGCGGACGCCGCGCTGCGCCTTGCTCGCGCATTGACGGGGATCGGCGGAAAAGTCGGAGCGTGATATTTTCCTCTTGATCGAGCTGAGTGTTTGCTTGAACGAGGAGGAATGGAATGGCTGAGCCGGGTTTCTCGACGGCGCTGATCGTGGGCGCCGGCAGCGGTCTCAGCGCCTCGCTGGCGCGTTTGTTCGTCAGCCGCGGGCTTCGCGTCGGGCTCGTCGCGCGCGACGTCGCCAAGCTGAACGGGCTCGCCGCCGAAATCGGCGCGCGAACCTATCAGGCCGACGCCTCGGACCCGGCAAAGGTCGGAAAGCTCTTCAAGGCGGTTGAGAGCGAACTCGGCGCGCCCGACGTGGTCGTCTATAACGCGTCCGCCCGCGCGCGGGGGCCGTTGATCGATCTTGATCCAACCGACGTCGCGCGCAGCCTGACTGTCGGCGCATTTGGCGGATTTCTTGTCGCGCAACAGGCGGCGCGGCGCATGGTTCCGCGTCGCCACGGCGCGATTTTCTTCACCGGCGCGTCGGCGAGCGTCAAGGGCTATCCGCTATCGGCGCCTTTCGCGATGGCCAAATTCGCGCTGCGGGGCCTCGCCCAGAGCCTCGCCCGCGAGCTCTCGCCGCAGGGCGTCCACGTCGCTCATTTCGTCATCGACGGCGCCATTCGCCATCCCTCATGGCCCGATCCGCCTGATCGGCCCGACAGCCAGCTCGACCCGGATGCGATCGCCCAGACCTATTTCGACATACTTGCGCAGCCGCGCAGCGCTTGGACCTGGGAGGTCGAACTGCGCCCATGGGTCGAAAAGTTTTAGCGCCTGACCATCATATTTTCTGTGCAGTCCATTGGACGAGCTCGGCGGCGCTCTGCATGAAGGCTTGATTCAACGCCTCGGTCGCCGAGACCGGATCCATGGCCTTGACCGGCGCCTCGCCATGGAACAATCGAGCGTCGATGATCCGCCCATTCTGAGCGACAATCTTCGCCATGAACTCGATGATCGCCTTTGGCGGAGAGCTTTGCGAGATCTGAAAACTGTGGAGATCTATCAGAAGCTGATAATCGGGGGTCAAATTATCGGAAGGGCGCCCGACTCCGGCCAGAAAATTCGCGTTTTCCAGGCTCTGGATGATCTTGGCCTGCAGAAGCTTGGGCGCGCTGTCGGCCCATTGCGCATCGTCCAAGAACGAGCTTTGTCCATCGCTCGCCACGACAATGATTCTTTGCGTGTCGTTCCTGACCAAGGTCGTCGGGTCCGCCACCACGAGCTCCTTGCCCGGCTTCTTAGGCGGCGCGACGGCGACCCGCACGGCGGTCAAATCATATGTGGGCAGCGGGCCCTTGGACGTCCCGCCCCCGAAGGTCTTCTCGAGACCGGCAAGGATGTTGTCGACGCTCTTTGAATTGCGCGCGAGTGCGGCGGAGAACGTGTCGATATTGGCGATCGCATCGTGGAGCGGGTCAGAATTTTCTGCGAGAATCTTATCAATGCGGCCCAGCACCTCGCGCGCCGACTGGGTCAGGTCCTGGCCCGCGGAGGCGTCCGCCACAAGCAATGGCGGCGCTCCCCGCGAGGCCGCGAGCGGGGGCAAATTCGGCGAACCGCCGCTGAGCGCGATCGAGGGACTGCCCATCAGGCCTTGAACATCGATCCGCGCTTGCGTGTCGGCGCGGATCGGGGTCCCCGGATCGACGGCGATCGTCACCAACACCTGGGTCGGATTCTCCGGATTCAACTGGAGATTGCTGACTTCGCCGATCCTGATGCCATTGAAGTTGACCGCGGCACCGGTGCGCAATCCCGAGACCGTGTTCTCGAAACGCACGCGATAGATCGCGCGCTCGCCAAGACCGCCCGTCGCGTGCAGCCAATAGACGAAGCCAAAGCCAGCCAAACTTGCGACGAAGACGAACAACCCAATAAGTATGTATCGCGCTCGCGTTTCCATCCATACCTCAATGCGTCGTCGCTGAAATCGCCGCGCCCCCGCGGGAGCGTTTGCCGCGAAAATAGTCTTTGACCCAAGGATGATCGCAGGCGAGCATGGCGGCGATCGGACCGTCCGCGACCACTTTTCGGTCGGCGAGGGCGATGATGCGGTTGCAGTCCGTGTGGAGACTGTCGAGATCATGCGTGACCATGAACACGGTCAAGCCAAGGGTCTGCTGCAAGGTCCCGATCAAATAGTCGAACTCGCCCGCCGCGATCGGGTCGAGGCCCGAGGTGGGCTCGTCGAGAAACACGATCTCAGGATCGAGCGCCAGCGCGCGGGCGAGCGCGACGCGCTTGACCATGCCGCCAGACAACGCGGAAGGCAATTTCCGGCCGTCGTCGGGACCGAGCCCAACCATTTCGAGCTTCGCCGTCGCCACCTCGGCGCGAAGCGTCGGCGAAATATCGAGATTCTCGCGCATTGGAAGCTGCACGTTTTCCTGCGCGGTCAAGGATGAGAACAACGCGCCTTGTTGAAAGAGGATTCCCCACCGCCGCTCGACCGCCTGAATCTCCTCAGGCGACGCGCGGTCGAGATCCTTGCCAAAGACCGCGACGCTGCCGTGGCGCTTGCGAACCAGGCCGATGATCGTGCGCAGCAGGACCGATTTGCCGCCGCCGGAAGCGCCGACGATTCCCAAGATCTCGCCGCGACGGACGTCGAACGAAACGCCGTCAAGCACGGTCTGATCGCCAAACCCGACCACAAGGTCGCGGACCTGGATGATCGACTGCTCCGGCGAAGGATCCATCGATCACATCCCGACCGAGGCGAAGAAAATCGCGAAAAATCCATCCAAGACGATCACCAGAAAGATCGACTTCACCACGGACGCGGTGGTCTTCAAGCCGAGCGATTCGGCGCTGCCGGCAACTTGCAGCCCCTCCGAACAGGCGACAAGCCCGATCACCAAAGCCATGAAGGGCGCCTTGATCATGCCGACCTCGAAATGCGTCACCGACACCGCCTCCCTGAGGCGCGCGATATAGATCGGCGGACTCATCCCGCCATAAAGCCATGCCACCAGGCCACCGCCGTAAAGGGCGCACATGGAGCCGAAGAAAGTAAGAATAGGCAGGGCGCAAACCAGCGCGACGATGCGCGGCAGCATGAGCACTTCGACCGGGTCGAGGCCCATCGTGCGCAGCGCGTCGATCTCTTCGCGCATCTTCATCGAGCCGAGTTCGGCCGTGTAGGAGCTGCCCGAGCGGCCGGCGACCATGATGGCGACGATGAGCACCCCGATTTCGCGCAGCACGAGTATGCCGACCAGATCGACCACATAATCGCCGGCGCCGAATTTCCGAAAATGAAAAATGCCCTGCTGCGCGATGATCGCGCCGATCAGAAGAGTGATCAGAAAAATGATCGGCAATGCCTGCCAGCCGAACTCGGTCGAGGTGATGGATTGCGGAGGCCAACCGAAACCTTGTCGGATGCCGGACCATGGCCGCTATCGCGGCGCATAGGCGCCCCAAGAGATCGACCAATCGGACAAGATCTTGGCCAAACTCGGTCGCCGCGACGCCAAGGCCTTCCAGCTTAGCGAGGATCGGATTTTGCTTGGCGACCGCGGGCCTCGCTCGGTTGCAACCGTGAATCTCTTCGAGCAGACCACGAAAACGGCTGGAGACTTTGATCAGCCGCGCCTCGAACCCCTGCCCGATGAAGGCGCGGGACAGCCGTTCGAGCAGCCATGCGCCGAACGTGTCAAGCTCGCCAATATCCGCGATGTCGATCTCGACCAGCCCGGAGCCTAGCCCATCGAATTTGATGGCGCTGATCTTCTCTTCAAGCGAGGCGGCGTGCGCCGCCGTCCAGGCGCCCGAGGCCAAAACGCGCAGAGGCTCCCCAGCTTCGGCGCCTTGGACGATCAGTTCGGGCGCCAATGTCTTTCTCCGATCTCGTGACGCGCCCTCGCGCCTTCGCGAGTCAATATGATAGCGCGTTTCGCCCAGACGATCCAACGAAGACGAGCCTCTCGATTTTCGTTTTCCATTTCTAATTTCATTTTGATCAATGATTGGCGCGGCGGGGGGTTTTCCGCGCAGCTTGTCCGCTAGGCACGGCCCGAGCCGGCTCAAGGGCGCAGGCGCGCAAGGGAATCCAAAGGCGGCCCTTCAGTTTGCTTTTCCACACACGGTGGGATGACAACATCGTCAGTCCTCGGACATCTTTGTGTCAGCCCCGCGCGAATTGATTTCACTCGTTCGTAAACTTGCCCGCCAAGCTCCGCGCGCCAAGCGCTGACCTACACTCAACGGTTGCGCATTTGCGGTTGAGCGGAGCAGACCGAAGTGGATAGACGGCCAAAAATCCTACAAAATCTGGCCCAAGCGGCACAAACGAGCTTGACCAAAAATTTATTGGGTGGATAGCTTCGCGCCCGTTAACGCAACTTTTCAGATCGTGGGCTAATGCGACATATTTTCATGGCCGCCATCATCGTCGGGCTGATTTCATCCACCGCAATTCAGGCGCAAACACGTTCGCCCGAGCCAAAGCCGGGCGAAGCGCAAAAAGCGCAGCCGGGAACGCCCGACACAACCAGCGAGACTTTCGGCGATTGGGCCGTGGTGTGCGGAAGCCCGCCTGGAGGGGCCGGAGAGCGCCTTTGCGAAGTTGACGCAACTTTGACGGTTCGCGGTCAGCCCGGGCCGGTTGCGAAAATCGCTTTCGCGCGGCAGTCGAAGGACAAGCCGACCCGAATCGTCGCCCTGGTGCCGGTGAATGTCTCGTTTCGCAAAGGCGTTCGGATCGATTTTGAGCCCGGCAAATCCGGCGTCGATCTCGCCTTCAAGTCCTGCGTGCCCGCCGCCTGCATCGCCGAGGCGGAGCTGACAAGGGAACAACTCCAAACCTTCCGCGCGCCGCCGCAATCCGGCCAGATCAGTTTCGAGGATGCGGCGGGAAAGCCGGCGTCGCTCCAATTCTCCTACAAAGGATTGGATCAAGCTCTGGACTCGTTCTTCAAGCGGCAAGAGAAATAGCCGACACGCAGCGCCTTGCGGCTTCATCGCGGTCCTGACTCTCGCTTGCGGATCAATTCCAGCCGACGAAGTCGGTCTATCGGACGAAATTGCTTCGCCGGCTCGGACGCAAACGACTCCAGCCCGGACGCCGTTCCCGAAACCGCGTCCGAGTGCCATAACAAAGACGCGATCTCAAGCTTTGGTCGCCGCCAAGGGAAACTCGGCGCGGGAGTTTCTGCGTCTCGCAGAGCCATCCATCCCTGGCTTCCATGCCTTCAATGGCCCAGGCGACGGAAGCCCAAATCTCGAAAAAAGAATTGCGTTCGAAGTCCGCCGGCGCGAACGACGTTGGAACGATGTTTCGCTTTGCTGTCTCAAATGAATAGCCAAAGACTTCTCACGTCAGGGAAGAAGCGCCTCATGCTTGCATATATTAAGCGGCCTTGCCTCGTCATCGTTTCAATTCTGCTTGCTCTCTCGGGCGGATCCGTTATGGCCGAGCCCTACGCCAAGGCCGGCCTCTTGTCCTGCGACGTCTCCGCCGGCGTCGGCTTGATCCTCGTGCAACGGCAAACCCTGAACTGCGTCTTCACCAATCATGCCGGCGCGCCGCCGGATCATTACCTCGGCACGATCACCGATTATGGCGTCGCTCTCGGCGGCGTCGCCGCCGGCCATCTCGTTTGGGGCGTGCTCTCCTCGGTGTCCGGCGGCGTGCCACGCGGCGCTCTCGCCGGCGCCTATGCCGGCGTCGGCGCGGAAGCGACCGCCGGGGCGGGTCTCGGCGCGAATGTGCTGGTCGGCGGCTCCGACCGCGCGTTTTCGCTGCAGCCGGTCTCCGTCGAAGGGCAGGTCGGCGTCAATATCGCCGCCGGGATCACCGCGGTGACGCTCGTTCCGGCGCCCTGACGCTCCATCCAGACCGCCGGAGTCACCGGTCTTTCTTGCGCGCCGCGCCGCGGCCCTATAGTTTCCCGTTTCCTGTTGGCCCGCCTCTTGCGCGCAGGTCTTGAATCCGGCGTCCGCGCCGAGCGATGATTTCAGGAGAAAGCGCGTCCGTTCATGACATTGGATCGTTTTCGGGCCGCGCTTGTCGTTGAAGATGACCCGGAGCGCGCCGTCGCGCAGGTCGCCGAGGAACTCGTCGCCAAAGGCGGCGGCGGTTCGATCGGCTTCGTCTACGTCACCGATCGGCTGAAATCTGGCCTCGGCCCCATTATCGCGACGCTGGCGCAACGGACCGGCGTCGCGAACTGGGTCGGGACGATCGGCTTCGGGGTGGTCGGCGGTTGCGACGCCGCCTTCGATAAGCCTGCGATCGCGGCGATGATCGCGACTTGGCCGGAAGATCATTTCAAGCTCTATGACCGGGAGGCCCCGCCAGGCTTCGCCGCCGGACTAGCGACGGCGATCGTCCATGTCGATCCGCGCCGACCCTATGACGAAGCCTTGCGGGCGCTCGCGACGAATTCCGGCGCCTATCTTTTCGGCGGGCTCACGGCGTCGCGCACGCGATCCTTCGATCAGGCCGCGGGCGGCGTGGCGGCGGGACCGCTATCGGGCCTTTTGCTCGGCCCCGAAATCGAGATCGCGATCGGAGTCTCGCAAGGGTGCTGCGCGATTGGCCCAACCCGCACGATCGACGCCATCGAGGATGGATTGATCGCCGCGCTCGACGGCGACGCCCCGCTGCAGGCTTTGCTCAAGGATCTTTCGGTGACGAAAGAGAGCGATTTACGCAAGCTACTGTTGTCGCTTCACGTCGGCTTGCCGGCGCAAAATTCCGACACCGGCGACTATGTCGTGCGCAATATCGCCGGCATTGACGCCGAAAGCGGCCGCATCGCGGTCGCCGATCAAATAGAGCCAGGTCAAAAAATGTTCTTCTGCCGCCGCGACCGCGCCGCCGCGACAAAGGACCTTTCCGCCATGGCGCAAAGGCTGCGCAAGCGCGTCCCGACTGTGCGTGGCGCGCTTTATGTATCATGTTGCGCGCGCGGCCCAAACCTGTTCGATTCCGCCAATGCGGAAGTCGAGCTGGTGCAAGCCGCTCTCGGCGAGGCTCCGCTCGTCGGCTTTTACGCCAATGGCGAGATCGCCGGAGACCGCATCTACGGCTACACCGGAGTCCTCGCCCTGTTTTGATCGGTCCGCTGGACGATGCCGTCTGCCGACGAAATTTCACCGCTCGAGGCGGGTTGCGTCCTGACGATTGATCTCGCCGCGCTTGTCGCCAATTGGCGGACATTGCAGACGGTGTGCGGCGAGGCCGAATGCGGCGCGGTGGTCAAGGCCGACGCCTATGGGCTCGGCCTGGAGCCGGTGGCGAAGGCGCTTCACGCCGCTGGCTGCAGGACATTCTTTGTCGGCCATGTATTTGAAGGCCGCCGTCTTCGCGCGCTTGCGCCCGAAGCGGATATTTACGTCATGAACGGGCTGCGTCCCGGCGCGGCCTCCGCCTATGCCCATTACGCGCTCCGCCCGGTCCTCGGCTCGGTTCCGGAACTGGAGGATTTCGGCCAGTTTTGCGCGACATCCGGACGGCGCTGGCCTGATGGCTCGCCGCTCAAGGCCGCCTTGCGCCTCGACGCCGGCCGACGCCAACTCGGCCTCACCACCTATGATCTCGACCGCGCCGATCACCTGGCGCCCTTATTCGATGTGACGCTGCTTCTCGGCGAGCTTGCAAGGCGAGGCGACGCGGATTTCGCCGAAAGCCAAATCGAGACGTTCGACGCGATGCGGGCGCGTTTTCCTGGTCGGCGGGCGTCGCTTGCGAATTCAGCCGCGATCTTCCTCGATTTCGTTCCGCTCTATGACCTCGTCAGGCCAGGCTATGCGCTTTATGGCGGCAATCCGACTCCCGGCCGGCCAAACCCCATGCGTCCCGTCGTCAAGCTGGAGGCGAAAATCATCCAGCTGCGCATTTTGGAGCCCGGCATGCGCATTGGCGAAGATCAGGGCTGGATGGCCAAAGGTCCGCGCCGGATCGCCATGATCGCCGTCGGACTCGGCGACGGACTTCCCTTCGCCTTGACCAATAATGGCCCGCGCGCCGGCGGCGCGGCGCTCGTGCACGGACGCCCCTGCCCTTTTGTCGGCCATATCGCCATGGATTATTGCGCCCTCGACGTGAGCGACGCCGCCTACCTCGAACGTGGCGAGATGGTCGAACTCATCGGCAAAACGATCACGATCGATGATTTCGCCGCGCAAGCCGGAGTGAACGGCGCCGAAATCCTGGCCCATCTCGGGCAGCGCTGCCATCGCCGCTATAAAAAGCTTTAAATTGACGTGAGCGGGCGACGCCAAATGAGACATTGAAGGAGAGCCTGATGCCGATCGATCTCGAAGGGCCGAGCTACGCGCCGCTATCCTGCGGCAAGGCGGTTTATCTGGTGGTTCTCCTGCATGGCCGCGGCGCCAATGGCGATGATTTGATCGATCTCGCGCTGAATTGGCAGCCCATTCTGCCCAAGGCGGAGTTTCTCGCGGCGCATGCGCCTTTTCCTTGCGATCCCGCGCCAAAAGGCCGGCAATGGTTCAGCGTCGAGGATCGCGCGCCGGAGAAGATCCTCGCCGGGATCAGGGCGGCGGCCGAGATCCTCGATCCGTTTCTCGACCAATTGCTGGCCAAAAGGCGGCTTGACGACAGCCATCTGGCGCTTGTCGGCTTTTCGCAAGGGGCGATGATGGCCTTGCATGTCGGCCTACGACGGAAAAAGCAGATCGGCGCCATCGTGGGTTTTTCCGGCGCCCTCCATGGCGCCGAGGCGCTGGGGGCCGAAATTCAAAGTCGGCCGCCGGTTCTCCTCATCCATGGCGAGGCTGACGCCGTCGTGCCCTTCGCCTCACATGAGAGCGCCCGGACCGCGCTGGAGGCCTCGGCGGTCCCCGTCACCTCGATCGCTCGACCGAAACTTGGCCATACTATCGACGACGAAGGCGTGACCCTGGCCGGCGAGTTTCTATGCAACGCGCTCAAGCCCAAGAAAGCCGAGGCCGAAGCCGATCACGATCATTGAGCAGAACCGCGTTCGTCCGGCAGGCCGATTTTCGGAAGAAAGCCGCGCCCTTCCGCCACGATAAAGTCCCACATCGTATGCGCCGGCGGCGACAGCTCGCGATTGCCATGATGGACCGCAAACCATTGCCGGATGATCGGCAGGCCGACGACGTCAAGGATGGCGAGACGTCCTTCGGTCACCTCCGCCTCGATCGTATGCGCCGAGATGAGCGTCAGACCCAATCCCGCCATCACGGCCTGCTTAATCGTCTCATTGGAGCCAACCTCCACATGGACGCGCGGCGGCAACACGACGATTCCATCGAAAAAAACATCGAACACGCTCCGCGTGCCCGAGCCCTCCTCCCGGACGATGAAGCTTTCATAGCCAAGCTCGGTCTTTTCGATCTTCGCGCGCTTGGCGAGGGCATGATCGGGAGGCGCGATGACGACTTGAGGGTGCGGTCCAAACACCTCGCTCCTGACTGGAAAATCGAGATGCGGCCGGCCCATGAGGGCGATGTCGATGGCGTAGTCGCGCAGCCAGCCGACGACCTCGGCGCGATTGCCGACCGAGATTGAGAGCTCGATGCGCGGATTCCGCCGCGCGAAGGCCGCGATCAGGCGCGGCGCGAAATATTTCGCCGTCGAGACGACGCCGATGGTGATCCGTCCGGCATGCATTCCCCGATGCGCCGACAAAGTGTTCTTCAGCTCGGCCAAGGCCAAGTCGATCCGCGTCGCGACATTGACGACTTCATGACCCGCGTCGGTCAAGTAGAGTCGTCCTCCGGCGCGGTCGAACAAGGCGACCCCGGCATCCTCTTCGAGCAGCTTGATCCGCGCCGTCAGCGCCGCGGCGGTGAGCTTGAGATCAGCCGCCGCGGCCACGACTGTCCCGCTTTGGGCGACGGCGCGAATGGCTTGCAAATGCTTCAAGGTCAGGCGGCGCATAAGAGGAGGCTAAATTTTTTTTATCTCTATCTCAATAATATTCACTTTTATTTTTTTTCTCTTTGGGCAATGTAGCGCCCGAGGGAAATATTCAAAAGGACGCACATGGCGAGGCTTGCGGGGACCCAGAACTTGGACGCCTTTTTGGAGCAAAGCGTCGCCGCGGACGGCCGCATGGCTCCCGCCGCGAAGACTCTTCGCGAAATCGCGGCGACGGCGATCGAGATGTCCGACCTCATCGGTCTCGGCCAATTATACGGCCGGCTGGGCGCGAGCCGCGCCAGCACGAATACCGACGGCGACGTGCAGAAGGAACTCGACGTCTTAGCCAATGACATATTTATCGAGGCTTTCCGGCGCGCGCCCGTGGCGGCGGTCGCGTCCGAAGAGCTGAGCGAGCCCTTGGCCCTGGATCCGGCCGCGCCTCTCGTCGTCGCGATTGATCCGCTCGACGGATCCTCGAATATCGACGCGAACGTCTCAATTGGGACGATCTTTTCGATCCTCCCCACTCTCCCCGACGCGCGCAGCATTGACGCCCATTTCCTGCAGACCGGGCGGGCCCAGGTCGCCGGCGGCTTCGTGATTTATGGGCCGCAGACCTCGATCGTCTTCGCCCTTGGCGCGGGAGCGACCCAGATCTTCACCCTGGATCGCCGCGATGGAGGCTTTCATCAGGCTGTCGCGGAGGTCAAGATCGCAAGCGACTCGAATGAATATGCGATCAACGCTTCGAACTACCGCCATTGGGATCCTTCAATTCGCGCCTATATCGACGATTGCGTGCAAGGCGCCGAGGGGCCATTGAAGCGCAATTACAATATGCGCTGGGTGGCGTCGCTGGTCGCCGAGGCCTATCGCATTCTGCTGCGCGGCGGCGTTTTCCTCTATCCCGGCGATCAACGGCCAGGCTATGCCGACGGACGGCTGCGGCTTATTTATGAAGCCAATCCGATCGCCCTGATCGCGGAGCGCGCTGGTGGCGTGGCGACCGATTGCGTCCGGCCGGTTCTCGACGTCACGCCAAGCTCCATACATGCGCGCTCGCCGCTTGTGTTCGGCTCGCCGAACCTGGTCGAGCTTGTCGCCCGGTATCACACGGATCCGCAGTTTTCCGCCGAACGCGCGCCTTTATTTGGCAAGCGCGGCCTTATGCGTCTTTAGTTAAGAGGCTGTCATGTCAGCCAAATATCCGATCATTTCGGTGACCGGCTCGTCGGGCGCCGGAACGACCTCGGTCAAACGCACCTTCGAGCAGATCTTCCGCCGTGAACGGGTCGAAGCCGCCTATATCGAAGGCGACGCCTTCCATCGCTATGACCGCGCCGAAATGCGCAAGGTGATGGAGCGGGAGGAGGCCAATGGCAACCGTCATTTCAGCCATTTCGGGCCGTCCGCGAATTTGCTCGAGGAGCTCGAGAACGTGTTTCGCACCTATGGCGAAACCGGAACCGCGAAGACCCGGAATTATATTCATGACGACCAGGAGGCCGAGCTTTATGGCGCCGAGCCCGGGACCTTCACGAACTGGCAGCCATTGCCGGAGAAGACCGAGCTTCTCTTCTACGAAGGACTACACGGCGCCCTTGTCAACGAGCAGGTCAATATCGCCAAATACGCGGATCTGAAGATCGGCGTCGTCCCGGTCATCAATCTCGAATGGATTCAGAAGATCCACCGCGACCGCTCCACGCGCGGCTATACGACCGAGGCCGTGACCGACACCATCTTGCGGCGCATGCCGGATTACATCAACTATATCTGCCCGCAGTTCACCGAGACCGACATCAACTTCCAGCGCGTGCCGACAGTTGACACATCAAATCCCTTCACCGCGCGCTGGATCCCGACCGCCGACGAATCGATGGTGATCATCAGATTCAGCAGGCCGCGCGGGATCGACTTTCCCTACCTGCATTCAATGATCCGCGACAGCTTCATGTCGCGCGCGAATTCGATCGTGATCCCCGGCAATAAGCTCGATCTCGCAATGCAGTTGATCTTAACTCCCTTCATCCTGCAGCTCGTCGAGCGGCGGCGGCGGACAAGCTGACGGAGCGCTGACATGAATATGCTCGCCAGAGCCTCCAAGTCCAAGAGCGCGACCCATGCCGAAATGGCCAATTCGCTGCGCGTCCTCGCCATGGACGCGGTCGAAAAGGCCACTTGCGGCCACCCCGGCATGCCGATGGGCATGGCCGACGTCGCCACCGTTCTTTTCACGCGATTCCTGAAATTCGATCCGGCCGACCCGGCTTGGCCTGACCGCGACCGTTTCGTCCTTTCGGCCGGGCACGGCTCGATGCTGCTCTACGCCTTGCTGCATCTCTTGGGCTATCCCGGCGTCACGCGGGCGGAGCTCGAGCGCTTTCGCCAGCTCGATTCGAAGACGCCCGGCCATCCCGAATATGGCCACACGCCGGGCGTCGAGACGACCACCGGCCCGCTCGGACAAGGACTGGCGACCGCAGTCGGCATGGCGCTCGCTGAAAAGCTGCTGGCGGCCCGCTACGGCGGCGAAATTGTCGATCATTACACCTATGTCATCGCGGGCGACGGCTGCCTCATGGAAGGCGTCAGCCATGAGGCGATCGCCCTCGCCGGCCATCTCAAGCTCGCCAAGCTGATCCTGCTTTGGGACGACAATGGCATCACCATCGACGGCAAGGTCTCGCTCGCGGATTCGGTCGACCAATTGGCGCGCTTCGAGGCCGCCGGGTGGAAAGCCCTCCACATCGACGGCCATGATCCGGAGGCCGCCGCCGCCGCGATCGAGACCGCGCGCGGCTCCGATAGGCCGGTGTTGATCGCCTGCAAGACCGTGATCGGCTATGGCGCGCCGACCAAGGCCGGGACGCATGCGGCGCATGGCGCGGCGCTTGGAAAGGACGAGATCGCCGGCGCGCGCGCGGGCTTCGCCTGGACGCACGACCCGTTCGAAATTCCGGCCAACATAGCCGCGGCCTGGACCGAGGCCGCCGAACATGGCGCGGCCGACCGGGCCGCCTGGAATACGCGCCATGGGGCGCTCGACGCGAAAGTCCGCGCCGAATATGACGCCGACCTGTCGGGCGGTCTAAGGCCCACGGTTTTCGCCTCCGTTGATTCCTTCAAGCAGGCGGCGAGCGAAAGCGGCGCGCCGCAAGCGACGCGGATCTCGTCGCAGAAACTTCTCGATCGGCTGAGCCCCGCGCAGCCTAATCTGATCGGCGGATCGGCCGACCTCACCGGCTCCAACAACACCAAAGCCGCCGACATGAAAAGCGTGACGCCGGAGGATTTCACCGGCCGCTATATTCATTACGGCATTCGCGAGTTCGGCATGGCCGCGGCCATGAACGGAATCGCGCTGCATGGCGGCTTCATTCCCTATGGCGGGACCTTCCTCGTCTTCGCCGACTACAGCCGCCCAGCGATCCGCCTCGCCGCCTTGATGGGCCTAAGGGTGATCCATGTCCTGACCCATGATTCCATCGGCCTTGGCGAGGACGGACCGACGCATCAGCCGGTCGAGCATCTAGCCTCCTTGCGCGCAATTCCAAATCTTCTGGTCTTTCGGCCGGCCGACGCCGTCGAGACGGCCGAGGCTTGGGAGCTCGCCTTGAAAAGCGAACGGACGCCGTCGGTCATCGCGCTGTCGCGCCAGACTCTGCCCATCGTGCGGCGGGAGCACAAAGCCGAAAATCTTTCCCAAAAGGGCGCCTATGTGCTCCGCGAGCCCGAGGGCGCGCGCGACGTGACGCTGTTTGGCACGGGATCGGAAGTGTCGCTCGCGGCCGAAGCCGCGGAGCGGCTCGCAGGCGAAGGCGTCAAAGCCGCCGTCGTCTCGATTCCCTGCTTCGAGCTGTTCGCCGCCGCGCCCGAGGATTACCGCAGACGCGTCCTCGGCCGAGCGCCCCGAGTCGGCGTCGAAGCCGCGATCCGCCAAGGGTGGGACGCAGTGCTGGGACCAGACGACCGAATTCATCGGCATGGCGTCGTTCGGCGCGAGCGCGCCGGCCGGCGATCTCTACAAGAAATTCGGCATCACCGTCGAGGCGATCACCGCCGCGGTCCGCAGCCTGCTGGCGCAGACCGGGCCGACGATGACGGCGCTTAGTCCATGAGCGCGCAATCTGCGACGGAGTATAAGTCATGGCCCGTATCACCCTTCGCCAACTTCTCGATCATGCGGCCGAGCATGATTATGGCGTCCCGGCGTTCAACATCAACAATATGGAGCAGGGCCTGGCGATACTCGCCGCCGCCTCTTCGGTAGATGCTCCAGTCATCATTCAAGCGAGCCGCGGCGCCCGCGCCTACGCCAATGACATCATGCTCGCCAAGATGATCGAGGCGCTGATCGAGATATACCCCGACATTCCGATCTGCATGCATCAGGACCACGGCAACAGCGAAGCGACTTGCCTCACCGCGATCCAACATGGATTTTCGTCGGTGATGATGGATGGATCGCTCGAAGCCGATGCGAAGACGCCGGCGTCATATGACTACAATGTCGCCGTCACGACCAGGGTTGTCGAGGACGCCCATGCCGTCGGCGCCTCGGTGGAGGGCGAGCTCGGAGTCCTCGGCTCGCTCGAACACGGCGGCGGCGAGCAGGAGGACGGGCATGGAGCGGAAGGCAAGCTCAGCCGCGACCAACTCCTGACCGACCCCGACCAGGCGGTTGATTTCGTGACGCGCACCAAGGTCGATGCGCTCGCCATCGCGATGGGCACCTCGCATGGGGCCTATAAGTTCACCCGCAAGCCCGACGGCGACATTCTCTCGATGCGCGTCCTCGAGGCGATCCACGCCAAACTTCCCAACATCCATCTGGTGATGCACGGATCCTCGTCAGTCCCGCAGGACTTGCAGGACCTCTTCAACGCCCACGGCGGCGATATCCGCCAGACCTATGGCGTCCCGGTCGAAGAGATCGTACGCGGCATCAAGCATGGCGTTCGCAAAGTGAATATCGACACCGATTGCCGTCTCGCCATGACCGCCGAATTCAGGCGCGTGGCGCATACGCAGCCCTCCGAATTCGACCCACGCAAATTCTTGAAGCCGGCGATGGAGGCGATGGAGAAGGTTTGTCGGCAACGCTTCGAGCAGTTCGGTGCCGCAGGCAATGCGTCGAAGATCAAAGTGCTGCCAATGTCCGCGATGGCCAAGCGCTACGCCTCGGGCAGCCTCGATCCGCGCCTGGAACTGCAACGCAGCGCCGCGGAATAATTGGAGAATTGCATCATGAGCGTGGTCGATAAAAGTTTGACGGCGGCCGAAGCGCCGCCGCGAAGCCGCTATTCCGCCGGCGTCATGGAATATCGCAACATGGGCTATTGGCAGCCCGACTATGAGCCTAAGGACACCGACCTGATCGCCGTCTTCCGCGTCACGCCGCAGGATGGCGTCGATCCGATCGAAGGCTTCGGCGGCGATCGCCGGCAAATCGTCGACCGCGACTTGGACCGTGGTTTGGACCGACCGGCTCACGGCCTGCGAAAAATACCGGGCGAAATGCTATCGCGTCGATCCGGTGCCGAATGCGCCGGGCGTTTACTTCGCCTTCATCGCCTATGAGCTCGACCTGTTCGAGCCGGGCTCCATTGCGAATCTTTCAGCCTCGATCATCGGCAATGTGTTCGGCTTCAAGCCCTTGAAAGCGCTGCGGCTCGAGGACATGCGCTTTCCGGTCGCCTATGTGAAGACTTTCCAAGGCCCCGCGACCGGCATAGTGGTCGAACGGGAGCGGCTCGACAAGTTCGGCCGACCTTTGCTCGGCGCCACGGTGAAACCCAAGCTCGGGCTTTCCGGCCGCAATTACGGCCGCGTCGTCTATGAGGCTCTGAAGGGCGGGCTCGACTTCACCAAGGATGATGAAAACATAAATTCGCAGCCCTTCATGCATTGGCGCGAGCGCTTTCTCTACTGTATGGAGGCGGTGAACCGGGCGCAGGCGGCGACCGGCGAGGTCAAAGGCACCTATCTCAACATCACCGCCGCGACCATGGAGGACATGTACGAGCGCGCCGAATTCGCTAAGGAGCTCGGCTCGGTGATCGTCATGATCGACCTCGTGATCGGCTACACCGCGATCCAGTCCATCGCCAAATGGTGCCGCCGGAACGACATGATCCTGCATCTCCACCGCGCCGGCCACTCGACCTACACGCGGCAAAAAAGCCATGGCGTGTCGTTCCGCGTCATCGCCAAGTGGATGCGCCTCGCCGGCGTCGACCATATCCACGCGGGAACCGTGGTCGGCAAGCTTGAAGGCGATCCCAACACCACGCGCGGCTATTACGACATATGCCGCGAGGATTATAATCCACAGAACCTCGAACACGGACTCTTCTTCGATCAGCATTGGGCTTCGCTGAACAAGCTCATGCCGGTCGCATCGGGCGGCATTCACGCCGGCCAGATGCATCAACTGCTCGATCTCTTCGGCGAGGACGTCGTCCTCCAGTTCGGCGGCGGCACGATCGGCCATCCTATGGGCATAGCGGCGGGCGCGACCGCGAATCGCGTCGCGCTCGAGTCGATGATCTTCGCGCGCAACGCCGGGCGCGACACCTTGGCCGAAGGCCAGCAGGTCCTCGAGGACGCAGCCAAGACCTGCACGCCCTTGAAGCAAGCGCTCGATGTGTGGAAGGATGTCACCTTCAATTACGCGTCTACGGACACACCCGATTTCGTCGCCTCCGTGACCCCAGCCGAATGAGGAGACCGACACAATGCGCATCACGCAAGGCTGCTTTTCCTATCTCCCCGATCTGACCGACGATCAGATCCGCTCCCAGGTGCAATATATCATCGACAAGGGCTGGGCGGTGAATATCGAATATACCGACGACCCACATCCTCGCAACACCTACTGGGAGATGTGGGATCTGCCGATGTTCGACATTAAGGACGCAGCCGCCGTCCTGCTCGAGCTCAACGCCGCCCGCAAGGCGCATGGCGATCGCCATTATATCCGCATCTCAGGCTTCAACTCCTCGCGTGGCTGGGAAAGCGTGCGAATCTCCTTCATCGTCAATCGACCGAAGGACGAGCCGGGATTCCGTCTGGTCCGCCAGGAAGGCCCCGGCCGACGCCAGATCTACACGACGGAATCCTACGCGGTCGACCGTCCGGAAGGCGATCGCTACCGCTCATGAGTCCAGGTCGACCCGCCGGACGATCTCACATCATCCGGCCTAACGAGAGATGCAAGCGTCGTCGCCGGTCAATTTGTTTGCGGAGGCTTGAACATGGAGGCAGGCGAAATCTCGACGGAGAGCGGACCTTCCGCACCTACCGAGACGATTGATCTCCGCCGCGAGCTCACTGAGACGCATGTTCAGGAAGTGCTCGACCAGCTCGATCGCGAACTTGTCGGCCTCGCTCCGGTCAAGGCGCGGATTCGCCAGATCGCGGCGCTGTTGATCGTCGATCGCGTTAGACGGCGCCTGGGCCTGATCTCCGAAACGCCAACGCTCCACATGTCTTTTACCGGCAATCCGGGCACCGGCAAGACGACGGTCGCGCTGCGCATGGCCCAGATTCTCCACAAGCTCGGCTATGTGCGCAAAGGCCATCTCGTCTCCGTCACGCGCGACGATCTCGTCGGCCAATATATCGGGCACACGGCGCCGAAGACCAAGGAGATCCTGAAGAAAGCGATGGGCGGCGTGTTGTTCATCGACGAGGCCTATTATCTCTACCGTCAGGAGAACGAGCGCGACTATGGCCAGGAAGCCATCGAGATCCTTTTGCAGGTGATGGAAAATCAGCGCGAGGATCTTGTGGTGATCCTCGCCGGCTACGCCGATCGGATGGACCAATTCTTTCGCTCGAACCCCGGGTTTCGCTCCCGCATCGCGCATCATATCGACTTCCCGGATTACTCCGACGGCGAACTGATGCAGATCGCCAACGCCATGCTGGCGGCGCAAAGCTATAAATTCAGCGAGGCGGGCGCGGCGGCATTCGAACGCTATATTGCGGTGCGCAGGCGGCAGCCTCTTTTCTCCAACGCGCGATCGATCCGCAACGCTCTGGATAGAGCAAAACTCCGTCACGCCAATCGCTATTTCGAGCAAAGCGGCCCGGTTTCCCTCGACGACCTCATGACGATCGACGCGCCGGATGTGCTCGCGAGCCGCGTCTTCGACGCCGACCAGCCAAAGACACAGGAGGCTTGATTGACTTCTCTCGTCATCGCACCTTCGATACTCTCCGCCGATTTCGCCAAGCTCGGCGAAGAAGTCCGGGCGATAACCGACGCCGGCGCGGACTGGATCCATGTCGACATCATGGACGGCCATTTCGTGCCCAACATCACGATCGGTCCGGCCGTCGTCGCCGCCTTGCGGCCGCACACCAAAATTCCGTTCGACGTGCATCTGATGATCGCGCCCTGCGATCCCTTTCTCGCAGCCTTCGCCGAGGCCGGAGCCGACCTGATCGCGGTCCATGTCGAAGCCGGAGCGCATTTGCATCGATCGCTTCAGGCGATCCGCGAACTCGGGAAAAAGGCCGGCGTCGTATTGAACCCGGCGACGCCCGCGGCGAGCGTGCGGCATGTTCTCGATCTCGTCGATCTCATTCTCGTCATGTCGGTCAATCCGGGTTTCGGCGGCCAGGCCTTCATTCCCTCCGCCGTGGAGAAAGTCGCCGAGCTGAAGACGATGATCGGCTCCCGCCCCATCCGCATCGAGGTCGATGGCGGCATTAATCCCGAGACCGCGGCCTTGGTCGCCGCGGCGGGCGCGAATACGCTTGTCGCGGGGTCGGCTGTGTTCAAGGGCGGGCCGGAGCATTACGCCGCGAATATCGCGGCCATCCGCGCAGCCGCCCTCGGCAAGTTCGCGCGCGACGCCGCTTGAGCCGCTCGGCCGCTTCCCAACTTCGCGCGACGAGATGCAACCCAAATTGACTTAGCTTGGTTGACCCTTCTATAAGGCGGGCTCGATTTTCGCCCATTCCTTGAGGGGAGATATTGGTTTGAAGCGGACATATCAACCGAGCAAGCTTGTTCGCAAGCGGCGGCATGGGTTTCGGGCGCGGATGGCGACGGTGGGGGGCCGCAAGGTGATCGCGGCGCGGCGCGCGCGCGGCCGCAAGCGGCTGTCGGCCTGACCGCGGCCCGCCCTTCGGAGACCGCTTTCGCCGCCGCCTTGGGGCAAATCCGCGGCTTGGACCCGGCTTCTTTGGATCAGGCTTGTTTGGGGCAGGCTTGTTTGGGGCAGGCTTGTTTGGGGCAAGCTTCTTTGGATCAGGCTTGCGAGGATCGGCCGCGCGCGCCCGCGCCAAAGCGGAAGATCCGGCGGCTGACGCGAAGGGCGGAGTTCCTCGCCGCCGCCAAGGGCGCGCGCGTTCACGCCAAGGGCTTTGTCTTGCAAATCGCGCCGCAAATCGCGGTCTTGCAAATCGCGGTCTTGCAAATCGCGCCGCAAATCCCGCCGCGCCAAATTTCACCGCAACAAGAACTCGCGGCAAGATCAAGCCGCGCCGCGATTCGGCTTCACGGCGACGAAAAAGCTCGGCGGCGCGGTCTTGCGCAACCGCATCCGCCGCCGCCTCAAGGAGGCCTTGCGCCGGCTCGACCCGCTGCCGGCGCGCCCCGCGCATGATTATGTGATCCTCGCCCGGCCCGAGGCGCTCGGCATGGATTTTTCGGCGCTGCAGGCCGAGCTCGCGCGGGCCCTCAAGCAGGAGCCGCGCAAACAGGAGCCCCGCAAGCCGGCCCCCGCCGGCAAAAGAAAATAGGGCCGCCGCCGCGGGACCGACGACGCGGCTTGCGCGAGCGGCCTCGACGCGGCGACAAAGGTCTTGTATCTGATCGGCGGAGATTTTCTCAAGGCCCCGGCTCATCCGCCATGGGCGCGAGCTGGGCGCGCACCCAAAACACGCGCCCAAAACGCGCGCCGGAGAGATGCGGAAGATTGGATTTGATCCCTCAGGCGTCGTCGGATTGCGCCATTCATCTCATGGCCGGCATTTTCGGCGACGCGGGTCGACCCTGTCAAGGACGCGAGCTCCGCTCGCCAAGCTCGCCGCCAAGAGATGAAAGGCCATTTGCGATTTCATGTGACGGCGGCTGAACTCTTAAATCCACTTTTTCGCCATTCCACTTTTTCGCCATGCAAGCCCCCGCGCAAGCCGGATCAGGCGCGGACAAGAGCACGAAAGAACTTAGAAAATAACCTGAAAAGCGAAGCCCGATCCCGGGCCTTCGCCGCGGAGCGCGGACGCCAAAGGCATGAAGCAGGACCAAAGAGACCCAAGAGACACCCAGAACCTCTATCTGGCGATCGGCCTGTCGTGCCTCGTCGTCATCGTCTGGAGCTATTTTTTCGCGCCGCCGCCCGACAAAACCCGCCAAGCGCAAATGCATCAAGCGCAGGTTCATAACGGCCAAGGCCAAAACGCCGCGCCGACGCCAAGCTCGGGGCGGGATAGCGCGGGGCAGGATCAAGCCCTGGGGCAAGGGCCTGGCCAAGCCGCGACCCAAAGTCTGGATGAAGCGCCGGAGGCCGCGCCCAAGACCCGCGCCGAGGCGCTCGCCGAGGGGCCGCGGGTCAGGCTCGACACCAAGGCCTTGTTCGGCTCGATCGCGCTCAAGGGCGGGCGCATCGACGATGTCGCGCTGAAGGCCTATCGCGAGACGACCGATCCGAAGAGCCCGAACATCGTCCTTTTATCACCCTTGGGCTCGCCCGCGCCTTATTACGCCGAGACCGGCTTTTTCGCCGCAGCCGGCGAGACGGTCGCCTTGCCGCGCCAGGACTCGCTATGGCGCGCCGATCGCGAGACCTTGACCGAGGCCGAGCCGGTGACGCTCAGCTATGACAATGGCCAGGGCCTCGTCTTCCACCGCAAGATCGCGGTCGACGACCGCTATATGTTCAGCGTGACCGACAGCGTCGAGAACAAGAGCCAGACGCCGGTGACGCTGCACCCTTATGCGATCGTCGCCCGCCACGGCAAGCCGGCCTCGGCCAATTTCTCCGTCCTGCACGAAGGCTTTGTCGGGGTCGTCGGCGAGGCCGGCGTGCAGGAGATGAAATACGACAAGATCGAGAAGGAGGAGGGCGCGGCCAAGAATTTCAAGGGGACCGGCGGCTGGCTCGGGATCACCGACAAATATTGGGCGGCGACGGTCATTCCCGACCAGGGCGCGCCGATCGCGGCGAGCTTTTCCGAGCGGCAAACGATAAGCCCGATCGCGGCAAGCCAGAGCGCGACAAGCCAGAGCGCGACAAGCCAGAGCGCGCCAGTCAAGATTTATCAGGCCGGCTTTGTCGGCGAGGCGGCCAAGACGATCGCGCCGGGCGGCTCGGGCGCGGTCCTGACCAAGGTCTTCGCCGGGGCCAAGGAGGCCGATACGCTCGACCGCTACGAGAGGGATCTCGGCATTGAGAAATTCGATCTGCTGATCGACTGGGGCTGGTTTTACTTCATCACAAGGCCAATGTTCTGGGCGCTCGACCATATTTACAAGTTCGTCGGCAATTTCGGCGTCGCGATCCTCATTCTCACGGTTCTGGTCAAGGCTTTGTTCTTCCCGCTCGCCAACCGCAGCTATATGGCGATGGCCAAGATGAAGGCGGTCGCGCCGCAGATCGAGGCGATAAGGCTGCGCTATCCCGACGACAAGCCGAAGCAGTCGCAGGAGACCATGGCGCTCTACAAGCGCGAGAAGATCAATCCGGTGGCGGGCTGCCTGCCGATGCTGATCCAGCTGCCGGTGTTTTTCGCGCTCTACAAGGTGCTCGTCATCACGATCGAGATGCGGCAGGCGCCGTTTTTCGGCTGGATCCGGGATCTGTCGCAGCCGGATCCGACCAATGTGTTCAACCTGTTCGGGCTTTTGCCGTTCAATCCGGCGCAAATTCCGGTGTTCGGGGCCTATTTGATGCTCGGCGTCTGGCCGCTCATCATGGGCGTCTCGATGTTCTTCCAGATGAAGATGAACCCCGAGCCCGCCGATCCGACGCAAAAAATGGTCTTCGCCTGGCTGCCCTTGATCTTCACCTTCACCATGGGCGGCTTCCCCGCCGGCCTCGTCATCTATTGGACCTGGAACAACAGCCTCTCGGTCATCCAGCAAAGCCTCATCATGAAAAAAGCCGGAGCCAAAATCGAGCTCTGGTCAAATCTCGCAAATATGTTCAGAAAAAAAGCTACGGGCTAAGCAAACATGCAAATCCAAGCTCACCCTAGCGGTGGGGAGGTCCCCGCGAACAACTCCCCCGACTTCGCGGAAATCGGCCGCAAGCTCTTCGCCGAGGAATGCGCCTTCATGTGGGCCGCAGCCAAGATCGGCGACCTGCCGCCTGCGGGCGGGCCGGAGATCGCCTTCGCCGGACGTTCGAACGTCGGCAAGTCCTCGCTCCTCAACGCCCTGACCAACCGCAAGAGCCTCGCGCGCGCCTCGCATACGCCGGGCCGAACGCGCGAACTCAATTTCTTCGCTTTGGGAGGCGACGCGGCAAGCGCAAAATTGCGCCTTGTCGACATGCCCGGCTATGGCTATGCGGCGGCGTCGAAAGAGAAAGTCGCGTCCTGGACCGGGCTGATGCAGGATTTCTTGCGCGGGCGGGCGCAGTTGCTGCGCGTCTTCGTGCTCATCGACGGACGCCATGGCGTGAAGCCGATCGACATCGAAATGTTCGATCTGCTCGATCGCGCCGCCACATCCTATCAGATCATCTTGACCAAACGCGACGAGGTGAAAAAGGCCGACCAGGATCAGCGGGTCGCCGCCACGCTCGCCACGCTGTCCAAGCGTCCGGCGGCCTATCCGGACGTGATCTTCACCTCGTCGCAAAGCGGCGACGGGGTGAGCGCGTTTCGCGCGGCGATCGCCCGCCTGCTCGCCGAACGCGGATCATAAGCCGCGAGATAGCGGGCCAGGCGCCGGCCTGAGGCCTCGCCCGGCATTGAGCTTGTCATAACGAGCGGATAGACATCGCAACGCAGGAAGCCGGACGGGACGGGATGAACGAAGCGATCACGCGCAGCGAGGAAGAACGGGCCCAAGAGCAGGCCGCGATCTTGATGCAAGCGCTGCCGCACATGCTGCACTATGATGACGCGATCGTGGTCGTCAAATATGGCGGCCACGCCATGGGCGACGAGAAGGGCGCGCGGGACTTCGCCCGCGACATGGTCCTGCTCGAGCAATCCGGCGTCAATCCCGTCGTCGTGCATGGCGGCGGGCCGCAGATCGGCGCCATGCTCGCCAAGCTCGGCATCAAATCGGCGTTTTCCGACGAACTCAGGATCACCGACCGCGCCACGATGGAGATCGTCGAGATGGTTCTCGCCGGCTCGATCAACAAGCAAATCGTCGGCCTCATCAACGCCGAGGGCGGCCGCGCGATCGGGCTTTGCGGCAAGGACGGCAATATGGTGATCGCCAAGAAAGCCGCGCCGACCAGCGAGGCGGTCGATCTCGGCTTTGTCGGCGAGCCGGCGAAAGTGGACGCCACCGTGCTCGATCAGGTGCTTGGGCGCGAGCTTATTCCCGTGCTCGCTCCGGTCGCGCAAGGGCTGGACGGCGAGACCTACAATGTCAACGCCGACACTTTCGCGGGGGCCATCGCCGGCGCGCTGAAAGCGAAGCGGCTGCTTTTCCTGACCGACGTGCCGGGCGTTCTCGACAAGAACAAAGTTTTGATCAAGGAATTGCGCGTAGACCAAATTCACGCCCTCATCGCCGACGGCACGATCACCGGCGGCATGATCCCGAAAGTCGAGACCTGCATCTACGCGCTCGAACAGGGCGTCGAAGGCGTCGTCATCCTCGACGGCAAGACGCCGCATGCGGTGCTCGTCGAGCTCTTGACCGATCATGGCGCGGGCACTTTGATCACAAGGTGAAGGACGCGAAGCAGTTTTTGGAAGACAGACCCAATCCGCCGCAGGCCGCCCCTGCCCCTGACGCAGAGCCAGATCCGCAGCGCGAAAGCGCGCCGCGGGGCGAAGCGTTCCTGCAGGGCGCAGCCTTTCAACATATCGATACTTGGGTCTTCGATCTCGACAACACGCTTTATCCCTCCGATAGCGACCTCTGGCCGAAGATCGACGCGAGGATCACGCTATTTCTTGGCCATATTTTCGGCCTCGACGGCATGTCCGCGCGGGCGCTGCAAAAATATTATTATCAGCGCTATGGGACGACCCTGCGCGGGCTAATGCAGGAGCATGACGTCAGCGCGGAGGACTATCTCGCCTTCACCCATGACATCGACCGCTCCTCTCTCGAGCCCAATCACTCACTGGCGGCCGCGCTCGCCGCCCTGCCCGGCCGCAAGCTCATCCTGACCAATGGCTCGCGCGATCACGCCTTGCGGACCGCAGCGGCGCTTGGCGTCGACGCGATGTTTGAGGATATTTTCGATATTGTCGCGGCCGACTTCGCGCCAAAGCCGGAGCCCGCCGCCTATCAGCGCTTTTTCGACCGGCATGACGTCGATCCCGAGCGCGCCATCATGTTCGAGGATATCGCCAGGAATCTCGTCATTCCGCACCAAAGGGGAATGACGACGGCGCTGGTCGTACCGAAGCCCGGCCAGAAAGATCACCGCGAGGCGTTTGAAATCACCGAGACTACCCCGCCGCATGTGGATTTCGTGACGAGCGACCTCAAGAGTTTTTTGGAAGAGGCCCTCGCTATCCTGGGCCTTTCCAGCAAGCCGAAGGACGGCGGATAGGGGCTCTTGTCCAATCGGCGGCGGCGACCGGTCAAAAATAAATCACGGAGCCCCTCCGTTCCACATCCGCTTATCCTCCGTATGATTGAATTGTCAATCATACGGGTCTTTATCAATCCATTTACACCCAGCATATGACTTGCTGGCCGCATCGTAAAAATTGATTTGGATTGTGGTCGCGTCGTTAGGCGGCTGCGACAGGCGTATGGCGCCATTATCGCCAGAAGCTGCTTTGAGCCATTTCTTTTTTTGTAGTTTTCCTAAGGTTATATATGTATTAATATACTCAGCACACAATTTCCCCTTGACCTCATCTTTGGTCGTTGGAAGATTGAATAACATCAGCCCTTCTCCTCAAATAAGCATCGGACGCGCGACGTTCACGGGTTGAGTGATGTTCCTTTAACCGCATTGGCAATCGCTGACGCAAGTTCTGAAGCAAACGCGGACTGCTGCGCCGTCACCTTTAGCTGTCCATTTGTTTCCGTTGGACCAATTGTTATAATCAAGTCTTGCGTTCGATCTCAACTCGCATTGAAAAACGGTGCTGTCTGATTGGCGGAAACTCGAACCAACTTCCATGTCGGCGTTACATTCGCTGCGGAGACAATTTCAAATTTTACCTCATGCGAAATGGCCCCCTGTGTTGCAAAGGCGTCCTTCTGCTTAAAATCGGCCTGTTTGCGCCGTTGAAGGTTCGCCACACCGTTCAGCCATTCATAGATTTTGAGGTCGCTTTGCAAAAACAACGAGGCGTTGGCGTTGTCGCCAGTCACGCACTGTATTTTTTCAATTTCCTGCGGTGCCGGAAGGTCTTTTTCCGGGCCGACGAGGTCTGAGATTTTATAAGGAACGTGAATTTTATCTTGCCTGTAGGCATCAGATGAAAACGTTCCTCCTACCCGAGAGAGAAACTTTGCGGCGTGGTAACAGTAAGCGGAGTGAAAGTTTTTGGCGGAGGGATAGTGTTAGCGCCAGCTGCGCCAGGAAAAGTCGTAACAGCGCTTGCCATAGGTATATTAGATGATACGCCAGGATAAATACTGCTTTTTTCTTCAATTGTAAACAAATATGCAGTATCAACTGCCCAATCCTCTAGGAACTTCACTTGTCTACCGCTACTTGTCTCTCTTTCATTTTTAATATCAATACTTTCTACCAACTTCGCAGCTCTTCTAAGCTCGCACTCAACTTGTCTTACGATCAATCTAATCTTATCATCATTATCGTTACTAGTTCCCCAAAATTCCTGAAAATCAGGCGTATATGTGCCGCAGCCACTTAGCGCCGCCATGCAAGCCAACGCGAACTTAGTTTTGTGCAAGGCCCACATAACGCCCTCCTAGCAACAAGAACCGCAAATGGTAAGCACAAGGGAGCATGGATTCCGCTTTTAGGCTGTTACCCCAAAACAACAGTGTTTAACAAACGTTAACCAAAGCAAATTGCGCCATGGGGCTGGATGCGGCCCCGGAGATCACATAACTCAACAATATGGAGCGCAGCACGCATCCGTCTTTTTCCAACGGCTGGTAAAAAAGGCACATCGCCAAACGGGTGATACCCAGTGAACCTCTCGGCTGCGCGCATCGATTTACCGCATTTGCCGCGCCGGCGATAAATGCTCAGCGATTATCTTATCCGCAGACGTTCCAAGAGCGCGATGGCCAGCTTGCTCGCCCGCCAGTTGATTCCGCGCCGCGAAGCTCGTACGCCCTTAAGGCGCGTCGGCGCCCGCGCGAAAAACTCACGAAAGAGCGAAACATGCCGCATACCGCCCTCGAAACGATCGTCGAAGCCGCCTTCGAGGACCGCGTCAATATCAATGCGCAGACGCAGGGCGACATCCGCAAGGCGGTCGACGCGACGCTTCATCTGCTCGACGCCGGCAAGCTCCGGGTCGCGGAGAAAATTCCGGGCGCCGAGGGACCTTCCTCCTGGAAAGTCAACCAATGGCTGAAGAAGGCCGTGCTGCTATCGTTCCGCCTCAACGACATGGCCCCGATCTCGGGCGGCCCGGGCGGCGCCTTCTGGTGGGACAAGGTTCCCTCGAAATTCGCCGGCTGGGGCGAAAAGGAGCATGAGGCGGCGGGGTTCCGCTCGGTCCCGAATTGCGTCGTGCGGCGCTCGGCCTATATCGCGCCCGGCGTGGTGCTGATGCCCTCCTTCGTCAATCTCGGCGCCTATGTCGATAGCGGAACCATGATCGACACTTGGGCGACCGTCGGCTCCTGCGCCCAGATCGGCAAGAATGTCCATCTTTCGGGCGGGGTCGGCATTGGCGGGGTGCTCGAACCTTTGCAGGCCAATCCGACGATTATCGAGGATAATTGCTTCATCGGCGCGCGCTCCGAAATTGTCGAAGGGGTGATCGTCGGCCAAGGCGCGGTGATCTCGATGGGGACCTTTATTTCCGCCTCGACCAAGATCATCGACCGGACGACCGGCCAAATCCATATCGGCTTCGTTCCGCCTTATTCGGTCGTGGTCTCCGGCAATCTGCCGGGCAAACCCTTGCCGGACGGCTCTCCAGGCCCCTCGCTCTATTGCGCGGTCATCGTGAAGACCGTGGACGCCCAGACCCGCTCGAAGACCGCGATCAACGAGCTTTTGAGGGATTGATGGCCGCGCTTTCCGTCGACGGCGGCGCCCGCTTCCTGTTTCGCACCGATCAAGGGCGGATAGACGCGCCGACTTGGCGGCGCGGCACAGCGCTGCTTCTCGCGATTCTCGTCGCCCTCACCGCGATCTGGATTCCTTTGGAGCCGCTCACGCATCGCGACCTCGCGACATCCCCATTCTTCGCCTGGGCGACCATCGCGGCCTTCGCCTATCTCGTGCTCTACGCTTTTGCGATCCTCCTGATCGCCGTCTGCCATTATAACCTCAGCGCCAAGCGCTGGCGCGACCGCGGCTGGCCGGGGGCCCTCGCTGGCCTTCTGCCCTTGTTCGCGCTGTTCAGCGGCGCGGCGCACTGGCTGCAGCCGCGCGTCTCCGAGGACATTCCCTATTGGTATGTCGCGGGCGTGGACGCCCTGCTGGTCGCGGTCATCCTCTGGAACATCGTGGAGCTGGGCGTTTTCGACAAGCGATCGCTGTGACGCCTGGCCCAACGCCTCGTTTCTGAGCCGTTTTCTTGCCGCAAAGCAGTTCCCACTTCCCCAAAAAATGCTCTAAGACAGGCCATCAACCCCTGCGAGCCGGCGCGACCATGCCTCATCCCTCCCGTCCGGAGACCTTGGCCGATCTCAGAATCGAGATCGATCGGATCGACGCGGGCTTGCATCGGCTCTTGATGGAGCGCGGCGAGATCATTCATCGCCTGATCGAAGCCAAGGCGCGGCAAGGCGGCGGTTCGGCCTTTCGGCCGAGCCGCGAGGCCGACATGATGCGTGGGCTCGCCTCCCGTCATGAAGGCCTGCTTCCGCTCGACACGGTCGAAAGCATCTGGCGGATCATCATCTCGACCTTTACATATGTTCAGGCAAATTACAGCGTGCATGCCGATATTTCCGGCGGCGATGCGGCGATGCGCGATTGCTGCCGGTTTCATTTCGGCTTCACAGTCCCGTATGTCGCCCATCAAGGCGCCGGCGCGGTGATCGAGGCGGTCGCGGCCTCGGGCGGCGACCTCGGCTTGGCGCCGGTCAAGGGCGGCGCATCCTCCGGACCCTGGTGGCGCGGCCTTATCGGTCCGAAAGCGCCAAAGATTATCGCCCGGCTTCCCTTTGTCGAGCGGCCGGATCACCCAGCCGGAACGCCTCTTTTCGTGATCGCCCAGCCCCTCGCTGAGGCCGCCGCGCGAGAGGTCGTCGTCCATGCCGTCGGCGCTCGAGCGCTGGCTGGACGATTTGCCGTCAAGCCTCGCCGCGCTCGGAGCCGAGATCCTCGACAATGCCGCCGACGGGTTCGGCCTTTCGCTCATGATCGCGACGCGCGGCGATGTCGGGCCTGACGGTTTGCGCGAAGCTCTGGTCCGCGCCGGAGCGGTGGAGCCGCGCATCGCCGAGATCGGCAGCCATGCGGCGCGTTTCGATTTGGCCTCCGCCCAGCGCGAAGGGCGGCGAATCGAGGCCGCCTGACGCAGGGCTCGGCCAAGCCTCCGCCATGAATAGCTTTTGGAGTCTTCCTCTATGACGACAACCGCCTTGACCGATCACGAGCCCGCCGCGCGCCCGCGCCCGCTCGATGGCGTTTTCAGCATAGACCCCTATGTTCCCGGCAAGAGCAGCGCGCCCGGCGTCGCCAAGATCTACAAACTGTCCTCGAACGAGACGCCGCTCGGGCCGAGCCCGCGCGCGATCGAGGCCTATCGCGCCTGTCGCCGACATCTGGAAGACTATCCGGACGGCGCGGCGACGCGCTTTGCGCGAAGCGATCGGCCGGCGCTTCGGGCTCGATCCGGCGCGGATCGTCTGCGGCGCCGGCTCCGACGAGCTGCTCCATCTGCTGGCGCACGCCTATCTTGGACCGACGGCGACGAGGCGATCCACACCACGCACGGCTTTCTGGTCTATCCGATCGCCACGCTCGGCGCCGGCGCCAAGCCGGTCGTGCGCCGAAGAGACGAATTCACCGCCGACGTCGACGCGATCCTCGCCGCGGTGGCCGCGAAGACCAAGATCGTCTTTCTCGCCAATCCGAACAATCCGACCGGCACCTATCTGCCGTTCGACGAGGTCAAGCGGCTGCACGCGGCTTGCCGCCGCATGTGCTGCTGGTGCTCGACGCCGCCTATGCCGAATATGTCCGGCGCAACGACTACGAGTCCGGCATCGAACTTGTCGCGACGCGCGAGAACGTCGTGATGACCCGCACCTTCTCGAAGATCCACGGCCTCGCGGCGCTGCGGCTCGGCTGGATGTTCGCGCCGCGCGCACGTCGTCGACGCGATCAATCGCATCCGCGGCCCGTTCAACGTCAACGGCGCCGGCGATCGCCGCCGGCATCGCCGCGATCGAGGACACCGGATCACGTCGAGCAGGCGATCGCGCCACAACACGCGACATGGCTCGACTGGCTGACGACGGAGATCGGCAAGCTCGGCCTCAAGGTGACGCCGAGCGTCGCCAATTTCGTGCTGCATCCATTTCCCGGACGCGGGCCGCACCGCGAAGGCCGCCGATGCCTTCCTCACCGCGCGCGGCCTGATCCTGCGCGCGGTCGGCGCCTATGGGCTGCCGAATGCCTGCGCATGACCGTCGGCACCGAGGAGGCCAATCGCCTCGTCGTCGCGGCGCTCAAGGATTTCTCGCGTCCGAGAGCCCGCGCGTGGCTGACCGCCTGGGGCAGCCCTGCACCGAGCCTTTGTTCGAACGCGCTCGCCCTGATCGGCGTCGGCCTGATCGGCTCGTCGATCGCGCGCGCGCGCGCACGCAAGGGCGCTGCGCGCGAACGATCGTCGCGACCGACGCGTCGGCCGATGTGCGCGCCGAGGTCGCCGAGCTCGGCATCGCCGACCAGGTCGTCGAGACAATGCCGCGGCGGCGGTCGAAGGCGCCGATCTCGTCATCGTCTGCGTGCCGGTCGGCGCATGCGGCGCGGTCGCGCGGAGATCGCGCCGCATCTCGAAGCCGGGCGCCATCGTCTCCGATGTCGGCTCGGTCAAGGCGCGATCATCGCGACGATGGCGCCGCATCTGCCGGCGGGCGTGCATTTCGTTCCGGCGCATCCGGTCGCCGGCACCGAGAATTCCGGTCCCGATGCCGGCTTCGCCGAACTGTTCGTCGACCGCTGGTGCATCCTGACGCCGCCCGAAGGCGACCGATCCGAAGGCCGGTCGAACGGCTCGCGGCGTTCTGGCGCGCGCTCGGCGCCAATGTCGAGACCATGCCGGCCGGAGCATCACGATCTGGTGCTGGCGATCACCAGCCATCTGCCGCATCTCATCGCCTATACGATCGTCGGCACCGCCGACGATCTCGAAGAAGTGACGCGATCCGAAGTGATGAAATTCTCCGCCGGCGGCTTTCGCGACTTCACCCGCATCGCCGCGTCCGATCCCGACCATGTGGCGCGACATGTTCCTCGCCAACAAGGAGGCGGTGCTGGAAATGCTCGGCCGCTTCAACGAGGACCTGACCGCGCTTCAGCGCATGATCCGCCGCGGCGACGGCGAGGCGCTGTTCGAGCTCTTCACCCGCACGCGCGCGATCCGCCGCGGCATCATCGCGCAGGGCCAGGAAACCGCGGCGCCCGATTTCGGCCGCCGGTCCGGCGAAAGCTAATTGCGATTTCGGGGCGAATTGCTCGGCCGGCGAGGCGCGCCTTCGCGATTTTGATTTAGCGCATGATCTTGTCGCAAAAAGCCGGCAAGGTTTCAAAAATCATCGTCCAGTTCGCACCGTGGCGAGCGGGGCGGCGGGCGGAGGATAAAGCCGGACCGAATCCATCGAAACCGCAGTTGGTCCAGCGAACCGGACATCGAAAAGGCGGCGCGCATGAATGGCCCGACTCTCCGTGATCGTCTGAACTTCCGCCAGTCGACGGCGGCGCGCAGCGACAAGGCGCGCGATATCGAATTTAAGCTCTCGCACGAAATTCTTGAGCTGAGCCGGGCGGACCAGAAAGCGATCTGGATGATGCTCCGCGCCTCGCCGGATGGGCTCGACCTCGCCGAGGCGGAGGCAAGGCTGGCGGCGGTCGGCCCCAATCTGATCGCCATGCAAGGCCGTCCCAGCGTGGCGAAGGAAATATGGGGGTGCTCCAAAAGCCCCTTGAACGCCTTGCTGCTATCTCTCGCGGCTGTGTCTTATTTGCTGGGCGATATACGATCGGCTGTCGTCATTGCAACTATGGTCATCCTCGCCATCACGACGGCTTTTACCCAGGAGCATCGCTCCAATGGCGCCGCCGCAAAGCTCCGCGCCATGGTGAAGACAACGGCCAGCGTCAAGCGACGCGGCGCCGCCGCCCGCATGGAAGACGACCAATCCAACGGTTTCGCCGAACTTCCGATGGAACAGCTCGTTCCCGGCGATATCGTGCGCCTTTCGGCGGGCGACATGATTCCGGCCGATCTGCAACTCCTGACCGCCAAAGACCTATTCATCAATCAATCGGCGCTCACCGGCGAGGCGATGCCATCAGAGAAGTCGGTGGCAAGCTACAATGGCGAGATCACCGATCCTTTCGATCTGCCAAACCTTTGCTTCATGGGCGGCAGTGTGGTCAGTGGATTCGGGACCGGCGTGATCGCGCATACGGGGCCGAAAACCTATTTCGGACAGCTCGCCGACCAGATCGCCGGACGGCGCGAGCTGACCAGCTTCGACAAGGGAATCAACAGCTTCACCTGGCTGATGATCCGGTTCATGCTGGTCATGGTACCGGCCGTGTTTCTGATCAATGGCTTCACCAAGCATGATTGGCTCGAGGCGCTTTTATTCGCTGTGGCGGTCGCGGTCGGCTTGACGCCGGAAATGCTGCCGATGATCGTCACCGTCAATCTCGCCAAGGGCGCGCTCGCCATGTCGAAAAAACGCGTGATCGTGAAGCGCCTTCAAGCCATTCAGAATTTCGGAGCGATGAATGTATTATGCACCGACAAGACCGGCACGCTGACACAGGACCGCATCATCCTCAAATGGCACCTCGACATTCGCGGCAATGAGTGCGAGCGGGTGCTCGAATACGCCTATCTGAACAGCCATTACCAATCCGGCTTGAAGAACCTGCTCGATGTCGCGGTGCTGCAGCATGTCGAGCTTGGCAAGAACCTTCACTTGCAGCACCAATACCAGATTAACGATGAAATTCCGTTTGACTTCGCACGTCGACGTCTTTCGGTCATTCTGTCGCGTGAGGACGGCACGCATGTGCTCATCTGCAAAGGCGCGGTCGAGGAGGTTTTCTCTGCCTGCAAGCATTATGAACTCAACGACCAGCGCGGATTGTTGGACGCAAGCCATCTCGCCCAGGCTCAGGCCGAGACTCGCGTGCTCAATGAGGATGGATTTCGCGTCGTCGCCGTCGCGTACAAGGAAATTTTCGATCTGAAGCCAAGCTATTCAGCCGACGACGAAAGCGACCTGACGCTGCTTGGCTACATCGCCTTCCTCGACCCGCCGAAGGAGACCGCCGCCGCCGCGATCGCCGCGCTCAATCGATCGGGCGTGACGGTCAAGATTATCACTGGCGACAATGAAATCGTCACCCGGAAGATCTGTCGCGAGGTCGGGCTCGAGGTCGACCGCATCATGCTCGGCCCAGAAATCGAAAAGATGAGCGCCGCCGCATTGGCCGATCTCGCTCCGTCCGTTGCGGTCTTCGCCAAGGTCTCTCCGGAGCAGAAGGCCCGCGTCATCAGCGCGCTTCACGCCAACGGCCATATCGTCGGGTTTCTCGGCGATGGCATCAACGACAGCCCCGCGCTCAAGGCCGCCGACGTCGGCATATCGGTCGACACCGCTGTCGACATCGCCAAGGAATCGGCAGATATCATCCTGCTTGAAAAAAGCCTGATGGTGCTTCAAGAAGGGGTCATTGAAGGGCGCAAGGTCTTTGGCAATATAACAAAATATATCAAGATGGGCGCGAGCTCGAACTTCGGCAATATGTTCAGCGTGCTCGGAGCCAGCATCTTCCTGCCCTTCCTGCCGATGCTGCCAATTCAGGTGCTGACCAACAACCTGCTCTATGATTTCTCGCAAACCGCCATCCCGACAGACAATGTCGATGAAGACTATCTCGAGATCCCGCGCAAATGGGACATCGGCAATATCTTCAAATTCATGATCTTCATCGGGCCGATCAGCTCGATTTTCGACTACGCGACCTTTTTCACCATGCTCTATGTTTTCAATTGCTGGACCAATCCAACCCTGTTCCAGACCGGCTGGTTCGTCGAATCCATCCTGACCCAGACGCTCATCATCCACATCATCCGCACCGCGAAGATCCCATTTTTCCAAAGCCACGCCAGCCCGGCCCTAATCGCGACGACCGTTATTATCTGCGCGATCAGCATCGCGCTGCCGTTTACGCCGATCATAGCGAATGCATTGAAGTTCACGCCCTTGCCGCCGCTCTACTGGCCGATTATCGCAAGCTTCCTCTTGAGCTATGCAATCTTGACGCATTTGGTCAAAACCTGGTTCGTCCGCCGCTGGGGCATGTGATCCCGGCCGGAAAATCTTGCATGGCTTGTCGCTTTGATCGAAACCGCTCCAATCCGCAACCTTCGTCTGGCCAAAAACTCGTCTATAGTGACGCTCCTTCCTGGAGCTGTTTCGCGATGCGCTTTTTCCGCTCAAAATTCCGCGCTGTCCTTCTTGTCGCCGCGCTCGGACTTTGTCTGGGCGGCTGCGGGCGGCGAGGAGCGCTTGAGCCTCCGCCCGGAGCCGCGCCCACGAATGCGCCGCTGACTGGAACGCCGGACGCGGCTCCCGCGCCCGGATCCGCCGGAGCTCCGCCAGCGTTGGGCGCGTCGGCCTTGACGGCCTCCCAAGCGCCGCGCGAGGCCGAGCCGGCTAAACCGCTCCCTCCGCGCGAGCCGGCGCCGCCAACGCCCTTCTTTCTCGATCCCTTGCTCTGAGCCTCCTTGCAAATCCATGCATCATTTTGAGTTGAAGAACGGCGTCCTGCACGCCGAAGACGTTGATCTCGTCGATCTCGCCGCAGAGGTCAAAACCCCCTTCTATTGTTATTCGCTGGCGACGCTCACGCGTCATTATGAAGTCTTCAAGGCGGCTTTCTCCGACGTCGATTCTCTCGTCTGCTACGCGGTCAAGGCCAATTCCAACCAAGCCGTGCTCACCGCCTTGGCGCGGCTCGGCGCCGGCATGGACGTCGTCTCCGAAGGCGAGCTGCGTCGGGCGCTGGCGGCGGGCGCGGACCCCGGCAAGATCACTTTTTCCGGCGTCGGCAAGACGCAGGGCGAAATGGCCTTCGCGCTCGATCAGGGCATTCTTTGCTTCAATGTGGAATCGGAGCCGGAGCTTCGCGCCCTGTCGGGCCTCGCCGCCGCGTATGGGCGGACCGCTCCGATCTCGCTTCGCGTCAATCCTGACGTGGACGCGAAAACCCACGCGAAAATCTCCACCGGCAAGGCGGAGAACAAGTTCGGAATACCTTTGCAGTCGCGCGCGCGAAGTCTATGCGGAGGCCGCGTCCTTGCCTGGGATCGAGATCGCCGGCGTCGATATTCACATCGGCTCGCAAATCACCAATCTCGCGCCCTTCGACGACGCCTTCGGCCTCGTCGCGGATTTCGTGCGCGCGCTGCGCGCCGATGGCCGCGCCATCTCACATATCGATCTCGGCGGCGGCCTTGGCATCCCGTACCGGGAAGGAGAAGACCCGGAGAGCTACCATCCGGAGCGCTACGCGGAGATCGTCAAGGCTAGGCTCGGCGGTCTCGGCTGTCGCCTGATTTTCGAGCCGGGCCGACTGATCGTCGGCAATGCCGGGATACTTCTCACCCGGGTCATCTATCGTGAAACATGGCGAAGCCAAGACATTCGTCATCGTGGATGCGGCGATGAACGATCTTGTCCGCCCGACCCTCTACGACGCGCATCATGACATCAAGCCGGTGCGCGCGCCGCCGCCGGACGCGCCCGAGCTCACGGCCGACATCGTCGGGCCCGTGTGCGAAACCGGCGATTTTCTTGCGCTTTCGCGCAAGCTGCCGGAGCCCCGTCCGGGCGATCTTTTGGCGATCATGTCCGCCGGCGCTTATGGCGCGGTGCAAGCCGGAACCTATAACTCACGGCTGCTCGTGCCGGAGGTTCTCGTCAGCGGCGCGCGAGCGGCCATCGTACGTCCGCGCGGGACATACGAGGATTTGATTGGCCTCGACAAAATTCCGGCTTGGTTGGCCTAAATATTTTCGGCGCGCCCCTAGCGCGCGGGCGCCATCGTGCTAGCCTTTTTGTTTCACCCTGAGGGGTTCAAGCCGCGCTTCAGGAGAAGGATCCGCTGAGTCTAGGACGTCCAAAACCATCGCCGTCGAAGCCTCTTTCTCGCGACGCGGATCTCGCCGCCGCGACGTTTACGGCTGAACCGCCGGCAAACAGGCGCCTGGAGCGGCTTATCGCAAGAGCCGCCGCTGTCCTTCTCTTTGAGCGCGGCTGGCGCATTTTGGCGCCCCCCCTCCTTGTGCTGGGCGCCTTCGTCTGCGTCTCCTGGACCGGAATATGGCTCGGAGCGCCAGACCTCACGCGAAATCTTTGGCGTATCCTTTTTCGCGATCGGCGTCCTCGTCGCGCTTCTGCCGCTGCGCGGCTTCCGCCTCCCGTCGCGCGCCGAAGCGCTGGCCCGGATCGATCGGGTTTCAGGCTTCGCCCACGGCCCGGCCCGCGTGCTGGAAGACCGCCTCGCCAATGGCGCGGAGGACGCCGCGACACGCGCTTTGTGGAGCCTGCATCGCCAGCGCGCGGAGGCTAAGCTCGCGTCGCTTCAAGCTGGCCTGCCCTCGCCGCGCCTTGTCGATCTCGATCGCTACGCCCTGCGGGCCGCCATACTCGTCGGCCTCGTCGCCACGGGCTTTATCGCCGGCCCCGAAAAATATGCGCGCATAGCGGCGGCTTTCGATTGGCGCTTCGAGGGTCTGTCGCGCGGCAACTCCCGCCTCGACGCATGGATCGACCCGCCTCCCTACACCGGGACGACGCCGATCATCCTCGATCTCCACGCGACCGAGGCGGACACGCGGCGAAAGATCGAGGCGCCGATCGGCTCCTTGGTGGTGATCCGAGCCTCTGGCGGCAATGCGGCGATCGATGCGAAGGGCGCTTTGGCCGAACCAGCCAAGGATAGGGACGCGTCAGGCGCGACCTCCGCCGCGCCCGCGCCATCCGCGGCTTTGGCGACGCGCGCGACCGAGACGCGATTTGTTTTGCGCGGCGACGCCGTTCTCACGCTCGGTCTTTCCGGCAAACGCCTTGGCGCATTCGAGCTGATCGCCATTCCGGACCAGCCGCCGACGATCGCCTTGACCGACGCGCCGCGCGCCAATGCGCGAGGATCGCTGACGCTCGCCTATCAGGTCGGCGACGATTACGGCGTCGTCAGCGCCGAGGCCGCTTTCGCCAATCCAGTGCTGGCGCATGGAGCTCCGGCAAAACGTTCGCTTGTCGATCCGCCGCGAATTTCTCTTGTCCTTCCGTCCGGGCCGCAGCTTGCCGGGGAGGCGGAGACAACCGCGGATCTATCCGAGCATCCCTGGGCCGGCGCGCGCGTCGAGATGACGCTGATCGCGCGCGACGAAGGCGGCAATGAGGGCAAGACCAAGCCGATCGCGATCACGCTGCCGCAAAAGCCCTTCGTGAAGCCTCTCGCCCGCGCGCTTGTGGAGCAGCGGCGCAACCTCATTCTCGCCCCGGACGAAAAGACGCGGGTCGCGACCGCGCTCGAAGGCCTGCTGATCGCTCCGGAGGCCTTCGACACAAGCGCCAGCGTCTATCTGGGATTGCGGATCGCCTTGACTCGCTTGCGGGCGGCCAACAAGGACAGCGACCTCATCGCGCTCGCGGATTACCTCTGGGAAATGGCGCTGAGGATCGAAAATGGCGATCTGTCGGACGCCGAGCGCGATCTTCGCGCCGCCGAGCAGCAGTTGCGCGACGCTCTTGAGCGCAATGCGTCCGAGGAGGAAATCCACAAGCTCAGCGAGACCCTGCGCGCCGCGATGGACAAGTTCCTGCGCGAATTCGCCGGACGGCGGCAGGAGCAGGCCGATCGGAACGAACCCGGCGCGGACCGGAGCCCCCGCTCGATTGATCCGAAAGAACTGCAGGCCATGCTCGACAAGATGGAGCAAATGGCGCAGTCGGGCGATGTCGCCGACGCCCAGAAGATGCTTGAGCGCCTGCAAAACATCCTTGAGAACCTGCAGGCGGCGCGCCCGCGCAAGGCCGATCCAAGAGCGCGGGAGATGAGTCGGGCGCTCGACGAACTCGGCGAGATGAGCCGGGACCAGCAGGATTTGCGCGATGACACCTATCAAAGCGGCGAGGCGAAAAGACGCCAGCAGCGTCGCCAACGCGCGCAAATGGGCTTTCCCCAATCACCCGGTTTCGGCAATCCGCCGGGCGAGGGCGACGACGAGGATCAGGACGCGGAGCGCGACGACCAAGACGCGCCGGCCGCCGCGCGCGAGGCGGAGCTCGCCAAGCGCCAGCAAGCGCTGCGGGAGCGCCTCGACAAGCTGCAAAGCCAATTGAAGCAGATGGGCCAAGGCGAGACTGGCCTCGACGAGGCGGAAAGCGCCATGGACGACGCCGCCAAGGCGCTTGGCCAAGGATCGCGCGGCGATGACGCGGTGGAGGCGCAAGGCCGGGCCGTGGACGCATTGCGCGAAGGCGCGCAAAAGCTCGCCGACAGCATGCGGGGGCAAGGCGAAGGTGGTTCGTCCGGCGAGGCGCAGGACGGCGCGGGAGAGGGCGAGGATGGTCAAGGCGCAAATGGAGCTTTCGGCCAGGAGGACGCAGATCCGCTTGGGCGCCCGACAGGCGGCGAACGAACGTTCAATCCGCGCGCCCGTTTCGACCCCATGGGCGTTCCCGCGGCGCAGCGGGCGCAGCGTGTCCTGGAGGAATTGCGCCGCCGGCTCGGCGAACCGGCGCGGCCGCGCGAGGAGCTGGACTATTTGGAGCGCCTTTTGCGCCGATATTGATGTGCTGAAGCAATCGCCTCAACCGCCGCGCTCATCCCTCTCCCCGCTTCAACTCTCGCCGAGGACCGCTCCACCATGCACGCCGCCAGCAATATTCTCGTCGCGACCTCTCTCGGCTCCGTCGTCGTCGTCCTTCTGCTTGGGCTTTTCAACACTTTGCGCGGCGGCTCGGCAAATCTGTCGCAACAATTCATGCGCTGGCGCATCGGTCTCCAGTTTCTCGCCATCATCGTCATTATGGGCGTTTTGTGGCTGCGCAGCAGAACCTGACGGCGGCTCAAGCGGATGTGATCAGATCGTGCTTTATTGCCTTGTTTTAGCGTAGTTTTGTCGCATTCCGCCCGCTCAGCCGTTATATTCTTTTACGAGGATAGCTTATCGGCGGGAGAACCATGGTCGTCTTGAACAAGATCTACACGCGGACCGGGGACAAAGGCGCGACCGCTTTGGGCACTGGCGAGCGCCGGCTCAAGAGCGATCTCAGGATCGAAGCCTATGGCGCGATCGACGAAGCCAATTCAGCGATCGGCCTCGCCCGCGTCGCCACCGCGACAGACCCCGATTGCGCCAGGGTCGACGCCATGCTTCTCTGCGTGCAAAATGACCTGTTCGATCTGGGCGCGGATCTTTGCGTGCCGGAGTCCGATGCGACGCCGGATCGAGAGGCCTTGCGCATCGTCCAATCGCAAGTGGACCGTCTCGAGCGCAAGATCGACGAATTGAACGCCGATCTCGCGCCTTTGCTCTCGTTTGTGCTGCCCGGCGGATCGCCGGCGGCGGCGGCCTTGCATCTGGCCCGGACCGTGACTCGTCGCGCCGAGCGAATCCTGGTCGCCTTGGCCAATGAGCCCGGTGAGACAGTCGGCGAGCCGGCTCTCAAATATGTCAACCGATTGTCGGATTTCCTTTTCGTCGCGGCGCGCCATGTAAACCGCAAAGGCGAAGGCGATATTTTATGGGTGCCCGGGCAAAATCGATGAAGTCCATGGTTGATCCGACGCTGACGCGGGACAAGGAAAAAGACTTCCGCTCGGTTTCTGCTTTCAGTCCTCAGACTCAATGATGCTCGCAATTTTGGCGGAGCGCGTCAGGGCGTGCTCCGCCGCGCGCGCGAACCGGTTTCGTCGAGGCGGGACCAGTCCTTCGGCGCGAGCTCAATGACTTGCGGCGCGGCGGCGCGGCGGCCTTCGGGCGGGACGCCGAACTTGCCGACGCGGAGCCGCTCGGTCACCCAAAATCTGATCGACGGCGCGGCCAAAGCCAATCCGATGAAATCCGAGACGAACCCAGGAAGGATCAAAAGAATCGATCCAAGCCCTGCGAGCGTTCCGTCGAGCAGCGCCTCGCGCGACAAGCCGGCCTCTCGCTGCGAGCGGTTGGCGAGAGCTTTGCGCAACCGGAAGGCAGCCGAAAGCCCGAGACGCCGCAACATCGCCGCGCCGGCGAGACTTGTCATCAGGCAGAGCAGGATGGCGCCGCTGAAGCTAAGAATTTCGACGATGAGGGCGAAGGCCGCGACCTCGGCGATAAACCAGATCACAAAGCCGAGCATGAGCCGAGCCGGTAGATGCATGCGCTCACCATTCGATTGGAGTTGAAGCATGACCGCCGTCGCACCTGGACTTCAGCCGTTCCTCTTCCCAGATAGAATTATATGATAAAGTTCGCCGCATGGCGCAACTCGCCGCAGCCGAAACCGAGGCGTCAAGCAAAGCGATGCAAGATTCATTCGACGTCACAACAATCATATTCGCCCTTCTCGCCGTTTTTGTGGTCTGGAAGCTCCGATCAATCCTCGGGACGCGAAGCGGAACCGAAAAGCCGCCAAACAATCCGTTCCTGAACCACGCGCCGGGAGGACCAGGCGCGCCACGCCGCGACGACGCCAAGATCATCACTCTGCCCGGCGCGCCCAAATCGGCGGCCGCGCCGCGCGAGGCGGCTCCAGCCAATCAGGCGGAACGTTGGAAGCCTTTCGCCGAACCCGGGTCCAAGGCCTGGAGCGGACTTGACGCCATCGCCGCCGCCGATCCGTCTTTTGCGATTCTGCCCTTCGTGGACGGAGCCAAAGCCGCCTATGAGATGATCGTCGGCGCCTTCGCCGCCGGCAACCGCCAAGTGCTGGAAAATCTTCTCGCCAAGGATGTTTACGATAGCTTTTCATTGGCGATCTCCGACCGTGAGAAGCGCGGCGAAAAGGTCGAGACGACCTTCGTTTCAATCGACAAGGCGGTCATTGAAGGTGCGGAGCTTATTGGCCGCGCGGCCCAGATCACCTTGCGCTACACCGCGCAGATCATCACCGCGACGCGGGCTCAAGACGGCGCCGTGATCGAGGGAAGCCCGGACAAGGTTATTGAAATCAATGACATTTGGACTTTCACCCGGGACGTCGGCTCGCGCGATCCGAACTGGAGGCTTACGGCGACCAGGACCGGCGTCTGATCCGCGTCTCTGGCCGGCGTTGATTTCGCGCCTTTTCGGACGCGGCGCATATCCGTTCGTAAATTGATAACCATGGCGAAAGAAAAATCCGATTTTGCTCCCCCGCCGAACCTGATCGACGCGCATTCGGGCTGAAAGCGAGAGCGCCTTCCTTTCGGAGGAACGCTCGTTCCTCGCCACAACCTAGTCCTCCCCCTCCGGATCTTGGTAGTCAACCGATGGCGCCGCCTCCGTCTCCGCCGGACAACTTCTCTTTCGAGCCTGTTTCGCAAGGACTCGCGCTCCAGGACCTCACGCTCGCCGAACTGTCCTTCGCCGATCTCGCCGGCTTCGCCGAGGATGATCTTGACGTGGCGCTCCGGGTCTTCCGGCTGTCCTGCGCCGCTCTTGACGAGGACCGTCAAGTCTTGCGCCGGGCGATCGCGCCCTCTCCCGCCTTGAAGGCCGTTTGCCGAGAAGCCCTTGCGCAGCCGCCTGGCGACGCCGTCGAAGCCCGGCGCTTCCTCGAAACGCATTTCCGACCTTTCAGGATTGGCTCGCGCGCGCAGCACGGCGGGGAGGCGTGCTTCCTCACCGGCTATTATGAACCCATCGTCGAAGGATCGTTGACGCGGACGGAGGATTTCACCGCGCCCATACTCGCCCGCCCGGATGATTTGCCTCCGCCCGTCGGCGCTTCGGCGCAAGGCGCCGCGCCCTACCCCGACCGCGCCGCGATCGAAGCCGGCGCCATCGCCGCCCGCGCGGCCCCGCTCGTCTGGCTCCGCGACCCGATCGAGGTTTTTCTCGTGCAGGTCCAAGGCTCCGCCCGAGTCCGGCTCGCCGACGGCGGGCTCCTTCGCCTCGTTTACGCTGGGCGCAACGGCCACCCCTATACGTCGATCGGACGTTTGTTGATCGAGGCTGGCGAGATCGCCGAAGCCGACATGTCCCTCGCCCGGCTTAAGACCTGGGTCCGCGATCATGGCCAGGAGCCGGGCGACGCCGGCCAAACGCTCATGCAGCGCAACAAATCCTATGTGTTTTTCGCCCGCGACGCCGACCTCGATCCGGCCAAGGGCCCGATCGGCGGGCAGGGCGTGAGCCTCACGCCCTTGCGGTCCATTGCCGTCGACCGGACCATCTGGCCCTATGGCCTGCCGGTCTGGATCGCCGCCAATCTTCCCTGGGCGAGCGCGACGGCCTCGCCATTCCGGCGGCTGATGATCGCGCAGGATACCGGATCGGCCATCGTCGGCCCGGCCCGCGCGGATATTTTTTTCGGCGCGGGGGATGACGCCGGCGCCCGGGCAGGCGATATTCGCGGCGGAGGAGAGTTTATCGTTTTTCTGCCCAAGGAAGAAGGCGCGCCGCGGTGAGGGAAAGCATCTCGTCTTTCGTCAACGGCCGGCCGCGCCGGCTGAGCGCGGAGGAGATCGAGCTTTGGCTCACGGTCGCCAAGACTGTCGCGCCTAGGCCTGGGAGTCTTTTGCCTCGGCCCGCGCCAGTCCGCGGCGTTGAGCCGACGACGGCTGATGCGCCGCCCAGCGCCGCTGCGGAAAGCGCGGCCCCCACGCCGCCGCCAGCGACGCCAAAGGCTCCTCCGCCACTCGCGCCGCTTGAGCGGCGGCTTCGGCAAAAGCTGGCGCGCGGGCAGGCCGCGCCCGACGCCGCGATCGACCTGCATGGCTTGCGCCGGCAGGAGGCCTTTGTGGCCTTGCGGCAATTTCTGTCGCGGGCGCAGCGCGATGGGGCGCGCCTCGTGCTCGTCGTGACCGGCAAGGGCGAGCGCGGCGGCGCGATGGACGGCGAGGCCGGAATCCTTCGACGCAGCGTGCCGCAATGGCTGCGCGCGCCGGAATATCACGCCATTATTGTCGGTTTTGAAGAGGCCGCGCGCCCACATGGGGCGCCGGCGCGTTATACGTGAGGCTGAGGCGGCGCGATCGGGCGCCGCGCGGGATCCAATGACCATGACCATGCAAGCGTTCAACCTGGCTGATCTGACGGCGCCCTCGATCGACGATCTCGAGAGATTGGCGGAGGAGGCTTTTGCGGCCTTGCCGGAAAACTTCCGCAAGCTCTGCGAGGGACTCGTCATTCAGGTCGAGGATTTTCCCGACGACGAAACGCTCGACGATCTGCAATGCGAGACCGAATTCGACCTCCTCGGCCTTTTTCGCGGCCAGGGCCGGGCGCAATCGGAGGCGACGCCGGCGACCGGCCAATTTCCCAATATGATCTGGCTCTATCGCCGCCCAATTCTTGATTTCTGGGCCGACCAGGACGATGGGCTCGGCGCCGTCCTCACCCATGTTCTCGTGCATGAGATCGGCCATCATTTCGGCCTGTCGGATGAGGACATGCTGGCGATCGAGGAGAGCGTGGGGTGAGGGGCGCGCAGCCTTATGCCGCGCGCTGCTGTTGAATAACGATTCGGTTTGAAGCCGCGCCTTCGACCGAACGCAGCCGTTCGGGTTTGTGCAAAATCAAAGATTTATGCGCCACGCCATAAGGCATTATATTTCAATTAGTTATAGCCGGTTTCAATCCGATTAAACTTGAGCCTCACGAGTATCAAATCAGGTGCACTCGCCAATTTTTCTGACGCTATTTGCGGGGCCGCGTTCCGACGAATTCATATGCCAACTTCGTATAGGCCAGAAGGTCTGCATCCTGCCGGATTCCTTCGGGCAAGACAGTTGCCCACGCCTTCATGACCTTGCCTGTTAAATCCATTGGCCGGACGTGCGGCTCTTTCATTAGGGCGTCGGCAATAGGTTGGCCTACGCGTATGATGAGATTCTGATTGTGGACGCCTATGCATATGTTGCCGTTCAGAGTGAAGCAAGCGCCTCCGAACATGCGCCGCGCCTCCAGATTGGGATAAGCAGCGAGCACAGCGCCAAGCCTTTTGACGAGTTGGGGATCGGACGCCATTCGCGCAGCTTCGAGCAGAATTAGCTTTGAGGCATGGGCGGCATTTTTGGGAATTTGGGCAAGGCCGCCTCAAATAAATCCCATGAGGCTCCGCAACTCGCGTAGACAACCATTTGCGGTTTGAACACTTCTAGATCGTCCAAGCTCGAAGCCCGAATGAACATGAGATCGGGCATCGCGTTATTCAACGAATACACAGGTGCGCCGCACAACGGACAAAAAACTCGCGAGACTATGTGCCCGCTATCGGCGGCCTTGTCGTAGACCGTGACAGCACCTGAAATCGTCACCGCGCCACGCGGCACCGCCAGATGGGAACTGTGACCCGTTCCGCTGCTTTTGCGGCAGTCGATACACTGGCAATGACCCGACATCATTGGCTCGGCACTGCATTCATAGTGGACGGAGCCGCAAAGACAGCCGCCCTTAAATCCCTCTGACATCGTTCCTCTCCGAATTTGTTAGTATCCCACGAATTCGAGTGTAGGCTAGTGACTTGTGAATCACAAGTTACACCAGGATGGAAGGCAGTGTGAATTGAAAAAGCTCCGATCAGGCTGTCCAATTGCGACCTCCCTCGACATTTTCGGAGACCGTTGGACGCTCGTGATTGTCCGCGATTTGGCGACAGGCAAAGCGCGATTTGGCCAGTTTTTGGAGTCGCCGGAACGAATTCCGACTAACGTGCTGACTGACCGACTATTGCGGCTTGAAGAGTTCGGGCTGATTTCAAAAAGGGCCTATCAGGATAATCCGACAAGGTTCGAATATGGCTTGACCAAGAAGGGCGCGGAGCTTCTGCCCGTAATGCAAGCCATTTGCCGATGGGCGAATACCTACATTCCCGAAACGTGGCGGACGCCAGAAAAATTCCTGACGCTCACACCTGATGCCCTAATCGCGCATGGCGACTGACCGTCCACGTCCCCATGCGGGCATATCTCAAGAATTATGAACCGCGAAGTCACTTCAATTATATCAGCGCCTTAGAGCGTGCGGAAATCACGGGCGAATCTCCACTCGCCATCGACCGCCGCCATGCAAACCGAACCGCGACCGAAGCCGCCTCATTTGCTCCACGGCCGGAGGCTTGCTAAACCGCGCCTCAGCAGCCGACGCGTTTTGGCGAGGTCCTTGGGATAAGGGCGCGCCAAACAAAAAGTTACTTTGCGCGCCGACAAAAAACCGGACCCCGCATCAATGGAAAAATTCACTTCGCTCACCGGCGTCGCCGCACCCCTCCCGATCACCAATATCGACACCGATATGATCGTCCCCAAGCAATATCTGAAGACGATCAAGCGGACCGGTCTTGGCTCGGGGCTTTTCGCCGAGATGCGCTACAAGGACGACGGCTCGGAAAACCCCGATTTCGTCTTGAACAAGCCGGCCTATCGCAACGCCAAGATTCTCGTCGCGGAAGATAATTTCGGTTGCGGCTCGTCGCGCGAGCACGCGCCCTGGGCCCTGCTCGATTTCGGGATCCGCTGCGTCATCTCGACGAGCTTCGCCGATATTTTTTACAATAATTGCTTCAAGAACGGCATTTTGCCGATCAGGGTTTCGCGGGAGGATCTCGCCAAGCTCATGGACGACGCCGAGCGCGGCGCCAATGCCGCCCTCTCGATCGACCTCGAAGCCCAGGAGATTCGCGGCCCCGACGGCGGCGTCATCCAATTCGATATTGACCCGTTTCGCAAACATTGCCTTTTGAACGGGCTCGACGATATCGGCCTGACGATGCAGCGGGCCAATAAGATCGAAAGCTATGAGGCCAAGGCCTCCGCCGAGCGAAGCTGGCTTTAGCTCACGGCGAATTCGATCTTCGCTCGGGAAGGACGCGAGATCGGCGCGGCGCGCCGGCGCGCGCAAAAAAGTCATGACAAGCGGCGCCGACGAGTGCTAGTCTCCGCGCCGAACGGGCTCAAACCGTTCAGGGTATGGAAACGACAGCGCCCGGCAAATCGCAACACGTAAAGCAAAGGCAGAGGCTAAAATGGCTTGGACGACTCCTATCATCGTTGAAATCTGCATCGGCATGGAAGTGACGAGCTACGCGTCCGCCGAAATCTGATAGCCTGGCCTCGACTTTTCCCAAATGTCCCGCCTGATTGGCGCTACGGCGAATTGGGCGGCGGACATCGGGCCAAAGGAATACGCGAACGAACTTTCCTTCGCGCATCGAGAGCTTTCCATCTTGTTAAGCAAGATCCGCGCCAAATATATGTCGAGCCGCCGGAGTCCCTCCGCGCGGCTCGATTGGCCATTTTACGCGCGCCATGATTTTCTGGGCTCTTCCGAGCACGATGAGTTTGGGCTGTTTCGATCCGAAATCGCGGCGATCCAGGCGCGCGGCGTGGCGTCAAGGTAATGCGGCATGAGTGACGGATCGCCCGAGGCAGCCCTGTCCAAGCCCCGGCTTCCGCGCGGCGTCAGGCTGAAGCATGATGAGACGCGCGGCGAATGGCTGCTGCTCGCCCCTGAGCGCGTGGTCAAGGTTGACGCTATCGCCGTCGCCATTTTGCAGCGCTGCGACGGGATCGCCAGCTTCGACGCGATTGTGGACGATCTCGCCGCCTCATTTTCCGCCGATCGCGCGCGAATTGAAGCGGATGTGCGCGCGCTGCTCGACACGCTCGCCGCCAAGCGAATGGTGGACCTATGACCCTCGACGCGAAGAAAATCCCGGCGCCGGTCGGCCTTCTCGCCGAATTGACCCATCGCTGTCCGCTCGGATGCCCCTATTGCTCCAATCCGCCGGCGCTCGATCCGCGCGCGGATGAACTCGATACGGCGGGCTGGAAGGACATTTTCTCTCAAGCCGCCGCGCTCGGCGTCCTGCACGCGCACCTCTCCGGCGGCGAACCGGCGGCCCGGCGCGATCTCGTGGAGATTGTCGCGCATTGCGCCAAAATTGGTCTTTACACCAACCTCATCACGTCCGGCGTCGGCCTCACCGAAACGCTAGTAAAGGAGCTCGCCGACGCCGGGCTCGACCACGCCCAGCTTTCAATTCAGGATTCCGAGGCGCAGTCGGCGGACCGAATCGCCGGCTATGCGGGCGCATTCGCGCGCAAGCAGGCTGCGGCCGAATGGATCACGCAGGCCGGGCTGCCGCTCACCGTGAACGCGGTCATTCATCGCGCCAATGTGGAGCGCGCCGGCAAAATGGTCGAATTCGCCGTGCGGCTCGGCGCTCGGCGCGTCGAAGTGGCGCATACGCAATATTACGGTTGGGCGATGATCAATCGCGCGGCGCTGATGCCGACGGCGGCGCAGGCGGAAGCGGCGATCGCCGAGGTCGAAGCGCTCAAAAAGACCTATTCCGGCGTCATCGTGATCGACCATGTGATCCCGGATTATCACGCGCGCTACCCGAAGGCCTGCATGGGCGGATGGGGCAAGCGGGGCTTGAATGTCACGCCGTCCGGCAGAGCCCTTCCCTGCCATGCGGCGGAAACGATTCCGGGCCTCGAGTTCTGGAATACGCGCGATCATTCGCTCGAAGACATCTGGCTCCATTCGCCGGCCTTCAACGCCTTCAGGGGAACCGATTGGATGCGCGAACCCTGCCGCTCCTGCGAGCGACAGACGATCGATTATGGCGGCTGCCGCTGCCAGGCGCTCGCTCTGGCTGGCGACGCGCGGGAGGCGGATCCGGTTTGCCATCTTTCGCCGCATCACGGCAAGGTCGTCGCGATCGGAGCGATTGCGGCTGGAGGCGAGGCGCTCGCGCGCGCGCCGGACTATGTCTATCGGCGAATAAAATTGCCGGAACCGGCGGAATAAGCATTTTTACCTCTTTACCGCGCTGCGACGCCGCCAAAAGCCGTGCGCCCGGCTTCTCCGGTGGAAAAGCCGCTAATGGCTTGGAAACCGAGCTTTTTGGACCTATATCGGTTGATGCGGTGGAAGCGGCCGCGCGGCTGAGCCTGTGCGCCCGGCAGGAGACGTAAACGATGGCGGACGCGGTCAAAGGCCCGGTCGACCTCATCGAAGACCTCAAATCCACCTCTCTCAACGATAAATATGATCTGACCAAGCGACGCATCTTCGTCTCTGGTCCGCAGGCGGTCGTCCGTCTCCTCCTCATGCAAAAGGCGCTCGACCGGCGCGCCGGGCTCAACACGGCGGGATTTATCTCGGGCTATCCCGGCTCCCCGCTCGGCGGCCTCGACCAAAATTTCCATCGCGCCAAGCACGTTTTCGACGCCAACGACATCTTGTTCCAGCCAGGCCTCAACGAGGATCTCGCCGCGACCGCCATATGGGGCGCGCAACAGGCGGAAATGCGCGGCGAAGGTAGCTTCGACGGCGTTTTTTCGCTTTGGTACGGCAAGGGTCCCGGCGTTGATCGCTCCGGCGACGTCTTCCGCCACGTCAACCTTGCCGGGACGTCGAAATATGGCGGCGCGCTGGCCTTGATGGGCGACGATCACACCGCGGAATCCTCGACGACGGCGCATCAGTCCGAATTTACCTTTGTCGATGTGATGATGCCGATTCTCTCCCCGGCGGGCGTGCAGGAGATCATCGATTATGGTCTCTACGGCTTCGCGATGAGCCGCTACACGGGCGCATGGGTTGGCCTCAAATGCCTCAAGGATACGATCGAATCGACCGGATCGATCGACGTTTCCCTTGATCGCGTCGCGCCACGCGCGCCTGTCGATTTCGTGATGCCGCCGGGCGGGTTGAACATCCGCGCGCGCGACAATGTGCTGGAGCAGGAACGGCGTCTGCAGAATTTCAAACGCGACGCCATGCTCGCCTGGCTTCGCGCCAATCGCCTGAACCGGATCGTGACCTCCGGCGGCGCGCAGGCGAAAATCGGCGTGATCGCCGCCGGCAAATCCTATCTCGACGTCCGTCAAGCCATGGACGACCTCGGCATTGACGAGGTCGCCGCGAATGCGCTCGGGCTTCGGCTCTTCAAGATCGGCTGCCCCTGGCCGCTTGAACCGATCGCCTTACGGGAGTTCGCGCGGGGGCTTGAACTGATCATTGTCGTGGAGGAAAAGCGTTCGCTGATCGAAGTTCAGCTGCGTGAGGAGCTTTACGGTTCAGCGAGCCAGCCCATCTGCGTCGGCAAGAAGGACGAGCACGGACGCTGGCTGTTTCCGGTGACTGGCGCGCTTGACGCCAATGACATCGCGATTGCGATCGGGCGCCGCATCTTGCGATTCGCCCGAAGCGAAGAGCTCGAACAGCGGGTGCGGCGACTTGAAACCGCCCAATCGGCTCTCGCCTCCGCCGAGGATGTCGCGGTCCGGGCGCCCTATTTCTGCTCCGGCTGCCCGCACAACACATCGACCAAAGTGCCAGAAGGCATGCGCGCCTATGCCGGGATCGGCTGCCATTACATGGCGCAAATGATGGACCGCTCCACCGAGGGCTTCACCCAAATGGGCGGCGAAGGAGCGAATTGGATCGGCGAAGCGCCGTTCTCGAAACGCCCGCACATCATTCAAAATCTCGGCGACGGCACCTATAATCATTCAGGCCTGCTCGCGCTGCGTTTCGCCTGCGCGGCGGGTGCCAACATCACCTATAAGATCCTGTTCAACGAAGTCGTCGCGATGACCGGCGGTCAGCGCCTCGACGGCGGCCTCACCGTGGACAAGATCGCGCGTCAGGTCGCGGCCGAAGGGGTCCGCCGCATCACGGTCGTGACCGATGAACCGCGCAAATATCCAGCCGGCCTGCAATGGCCCGCCGGGCTCATGATCCGGCATCGGCGCGATCTCGACGATGCGCAGCGCGATCTCGCCGCGGTCTCCGGCGTCACTGTGCTGATTTATGATCAAACCTGCGCGGCGGAAATGCGCCGCCGCCGCAAGCGGGGCGAAACGGCCGATCCGGACCGACGCGTCCTCATTAACACGCGCGTCTGCGAGGGTTGCGGCGATTGCGGGATCAAATCGAATTGCGTTTCGATCCAGCCGCTCGACACCGAATTCGGCCGCAAGCGCGTCATCGACCAGTCGAGCTGCAACAAGGATTTTTCCTGCCTCGAAGGATTTTGTCCGGCGCTTGTGACAGTCCATGGCGCAAAGCCAAAAAAAGCTCAATCGGCGAAGGACTATGAGTTTCCGCCGCTGCCGCGGCCAATGGTTCGCCCGGTCGGCGCGCGTCCCTATAGCATCCTGGTGACAGGGGTCGGCGGCACCGGCGTCGTGACGATCGGCGCCATACTTGGCATGGCGGCCCATCTCGAAGGCAAGGGGTGCGGCTCCATCGACATGGCCGGATTGGCGCAGAAAGGCGGCGCGGTATTCAGCCATGTGAAGATCGCCGCGAAGCCCGAAGACATTCACGCAATCAGGGTGGCGGCCGGCGAAGCCGATCTCGTCCTCGGCTGCGATCTCGTCGTTTCCGGCTCGAAGAAAGTGCTCGCGGCGATCCGCAAGGATGAAACCGGCGTGGTCGTCAATACGGCCGAAATCTATCCGGGCGAGTTCACCCGCGACGCCGATTTCACCCTGCCCTCGGAAAGCATAAAGCGCGCGATCCGGCGAACGGCAGGCGAGGCCGCCTGCTTCATCGACGCCACCGGTATCGCCTCAGCCCTGCTCGGCAATTCGATCGCCGCCAATATGTTCATGCTGGGCCATGCCTGGCAACAAGGTCTCGTGCCGCTTGATGAGGCCTCCATCCTGCGCGCCATAGAACTCAATGGCGAAGCCGTGGAGATGAACAAGCAGGCCTTCCTATGGGGCCGACGCAAGGCCGCCGAACCCGCAGCCGTGGAGGCGATCATCGCGCCTTTGCGCCGGCCGATGTCGCCGCAAGACCAATCGCAATCGGTTCAAGACCTGATAGACCGTCGGGTCGGCTTTCTTGCCGCCTATCAGGACGCGGCCTATGCCGAGCGTTATCGCCAGCTCGTGGCGCGCGTCGCCAAGGCGGAGCGGATCAAGACCCCCGGCCGCGAGGCCCTTGCCCAGGCCGTCGCGCGCTATCTTTTCACGCTCATGGCCATCAAGGACGAATATGAAGTCGCGCGGCTCTATACGGACGGCGTATTCGCGCGTGAGGTCGAGGCGGCTTTCGATGGCGATCTCAAGCTCGAACTCCATCTCGCTCCGCCCATATTCGGCCGCAAGACCGCGACGGGCGAGGCCTTGAAGACCAGCTTCGGACCCTGGATCCTGCCGGCGTTCAAGCTGCTCGCCCGGCTGAAGCGCCTGCGCGGAACGCCCTTGGACGTCTTCGGCTATTCGAACGAGCGCCGCATCGAGCGAAAGCTTCTGGCCGATTATGAAATGCTGATCGAGGAGCTCCTCGCGAACCTGTCGCCGGACAATCACGCGAGCGCGGTCGCCCTCGCCTCGATCCCGGAAAAAATCCGCGGCTTCGGCCATGTGAAGCTGCGCAGCCTCGACGCCGCCAAGGCCGAGGAGAAAATTCTGCTCGAACAATTCCGCGCCGGGCCGAGCTTTTCGAAGCTCGCTGCGGAGTGATGAACCCCACGTCCACCGACTGCTAACGAAGATATTCTTTCACTTAAATCAGAAAGTAGGTCTATCCTGTCATGTTACCAATTTTCTTGACGCTACTGGGAATCTGCTTCGCATCAAAACGCCCTGGTTTCATTTTGCCCCTATTATAAGACTGGAGGTACGCTGCCAAATTCCGGATTGTCATAACCTCGAACAGGGTGGTTATGGAGATGTCGCCAAACCGCGTCAGAATCTCTCCATGCAGCTGAATCAAATCGAGCGAAGTGCCACCTAGATCAAAAAAATTCGAATCGAGGCCAACATGGCTAACCTTTAGAAGTCTGCACCAAATCGCCGCCAGCTCCGCTTCTATCGAGCTATTTTCGTCGTGCGCCCCAAACGATTCCAATCTTTCCAAGAGGTCTCGCTGCGGAGCTTTACGAATATCCTCTGCAAACTCAAAGGTCTTGACTGAAAAAGTCCCGTCTCGCTCAAATAATTCGACATGGACGGGCAGGGTGAAAGAGATTTCTCCTGGCTGTCCAGGCCGCACTTCTCCCCTGGCCGTAAGCAAGAGCTCAGCTCGGCCAGTCCATGTGCCTTCGGCAGATCTCTCGAAAGAGCGTGGATCGAGGTCCGTCGCAAAATAGGACACGCTCGGCCAAATCGCGATCACGAAAGGCCATCCAGGATCGGCCTCGACCGAGTATTCCATTACGGCGTTCACGATACCCGCAGACCGTGCGATCCAAGACGGATCTTTTCTCCGGTCCAATCGGGAGAACGCGGGTATTCGAGCTTCCTGCGCCATTTCGGCCATCCGTGGGAATTGGCTCCAGTTTCAACTTTGCCGGAAACGCCAGCCGAGTGTCAGGGCGAGCGCATCGAGATCTGCCATCAGCCTGTTCGCATCATATCCGAATATATGCAGCAAGCGACGAAAATCGGCCTTTTCGTGACCCGGAATAGGGAATTTGGCAAAAGCGTGGGATCGGCTGGAGGGCCGCCACGGCGATTGGGGGTCATAGTGCAAAGAAAAGCAGCCTTGCTGCGCAGTTATTCGAGCTACATGTGGCGACACATCCACTATTATTGGATCCGACTTGGCTTCTGAGCTGAATACTTCAACGCAGTTGAAGCGTTTTACAAAAGGAACGCGGATAGCCAGAACCTCCGCATCGCAGCCAACTTTTTCGTCATGTGTAGCGAACCAGGCGGCAGCAAGCGGGTTGGTCGACCAATCCAAGAGACGGGTCGGCAACCCATGGTGCTGGGCGACACTGAGCCAATCAAGATCAGTGAAGCCTACGCCATCGAGAAAACGCTTTGCCTCACGAACAAAATCGTCGAACAGATTTTCCTCGTCAGCGAAGCGGTAGCCTGCCGCCGCACAAGACGACGGCCGGCCAATCGCCGGGACCAGTTCCCAGTTTGCGTCACTGTGCCCCCTGAAAAGCCAGGTGCCATCGGCTTTCGTCGATGCAAAGTCCAAGAAATCCAACCAGCACTGGGGCACCACTGGATGCGCCGCTCTGAATGCGAATGCCATCCCAAATTCGCCCTTCGCTTGCATGCCTGTCCCGCGTCAAGACAGAAACAAATGCCAAGCTTGGGTTAACCGAGCAATAGCTCTTTCACCGCACGATCACATTCTTGAACTGCCATGGGTCTTCGGCCTCTATATCCTCTGGAAAAAGGACGGCGCGGTCCTCGAGCGGCGTCCAATCGGTATATTTCCCGATGACCGGTCCGAGATAGGGCGTCTGGACCTCGAGGCAGCGGCGGAAATCGAGCTCGTCGGCTTCGACAATTCCGGCCTCCGGGTTTTCGAGCGCCCAGACCATCCCGGCCAGAACGGCGGAGGTCACCTGAAGCCCCGTCGCGTTCTGATAGGGCGCGATGCGCCGCGTCTCCTCGACCGAAAGCTGCGAGCCGTACCAATAGGCGTTTTTCGCGTGGCCATAGAGAAGGACTCCGAGCTCGTCGATGCCGTCGACAATCTCGGTCTCGTCGAGAATATGCGACTTGGCTTGCGGCCTCCATTGGGCGCCCGCCATCTCGTCGAGCGAGAGCACCGCGTCATCGGCCGGTCGATAGGCGTAATGGCAGGTCGGGCGATAGACGACCTCGCCGGCCTCGCGCAGGGTGAAATAATCAGCGATCGAGATCGCTTCATTATGAGTGATCAGCCAGCCATGCTGCGCTTGCGCTGTCGGCGTCCAGGACCGCACGCGCGTCCCCGCCCCCGGCCGCATCAGATAGATCGCGCAATCCGGACCGAAGGCGTGCCGTTTGCCCTCTGGCGGCATATGCTTTTCATGCGTGCCCCAGCCGAGTTCAGCCGGCTGCAAGCCTTCGGAGATAAAGCCTTCGACGGACCAGGTGTTGACGAACACGCCCATCGGCTTCGGCGTCTTGGCGCGCTGTGTGTCGCGTTCAGCGATATGGATTCCCTTGACGCCGGTCTTCTGCGCGAGCCGCGCCCAATCCTCCCGCGTCGCCGGCGCGCCGGCGTCGATCCCGCAGTCCGCCGCGACGTTCAACAGCGCCCGCTTGACGAACCAGGAGACCATGCCCGGATTGGCCCCGCAGCAGGAGATGGCCGTGGGTCCTTGGCCGAGCGCGCGACGGAGGTCAAGCACGCCCTCGCGGAGCGCATAATTGGAGCGCTCCGAAAGCGTCAGGCGCGTATCGGTGTAGAAGCCAAGCCAAGGTTCGGCGACCGTGTCGATATAGAGCGCGCCGGTTTCATGGGCGAGACGCATGATGGCGGCGGAGGACACGTCAACCGACAAATTGACGACGAAGGGCTGGCCGCCGCCCTTGGTGAGCAACGGCTTCAGGAGATCGACGAAATTTTCGCGCGTGACCGCCTCCTTGATGAAGGCTATGCCCCTTTCGTCGAGAAGACCGCGATCCTTGTCCTCCGGATCGATGACCGTGAAACGCGATTTGTCGAATTTGAAATGACGTTCGATCAGCGGCAGCACGCCACGCCCGATCGAACCGAAGCCGATCAGGACGATCGGGCCTGTGATTGCGCCATGCACGGGCCATTGCGACATAGATTCATCTCCAAAAGATTTAAGGTGAGGGGCGGCCCTTCTGGAGCCTGTGAAAGACGGCGGCCGAAACGGCTGAAGCGCCGGCCGCTCGGCCTGGACGAGCGGCGCTTCAGTTCATTGTGCTGTCGCATTTTGTTCACGCGAACCGGCGCCCGGTTCGCGTGAAAATGCTTCAATTCATTGTTTTGTCTTATTTTCTTGGGGCAGAGCCGGCGCAACGGAGTCGGCGCTTGCTCTAAGCAAGCGCGGCGACGAAGGTCAAGCGCGGTTCAAGCCGCATGGCGGAGTTCAGAGGCCGCCCGATGCGCCGAGAGGTCGAGCGCGCCCGCCGGTTGAACCCGGCCCTTGGCGTGTTTCAATGCGCCTTTCTCGAGCTCGAGCCCGAGAAAGCGCGCCGCATCGACAGGGCCGGGAAGCGCAAGATCGACGGTGTGGCGGCAGGTGAAGCCGAAGGGCTCATAGTAAGGCGCGTCGCCAACCAGCAGGATCGCCTTATGGCCAGCAATAAAGGCGCGGAACAGGCCTTCGGCCATGAGCCTGCGCCCGAGGCCGCGCGACTGGCGGCTTTTCGCGACGGCGAGCGGGCCGAGAAGCAGAGCCGGCACGTCGCCCGCTGCAACGAACCACATGCGCAAAGTGCCGACAAGGACATCGGCCTCCTTCGCCGCAAGCGCCAGGCCAGGCGCCGGCAAGCGCCCATCGCGCAGGCGCTGGGCGGTCTTGTCGAAACGCGCCGCGCCAAACGCCTCGTCGAGAAGGCTCTCGCGCGCGAAAACATCAGCGGCCGTTTCATCGGAGATATGGATGGCGGGCGCGGCGAAGACGTGAAACGCCGCAGGCGCATGCATTTGAATTTCGTTCGAGACCAAGGTCATCTGAGCCTCCGTCGGCTATAACCGGGATTGCGCGACGACCCTCGCACCGCGCGAGGGCTCAAAAGCGAGCCCTCGCCGGCCGTCCGGGACAGGGAAAGGTGAGGAGGATAAAGCCTCCGCGGTGGAGCCTCGGCGCTCCAGCGCTCGAGTTTCGCGCTTCGCCGCCGGAGTCAGATCACGTAGGACTTCAGCGGTGGGAAGCCGTTGAATCCAACCGACGAATAGGTCGTCGTATAGGCCCCGGTCCCCTCGATCAGCACTTTCGAGCCGATCTCGAGACTGATGGGAAGGAAATATGGTTCCTTCTCGTAGAGCACATCGACCGAATTGCAGCTCGGACCGGCAAGGACGCAAGGCTCGGTCGCATCGCCGTCAAAGGGCGTCCTGATCGGATAACGGATCATCTCATCCATCGTCTCGGCCAGCCCGTTGAACTTGCCAATGTCGAGATAAACCCATTTGACCTTGTCGTCCTCCGACTTCCTGGAGATCAACACGACCTCCGCCTCGATGACGCCCGCATTGCCTACCATGCCGCGACCAGGCTCGATGATCGTCTCCGGGATGCGGTTGCCGAAATGCATATGCAACGAGCGAAGGATCGACTGCGCATAGGCGTTCACCGCCGGCACGCTCTTCAGATATCGCGTCGGAAAGCCGCCCCCGAGATTGACCATCTGCAAGGCGACGCCGCGATCGGCGAGGTCGCGGAATATGGCCGCCGACGCCTTCAAGGCGCCGTCCCACATATAGGGATTGCGCTGTTGCGAGCCGACGTGAAACGACAAGCCAAAGGCGACGAGTCCCAGGCGGTGCGCATGTTCGAGGACCCGAGGCGCCATTTCAACTGCGCAGCCGAACTTGCGCGACAGCGGCCATTCGGCCCCCGCGCCATTGCAAAGCATGCGGCAAAACACCTTCGATCCCGGGGCCGCGCGCGCGATCTTTTCAACCTCGGCCTCGCAATCCACGGCGAACAGCCGCACGCCAAGCTGATAGGCGCGCAGGATGTCGCGCTCCTTCTTGATCGTATTGCCGAAGCTGATGCGGTCCGCCGAAGCGCCGGCCGCCAACGCCTGCTCGATCTCGACCACCGACGCGGTGTCGAAGCACGAGCCGAGACTGGCGAGAAGCGCGAGCACGCCAGGATCCGGGTTGGCCTTCACCGCGTAGAAGACGCGCGTGTCCGGCAGGGCCCTGGCGAAAGACATGTAGTTTTCGCGCACGACGTCGAGGTCGAGCACCAGGCACGGCCCGTCTTCGCGACGGTTGCGGAGAAATTCCAAGATACGATCAGTCATCGCGGCATCCCTTCGAAGGGTGCGGGGGGGCCCGCACCGAAACGAACAAGCTTCGGGTGAATGGCGATGCTGAACGACGCCCGCGCTTTGGAGACGCGACCGTTTCAGTTGACCCGCCATCCGCGACCGCAATCGTTTCCACGAGACAAAGCCTCGCAGACCGCGCGCGGTCAGATGCTGCGCCGTTGGACACGCGCACCATGGACAAAGCGGAACTCCGCCGTCCAGAGCGTTCGTGGCCTTCGCTTGGAATGGGATTGAGTCCCCTTCCGCACGCCCGGCAAGAAAGACAAGCCTCTTCGGTAAGCCGGCTTTGGAGGCCGACAGAGACGAAAAAGCCCGGTCCGTCGTTGCTTTAAGTCGCGTCCCCCGTTTGGCGGGGTTCGCCGGTTCGCCTCCGGCTGTCGGTCCTTTTCCAGGCGGTTAACCGGCCTCTTGTCCGGATCCCCGCCAACCGACACACGACCACAGGCACGTGCGAAATTGGGCAAGCGAAAAATAAGCGGATTCGCCGCCATTACAAGAGTTATTTTTCAAAAAAAACGCGCGCGGACCCCTTGGCCGGACCGAAGCGGCCCGCCGCAAGCCGCCACGCATGTTTGGGGCGATTTCGCCACGGCGTCGGCGCGGCTTCCAGGGCGGCTCCGAGCGTCCCGCTTCGCCGCCGTTCACTGACCGATAAATCCAGGCGAAATGCGCCAATTGCCTTGCTGCGGGCCAAAAAGCTCGTTACGCCGCTGCACCAGCCCTCGCCACGACCGGGCCACGGCCCAGAAGCAAATTTTCAGCTCCCCATGCCTGACCTAAACCGCCGCAAGCTCGTCAAGGCCCTCATCGTCTCCAGCGCTTTCTCGGCCAATGTAAGATACGCGCGGGCAGACGCCGGCCAACATGCCGTCCCACCGCCAAAATTCGACTTCGACGACGTCGTGCGCCGCGCCCGTGATCTCGCGACCGCGCGTTTTGAAGCCTCGACGCCGCCCCTCCCCGACGCCTTGAATAAGCTGGACTTCGACGCTTGGCGCGATTTGCGGTTTCGTCCCGACAAGGCCTTTCTCGCCGGGACCGGAAGCCAGTTCCGGCTGCAATTGTTTCATCTCGGCCATCTCTACCGGCGCCCGGTGACCATCAACACCATCCGCGACGGCATTCCGACGCCGATCCCCTATTCCGCCAATCTTTTCGATTACGGCCGCACCAAGCTCGACAAGCCGTTGCCGGTCAATCTCGGCTTCGCCGGCTTCCGCCTCCATTACCCCCTGAATACGCCGAAGGTTTTTGACGAGGTCATCTCATTTCTCGGCGCAAGCTATTTTCGTTTGCTCGGCCGCGATCAGCGCTACGGAATGTCGGCCCGCGCGCTGGCGGTCGGCGCCGGGACCACGGCGGAAGAGTTTCCATTCTTTCGCGAGTTTTGGATCGACACGCCAGAGTCCGGGGCGGACCGCGCGACGATCTACGGGCTGCTCGACAGCGAGGCCGCGACTGGGGCCTTTCGCTTTGATCTCTACCCCGGCATCGAGACGACGGCGGAAGTCTCGGCGACGCTTTTCCCGCGCAAGCCAAACGTCAAATTCGGTCTGGCGCCGCTCACGTCAATGTTCTTCATCGGCGAGAACGATCACCGGTTCAACGAGGATTTTCGTCCGCAGCTGCATGATTCGGACGGGCTCTTGATCCATACCGAAAGCGGCGAGTGGATCTGGCGGCCGTTGCGAAATCCGCCGCGGCCGGAAGTTTCCGCGTTTCTCGATCCCAACATTCGCGGCTTCGGGCTTTTGCAAAGGGATCGCGAATTCGAGCACTACCAAGACCTCGATCTCGCCTATGAAATGCGGCCGAGCTATTTCGTCGAGCCGAGGGAAAGCTGGGGCGAAGGCCGCGTCGAACTCATCGAGCTTCCGACCGAGCATGAGACCAACGACAATATCGTCGCCTCCTTCTCCCCCAAGGACGCGCCCGAGCCGAACAAGCCTTTCAGCTACGCCTACCGCATAACCGCGAGCCTCAATTCGGCCAGGCTGTCGCCAAATGGGCGCGCGCTCAACACCTATCTGACGACTGCCGCCGCGCTTGGCTCGGCCGAGCCCGCGGCTCCAGGCTCTCGCCGATTCATCATCGACTTCGCCGGCGGCGACCTCGCCTATTTCACCGCCGACCCGCAATTGGTGGAGGTGGTTCCCTCGACGAGTCAGGGCAAGATCCTTCGCTCCTTCATTGCGCCCAATCCCCATACCAAAGGATTTCGCGCCGCAATCGACGTTCAGCTCGAGCCCGGCCAATCGACTGATCTCCGCGCTTTCTTGCGGACAGGATCGCGGGCCTTGACCGAGACCTGGACTTTGCCGTGGCGCGCCGAATAGGCCAGCGCGCGGAGCCGATTTGGGTCCGGCCGGCGCGGCTCGACGATCTCTACTCCATCGAGGCGATCGAGGCGGCGGTCTTCGACAGCGACCGCCTGTCGCGCCGGAGTTTGCGCTACTATCTCAAATCCAGGAACGCGACTCTGATCGTTGTCGGCGCCGACGCTCCCATTGCCGGCTATAGTCTCGTTTCCTTCCGCCAAAACTCGCGTCGCGCGCGAACTCTTTTCGATCGCGCTCAACCCCGGCGAACAGGGCCGCGGGCTCGGCCGCATCCTGCTCGGCGCGAGCGAACAAGCGGCGAAAGCGCGCGGCGCCGTCGCCATGCGGCTCGAAGTGCGCATCGACAACGCTCGAGCGATCAAGTTTTACACGGCGAGCGGATACCGAAGCTTCGCCGCGGTCGAAGATTATTACCAAGACGGCGCGGCGGCCTTGCGCTTCGAGAAATCATTTGCGCGAGAGGGCGTCCCGAGCAGATAGGCGCGTCCGACCGAAAAGGAAACGCTCAAATTCACCAGGCGGAGCATGTATTCATTTCAAAACATGCAAAAATGGCGAAGCCAAGCCGGGCGGCGTTATCCGCGCGGAGTCTGCTTGAGCCGGGCGAGATCAAAGCCTTCAATATCCTGCAGCAATTCGACAAACGCCGTCGCGCCGTAATCAGCGCAGGCCTCGCCTTTTTCCGCATCGGCGGCGGCGGCGTTTCCCATCGCGCCAGACGCCGACAGATCTTGCGACATCCAGCCGAACCCCGTCGGCCGGCCCGCCCGGAGCCAATTGAACTCATTCTCCATCGCGACGCTCGCGGAGATGAAATCGCCCGCCCGGTCCAAGCGCACGAGTTCGGGCCTGAAGCTCAACATGAGCGACGTCTCGACTTCGCCGGCATGGACGCCATGCGTCAACTCCTCAGCCGAGAAAAGCCCATCGGGCGCGCCAAATCTGCTCCAGGACGCCGTCACGACCAACATGCCAAGCCTGGCGCGTAGATCATGCGCGATAATGCCGAGGATCGCGCTATTGCCGCCATGCGAATTGAGCAGCACCAGCTTGCGGCAGCCGGCGCGATGGACGCATTCGCCAAGCTCCGTCCAGGCGCGGATGATTGTCGTCGCGGAAAAACTCAAGGCCCCAGGAAAATCCGTATGCTCGATCGAGCAGCCGCAGCTCTGCACCGGCAAGAATAGGACCGGCAGATCCTCCGGCAGGCGCGCGGCGACCCGGCCGATGTAGCCTTCCATGATGAATGCATCAACGCCGAGCGGCAGATGCGGCCCATGCTGCTCGATGGCGGCGACCGGCAGGACCGCGATGACATTGGCCATGTCGTCGTCCTGGAAATCAGTCCAGGTCATCTCGGCCCAGAATTTTGTCGGCGGCATGGAAACATCCTTCGCGCGGCGCATGGGTTGCGCCAACTGGCGCATTCGCCGCTGACGCAAAAGCCGGTTATTTCATGCAGAGCCTAGCAGGCCTAAAGGATCATAGCGCGCGCAAAATGATTGCATAAATCCCCGCCGCGGAGACTACCGGCTGCGGATCTGTCCGCCCGACGCCTGCGATAGGCGGCGATGTCTTGCGCGAGCGGATTCTTTTTATCGAACTTCAATTGCGTGAGCGGCGCGAGGAGAACAACCGGCACGCCGCTCGCCTCTTGCACATCGATGCGGCGCATCAGGCCGTTTTCCTCGCCGGCATAAAAGACATCCGTGACCGTGAGCCGCGCAATGACCTTCGCTCCGGAAACGCGCCGCTGCAACGCGGCGGTCAATCCCGGCCGGCCATGGACCGCGAGCGGCAGCGCGCGCCGCGGATTTTCCGCGAGGCGCTCGGCCCGCTGATCAGGATTGGCGACCCCTCACCCCGCACAAATGTTCCGGCCATCATCGTTATTCCGCCGAAACCTCCATCGCGCGCGCGCCGAGGGTTGCGCCGCGATGCGCCTTCGAGAACTGCCGCGCGCGGCGCTTCTTCCACCAGACGGTGACGCCGGTGACGGAGAGCATGGCGATCACGAGGCCCAATACGCAGACCAGGATGCGGTAGGCGAGATAGTCGACCGGGTCCCGGACCATGTGCAAGGCGCGCAGCCAGTTGGTGACCGTATTGCCGGCATGGCCGGCGGCGGTTGTCATTTGCGACAGCAGCGCGCCCGTGTCGGCGTCAAAAAACACCACGAGATTGCGATCATTTGGAAACAAGCGGTCGGTTCGCACGATGTAGTTATATTGCCGCGCGTCGCCAAAGTTGTTCAGGCCCAGGGGCTCTTCGAGCTTATATCGTCCGGCCGCCGCCAGTTCCGCCGCGAGCTTTTCGCCGGCCGCTTGCGCCGCATGCCAGCCGAGCGCGGGCGGCCCGTCGCCGTCGCGATGCGGAAAGAGCGATGCGATCTCCTCCATGGGAGTCTGATAGTCGAACAAGGCGCCGGTGACCCAATCATAGACGCCCCAGTTATCCACCAAATTCACGCTCGACCAGGCGAAGACGAAGAGCAGCGGCCAGAACCACAAGCCGCTTGCGCGATGCAGATCGAAATTGAGGCGGAAAAAACCGGCGCGCCGCTTGATGAGCCACGCGGGCCTCCACCGCCGCAGGAATTTTTCGAGCGCGACGGGCAAGGTGAGATAAAAGCCGGTGAAGCAATCAATCGTCCAGGCGAGCGCGACGATCCCCAAGATCCAGGCGCCGGTTCCGCCGAGCGCCAGCGACAGGTGGAGATCATAGACGAAAGGCATGATGTTCGGCAGGAAGCCATGCGTGTAGCCGCTGTAAGGGAAGCGGCCGAGCTCGTTTCCAGTCCAGGGATCGAGGACCATCAGTCCGAAGTCGATATCGTCGAATTGACCTGTCGCCGGATTCTTGCGCGGGCCCATCCGCACGATGACCTGATTGTCGGCGACCCGGAAAAAATAGCCGACCACCGCTTGCGGAGCGTAAGCTTCGGCGCACTCGGCGAGGGTCGCGAGATCAAGCCTCTGCGCATCCGGGCTTGGCGGCGCGGCGGCGAGCGCCGGGTTGAGCAGGCGGGTGAGATCCGCGTTGAAGGCTAGCAGACTGCCGGTGAGGCCCTCGATGATGAGGAACCCAGCCATCAGCAGGCCAACCCAGCGGTGCAGCCAGACAAAAAAGTGGCGGATCACTGGTCAGTACTCCAATCGCAGCGAGCCGAGGACGGACCTTGGCGTGCCTGACCAAATGTTAATCCGGGTCGACGCCGCTATGTAGTAAGATGTGTTGAGCAGATTGGATACGTTCACCTGAGCCGTGATTTTGGCCCCCTCCCACGGGATTCGATAGGAGAAGCCGCCGTTGACAAGGGTATAGGCGTCAATCTTGAACGAGTTGGCCAAATCGCCCCATCTGCTGCCTATGACGTTGACGCCCCCCATGAGGCTCAAGCCCCTGAAGTCGCCATCGGCGTCATATTTTATCCAAATATTGCCGGCGTTGGCGGGGACCGACGTCAGCCAATTGCCCGCGACCGGAAGTTCGTTCTGGATTTCGGTGAGCGGATCATAAGGCGACCCCGAAACCACCCTGACGTCTTCATGGGTGTAATTGGCGATAAGGCTCCAATTATCATTGATCTTGCCGGTCATGTCCAATTCAACGCCTTGGCTCTGGGCAAGGCCGATCAAAATGGTCGTGTTGGCGGGACCAAGCGTCGGGATGTTCGATTTGTACAGGTCAAAGAACGACATGGTCACGGAAAGGCGCTTGTCGAAGAACTCGGCCTTAGCGCCGCCTTCCCATTGCAGGCCCTTCTGTGGTGGAAAGATCGTGCGATCCGCCGGATTTACTCCATTGTTCTCGCCAAAGGATCTTGAATAGCTCCCGTAAAAGGAAAGCCAGGGCAGCGGCTGGATAAGAAAGCCAACCCGCGGGCTGAACGCGCGGTCTTGGATTGTCGTCAAAGCAGTGGATGGATAGGGGTACTGCGCGTTCGAGACGTCGGCCCAATCCCAACGCCCCCCCAGAAGCAGATGCACGCTGTCGTCGAAGGCCGACATCATGTCCTGGCCATATATGCCTTTCCACAGGTAGCCCTCGTGGTTGCCGAAATAATAGTTGTTTGGATCATAAAGAGAATAACCGCTCGGGTAATAGATGGGGTTATAGATGTTGATGAAGTTAGTATAGGCGCCCCCGGTTTCAGGAGCGTTGGGCGACGTATAGACATTGGTGTCGGTTCCAACCAGCACGGAGTGCTTGATCGGGCCCGTTGAAAATTTGCCGGTGAGGTCCACATTGCCGGCGAAAGTGAAATCGGATCCCTTCCCCCACAGATTTTGCACCAGCACCTCGGGGCCGGTGGCGAAGACACCCTGGGAGAAGGCGCTGAAATAGCTTTGGCTCAGATAAAGGCCTCGGTTGGTCAGGCGCCAATCGGGATTTATGTCGAAGGTCCAATCATAATAGATCTGTCGATTATATTGCACTGACGGGTTGTTCGTAGCGAAAGTCGGATCGCCAATGAACCGACCCTCCGGAACCCCCAGCGCGGGCGAACTCCACCCGTCGAGAACGATATTGTTGCTGTAGTTGTAGATTTAAGTCGCCTTCTGATATATGCCCTCGACATATAGCTTGAATTGCTCGATTGGATGATAGCTGATGCCCTGAGCGATGAAGAGGTTTTTGTTATACACGAAGTCGGTGAACTGGTTGGTGTCGCTGAAGTCCGCGTTAAGCCGGTACAGCCATGTTTTGTCGGCGGTCAACGGGCCTGTGAAGTCAATCGTCGTCCGCGTCGTGCCGAAGCCGCCCGCTTGCGTTTGAAAGGAATAATAGGGCGTTTCCTGCGGTCGTTTCGAATCGAGCCAGACCGCGCCGCCGGGCTCGATCCGGCCGAAAAGGATCGAGGCCGGCCCCTTCAGGACCTGGAAGGATTGGACATTTGACGTGTCTGTGTTCAAGATCCCGTTGACCTGCAGGCCATTGTAGTAGACTTCCCCGCCGCCGCCGCCGCCGGTGTCGAAGCCGCGGATGAGCACCGCCGCAAAAGCGCCCGTATAGCTGCCGGGGCTCTGGTAGACGTTGGGGACATTGCCGACCAGCGCGTCTTGAATGGAGATGGCCTGCTGATCATCCATCGTCTCGCGCGTGACCACCTGGACTGAGACAGGCGTCTGCAAGATGGGCGCATTCATTTTCAACGCGGCCACGGCGTCGACGGCATTATAGCCGGTGAACCGTCCGCCGCTCTCGCCGGGCCCCGTGCCGGTAGGATCGCCCTCGCCGCCTCCAGGGCCAGCCGACCCCGCCACATCGATCGCGGGCAGGGCGACCGCCCCCGCGTCGCTCTGCGTCCCCGCATCATTCTGCGCCAGCACGATGGAGACGGCCTGGCTGTTTTCGGCAAGGCGATACGACAGCTTGGTGCCGGACAACAGCCGGTCGAGCCCGTCTGACACCGAATAGGTCCCGGCGAGTCCGAGTGTTTTCAAGCTTTCCGTCACTTGCAAGTCATAGATGATATGCAGGCGATTCTTGGCGGCGAAAGCGTTGAGGGCGGCGGCCATCGAGCCTGGGGGAATGTGATATGTGCGGACCACGCCGGTCAGTTCTTGCGGCGAAATCGACGCCTGCGCCGTGGAGCCCGGCGCTCCCGACCCCATCGCGAAGGCGCCAAGCGCCATGGCCGCAATCGTCGAACTCATTCTCGCCTCGCCGCTACGAGCTCTTCTCCGCGCCATCGCCGCATCCCCTGTAGGTTAGTCGCGGGCGCCAATATTGGCTCCCTACTTAACCAGACGCAGCCGATGGCGATTTAGGAACCTCTCCTTGCGAAAGAACGAAAATTTATTTGGCGGGCGTCTCAATCAAAATCCCACCGCCCCAGAATCATTCATATAATAAAACCAAATAGTCGGTCAGGCGGACCGTATGTAGCCCAAGGGAGTCCTCGATTTCGCGCAGCGCTTGAAGCGGATCGTTCGTGCCGAACACGCCGGTCACGCGCCGGGCGCAAATCGCGGCGCTCGCGCAATAAACATATCCGCGATGATAACGACCGAGAGCATGAAGAACTTCGCCGAGCGGCTGCTTCTCTATGATCAACATCCCGTTTCGCCAGGCGGTGACAATCTCCATGTCGACTGGCGACGGCGGCGAGGCCGCGACGGCGCGGCTGAAAAAGCTCTCCTCGCCTTCGCCAACGACGACATTTTCCCCCCCGCTGAAAATGCTCACCCGATGCTGCGTCACCACCACGCGCGCGCGCGCCTTTTCAAGCGCGACGTCGAAGGCCGTGCCAAGCGCGCTGATGGTCGCGCCAGCCGCCTCCACGACGAATGGCCGTGCGGGATCGGGCGCGACCTCGAACCAGGCCTCTCCCTCGATTAGGGTCAGCCGCCGTTCGTTGGCGGCATAGTTCACCTTGATCGCCGAGCGGGCGTCCAGTTGCACATGTGAGCCATCCGCCAGCGTCACGAGCTTTGGCGCCCCAGCGCCGACATAGTAATCCGCCCGAAGGCACACATAGAGGTCGTCGAAACCGACCAACAGCGCAAGCGACGCAGCCGCGAGGACGCCCGCGCCAGCCAGCCAAAATCTCCGTGACGCGGAGCGGGCCCTGTTCGACCGAGCGGGCCGCGGCAAAGCGCTCAGCTTCCCGCACATGCGTAAAACGTCGTTGAAAGCCGCCGCATTGACGGGGTCGCTGGCGATCCACAGGTCGAAGGCGGCCTGTTCGTCGCAAGTCAGTTCGCCAGCGCTCAGACGGACCCACCAATCTATAGCTATGTCGCCAGCGCGGTCGCCGCCGGAATCGCTTTCGTCATCGTTCATTACGTCTCCCAGCACATATCCGCGCGTTCCAGCTCGCCAATTGACGCCGCAGAGCGGGGCAATGCCCCTATATATGATAGGACGCGTCAGAGCTGAAAGACGGAACCTGATAGGGAAGAAAATTCAATCGGACGCGTTCAGCAGCGCCGCGCGGCAGGACCGCAAGGCGAGGCTCAAGTGCTTTCTCACCATACGATCAGAAATTTCCAAACGCCTGGCGATCTCATCGAGCGGAACATTTTCATGCAGATGTAAAGCCAGAACCTCGCGGCGGCGCGGAGGAAGCGCCTCGAACGCTTCGCGCAGGATGTGGGATTCCTCGTCGGCTTCTATGCCTACATCTGCCCGCACATTATCTGACGGCGCATCCTCGGGGAGGTCGCCGAATTTCAAATAGCTGGTCTCAACCTTTCGGCGGCGTGCGAAATCCCGCGTGAGATTGATCGCGATCTGTTTCAAAAATGCCGCGGGATCGGCAATAGTTTCGAATTGGTCGTGACGAAGAACGCGCACGAAAGTTTCTTGCAGCAGATCGGAGGCGTCGTCGGGACCCACCCGGCGCCTGAGGTAGCCAAGCAAGTCGCGCTTGTTGCGCTCGAAAATCTCGCTGACGAAACGCTTTTTATGGTTGAACATTTCAGGCCCCGTTTGGAGCTGGCGAACGCGCATGCTTAGCGCTCGCGCGGCGAACAATCGGCTTGAAGGAGATGGGCGGCGAACCCCGCCCCGACGTTGCCGGGCTTTGCGGGAACGCGTTTTGCCGCGCGAAATCGGGCTCGTGGCAACGATACGGCTAGGAAAAGCGTGGCGGGGCGCGCTGGGACCACGAATTGATCCAGCCAGACGGAGGTCTGTCGCCGCGGCCGGGAGAGCGCCGGGCGAGGACGCGTGTGGCGTGAAGCTCCGGAAAGACCGCGTCGGTTCGTGGAATCGCGGCCACCCAGCCAAGCCCCCCAGCGTCGCTCGAAGAGCACAAAAGGCAGCATGGACCGTGATGATAGCGGCCGGGCGCGTTCGGTTCGCCGCCGCGTGGCGTCCCGCAGTAATCGCCGTCCAGAGAGATCGCTTGCGCCGATACAGTTCCTTTTGGATTGAAACTCGGCTGCTGGGACGCTGCGAAAGTAAAGCCCTGAAAAGACAGCAGCCAAGCAAGCACGCCCGCGATTATCGCGCGGCTCAAGCCCAATCGCCCTGGTGCAAGCTTTACCATGTGTGAATGGAACGCTCGCCTATATTCCAAGTCAAGGGAGACATGGCGAGGACCCCGCGATATTCCTCGACTGTTGCGCAACTAGCACATAGATGACCTGACATACCAATCCGACAACATCATTTCATCTGAGTGGGAGCCCTATCGACTTTGTGATCTGCGACGCCAAGTTGACCACAGCACTGCTGGAGCGGCTTACGCACCATCGCCACATTCTTGAGACAGGCGACGACAGCTTCCGGTTCAAGACAAGCGCCGCAGCTCACAAAACACGAAAAGGAAAAATCCGCCGCTTGACCCACCGCCCGCAACGCTAGACACATGTTGCACCCGGGTCAGTTCAAAGCGGAAATTAACAGCGTCGTCGAGAATGGCGCTGACTGACTCGGCAATCGCATTGCTCAACCAATCGGACGAAATCAGATTTCGCGATGAGGAAGCACATCGTCTGCGAGTGCCTCAGCGGCGATCTCCGCCGGCCGATGGTCCCCCAAACGGCTCCGGCTGCTTTTACATTGTCTATCAGCATGTTATTGAAGCTTATGGGACGCTGCGGGATAGCCCCGGATGGGCCAAAATCACTCCCACTCGATCGTCCCCGGCGGCTTCGAGGTCACGTCATAGACCACGCGGTTGACGCCCTTGACCTCATTGATGATGCGCGTGGCGGCGCGGCCGAGGAACACCATGTCGAACGGATAGAAATCCGCCGTCATGCCGTCGGTCGAGGTGACGGCGCGCAGCGCGCAGACGAATTCATAGGTGCGCCCGTCGCCCATCACGCCGACGGTCTGCACCGGCAAGAGCACGGCGAAGGCCTGCCAGATCTCGTCGTAAAGACCGGCCTTGCGGATTTCATCGAGATAGATCGCGTCGGCCTGGCGCAGAATCGCGAGCTTCTCCGACGTGACGCCGCCGGGGCAGCGGATGGCGAGGCCAGGCCCCGGAAACGGATGCCTTCCGACGAAAGCCTCCGGCAGGCCAAGCTCGCGGCCAAGCTCGCGCACCTCGTCCTTGAACAATTCGCGCAAGGGCTCGACGAGCCTCATGTTCATGCGTTCGGGCAGGCCGCCGACATTGTGATGCGACTTGATCGTGACCGACGGGCCGCCGCTGAAGGAGACGCTTTCGATCACATCGGGATAAAGCGTGCCCTGGCCAAGAAACTCCGGCGCGCCGTGGCCATCGGCGGCGATCTTCTTGGCCTCGGCCTCGAAGGCCGCGATGAACAGGCGGCCGATGGTCTTGCGCTTCTCCTCCGGATCGCGAACGCCGATCAAGGCGTTAAGGAACAAATCCTGCGCTTCGACATGAATGAGCGGGATATTGTAATGGCCGCGAAAGAGCCGCACGACCTCTTCGGCCTCGCCTTGGCGCAAAAGCCCATGATCGACGAATACGCAGGTCAGCCTTTCGCCGATCGCCTCATGGATCAGAACGGCGGCCACCGCCGAGTCGACCCCGCCCGACAGGCCGCACAGGACGCGGCCGTCGCCGACTTGGGCGCGGATCGCGGCGATGGCCTCCTGCCGGAAGGCGCGCATGGTCCAGTCGGACTTGAGCCCGGCGACCTTATGGACAAAATTCGCGATCAGCTTGGCGCCGTCCGGCGTATGCGCGACCTCGAGATGAAACTGCACGCCATAGAAGCGCCGCGCCTCGTCGGCGATCGCGGCCATGGGCGCGCTTGGCGAAGTCGCGATGCGGGAAAAGCCCGGCGGCGGCTCGGTCACGGCGTCGCCATGACTCATCCAGACAGGATGGCGCTCGCCCTTGCGCCATATGCCGTCGAACAACGCGCTTTCGGCCACGACCTCGACCTCGGCGCGGCCGAATTCGCGATGCCGCTCGGCCGCGACCTTGCCGCCAAGCTGCGCCGCCATCGCCTGCTCGCCGTAGCAAATGCCAAGCACGGGGACGCCCGCCGCGAACAAGGCGTCTGGCGCGCGCGGCGCGCCTTCATCGTGAACCGAGGCTGGACCGCCGGACAGGATCACCGCTTTCGGCGCAAGGACCGCGAAGGCCTTTTCGGCCGATTGGAAAGGCGCGATCTCGCAATAGACGCCCGCTTCCCGGACCCGGCGCGCGATCAATTGCGTCACCTGCGAGCCGAAATCGACGATCAAAACCTTATCGTGACGCCGCACAATGTCCCTATGGAGATCATCCTCCGCCATTCGCCGCATCCTTGCGCCCTAAAATCCTCGATTAGGCGATCGTCCCGCCGGGCGCAACCCGCCCCTTGGCCGCGCCGAGGCCAAGAATGACGAAAGCGCGCGCAGGCGCCGAAGCGGCGCCGGTCATCATGTGGTTTCGCGAAGATCTTCGTCTCGCCGATCAACCGGCCTTGCGCGCCGCCTGCGCGACGCGCGCGCCTCTCCTCTGCGTCTATATTCTCGACGAGGACGGCAAAGGCTTGCGGCCATTGGGGCGCGCCGCGCGCTGGTGGCTGCATCATTCCCTGGCGGCTTTGAGCGAAAGCCTCGTGGGGCGCGGCGGACGCCTCGATCTTCTACGCGGCGAAGCCGAAAAGCTCATCCCTTGGCTCGCCGCGGAAAGCCGCGCCGGCGCTCTTTTCTCCACGCGGCGCTATGGCGGCGGCGAACACGCCATAGATCGAAAGATCGAAGAGCATTTGGAGGAAGCGGGCGTCAGGGGCCAGAGATTCGGAGGTTTCCTCCTGCATGAGCCCTGTGAGCTGACGACCAAGTCCGGCGGCTTTTTTCGGGTCTATGCGCCCTATTGGCGGGCGGCCTCCGCCCTGCCGGAGCCTGACGACCTGCCGACCGAACCGAAGAAGATCGCCGCAGCGGCCTATCCCGAAGGCGGTCCGCGCAGATCCAGCCTCGCCGCGCTCGGCCTCCTTCCAACCAAGTCGGACGAGGCTCAAGGATTTCGCGCGCATTGGACGCCGGGTGAAGCCGGCGCGCGGGAACGGCTTCGCGCCTTTCTCAGAACCGGACTCGCCGACTACGCCAACGCCCGCGACCATCTGGCGCGCCTGGCGACGTCAAACCTCTCGCCGCATTTGCGTTTCGGCGAGATTTCGACCGAGCGGATCTTTTGCGCCATCCGTCGCGCCTCGGCAGGAAGGCCGAGCATGGCGAAAGGCGCGGAGAAATATCGCGCCGAACTCGGATGGCGCGAATTCAACTACCATGTGCTGTTTCATCAGCCTGACATCGCGATAAAGAACTTTCAGACGCGCTTCGACGCGATGGATTGGCGGCGCCCGACAAAGACGGAGCTTGACGCGTGGCGCGAAGGCCGGACCGGCTATCCGATCGTCGACGCCGGCATGCGCGAGCTTTGGGCGACGGGCCACATGCACAATCGAGCGCGGATGATCGCCGCCTCTTTCCTGGTGAAGCAGATGCTTTGCGATTGGCGGATCGGCGAAGCCTGGTTTTGGGATAGGCTCTGCGACGCCGATCCCGCGAATAATGCGATGAACTGGCAATGGGTCGCGGGGACCGGAGCCGACGCCGCGCCTTTCTTTCGCGTGTACAACCCCATGCTCCAGGGCGAGAAATTCGATTCCGAAGGCGAATATGTCCGCCGCCACATCCCCGCGCTCGCGGCCATGCCAAGCAAATGGATTCATCGCCCCTGGCAGGCCCCTGCCGACGCGCTGCGCAAGGCCGGAGTCGAACTCGGCAAGACCTATCCTTGGCCGATCGTCGATCACATTGGCGCGCGAGCGCGGGCGCTCGCGGCCTTCGCGCGGATCAAAGGATGATTTGCAATTAAATGCTTGTTTGCGCCAATATGTTGCGCGCAGGCGGCCCCGCGCCGAGAGATTCGCGACGGACCGCAGATTTGCTCCCATCGGGCGAAACCTCAATCAGTCGCCGATCGCGCTACATTAAAATCCGATCGCAAGGGTCGCGCGCGCTTCCTGACGTTCGTAATTCCCTAGATCGACGCGGCCGCCTGTTTCCGCCGGAATCTGCCCGCTCCACGCGACCTTGACGCTCACGCTCTCCGACAGTTTCGCATACAAGCTTGGCCCGGCGAAAAGGGCGGTCCCCGAAAAGAAACCGTGCTGATTGAGAGCCAGTTGACGAACTTCGACGCCGAGAAAAACGCCCGGCGCGATCGCCGTCGACGCGGCAAGCGAGATTTCGACGGGGTTGGCCTGCCGCCAAGCTCCTCCGTCGCGCATGAACTCGCTTGTATAGGAGAGATTGAAGGCTGCGAACGTCTTTTCCGGAACCAAGGGAATATCGATGAGAAGTTTCACGGGCGCGACATAGCTTAGTATGTTTTGCCCTGTCGAATCGTCGATATGCCGCCAATAGGGTTCAAAGGAGACTGTCAGATCCACGGGCGAGCTGAAACGGTTGAGGAACTGCCATCTGAACTCGCTCGATACGCCGCTAAAGACGTTCAGCGCATGAAGATCGGAAAGATCCGGCACGCCAGAGATGGCGTGATAATCAGTAAGCAGCCCGATGCTTGCTCGGAACCCGTCCGCCACCCCGTAACGGAAGGCGGTTTCATTGGTGACGCCGACATATTGGCCAATCTTGCCGACGAGGCCGGTCGCGGTGAACTCAAGCTCCCGTTCGCCTTTCTCGCCAATATCCGCTCCCTCGGCGAACCCGAAAATATGCTCGGTATCCACGCTCTCGCCGCCGGCGCCGGTTTGCGCGTCATGCGCCTGCGCAAGGCTCGAAAGGGTCAGCGCGAATAGCAAGAGAAACGCGCGGTGGAGGGAAGTTGGCAAGAGCGACCCCATGAGTTTCCCGTCACCTTTCCGTCCAGCGCATTCAGTCGCAGACCACGCGCAGCAAATATGGATTGCTCGCGTTCACCGTCATCATGCGGCCGTTCACCAGCGCCTGAAATCGGCGGCGATTCCGACGCCCGCCCAGGTATTTTGTAATTTGGCCCTCCACACAGGGCTTCAGCCCGGATCATGCACAGCTCCATGCCGTCGCTGCAGGCGATTTCGTAGCCGGTCGCGCCGCGACTTACTTGTATCTGCGTGGCTCTTGTATTGGTCGCCGGATCAAAACCGAGCTGAGACGACGCCCCACAGCTGGCTAAGGTCAAGCTTATGGCCAAGGCCGCCGCCGGTTCGATTGAAAGCCGCATATCGTTCCCCGCCGCCGCGCCGTCTTCGGGCGGCCCGGCCGGGAGGATTCGCCGGATTTCGCCGGCTTGGCAAGTCTGATTGTCCCCGATCCGTCGGCGCCAAGGCCACCGGACGTTTTCTGGAGCCCGGCGTCGCATCCGAGCAACAGCGCTTGTCACGGATCGCGCAGCGCGCGCAGCGTCGCCCGCGCCATCAGCGGGAAAAACAGCGGATAGGGCAATAGGCTGACGGCTTTAACGAACCACGCGAGGCGCCGCGGGAACGTGATTTCGAAGCCGCCCCGCTCGAAATCCGTCGCAGATGATCCTTGCGGCCCGCTCCGCGTCCATCAAAAAAGGCATTTCGAAATGCGTGTTATGCGCCGTCATCTCGGTGCCGACAAAGCCGGGGTTGATGATCTGGACCGTCAGGCCCTTCGGCGCGTAAGTGAGCTTCAGCGCTTCGGCCATATAGATCAGCGCGGCCTTCGTCGCCCCATAGGCGGTCGATCCGGGGATGCCGCCATAGCCGGCGAGCGAGGCGTTGATCGCGATCTGGCCCCTGCCCCGCGCGCGCATCGCTTCGAGGAGGGGATCGAGGCAATTGACCACGCCGCCGACATTGACCTCGAAGGTGCGCCACGTGAGTTCAGCGGAAAACCGTTCGGCTTCGGCGGGGAAATAAACTCCCGCGTTGAGAAAAGCGAGCGCGATTGGCCCATGCGCCGCCGCGATGTCTCCCGCCACAGCCGCCATTTGGGAGCGGTCGGCGACATCGCCCGGAAAGCTGAAAATATTTGCAAAAGCCGCCGCCAGAGCCGCGAGCTCATCCGTCCGACGCGCGGTCACGGCCACCTTGTAGCCGCGTTCGGCGAGCTCGATCGCCGCCGTGCGGCCAATTCCGGAGCTTGCTCCAGTCACCCAGGCGACGCCGTCTTTTGGTTTCGCGCGAAACATCGATCGTCCCCTAAGCGAGAACCGCGGAGCCATGCTGGCCGGACGCGCCGAGCCGCGCGAGTTTCGCCCGTTTCTCGGAGAGCAGCCCGGAGAAGGCCGGCGACAGAAGGAAACTTAGCTCCCGCTCGCGCGTGAGCGTGACCGGATCGAGGGAGGCAAGCTCCTGATCGCAATAGCCTGGATGGCACATGATGAGATGGCGCGGGCCCGGCGCGCGGAGGTAGGCGGCGAAATCGGCCCCGTAGTCGCGGCAGGGATCGAAGCTCGAAAAGCCCGAAAAGCCGGCATTGACCGCAAAGCCGCGCGCCCTTGCCTCCGCCGCGAAGCCGCGGGCGAGCCAAGCGATCGCCAGCGCCTTTTTTAGCTCGGAGCCGCGGCGCAAAATCCTTAGCGGATGATCGCCGCTGTCGCGCAGCCAGATCTTGCCGGCGAACCCCTTCGCTTCCAAAGTCTCGAATAGCCAGCGCCGGACGCCCCACAGAACCTGGACATGCTGATGCCCATCGACAAAGTCCGGCGCTCCGCCGAAATGGTCGCAAAACCCGTCGATCTGGCGGGAAATCTCGGTCCGGATTTCGGCTTCCGGCAGTTCCGATTTTCGCGCCGCCCTCAGCAGCTGACGGACGCCGGGCAGGTGGTCCGACGGGGCGAATTTCGGCATCGCGCTCAGCGGCGAGCCGAGCGTCAGGTTAAGATGGAGGCCAATGTCAATGGCTCCCTTGAAACGGCGAAGGGCGCGCGCGCCTTCCGGCCAAGACGGCCTCGTCGTCATGACGCTCACGGCGCTCAGTCGGCCGGCGGCCACGGCTTCAAGGATCCCTCGGCTGACCCCAGGCGACAAAGCGAAATCATCGGCGCAGAGGCTAAATGAAAAAAAAGCGTCGGCAAGGCCCATAAGATATGCTCCTTTGACCCGATGGACGGTGCAATCCGCCATCGTCTTGCGCAATTCGACGCCAAAGACTAGAGCATGTCCTTGAAAATCTTGCGCAACTCGTTGCGCTCCTAGGGCAGGCTCCAGCTCTTCGCACGCGAGCGCGCGTCCCAGTCACGTTTAGTCCACGCCATCTGAAGGCGCGCCAAACGCAGCGCTTTCGACGAATGAGGCCGCCTCGATGACGAGATCCGACCTGGGCGCGGCTGACGCGGAGCTTTCCGTGGTCGCGCCTGTCCATAATGAAGCCGAGAACATCGAGCCTTTGTTGCAACGGCTCTTGCCCGTGCTCGAGCAATGCGCGGCATCCTTCGAGGTGATTTTCGTCGACGACGGATCGACGGACGCGACGCTTGAGGTCCTGCGCGCAGCCCATGCGAGGGACAAGCGCATTAGCGCCCTGTCGCTCAGCCGGAACTTCGGCAAGGAAGTCGCGATCGCGGCGGGGCTCGACCACGCGAGGGGCGCCGCGACAATCATCATGGACGCCGACCTTCAGCATCCTCCAGAAACGATCGCGGCCTTCGTCGAGCTTTGGCGAAAGGGCTACAAGAATGTTTTTGGCCAGCGCACTGATCGCGCCGCCGATAGTCGCTTGCGCCGCCTGCTGACTCAGCGATTTTACCGGCTTTTCGGCTCGGTTGGGGAAACCAGCCTGCCCGAAGGCGCCGGCGATTTTCGTCTCCTCGACGCCCAAGCGGTGGCCGCGCTTCGGACCATGCGCGAGCACGCCCGCTTCTCCAAGGGGCTGTATGCCTGGATCGGCTTCAAATCGATCGGCGCGCCTTTCGAGGTCGAGCCGCGCGCGCATGGCGTCTCCAATTTCAGCTATCTCAAATTGACGAATTTCGCGCTCGACGGCCTTATGTCCTTCACGACCCTGCCACTCAAGATCTGGAGCTATGTCGGGGTCGCCACATCGATCCTCGCCTTGGCGCTTGCGACATTTTTCCTGACCCGCACCCTCATTTTCGGCGTCGACGTTCCCGGCTACGCCTCGTTGATCGTGTCGATCACCTTTTTCGCCGGCATTCAACTGCTGTCGCTTGGCGTCATCGGCGAATATATCGGCCGCATTTTCGCTGAAGTGAAGCGTCGTCCGCTCTATCTCATCGAGGAGCGGATCGGAATTGCGCCAATCATCCAAGACGATCAGCTCAAGCGCCCCGACTGGACATGAGCTCTCGATGTTGAAGAGCCTCCTTTCAGTCGGCGGGTTCACCCTGCTCTCGCGCTTCGCGGGCTTTCTTCGCGACATGGTCCTCGGCGCCGTCCTTGGCGCCGGCCTCGTCGCGGACGCCTTTGTCGTGGCGCAGCGCCTGCCCAATCATTTTCGCGCTATTTTCGGCGAGGGCGCGTTCAATTCCGCCTATGTCCCAAGCTATACGCGCGTGCGTCAGGTTGAAGGGCTCGACGGCGCGCGCATATTCTCGGGCCAGATCTTTTCCGGCCTGCTGGCCTCGCAGATCCTGCTGCTGGCGCTCGCCTGGGCTTTCACGCCGTTCTTCATCGACCTTCTCGCGCCCGGCTTTCGCGCCAATCCGGAGAAATTCCAGCTAACCGTGACGCTGACGCGCATCACCTTTCCCTATCTGCTGTTCATCACCCTCGTGACGCTTCAGTCGGGAACTTTGAACGCGCATGGATATTTCGCCGCCGCCGCCTTCGCGCCGGTGCTCATGAACATCTCCATGATCGTCTTCCTCGGCGTCGCTTTCCTGTTTCCCAACGCCGGCGCGGCGGCGAGTTGGGGCTTGACCTTCTCCGGCGTGCTTCAGCTCGCCCTCACATCAGCGGCGGCATCCCGCGCCGGCATAATCGAACGCGTCGCGCGGCCGGCGTTGACGGCCAATGTGAAGCACTTCCTGACGACGCTCGGACCGGCTGTGATCGGCTCGGCCGGAACCCAGATCGCGCTTTTCGCCGATACGATCATCGGCTCCATGCTGCCGACCGGCGGCCCCTCATCGATCTATTACGCCGACCGCATCTATCAACTGCCCCTCGGCGTGATTGGAATCGCCGCGGGAACGGTGCTCTTGCCGGAGATGAGCAAGCTTCTGGCGGCGGGAAATCCGAATGCAGCCCTACGCGCGCAAACGCGCACCATGGCGCTGTCGCTCGCGCTCGCCGCGCCTTTTTTCGTCGCTTTCATCATGATCCCGGAATTCATCATGCGGGGAGTGTTTCGCCACGGCGCCTTCACGCTCGAGGCGGCCGACGCCTCCGCCGCAGTGCTCACGGCTTACGGCTTCGGCCTTGTCGCCTTTGTGCTTGTGCGCTCGGCGGTGGCGAGCTTTCAGGCGCGGGGCGACACGAAGACGCCGATGCTGATCGCCCTGACGGCGGTCGCGATCAATGTCGCCCTCAAAATCGTCCTCTTCGTCTACACGCCCTTGGGCGCCGTCGCGCTCGCCAGCGCGACGTCGGTTGGAGCCTGGATCAATCTGCTGCTCCTGGCTTTGCTCGCGATCCGGCGCGGCGCGATGAAGCTCGATCTGCTGTTATGGAAAACAGCGACGGCCGTCACGATCGCCTCCGCCGCGCTTGCGGGTTTTGCGCTCTTCGCCGCAGCCCCAGTGGAGCGCCTGGCCGCGCGTCTCGGCCGCTTCGCCGACGCCTCCGAGCTTGTGATCCTCGGCCTCGCCGGCGCCGTCGTCTACGGCACCATCCTGTTTATTGGACTGCGCGTCTTTGGCGTCAACCTGCGCCGGTCGAATTCGAGCCGAAAGGCGCGAATTTCATAGGGTTCAAGAGAACCAGCGGAGCACGGCGGCGGCCGTCAATGCGGTCAGGCCAAGAGCGGCGAGGCCGCGCCAAGTCGCGGGGCCAGGCGGCGCGCCGCCCCGCCGCAGAAAGTGAAGCGAAAGCAGGCCAAGCGCCAATGCCGCGCAGAGAACCTTCACGATCAGCGCGCCCCGCGCCAAATGGTGAATCTCCGGCAGTTCGCCTTCCATGAAATAGCTTACCGTGCCGAAGCCGAGGCCGCTCGCGGCCTGGACAAGCCAAGCGGCGAAGGTCAGCCACGCCAAGGGGCGCAGCAAAGCCGGCCGAGCCTCGCGAAACCAAAGCGCCGCGATCGGCGTCGCGGCGACGGTCGCGGCACCAAAATTATGCGCGATCTGGACGCCGGCGTAGATTCCGTTCTCGATCTCCATGCTTCTATTGCGCCGTCACGCTGATGCAGCTCTCGGCGCCGATCGGCGCATGAGCCTTGCTCACCGGCCTGACGCAGATTTTATGCGTCCCGGCCTTGAGCGCTCCGAGCGTGAACTTGCCCTTCAACGTGTGCGACATGCCGGCCTCGTCGCCGTCGACATAAAGATGCACGTGATCCGCCTTCACGACGGGCTTCACTTCATATTCGAGCTTGGACGCGTGTTTGGCCGCAAGCGTCGCCCCGTCGGCGGGCGAAATAATCGTCACGAGATTGTCTTCCGCCGCCGCCGTCAAAATGAAAAATGGCGACATGAGAAGACCCATGCCCAGTCCAAGCGCCTTGCGTGTCATAGCCAATCCCTCCAAGTTTTAACGGCCGTTACTCTATAACGAACAGGTTGCGGCGGCGCGCCACGCTCGGCGCGGCGAAAATACAGGGCTCGTGCTTTCGTGATCACGCGGCGCGGCGCCCATGGGGCCACGCGTCAAAGCGCCAACGCGTTCAGCACCCGCGCCCAGCTTCTCGCGCCCTTGTGGAAGGAAGAGAGCTCGTATTTCTCGTTTGGCGAATGGACGCGGTCGTCCTCGAGGCCAAAGCCGATCATCAAACTGTCCATTCCGAGATCGTTCTTGAATGCGCCAATGATCGGGATCGATCCGCCGCAGCCGGCGAGAACCGGCTCCTTGCCCCATTCGGCCAGCAGCGCCCGGCCCGCGCGCGACAGCGCTTCCGAGCTGAACGACAGCTGCAGCGCGGGCGACGCGCCATGCGACTGAAACTCGGCGCGGCAATCGGCAGGCAGGCGCTTGCGAACAAAGGCGCGGAAGCACTCGGCGATCTTGGCTGGATCCTGCGCCCCGACGAGACGAAACGAGAATTTGGCGCTGGCTTGCGCCGGCAGAATGGTCTTCGATCCTTTGCCGGTATAGCCGCCGAGAATGCCGTTGACGTCGCAGGTCGGGCGCGACCAGACCATTTCCAAGACGCTGCGGCCCTCCTCGCCGGCGGGAACCGACAGGCCCACGGCATTGAGAAAATCGCTCTCATGCGCATGCAAGTCGCGCCATTGCGCGGCGACCGCCTCGGGAAGTTCGGAGACGCCGTCATAGAAGCCCGGCAATGCGACGCGGCCATGCTCGTCATGCAGATCGCTGATGATCCGGGCCAGCACCCGAATCGGATTGATCGCCGCGCCGCCGAAAATACCCGAATGCAGATCGCGGCTTGCGCCGTGAATTACAACCTCCTCGAGAACGAGGCCGCGCAGCATGGTGGTGATCGCCGGCGTCGCGCGATCCCACATCCCCGTGTCGCAAACAAGCGCGAGATCGGCTTTGAGCTCATCCTTGTTGGCGGCGAGAAAAGCCGGCAGCGACGGCGAGCCGGTTTCTTCCTCTCCCTCAAGCAGAATAGTGACGTCGCAGGGCAGATCGCCGGTCTCCTTGAAGGCGCGGCAAGCTTCGACAAAGGTCATCAGCTGGCCCTTGTCGTCGGCGACGCCGCGCCCGACGATCTGCTTGCCGGTCTCGAAATCAGCGAGGCGCGGCTCGAAAGGCGAGGTTTCCCATAATTCGAGAGGGTCCGGCGGCTGCACGTCATAATGCCCATAAAAGAGCACATGGGGCACATCCGGACGCGCCGCCTTGCCTTGCGCCACGACCATTGGATGGCCCTGAGTTGGCCGCACGGACGCGTCGAACCCGATCCGCCTCAAATCATCGACAAGCCATTGCGCCGCCGCGGCGCAATCGCCGGCGTAAGCCGGGTCGGTCGAAATCGATTTTATTTCGATGAGCTTGAAGAGCCGTCCCAAAGCGGAGTCGAGATTGGCGTCGATCTTCGCCAGAACCTTTTCGAGCGCGGCCATGCGCCTCTCCTTGCAAATTGGATCAAAACATGGCGCGGCGATTTGTCAAATCATGACGCCGGTGGGGCCTCACGCGCCGGGCTTGGGTGCTATCCTATTGGTGCGGCGGCCTCCGGAAACAAGCCCGTTTTTCGCGCGGCCACGTCAAACCATTAATCGCATCCTTGGAGAAATCCCTCGCAAATGGGCAAAAGCCTGCCGGTGCTGTTACGTTCGGCGATCTACGCCTTTCGGGGCGGATTTCTTATTCGTCCTTTTGTCATCGCGCTGACGCTTGGCGCCGCCGGCGCGATTCTGTCCTCATTGGAGGAGCAGAACCCGGCGATCGGCTCCCTTGTCCCCGAGGTCCTGTTTCCGTCGCATGCCGATCCCCAGGTCGCCCAGGCGATTTTGACGACCATAGCGACCTCGGTCATGACGGTCGTTTCGATCGTCTTCGCGATCTTGTTGATGACGCTGACCCTGGCCTCGACGCAGTTTTCCCCCCGAATCCTGATCAGCTTCGTCAGGGATCGCGTCACCCAATGGACGCTCGGCGTATTTCTCGGAACCTTTTCCTATTGCATAGCGGCGCTTCCCGCGGCTCGGTCGCAGCCCTATTCCTTCGCGCCGATCGCGACCGTCATGGGAGCCATGCTCCTCGCGCCGATTTGCGTCGGTTGGCTGATCTATTTCATTCACCATATTTCGAACGCCATCAGCGTCAATCATATCGTCGACCGCATCCGGCGGGAGACTGAGATGGTGATCGACGCGTTGACGCCGGATCGGCGCCGGCCAATGCAAATCGACGAGGCGGTTGGCGTTTTTCCCGACAAGCTGGAATTCCTCATCAAAAGCCGGCAGTCCGGGTATATAAGATTTGTCGACATCGAGCGCCTTCGCGCGCTGGCCAAAGCCTACCGGATCTGCCTGCGCCTGGAGCGTCGCGTCGGCCATTTCGTTCCCGAAGGCGTCGCCTTGATAAGGGTTTCGCGCGGCGATCGCGTCGGCGAGGAGCGCGCGCTCCAATTGCTCGCCGCGATTGACATTGGCCCGACCCGCACGATGCAGCAAGACGTTGAGTTCGGCATCGTCCAGATCGTCGATATCGCCTTGAGAGCGATTTCACCGGCGGTCAATGATCCGACCACGACGATCAGCTGCGTCGATCAGCTCAGCTGCATTCTGATCCGCTGCATCGGCCGCGCCCCGCCGCGAAGCTATTTCTACGATCCGCCGCACGTCCTGCGCGTCGTCATCCCCTGGATTAGTTTTAGGGGGCTGCTCGATTTAGCCTTCGAGCAAATCCGCCATTACGCCACCGCCGACGCCGCGGTCAGCCTCCGGCTAATGCGCGCGTTGGCGGATATCGCGAGCACCATCGACGAGCCCGCGATCCGGCGCGACTTGCTCGATCGTGGGAAACGATTGATCGCTGGCTGCGCCGAACGGCTCCAGGCAGAGGATCTCGAAAGGCTGCGCCGCCGCTTGGCTTTGCTTGAAGCCGGCATTGCCATGGAAGATTAGGAATGAAATCCGGCTGGCTTTCGCCGCGCGGGCGAATACGCTGCAGATCTCAGTTAGAACGGAAGCAATCATGCGGCTACGCGCCGATATCTGGGTGGCCGCCTATCTGCGACGCTGCGCTCACGAAGGCGCCTATGCGGTCCTGCGCCGACGCGGGGCCGCCGAGGCCGGCGCGATCTTCGTCAAGATCGACCGCCTCGACGGCGCCGCCGCCTTGTTCGGCCCCGCGCCGCCAAGCGAGGCGAAGCCGGGTCAAGAGAATCAGGGCCAAGACCGGTTTTTCGCGAGGCTGCACCGCGAGCCCTGGATCGATTTAACTGAGGCCGAGCTGAAGCTCGCCCGCGAAATCCGCTTCGACCCCGATATCTGGATCGTCGAAACCGAGGATCGCCAAGGCCGTTGCTTTCTCGATCTCGCCGAATGATGAATTGGGCTTTCGGCGGCGCGCCAAATGAACTGGCCATAAAAATGGAGCGCAAGCGCGAATGAGCGTCCCGGAGTTTGAATTTGCGGACTCGCTCCCGGTCGCCGACGAGACTGGCTGGCGCGCGCGCGTCCTGCGCGCGCTCGGGAGCCGCGGCTTCGAGACGCTCGCGGCGACGACGCCGGACGGGTTGCGGATCGAGCCGCTCTATGCGCGCGCGGCTGGCGACGCGCCGCGTCCGTTGCGCCAGAAGCCAGGCGCTTGGCGAATTTCGCAAAGAATGGATCATCCCGAAGTCTTGGCCGCCAATCGGATGGCGCGGGCCGATCTCGAGAATGGCGCCGACGCGCTGACCCTGGCCATCGCACAAACGCCAACGGCGCGCGGCTTCGGCGTCGCAATCGCCAATGAAGGCGATCTCGACATCGCCCTCTCTGAAATCGACATCGACCTCGTCCCGCTCCGACTCGACGCGGGCGGGCGGGCCCTTGAGATCGCGCGGCTTTTCACGGCGCTCGCGCGGCGACGGCGTCTGACCGCCGCCGCGCTCGACATTGACTTCGGCCATGATCCGATCGGACATTCGGCGCGCACCGGCGCACGCGCCGAATTCGCGCCCGAAACGGCCGATGCGAGCAAAGCCCTGCGCGACGCCGGCTTCGTCGGGCGGCTCATGATCGCGGACGGGCGTCCCTATCACGAAGCCGGCGCCGGCGAAGCGCAGGAACTCGCCGCACTGCTCGCGACCGGCGTCGCCTATCTTCGCCATCTCGAAGCCTCCGGCCTTTCGCTGCAAGAGGCGCGCGATGAAATCGCCTTTCTTCTCGCTGCCGACGCCGATGAATTTCTGACGCTCGCCAAATTCCGCGCCCTTCGCCGCCTCTGGGCGCGGGTCGAGGCGCTCTGCGGCCTTGCGCCAAAGCCCGTTCGGCTCCATGCCGAAACCGCGTTCAGGATGATGACCAAGCCTGATCCTTGGACAAATATCCTCCGCGCGACGACAGCCGCGTTTTCAGCCGGCCTCGGCGGGGCGGACGCGATCGCCATTCTTTCTTTTACTCTCGCCCTCGGCCTGCCCGATGATTTCGCCCGGCGCATCGCGCGCAATACGCAATTGTTGCTCATTCATGAGGCCAATCTCGCGAAGGTCGCGGATCCCGTCGCCGGCGCAGGCGGTTTCGAGGCGCTGACCGAGGCGCTCTGCGCGCGCGCCTGGGCGCTGTTTCAGCGGCTGGAAAAATCCGGCGGAATGGTCAAATGTCTTGAAAGCGGCTTGCTGCAAGAAGAAATCGCGGCGACGGCCGCGGCGAGGCGATGGGCGATCGCCCATCGCGCCCCGCCCCTCATCGGAACAAGCGACTTCCCAGACCTCGCCGAAGCGCCGGTCGCCGTGCTGGCCCCCGCCCCAAGCGAAAAGGCTACTGCGCCGGCGGCGCGCCAATACGCGCCCCTGCCCTCGCATCGCGACGCCGAGCCCTTTGAAAATCTGCGCTCGGCCGCAGAAGCCGAGCGCGCCCGGACCGGCGCATGGCCAAGATTCTTCCTCGTCAATCTCGGGTCCGTCGCGGACTTCGGGCCGCGCGCGATCTTCGTCCAAACCCTTTTCGCGGCGGCGGGTTTGGAGGCTTTGAGCGGCGCCGACTTCGAGAGCGCGGCGGAAGCCGCCTCGGCGTTCCGCCGCGCCGATTGTCGAATTGCCTGTATCTGCGCGTCCGACGCAACTCCAGCGGACATGCTCATCGCATTCGCCCGCGCGCTGGTCGCGGCCGACGCCAGACGCGTTTGCCTCGCCGCTCCGCCTGGCGAGACGGAAGCCGCTTTGCGCGAGGCCGGAGTGGCCGAATTCCTCTATCCGGGATGCGATGCGCTGGCGAGTATCGCGCGCGCGCTCGCTACTGCTGTTGCTGACGACTGAACAATCTTCAGGCGTCATCAGCAGCGTAAAGCCGCGCCACTATTTGCCACACGGCCCAAAAATGCTTAAGCATGCTTTACGGCTTCATGCGAAGCTTAGCAGTATCGCATCATTTGCTTGGCGGAATTCCTGATGCGCGGATAGCGCGCCGCTTCGCGAGACGATGCTTGGGAGCATGCTCCGACGCTTTGGAATTTGGACGAATCCTTTTTTCGATCCGATGCGTCAACTTAAACAAAAAACCCTCTAGCGCCGCAAGGGCCGAAAGGAAAAATCAGAATGAGGTCAGTTAGATATTCACGTCTTTTGGCCGCCGGGCTCGCCGCTGCGAGTCTCTTGCCGGCTGCGGCCTATGCAGGCGAGAGGACCGCGGCCATCGAAAATCACGATGGGGTCTATGCCGTCGACATCCTCACCGAGCAGGGCTCCTGCGACAGAACCTATCATTGGACGATTTCCGTGTCGGGCGGCCGAATCAGCTCGCCGAGCGATGCGATCATGCAAGCCACGGGTCAAATCGACCAACGCGGAATCGTCTCCGTCGCCTTTCGCCGCGACAACAATGTCGCGCATGTCGCGGGCAAGGTCAAAGGCAGCGCCGGATCCGGCACATGGTCCTCGCCGACCCTGCAATGCGGCGGTTCCTGGCGCGCCGCCCGACAAGGCTAAAAACGTCCAAGCTTGCAAATTTGCGGATAGCCTAAGCGCGACCGATCCACGCGAAAGCGCTTCTTGATCGCGTGAACTCACGCGATCGAAGACCGGGCACGATCCCAAAGCGCCGGAGCATGTGGCCGCGCGGCGGCCATGGCCCCGAAGAGACGGCGCCCTATATTCGGCGCCTCTTGGCTTATCCGGCGAGGGCGCGTCCTTTGAGCCGCATTCCCGATTTTTCCGAGCTCGCCTTCGCGCCAACGCAATTCGAGGCGGACGCGATCTCGGGCGAGGACTGGGCGACGCCCGAAGGCGTCGCGGTGAAGCCTATTTACCGCGCAGCGGACCTTGAAGGGCTAGACTGGCTCGACACATTCCCAGGCCTCGCCCCTTTTCTTCGCGGCCCCTACGCCACGATGTATGTCGAGCGGCCATGGACCATCCGCCAATACGCCGGCTTCTCCACGCCGGAAGCCTCCAACGCCTTCTACCGCCGCAATCTCGCCGCCGGGCAAAAAGGGCTTTCGATCGCCTTCGATCTTCCCACGCACCGCGGCTATGATTTGGATCATCCGCGCGTCGCCGCCGACGTCGGGATGGCTGGCGTCGCAATCGACTCGATCATGGACATGCGGACGCTTTTCTCCGGCATTCCGCTGCAAGACATATCGGTGTCGATGACGATGAATGGCGCGGTCCTTCCCGCGCTGGCGCTTTACATCGTCGCCGCCGAGGAGCAGGGCGCGCCCTTGGCCAAACTCGCCGGCACGATCCAGAACGACATTCTCAAGGAATTCATGGTGCGCAACACCTATATCTATCCGCCCGAGGCGTCGCTGCGCATCACCTCCGACATTTTCGCCTTTTGCGCGAAAAATATGCCGAAGTTCAATCCCATTTCGATCTCCGGCTATCATATGCAAGAGGCCGGCGCCTCCGCCGATCTCGAACTCGCCTATACGCTGGCCGATGGCGTCGAATATATCCGCGCCGGACTGAGCGCCGGCCTCGACATCGATGAGTTCGCGCCGAGACTGTCGTTTTTCTTTGCGGCCTCGATGAATTTCTTCATGGAGGTCGCCAAGCTGCGCGCCGCGCGCCTGATATGGGCGAAGCTCGTGAAGCGCTTCAACCCGCGATCGGAAAAGTCCCTCGTCCTGCGCACCCATGCGCAAACATCCGGCTGGTCGCTCACGGCGCAAGACCCTTTCAACAATATCATGCGTACGCAGATCGAGGCGATGGCCGCGGCCGCAGGCCAGACCCAATCCTTGCACACGAACGCCTTCGACGAGGCGCTGGCGTTGCCGTCCGATTTCTCGGCCCGAATCGCCCGCAACACCCAGCTTTTCCTGCAGCAGGAAAGCGGCGCGACGCGCATCATCGACCCCTGGGGCGGCTCCTTCTATGTGGAGCGCCTGACCGCCGAACTCGCGCGGCGTGTCTTGGCGCATATCGCCGAGATCGACGCGAATGGAGGCATGGCGAAGGCGATCGAGGCCGGCGTTCCGAAACGCCGCATCGAAGAGGCGGCGGCGAGAACGCAGGCCCGCATCGACAGCGGCGCTCAGACAGTCATCGGCGTCAATGCGTTCAAGCTGGAGCAGGAAGCGCCGGTCGAGATATTGAAGGTCGATCCAGCGGCTGTGCGGGCCGAGCAGATCGCCAAGCTTGAACGGTTGAAGTCGGAGCGCGACGCTGCGCTTGTCGCCAAAAAGCTCGACGCCTTGACCGAAGGCGCCAAAAGCGCCGCCAATCTGGTGGAGCTCGCCATAGACGCAGCCCGGGCCAAGGCGACGGTCGGCGAAATTTCCTACGCGCTCGAAAAAATCTTCGGCCGCCATCGCGGCGAGGCTAAAGCCGTCGCCGGCGTTTATGCGCGGGAGGCTGGCCCGAATTCGCCGGCGATCGCGCGCGTCAAGGGATTGGTCGAGGATTTCGCCGCGAATGATGGCCGCGCGCCGCGCATCCTCGTCGCCAAGATCGGCCAGGATGGGCATGATCGCGGCCAGCAGGTGGTGGCCTCGGCGCTTGGCGATTTCGGCTTCGAGACCCTGATCGGGCCTCTGTTCGCGACGCCCGAGGAAGTCGCCCGCCAGGCGATCGAATCCAATGTTCATATCGTCGGCGTTTCGTCGCTCGCCGCTGGTCACCTGACCCTGGTTCCGCAATTGCGCGACGCCCTTATGCGCGAGGGGCGCCCCGACATCATGATCGTGGTCGGCGGCGTCATCCCGAAGCAGGATTTCGCCGCGCTGGACGAAGCGGGCGCCGCGGCGATTTTTCCGCCCGGAACAATCATCCCCGACGCGGCGGCGCGGCTTATCGAACTGTTGAACGGACGGCTGGGCTATCAGCAAAAGGACGGGCCGGCGTAGAGAAGGTCATATTTCGCTGAGCTTCATCGCGAAGCCCGGCGCGCTCCAATGCGTCAGCGGGTCATTGGCGCCAAGAATCCCGGTCTCGCGCCATCGCCCCTCGGCCGGATCGCGATGGACATGGGTCTCGAGCCCAATGGCGTCGATCACCCAGAGTTCGCGCACGCCATATTTGGCGTAGATTCCAGCTTTCAAGCGCAGATCCTTCGCCAGCGTCGTATCCGCCACCTCGATGGCGAGCAGCACGTCGGGGCCCCGCGCCTTGGTCGTGTCCATCATTGGAAAGACCGACAGATCCGGCTCGAAAATGGTGACATTCGACAAATAGAGGCTCGTCTCGACGCCAAGCTGAAGCGAATCCGGGAGCGCGCGCGACAGGGCGCGGATCAAGGCCAGCTTGATCCGCTCATGCGAATAATTCTTCGCCTGCATGAGGACGATCTCCCCCTCGATCAATTCGAAGCGCTCATCCTCGTCGAGAAGGCCGATCTCCTGCATGCGCAAAACTTCGTCCGCCGTGAACGCGCGGCGGGGAAAACCTTCGGCGGACTGGGTCGCGGATGCGGCCATAGCTAGTTCTCCAACGCAGAGGCAGGCGCCCAAATCCTCACCAGACCCCAATATTGGGCATGGACGCCCAGGGCTCCTGTTTCGGCTTTGGCGCGCCCTTCTGCAAAAGCTCGATCGAAATATTGTCCGGCGAGCGGATGAAAGCCATGGCGCCGTCGCGCGGCGGCCGATTAATGGTCACGCCGGCCTTCCGGAGCTTGTCGCAGGTCGCGTAAATATCCTCGACGGCGAAGGCGAGATGGCCGAAATTGCGCCCGCCGCCATAGACCTCGCCATCCCAATTATAGGTCAATTCGAGCAGCGGGGTTTTGAATTTCATGGCGCGATCGACGTCGCCGGGCGCGGCCAGATAGACTAAAGTGTAGTGGCCGGTTTCATTCTCGATGCGCCTGACCTCGACAAGGCCGAGCTTGTCGCCATAGAACTCGAGCGATTGCGCGAGATCCGCGACGCGGACCATCGTGTGCAGATATTCCATGTTCGCTCCCATTGAAGGCGTTTGCCGCGATCCCGCGGCGACGCCAATCGATCAACCGCCGCCAAAATGGAGGCGGGAGACCATTTTTGCACGATATATAGCATATGAACGCGGTCTTGGCCGCAGCGCTGGACGGTATATTGGCGCCCCTTGCACGGCTCTGCTACATCCATGCGGGCCAATTCCGCGCCATTCGAGCGGAGGCTTTCGGCGCACGAACGGAAATGGGCGATGATCGAAGCCAATCGACTGAAGGAGAGGGCGGCGCTCGCCTCAATCGCGGCGAGCTCGGTTTTGACCCTCGGCAAGCTTGTCGCCGGCCTCGCCTCCGGCTCGCTCGCGATTCTCTCCGAAGCCGGGCACAATCTCGCCGACATAGCGTCGACGGCTCTCACCTATTTCGCGCTACGAATTGCGCATAAGCCGGCCGACGAGGATCATCATTACGGTCATGGCAAAGTCGAGGCCTTGGCGGCTCTGGTCGAGACCGGCTTCTTGTTCGGCCTCGCGGTCTATATTCTTGTCGAAGGCATCCGCCGGCTCGCAAGCGACGACGTCGAAATCGAGGCCAGCGCCCTCGCCTTTGGCGTCTTGATCGTCTCGATCCTCATCGATCTCGTGCGCTGGCGCTCACTGCGGAGGATCGCCGAGGCGACGCGAAGCGAAGCGCTCGCCGCCGACGCCCTGCATTTCTCCAGCGATATCGTGAGCTCGGCCCTGGCGCTCGCCGGGCTCACCGCGGCGCATTACGGCTATCCGCAAGGCGACGCCGTGGCCGCTCTCGGGGTCGCAGCCTTCGTGGCGATCGCCGGTTATCGGATCGGCCGGCGCACGGTCGATACTTTGACCGACGCGGCGCCGAAAGGCCTCGCCGAGGAGATCACATCCATTGTGCGCGCGGTGCCAGGCGTGATCGGCGTCACCATGGCGCGGCTGCGTCCGGCCGGCGCGGATGTGATCGGCGACATCACGATCGCGGTGGCGCGAACCCTGCCGCAAGAAAAAGCCGCGGCGATCAAGGCGAATGTCGCGGCGGCGATCGCCGCGCGGCGACCCGAAGTGGCTCTCACCGTCGCGACGCAGCCGATCGCGCTCGATGATGAAACCATTCTCGAACGGGTTTCCCTGATCGCGGCGGCGCGTCGCGTTCAGGTCCATCATGTCACTCTGCAAGAAATCGATGGAAAGACTTCGATCAGCTTCGACATCGAGCTCGACGGCCGCATGGCGCATGGCAATGCGCATGAGATCGTGTCGGGACTCGAACGCCAGATCCGGCGGGAACTCGGCTATGACATCGAAGTCGAGACTCATATCGAGCCACAAGAGCCGCGCCAGCTGCAAGGCCGCGACGCTTCGCCCGCGACCCAAGCCGACATCGCCAGGGCGCTCGCACGAATCGCGCCCGAAACCGGCGCGATCCAAGACATCCATAATGTGAGGGTCAGGGAGACGCCGGCCGGGTTGGTCGTGAATTATCATTGCCGCGTCAATCCCGAACTCAGCGTCGACGAGGTTCATGACCGCGTCGACGAACTCGAGCGCAAAATGCGCGGCGACTTCGCGACGATCGTTCGAATAGTCGGGCACGCCGAGCCGCTGCTCGCATGAGCCCGCGCCCCGGTCTCGCCGCGCCCTCGGCGGCCTTGCCCATGCTCATCGGCCTTTTGCGGACGTGGCGCTTCGCGCCCTTGTTCTGGTGTCAGTTCTTTTCAGTCTTCAACGATAATTTCGTCCGCAACATGCTCGCCATGCTGATCCTTTTCAGGCTCGGCGAAGCGGACGCCGGGCCGCTGATCACGCTCGCGGTCGGGATCTTCATGCTGCCCTCGCTCTGCCTTTCCGGCCTCGGCGGCGAAATGGCCGACGCGCAAGACAAAGCGCGGCTCGCGAAGCGCTTGAAATTCGCTGAAATCCTGGTGCAACTCGTCGCCGCCATCGGACTTTGGCAGGCCTCCTTGCCGCTGCTTTACACGGCCTTGTTCGGGCTCGGCGTGATTTCGGCCCTGTTCGGCCCCATCAAATACGGCATTTTGCCCGATCTTCTCGAACGACATGAACTCGTCGCCGGCAATGCGCTGGTCGAGGCCGCGACATTCATCGCCATTTTTCTCGGGTTGATCGCCGGCGGACTGTCGGCGGTGGGACGCACACCCGAAGGAACCATGGCGCAGCTGATGGCGATCGCGCTCGCCTGCTGGGCCGCGAGTTTGTTCATTCCCTTGACCGGGCGCGCCGCGCCGGAGCTGCGCGTCAATCCCAATGTGCTCGCCTCGACTCGAGACCTGTTGCGCGAGGTCAAGGGAGACCATCGCCTTTGGAGCCGAAGCCTGGCGGTGTCCTGGTTCTGGATGACCGGCGCCGTGACTCTTTCGCTCGTGCCGGTCGTCATCCGCAACAAGAGCGGAGGTGGCATTGGCGTCGAAACAGCAATCAGCGCCTTTTTCGCGCTCGGCATCGGCGTCGGCTCGGTCGCCGCGGCGATCATCGCGCGCGGGCGAATTTTGCTCGCGCCGGCTCCGCTCGCCGCGCTCGGCATGGCCGGATTCCTGATTGATCTCGGCGCGGCGACCTGGAGCCTCCCGACGGCGACGACGGAAGTCGATATTCCAACATTTCTGAGTTCGATGATTGGCGTCCGCATCGCCTGCGACGTGGCCGGCCTCGCCGCCGCCGGCGGGCTCTTCGTCGTGCCCTTGTTTTCCGCGATTCAGGCCGACGCGGCCAAGCATATGCGCGCCCGCGTCGTCGGCGGCGTCAATATCCTCAACTCCGCCTTCATTGTCGCGGGCGTGCTTCTCACCGCCGGTTTGCAAAGCCGCGGCATTGGCCTATCCGAGCCGGTTCTCCTCGCCGCGCTCGGCGTCTTGAACCTCGGCGCGGCGCTTTATGTCTGGAAGATGATTTCGCTTGAGCCGGACTGAGGGCTCCGGGCCGTGGGCGCCCGCTTTTAATTTCTCACCGGCTTCCCGAATTGCCGCCATTTGAACCGCAGCGGACATGATATGACGCCGACGAGGGTCGGCTTGGAGGCGAAGATCATTTGCAAGAGCCTCGCCCGCGTCTATAATGTTTCATCTTCAACAATTGAAAGGAGGTGATCCAGTGTCTCATTGTCTCACGCTGCGGGCCTTGACCTGGGTTCACGTCTTCGAGGCGTTCGCCTCCTGAGGGAAATCCGGGATTGCGGACCGCGGTCCGACAATGGAAAGGCCGCCTCCAAGGGCGGCCTTTCTTGTTTGGAACTATTGCATCTTATTTGAGGCTATTGAAAAAGGCGCCGCGTCGCGGCCTTTCGAATCAAAGCCGCGCTTGAGTTGAGACCCCCGCCACAGGCGCCTCGGCCCGCGAACTGGACGAGGTGACCCCGGCGAGCCAGGCCTGCCATTCTTTCGCGGTGCCGTTGAAGGCGTTGCGATCGACATAGCCGCGAATGCCGGGCACGTGGCCCTCGGCGGTATGCTGCCAGAAACGCCATTGCCGCGCCCCATATTTCACCGAAGGATGGCATTTCACGCTGCGGACCCAGATCGAATAATCCGTGAATTCGCCTTGCATGATGTCGCGGTGGAAATCGACCGCCGTATAGATGACCGGCTTCTTGCCATAGGCGCGCTCCATCGCGGCAAGGATGATTTTCATTTGCGCGATGGCGACCTCGCGCGGCACGCGCTTGGCGCAGGTCTTCGACTGACCGTTCCATTCGACGTCCAGAACTGGCGGCAAGGCGTCTGGATCGGCCGGCACATTGGCGGTGAACCACGCCGCCTGCTCCTCCGCCGGCCGGCACCAATAGGCGAAGTGATAAGCCCCGCGCGGGACGCCGGCGGCCTTGGCGGCGACCCAATTGCGGGCGAATTTATCGTCGACGTGGTCGCCGCCTTCGGTCGCCTTGATCCAAGCGAAGCGCACGCCCAACTCGCGCACGCTGTCCCAATCAATGTCGCCCTGATATTTCGAGACGTCGATGCCATGGACTTCGTAATCCATCGGGCGCGGCAGCGCGTCGTCGACAATGCCGCCGCCGGCGCATCCGGCGACCAGAAGCGTGAGGGCGAGCGCGAAAAGCGAATGGAGTAAGCGCGACATGGTTCGACAGCCTGGACTATGATTTAAACCAACTTACGCCAAAGGCGGTAATAGGGCGTTAACACGTCTAAAAAGCGGCAGTCCCCGAATCAGGCAGCGCAAGGGCGTTCGGGCCGGTGATTCGAGACCGTGGTTTTGCCGCGCCATCCTCCGGTTCGGAGCCCTTCCTCTTGGACATGCAGCCCACTTAAGCATGTTCTTAGAAACTCGCGCTTTTTTTGAGAGCCCGCCATGAAAACTAACCAATGGTTCAAAAGATCATGCTGCTCCACTTTGAACCGGCGCGCATCGCTTTATCGTCAGACGATCCCATAGGAGCGTGAACCGCTCTGAACCTGGACGGCCTGGACAGAGGAGTTCCGCGCGCTCATAAGGCTCGACGCTCATGGGCGAAGGACGAGGCGAAGCCGCCTCCGAATCCGCCTGTGGTCATCTATTCCTCATCCGCCGCGATAAAAAGGGATGAAGCAACCGGCCGGGCCGCGCACTCGCCCATTCGGCGTCCTCCCGAGCTTCGTCAAACGACCAGTGAAAGGCTTCCATGCTGCCTCGGTTCGTCGCCTTCGCCTCGCTTGGCCGGAAGGCGCTTCCCAATCAATATGACCTGCTCGCCCTTGCGCTGATTTTCGCCGGATTCATCGCGCTGTCCCATATTTCTGGCGGGCTGACCCTGCCGCTCGAAGCGCCCGAGTCGACCGTCGATTCGCTCGACTATTGGAACCTGCCCTATTACGCGCTGCGCACCACCTTGCGGATGTTCGCCGCGATCGCCGCTTCCCTGCTCTTTACATTCACTTATGCGACGCTGGCGGCGAAGAGCCGCCGCGCCGAGATGATCCTGATCCCAATTCTGGACGTCCTGCAGTCGGTGCCGATTCTCGGCTTTCTCTCCTTCACAGTGACCTTCTTCCTGGGACTTTTCCCCGGCTCGATCCTGGGCGCCGAATGCGCCGCCGTCTTCGCGATCTTCACCTCGCAGGCCTGGAACATGGCCTTTTCCTTCCACCAGTCGCTGCGCGGTGTGCCGCGCGACCTCACCGAAGTCGCGCGCGGGTTCCAGCTATCCGGATGGCAGAAATTCTGGCAGCTGGAGGCGCCTTTCGCCATGCCTGGCCTCATCTGGAACATGATGATGTCAATGTCCGGCGGCTGGTTTTTCGTCGTCGCCTCCGAGGCGATCGCGGTTGGCGACACGACGGTCAAGCTGCCCGGGATTGGAGCCTATCTCGCCCTCGCCATCGAGCAAAAAAGCATAGCCGCCGTCGTCGCCGCGATCCTTGCGATGCTCGTCGTGATCATAGCCTATGATCAATTGTTGTTCCGCCCGCTTGTCGTTTTCGGATCGCGGTTTCGGGTCGAGCTCACGGCGAGCCAGACCAAGGAAAGATCCTGGGTGACGCAGATTTTCACCCGCACCCAATGGCTGCGCGGCGCCCTGCGCGGGCCGGGACAGCTGTTCCAAAGCATCGCGCTCTGGCGCCTAGAATTGCCGAAATGGCCCGCCGGCGTGGCCGCTCCTTGGCCGGAAAGCCGGGGCGTCAGCCGGTTGATCGACGCGCTGTGGCTGCTCCTTGTCGGGCTCGTCACGCTATGGGCCACATGGCTCATCGTTGATTATGTGCGCCAGACTTTGTCTTGGATCGATCTCCGGCAGGCGATCTTGCTCACGCTCATCACCATGCTCCGGGTGATCGTGCTCATGGCCCTCGCAACGCTGGTCTGGGTCCCGGTCGGCGTATGGATCGGCCTCCGGCCCGCGCTCGCCGAGAAAATCCAGCCGCTCGCGCAATTCCTCGCCGCCTTTCCGGCCAATGTCATTTTTCCGGTCGTGGTCGTCCTGATCGTGCGCTTCTCGCTCAACCCGGACATTTGGCTGAGCTTTTTGATCGTGTTCGGCACGCAATGGTACATTCTCTTCAACGTCGTCGCCGGCGCCTCCGCTTTCCCGAACGATCTCAAGGAAGCCGCGGCGAATTTTCGCATTCATGGCTGGGATTGGTGGAAGAGCGTCATCATTCCAGGCATCTTTCCCTATTACGTCACCGGCGCGCTGACCGCCTCCGGCGGATCCTGGAACGCGGCGATCGTCGCCGAATATGTCAAATGGGGCGATCAGACGATTTCTGCGCATGGGATCGGCGCCTATATCGCCGAGGCGACCGCTGATGGCGATTTTCCCAAGATCGTGCTCGGCGTCGCCGTGATGTCGATCTTCGTCATAATGTTCAACCGCCTGCTGTGGCGACCGCTTTTCGGCTTGGCCGAACGGCGCCTGCGGCTTGATTGAGGTAGTTTCATGCTCGACGTCAATGCGCGGACCTCGCCCGCCCCCAAGAAGCCCCTGCTCCAGGTGACGGACGTCTGCCAGCACTACCAAACCGGATCGGGCGAGCAAGGGCCGGCGGTGCTCGATAAAGTCTCGCTCACCTTGAACGAAAACGAGATCGTCGGCCTGCTCGGACGCTCAGGCTGCGGCAAGTCCTCGCTCTTGCGCATCGTCTCCGGCCTCGCGAAAGCGTCCGACGGCGAGGTGGATTATCTCGGCCAACCCGTCAACGGCCCGGTCGACGGCGTCGCCATGGTGTTTCAAAGCTTCGCGCTGTTTCCCTGGCTCTCCGTGCTCGCCAATGTCGAGCTCGGTCTGCGCGCGAAAAAAGTCCCGCGGGCGGACGCGCGCCGGCGGGCCTTGAAGGCGATCGACCTCATCGGGCTCGATGGGTTCGAATCCGCCTTCCCGAAGGAATTGTCGGGTGGCATGCGCCAGCGCGTCGGCTTCGCCCGCGCGCTTGTCGTTCATCCCAATATTCTGCTCATGGACGAACCCTTCTCCGCGCTCGACGTGCTCACCGCCGAAACGCTGCGCACCGACCTTCTCGACCTCTGGGTCGAAGGCCGCATGCCGATCAAGGCGATCCTCATGGTGACGCATAACATCGAAGAGGCGGTGCTGATGTGCAACCGCATCATCGTGCTTGCGTCAAATCCAGGCCGCGTCGCCGCGGAAATTCACGTCGGCCTGCAGCATCCGCGCAATCGGCTCGATCCCGAATTCCGCCAATTGGTCGATAAGATCTACGCCTTGATGACCAAGCGGCCCGAGCCGGCCGGCCCCGGCCGGGACGGCGCCTTCCCCGGCCTCGGCTTCGCCATGGCCTTGCCGCAGGTCTCAACCAACACGCTCGCCGGCATGATCGAGGAGATCGCCGCCGAGCCTTATCATGGCCGCGCCGATCTTCCGGCCTTGGCCGACAGCCTTCAGATGGAGATCGACGAACTTTTCCCGGTCGGCGAAACCTTGCAACTCCTGCGTTTCGCCGAAATCGAGGAAGGCGACATTAAATTGACGCCCGCCGGGCTTCGCTTCGCCGACGCCGAGGTCGACGTGCGCAAGAAGCTGTTCGGCGACCATCTTCGCGCCTATGTGCCGCTCGCCGCGCGAATCAAGCTGGTGCTTGACGACCGCCCCACCCATACCGCCCGCTCGGTCCGCTTCCTCGAAGAGCTCGAGGATTACATGTCAGACGAATACGCCGAGCGCACCTTGAAAAGCGTCGTCAACTGGGGCCGCTATGGCGAGCTTTTCGCCTATGACGAGGTCACCGAAACGTTCAGCCTGGAAAACCCGCAGTAGAGCATGTCGCGGAAAAGTCGATCAACTTTTTTAAGAACATGCTCCGCCTTCACCCCAGCCCAAACCAGAGCGTGGCGATCCCCAAAAACGACGCATAGCCGACCACATCCGTGACCGTGGTGACGAAGGCGCTCGACGACACGGCGGGATCTATGTCGAGGCGATCGAGCACTTGCGGGATCAAGATACCGCCGAGCGCGCCGGCGACGAGATTGGTCAGCATGGCGAGCGCGATCACGACGCCGAGCCCGGCCAACCCGAACCATACGCCCGCGACCATTCCGGTAATGAGGCCGAACGCCGCGCCATTCAAGGCGCCGACGAAGAGTTCGCGCAAGATCACCCGCAGCGCGTTCGCGCGCGACAGCTCCCGCGTCGCGAGCGCGCGCACCGCGACCGTCATCGTCTGGGTCGCCGCATTGCCGCCCTGGCTCGCGACGATTGGCGCGAGCACGGCGAGCGCCACCATTTTCTGCAAGGACCCCTCAAAGAGACCCAGCACGGACGAGGCAATGAAGGCCGTGATCAGATTGACGAAGAGCCACAGGAAGCGGCTCTTCGTCGTCCACCAGACCGAATCCGACAATTCTTCATTCTCGGACACGCCGCCGAGCGCCTTCACCTCGGCGTCGGCCTCCTCCTGGATGACGTCCACAATATCGTCAATCGTGATCACCCCGACCAAGCGCTCGGCCTCGTCGACGACCGGAACCGAAACGAGATTATAGCGCTGGAAGACGCGCGCGACTTCGTCGCGATCGTCCGTCGCCTCGACCCTGCGGCGGTCGGCGCACATGATCTCGTCAAGCCGCGCCGCGCTTTTTGCCCGCAGCAAAGTGTCGAGGAAAATATTGCCAAGAAGCCGATGCGCCGGATCGACAATGAAGATCTCGAAGAAGGAGTCCGGCAGGTTCTCCTCGTCGGCGTCGCGCATGACGTCGATCGCCTGCCCCGCGGTCCAGAACGGCGGCGCGGTGACGAATGTCGTCTGCATGAGGCGACCAGCGGAATAATCCGGATAGTCGAGCGAGCGCCGCAGCTGCGCCCTGTCGATCGCCGGGAGCGCCTCGAGAATCTCGGCTTGATCCTCGGCGTCGAGGTCTTCGAGAATGGCGACGGCGTCGTCGCTCTCCAGTTCGCGGACGCCTTCGGCGACGGTCTCATTCGGCAGCTCCGCGAGAATTTCGTCGCGGATATGGTGGTCCATCTCGGTGAGGGCGGCGAAATCGAAGTCGCGTCCCATCAGCCTGATGAACTCGGCGCGCTGATCGGGCTCAAGCGCCGCGGTTAGCGCGCCGAGGTCCGCTTCATGCAGGTCGCCCGCAAGTTGGCGCACGAGGTCGCCATTGCCCGAGCCGACCGCCCCGGCTACATTTAGGAGGAAAGTTGGCTCGATCGCACCATCTTCGTCATAGATCGAGGCGACGTCTCCGGGGAGCCTATCCGGATGCGCCGTCGCGACGTCATAGTCGTCTTTTATATTAGCCATGGGCGCATGCGAGCCTCGCCTCGAACAGCTCGGTTCATAGAGCGCTTTCGCCGCCGAGGGAAACGTGAAAGCGTCTTGGCCTTCTTGTCCCGGGCTATTTTTCTTGGACTATTTTCTTTCGGCCGTCTCGGCGCGCGGACGAAGGATGCGGGAGGCGTCCGATGAAGGAAAAGCGCGTGCTCACGACCCTCATGTCGGCGATGACCTTCCCCGCCTTGGCCATGCCGCTTGGCCCGGGCGTCGCGCGTTCGGCCGCGTGCCCGCCGGAAGCCTTGGGCGTGAGCCGGACCTTGGCGCTTAGCGCGCAAGGCGGTTGGCAGGTCGGGTTAAAGACTTATCCGCGCAGCTTGGCGCTTGAGGACCATGAGGTGGTGCTCACCTTTGACGATGGACCGGCGGCGCCGACGACGGGAAAGGTGCTTGACGCGCTGGCGAAGGAATGCGTCAAGGCGACGTTTTTTCTGGTCGGACGCAACGCCGCGGCCCTGCCGGCGCTGGTGCGGCGCGAAATCGCCGAAGGCCACACGGTCGGACATCATACATTCTCGCATCCGCCGGCGACGCTGCGGCGCTTGAGCGAAAAAGCGGCGCGGGAAGAAATCGAGAAAGGTTTCGCGGCCGACGACCACGCCGCCTATGGCGCCGCCGGAGCGGTTCCAAGGACGCCTTTTTTCAGATTCCCGGGCTTCGCCGACTCGCCGGCGCTTGTCGAGTGGCTTTCGTCGAAAAATATCGCGGTATTCGGCGCCGACCTCTGGGCCTCGGACTGGGAGACCATGACGCCGGACGCGCAGCTCGCCTTGGTTCTCGCCCGGCTCGAGAAGGAGCGCCGCGGCATTCTGCTCTTCCACGACACCAAGGCGCAGACAGCGGCCATGCTGCCGGCGCTTTTGCACGAATTGAAGCAGCGCGGCTTCAAGATCGTGCATGTCGCGCCGGGCGCCGAGCCGCCGCCGTTACGCGCCGGCGCCCCAGGCTGGACGTCAGAGACCGACAAAATCATCGCCAATGTATTTGCGAAAGACGCGCGCGGAGCCCGCAACCGGAAAAGCAAAGAGATCATGCCCGAGGCCGCGCCAACGCCCGCAAAATAAGCGCAAGGACCGCTTCGTCAGGGCGAGGCGCGCAAAATTGCGATTGTGAGAAATGGTGCGGCCAGAGGATTCGAACCTCCACTGGTTGCCCAACTAGCACCTCAAGCTAGCGCGTCTACCAATTCCGCCATGGCCGCAAACATCGTCCGGCGCGCGCGAGGCGACCGCCGAGGCAGGCGCGTCGTCTAACAAATCGGCGCGATGGTGGCAAGGCCAAGCGGCGAAATCAAAGCAATTCACGCGAGGCTGCGCCGCCCGGCGCATGGCGCTATGATGGCTCATCGTCAAATTGAGAAAACGACGCGCGAAAGCCTCGCGGCCGTCATGTCGCCAAGGCTTCCCGGGCCACCGATCGAATGGGTGGTTTCCGCCGAGCTTACGCCTTACGAGGAGGCCGTCGCCGCCATGGACGCGCGGGCGCAAGCCATTGGTTCTGGCGCGGCGGCGGAGCAGGTCTGGCTCGTCGAACATCCGCCAATCTATACCGCGGGCACATCCGCGCGCGACGAAGACCTCGTCGATCCACGCTTCCCCGTCCATAAGACCGGGCGCGGCGGGCAATTCACCTATCATGGGCCAGGCCAAAGAGTCGCTTATGTGATGCTCGACCTGAAGCGTCGCCGGCCGGATGTGCGCGCCTTTGTGGCTTGTCTCGAAGCCTGGATCATCGCGAGCCTCGCGGCTTTCAATATTACTGGAGAGCGGCGCGAGGATCGCGTCGGGGTGTGGGTTCGCCGGCCCGACCGGCCGCGCGGGATCAAGGGCGAGATCGCCGAAGCCAAGATCGCGGCGATCGGCGTGCGGATAAGACATTGGGTCTCGCTCCACGGAATATCCTTGAATGTCGAGCCTGACCTTGCGCATTTTTCCGGCATTGTTCCCTGCGGCGTTTCCGCCGCGCATTTGGGCGTGACCAGCCTCGTCGATCTCGGCCGCCACGTGACCATGGCCGAGGTCGACGCGATCCTCGCCCGTGAATTCGAGCCTATTTTCGGAACAATCGCCCGCGTCTGACCCAAAGGGCCGCTGGGCGGGGCGGCCCATTTTATGGTTCAGTTCTTGCTTTCCATCGCCGTCGGAGAGGCCGCCGCCGCGCGGCTTGGTTTTAGGGAGCCGGACAATCCGATGAGCACAGGCTATGACATTAAATTCGCCAGAGCGTTTTTCGCCTTGCCGGTCGAAGCGCGTCTGACCAAGCTCATCGACAATTCGTTTCCCGACTGGATCGTCAATTGCAATGTCGGCGTCAGCCTCGTCTACGATAAGGCGTGCAAGATGATCGAGGCCGTGACCGAGAAAGTTCTCGAAACGGATGAGGCGCATCTCGGCGATTTCGAGGTCTTCTCGTCAAGCACGGCGCATGAGGTCGAAACCGGCTACGATCTTTACAATCCGGACACTGGGGCCCTGGTCGCGATCAACGCCAATGGCAATGCGGACGGTTATTTTTATATGCTCGAAACCGGGATTCGCGCTCTGAGCACGGATAATGGCAAGTTCGAGCCGCGCTGGCTCGTCCCGGAAGACCCGAAAATCCGCGATCATCTGGTCAAGACCTATGGCCGGGTGTTTCCCGCGCAATTGCGTTATTGGGCGCAGGACGCCGACGATTATCAGAAGCTTTATGACGAGTTCAAAGCGACGATCGCGAAATTTCCCGATGTGACGGTGGTGGAGAAGCAATTGACCGCCGCGATCCGCAAGAAGAACAGATTCCGGCCGAAGCGCAAGGATGCGCTTGAAACCGTCGATACGCCGATCACGGCGATCGCCATTGGCCGCGAGCTTTAGAGCGCGTTCCGATTGGATGGAAGCATCCAATCGACAAGAACTCGCTCCATTTCAAAAAGTTGGAGCATGTTCTGATCGGAAAAGTCGGTCAGCTTTTTTAAAAACATGCTCTAAGAGAGTTTCGGCCTTCGACGGCTGTCCGGCTAACCCGATGAACTGATCGTCCGTCGAATGGCGAGGGCGGCGTCCGCGATCAAGCCCGGCGCGACAAAATCGCGCCGCAGAACATCGGCCCAGGCGATCAGATCGGCGATTTTCGCCGCGGCGCGCCAATCCTCCGGCAGCGCGCCGCCCGCGTCGAGGTAAGCTTGCGCGACGGCGGCGATGAAGACCTCCTTATCGCCAAGCGGCGGGCGCAATAGATTGCCGAAATCAAACGCAGGCGTCCCGGCGAAGGCGAATTCCCAATCAAGCGCCGCCGCGATCCGCCAGCGGTGATTTTCGCCGCGGCGAACCAAAATATTGGAGCCATTGAAATCGGCGTGGACGAGGCGGGCGTCGTCAAGCCAAGCGTCCAGCCGATATCCCTCCCGCGCGAAGAACGAAACAAGCGCGGCGGCAAGCTCCGACCCAAGCCGCGCGCTCAAACCCTCCAGGCAGGAGCGCAGAAAGACGAGAACCGCGTCGCGGCTGAAATCGAGCGGCGCCTGAACGCGAAGCTCGGCGTCGAGGAATTCCGGCGCCGGGAACCGGATCGCATGGACGCCCGCGAGCAGCTCGCCCACGCGCGCGCCGAGGGCCGCCTGGCTTTTTTCATCGAGGCCTCGGCTGACGCTGGCGAGACGCGCGCCTTCGACCCATTCAAGGATGGCGTAAGGCTCGCCGGTCTCCGCATTGGTCTTGGCGAAATGAAGGAAGCGGGCGGTCGGCAGACCCCGCCGCAGCAACAGCGCATTAAGCGCCGCCTCCTTGCCGGCCTCTTTTGGATTGCCTTGGTAGAGGCGTAAGCTCACCCGCCAAGGCGGCGCGGATAGGCCGACCTCAATGTTCGTATTGGTCAAGCCGCCTCTGGCCCGCTTATGATAGATCATGCGCGCGGCGGGAAAAGCGGCGGCCATGAGGCCCTCGACCGCCGCGCCGTCGAGCCCTATCTCAGGCTCATTGCGGCCCCAGTCCTCGCGCATCTGTCCGCTCGATCGTTTCACTGACGATTCTTTAAGCTAATTCCACCAAGAGCCCATCGCGCAAGGTCACGCGCCGATCCATCCGCCCGGCGAGCTCCATGTTATGGGTGGCGATCAGGGTCGCGAGGCCGGTCGCCGTGACGATCGCCTCGAGCGCCTCGAACACATGATTGGCGGTCTTGGGATCGAGATTGCCGGTCGGTTCGTCGGCGAGCAAGAGGCCCGGGCCATTGGCGACGGCGCGCGCGATCGCGACGCGCTGCTGCTCGCCGCCGGAAAGCTCCGCCGGCCGATGTTTCGCCCGCGCCGCGAGCCCGAGATAATCGAGGAGCTGGCTCGCCCGCTCCTTCGCGTCGCGCCGCGAATATCCGCCGATCATCTGCGGCAGCATGACGTTTTCGAGCGCCGTGAATTCAGGCAGCAGATGGTGGAATTGATAGACGAAGCCGATCTCGCCGCGGCGCAAGGCGGTGCGCGCGTCATCGGCCAAATGGGTGGTGCCGAGGCCCCCGACGAAGACTTCTCCGCCATCCGGCTTTTCAAGAAGGCCGGCGATATGGAGAAGCGTCGATTTGCCCGCGCCCGACGGCGCGATCAGCGCGACCGACTGGCCAGACCAGAGAGAAAAATCGGCGCCGCGCAAAATCTCAAGCGGAGACCCCGCCTGGTCATAACTGCGGACGACCCTTTGGAGACTGCAGCGCGGGAGCGGACATGGCTATTCGTAACGCAGCGCTTCGACTGGATCGAGCTTCGCCGCGCGCCAGGACGGATAGATCGTCGCCAGCACCGAAAGCGCGAGAGTCATCGACACGACCGCCAGCACGTCGCGCGGATCGACCACGCTTGGAACGCGCGAAAGGAAGTAAATCTCCGCCGGAAATATATTGGCGTGGAGAAGCCAGTTCAGGATCTGGCGAACCCCCTCGACATTGCTCGCCACAAGCAGGCCAAGAAGAAATCCGGCGAAGGTCCCAGCGACCCCGATCGAGGCGCCGGTGATCAGGAAGATGCGCATGATCTCCTCCGCGCGTCGCGCCCATCGTGCGCAGCACGGCTATGTCATGGCCCTTGTCCTTGACCAGCATGATCAGGCCGGACACAATATTGAGCGCGGCGACGAGCACGATCAGCGTCAGGATGATGAACATGACGTTGCGCTCGACGGTCAGCGCGTCGAAAAAGGTTTTGTTGCGCTCGCGCCAGTCGGTCATGATCATCGGCCGCATCACCGCCTGGTCGATTTCGCCGCGCACGGCGTCGAGATCCTCCGGCCTATGCAAGAAGACCTCGATGACGCTCGCCTCATTGTCCTTGCTGAAGAAGGCCTGCGCTTCCGGCAAGGGCAAATAGACGAAAAGATTGTCGAATTCCGCCATGCCGATCTGGAAGATCGCGACGATTGGATAGACCTTGGTTCGCGGGGTGACGCCAAAAGGGGTCTGCGCGCCATTGGCGATCAGGATCTTGACCTTGTCGCCGATGCGAAGGCCGAGGTTTTCGGCGAGTCTTTGCCCGATCGCGACGCCGCCAGCCTTGTCGAAGCCTTCGAGCGAGCCCTGCTTCACATTGCCGGCGACGCCCGGCAGGCGCTTGATGTCGGCCTCGCGAACGCCGCGCACAAGGGCGAAGGCCATATTGGTCGTGGACGCCGCCGCGGGCGCCTCGATCATCGGGATCGCCAGATCGACGCCCGGCAGCGCCGCGACTTCATTCACGACCTCATCATAATCGGTCAGCGGCGAATCCGCCGCCTGAAGGAAAATATGGCCATTGATGCCGACGATCTTGTCCAAGAGCTCCTTGTGGAAACCGTTCATCACTGACATGACGACGATGAGCGTCGCGACCCCGAGCATGATCCCGAGAAAAGAAAAGCCGGCGATGACCGAGACAAAGCTGCCCTTGCGCCGCGCCCGCAGATAGCGGAAAGCGATCATCCATTCGAACGGCGCGAATGGGCGGGTCGGAGCCGGCGAAACCTCCGTCATGCGGAAGCCAAGCGGACGACGGCTTCGGCGAGATCGAGGCTTTCGCGCGCGCCGGTCGCCCGCGTCTTCACTTCGACCTTGCCCTCGGCCAAGCCTTTGGGACCGACGATGAGCTGATAAGGCAGGCCGATCAAATCGAGCTTGGCGAATTTGCCGCCCGGCCGATCGTCTGTATCATCATAGAGAACCTCGACGCCCGCCTTTTGGAAGGCCGCGTAAAGATCGCCGCAAGCCTTGTCCGTCGCCGCATCGCCGACCTTGAGATTGGCGAGGCCAATCTTGAAGGGCGCGACCGCCTCCGGCCAGATGATGCCGTTCTCATCGTGATTGGCCTCGATAAGCGCGCCGACAAGACGCGACACGCCGACGCCATAGGAGCCGCCCTGGAACGGCCGATCGACCCCATCCGGCCCGGCGATAAGGGCCTGCATCGGCTTCGAATATTTCTCGCCAAAATAGAAGACCTGCCCCACCTCAATGCCCCGCGTGTGGATGCGCTTGCCCTCCGGCGTCTCACGCTCGAAACGGGATTTGTCATGCACGTCCTCGGTCGCGGCGTAAAGGCTCGTCCAGTCCCGAATGATGGAGGAGAGATCGCCGTCATAATCGATCGTCTCGGGCGGGACGGGCAGGTTCAAGACATCGGCATGGCAGAACACGGCCAATTCGCCGGTTTCGGCGAGGATGATGAATTCATGGGAAAGATCCCCACCGATCGGCCCGGTCTCGGCCCGCATGGGAATCGCGCGCAGGCCCATGCGGGCGAAAATGCGCAAATAGGCGACGAACATGCGATGATAAGAGAGCCGCGCCGAGGCCTCGTCGAAATCGAAGGAATAGGCGTCCTTCATCAAGAACTCCCGGCCGCGCATGACGCCGAACCGCGGCCTTTGCTCGTCGCGAAACTTCCATTGAATATGATAGAGGATTTTCGGCAGATCCCGGTAGGAGCGCACATAGGCGCGAAAAATTTCGGTGATCATGTCCTCGTTGGTCGGACCATAAAGGAGGTCGCGCTGATGGCGATCCTTGATCCGCAGCATTTCCGGACCATAGGCCTCGTAGCGTCCGGTTTCGCGCCAGAGATCCGCCAATTGCAAAGTTGGCATCAACAGCTCGATGGCCCCGGCCCGGTCCATCTCCTCGCGCACGATCTGCGCGACTTTCTGCAGGACGCGGAGGCCGAGCGGCAGCCAGGCGTAGATGCCGGCGGCCTCTTGGCGGATCATGCCGGCGCGCAACATCAGGCGGTGTGAAACGATTTCGGCCTCTTTGGGCGTCTCGCGCAAAATCGGCAGGAAGTAACGGGAAAGGCGCATCGGCTGCTTTTAGTCCACTTCTCTTGATTAGGATAGAATGACGGCGCGGAGACGCTCAGCCTCTTGGAATTTTTGCCGCGTCGTCCGGCGCGCGAATATGCCGGACCGAATGCGCGCCCGGCCATGGCGTTCAAGATCAGCCGCCCGGGCGGAATGCGGCTGGATTTTTTGCTCCCCGCTGGCGGTTTTCGCATGGCCTCTTCGTCTTAACTATTGGGACGAGCGCGATCCTCGCCCATTAACGCACTGTGTGAAATTTGTCACGCTGGGCGGTTCCCCATGGATCGCTGGCGCAGACGTGGCGGACTCCCTCCCTCCGCCACGTCTGTCCATATTGGTCGGCGCCGCGGCCGGCCCCGGGCACAGAGCCGAACAATCGCCCTTCCACAGCCTCGGAAGCATGGTTTAATGTCCAATTTGTTCGATCCGTTTTCTGGCGAATTCTTCGCCCCGGGCGGGTCGGCGCAAGAGGGCCTCCTCCCATGCGCGCGCTTCTGGTCGTCGCCCATCCGCTCGAAGCGAGCTTCGCCAAAGCGGCCGCCGCGCGCATCCGCGCGACGCTCGAAGAGCGCGGCGTCGAAGTCGATCTGATCGACCTTTACGCCGACGACTTCGACCCACGCCTCACCGCCGCCGAGCGCGGCTCCTATTTCGCGACGCCTTATGATTCGAGCGCCGTCGCCGATTATGTCGCAAGGCTCCAGCGCGCCGACAGGCTGGTTCTCGTGTTTCCGCAATGGTGGTTCAACATGCCCGCGATCCTGAAGGGCTTCTTCGATCGCGTCCTCGCGCCGGGCGTCGCTTTCGACCACGCGCCGGGCGGCGGGCTGGTCCCAAGGCTCACGCGGATCAAGGCGATCTGGGCGGTGAGCTCCACCGGCGCGCCTTGGTGGGTGACGCGGCTCTATATGGGCGACCCGACGCGGCGTCAAATCTCGCGTGGGATCAAGGCCTTCGTGAACCGCAAGGCGCATTTCCGCATGCTGACCCTGCACGACATGGACCGCATGACCAAGCCGCGCGCGGACGCGTTTCTCGATCGCCTGGCGCGGGCCTTTCGCCATTTCTGATCGCGCCGCCGACGCGCCAAGCCCTAGAAAAACCCGCGAACCCACAAGCGAATGCGGCGGCCGTCTCGCAATTCCTCGGCAAAAGCTTTATCCTTGACGCGGAATTTACCTATCGGCGCCGTATTTGCACCGTCAAGTCTTTGGTTTCTTTTGGCGCGGGAGCTTGCCATGGCCGAGTACATAGAAAAACTGATCAAGATCATAGAAAAACCCTACCAAGCAATCGCGCTCGGCGTCGGTTTGGCCTTCGTGCTGCTGGTGCTCTATCACCACTCGGATCTCGACCGAGGCTATTTTGGACCGTTCTTCACCGTGCTGCACGTGATTTCCGGCGTCACCTGGATCGGGCTCCTTTATTATTTCAATCTCATCCAGATCCCGACCATGCCGAAAATTCCAGCTGAGCTAAAACCGGCCATCGGCAAATTCATCGCGCCGGAAGCGCTGTTCTGGTTCCGCTGGTCGGCGGCCTCCACCGTGGCGACGGGCATCCTCGTCTTCGCGAGTGGAACCGCGGTCACCAACCTAACCATCATCACCGGCGCGCTGCTTGGCCTGATCATGGCCTATAATGTTTGGTTCATCATTTGGCCGAATCAGAAGCTGGCGCTCGGGATCGAGCCCGCCGATGACGAGACCAAGGCGAAAGCCGCGCGGACCGCCATGTTGACGTCGCGCGCCAATTTCGTCCTGTCGATACCCATGCTCTATTGCATGGTGACGGCGCGACTCGTCGGCTAAAAGCGAGACAGCGCCCTATTCCACCGTGACGCTTTTCGCCAGATTGCGCGGTTGGTCCGCGTCTTTGCCCATGACGACGGCCGTGTGATAGGCGATGAGCTGAATCGGGACAGCGTAGACCATCGCCGAAAAGTCGGGCGCCATTTCGTCCAGTACAATCGCGGCCGCCGCCTCGGTCGCGAAATCGCGCGCTAGCGCGCCGCCGCCGATGAGGATCAGGCGGCCGCCCCGCGCGGCGACCTCCTGCATGTTCGAGATCGTCTTTTCCAACACCGAGTCATTGGGCGCGATGACGATGACGGGCATGTCGGCGTCGATAAGCGCGATCGGTCCGTGCTTCAACTCCCCCGCCGCATAGCCTTCCGCGTGAATATAGGAAATCTCCTTGAGCTTCAGCGCGCCTTCGAGCGCCAGCGGATAGGACGTGCCGCGACCCAGATAGAGCACGTCGCGGACCCTGGCGATCTCCCGTGCGAGGCTCTCGACCCCGCTTTCGCAATCGAGCGCCCGCGCGATCTGGCCGGGGACCGCTATGAGCTCGCCGACGAGCCTCGCCTCGGCCGCCGCGTCGAGAGTCCCCCGCGCGCGCCCGACCGCAAGCGCAAGACAGGCGAGGACCGCGAGCTGGCAGGTGAAGGCCTTGGTGGAGGCCACGCCGATTTCCGGCCCGGCCAAGGTCAACGCGGCGATGTCGCTTTCGCGCGCCATGGTCGAGCTCGCGACATTGACCACGGACATGATTTTCTGCCCCTGCTCCTTGGCGCAGCGCAGCGAAGCCAAGGTATCGGCCGTCTCGCCCGATTGCGAAACGACAAGGGTGAGGCCGCCCGGCTCCAACGGCGGGTCGCGGTAGCGAAACTCGGAGGCGATCTCGACATCGACCGGCAGGCGAGCAAATCGCTCGAACCAATATTTGGCGGTCAATCCGGCGATATAGGCGGTTCCGCAGCCGCAAATCGTGAGGCGGGTGAGCTTGGCCGCATCGACGGGGAGCTCGAAAGGGAGCGCGGCGCGGCCAGCCGACATGTCGAGATAATGCGCCAGGGTTCGAGCCACGACCTCCGGCTGCTCGTGGATCTCCTTCGCCATGAAATGACGGTAATTGCCTTTGTCGATCAGGAAGGCCGAGGCGAAAGTCTTGATCTTCCGCCTTTCGACAGGATGTCCAGCGGCGTCGTAAAACGAGGCCGAATGATGCGTCAGCGCGACGAAATCGCCGGTCTCGAGATAGGCGATTGAATCGGTGAAAGTCGCGAGCGCGAGCGCGTCGGAGCCGAGAAACATTTCGCCGCTTCGGTCGCCTTCGCCGAAACCGACCGCCAAGGGCGCCCCCGGCTCGCGCCGATCAAGAGGTCCTCCTCGCCTTCGAAGATCATGGCGAAAGCGAAAGCGCCCTTGAGCCGCGGCAGGCCGGACGCAACCGCCGCGATCGGCGCCTCGCCTCTTTGCATGGCGTCGGTCACGAGATGGGCGATGACCTCGGAATCGGTTTCCGTCGCAAACTCATGGCCCTTGGCTTGCAATTCGGCGCGTAGCTCGCGGAAATTCTCGATAATGCCATTATGCACGACGGCGAGCTTCGCGCTCGCATGCGGATGCGCGTTGTTTTCGGTCGGCCGGCCGTGCGTCGCCCAGCGCGTGTGGCCTATGCCTATGCCGCCGCCGAGCGGCTCGACGGCGAGCCGCTCCTCCAAATTCCTCAGCTTGCCGCCGGCGCGACGGCGCGCCAATCGGCCATGTTCAAGCGTCGCCACGCCGGCCGAATCATAGCCGCGATATTCGAGCCTTTTCAGCGCCTCCAAGAGCTGGCCGACGACCGGATCCCGCCCGAGAATGCCGACAATTCCGCACATTGGCCTCTCCCGCCGCGCCGCGAGGAATCAGCGAGACCGATGCGCGCGACGCCAGCCCGCATCCTTCCGCCCAAATCGTCTATTGCCGGTTCTTGCCGCGAAAAATCTTCGCCCAGCCAGGCTTTTCGACCTGGCCCGCGCGGCCAAGCGCCAAAGCGTCCGGCGCGACATCCTTGGTGATCACCGACCCCGAGCCGACATAGGCGCCGGCGCCGATCTTGACCGGCGCGACCAGGGCGCTATTCGAGCCGATGAAGGCGCCTTCGCCGATCTCGGTGCGGAATTTGCCGAAACCATCATAGTTGCAGGTGATCGTTCCCGCGCCGACATTCGTCCTGGCGCCGACAGTCGCGTCGCCAATATAGCTCAAATGGTTGATCTTCGCTCCGGCGCCGACCTCGGCCGCCTTCAGCTCGACGAAATTGCCAATATGCACATTCGGCCCGAGCGCCGCGCCTGGCCGCAATCTGGCGAAAGGGCCGATCGACGCATTCGGCCCGACCGTCGCGCCTTCGAGATGCGAAAAGGCGCGGATGAGGCTTCCATCGCCGACGCGGACGCCGACGCCGAAGACCACATGCGGATCGACAACGACGTCGCGGCCGAGAACCGTGTCAAATGACAAAGTCACGCTCGCCGGATCGATCAAGGTCGCGCCATTCAGCATGGCGGCCTCGCGCAGGCGCTGCTGCAAGACCGCCTCGGCGGCGGCGAGCTGCGTCCGGTCATTGACCCCGCGCACCTCGTCCTCCGCGACGGTCAAGACGCCCGCCGCGAGGCCGCTGGCCTTGGCTATGGCGACGACATCGGTCAGGTAATATTCCCCTTTGCTATTCGCATCGCCGACCGCGTCGAGCAAGGCCAGCGCGCGCCGTCCGTCGAGCGCCATGAGCCCGCCATTGCAGGCGCGCACGCATCGCTCCGCCGCGCTGGCGTCGCGGTCCTCGCGGATGGCGACGAGAGAACCGTCCTTGACGATGAGGCGGCCATAGCCGGTCGGATCATGCGCTTCAAATCCCAAGACGACGATCGCGTCGCGCCCCTCCGCGAGGGCCGCGCGCATCTTGGCGAAAGTCTCCGGCCGCACGAGAGGCGTATCGGCGAATGCGATGAGAAGATCGTCATAGCCGCGAGCGATCGCCTCGCGCGCGGCGAGCACGGCATGGGCGGTCCCGCGACGTTCGGCCTGAATCGCCAATTCAGCCTCGGGAGCGATCGCCTTGGCCTCCGCCGCGACAGCCTCGAAATCGGCCCCGGCGACAATGACCATGCCGTCAGCCCCCGCCTTGGCGACGGCGCTTGCGACATGCGCCAACATGGAGCGGCCGGCGAGCTTATGCAGGACTTTCGACCGCGTCGAACGCATTCGCGTTCCATCGCCGGCGGCGAGGACGATCGCCAAGCAGCTGCGGCCGGAAGAGCCGCGGCTTGAAAGAGGGACGGCAACCATGACGCAGCTTCTCCGCAGAGTGGATTCGCGCCGCGACCGCGCGCGACTAAGCGGTTCTTAGTCACAAACGCGCGATACGCCAATGAACCGCCGAAAAAGGCTTCGATCGGATCTTATCGCCGCCTTATTATGCGCTATAGAGTTAAAACAATGGTTCTCCATAAGCGGCGGCGCTCTGGACAGTCGGAGTCATGGTTCAACGTAGGGAGGTTCTCAAGCTGGCCCTTGGCGGCGTCGCCATTGGACAATGCGCCGCCCTACCGCAATTGTTCGGCGCAACAGCTTTCGCCCAGGAGGCGTCGTCAGGACAACCGATCGCCGCGCAAGCCGCCGCGCCGCATTTCCCTCTTGGCGACCCCACGCAATTCGATCCCGCAATGGTCACCGAGGAAGCCAGACGGCTGTCGAAGCAGGCGTTCAAGGCCGCGTCGGCAGATATTCCAGAACCTTTTCGAAACCTCAATTACGAACAATATATCGCCATCCGCCGCCGGCCGGAGGCGGCGATCTGGGCGATGGAAAACATCGGCTTCGCGCTCGAGCCTCTGCATCGCGGCTTTATTTTTTCGACGCCGATGCAAATCAATCTCGTCGCCGATGGCCAAGCGCGGCGCGTGATCTATGACCCGGCGCTGTTCGAGTTCGGCCCGCTCGCGCCGCCGGCCAATTTGGGCGACATCGGATTCTCCGGGTTTCGCGTGCTCGCGGCGCAAGGCGACGGCAAGTTTTTCGAGCTCGCCAGCTTTCAAGGCGCGAGTTTTTTTCGCGCCCTGGCGCGCGGCCAAAATCTCGGCGCCATGGCCCGAGCCCTGTCGATCAGGATGGCCGACCCCCGGGGCGAGGAGTTTCCGGCCTTCCGCACGGTCTGGATCGAGCGCCCGACGCTCGCGGAGAATGCGCTCGTGCTCCACGCGCTCATCGACTCGGAGAGCGTGACCGGCGCCTTTCGTTTCACGATTCGACCCGTCGAGGCGACGATCATCGACGCCGAATGCACGCTGTTCGCGCGGGTCGCCGTCGATAATTTCGGCCTCGCGACCATGAGCGCCACTCATCTCTCCGGCGCGATCGACGACCACAGCCGGTGCGACGACTTGCGGCCGAACGTCAGCGAGGTCACGGGCGTGCAAATGTTGACCGGCAAGGGCGAGTGGCTCTGGCGGCCGGTCTCAAACCGGGACACTTTGCAAATTTCGACCTTCGTCGACGAAAATCCGCGCGGCTTCGGCTTTCTCCAGCGCGACCGTAACTTCGATCACTATCAGGACGACGACCAACACTGGGAGGCGCGGCCCTCGGTCTGGGTCGAGCCCATCGGCGATTGGGACCTGGGCGGGGTTCAACTCATCGAAATTCCCTCCGACTCCGAGGTCAACGACAATATCATCGCCTGTTGGAAGCCGCAGCGGGAGCTCGCCGCTGGCAGCGAAGCCTCTTTCGCCTACCGTCAATTCTGGTGCTGGAGCCCGCCGGAGAGCCCCTCGCTCGCCATCACGGCGCAATCGCGCGTTGGGCGCGGTTCGTCGCCAAAACGCCGCCGTTTCATCGTCGAATTCGTCGGGGATATCCTGAGCCTGACGCAAAATACCGAAATTATGAAGCCGAACTTGAGCGCCTCGCCTGGAACGCTTATCTCAATGCGAACATTCCCCTCGGCCGACCACAAGTCGTATCGGGTCCTGTTCGAGCTCGATTTCGGCGGTGAAACCTCTTCGGAATTGCGCCTCCTGATCGAGGCCGCCGGCAACCCGATCAGCGAGACCTGGATTTACCGATGGACGCCTTGACCCGATGGATGCCTTGAGCCCATGGACGCCTTGACTGACGCGCGGCAGAACGAGCCGACAGTGACGATGCTGCGCCCCCTTGACCCAGCCGCCGACGCGATCGATCTTGGCGCGTGCACGCCGCCCGAAGCGCCGCTTGCGATGCCGACGCAAAGCCTGGGCCGCTTCTCCAGCTCCGAAAGACGCGCGAATCTCCTCCGCCGGCCCGAGCTTGGCTGCTGGCTGGCGCGTCTCTTCGTGTTCGGCGGCGGCCTCGCCCTGACCGCCTATGGCGCGCGTGAGATGTATGAAGTCGTCGCGGTCGGCGGCGTCACCCCGCTCGAATGGGCCCTGGTATTTCTCTTTGTCGCGAATTTCTCCTGGATCGCCCTCGCCTTCACGAGCGCGATCGCCGGCTTTGTCTGGCTTTTATTCCTCGCGCCGAAGCCGCCCGCCCTTCCGGCCGCGCTGCGCGAGAAAACGGCGATCGTCATGCCGATCTATAACGAGGCGCCGGCGCGCGTGTTCGGCGCGCTGCAAGCGATGATCGAAGAGGTTCAGGCGACCGGGCTCGGCCCCGCGTTTGAATGGTTTTTTCTGTCCGACACGACTGATCCGGAGATTTTCGTCGCCGAAGAGAGAGCCTTTATCGCCATGCGCGAGCGGCTCGGGCGAGAGTGCCGCCTTTTCTATCGGCACCGGCCGAAGAACCTCGGCCGCAAGGCCGGCAACATCCAGGATTTCGTCACCAGATGGGGCGGCCGCTACGCCCATATGGTCGTGCTCGACGCCGACAGCGTGATGACCGGCCACGCGATCGTCACGCTGGCGGCGACGATGGAGGCCGATCCCGACGCCGGAATCATTCAGACGCTTCCGCTCATCGTCAACCGCAACACGCTTTTCGCGCGCATCCAGCAATTCGCCGCGCGCATCTATGGGCCGGTGATCGGCGCGGGCGTCGCCGCCTGGATGGGGCGCGACGGCAATTACTGGGGCCATAACGCGATCATTCGCACGCGGGCTTTCGCCGCGCATTGCGGCTTGCCGACCTTGCGCGGAAGGCCCCCTTTCGGCGGCCATATTCTCAGCCATGATTTCGTCGAAGCGGCCCTGATCCTTCGCGCCGGCTACGCGGTCTATATGCTGCCTGCCCTCGGCGGCAGCTTCGAGGAGAGCCCGCCCTCTCTCATCGACCTTTCCGCGCGCGACCGGCGCTGGTGCCAGGGCAATTTGCAGCATTTGAGGGTCATGCCGGCGAAGGGCTTCCGGCTTGCGTCGCGCCAGCATTTCGCGACCGGCATCATGGCCTATGTCGCTTCGCCGCTCTGGATGCTGCAACTTTTCGTCGGCATCGCGCTCGTCCTCCAAGCGAGCTATATCAGGCCGGAATATTTCACCAGCGAGTTCACGCTATTCCCGGCCTGGCCCCGGTTTGACGCCGAGAGGTCGCTATCCCTGTTCGCCCTCACCATGGCGATCCTCCTCCTGCCCAAGATCTTCGGCCTGGCGCTCGCCCTGATCCAAGAAAGAACGCGCCGCGGCAGCGGCGGCGCGTTGCGGCTCGTCGCCTCAACTCTATTCGAAATCATCATGTCGGCGCTGCTCGCCCCAATCATGATGCTGATCCAATCTGGCCACGTCATGCATTTCGCGTTCGGGTTTGACACCGGATGGGACCCACAAAGGCGCGACGACGGTTCAATTCCCTTTAGAGCGATCGTTCGCCGCCACCGCGCCCATGTCGCCTTGGGTTTCCTCTCTCTTGTCGCCGGCCTGTCGATCTCGCCTTCACTCGTCGCCTGGATGTCGCCGACCATACTCGGCCTCATGCTGGCGATTTTCCTGTCATGGGCGACCGGGCTTCTCGCGGTCGGCCTCGCCTTTCGCCGGATCGGCCTTCTCGTAACGCCCGAGGAACAGACCGAGCCGGCGGTCATCTCGCGGGCCAATATCCTGGCGCGGGACCTTGCCGACAAGGACGCCGCTAGCGTTGAAGAAATTTACGCCACAAGCGCCGATCCCCAATTCTGGGCCGCCCATATCGCTTGGCTGCCGCGCAGGCCGCATCACAAAAACGGCGATATCTCAGCCGAATGGGCGCTCGCCGACGCCAAAATCACCGAAGCCGAGACCCTCGGCGAAGCTTTATCTTGGCTGCATCCAAAAGAGCGCATGGCGATCTTGCAGGACCGGAGGCTGATCAAGCGCTTGGCGCATTTGCCGCGCGAGCGGCCGCTCGCTGCGGCGGTTTCGCTCGCGGGCGCGTAAACCAAGCTTTAGCTAGACCTAACTTTTTAGCTTTTTACCAAGCGAGGCCTGCGCCGCGGCGAGCCTTGCGATCGGCACGCGGAACGGCGAGCAGGACACATAATCCAAGCCGAGCTTTTCGCAAAAGTCGATCGAGGCCGGATCGCCGCCATGCTCGCCGCAGATCCCGAGCTTAATGCGGGGCCGCGCGCGCCGGCCGCGCTCAAGCGCCGATTTCAACGAGTTCGCCGACGCCCGCCTGATCGAGCGTGACGAATGGATCGGCGGCGAAGATGCCCTTTAGCGACATAGCGGCCAAGGAAAGATCCGGCGTCGTCGCGCGAGAGCGCCAGGCAGGTCTGGGTGAGATCATTCGTTCCGAACGAGAAGAATTCGGCCGTCTCGGCGATTTCGCCGGCGCGCAGGCTGGCGCGCGGCGTTTCGATCATCGCGCCGATCGAATAGGGAATTGCTTCGCCGGTCTCGACGCCAACGGCCTTGGCCATTGCGTCGACGCTGGCCTTCACGAGATCAAGCTCGGCTTTGGCGATGATCAACGGAACCATAATTTCGAGTTGAACCACTCGCGCCGGACTTTTTCTTGACGGCGACCGCGGCTTCGAAAACGGCGCGGGCCTGCATTTCCGCGATTTCCGGATAGGCGACCGCGAGCCGGCAGCCGCGAAAGCCCAGCATGGGATTGACCTCGCGCAAGGCCGCGAGGCGGCGCTGAAGCTTTTCGGGCGGGACCCCCATGGCCGCCGCCACCTCCGCGATCTCGTCCGAGCGCTGCGGCAGGAACTCGTGCAAGAGGGGGGTCGAGCAAACGGATCGTCACCGGCAGGCCCGCCATGATCTCGAATAATTCGATGAAGTCGCCGCGCTGAATCGGAAGCAGCTTGGCGAGCGCGGCGCGCCGCCCCGCCTCGTCGTCGGCGAGAATCATTTCCCGCACGGCGATGATTCTGTCCCCCTCGAAGAACATATGCTCGGTGCGGCATAGGCCGATGCCCTCGGCGCCGAATTTGCGCGCCGTGCGGGCGTCCTGCGGCGTCTCGGCATTGGCGCGAACGCCCATGCGGCGCACGCCGTCCGCCCATTCCATGAGCGCGGCGAATTCGCCGGAGAGATCGGCCTGAATCATCGTTGACCTCGCCCTGGATCACTTGGCCCGAGGTTCCGTCGACGGTGAGCAGGTCGCCTTTTTCGAAAGCGATCCCGGCGACGGTCATGACGCCCGCCGCGTAGTCGATCTTGATCCCTCCGGCGCCCGACACGCAGGGCTTGCCCATGCCGCGCGCGACCACCGCAGCGTGGGAGGTCATGCCTCCGCGCGCCGTCACGACGGCTTCGGCGGCATGCATGCCATGGATGTCCTCCGGGCTCGTTTCAACCCGCACCAGGATGACCTTGCGGCCGGCGGCTTTCAGCCGTTGCGCCTCGTCGGAGTCGAACACGATCTCCCCGGTCGCCGCGCCGGGCGACGCCGGGAGCCCGACCGCGATCACCCGCCGCAGCGCATCGGGATCGATCGCCGGATGCAGCAACTGCTCGAGCGATGGCGGATCGACGCGCAAAATCGCCTCGTCCCGGCTGATCAAGCCTTCATTGGCCATGTCGACCGCGATGCGCAAGTCGGCCTTGCTGGTCCGCTTGCCGTCGCGCGTCTGCAGCATCCATAATTTGCCTTCCTCGACCGTGAACTCCACGTCCTGCATGTCGCGATAATGCTTCTCGAGAAGATTCGTGGTCTTGACGAATTCGGCGAAGACCTCCGGAAGAGCCGTCTCCAGGGATGGCTTATCGGATCCGGCGGCCAGCCGCGCCGCCTCGGTGATGTTTTGCGGCGTTCTAATCCCCGCCACGACATCCTCGCCCTGCGCATTGAGAAGGAACTCGCCGTAAAGCTCCTTGGCGCCGGTCGCCGGATTGCGGGTGAAGGCGACGCCGGTCGCCGAGGTCTCGCCCATATTGCCGAAAACCATGGCCTGAACATTGACCGCGGTGCCCCAGCTTATGGGAATGTCATGCAGGCTTCGATAGGTGATGGCGCGCGCCGTCATCCATGATCCGAACACGGCGGCGATCGCGCCCCAAAGCTGCTCGCGCGGCGCCTGCGGAAATGGCGCGCCGAATTCTTCCTCGACCTTGGCCTTGAAGTCGACGATCAGCCGCTTCCAGTCCTCGGCCGCAAGCTCGGTGTCGAGGCTGAGACCCTTGAGCTCTTTGTAATCTTCTAAAATTTCCTCAAAGTGCCGGTGTTCAATGCGCAGGACGACGCTCGAATACATTTGAATGAAGCGGCGATAGGAATCATAGGCGAAACGCGCGTCTCCGGCATGTCTCGCCAAGGCTTCGACCGTGAGATCGTTGAGGCCCAGATTCAAGACCGTGTCCATCATGCCAGGCATGGAAGCCCGCGCCCCGGACCGGACCGAGACCAGAAGCGGAGTTTCCTGATCGCCGAAGGCTTTTCCGGTCAAGCCGCCTAGATAGGCGAGCGCCGTCTCGACTTGGGATTCGAGCTCGGCCGGAAACCGCTTTTCGTTGGCGTAGAAATAAGCGCAAACCTCGGTTGTGATTGTGAAGCCGGGGGGCACCGGCAGACCGAGCTTCGCCATTTCGGCGAGATTGGCCCCCTTCCCGCCGAGGAGATCGCTCAGGCGGCTCGCGCCCTCGGCTCGGCCGTCGCCGAACGTATAGACCCATTTGACCATTTTGGTCCTCCGCCAAGGATTTGTTCGCGATGGCGCGGCCCGCGCAAACAAATCCCTAGGAACGTCCCAGCCGGGAGCGCCGCCTGTTCTTCAGCGAGAACCGCTTTGCTTGCTCATCTCTAGCTCAAGCTTGACGCAGGCGAAAACCGAAACTTATCCAAGCCAAGCCCCAGAAGAGAAGATCGACGCCAAGGAGGATGCCCAGGATGAAGGGCGTGTTGGCGGGCCATCCGATGACGATCAAAATGCCGATGATCAAGGTCAGCACGCCGGCGAAAATGACCGAGCCGCGCACGTCCTTGCCCAATTGCGTGCCAAGATAGATTCGCACCGCGCCGGTCGCGATCAGCCCCGCGCCGAGCATCAAGGTCAGGAAATAGGCCGCGATCAGCGGATTCGCGAGCGCGAATGCCCCAGCCACGATATAGAATAGGCCGCCGATGATCCAAAGAAAGAACCGTCCCCAGCTCTTGGAGCCTATGCCCGTGGCGATTTCCGCGGCCCCGGCGATGATGATGAAGATCGCGATCGTGTAAACGGAGGCGATTGTCGCCGTAACGTCCAAAATAAGAGCCGCGACGCCGAAGAGGGCGACGAGCAGGCCGAAGGCGACCATCCAGCCCCACCGGTGCCGCAGGCGCTCAATCGCCGTCCCAAGAGATTCGGGCCGATCTGGAATTGGATCGGCATTATGCGAATATGTCATGCGTCAAGTTCCTTCCACTCGGGGTCGCCCGATCTCAAGCTGGCGGCTGCCTCATTCCCTTGAACCTTGCGCGCCCTAAGGCGCGGAGCATTGTTCCAGGTCAAACATATCCAAAACGCCCCTCCCGCGCGATTGCAGCTCTAACCTGTCTGACGCCTCGAAGGTTCCGCGCAAGGATGAATTGGCAAACTGAGTAAGGCCGGCGCGGCCAGATAGGCTTGAAATCCCGCACGTTTTGGCGGTGCTGGGCAGGCGCGGCCTCTTTGCCGATTGGAGCGGACGCTAGGGCGGTTTAGGATCCAGTTGCGAATGAGCCTGGAGATAATGCCCCCTCGCGGGTTAATAATTGGCGCAACTGTGACAGAAAGGTCGCGCTGACTGATCAAATGCCGGCTCCCTCGCCGGCTCGCCCGGTTCGCGTTGCAGCATTGAAATTTGTCCGTTATTCAGCTTTCAGCAAGCTTGCCGAGACGAAGATCTCCGGCGTTTCCGTCTTGCATCAAATCAGCGTTCACCATGGAAGGCGTTCCAAGCTTCCGGTCTTGCGGTATTTTTAATGAGGCGCCTGTGACGACATCATCGAAGACCCCCCTGCTCGACACGATCGCCTCGCCATCGGACTTGCGCCAATTGATGGAGGAAGACCTCGCCCAGGTGGCGGCCGAACTCCGCGCCGAGACGATCAACGCGGTTTCCGTCACCGGCGGGCATCTCGGCGCCGGCCTCGGGGTCGTCGAGCTCACCGTCGCCTTGCATTATGTTTTCGACACGCCGCGCGACCGTTTGATCTGGGACGTCGGGCATCAAGCCTATCCGCATAAGATTCTAACTGGTCGGCGCGATCGCATCCGCACGCTGCGCCGCGGCGGCGGCCTGTCCGGCTTCACCAAGCGGTCCGAAAGCGAATATGATCCCTTTGGCGCGGCGCATTCCTCAACCTCCATGTCGGCCGGGCTCGGCATGGCGGTGGCCAATACGCTTGCCGGCCAGAACGCTAATGTCATCGCCGTGATCGGCGATGGCGCGATGTCGGCGGGAATGGCCTATGAGGCGATGAACAACGCCGGCGCCATGCACTCGCGCCTGATCGTCATCTTGAACGACAATGAAATGTCGATTGCGCCGCCGGCCGGCGCCCTTTCCGCCTATCTCGCCCGGCTCGTCTCCGGCGGCGCTTATCGCTCCGTGCGCGAGGCGGCGAAACAGCTTGGCCGGCTTCTGCCGCGATTCGTCTATGACAGAGCGCGCAAGACCGAGGAATTCGCGCGGAATTTCTGGGCCGGCGGCACGATGTTCGAGGAGCTTGGCTTCTATTACGTCGGTCCGATCGACGGCCATAATCTCGATCATCTGCTCCCCGTCTTGAAAAACGTCCGCGACTTCAAGGAAACCGGGCCGATCCTCGTCCATGTCGTGACGCAAAAGGGGAAGGGATACGGTCCCGCCGAAGCTTCCAGCGACAAATATCACGGCGTCAATATGTTCGACGTGGTCACTGGCAAGCAGGTGAAGCCCAAGCCGAACGCCCCGCTCTACACCAATGTTTTCGCCGATTCCCTCGTGAAGGCGGCGCAGAAAGACGATAAGATCGTCGCGATCACCGCGGCCATGCCGAGCGGCACAGGACTGGACATTTTCCAAAAATCCTTTCCCGAGCGAACCTTCGACGTCGGTATCGCCGAGCAACATGCGGTGACCTTCGCCGCCGGCCTCGCCACCGAAGGATTTAGGCCTTTCTGCGCGATCTATTCGACCTTTCTCCAGCGCGGCTATGATCAAATCGTCCATGACGTGGCGATCCAGAACTTGCCGGTTCGATTCGCCATCGACCGGGCCGGCCTTGTCGGCGCGGATGGCGCGACGCATGCCGGCTCCTTCGACATTTCCTTCCTTGGGATCTTGCCGAACATGGTGGTGATGGCGGCGGCCGACGAGGCTGAGCTCGTGCATATGGTCGCGACCGCCGCGGCCTTCGACGAAGGCCCGATCGCGCTCCGCTATCCCCGCGGCGAGGGCGTTGGCGTCGATATGCCGGCCGAGGGCAAAGTCCTGGAGATCGGCCGCGGCCGAATTCTCCGCGAAGGCGGCAAGGTCGCGATCCTATCCTTCGGGACCCGCTTGGCCGAGGCCATGAAAGCCGCCGAAGACCTCGCCGGCTATGGCGTTTCCACCACTGTCGCCGACGCCCGTTTCGCCAAGCCGCTGGATGTCGATCTTGTCCTCCGTCTCGCTGCAAATCATGAAGTGCTCGTCACGATCGAAGAGGGATCGATCGGCGGCTTCGGCTCCTTTGTGATGCAGACGCTCGCCGAAGAAGGCGCCCTCGACGGACGCGGCGCGCGCGGATTGAAGTTCCGCTCCATGGTGCTGCCAGACATTTTCCTCGATCACGACAAGCCGGAAAAGCTCTACGCCCAAGCCGGCCTCGACGCGAAAGGGATCGTCGCCAAGGTTCTGGCGGCGCTGGGACGCGACGCCGACGCGGTCAAAAGCATGATCGCTTGAGGTTTGAGCCGAGGCCCAAACGGCGCCGCAGGCTGCGCGACTGAGCTTTGTTGCTCTGACAGGCTTGTAGGTTCAGCCGATCGCCGCGACGGCGGGAAAGGGCTCGGGGGCATTCCCGCTCCGCCTTCGATGATCCACTCATTTGAATCGCCGAAATAGCGCGGCCGCCGGTTCTCGCCTATATCGACCTTGAAGATCACAACCCGATGATCAGTCGGGCCGCGCCGCAGCGCGGCATTGGAGACCATGATCGCCAGCAAACGCGCCGATCTCGTTCTCGTCGAACGTGAGTTCTTCAAGAGCCGCGCCAAGGCCCAGGAGGCGATCGCGGCGGGCCTCGTGCGCGTTGACGGCAAGGTTCTGCGCAAGGCGTCCGAGCCGATCGCTTCCGGCGCGGATATAGAAGCCGCGGCGCCTTACCCCTGGGTGTCTCGCGGCGGGGTCAAGCTCGCCGCCGCCCTCGACGCCTTCGGCTTCGACCCCAGCGGCCTCGCCTGCCTCGACATTGGCGCCTCGACCGGCGGCTTCACCCATGTCCTTCTGAGCCGAGGCGCGGCGGAGGTCACGGCCGTCGACGTCGGACACGGGCAGTTGCATCCGCAACTTGCGCGCGACCCTCGCGTCCGATCGCGCGAAGGGACAGACGCGCGCAGCCTCACCCGCGCGTCGCTCGGGTCCCCGCCGCAATTGGTGACATGCGATGTGAGCTTCATTTCGCTTGCGCTGATCCTGCCCGCCGTCTTGCCGCTCGCAACCGAAAACGCCAGTCTCGCCGCCCTGATCAAGCCGCAATTCGAGGCGGGTCCAGCCCATGTCGTCAGGGGCGTCGTCAAGGACTCCAGCGTCCGGGACAAGGTCTGCGCCAATGTCGAAGCGCTGATCTCGCGCCTCGGCTGGCGCGTCCTTGGCGTCCAGCCCTCCCCAATCGTGGGCGGCGACGGCAATCGCGAATATCTCATCGGCGCGACGCGGCCATGATCAGCCTTAGCGCGCGGCTTCACGTCGAAAGACTCGGCCAGCGCGGCGAGGGCGTCGCGCGCGGGCCCGACGGCTTGATTTTCATTCCCTACGCCTTGGCCGGCGAGACCATCGTCGCCGAAGTCGATGGCGCGCGCGGCCGCCTCGTCGAGGTCTTGACCGCGAGCCCCCACAGGATCGCACCCTTCTGCCGCTATTTTTCGGCCTGCGGCGGCTGCGCGGTTCAAACGCTCGCCTCGGCCCCCTACGCGCAATGGAAGCGGGACAATCTCGCTGGCGCGCTCAAGCAGGCGGGGCTTGCGGCCGAGGTCGCGCCGCTCGCGGAGGCGCATGGCGAGGGACGCCGCCGCGCGACGTTTCACGCCCGCTATGATGCGCATGGCCGCGCCGAAATCGGCTTCATGCAATCCCGCGCGCATAAGATCGTGGAAATCGAGTCCTGCCCGGTGCTCGCGTCTTCGATGAGCGAGGCGCCGCGAGTCGCGCGCGCGCTCGCGGAGGCGCTCGCCGAATCCGGCAAGCCGCTCGATATTCTTGTGACCGCGACGGCCTCCGGCCTCGATGTCGATGTCAGAGGCCACGGTCCCCTTGACGATGAATCGGCAAGAAGACTTGTCGGCGCGGCGCTGGCGCATGATCTCGCCCGGCTGTCCAATCATGGCGTGATCGTCGCGCTGCAGCGTCCGCCCATGCTGGCGATGGGCAAGGCCATGGTCGCGCCTCCGCCCGGCGCTTTTCTCCAGGCGACGGCGGCGGGCGAGGCGCTGCTCGCGGCGCGGGTTTGCGCGGCGACAGCGGGAGCGCGCCGCATAGCCGATCTTTTCGCCGGCGTTGGGACGTTTTCCCTGCGAATGGCGGAGCAGGCCGAGGTGCGCGCCTTCGACCTCGAGGAGGCCGCGCTCGGCGCGCTCGCCAAGGCGGCTCTCGTCCCTGGTTTGCGACCGGTCAGCATCGAGCCGCGCGATCTCTTCCGGCATCCGCTCTCGGCGCAGGAGGCGGCGCAATTCGACGCGGTCGTGTTCGACCCGCCGCGCGCGGGGGCCGAGCAGCAGGCGCGCGCCCTTGCCGCCTCGGGCGCCCGGCGGATCGTCGCCGTGTCCTGCAACGCCCAGACCTTCGCCCGCGACGCCGCGATCCTCTGCGCCGGGGGGTATGAACTCAGCCGGGTCGAGCCTATCGATCAGTTTCGCCATTCGCCGCATGTCGAGATCGTCGCGGTTTTCCAGCGGCCGGCCGACAAATCACGGCGAGGCCGTCGACTTCTTGGATGACGCGGGCCCGCGTCGAAGCCGGCGGTTCATCGCGCCCCAGCCGCCGCCGGCGCGTCGAACCAGCGAAACGCCAGAAGCCCAACCAGAAAGCCGCCAATATGGGCCTCCCATGCGACCGTGGCGTCGGTGATCCCAAGCGGCCCCGGCATGACGCCGAACAGGAAATTGGCGAGAAACCAGAAGGCGAGAAAGCTGATCGCGCTCCGATTCGAGAAAATCTCAAGCAAAGGCAGCGCCGGGAGACGATAGGCTCGGTCGTCCTGCGCCCGATGCGCGAAGCCGAGCGTCTCGCCAAGCGGGGCGCCCGGCTGAAACACGAAACGCACGGCGGCGGCCATGGCGCCGGAGACCACGGCGGAGGCGCCGACAACCGGCTGCAGATCGCTGATATGGGTGACATAGTGCATCGCCGCTCCGGCGATCGCGGCTGCCGCGCAAAAAATCAGGAAGCGAGCCGCGCCAAACCGCCGCGCAACGGCCGAGCCGAACGCCACAAACCAGAGGCTGTTCATGCCTACATGCAGCCAGCCGCCATGGAGAAAGGCGTAGGTGAGCGGCGTCCACCAGAGCGGCCTGCCGTCGCCGAGAAAAAAGCGCTCCAGCTGAGCCCGCTCCTCGCCCTGCTGGGCGATCGCATTATAGGCGGCGGAGACGCGGTCGGGATCGAACGCAAAGGTGAACCGGCCCGGAACGAAGGCGAAATTCTGCAGAACCTCGAGGAAGAGCCGCGCCGGCATCGCCTCGCAGGCGGCCTCGATCAGCACAAGGACCGCGATAATGCCTACGATCGACGTCGGCACGTTGAATATTTTTTCCTTGGCGCGGCGCATGGGCAAGCCTTATCGCAAAACTATCCGGCGATTATGACGCCGGCGCGCCCTTAGAGCATGTCCTGATCGGCCGAGTCCATGCGATCGCCGCGCCCTAATCCACGTCGGCGATTTCGCCTGGACCGCCGCCCGAGACCTTTTGCGCCAGCGCCGCCTCCATGAATGGATCGAGCTCGCCGTCGAGAACTTCGTCGGGCGTTCCCGAGGTCGCGCCGGTGCGCAGATCCTTGACGAGTTGATAGGGCTGCAGCACGTAGGAGCGAATCTGATGGCCCCAGCCGATCTCGGTCTTGCTCGCCTCGGTCTTGCTCGCCTCCGCCTCGCGCCTTTCGATCTCCTGCTCATAGAGCCGCGCGCGCAGCATGTTCCAGGCGGTAGCCTTGTTCTTATGCTGCGAGCGCTCGCCTTGGCAGGCGACGACGATGCCTGAAGGAATATGAGTGATGCGCACGGCCGAATTGGTCGTGTTGATATGCTGGCCGCCGGCGCCCGACGAGCGATAGGTGTCGATGCGGCAATCGGATTCCTTCACATCGATCTCGATCCTGTCGTCGATGACCGGATAGACCCACACCGAGGCGAAGCTCGTATGCCGGCGCGCGTTGGAATCGAATGGCGAGATGCGAACCAGGCGATGCACGCCGAACTCGGTCTTGGCCCAGCCATAGGCGTTATGGCCTTTCACGAGCAAGGTGCCGGACTTGAGCCCGGCTTCGTCACCGGCCGTCTCCTCGATGATCTCGACCTTGAACTTGTGCCGCTCGGCCCAGCGCGCATACATGCGAAACAACATGCGCGCCCAATCGCAGCTCTCGGTGCCGCCGGCCCCGGAATGGACCTCGATATAGGCGTCATTGCCGTCGACCTCGCCGGACAGAAGCGCCTCGATCTGGCGCCGCTCGGCCTCGACTTTCAGCGCCTTGAGCTGATCGACGCCTTCCTTCTCAATCTCCGCGTCCTGCTCGGCCTCGGCCAGCTCGATCAGCGTGACGGCGTCCTCGAGCTCGCTTTCGAAGCGGTTGATCGAGCCGAGCCTGTCCTCGAGCTCGGTGCGCTCGCGCATGATCTTTTGCGCGGCCTCGGCGTCGTTCCAGAGGTTCGGATCTTCGGCTTTATTGTTCAGTTCGGCGAGACGACGAATGGAGGATTCGACGTCAAAGATGCCTCCTCAGCAATCCCATGGATTGCTTGATCGTTTGAACCAGCGTTTCGGCTTCGGCGCGCATTAGTTTTGGGCTCTCGGGGTGAAGGGGGAAAGGGCGACGGGAGCGTCGCGCGTTGACCGGAACATAGGGGCGTGGGTCGGACATGTAAACGGGCGGCGGCCCACAGAGGCGACGCCCATGGCGGCGCCCGAGACAGCCATGTCATGATCATAAACCTATGGCCCTGGGACTTTCCGTGATAGACTAGTCTATAGTCTAGATTATCGCGCTATTAGGAGACAATCTTGCGGGAGATCGGAGCATTCGAAGCCAAGAGCAAATTGGGCCAATTGCTGGATTGGGTGGAGGCCGGCGAGGAAATCATCATCACCCGCCGCGGCCGAGTTGTGGCGCGGCTTGTGCCGCCCCGCCCCGCCGTCGATCCTGAAAAGGCCCGCGCCGCCGCGGCTGAAATCCGCGCGATGAGCAAGGGCGTCACGCTTGGCGGCCTGAACATCAAGGATCTCATCGCCGAAGGCCGGCTGTGAGCGTCGTTCTCGACGCCTCGCAGACTCTGTCCTGGTATTTCGAGGACGAGCGCACGCCGGCCGTCGATTCCGTCCTCGATGAAGTGGCGGCGAGCGGCGCGCTTGTCCCCGCGCTGTGGCGGCTCGAGGTCGCCAACGGATTGCAGATGGCGATGCGCCGCAAGCGCATCGACGGGGATTTCCGGGACCGCGCCCTCCGCCATCTCGGATCGCTGGCGATCACGGTCGATTCTGAGACCAATTCCTATGCCTGGACCGCCACATTGCGCCTCGCCGACCGTTTCGGGATCACCGTTTACGACGCCGCCTATCTCGAACTGGCCCAGCGCCGCGGCGCGCCGCTCGCCTCGCTCGATAAGGCGTTGGCGGACGCCGGACGCGCGCTCGGGATAGCAACGCTCCCGCGATCCCCCGCCTAATATATCCCGCCCGTCCCGGTCCCCACCAAGCGGTCCGCGTCCGGGTTTACAGTCTGCGCGCGCGGCGAGGAATCGCCGGTCGAGTAACTGTCCGGCGGCGCGGTGCCTGGCTTGAAGGCTTCGAGGATCGAGCCGGCGCCGTTCGAGCGCATGCCCGATTTGACGTCGACGGAGATCAGCTTGATTCCCGGCGGCACGCGGAACGGCACGTCGGGCTTGTCCTTCAGCGCCATTTTCATGAAATCGCGGAAGATCGGCGCGGTGTAATGCGCGGCCTGGGCGGAATCGCCGAGCGAGCGCGGCTGATCATAGCCCATGAAGACGCCGACCGCGAGATCGGGCGAGAAACCGACGAACCAAAGATCCTTGGCCTCGTTAGTCGTGCCGGTCTTGCCGGCGAGATGCTTGCCGACCTCCCTGATCGACTGGCCGGTGCCGCGCTGGATCACGCCCTCCATGATCGAGGTGATCTGATAGGCGGTGAGCGGATCGAGCACCTGCTCGCGCTTGTCGATCAGCCGGGGCTCCGGCTGATTTTCCCATTTGGGCTCGTCGCAGCCCTCGCAGACGCGCTCGTCATGGCGGTAGATCGTATGGCCCCAGCGGTCCTGGATGCGGTCGATCAGCGTCGACTTGATTCGCTTGCCGCCATTGGCCAGCATCGAATAGGCGGTGGTCATGCGCAGCAACGTGGTCTCGCCGGAGCCAAGCGACATGGCGAGAAAGGGCGGCAGATCGTCATAGATCCCGAAGCGCTTGGCGTATTCGGCGATCAGCGGCATGCCGACATCGCGTGCGAGCCGCACCGTCATCTGATTGATCGAATGCTCGACGCCATAGCGCAAGGTGTGCGGGCCGCCCGACTTGCCTTCGAAATTCTCCGGCCGCCACACGCCAAGGCCGGGGCCTTGATCGATTTCGATCGGCGCGTCGAGAATGATGGAGGATGGCGTGTAGCCATTGTCGAGCGCGGTGGCGTAGACGAAAGGCTTGAACGAGGAGCCCGGCTGACGCTGCGCCTGGGTGGCGCGGTTGAACTCCGACTGGTCGAAGGAGAAGCCGCCGACCATGGCGAACACGCGGCCGGTATAGGGGTCCATCGCCACGATCGCGCCGCTGACCTCGGGGATCTGGCGCAGCCTATATTGGCCTTGCTTGCCGTCCAGCGGCTCGACATAGATCACGTCGCCCGGCCCAAGCGCGGTGCGCGAATCGGAGCCGCGGCTCCAATGCAGGCCGACATTGGTGAGCACGCCCGATTCCCGCTCGCGCTCGATCTCGCCGGATTTCTCCCGCCGCGGCTGCAAGCCGATCCGCGCGGTCGAGTCCGTGGCTTCGAGCACGACGGCGAGCCGCCATGGCGCGACATCGCCAAGCATCGGAACATCGACAAGCGGAACGCCCCAATCCTGGCTGATGTCGATATGGCGCATCGGGCCGCGGAAACCATGCGCCTCATCATAGCGCACGAGGCCGTCGACCAGGGCGCGACGCGCCATCAACTGCATTTTCGGATCGAGCGTCGTGCGGACCGAGAGGCCGCCCTCGTAGAGTTTCTTCTCGCCATAGCGCTCGCCGAGCTCGCGGCGGACCTCCTCGGCGAAAAAGCCGGCGGCCAAGGAATTGGGCGAAAGAACACGCGGATTGACCCCGAGCGGCTCGGCCTTGGCCTTTTCGCCGTCCTGGCGCGTGACGTAGCCATTCTCGACCATGCGGTCGATCACCCAATTGCGCCGCTCGATCGCGCGTTCGCGCTTCAGGAACGGATGATAATTATTGGGCGCCTTCGGCAGGGCGGCGAGATAGGCGGCCTGCGCGATCGAAAGCTCATGGACCGATTTGCCATAATAGTTCAGCGCCGCGGCGGCGACGCCGTAATTGCCGAGGCCAAGATAGATTTCATTCAGGTAAAGCTCGAGGATCTTGTCCTTCGAATAGGCCCCCTCGATGCGAAAGGCGAGCAGCGCCTCCCTGATCTTGCGTTCAAAGGATCGCTCGTTCGTCAGGAGGAAATTCTTGGCGACCTGCTGGGTGATGGTCGAGGCCCCTTGCACGTGGCGGCCGCCCTGGCTCATCACGAGAAGCGCGCGAATGACGCCTTCCGGATCGACGCCGCTGTGGCTGTAGAAATTCTTGTCCTCGGCTGAGATGAAGGCCTCTTTGACGCGCGCGGGAATCGCGGCGCTTGGCAGATAGAGACGCCGCTCGCGCGCATATTCGGCGAGGAGAGACCCATCGCCGGCATGGACGCGCGTCATGACCCGCGGCTCGTAATCCTTGAGCTGGGTGTAGTCGGGCAGGTCTTGTTGAAACTTCCAAACCACCATCCCGGCCGCGGAAATCACGACGATGAAAAGGATCGCGCCGGTGGTGAAAATAAATCCAAGAAATCGGGCTATGAGCCGCATGCGAATAGGCCTCTAATGGAAATCCAGGAAGCGCGCTCCTTCGCCGGAAAAATCTTCCGCCCAATCCGTTCGATCGAAGGATCTCGAACCGAATATGGCCTCGGTCTCCAATGCGTCAAAGAAGCTCGGCTCAAAGAGCCTCGCCGAACCGCCGCCCGCGACATGCGCCTGCGGCGCGATTTAGACTGCCCGCCAAGCGAGTTAACAGTCCCATTGACGGGCGTGATGCCTCATCCGTGCGGCGTTTTTGTGTTGAGAATTGGGCCGACGACGGCAATTAGGCCTTGGGCGGCGCGCCCGACCAATTCGCCGCTTCGGATCCAAAGCCCCGCCCGGCCGTATTCAAGAGCTGGCCGCGCCCGCTTCTAAACCCGCCTAATGACCCCGATGCGCAATATCCGTCGCGGGCGCCCGAACCGACGCCGTCGCGCCGTTGGAGCCATCCTCTTGAACCGCAGATCCGCTTACGCGCTCCGGCGCGCCATTTTCGGCGGGGTCCCCGTCCTTGGCGCCGGAAGGAATGGGGCCAACCGCCCCGCGAGCGGAGAAAAACGCCTCGATCGCTTCGGCGACCCGGCTCGACGCTTGTTCGCGCCATTCCGGCGAGGTCAGCGCCAAGTCGTCTTTTTGGTTGGAGAGATAACCGAGCTCCAACAAAACCGAGGGAACGTCGGGCGCCTTCAAGACCCGGAAACCCGCCGAGCGCTGCGGGTTCTTGTTGAGCCGCGCCGCGACTTTCCAATAATTCACCAGAGTGCGCGCGAAAACATGGCTATAGGCGCGGGTTTCCCGGCGGGTCAGGTCGAATAAGATATCGGAGACGCCGCCCGCTTCCTCGGCGCCGTCCAGCCCGGCCGCCGCGTCGGACTGATTCTCTTTTTCGGCGACGCGCGCGGCCTCGGCGTCGGACGCGCGATCGGACACGGTGTAGATGGTCGCGCCGGCGACATCGGCGGCGTCCGACAAAGTGTCGGCGTGGATCGAAACAAACAGCGCCGCATCACCTTCGCGGGCCATCCTGACGCGCTCGGAGAGCGGGACGAAACTGTCGTCGCTGCGGGTCATGACAACCGTCAACCGTCCGTCCGCCTCGAGCTTGGCCGCGACCGCCTTGGCGAAGTCAAAGACCAAGTTTTTTTCGACCAAGCCGTGGACGATCGCGCCGCTGTCAATCCCGCCATGACCCGGATCAATCACGACAATCGGCTTTGCCGGCGCCGGAGCCAATGTTTGCGTTGTGCTGGATTGCGACGTCCCCAATTGCGCCAACCTTGATTGAGCTTGGCCCGCCAATTGGGCTCGCGCGCTTTGGACCGCCGCCCGAAAGCTCGCGCCATCCGTTTTTGCTAGTTCGACGACCAAACGCGGCTTGCCCTCGCCGCCGCTCTCCTCGCAAGTCGCGCGCAAGATCCGCGCTGGAGCGGCGAGATCAATGACGATGCGCGACTTCCCTGGGCCGAGCTGGCCGAAGCGGAATGCGGCGATAAGGCCCGGCGGCGGCCCGCGGCGGCGGCGATGCGGGCGCGAGACCGGCTTGCCCGCCTCTGGATCAAGCGCGAAGGCGACTTGCGGCAGATCGACGATGACGCGAGCGGGACCCGCCAATACGAAAGCCGCAGCGTCGACCCGCGCCGACAGCTCGAACACGAGCTTGACTTTATCGCCATTTTCCTCGAGCCGCGCGGCGGTCGCGACTGGCCGCTGCGCGAATTCAGGCCCCGCTTGGGCCGCGCTCACCGGGACGCCGACTGGCTCGGCGCACAAGGGGCTCGGCAGGGCCAGCCAAGCCGCGATAAACCAAGCGGCGAGAGGCAAAGCAACGAGAGACAAGCCGAATCCAGCGCCATTGGCCGATGGGCCAAAAGCCTTCCAGATCATCGCGCCCGTTCCCAGCATTCGGTTCGCCCTGATTTGCGTTGCGGCGCATTGCGCCGGGTTGTCCATCGCGGCGACGCATTCCGCGCCGCTGCGCGCGACGCAAGAATGCGCCAGCCGGCTTGCAAGTCATAGGATCAACTAGGTTAACGCCGTATAACCATGACGGCGCGCCGGACGCCTAGCCGTCACAGCGCAGACGCAGGTGAGTAAAAAACTTGCCAAACAGCTAACGAACTTGATATGAAAGGCTGATTTTTCGGGCTCGGAAATATGCGGATATCGAATCAGCCGATATTTTTCCGGCGATGAGCAGCCTTTTTTTGAAATTGCCGTTTGAATTATCGGCGTTTCAGGTTTCGGGGGTCGGATCTGTGAAGCTTTGTCATGGATCGCGCGACGACGAAGCCGAAGCTGGGGCGGGCGCTATCGCCTTAATAAAGGCGAGAATGACGCCGGGCCGGAACGAATTGCTGACGGTTTCCGCTTCGGGCAAGCCGTTTTCGACGAGGTAATGACGATATGGGCCGCCCGGCGGCAAGTGATCCAACAAACTTCATGCACAGCGCTTATGTGATTTTCCCGGCCGCTCCGCGCCCGTCATTCTAGGTTCACGACGTTTGGCGTCCAAGTCCATGCGTAATGGTGGCGACTCGGCCGGCGGAGATCTTCCGAATAGGTCAATTGTTCGCGCGCCGTCCCTCGCTGAGGCGTTTCAGCGCGCGCATCTTTTTTTTCAACTTCCCCTTCATCCACTGCCTGACGCGCGCAAGCGTCGGCCGCCCCTCGCCCTTGAGTCTCGCACGCAGACTTTCGATGGCGGCGGCGACGCTGCGCCCGTTGGGCCAAAACGAGTTTCACATGGCCAACAAAATGCTCATCGATGCGTCACACCCGGAAGAAACCCGGGTGGTCGTTCTTCGCGGCAACCGAGTTGAAGAATTCGATTTCGAGTCCGCCAGCAAAAAACAACTTCGCGGCAATATCTATCTCGCCAAGGTCACCCGCGTCGAGCCCTCTCTACAAGCCGCCTTCGTCGACTATGGCGGCAATCGGCATGGCTTTCTCGCATTCTCCGAGATCCACCCCGACTATTATCAGATTCCCGTCGTCGACCGTCAGGCCCTGATCGACGAGGACGCGCGCGCTCAGCGCGATGAGGAAGAGGAAAAGTCACGCGCCCAGCGGCGCAGCCGACGGTTCCGCCGCGGCGACCGAAACGGACGTCGCGCCGAGAAGCGCCGCGGTGAGGACGCAACACTGTCAGAGCCTTCTGCGGAGCCTTTCGAGGAAGAGGCGGCTGTGAAGGCCGAAGCTGACTTCGGTGCGCCCGCGGGGGAAGAAGCTCAATTTTCCCTGCCTGACGCTGTCGCCGACGCCGGCCCCGCTCAAGATAGTGCGAGCCCGCCGGACGAATTTACGGCGCGATCGGACGAGCCCAAAGCGGGCGGCGCCGAGGCGGAGAGCCAGAACGAAGACGCAAGCGGATTTGCCGCGGCGCCATTTGCCAGCTTCGTTGAAGATGAAAGAGGCGAATCCGCCTTTGCGTCGGAAGCTTTTGCCGGCGAGGACTCCAGGAGCGAACCCGACGGGACCCCGCCGGAGACCGGGCCGCGCCAAGAAGGCCTTGCCGCTCGCGACGACGAAGCGGAGCGCAGCGAAGGCCAGAACGAGAGCCCGACGCGCGATCGGCGCGGCGACGCCGAGAGCGAGGATGAGGGCGATGGCGAAGACGAGGAGGAGCATGTCGAACAGCTCGGCGGTGACGCCATGGAGGAAGTGCCCTTCCGCCCGCAACGCTATCGCAAGCAATACAAGATTCAGGAGGTCATCAAGCGCCGCCAGGTCTTGCTCGTTCAAGTTGTCAAGGAAGAGCGCGGCAATAAAGGCGCGGCGCTGACGACCTATCTTTCGCTCGCCGGCCGCTATTCGGTGCTGATGCCGAACACGGCTCGCGGCGGCGGCATTTCGCGCAAGATCACCGATTCGACCGATCGCCAGCGGCTGAAGTCGATCGCCCAGGAGCTCGAGGTTCCTGAGGGCATGGGCGTCATCCTGCGCACGGCCGGAGCGGCGCGCTCCAAGGCTGAAGTCAAGCGCGATTTCGAATATTTGCTGCGGATGTGGGAGACCGTTCGGGAAACCACCTTGCGTTCGACCGCCCCGATGCTCGTCTATGAGGAGGGCTCGCTGATCAAGCGGGCGATCCGCGATCTTTACAACAAGGAGATCGACGAGATCGTGGTCGCCGGGGACAACGGCTATCGCGAGGCGAAGGAGTTCATGCGCCTCTTGATGCCGAGCCACGCCAAAAGCGTCCAACCCTATCGCGATCCGCAGCCGCTCTTCGCCAAGTCCGGGGTCGAGACGCAGCTCGACGCCATGTTCTCCAATCAGGTCACCCTGAAGTCGGGCGGCTATATTGTCATCAATCAGACCGAGGCCTTGGTCGCGATCGACGTCAACTCCGGCCGCTCCACGCGCGAGCATAATATCGAGGACACCGCGCTTCGAACCAATCTCGAGGCCTGTGACGAGATCGCCCGGCAATTGCGGCTGCGCGATCTCGCTGGCCTCATCGTGCTTGACCTCATCGACATGGAGGAAAACCGGAACAATCGCGCCGTCGAGCGCCGCTTGAAGGACGCCTTGAAGAACGACAGGGCCCGCATCCAAGTCGGCCGCATCTCGCATTTCGGCCTGCTGGAAATGTCGCGGCAACGCATCAGGACCGGCGTTCTCGAAGGATCGACCATCGTTTGCCCGCATTGCGTCGGCGCGGGGACCGTCCGCTCGACCTCGTCCATCGCCCTCTACATTCTCCGCGTGCTCGAAGACGCGCTGATCAAGAGCGCAAGCTATGACCTCATCATCAAGACGCGAACCGAGGTCGCGCTCTACATCCTCAATCAGAAACGCGCGCATTTGCGTGAGTTGGAGAAACGGTTCGGCGTATCCGTGACGATCGGCGCCGACGATAGCCTCACCGGCTCTACCTATTATGCGTTGGAGCGCGGCGAGCTCGCGGTCGGCGGGGGCGAGGTCATCGCTTTCCCGCGCGGGGAAGCGCCGCCCGCCGCGGCTCAAGCTCCGGCGGATATTTTCTTCGTCGAAGCCGAGGATCAGGCGGAGCCAGAATCCGCCGCCGAAGAGGACTCATACGCCGCTGGAGCCGGGACCACGGAGGACGCGGTCGAACGGAGGGAGGGCGAAAGCGAGAGCGAGGCAAACTCCGAGGGTCGGCGCAAGCGCCGGCGTAGGCGTCGGCGCGGGCGCGGCGGCGATCGCGAAGGATCTGGCATCGCCGCGAATGCGCCGCAGCCCCCTGACGACGCCTTGGAGGCCATAGCGCGGATCGGCGGGCTGCCGGCGTCTCCTCCGCCCGAACACGAGATCGCCATCGAAGCCGCCGACGATCTCGCCGGCGCCGAACCTATCGCTCCGGCGCCCGACGAGCGCCAGCGGCCGCGGCGGGGCGGTCGGCGCCCGCGCGAGGTCGAGCCCGCGTTCGGCTTCGCGCCTGATAGCGAGGCGGCGCAGGAAGTCGCCGCCGCGTCGGAACTCCGACCGGAGACGTCGCCTGTCGGCGCCGAAGTCGAAGCGGAGTCCGAAGCGCCGCCGCAAAAGCCGGCGCGGCGCGGCCGTCGCGCGCCCCGAGCCCCACGCGGCGCGATCCGCGCCGAGGCGGCCGAAGCGCCAGCCTTTGGTCAGGGCGCGGACGAAACGGCCTCGAGCGTCCAGGACGGACCGCATCAGGCGCCGGAGCCGGAGCCTCAGCTGTTTGGCGACGCTCCGGTCGCTCGCGCGGAAACCGACGCCCAGGAAACCGCCACCCAGGAAACTTCCGCCACGGCGGAAGCCCAAGCCGGAGCGCCGGTCAAAACGAAGGCGCCGTCCCTCGCGGCGGGACCAACCCAGCCGGATGCTTCATCGCAAGAGCCGCTTCAGCCGGCCGAACGAGATTCGTCTCGCCCAAAACGCTCCGGATGGTGGCAACGCGCGAAAGCGAGCTTCAGAGGGTGATCGAAAGTCGACATGGCCGGGCGTCGCGCCTGGCCATGTCGCTTCGTCAGGGTCGAATCGGACCAACTGCGTCTCAGCCGCCTATGGCCTATTTGGATCGAGTTTCGAGCTTACCCTTAAGGTTCTTCAGGCCGGCCAGATACAGGTCGGAGACCGCTTTCTTTGCTTCGGCGCTCGGCCCGATCGGCTTGAAGGAGCTCGTCCACAGCAAATCAACCGTCTTCTTGTCGATTGGCAGGACTTTGAGCGTCGCGGCATAGGTCTCGACCGGCAGCGGGCTTTCGATCGCCTTATAGGAATAAGCCCGGCCAAGATCATTCCAATTGACCTCTTTTTCGACGATCTTGGCCCCATCCTTCAAAATAATGGTTCGGAGCTGCGTCTTTCCCTCGCCCTGCAGGTCGCATGAGGCAACCGCCGGATGCCAGTCCTTGATCCCGCAAAAATCGCCAATCGCCGCCCAGGCTTTTTCGGGGGTGGTCTTGACCTCAATTCGCTCGAGCACCTGGTCCGCGCCGGCATTGGTCGCGGATAAAACGAGCGCAAAGGCTGCTTTCGTCCAATATTTCGGCATTTTTCATTCTCTCCACATGCGCCGCCGGCCGCAGCGAGAGGCGCTTAAAGGATAGACCCGATCTCCGCGCACGGAAATGCCGGAAACGGAAAGCCGCCGATCGCGGCGCGGCCTAGCTCCGAAGGCGGGCGCCCTCCATGTTTTCGCGTCCGACAGGCTCGATCGCCTTGCGCCGGGCGCGCGACTTTCCCATAAGACCGCAGACGTTCTATGTTGCGGATCGATATCGAGGAGAATGATAAATGATTCAGCCGAGCCCCGCGCTAGCCCAGCACTCAAGCGGCCGATTGGCGGCGCTCGCCTTGGCCATTTTCGCCTTCGCGGTTTTCGGCTCCGCCTCGGCGCCGGCGCGCGCGGAGCCGTTCACGCCCGATCAGACGAATCGAGATCGAGGCGATCATCAAGAATTATCTGCTCGAAAAGCCCGAGGTCTTGCGCGACGCGATCAGCGAGCTCGATGCGCGCGAAAAGCTCGCCGAAACGAAGGCGCGCGACGAAATTGTCGGAAATCCTTCGAGCCCGCTCTATAGCGCCGCCAATCAGCCCGTGATCGGCAATCCGAACGGCAAGATCACCTTGATCGAATTTTTCGATTACAATTGCGGCTATTGCAAGCGAGCTTTGAACGACCTCGCGAAACTTATGAAGGAAAATCCCGATTTGCGGGTCGTATTGCGCGATCTTCCCATTCTCTCGTCAGGGTCGATCGAGGCGGCGCGCATCGCCAACGCCGCGAATAATCAGATCAAGGGCGCGAAATTCTGGGAGTTCCACCAGAAATTGTTGGGTTCGCGCGGACCTGTCGGCAAGGCCGAAGCGCTTGCGGTGGCCAAGGAGTTGGGCCTCGACATGGACCGGCTCGCCAAGGACGCCGCCGCCCCTTCGGCTTCGGCCGGCAGTCGACGAATCGACGGGCCTCGCCAAATCGCTGCAGCTGACCGGCACGCCGAGTTACGTCCTCGGCGAAGATGTCGTCGTCGGCGCCGTCGGCTATGACGATCTGGCGGCCAAGCTCGCCAATATCAAGAAATGCGGAAAAGCAGCCTGCTCATGAATTTCGCCGCGGCGGCCGCGGGCGGCCCGACCGGAAGCCAAACAGGTTGGAGAGCTCGGCCTAAAGCCCCGCCTGCTGGCAGGAGAGGAGGGACTCGAACCCCCAACCCCCGGTTTTGGAGACCGGTGCTCTAACCAAATTGAGCTACACTCCTTCAGGCCGCGCGCGACACTAGCTCGAAGCCCCGGCGCAAATCAAGCGCGCCGGATGGATAGCCACGCATTCCCGCGCGGCCCGAGCCCCTTGCCCCCTCCGCTCGGTTTCCCGCGTCGTCGTCCCCGATCGCGGCGGGGCGCAGTTGCACGATCGTTGCATGGCGACAGTTGCGCTGCATCATAGCGGGAAGCGCGTCCTTGACCGCGTTTCTCGCCGAGCGGAGACGAGGACTATGCTGCCAACCCTGATTCTGGTCGATGGGGCGCCGCGTTGCGTGATCCGTCCCAATGACAAGAAAGATCTCGATCGCTTCGTCCGGAACGCCAAGAAATTTCTTCTTGCCGGCAATGAAGAAGCAAAAGTCACCTATCGGCCAGCCGATGAGGCGGAATCCGCCAAATGGAAAGAAGGCTTCGACTTGCACAAGGCCTGGGGCGGCTCCGACGACACCTATATCGGCCTGCCGATTTTCAACTAGCGCCCACTCGCCGCTACGATTGTCGGGTTCCCGGCGAGCCCGCCGGCGCGGCGAACTCCCTATGGATCGCCGCCGCGTAGCAAGTTCAGCCCGATCAAAGCGCCGCGATAGGAAACCGCCCCCGAAAGGAAGCTCATGGCCATTTTCAGCATCTGTGGGATCGGACGACGCGGAGCTTCGGCATGACGTCGGCGGCGCCCGGGCCCAGTCAGGAGGAGGAGCGCCTGATCCGCGAAGCGCAGGAGAGTTTCGCCAGTTTTTTCCGCTGGATCAGCGTTTTGAACGAGATGATCCAAAAGGATATCGGCCCCAAGTTCGGCCTTGTCGTGAACAATCCTGAAGTCAGCGTCGCCGAGCGCAAAGTCGCCGCCACGCTCGCCGCCTCGCGGCCAGGCAAGGCCGGCTTGAGCATCCCATTTGCGATCATCGGCGACCGGATCCGTTTCGAACATGACAAATTCGCGCTGACCGACAAGGCGACCGGGGAGAAAACCTCCGAGTTCACGACCAAGGCGACAGACGACGTAAACCGCATTCTCGCCGATATCGTCCAAGACTACATAGGCTGACACGACATAGGCTGACCTGCATGGACTCCCGTATCGAGATCGAATGGACGGACGCGGTCTGGGATCCGCTCGTCGGCTGCACCCGCAAAAGCGCGGCCTGTCGGCATTGCTATGCGGAGGCCCTGACCGCCGCCTCGTCGCAGAGCGGGCAATGGGGCCATGGCTTCGCCGAAATCGGGCCGAAAGGCGCGGCCTGGACCGGCCAGATCGCGCTTCTTGAAGACAAGCTTGCTCTGCCGCTCGGCTGGGAAGAGCCGCGCCGGATCTTCGTCAATGCGCTGTCGGATCTGTTCCATGAGTCCCTGCCCGTGGAGACGATCGACCGTGTGTTCGCCGTCATGGCGCTCGCGCCGCGCCATATCTTCCAAGTGCTGACCAAGCGGCCGAAAACCATGCAGCCCTATATTGCCGACGCGGCGACGCCGGGCCGGATCGCGCGCGCGATGGGCGAAATCGCGCCCGGAGCCGACGCCCCGCGCGAAATCGCGACCTGGCCGCTGCCCAATGTATGGCTCGGCGTCACGGCTGAAAATCAAAAAGAGGCCGATCGCCGCATTCCGCTCTTGCTCCAGACGCCGGCCGCGGTGCGCTGGATCGCCGCCGAGCCCCTGCTTGAGCCGCTCGATCTCAAGATCGGATCATGGCTGACCGACGCGAAGAATGGCGGCGAGGGACTCGATTGGGTCGTCGGCGGCGGCGAGATCGGGGCCGAGGCCCAGCCCTGCCACCCGGACTGGGCGCGATCGCTCCGCGACCAATGCGCAAGGAGCGGCGCGGCGTTCTTTTGGCGCCAATGGGGCGAGCACATCCCCGCCAGCGGCGTCGAGGCCGGCGCGACGGATGAGCCGATCAAAATGACCTGGGAGCGCGTCGGCGCCCGGCCGGCCAGCCGCCATCTCGACGGCCTTCTGCACGAAGCCTATCCGGCGCCGCGGCCGTGAACTGATCAATCGATCAGCTTACGGTCGCGCGCTTCAGCCTCGGCGAAGGCGCGCGCGTCGCCGCTGAAGCTCGCGCCATCATTGGCGGTCGCGTTGTTTCCGATCGTGACCCCGTCGCCGAGATAGCGCCGGCCCGCTTCCGCGACGATGAAAAAAGCGTAGCGATGCGCCTCGCGGCAATGGCGAACCAGAATCGTCTCCTCATCCGCCTGCTCGACCGCGAATTCCACTTCCGTATCCATGGATGACAACCCTAATCTAAAGCCCACGCCGCCATCCCCTGGCTCGGCGGCGCGGCTCAAATGAAACACGCGAAATCTCCCCTCGCCGGCGCCCCGCATGGGAGACGCTCAGCGCGGAGCGCTCGCGACCTCGTCTTCCAGCCAAATTTCCTGCCGACCGAAAGCCTCCGTGTTGAAATCATCGATCACGCGCCCGCAGGCGATGGCTCCGAGCACCACCGCCCCTTCGGCGCGCAAGGTTTCACGCGCCGCAAAGAGCGTGGCGCCGTTCGAAACCAGATCGTCGACCAGAACGACGGCTTGGCCACGCACCGGAAAATCACAGGTCATCAGGGCGGCGATCGCGTCGCGCCGCGCCGCTCCCGCGTTCAACTCCAGACTCGGCGGCGGCTCGGTCCAAAACAACGCATCGACCAGAGACCATTTGAGCTCGATCGGCGCGAGCGCCTCGCAGGCCATGACCCAGGAGCGAAACTCCTTCGCGTGGATGAGCGCATCCTCCGACGGAACCGGAACAAGAAGCGGGTTCGACCATGATCCTTCCTCCGCGATCCGCTTGGCGATGAACCTTCCATAGGCGCGGCGAGCCAAGCCTATATTGCTTTTTGTAATCCGAACTCTATCGCTTTTCGTGTGAATAAAAAAAGGCTGCTCGAATTGGCCCGAGCGCACGGCGAGGCAGAAGCGATAGGCGTCCCAGTAATCCGGCGGGCGCGCGACGGATTCGTTCGCGGCGTCGGAATAATAGCCGCACATGAAGAACAGCTTCATCGCTTCGAATCCTGTCGAGGATCTCTCGCGCGTTTCGCGTTCCGACCGCGGCGACGCAGCTCCGCCCTTCGATGACGAATGGAGGCCGGCGCGATCGGATGCTAGTATGGAGGGCGCCGCGCTTTGAAAAGTCTCGCCGATCCGGCGACCAGCTTTCCCGCGTGGTCTATGATGACTTCCGACGCAGCAAAATTTGTACCGGGGGCGGAATGCGGGCTTCGAGAAACCTCAAGGCGGGGCCGACGGGCGCGACGTCAAGACGCCCACTAGGATCATGATCGCGCTGAGCGCCCTTTCATAAAATGGGCAGTGGAATGAAATCCGACATGGAAAACGCAGCCCGTCTCCTTTCGCCGGACGCCGATCTGATTGCTCGGCTCGCCGCAATCGTCGGCGCGGCCAATGTTCTGACCGACCCAAGCGACATGGAGAGCTTCCTGCGCGAGCCGCGCGATCTCTTCAAGGGCGCGGCGATCTGCGTCGTCCGGCCGGCGGCGACGAAAGAGGTCGCCGCCATCCTCGAGCTTTGCTGCCGAACCGGCGTCCCCGTCGTGCCGCAAGGCGGCAACACCGGCCTCGTCGGCGGCCAGATTCCCGACGCCAGCGGCGCGGCGATCGTCCTTTGGCTCGGCCGAATGCAAGGCGTGCGCGAGATTGATCTCGCCTCGAACACAATGATCGTGGAGGCTGGCGCAACCCTCGCCCGCGTCCAAGAGGAGGCCGACCGCGCCGGACGGCTCTTTCCGCTCTCGCTCGCCTCCGAAGGCTCCTGCACGATTGGCGGCAATCTCGCCACCAACGCCGGCGGAACCAGCGTCATCGCCTATGGCAATGCGCGCGATCTCGTCACCGGGCTCGAGGTCGTGCTGGCTGATGGTAGAATCCTGTCGGATCTCTCAAAGCTCAAAAAGGACAATACCGGCTATAATCTCAAACAGCTCTTCATCGGCTCGGAAGGCACGCTCGGGATCATCACCGCCGCCGTGTTGAAGCTTTATCCAAAGCCGCGCGCGATCGCGACCGCCTTCATAGGCCTCGCGTCGCCGCGAGCGGCGCTCGCCTTGCTCGATCTCGCGAGGGAGATGGTTGGCGGCGAAATAACCAGTTTCGAGCTGATCCCGCGCATCGGGCTCGATTTCGTGCTCAAGCACGCGCAAGGCGCGCGCGCGGCGCTGGTTGAACCGCACGCCTGGTACGTGCTGCTCGAGCTAAGCTCCCAGGGCGCCGAAGGTCTTGAAAGCCGCTTGCTTGGCCTGCTCGAAGCCGGCGCCGCCAAGGGCGTTGTCGAGGACGCCGCAATCGCCGCGTCGCAGGCGCAACGCGACGCCTTCTGGAGGCTGCGCGAGCTTCTGTCGGAAGTCCAACGGCTCGAAGGCGGCTCGATCAAGCATGACGTCAGCGTTCCGGTCGCGGATGTCCCAGCCTTTCTCGAAGAAGCCGAGCGCGCGGTGACGGCGGCGATGCCCGGCGCGCGAATGGTGCCTTTCGGCCATCTCGGCGACGGTAATATTCATTGCAATGTGTCGCAGCCGATCGGCGCGGATAAGGACGCCTTCCTCGGCCGGTGGGGCGAAATCAACGCCATCGTTCATGCGATCGTCACGGCTCATCATGGCTCGATTTCAGCCGAGCATGGAATCGGCCAGTTGAAGCGCGACCTGCTGCAGCAGGTGAAGGACAAGGTGGCGTTGGATGTCATGCGCGCATTGAAACATGCGCTCGACCCGAAGAATATTCTCAATCCGGGCAAGGTGCTATAAAGCCTCGCGTCGGGAGTAGTTGTACAGGACGAAGCGACGAATGAACCAATATCGCATTCTTGCAATCCTGGCGCTAGCCCTGCCGACGCTGGCGCAAGCGGCGAGCGTCGCCACGCCGATCACCGCCTGCAAGGCGCAGGCGGATTCCAAAAAGCTGTTTGAACTCATATCGAAGAACGACGCCGCAGCGCTGGACAAATTCAAAACATCCAAGACCGCGACAGGCGATTGCTCCGCCCTGTTGAAAGGCATGGCCGTCACGATTGACAAGAAGGATGGCCAATTTTTTTGCGTTCGTCCCACCGGCGGCCTCGACTGCGTCTGGACCGCCGCCGTCACGATCAATGAAAATCCGAGCCAGGCCGATAGCGCGCAGACGCCGCGCGCCGGTGGCCGCGGCGGACGCGGCGGGCGCGGCGGCCAATCGCAACCCTAGTCTCCGCGCTTTGCCGCGGATCTCGTTTCGCGTTTCATGACCCTACAATAAGGAGCCTCGCGCCTCATGCCGCTCACACGCATTTCTCTTCTGAAGGGCAAGCCGCCCGAATATCGCAAGGCCATTTTGGAGGGCGTCTATCAAGCGATGCGCGAGAGCTTCGACGTGCCGGAGGAGGATCGCTTCATGCTGATCGACGAATATGAACGCGATAATTTTCTCTATGGCGCGAATTATTTGGGCGTCGCGCGCGACGACGATCTGGTGATCATCCAAATCACCGCGAACAACACGCGCACGCTCGAGAAGAAGAAAGCGCTCTACGCCCGCATCGCCGAGATCTTGGCCAAAGCTCCGGGGATAAGGCCGGAAAACGTGTTCGTGAGTCTCGTGGAAGTAGCGAAGGAGAACTGGTCGTTCGGCAATGGGCTCGCGCAATATGGGTGAGCGCTTATTGCGCCGCGTCGCGCCTTAGGCCCGCCGGAAACGGAATCAGGGCGGCCATGCCACGCCGTAGATCCTCGGCGATTTCGGCGTCGCTTCTGAGATCGCTTAGGCTCCGGGGCGATGGAATGTCCTGGCCGCTGTCGAGCATGGCTTCAGCCCAGAGTTCGAGAGCCTCGGCGGCGTTCAGCACGGCCTCGTCCAGCGTATCGCCGGCGGAGACGCAGCCCGGCAAATCGGGGAACCAGACGCCGACGGCCTTGCCTTCCTCTTCTTCGATGATTGCGACGTAATGGGTCATTCGAGGCTCAATCTTTTGGCCAATTCGCAGCCTTGTAGATCTGACGAACCAAGCCTTCGCTCAAGTCTTTCTTAGGGTGCGGAAGGAAAATTATCACACCAGTTTGCGGATTGCGAAAAATATGGTGGGAGCCCTTGGTTCGGTCGAGCACCCAACCTTCCAGCTCAAGGCGACGTTTGATGTCGCGGCTATTTGTTAGCATGTGGCACCAGTCCCGATGATTCGGTAGTGCCTATTTATTCATTGCATTGGCGCTGTAACCGCAAGGCCCCACTTTACGAAATATTCGTAGTTCCCGCTAAACGCGTAATCCACAAAGTCACGCCCTCGGGAACGTTTAGCGTGTCCCTACCCCGCCTGCACAAAGCTCTCCAGCACCATCTTGCGGCCGGCCTTGTCGAAATCCACCGTCAGCTTGTTGCCGTCCACAACCGCGACCTCGCCGTAGCCGAACTTGACATGGAACACCCGCGCGCCAACCGCGAATGCCGAGGACGCGGCGGAGCTCGCGACAAGCTCGCCCTCGATCTGCATCGGCCCGCGCCGCGCCTTGCTCTCCTTGAAAGAATCCGCCTTGAACGCGCCGCCCTTGTCCGGCGCTTGCCCCTGCGCTTGCTTGGCCGCCTCTGCCTGCCCTTGCGCCCGCCCTTGCGCGCGCCGCCACCCCGGCGTTGTGTAGGATGAGGCGTAGCTGTCCATATTGGCGAAGCGCGATTGGGCGTAGCCGCCATAGGCCTGCCCCGACGCCGCCTCCACAACATCGACATGATCGGCCGGCAGCTCATCAAGAAAGCGCGACGGAATCGTCGTCTGCCACAGCCCATGGATGCGCCGGTTGGTGGCGAAATAGATTTTCGCCCGGCGCTTCGCCCGCGTGAGCCCGACATAGGCGAGGCGGCGCTCCTCCTCGAGCCCGGCGCGGCCGGATTCATCGAGCGAGCGCTGATGCGGAAAAAGCCCCTCCTCCCAGCCGGGCAGGAACACGGTTTCGAACTCAAGCCCCTTCGCGGCGTGCAGGGTCATGATGGAGAGGCGCGCGCCAGCGTCCTTGCCCTCGGCCTCCATCACCAGCGAAATATGTTCGAGAAAGCCGGCGAGATCGGGAAACTCCTCCATCGCGCGGACAAGCTCCTTCAGATTTTCGAGCCGGCCCGCGGCCTCGGCGGTGCGGTCCTTCCGCCACATGTCGGTATAGCCGGATTCCTCCAAAATGATTTCGGCGAGCTCGCCTTGCGGCTTCACGTCGATCAAAGCGGCCCAGCGGGCGAAATCGGTCAGAAGCGCGCGCAAGGTCTGGCGCTGCTTCGGCTTCAGATCCTCGGTCTCGACCATGGTCTGCGCGGCGCGCATCAAAGGAATTCGCTCGCGCCGCGCATGATCATGGAGGAGCTGCAAGGTCGCGTCGCCGAGGCCGCGTTTAGGCTGATTGAAGATGCGCTCGAAGGCGAGATCATCGGCCGGCTGCGCGACGCAGCGCAGATAGGCGAGCGCGTCGCGGATTTCGGCGCGCTCATAGAAACGCGGGCCGCCGATCACGCGATAAGGCAGCCCCAAGGTGATGAAGCGCTCCTCGAATTCGCGCATCTGAAACGAGGCGCGCACCAGGATCGCGATCTCCTCGTAATCATGACCCGCGCGCGCCAATTGCTCGATCTCCTCGCCGATCGCGCGAGCTTCCTCCTCCGAATCCCAGACCCCGGCGACGGTCGGCTTTTCGCCCGGCTCGTCATCGGTGAAAAGCGTCTTGCCGAGCCGCCCTTGATTATGCGCGATGAGGGAGGCGGCGACGCTCAGGATATGGCCGGTCGAGCGATAATTGCGCTCGAGCCTGATGATCTTCGCGCCCGGAAAATCGCTCTCGAAGCGCAAGATGTTGTCGACCTCGGCGCCGCGCCAGCCATAGATCGATTGATCGTCGTCGCCGACGCAGCAGATGTTGCGGCGCTCCTGGGCGAGAAGCTTCAGCCACAAATATTGGACGCTGTTGGTGTCCTGATATTCATCGACCAACATGTAGCGGAACCGATCCTGATACTGTTTCAGGACATCGGCATTCTCGCGAAAAAGGCGCAGGCATTCGAGCAGCAGATCGCCGAAATCGGCGGCGTTCAGGATCTTCAGGCGCTCCTGATAAAGCGCATAGAGCGCGCCGCCCTTGCCATTGGCGAAAGCGGCGGCCTCGCCGGCCGGAACATGGGCCGGATCGAGCCCGCGATTTTTCCAGGCGTCGATCTGATAGGCCAAGGCCCGCGCCGGCCAGCGTTTGTCATCGACGTTCTCGGCCTGCAACACCTGTTTCAGCAGGCGGATCTGGTCGTCCGTGTCAAGAATGGTGAAACTCGATTTCAGGCCGACGAGCTCGGCGTGGCGGCGCAGGATCTTGGTCGAGATCGCGTGAAACGTGCCGAGCCAGGGCATGCCTTCGGCGACCGGCCCGGCGAGCGCGGCGACGCGCTCCTTCATCTCGCGGGCGGCCTTATTGGTGAAGGTCACGGCGAGGATTTCATGCGCGCGGGCGCGGCCTTGGCCGATGATATGAGCGATTCTGGTGGTGAGCACGCGGGTCTTGCCCGTGCCCGCGCCCGCGAGCACCAGAACCGGCCCATCCATCGCCTCGATGGCGGCGCGCTGCTCGGGGTTCAGGCCATCGAGATAGCGCTGGCCGCCCGCCGAAGCCCGCGCGCGCGCCGCGATTCCGCCCGGCGCCGGGGCGGGAGCGTCGAGATCGGCCGCGAAGGGATCGGCGAAGGAAAAAGGATCGGTCAAGGCAGTCGGCTCCCGCGCGGCTGAAGCAAATCAGGCGGCGCTCGCGCATTATGCGCCAAATCGCCAGGGTCCCAATCCTTGCGCCCAATATGGGGAGCGGGTCAATTTGGGATGGCGACGGAGACGTGACATTGGCCCAGGCGCCGCGCGAGACAAGGGTTCCTCGCGGCGCAGCGCCGTCATAGGCGATAAACTCGCCCAAATTGCTTATATTCAAAGACTGCGCGCGGATGAAAGGCGAGATCATCCTCGCAGCATGAGCTTCGGGGGCGCCGTGATCAATGATTCAGCGCGCAAACGTTTCGGCGAGATGGTGCTGCCCCATCTCGACGACGCCTATGGGCTGGCGCGGTGGCTCACCGGAAATCGAGCCGACGCCGAGGATGTCGTGCAGGAAGCCTGCATGCGGGCGCTGGCTTCGCTCGACCAGGCGATGATCGAGCGGCCGCGCGCCTGGCTGCTGACGATTGTTCGCAACACCGCGTTCACCTGGCTCAAGAAGAACCGGCCCAGCGCCGTCTTGGTGACGGATGACGCGGGGCTCCTGGAGGCGGCGGCCGCGAAGGAGCCGCCGCCTGCGCCCAATCCGGAAGAGGCCTTGATCGCGCGCGCCGACCAGGCGGCGCTGGACGCGGCGATCCAGGCGCTGCCGCATCTGTTCAAGGAAGTCATCATCATGCGCGACATCAGCGGCTTGAGCTATCGCGAAATCGCCGCCGCGATCGGCGCGCCGGTCGGGACGGTGATGTCCAGGCTCGCGCGGGCGCGGGCTCTGCTGATTAATCGGCTCGGGAGCGCAACATGAGGGAGCCGCCGCGCGACGACCGGACCCTTCTCCATGCCGCCCTCGACGGCGAGCTCGATGCGTTGGGCATGCTCGAGATCGAGGCCAAGCTCGCCGCCGATCCGGCGCTGGCGAAGGAATACGCCGGGCTCAGAGCCTTGCGCGACGCCATCAAGGCCCATGCGCCGCAAGAGCCCGCGCCCGAATCCCTGCGCGCCCGAATCATGTCCATGACGCAGGCCGTCGAAGCCGCGCCGCCGCCGCGCCGCATGCGGCCGCTGGACGCGCCCGTTCGCGCGCTCGCCGCATCCTTGATCTTGGGGATCGCGCTGGGGGCCGGAGGCTACGGGCTCTTGGTCTCCCGACAAGCCGACGATGAAGTCGAACGCGCGATCGTCGCCGGTTATGTCAGAGGGCGTCTTTCGGGCCAGCCGGTCGATGTCGCGACCTCGGATCGGCACACGGTCAAACCTTGGCTGGCCGGCAAAATCGCAAGCCCGACGACTGTCGTCGACCTCGCCGCCGACGGATTCCCCTTGGCGGGCGGGCGCATCGACGTAATTGGCGCGACCCCCGCGCCGACGCTCGTCTACAGGCGCCGAGAGCACCAGATCGCGGTGACCGAGACGCCGGCGCCGGGCGGCGAGGTCTCCAGCACGCCGCGCCGCGAAACCCGCGACGGCTACTCCTTGCTGCGCTGGATCGACGGCGAACGCCTCTATACGGCCATATCCGATCTGCCGCCGGCCGAGCTTGACACTTTCGCGGCCGCCTTTCGCCGCGCCGCCGCCGCCGAGCGCGAGGAGGCGCCAAAACCCTGACGCGAGCCGCGCCGGTTCGCCGTAGGCGCGTCATCTGCGGCGTTGCCCCGCCGCCGCCAATCCCTATAAAGGAGCCGGCCTGCCAGCGCCGCCCTGCAGTCCGTCGCCAAGGGCGTCGAGCAAGATATTCAATCGATTAGGTCCTTCGATGAACCGATTTTCCCGGCGCTGGTTGTTTCGCGGCAGGTTCGCCGCGCCGCGCGTCATGATTTTCGCCTTCGCCCTCGGCCTGCTCCCGCTCGCAAGAGAGGCCTTTGGAGCGGAGGCCATGACCTTCCGTCTGGCCTCGTCCGGCAAATGCGCCGCGTCGTGCTCGAAGGTGATCGCGGCCGAAGGCGAGATCGCGGATCGGACCCCCCAAGACTTCGTCGATTTCCTGCGCGGCAATCCGCTCGGAGGCGCGGCGGATGCGATCATCTTCATCAATTCGCCAGGCGGCAAGGTCGTCGCGGCGATGGAGCTTGGCAAGCTTTTTCGCCGCGAAGGCGTCGCGGCCGCGGTCGGGCGCGCCGAGATTCGGTTCGACGGCCGCCCAATTCGCATCGCTAGCGGAAACTGCTTTTCAGCTTGCGTTTATGCGCTCATGGGCGCGAGAACGCGCCTCATCCCGCGCCGGAGCAGAATTGGCCTCCACCGCATGTTCGCCTACGAGTCGGGCGGCGATTTCGCCGAAGCCGACGCCGCGCCTCGCCGTCGGTTGGACGACGGCAAGCTGGCGGGAGCGCTCCAACGCTACAGCGCAATGATGGGCGTCAGCCCGGAGCTCGTCCATGCCGCCGAACATGGCGCGCCCGATACTTTGCGTATTCTCACTCCGGCCGAAATCAGCAAATGGCGCCTGGGTTCGGCAAAACCCTGAGGCCGCTCGTCATTCATGACTGGCCCAAGACCCGATTGAAAATCTCGCGCACCCCGGCGCGCGTCTCCTGAAGATCGCTTTCGAGCGCGGCGAAGCTCGGCAGATGCGCCGCCGCGGCGAGCCGCCGCTTGACGCCCTCGTTCGCCTGGCGAGGGTCCGCGCCTTGATCCAAAGTCAGGCGCAGCATTTGCGTCACATTGGTCAAGAGCCGGTGCGCGCGCGTCAGAACCAGCGCATCCCCAGATTCGAGAAAGCCAAGCTCCCCGGCGAGTTCGATCGCCCGGCATGTGGATACGCAAATGAGCTGCGGCGCGGCGCTCGCGTGGCGCAGCACGAGAAATTGGGCGAGGAACTCTATATCCATGAGCCCGCCCGCGGCGAGCTTCATATCCCAAGGGTCCGCGTCGCCCTTCACCCGCGCGACGAGGCTTCGCATGTCATGGACCTCGCGCGGCAGGTTCGCGGCGCGCGGGCGCATCAGCGCGGCGCGGATCGCATCGCGCGTCTTGGCCCCGAGCCGCGCGTCCCCGCCGATGACGCGGGCGCGCGTCAAGGCCATATGCTCCCAGCTTTCGGCCTCCTTGCCTTGATACTCAACGAAGCTTTCGAGCTGCGTCGCGACAGGTCCTTTGCGACCCGAGGGACGCAGCCGCATGTCGACCTCATAGAGCCGGCCCCGCCTTGTCGCGACCGTCAAAGCCGAGATGAGGCGCTGCGCGATCCGCGTGTAATATTGCACCGCGTGGAGCGGTCGCGCGCCATCCGACTCAGGCCGTTCGCGGTCGAAATCATAGATGAGAATGAGATCGAGGTCGGAGGCCGCCGTCATCTCCCGCGAACCGAGCTTGCCAAGGCCGAGGACCACGCAAGCTCCGCCGGGCGGACGGCCATGCTCCGCCGCGAAGGCGCGCTCGACATAAGCGAGACAGGTCCGGACAATGCTCGCCGCGAGCGCCGAATAGGCGAGCGCCGCCGCGACCGGCTCGATCGCGCCCGACAAGAGCCGCAGACCGATGAGAAACAGCTCCTCCTGGGCGAAATCGCGCGCGGCGTCGAGGAATTCCTCGGTTGCGAAATTCGCTTGCAGCAAAGGCTCGGCACGGTCGCGGAAAGCGGCTTCGTCGATTGGGGCCGCGAGAAAATTCGGCGCGATCGTGGCGTCAAGCAGATGCGGGCGGCTAATCGCCATGCGCGCGAGACGCGGCGCCCACCGAGTATATCGCCGAAGAGCTGGCGCATGCGCGAATCGGACTTCAGCATGGAGAAAAGCTCGATCGCCGCGGGCATGCCGGCAAGGGCGGAATTGAAACCAGCGAGCGCGGTGTCCGGATCGCCGGAGCGCGCGAAAGCCTGAAGCAGTCCGGGCACCAGTTCGGTGAGCACCTCCCGCGCGCGCGGTGAGCGCACCGCCGGACGATGGCCGAAATGCCAACCGCGCACGGTCTCGGCCGCCTGGGCCGGCTTCTTGAAGCCGAGGCGGGTCAATGTGCGCAGCGTCTCTGGATCATCGCTGACGCCGGTGAAGACCAGGCTGCCCGCCGATGCGTCGAGCCCCGGCGCGTTCTCGAACAAGAGCGCATAATGATGCGACACGCGATCCAGGCTGCGCATGAGCTCGGCGCGAAATCTCTCCTCCCGCGCAAAGCCGCAAAAACGCGCGAACCGGCGCAGCGCCTCGGCGGCTTCCGGCAGGCGTTGCGTCTGCTCGTCATCCTTCATCTGCAGGCGATGCTCGACCTCGCGCAGGAGCACATAGGCGGCGCGCAAATCGGTCACGGCCTCTTGCGTCACCCAGCCGTCGCGGCCTAGCTCGTCCAGCATGTCGAGCGTGCGGCGGCCGCGAAGCGAGGGCCTTTTGCCGCCAAAGATCAACTGCTGGGTCTGGACGAAAAATTCGATTTCGCGAATGCCGCCGCGGCCGAGCTTCACGTCATGTCCCGTGACCGTGATCTCGGCGTGGCCGCGCACCGCATGGATTTGCCGCTTCATCGCGTGAATATCGGCGATCGCGGCGTAATCGAAATATTTGCGCCAGATGAACGGCGCGAGAGCCGCGAGAAATGTCGCGCCGAGCGCCATGTCGCCGGCGACGGGCCGCGCCTTGATGAAGGCCGCGCGCTCCCAATTCTGGCCGACGATCTCGTAATAGGAGCAGGCCGCCGGCAGCGAGACCGCGATCGCCGTCGAGCCGGGGTCAGGGCGCAGCCGCAAATCGACGCGCAGCACATAGCTGTCGCAGGTCCGCTCTTGCAGCAGCCGGACCAGCTTTTTCGTGAGCCGGACGAAAAACGTGGCCGGCTCGATGGCTTCCGCAAGGGCGGCGCAGCCGGCATCGAACAGGACGACGAGATCGACGTCGCTCGAATAATTGAGCTCACAGGCGCCGAGCTTGCCGAGGCCCAAAATAACAATCCCGCAGCCGATTTCGGGCCGCGCGCTATCGGGCAGGCGCAGCATCCCCGCATGATGCGCCTCGCGCAGAAGAAAGCGCAGCGCCGCCCCGATAAAGACATCGGCGGCGCGCGATAAGGCCAGCGTCGCCGCGACGACGTCGAAGACGCCGCCAAGGTCGGCGAGCGCGATGAGGAGAGCGGTCTCCTGCTTGGCGCGCCGCAAGGCTCGCATGACTGAAGCATCGTCTTGAGCCTCGCCGCAGGCTTGGTCGAGCGCAGACAGGCAGGCCTCCAAACGCGCTTCGGGCGGCGCCTCGAGGCAAAGCGCGAGGCGGGACGGGTCCGCGGTCGCGAGCCGCCACAGGAAGGGCGAATGGTCGGCGAGCGCCGCGAGCAGAGCGCGCACGGCGGGCTCCGATGCAAGGCCGCGCAAATTCTCGGCGGCGGGCGCGGCGAGAAATTCGGCGAGGCGGGCGCGGGCGCGACGCGCGTCAGCCAGGCGAGGCGCCGCGCGGAAACGTCGCCAAAGCGGCGAGGCGATATCGTCAGGCCGGGGCCATTCGCCGCGGCGCGGCGCTTCGCCCAGCCGTGGATCCTTCGCGCTCATGCGGCGGCGTTCGGACGAGGCGGCGCGCCGTCGTCATGCCCTTGGTCACGAATGCTCGGGTCACGAATGCTCGCGACCGCGCCGCTTGGCGGCGATTCCGGTGGGCGCTCAAGCTCCGGCGCGACTTGGGCGCGCGGCGGGGCCAGAGCGCGGGACGCAGTCGACGTTGGAAAGGAAAGCACGGCGCGAAGGCCCGGCGCATTATCCTCGAATTGCAAACGCCCGTGGTGCAGCCGCGCAACCGCCGCGGCGAGCGAAAGGCCGAGCCCGGAGCCAGGGCGCGAGCGGGAGTTCTCAAGCCGCACGAAACGATCGAGCACGCGCGCGCGGTCATGCTCGGGAATGCCAGGCCCCCGATCGGCGACGCTAATCTCGACGAAGCCGCAACGCCGTCGCGCCGCCAAACGCACGGTCTTGTCCGCAATCGCCGGAAACACCGGCTTCGGCTCTTGCGTCAGGCCTTGCGCAGCTTCTTGCCGAGCGTCCCGCGCATCCTCCGGGGCGCCGTAGTTCAGCGCATTGTCGACAAGATTGGCTACGGCCTGGCCGACAAGCTCGCGGCTGCCGTGCACAATCAGTCCAGGCTCGGCGGACAGCTCAAGCGCGACGCCGCGCTCTTCGGCCAAGGGCTCATAAAGCTCGCCGACGTCGCGCGCGACGGAGCCGGCGTCGAAATCGCTCATGCCCTCGCGCCCTGCCCCGGCCTCCGCCCGCGCGATCATCAAAAGCCCGTCGAAGATCCGGATCAAACGGTCGGATTCCTCAAGCACTTTCTCGAGCGCGCCGCGATAATCCTCGGGGCTCTTGCCCATGCGCAGCGCCTGCTCCGCGCGGCCGCGCAAGCGCGTCAAGGGCGTCTTGAGATCATGCGCGATATTGTCGGAAACTTCCTTTAGGCCGGTCATGAGCTCGGTGATCCGCTCGAGCATGGCGTTGAGATTTTGCACGAGGCGATCGAGTTCGTCGCCAGTGCCGGCGAGCGGCAGGCGGCCGGAAAGATCGCCGGCGACAATCTTCCTCGCCTTGGCGTTGATCGCGTCCACGCGATTAAGAACCCGCCGCGCCACCCAGAGCCCGCCGAGCGTCCCGATGACGACCAGCCAGAACAGCGACGTCACGAGCGCGCCATGGAGAATGTGGCGCAGGCTTTCGCCCTCTTCGAGATCCTGGCCGACGAGGAGGCGGAAGCCGCCCGGCAGCGCTTCGATGCGCGCGAGCGCCCGCCGCTTCTTTTCGGAGCCGCCGCCGGAAGCCTGATAAATCGTCTCGAAAAGGCCGGGATGGTTGAGAAGGTCGGGCGGAAGCGCCGCTATATTGCCGGCGATCGGCTCGCCGGCGAATGTCGTGATGAGATAAAGGCCGGCGCCGGGACGGCGGGTGCGTCTTTCGACGATTTCGTAAAGCCGGCGTATGCCGCCGCGGTCATATTGATCGCGAAGCTCCAAGAACTCGCCGTCGAGCCTCTGCGCGATCGTGTCTTCTTGCAGCGTCCTGATATTTTCGCCGATGCTGCTCAGGACGAGCCCGGCGCCTATCGCCGAAATCACCAGATAGGCGAGCGAAATCTTGAAAACCGTGGTGCGAAAGAACTTACCGAGAGCCATCGCGAATCATGTATCCCGCGCCGCGTATCGTCTGCAGAAGCGGCGGGTCGAAACCCTTGTCGATCTTGCCCCGCAGCCGCGAAATATGGACGTCGATGACATTGGTCTGCGGATCGAAATGATAGTCCCAGACATTTTCGAGCAGCATTGTCCGCGTCACCACTTGCCCGGCATGTTTCATCAGATATTCGAGCAGGCGGAACTCCCGCGGCTGCAGCAGGATTTCCTTGCCGTCGCGCGTGAGCTTATGAGCGAGGCGATCGAGTTCGAGGCCGTTGACGCGATAGACAGTGTCTTCCGCCGCGCCCGGCTGCTTGCGCCGCGCCAAGGCCTCGACCCGCGCCAAAAGCTCCGAGAAGGCGTAGGGCTTGGCGAGATAATCATCGCCCCCCGCGCGCAGGCCCTTGACGCGGTCGTCGACCTGGCCGAGCGCCGACAGGATCAAGGTCGGGGTTTCGATCTTTTGCGCCCGCAGGCCGCCGATGAGCGAAAGCCCATCGAGCTTCGGCAACATGCGGTCGACAATCAGGACGTCATAGCTTTCGTCCCGCGCGCGCGCATAGCCTTCGAGCCCGTCGTCGACATGGTCGGCGACGTGCCCGGCCTCGCGAAACGCCTTGACCATGTAATTGGCCGCTTCGGAATCATCTTCGACGATGAGAATGCGCATGAATGACATATAGCAAATCTCATAAGAAAACAGCAGGCCGGGAGCAGAGCTCCCGGCCTGTCGCATCCTGGAGCCGGCGCCAGCCGGGGGAAGCCCGACGCCGGCCCGCGAAGCCTCGGGGCGGGAGGCTCAGGAAGCTGGATTGGTCGCGATCGCGACGAAACGCGTGCCTTCGCCGTTCTTGACCCGCAGCAAGACCGCCTTGCGGCCGTCCTTCTTGGCCTCGGCCAGAATCGACTTGACCTCCGCCGGCTGGTTCACCGCATGGCCGCCAGCTTCGACAATGACGTCGCCGACGCGCAAGCCTTTCTGCGCCGCGACGCCATCAGGATCGATATCGGCGACCACCACGCCTTCGCTCCCGGCGCCCTGCACGGAGGCCGCGGGCGCGAGCTTGAGCCCGAGGCCGGCGAGCGCGCTGTTTTCTTGACCGCCTGCCCCGTTCGCGCGCGCTTCCTTTTCTTCAGGCAGCGAGCCGAGCTTCACCGCGACGGTTTTCTCCGAGCCATTGTGCCAATAGATCAAATCCGCCTTCTTGCCGGGGCCGAGCGCCGCGATCTTGCGCGCGAGATCGCGCGGTCCATCGATCCGCTCGCCGTCGACGCCGAGGATCACATCGCCCGATTTAATGCCCGCCGCGGTCGCCGGCGAGTTGGACTGAGCTTCGGCGACGAGAGCGCCTTTGATCGACTTGAGGCCGAGGCTGTCGGCGATTTCCGGAGTCACGGGCTGAATTTTCACCCCGATCCAGCCGCGATCGACTGCGCCCTTGTCCTTCAAGGCGGCGACGACATTTTGCACCGTATCGGCCGGAATGGCGAAGCCAATGCCGACGCTTCCGCCCGAAGGCGAGAAAATCGCGGTGTTGACGCCGACCACCTGGCCCTGGCCGTTAAAGGTCGGGCCGCCGGAATTGCCGCGGTTGACCGGCGCGTCGATCTGCAGGAAATCATCATAGGGACCGGCGCCGATATCGCGCCCGCGCGCCGAGACAATGCCCGCCGTCACCGTGCCGCCGAGGCCGAACGGATTGCCGACCGCGATCACCCAATCGCCGACGCGAGGCGTCGCCGAGGCGAAATCGACATGCGGATAGGTTCCGCCATCCTTGATCTTCAACAGCGCGAGATCGGTTTTCTTGTCGGTTCCGACGACCGTGGCCGGCACCGACTTGCCATCGTCCATGGTCAGGGAGACTTCGGTGGCGTGATCGACGACATGATTGTTCGTCACCACATAACCGTCCGCGGAAATGATGAAGCCCGAGCCTTGCGCCTGGGAAATATGGGGCTTGCCATGATGCTCGAAGGGAGAGCCTTCCTCGCCGCCGAACCGCTTGAAGAAACGCTCAAGCGGATCGCCCGGCGCGAGATGCGGAGTTTCGCCCTCCTCCTCGGCGTCGGCGGTTTCGGCGATCTTCACCTTGACCGAGACGACGGCGCCGCGCACGCGGTCAACCACGTCGGCGAATGAGGAGGGATTGGCGGCGGTCTCGGCCGTCGTCGCGGCGAAAGCGACCGAGGGCGGCGCGAAACCATTCAGGAGGCCGGCCGAGAGCGCGACGGTCGCGGCGGCGCCGAGAAGCGCGGCGCGGAGATTTGGCCGCCGGCTCGGCTCGGATTGCGGCGCGTCCTTAAGGTCAGGCCGATGAAACGAGAAACTACGCATTGATTGACTTCTCCATAAGCAAGAGCGGCGATTTCAAGAACTGCGACGGCGAGAACTGAGACGGCGGGGCCGCGCTAACCCGGCTAAGATGGGGGAGCCCAGCTTACTTCGCCATTTCGGCCGGATGAAACTTCGGTAAGGTTCGGCGGACGCCCCGCGCGGCCCCGGCAACGCGCCATCGCGGCGGCGCGGCCGCCTGGTCCAACGACCGGCGGCGGCGACCCGCCTAAAAGCCGCCGGGGACCGTCTGATAGTTGCGCGGATCCGGCTGCGAGCGCTGCGTCGGGATGGGAGCGGTGGGAATAAAGCCCGGCGGCGGTCCGACTTCGATCGGTCCGCGATTTTGCCGAGGCGCCGCGACGGCCCGATCGGGAGCCGAACCGCCGTCGACGTTTTCGGCGGGCTGCGGCGCGCGGCGCGGCTTGGGCGCCGGTTTCGGCGGCGGAGTTTTCGCATTTTCCGGCGGCGGCGGCTCCGCCTCGCTCGTCTCCGGGCTCGCGACCGTTTCGCCGCCGCCTTTGCAGCCGGTCAGCCAAATATCATAGACTGGGTGCTCAATGCCGTGCAGGCCAGGGCTCGCGGCGAACATCCAGCCGGAAAATATCCGCTTGTACTCATTGGCGGCGTCGACCTCGTCGACCTCGATGAAGGTCGTCGTCTGCGGCGTCTCGGTCGAGGGGCGGGTGTAGCAGACCCGTTCGGTGATTTGCAGCGAGCCGAATTGCACGGTTTCGTCGGTCGCGACTTCAAACGCGATGATTCGGCCGGTAATCTTGTCCAAGCCGGAAAACACCGCGATCGGATGCTTGATCTTATCGGCCAGCGCGGCATTCGAGGCGATCGAGACCGCAAGCGCGACAAAGCCGGCGAGACAGATCAACCGCGCCAGAAAGCCGCGCATCGCAAATTCCGTCTTAAGAAATTCAACCGCCACCCTGATCCTCGAACCCATGAACGCCGCTTCGCGCCGCCGCCCGTCCGCGCTTAGCATGTCCAAGGACGAGCACGAAACTCCGGCCGGAATGCGGCCGCCGCCGGCGAACGCCCCTATGTCCGTCTTGAGGAGAGCCTTGAACCGCCTAGCCCTCCGGCGTCCAGGCGTCGTAATCGCCGGTCGCGCGCGGCCGCGCATTGGCGCGCAGCGTCGAGCCCGGCGGCCGCCAAGCTTCCGGCGTGCCAGTCATATTGGGCAGATGCGGCAATTCCCACGCCCGCGGCGCGTAAGTCTCCTGCGGCGGCGCGACATCGACCGTGTGATGCAGCCAGCCATACCAGCCGGGCGGCGTCAGCGACCCCTCGCTTTCGCCGGCATAGATCACCCAGCGCCGCTCAAAGCCAAGCGCCGGATCGATTTTCCGTCCCCGGTAGTAGCTATTGCCGAATTCGTCCTTGCCGACGAATTTGCCGTAGAGCCTTGTGTAGACCCAGGTGTTGAGCGTCTGGCTGTTCCACCAGGTGAAAATCCAAAACAGCCATTTCAGGGGCTTGAAGCGCATGTGATCTCATTCCCACAACGGTCCGAGGCGCGAAACCCTTGCCGGCTCCGGCCCCTAGCGAGCCCCCGGCTTCTTCCCAGCCGCGCGGCGGCGAGCCTTGGCGTCACCCGTCTCGTCTGGCATTTGCCGCGACAAATAGCAACTCCGCGCTTGGGCGGGCGTCACGCCCAGATCGCCACCGGCAGCCCTTCCGCATCGACTCCGGGCTTAGGAGGAAAGACGCGCGCCTCTCGGCGCAAAATGCGCCGCCCGCTCCAGGCGCAAGCGCAAGCGTCGTAAAAATCGTCCCAAGCGGCGCCGCGTGGCGGCTTCGCATCGAGGAAGTCCGCAGCGAAGCCCTGTTTGGCCAAAAGCGCCTTGCGACGCTCGATCCCTTGCGCATTGAGGCGGCCCTTGAGTTTTTTGGCCTCAAGCGGCGTCCCGCCGTTCATCAAGGCGAAGGAGACCTCGGGATGAACCTCGAAAACGCGGCGGCGCAGCGAGAAGTCGCTCCGCAGCGCCAGATCGACCTGTTGAATGCGGGGAAAAATCCAAAACGCCTGTTTTGAAAAGGCCTTGGGCGGATCGGAGGTCGCTCTCGCCAGCTCACAAGCCTGTGCGTAACCTTGCGCGAAAGCATAGACCGTCCGCCGCGACGGCACCGGAAAGACCGACGCCCGGCGCAAGCTAAGGAATTCCCGCGCGGCCCAGTCCGGCGCGCGGCCGCCTCCGATGGCGCGCTCCGGCAGACCAATCGGCATATCGACGGCGATGATCGCCTCGGGCGCAAAGGCATCGATAAGGTTCTGGAAGTCTTCGAAAATTTCTGTCTGCACCGCACCAATATCATCGGCCGCAATATAGACCGCGATCCAACCGCCTTTGCAGCCGTCGACGCCGATAATTGGCCGCTCTCGCCCATTGGCTGTGATTTCTGGATTTTTAACCATTGAGCCACTAGATATAGATAATGATGGTTATCAACAGGCTAGATTATGATGTGGACAAAGCCTCTGACAAGGCCACTATCTTAATTCCAGCGATAGCCGAAGGCGTCCTTAACGAGTCAAAGTGCCAGCCCTAAATAGCGATCGGGCTTCAGCCAACTCACGAAAATTCTTAAGGGACAGACCAATGCGGATCGAGCGGCGCTACAGCAAACCCAATCAATCTCCCTATGCCGAGATCGAATTTCGCTTGGGCAAGAGCGAGATCCGCAACCCGGACGGCTCGATCGTCTTCTCGCTTGACGGGGTCGAGGTTCCGGCCGCCTGGAGCCAGGTCGCGGCGGATATTCTGGCGCAAAAATATTTCCGCCGGGCCGGCGTGCCCGCCCGCCTGACGCGGGTCGAGGAGAACGCGGTTCCGTCTTTCCTCTGGCGCGGCGCGCCGGACGAGGCCGCGCTCGCGAGCCTGCCGAAGACCGAACGCGAGACGGGCGAGACCTCGGCGCGCCAGGTCTTCGACCGCCTCGCCGGCGCCTGGACCTATTGGGGCTGGAAGGGCGAATATTTCGATTCAGAGGCGGACGCCGAGGCCTTTTTCGACGAATTGCGCTTCATGCTGGCGCGCCAGATCGCCGCGCCCAATTCGCCGCAATGGTTCAACACCGGGCTGCATTGGGCCTATGGGATCGATGGTCCGAGCCAGGGCCATTATTACGTCGACCACGAGACCAAAAAGCTCGTGAAGTCGAAGACGGCCTATGAGCATCCGCAGCCGCACGCCTGCTTCATCCAATCCGTCGCCGACGATCTCGTCAACGACGGCGGGATCATGGATCTTTGGGTGCGCGAGGCGAGGCTGTTCAAATATGGCTCGGGCACCGGCTCGAATTTCTCGAAACTGCGCGGCGAGAACGAGAAGCTTTCTGGCGGCGGCAAATCCTCCGGCCTCATGTCCTTCCTGAAGATCGGCGATCGCGCCGCCGGCGCGATCAAATCCGGCGGCACCACGCGCCGCGCGGCGAAAATGGTGATCGTCGACGCCGATCATCCCGACGTCGAGGATTTCATCGAATGGAAGGTGAAGGAGGAGCAGAAGGTCGCGGCGCTCGTCGCCGGCTCGAAAATCATGAAGAAGGCGATGAAGGCCATTCTTCGCGCCTGCGTCAACTGCGAGGGGCCCGGCGACGATTGCTTCAACCCGGAGAAAAATCCGGCGCTGAAAAGAGAGATCAAGCTCGCCCGCCGCGCCTTCATCCCCGACGCCGCGATCAAGAAGATCATCCAGCTCGCCCGCCAGGGCCATGCCGACATCGAGTTCGAGACCTTCACGACCGATTGGGATTCGGAAGCCTATCTCACCGTCTCCGGCCAGAACTCCAACAATACCGTGCGCCTCACCGACGACTTTCTGCGCGCCGTCGAGGACGACGCCGATTGGACCCTGACGCGCCGGCTCGACGGCAAGGCGCATAAGGTGATGAAGGCGCGCGAGCTGTGGGAGAAGATCGCCTACGCCGCCTGGGCCTCGGCCGACCCTGGCCTGCAATATCACACGACGATCAACGACTGGCACACCTGCCCGGCGGCCGGCCCGATCGTCGCCTCGAACCCCTGCTCCGAATATATGTTCCTCGACGATACGGCGTGCAATCTCGCCTCGCTCAACCTGTTGCAGTTCCGCGATCGCGACAACAGGCGCGATCGATGTCGATTCCTACGAGCACGCGGTGCGGCTATGGACGATCGTGCTCGAAATCTCGGTGATGATGGCGCAATTTCCAGCCAAGGAGATCGCCCGCCTCTCCTATGACTACCGCACGCTCGGTCTTGGCTACGCCAATGTCGGCGGGCTCCTGATGTCCTCCGGCATCGCCTATGACAGCGACGCGGCCGCGCGATCTGCGGCGCCTTCTCCGCGATCATGACCGGCGTCGCCTATGCGACCTCGGCCGAGATGGCGCGTGAGCTCGGCGCCTTCGACGGCTACAAGGAGAACGCCGCCGCCATGCTGCGCGTCATGCGCAACCATCGCCGCGCCGCGCGGGGCGAGGCCTTCGGCTATGAGGCTTTGTCGATCGCGCCGGTCCCGCTCGATCACGCCTCGCTGCGCGCGGTCCCGCTGTTCGAGCCGCTCGGCGAACGCGCCCGCGCCGCCTGGGAGCGCGCCGTCGACGAGGGCGAGCGCCATGGCTATCGCAACGCCCAGGTGAGCGTCGTCGCGCCGACCGGCACGACCGGCCTCGTGATGGATTGCGACACCACCGGGATCGAGCCCGATTTCGCCCTGGTCAAGTTCAAGAAGCTCGCCGGCGGCGGCTATTTCAAGATCATCAATCGCGCCGTCCCCGAAGCCTTGCGCGTCGCTCGGCTATCGCGACGCCGAGATCAAGGAGATGATCGCCTACGCCGTCGGCAGCGCCTCCCTGCGCCAGGCGCCTTTCATCAATCAGGCGAGCCTTCTCGCCAAGGGCTTCACCAGGAGAAGCTCGCCGAATTGGAGGGCAAGCTGGCGACGGCCTTCGACATCAAATTCGTCTTCAACAAATGGACGCTCGGCGCGGATTTCCTCAACGATTCGCTCAAGGTCCCGGCGGAAAAGCTCGAGGATCAGAGCTTCGACCTTTTGAGCTTCCTCGGCTTCACCCGCGCCGAAATCGAAGCGGCCAATATCCATGTCTGCGGCGCCATGACGCTCGAAGGCGCGCCGTATCTCAAGCAGGAGCATGAGGCCGTATTTGATTGCGCGAGCCCCTGCGGGCGCACCGGCAAGCGCTATCTCTCGGTCGAGAGCCACATCCGCATGATGGCGGCGGCGCAGCCCTTCATCTCCGGCGCGATCTCCAAGACGATCAACATGCCCAACGACGCTTCGATCGAGGATTGCAAATCGGCCTATCTGCTCTCCTGGCGGCTCGGGCTCAAGGCCAATGCGCTCTATCGCGACGGCTCCAAGCTCTCGCAGCCCTTGCAGAGCCAGCTTATTCAGGATGATGACGAGGAAGACGAAGAGGCGGTCGAGGCGCTGGTCGCCGCCAACGCCCCGGCGCGGGCCTCGGTCGTCGCCGAAAAGATCGTCGAGCGCATCGTCGAGCGGATCGAGCGCATCCGCGAGCGCGAGCGCCTGCCCGATCGACGCAAGGGCTATACGCAGAAGGCTGTCGTAGGCGGCCACAAGGTCTATTTGCGCACCGGCGAATATGTAGACGGGCGCATTGGCGAGATCTTCATCGACATGCATAAGGAGGGCGCGGCCTTCCGCTCGTTGATGAATAATTTCGCCATCGCTATCTCGGTCGGGCTGCAATATGGCGTGCCGCTGGAGGAGTATGTTGACGCCTTCACCTTCACCCGCTTCGAGCCGGCCGGCCTCGTGCAGGGCAATGACGCGATCAAGAACGCGACCTCGATCCTCGACTATGTCTTCCGTGAGCTGGCGATCTCCTATCTCGGCCGCAATGATCTCGCCCATATCGACCCCTCCGACATCGGTCCTGACGTGCTCGGCAAGGGCGAGGTCCAGAGCCGTCCGCCGCAGGCCGGCGGCGCGCCGAGCGGGCCGCCAAATTCGTCTCGCGCGGCTTCGTGCGCTCGAAGGCCGACAAATTGATGCTGGTGCAAGGCGGCGCGCAGCCGGGCGCCCAGCCGCCACCGCGTTGAAGAACGATCTCGAAATGGAGGTCGAAGCCGAGCTCGGCCAGCTCAATTGGACCACGCCCGCCGAACGCTCGGCCATCGCCGAGAAGCGCAATCAAGCGCGGATGAAAGGCTATAGCGGAGAGGCGTGTGGGGAGTGCGGGAATTTCACGCTCGTGCGCAATGGGACTTGCTTGAAGTGCGACACGTGTGGGGCGACGACGGGGTGTAGTTGAATGTGGGTGCGTCACGGCCAATCGGATAGAAATGTTTCACGTGAAGCATTTTTGTCCGATCGCGGCGGAAAATCTTACACGGCTACATATATCGGCGCGTGTTGGAAAAGTGGGATCGCGCTGAAAGTTGATATTTTTGGCGGTACTGGCGCAACCCGCCGCGAGCATGCGTTCGCTCATGCGCAATGGGACCTGCCTCAAGTGCAATACTTGTGGTGCAACTATAGGGTGTAGCTGGCTATCAGGTGCCGCTGCAAACTCTGACGAGGAGCTTACTTCCGACCGATCCCGAACAACGAAATGCGGAACTAATTTATGAGTACAAATATCCTCTTAAAACAGTCTATTGATGCCGAAAAAGAAAACTATCCATCCGGCTTAAGTGACGGTGATGTATTTGAGATTTTTTGCTCCGATAACATACTCAAGAACTTCGATCTCTCTTTTGATCAAGTTACGAACGGGATAATTGATGGTGCCCACGATGGCGGTATCGATGGAGCTTACGTCTTTGTCAATAAACAACTTATCGAAGAGGATACAGACCTCTCAGCATTTAAAAGCCCGGTCGACATCGAAGTAATCATCATCCAATCAAAGCATCAAGAATCCTTCAAAGAAGCAGCCGTCGACAAACTCTCGTCCTCACTACCTATGTTGTTCGACTTGGCCCGGCCAACTGCCTCACTCTCAGACGCCTACAATAAAGCTGTAATCGAGGCCTTTAGCCGGTATCGTGACGCCATTGGGAAATTGAGCAAGCAATTTCCCACCATCAGGGTCGAAATTTTCTATTGTTCCAAAGGCGATGCCCCAAACGCCGGAATAATCGCTAAAGCCGACGCGCTAAAAGCGAGTTTGTCTAAGCTTGTTAACGGCGCGGTGGAGCTTAGCTTTCTCGGGTCCGAAAAGCTCTACAATCTGGCGCGGGAACAACGTCGCTATGTAGCCGAACTTCCGACGACTAATGCCCCGCTCTTTGGTACAAATTCCTTTGTGGCTCTCTGCAAACTCGGTGACTATGCGCGGTTCATATCAAACCCGAGCGATGCAGGGAGCCTAATGACAAAGCTATTCGAGTCCAACGTGAGAGCCTATCAGGGAGACGTCGAAGTAAACCGCGAGATCGCCAACTCCTTAAAAAATCCAACGTCTGGCATCGACTTTTGGTGGCTCAATAATGGTGTGACCATCGTTGCAGACAAGGCGCAGTTCAACAACGGCAAGATGACCATTGAAAATCCGCTTATTGTCAATGGGCTTCAAACATCAAGTGAGTTGCACAAATACGCGCAGGCAACGAACGATCAAGATCGTCAGATCATGGTAAGAATTATCCAGGAATCAGATCCATACAAGCGTGATCAGATTATCAAGGCAACAAACCGCCAGACAGCTATCAAACCCTCATCTCTGCGCGCAACAGAGTTGGTCCATCGCCGGATCGAGGACTATTTTGCGGCTCATGCTCTCTATTACGATCGTCGAAAGAACTTTTACAAAAATGCAGGAAAACCGGCCGATAGAATTATTTCAATAGATAAATTGGCGCAGGCGGTAATGGCCGTCGTGCTACAACGTCCACATGACGCGAGAGCAAGACCAACAACCCTAATCAAAAATGATGCCGATTACAGCAGTATATTTTCTGACAATGAATCGACGCATCCACTTGAACTTTACCGTGTCGCGGCGGAGCTGTTGCTAAGGATCGAGCATTACTACAAGAGCACAATGCCCCGCATTGATCGACGATATACGAACAACCTAAAATTCCATACCTTGATGGTTGCTTCTTGGAATATCCTTGGGAGCAATTCAGTACCGGCATTCGGAATCGCGAATCTCGACCCCGCTTCCGTATCCGAAACGCTGATCGCAGACTCGTCGAACTGGGTAATATCTGAGTTTGAAAATGCCGGACCGGAAGACCGCGTTGCAAAAGACGGCGAATTTACAAGGCGTTTAATTGCTAATTGGGCCAAGCCAGTAAAAACCGCGATCGCTCCGTAGGTCGTGACACCACCCCATTCATCGCACGACTGACCCGAGCGCGTCTGGATTTTGAAGTCAAGGACGGCCCAAAGGGCCGCCGCCGCAGGCGGTCAACGATCCTTGAGTTCAAAACCCAGACGCGCTTTTTTTGCCGCCATGCGATGAATGAGTTTTTATGCGCGCGCCGCGCCGGCGATAGGGCCTTGCCGGGCCGTCCGGTCACTGGGCCTGGATGGTCGGGCGCCAGGAGAGGTCCTCGGACCAGAGATAGATGCTGATCGCCGTCAAGAACAGAGCGACGCCGACCCAGAACAGCGGCGAATGATGAATGCGCCGCCAATCGGGCCGATCCGCGGGCTCGGGCGCGCCGCCGTGATGATGTCTGTTGTTCACATCCCGGCTCCCGCCAAAATCTCTCACCAACTCAGTTACGCGCCGCGAGGCAGGCGCGTCGCGCCCGTCTTGCGGCAGGGTAGTTCAGCATCCGCGCTGAAGCCTCATCACAATTGCGTTCAGCGCAATCGGATCAGCAGCCGCACTTGGTCTCGCAATCCTTGCGGATCTTTTGGGCGTCTTCCTGCGTGACGTGATATTGTTCGCTGCTGTCGACGAAGGCTTCTTCGCATTTTCTCATGCAATAGGCCTGCTTGTCTTCGTCATTGGTGTTGCAGCTGATGTGTTGAACAAGGCCCTTGCCTTGCGATCCATGCTGAAGCACCGCGAGCAGGTTCTGCGCCGAACCCGAATTGGCTCCGGTCGAATTATCAAATGCGAAGCTCGGAGCGGTAAGCGCGGCGATCATCAGGCCGGCGGACATAAGGGCGCGTATTTTCATCTTTTCGTTTCCTCTTTCATGACTATAGGGGTTGGCATTGCTCGTTCATTCGCCCGCGCTCGCTCTCAGCGCGGCGAAAGTCACATGATTTTTGGGGGAACGGATCCTTCGCAGGAAAGCATCCGGCTCGCCGATGAGGCCCAGGCGCGGCATGCGCATGTTGGAAGGCGAAGGTCCCAATAGACGACTTTCATTTCAAGGCCTTCACAACCTCGCCGAACAAGACCTGACCGCGCGTAGCGTCAGCTTGAGGGTCCTATGAAGCGTGATGCGGAGGGATTTATTTGGAGCCGGCGTCGGGAAACGCCGTCTATAAAGATCATTTCATAAAATGCGTCGGTCCCGCCGCCTTCGAGGCGTTTTAGCTCACTGGAATCCGGGGATTTCGATGAAGCGGGATATCGCAAGCGGCGCCTAACTTAGCCGTTGCGAAAGCAAGAACGCCAAACTTCCCCTTGGCGAGGGCCTTTCCTTAAGCGCTGGACCAACTTCGCATAGGCCGGCGGCCAGCGCAACTCGCGCCCGCAGCCCCTCAAAAAAAGTTGATCGCCTCTCTTCGCTCCGGCGAACTTATCTAGTCGCGGCGCGCGCGGAAAGAGAAATTAAATTCTTCATTCGCCTTGATGTTCGGTCATCGAGGCGCACGACGGCGATCTGGCGAGCTAAGCCGCCCGCAGCGCAAGATTCCTCGCGAATGGAGCGGCGCATGTCTCAGGCGTGGTGGCGGACCGGCTCGATCTACCAAGTCTATCCGCGCTCGTTTCAGGACTCGAACGGCGATGGGATCGGCGATCTCGAAGGGATAAGGCGGCGGCTCGACTATTTCGTCTGGCTCGGGATCGAGGCGATATGGATCTCGCCGATCTATCCCTCGCCGATGGATGATTTTGGCTATGACGTCGCCGAATATTGCGACATCGACCCGCTCTTTGGCTCGCTTGAGGCGTTTGATCGGCTGGTCGCGGAGGCGCATGGGTTCGGCCTGAAAATCATCCTGGACCTGGTGCCGAACCACAGCTCGATCGCGCATCCCTGGTTTCAGGCGAGCCGGCGATCCCACGCCGACCCAAAGCGCGATTGGTATATTTGGCGCGATCCGGCGCCGCGCGGCGGCCCGCCGAACAATTGGATCAGCAATTTCGGCGGCAGCGGCTGGACCTTGGACGCTCGAACCGGCCAATATTACTACCACGCCTATCTCGCCGAGCAGCCGGACCTGAACTGGCGCAACCCGCACGTGCGCGCGGCGATGCATGAGGTCATGCGCTTTTGGCTGCGGCGCGGCGTCGATGGATTTCGCGTGGACGTGATCTGGCATCTCATCAAGGACGCCGCGCTGCGCGACAATCCGCCCAATCCGGCCTGGACGCCGGAGCAGCCGGAAATCGAGCGGCTGCTTCCGCTTCATTCGGCCGACCAGCCCGAAGTGCATGAAGCGATCGCCGGATTGCGCCGCGTCATCGACGAATTCGACGATCGCGTGCTGATCGGCGAGATCTATCTGCCGATCGAGCGGCTCGTCGCCTATTATGGCGAGGGCTTGAAGGGCGCGCATTTGCCGTTCAACTTCCAGCTTTTGCAGACCGCCTGGAGCGCGCCGGCCATCGCCGAGCTGGTCCGAGCCTATGAGGCGGCGCTGCCCGAAGGCGGCTGGCCGAACTGGGTTCTTAGCAATCACGATCGCCCCCGCATCGCGGCGCGGGTTGGGCAGGCGCAGGCGCGCGTCGCCGCCATGCTGCTGCTCACCTTGCGCGGCACGCCGACGCTCTATTACGGCGACGAGCTCGGCATTGGCGCGGTCGAGATCGCGCCGGAGCGGATCCAAGATCCATGGGCGAAGCGCGAGCCGGGCCTTGGCGTGGGGCGCGATCCGGCGCGCACGCCAATGCAATGGGACGCGACCGCCTTCGCCGGCTTCTCGACACATGAGCCCTGGCTGCCGCTGACGCAAGACCACAAGACCCGCAATGTCGAAATCCTGCGCGGCGAACCTGGCTCAATTCTTTCCTTGACGCGCCGCCTGCTCCATTATCGCCGCGCGCATCCCTCGCTCGCATCGGGGCGTTGGCGGCTCCTTCACGCCGCCGGCGATCTGCTCGCCTTCGAGCGCCGCGAGGGAGATGATTGCACGATCGTCGCGCTCAATTTCGCCGCCGCGGCGCTGGACTGGCGTCTCCCCACTGAACTACCCAAGCTGAGGATCGCGCTTTCGACCTCTTGCGATCGCCAGGGCGAATCCATCGGTTTGAGCTTGAGCCTGCGGCCCGACGAGGGCGCGTTGCTTGAGCCCGAATGAGCAGGCGATGGACGCCGTCAGCGCCGCATCAGCATCGCCAAATCGATCACTCCTGCTCAACCCGGCCCGCGCGCGTGACGCCGGCGCACTGATGCTGCGCCGCAGCAATTCATGGCTTGCTTCTGTCTCTGAGTGTTTCGTCTCGCGCCGCACAATTGAAACTCAGGCTGGCGTTGACCGCGTAATCCTTGTTAGACGAAAGTTTGACCAGGTGCGGAAAACAGAATGAACAAAGAGGGCGCCGTCGGCCATTCCACGAATCTCGTGGGGCTGCCCACGGATTTTCTGGCGAGCTGCGATTTCAACGATCAACCCATGCCCGTCCATATCGCGGCGGTGCGCGAGATGAATGGACGGCTGTTCGAAATGCTCGGCCAAGCTGACGATCTGGCGGACGCCGGGGAGGCGTTCATTTGCTACATGAACGCCATGTTCGGCCTCGATCCGGAACAGCGCGAGGAGCTCGGCCGGACGGCGTCGGGGCGAAGGCGCTATCGCTCATCCTTCCTTCGCCTGATCAAGGGCTGGGGCTATGACAGCAACGGCCCGGAAGGAGCGGTTTTCAAAGGCTGGGTCGAAAGCCGCTTCGGCATTTTTCCAACCTATCACAAGGGGCCAATCCGGCGCATATCGAGCGGCGATTGGACCAGCTATATCGAAGAGAAAATGTCGAGCCGATTCCACAATAACGCCATCTACAGCCAGCTCGATCTCGTCTATGAATTCTGCCAATGGGCGCTGACCCATCTGGTCGCGCCAAGGCAAACCCATGTCACGCTTTATCGCGGGGTCAATTCCTTCGAAGAGCATCAGATCCGGGAGCGCCGCGACAAGCAGACCGTGGTGATGCGGCTCAATAATCTCGCCTCCTTCTCGTCGGACCGCGACGTCGCCGGCTGTTTCGGCGACATTATTCTCACCGCCCGCGTGCCGCTCGCGAAATTGGTCTTCTTCAACACGCTGCTGTCGATGCATGCCCTCAACGGCGAAGCCGAATATCTGGTCATCGGCGGCGATTATCGCGTCACCGCATGCAGCCTCTGAAGGAGAGCCAGCGATGAGCGCGCAGCCGCCGCGGGATCGGGCGCTGGAGGATCGGGCGTTGGCCGCTTTTCTCGGTCTCGCCATCGGCGACGCGCTCGGCGCGACAGTCGAATTCCTCAGTCAAGACGAAATCATCGCGAGGCACGGCCGGCATAAAAAGATCATCGGCGGCGGCTGGCTCCGTCTGGCGCCGGGACAGGTCACCGACGACACCGAAATGTCCCTCGCCCTCGGCCGCTCGCTGACGCGGCGGGACGGCTTCGACTGCCGCGACATTTGCGAGGAGTTCGCCGCCTGGCTGAGGGCTGTGCCGGTCGACGTCGGCAACACCTGCCGGCGCGGCATTCGCCGCTACATCGCCCAAGGCTCCCTCGCCGGTCCCCCGCGCGAATCCGACGCCGGCAACGGCGCCGCCATGCGGGTTCTGCCGGTGGCGCTCGCGACCCTCGGCAATGCTGAAAACGCGAAGCTCTGGACGCTCGCCCAGTGCCATATCACCCATCATCATCCGCTCTCCGACGCCGTCTCGCTCACGCTCGTTCATATGATTCAGGCGCTTCTCGGCGGCCGTGGCGAGATCGGCGCGCGCGCCGCGGCCGACGCCTTGACGCGCGCCCATCCCGAACTCGGCTTCGAGCCCTATCAAGGCAAATCCTCCGCCTATGTGGTCGAGACCATGCAGACCGTTCTGCATTACTATTTCGCGACCGCGTCTTTCAGCGAATGCCTGGTCGAGACGGTGAACCAGGGCGGCGACGCCGATACGACCGGCGCCTTGGCCGGAATGCTGGCCGGCGCGACATATGGGCTCGGCGCCATTCCGCAAGATTGGCTGGCAAGGCTCGACCGCAAAGTCGCCGCCGAAATTCACGCGCAGGTTCCGCGCCTGCTCGCGCTCGCCGCCCGCCTCGCCGAACAGACTCCATCGGGCGTTTGACAGCGAAAATCAGCTTGAGTACGACGGGTCAAATGCGACCTTCGATCGCATAAAAAGGAGGACGCCTTTTGCCGATCGGTCGGAGCGACCCTCAGCTCGAGCTCATGCGCATTCCCGGCGCGCTCGGCGCGCGGCGATGATCGCCCGCGGGTCCGCCACGAGACGTAATTTCCTGGCCGGAGGCCTTTGCCTTTGCTGCCTGCCCGCCGCGCGGCGCGCGCTCGCGAGCGCCGGCCCTTTCGCGACCGAGGAAATCGCCGAGGGAATTCATATTCGCCGCGGCGTCGACGAAGACGCCACGCAAGAGAATGACGACGCGATCGCCAATATAGGCTTCATCATCGGCCGCGATGCCGTGCTCGTCTGCGATCCGGGCGGGAGCCTCGCCGATGGCGAAAATCTCCGCGCGACGATCAAGCAAACAACGAGCTTGCCGATCCGATATGTCGTGATGAGCCATGTCCATCCCGACCATGTTTTCGGGGCCGGCGCGTTCCGGCGCGACGAGCCGGTCTATGTCGGCCACGCCCGCCTCGCCGAGGAGCTTCAGCGGCGCGGCGAATATTACCGCAGCGCTCTGGCCGACTTGCTCGGACCCAAAAGCGTTGGCGCGCCCATCGCGCCGACCCTGGAGGTGCGGGAGACGGCCGAGATCGATCTCGGCGGCCGCATTATCGAGGCGACGGCTCATTCGACGGCCCATACATTGACCGACCTGAGCCTACTCGACAAAAAAACCGGCGTGCTGCTTCCGGCGGATTTGCTCTTCGTCGGCCGCGTCCCCTCGCTCGACGGCAGCTTGCCGGGCTGGCTGAAGGAGCTGGCGAAGCTGAAGCGACTCGGCGCACGGCGCGCCGTCCCCGGTCACGGGCCGGTCTCGGTCGAATGGCCGGCCACCGCCGCCGAACTCGAATATTATTTGACGACCCTGGAGCGCGAGACGCAACAGGCGATTGCAAACGGGCTGGGCATCGAGGACGCGGTTTCAAAGGTCGCGCAATCCGAGCGCGGCAAGTGGAAATTATTCGACGATTATAATGGCCGCAACGTCACCGAGGCTTACAAGGAGCTGGAATGGCGATGACCAATCCTCGCGCGCGGAGTTCGCTATGACTAGGCTCTCTTTTGGATTGGCCTTTGCGCTCGCCCTAACCTTCGGCTCGGCGGCGATGGCGCAGGATGATGAGGCCGCGCGCGCGAGCCGCTGGGCGGATTTGCGGCAAACCCTTTTCGGCGCCCGGCAGCTGCGCGACGGCGACGGCAAGATCACGCTCGAAGCGCCGGATCGCGCGCTCGACGCCGCCTTGGTTCCGGTGACGATCGCCGTCAAGAACCCTGCGGATGTGAAAGCCCTCTATCTCGTGATCGACGACAACCCGGCGCCTGTCGCCGCGCATGTGACCTATGGAGCGGCGGGAGACCCAAGCGTGTTGAAGCTGCGGGTCAGGATCAATCAATACACTTACATGCACGCCGTCGAAGAGACAGCGAACGGCGAGCTTTACGCTACCAGCCGCTTCATCAAGGCTTCGGGCGGCTGCTCAGCGCCGGCGGGCTCCTATGACGAAGCGGCCCTGGCCGATATCGGCCATATGAAGCTTCGTCAGGCGGACGCCGCCGGCCAGTCGTTCGAGGCGCAGCTTCTTATTCGCCATCCGAATTTCAACGGGATGCAAATGGATCAGGTCACTCGGCTCTACACGCCGGCGCGGTTCCTGAAGAGCGTCGACGTCAGCCGCGACGGCGATTTGGTGCTGCGCCTTGAAAGCGATATTTCGCTCGCGACCGATCCAGCGATCACATTTAAGGTCAAGGGGGCGAAGAAGGGAAAGTTGGCGATCACGGCGAAGGACAGCGAGAACGCCGTCTTCGAGCATGTGTTCGACCTCGACCAGTCGGGAAGCTGAGATGCGCCTTGCGACGCGCGCCGCCGTCGGCGGCCTGCTGCTGCTCTCGCCGCTTGCGGCGCTGGTCGGCGCCGCCGCGGCGGACGCGCCCGAACCGCAAGACTATTGGACCGGGCCCATGCAAGGCGATGTCCCGGCGACGCTCGCGGGCGGCCGGGTCCTTCACGCCGACGCCTTGGCCGATCTCCTGCGCGGCGGCGGAATTGTGCTGATCGATGTCGCCGAGCCGCCGCATCGTCCTGATGCTCTCGCCGCCGATGCGATCTGGAACCCACCGCCGCATCGGAATATCGCGGGGAGCGTCTGGATCCCGGGCGCCGGAGCGGGACGGCTCGAAGATTCCATGAATGATTTCTTTCGCGGGCGGCTGAAGGCGCTCGCCGGCGATGATCTCCAGCGCCCGCTGGTCTTCTATTGCCACCAAAAATGCTGGGCGAGCTGGAACGCCGCGAAGCGCGCGATCAGCTTCGGCTACAGGAACGTCTCCTGGTATCCGGACGGCGTGGAGGTCTGGCAGGACGCCGGCCGGCCGCTCGTCGAGTTGCCGCAACCGGAAACCCTGTCGCCAGCCGGGCCGCGATAGAGTGGTTTGACCCGCGGGATCGATCGCCGCCTCGGCGTGCCGCCAACCAAGCCCGCGCCCACGCGGTGGAACCATAGCTCAACGCCGCGTGTTGCATTCACGTTGGGGTTCGATTCGGCCAGCCGACGCATCGGGGGATCCGTTGCGCACCCTGGTATGATCGCGCGGACATAGGCCATGACCAATTCGAGCGGGGCGCGAATGGCGGGAGGAGCAAGGGCGCCGCGACAGGCGATCGATTTCGCGACCGCTTCCATCGCGGAAGTTTTGGCGGCGCTGGACACAAACCCAAAACGCGGGCTCGCCCCCGTCGAAGCCGAAAGCCGGCTGGCGAAATTCGGTCCCAACGCGCTCGAAGAAAAGAAAACGAGCCAATGGGCCGTGCTCTTCGGATATTTCTGGGGGCCGATTCCCTGGATGATTGAAGCCGCCGCGCTCATGGCGGCGTTTGTCCGTGATTGGGGCGATTTCTCCATCATCCTCGCGCTTCTGGCGTTTAACGCCGGCCTTGGCTTTATCGAGGAGCGCCAGGCCTCAAATGCGCTCGCCGCGCTGAAGAGCGCTCTGGCCTTGAAAGCCAAGACGCTGCGCGGCGGAAGCTGGAGCGAGATCGCGGCGCAAAACATCGTGCCGGGCGACATGATCGAAATCCGGCTCGGCGATATTGTTCCGGCGGACGCGCGGCTCATCTCCGGGGCTTATTTGAGCGTCGATCAAGCCGCCTTGACCGGGGAATCCCTGCCCGTTTCGAAGAAGGCCGGCGATTTCGTCTATTCCGGCTCCATCGCCAAGCAGGGCGAGATGGTGGCCGTCGTCACGGCCACCGGCGCTGAAACTTTTTTCGGCCGCACCGCAAAACTGGTCCAGAAAGCCGGGTCCGCGTCGCATTTTCAGATCGCCGTCATGCGCATCGGCGATTTCCTGATCGGGATCGCGGCGGCGCTCGCGGTCGTCTTGGTCGTGGTTGAGCTCTCGCGCGAGGTCAGCATCCTGCGGCTCGCCGAATTCGTCCTGATCCTGCTTGTCGCCTCCGTGCCGGTCGCCATGCCGGCGGTGTTGTCAATGACCATGGCGCTCGGCGCCAAGCTGCTGGCGCGCGACAAGGCGATCGTCTCGCGGCTCGAATCGATCGAGGAAATGGCCGGCATGGAGGTGCTGTGCTCCGACAAGACCGGAACGCTGACGCAAAACAAGCTGACGCTCGGCGAAGTCAGCCCATGGGAACAGACGGAGCCGCAGGCGGTGCTGCTCGCCGCCGCGCTGGCCTCCAAGGCGGAAGATGAAGATCCGATCGATCTCGCGGTGCTCGCAGGCCAGCGCGACCGCGCCGCGCTCGCGGCGTTCAAGCGCACGGATTATCAGCCTTTCGATCCAGTGACGAAACGGACCGAAGCGACGCTCGAGGACGCGGACGGCAAGAGTTTCCGCGTCGCCAAGGGGGCGCCGCAGGTGATCCTCGATCTCGCCAAATTGGCCGGCGCCGAGCGCGCAGCCGCCGACGCGCGCGTCGACGACGTTCGCGGCCAAGGGCTTCCGAACCCTCGGCGTCGCGCGCGCCGAGGCGGGCGAGGATTGGCGATTCCTCGGCTTCATCCCGCTCTATCGATCCGCCCCGCGTCGATTCAAAGGAGACGATCCGCCGCGCCGAAGCCTATGGCGTCAGGGTCAAGATGGTGACCGGGGACGATGTCGCGATCGCACGACAAATCTCCGGCGAGCTCGGCCTCGGCGCGAATATTCTGCCGGCGACGGACCTTTTCGCCGGCGACGCCGCGAAGGGGATCATCGCGCCCGATGTCGCGGCGAAGATCGAGGCGGCGGATGGTTTCGCGCGCGTCTTCCCGGAGCATAAATACGCCATCGTCAAGGCTTTGCAGGAGCGCGGCCTGATCGTCGGCATGACCGGCGACGGCGTCAATGACGCCCCGGCGCTGAAACAGGCCGACATAGGCGTCGCGGTTTCCGGCGCGACGGACGCGGCGCGCGCGGCGGCGGCGCTGATCCTGACCGCGCCCGGCCTCGCCACGTATCATCAAAGGCATCGAGGAGGCGCGGCGCATTTTCGAGCGGATGATGAGCTACACGCTCTACCGCATCGCCATGACGCTCGACATCATGGTCTTCATCGTTCTCGCGACCATCGTCTACGGCTTTTTCCCATTGACGCCGATGATGATCATCATGCTGGCGCTGCTCGACGATATTCCGATCATGACCATCGCCTTCGACCACGCGGAGGTCCCGCAGCGGCCAGTGCGCTGGGACATGAGCCGCGTGCTGCTCATTTCCTCCTCGCTCGGCGCCCTGGCGGTCGTCCAGAGTTTCGGGCTTCTCTATATTGGGCGGACGCTCCTCAAGCTCGACCCCGCGCATCTGCAAACATTCCTCTTTCTCCAGCTTGTCGTCGGCGGCCACCTGATGCTCTTCATCACCCGCACCAAAGGCGCGGCCTGGGGCCCGCCCAAGCCCGCTCCCGCTTTGTTTTGGGCGATCGCGGCGACCCAGATCGTCGCCGCCCTGCTCTGCTTCTACGGCCTGCTCATGCCGTCCCTGTCGCTCCGCCTGATCGCCCTCGTGTGGTTCTACAATCTCGCCTGGATGGTCGCGCAGGACATAGCCAAGCGCGCCGCCTATCGCGAGCTCGAGCGCAGAGCCAGTGGCGCGACCGTCTTGCTTTCGCGCCTGAAGACGCCCTTGCGTTAGGTCACGCGCCAACTTTCCGAAGCCGAGCGCGCGGCGCCTGATCTGAAAATGGTTCGCCGGAGGCAAACATGGACTATCGCAAGGAGTTTATCGTCGAACCAGGGCAAAAGCTGCGGCTGGCGGATGTCGATCCGGCCTATAAGGGCTCCCATGAGACGCATGAAACTGCGGCGCCGGAGTTGGAGCATTACCGCCAGAAGCTCGGCCATCAGCAAACTCTGCTCTATGCCGAAAAAGAGCATAGCGTGCTGATCATCCTGCAGGCGCTCGACGCCGGCGGCAAGGATGGAGCGGTCAACCATGTCTTCAGCGCGTTCAATGCCCAGGGCGCCTCGGTGACGGGCTTCAAGCAGCCGACGCCCTTGGAGCTCGCGCATGATTTTCTCTGGCGGGTGCATCCGCACGCGCCGCCAAAGGGATGGATCTCGATCTTCAATCGCTCCCATTACGAGGATGTGCTCATCACCCGTGTGCATAAGCTGATCGACAAAGCGACCTGGACCGCGCGTTATGAGCAGATCCGGGCCTTCGAAGCCGAGCTTCACGCGAACGGAACGACAATTCTGAAATTCTTCCTGCATATCAGCAAGGAAGAGCAACTTGCGCGGTTCAAGCAGCGGTTGGACGATCCGACCCGCAACTGGAAGATCAGCGATTCGGACTATGCCGAGCGCGAGCTCTGGGCCGATTATGTTCAGGCTTTCGAAGACGCGCTGAGCGCGACCAGCGCGCATCACGCGCCCTGGTATGTGATCCCGTCAAACCATAAATGGTTTCGCAATCTGGCGGTGTCGCAGATCGTCGCCGACGCGATGGAGGACCTCAAGATGGCCTTTCCGAAACCAAGCGTCGATCTGGCCGACATCCGCCGCAAATACCATGCGGCGGAATTGGAGGACCCGAAGGCTAGCGTCAGGTAGGACCGTATATTGGAAGGGCGCTATCACATTGATGAAAATTAAGCGAAAGGCGGGGCAAGCGCGAGCCATGCCGAACCGTCGCGCCCTGCTTTATCGCCATTATCGGTTTCCCGCCTGAGATCGTCGCCTATGCGGTGTCTCAAAGCTTCAGGGTTCTGGCGCCCGGCTGGGATAGCTGCATGTCGCCGAAGCGGCACGAACCCGCCCGGCGCTGGAAGATGGAGACGCCGAGCAGCCAGACGCGCACGACGGACTTGGCCGGACCGCCGATGTGCTCCTTGTAGTCCGCATAGATGTCACGCTCGTCGCTGACCCACTCGCCGAGATCGGCAAGACCGCTGCGGACCACCATGTGCGATTCGAGCGGCGTCCAGCGGGGGATCGGGCAACGGAACGTCTTGCCGACAGGGAGGCTGCTGCTCCAAAAGTAGGTGAGGTCCTGGCCATCGTCGAACTCCGCAGCGATGGAGAGATAGTCGTGCGACGCGAGCTGGTCTTCTGGGAGCCGCGACGGCAGCTCCTCGACGATCCAGCGCCAGCTCAACTTCGTCTGCGGCTTCAATTCGATGCCGGCGGGGCGCTGCAGAATGCCAGCGTTTTTCAGCGGCTCGCAGGAAATTGCGCTATTGCCGATATCGTTGAATATGACCGGGCCGCCACCCAGCATGAAGAAATTGGTCCAACCTGCCGGCAGCTTGCGGGGCGACTGAAGGCGCGCCAATTCCGCAGCGACAATGCCGCCGACGTCGCCGTGCCTGAGCAGGCTTTCCAATCCCGGGAGCGCGCTGCCTCGCCAAACGAGCGCCACGCCGTAGATGTGTGCATCCGCCTTGACATACTCGCTCTTCGGCACCGCAAGCTCGCCTTCCTCGTCCTGAAACTCGACGAGCGACCGCGCGATCTCGAGGGGACCGTTGTCGGCGGCCGTCATTGTCCCGGTGTTGCTCATCGGATTGAATATGGGACGAGCGCCTCGGGTGCGCACGTGAAATGCGACGCCTGGCTCGACCCAGAGATCCTGCTCACGGGAGAGCCACACGCGGCCGCCGAGCAGGAATGTCGCTTCCTGGCCTCTGGAGAGGGTGATCCCCAGGTCCTTCCACGGCAAGTCGCTGCCGCTGAGCTCGAAGACGCGGGACTCGTGGAGCTCGGGGGAATTTGCTCTGGCGATAAGCGCCGTGAGGCCCTCAATGAGCTCCACACGGTCAAGGAAGCTGATCGATCCAGCCATGGCCGCGCGATCGAGGATGAGCGCGGCGAGCGTCGGCGTCAGTCCGATGGCCGTAAGTCTTTTCAACATGTCGCGCCGATTGACCCCGTCTGCGCCGTGCTGAAAGCAGCCGGCATGGTGAGGCAAAGTGCACATGAGGTCCTTCCCTGGTCATTCATTCGCACGGTTGCAAAGCCAAGCCCCTGCCCTTGAGACCTTAGCGCAGAGCGCAGAGGAAAACTTGAGACTTTTGCCCAAACATCGCTGGGCATATTGCCCAGGCGCCGTCACATTAATGAAAATTGAGCGAAAGGTGGGTAAGCGCGAGCCATGACGAACCTTCGCGCGAGGACCGGTGTCGCCGGTTCAGTCGAGCGGCCGCTTGACCGGCCGCGGGAGCCGCGTCAATCTCGCCTTCGCCAGCATTGAGCGCGGTCCAAGGCTCGTTCGATCCAGCTTGGCGCGATCGCGGAGCATGGGTCCACGATTGGTCTCCCCGACGCGGCTCCACGACGCTAGCCAATGATCTCGAGGCTTGAATGACGCAGAGCCTGCTCGAACGCCGCCGCATCGAAGCCGAGTTCGTCAAGGGACTTTTCGATGCGCTCGCTGAGGATGTCGGCCGCGCGCGTGCGGTCGAAATCCTAACAAGAGCCGTGATCCGGCTCGCCGAGACAGCTGGAGAGAGTTTCGCCGCCCACGCGGACCAGGATGCGGGTCCGAGCGGGCGCAACCTCTTAGCCTACGCAGAAATATTGCCGATCTGGCGACAGGACGACGCCTTGGCGATCGACCTCAAAGTGAGCGAGGCGGATCGTCTCGAATTCGACGTCACCCGCTGCCGCTATGCGGAAATGTACCGCGCCCTTGGCGTCGCCGAGCTCGGCGCGGTTTTATCGTGCAATCGCGACAAAGCCTTCTGCGCCGGCTTCAATCCCGCAATCCGTCTCACGCGAACCAAGACCATCATGGAAGGCGCCGATCGTTGCGATTTTCGCTATGTCGTCGAGACGCCAGCCTCGCCCTGAATGCGCCAACAAAAGCTGATCGACAAAAGAGTTTTGTCTATTTAGTCCATCAGCTAAGCTAAGAATAATTTCGGGGCGGCGCGCGCGCTAAGTTTTTCGCGCAGCCGAACAAGACAAGTTTCAATATCGGAGGAGAATAGCTATGGCGTGGCAATCAAAAAGGCCGGAGACACTTGCGCTGCACGCCGGCTGGCGCGCCGATCCGGCGACCGGCTCAGTCGCCGTGCCGATCTATCAGACGACCTCCTATCAGTTCCGCGACACGCAGCATGCCGCCGATCTCTTCGCGCTGAGGGAGCTCGGCAACATCTACACCCGCATCGGCAATCCGACCGTGGATGTTCTTGAGAAGCGCATCGCCGCGCTTGAAGGCGGCGTCGCGGCGCTCGCGCTCGCCTCCGGCCAAGCCGCCTCCGCCTTCGCAGTGCAAAATCTCGCGCGGGTCGGCGATAATATCGTCAGCTCGACGGATCTCTACGGCGGCACCTGGAATCTCTTCGCCAATACGCTGAAGGACCAGGGGATCGAGGTCCGTTTCGTCGATCCGAGCGACCCGGAGAATTTCCGCCGCGCCACCGACGCCCGCACCCGCGCCTATTACGCCGAGACGCTTCCCAACCCCAAGCTTATCGTCTTGCCGATCGCCGAGGTCGCCGCCATCGGCCGCTCCGTCGGCATTCCACTCATCGTCGACAATACGGCCGCGCCGGTTTTATGCCGGCCAATCGAGCACGGCGCCGCGATCGTTGTCTATTCGGCCACGAAATATCTCGGCGGGCACGGCAATTCGATCGGCGGCCTGATCGTCGATGGCGGCAATTTCGACTGGGAGGGCTTCAAGGAGCGGCAGCCCGCCTTGAACACGCCCGATCCAAGCTATCATGGCGCGATTTGGACCGAGGCCGTGAAACCACTCGGACCCGTCGCCTATATTATCAAGGCGCGCACCACGCTCCTGCGCGATCTCGGCGCGGCTCTCTCCCCCTTTAACGCCTTCCTCATTCTGCAAGGAATCGAGTCGCTCGCGCTGCGGATCGAGCGCCACGCCAAGAACGCTGAGGCCGTCGCGAGCTATCTTTTGAAACGGCCGGAGGTTGTGAAAGTGATCCATCCGTCGCTCCAAACCGGCGCGGCGCGCGAACGCGCCGATAAATATCTTTCAGGCGGCTATGGCGGCCTCGTCGGGTTCGAGCTCCAGGGCGGCGCGGAAGCGGGACGCAGGTTTATCGATCATCTCGAACTCTTCTATCATGTCGCCAATATCGGCAACTCGCGCAGCCTCGCCATTCATCCGGCGACCACAACCCATTCCCAGCTTTCCCCAGACGAGCAGCTGGCCGCCGGCGTGTCGGAAAACTATGTCCGCCTATCGGTCGGGATCGAGCATATCACTGATATCCTGGCCGATCTCGACAAAGGCTTGGCCGCGGCGGGCGCGCAGGCGCGCGCCGCCTGATTCCAGCAAAAACAATATGCAAGCGCCAAAACGCAATTCAATTGCGTGGAATGATTCTAAGCACTGCGTTTTGTTTATTGACATAAAGCCTAGACTTTATACTCTCCGATACGGAGCGCTCGGCTCGCCCGCATGCGTGCGAGCGGGATTGGCCGGACGCGGACGGATACAGGCGCAATCGTTCCAGCAGCATCATTTCGGAGCATGTGAGATGGCACTTCAACTTGGCGACATCGCCCCCGATTTCGAAGCGGACACAACTGAAGGGCATATCCGCTTCCATGACTGGATCGGGGATTCTTGGGCGGTCTTGTTCTCCCATCCGAAGAATTTCACGCCGGTCTGCACGACCGAGCTCGGCTACACCGCGAAGCTGAAACCGGAATTCGACAAGCGCAACGTCAAGGTGATTGGACTCAGCGTCGATCCACTCGCCAGCCATGAGCAATGGGCGAACGACATCAAGGAAACGCAGGGCCACGCACTCAACTTTCCCCTGATCGCGGATCCCGAACGCAAGGTCGCCAATCTCTATGGCATGATCCATCCGAATGCGAGCGACACGCTGACCGTGCGTTCGGTCTTCGTCGTCGGCCCGGACAAGAAAATCAAGCTGACGCTGACCTATCCGGCGAGCACCGGCCGCAACTTCGACGAGGTGCTTCGCGTGATCAATTCACTGCAGCTCACCTCGAAGCATCAGGTCGCGACGCCGGTCAATTGGAAGAACGGCGAGGACGTGATCATCGTCCCGTCCGTGTCGGACGAGGACGCGAAAAAGAAGTTCCCCGATGGTTGGACCGCGCCGCGTCCCTATCTGCGAATTGTTCCTCAGCCCCAGGGTTGATCGAACCGGCTCAACAGCCTGGATTGGAGCGAAAAGTCAGCGCGCGAGGCCGGATAACGTCGCGCCCTTTGCAGTTTTGGCCTCGCTCGCCAGCGCCGCGCCGCCGTCTTCGCCCCGCGAGGAGTCAGAGCATGTTCAGCTTGCGAACACGTTTAGCTTGATTGAACCCGGGCTCCCGGCGAAGTGAATTCGCCGGCCTTCCGAAGCGTCGCGGCGTATTTCGCAGCGGCTTCCGCCATCGGCGTAGGATTTCCTCTCGCTTTCTCAATCTAACTCATTTGGAGCACACACCCATGGCGCAGACCGCCGCAAATAAGGCCGAAAGCCCCACCCCAGCGCCGGCGCCAGGACGTGGCCGCATCTATGACTTCGATCACCGACACGATCGGCAATACGCCTCTCGTTCGGCTGAAAAAAATCGCGAAGGAAAAAGGCGTCAAGGCCAATCTCCTGGCCAAGCTCGAATTCTTCAATCCGATCGCGAGCGTGAAGGACCGCATCGGCGAACATATGATCACGGTGATGGAGGCCGCCGGGAAGATCACCCCCGGCAAAACGACGCTGATCGAACCTACGTCCGGCAACACGGGCATCGCCCTCGCCTTTGTCGCCGCCGCCCGCGGCTACAAGCTTATTCTCGTCATGCCGGAATCGATGTCGACTCGAGCGCCGCAAAATGCTGGCTCTTCTTGGCGCCGAACTCGTCCTGACGCCGGCGCCGCAAGGCATGAAAGGCGCAATCGCGCGGGCGCAAGAGCTCGCCGAAGCGACGCCCGACGCGGTGATCCCAAAGCAGTTCGAAAATCCCGCCAATCCGGAGATCCATCGCCTGACCACGGCCGAGGAAATCTGGAATGACGCTGACGGCCAGATCGACGCCTTTGTGTCCGGCGTCGGCACGGGCGGAACCATCACCGGCGTCGCGCAGGTCTTGAAGCCGCGCCGCCCGGGCCTGAAGATCATCGCTGTCGAGCCAGAGGACTCCCCAGTTCTATCGGGCGGGCAGCCTGGGCCGCATAAAATCCAAGGCATAGGCGCGGGCTTTGTGCCGGCGATTTTGGACCGTTCCCTGATCGATGAAGTCGTCGTCGTCGGCAACCAAACATCGTTCGACACGGCCCGAACTCGTGGCGCGGCTCGAAGGCATTCCGGTTGGAATTTCCTCGGGAGCAGCTGTTGCGGCCGCCATCGAGATCGGGCTGCGGCCGGAATTCGAGGGAAAAAACATCGTCCTTATCATCCCCTCCTTCGCCGAGCGCTATCTTTCGACGGCCCTCTTCGACGGACTTTGAACTGTCGGCGCAGGAGCTCTGAACGGCTCTGTTGATGCAGGCGTCTGGCCAGCTCGGCGCTGGGATCAGCTCATGGAGGTCGCATCGCGACGGCGCGTCCTTCATCGCGCGTGTGTGTTGGCGTCGTAAGCGCCATTTTAGACACAGACACGGAAATTATGGCGCGGGACGGCTGCGAACGCGCCTCATGGACGCCGGTTGAGCTATGATTGAGTTCTGGCTGAAACCTGATCGCGTCCATGCTTGCTCGGATCATTTTTTTTATCGCCCTTGGCGTAAGTTTATCGTCTGGGCGCCCTTCCAATAGCGCCGTCGTCGCCAGCGACGCGATGCATGGCGAGTTCGCGCCCGCGACCCCGCCATCGGCCGAAGCTGGCGCGTCACAAAATGCCGACGAGAGGCCACGCGAAACCTGGCGGCGGGTCCGCGGCCCCGGATCTTCCGCGCCGCTGGAGCCTGCCGCCATTTTACGCATCGCCGACGTCGAGCGCTCCGATCCGCGCTTGGCCGGCCTCATGCTGCGTTGCGCCAAACAGGGCGTCGAGGCCGTCATAATAGTGATTGAACCTTTTCCGCCGCATGCCCGACCGAAAATCACCTTGCGCGCAGCGGGACAAGAGTCATACCTTGAAGGTGAGGTCATCCCGACAGGGGCCGGCGTTCGTCTGCCCATCGACAGCGGGACACTTGCGACAGGTCCGTGGCGACAGTCAGAGGAGTTGGGGATCAAGATCGGCGTTGGCGCGTCGACAATTGACGGCGTTGTGGGCTTGTCAGGCCTGACGCCGGCGCTCGAATTCCCTCATCGCGGACTGCCCGCACAAATAGACTTATAGAATAACGCTTTGCGCTTAATTTTAACAAATAAGAAAAGCGCAAAGCAAGAAGAACAAGAGAAGATAAGTGATCTTGGGAGGGATCAACATGGGAATTCTATTCATTGGAGGCGTGCTGTTTGGCGCAATCCTTGGACGCTGCTTCAAGGTCTTGGTTCTTGTGCCGACCTGTGGCGTCGCAATCATTTTGGTTCTTGCCGCGCCGGTCGGAGCCGGGCAGAGCGCGGCGCAGCTGATTTTGGAGATGGTCCTCTTGGTGATAGGCCTTCAATTCGGCTATGCGGCCGGAATGGTCTCGATCAATTTTTCCGCGGTGCTGCGGGCGTTTCGCAAGGTCTACGCATCCTCCGTACATTCGGCGGGCTCGCGCTCGCTACACGTTAGATAGCCTCAAAGGCGCAACGCCACGCGCGCCGACCCATCGCTTGACCCCGCGACGTGACGGACGCCAGCGGACCGAGGGGCCTTTCGGCGGCAATGGGGCCGAGCGCTTTCGCCAAGCTCGGCCCTCGATCATCGCTCGGCCCTCGATCTCCGATTGGGCGATTGTTTTCGCGCCAATCGGCGGAAGTCTTGCGACGGCCGATCACGACTTTTCTCTCGGCTCGGAGCCGTTTTCTCCTTTATGTGGCATTTTTGCCGCCGCCCCCTCCTTCCGGCTCGCGAGAAAAACTGCGGCGCCTTTGCGCCATGGCGTATCTTCCTCACAAAACCAAATCGTTAACGCCAAGGCGTGCGCGACGTGGGCCATCAGCGGGGGAAACGCGCGGGCCTATCTTGGCGAGGCATTGGCCGAACAAGTTCGGCCCTGCCTGTCCCCCGGCAAAACTGGCTCAGGTTTCCCAACCGTTGCGCTCTAGACCTAGATTAAGATTCAGTTTACCTGTCGAAAATTATGGCGCAGCTCGATCCCTTCCCAAAAGGAGGGCGCTGCTGCTCGGGGCGCCCTACAGCCCTATCGCGTCCCGGGGCTCGACGAACGGCCAAAGCTGGAATGCGGCCGCCAAGTAAAATGAGGCGAGACGGTATGGTTGGATCGGGCGGCTTATCTGGATCTTACCGCGGATCGCTGACGATTCTCGCCAAGCTCGTTGTGATTTTCGCGGCTTCGGCCTTTCTCACTGGCTGCGTCGAGACTGCCGTGTCTCAGCCCTCGATCGCCGAGGTTGCGCCGCGCAAAGATGGCGTCAAGCCGCATGGCGCAAGTATCGCCATGGCGAGCCTCAGCGGCGTCCCTGAGCCGGTCGCCGATCGGATGAAAAAGGCGTTCGCGCAGGAGGCCGGCCAGCGTGAGATCACCCTGAGCGACGCGAAGAGCGCCAATTACCTCCTGCGCGGCTATCTGAACGCGGCGCCGAGCGAATCCGGCACCGCGATCACGGTTGTGTTCGACGTGTTCGACGCGGCGAAGAAACGCGCCGTCAGGCTCGAAGAAGGTCTTTTCGTCAAAGGCGCTTCGGCCGACGCGGACCCATGGTCCAGCATCGACGCCGCCGCGATCGCCACGGTCGCCGCGAAAAGCGCTGACAGCCTCGCCGCCTTCCTCGCCAACGCGCCGGATGATGGCGGCTCAGACAAGAGGAAACGGATCGCAGCGAATCACGCGAATTTCGTTTCACAAAGAGCTGAGGCCGCGCGATCGGCAATCCCAAGAACGCCTCTGACGCTCTTGTCGTCGACGGATTTGGCGAGCGATCCGAGCCTCGCCGCTCTGCGTTGAGCTTGAAGGTGACGCCGCGAAGACCAGGTCAAATTCCACCCACTGCATTAAATCGCCTTCCGCTGCCGGCGCCCCGGTCGGCGGGCGCCGCACAATCGAATAGACTTACCGAATAGACTTGGAGGAACCATGAAACGTCGACTGATCTTGAGCGCGATCGCCTTCGCAGCCCTCGCCGCCAGCCAAGCGAAGGCTGATCCAATCGGCGAATGGAGGGTCGCGGACGGCAATGCGACCGTGCAGATACGCAAATGCGGCGGCGGCTTCTGCGGTTTTGTCGCCACGACCCGGACCGCGCCCGGCCGGGACGAAAAAAATCCGGATCCCACCAAGCGCAGCCGCTCGGTGCTCGGCATTGAAGTCTTGATCAATCTGCGGCCAGCGGGAAACAATCTCTGGACCGGCACGACCTATAATGCCGAGGATGGCCAATACTATAACGCGAAAGTATCGCAGCAGAGCCCGCAGGCGCTCCAAATCCAAGGCTGCGTTCCAAACAGCACGCTCTGCGGCTCCGAAACCTGGGTCCGGGTCAAGTGATCGGAGCGGGGTGAGGCGCCTTTGGCGCGCCGCCCCGCCGGAATGGGGCCCCGTCCCGCTACGCGCGCCAAATGATCGATCGCCTTGCCGCCGATTGAGACGCTCCATAAGGCCGGGCTTGATGAGTTCGCCCGGCGTCTCGGCCTCCTCCAAAGCTTGTTCCGAAAAATGCCGGGCGGTTTTTTCGGCCAGAACGCGATCTAGCCTTTGGGTTTTGCGCGAGGAGGCAGACGCGGCCCAACCTTTTCGGCGAAGCGTTTTTCGGCGCCATGTGATTGTCCGGCGCCAGCGACGCGGGTAAAGGTGGGCGCCGCGCACGGCGTGGCGTATTGGGATGGCGTATGAAAATTCTGGCGGGCAACTCCAATCGCGCTCTTACGGAGGCAATCGCGGCCTATCTCGGCTTGCCCTTGGCCAAATGCCAAGTCCGCCGTTTCGCCGACATGGAAATTTTCGTTGAAATTCAGGAGAACGTGCGCGGCCAGGACGCTTTCATCGTGCAATCGACCTCCTATCCGGCCAATGATCACCTGATGGAGATGCTCATCATGATCGACGCGCTAAGGCGCGCGTCGGCGAGGCGAATCACGGCAGTCATCCCCTATTTCGGCTACGCCCGCCAAGATCGTAAACCGGGTCCGCGCACGCCGATTTCCGCGAAGCTTGTCGCTAATCTCATCACCCGCGCCGGGGCCGATCGCGTGCTCACGGTTGATCTCCACGCCGGCCAAATTCAAGGCTTTTTCGATATCCCGACCGATAATCTGTTTTCCGCCCGCGACTTGGTGCGCGACATCAAGGAGCGGTTGCCGCTCAACAATATCATGGTCGTCTCGCCCGACGTCGGCGGCGTCGTGCGCGCCCGCGCGCTGGCGAAACGCATTGACGCCGCGCTCGCCATTGTCGATAAGCGGCGCGAGCGCGCCGGCGAATTGGAAGTGATGAACATCATCGGCGACGTCGCCGGCAAATCCTGCATCTTGATCGACGACATTGTCGATTCCGGCGGCACATTGTGCAACGCCGCCGACGCCTTGCTGCGCGAAGGCGCGCGAGAAGTTTACGCCTATATCACCCATGGCGTGCTTTCCGGCGGCGCCGTGGCGCGAATTGCCGCCTCGCAGCTGAAAGAGCTCGTCGTCACCGACACAATCCAGTCGACCGAAGCCATTCGAGTTCTCGAAAAACATTCGCACGGTTTCGATCGCGCCCTTGATCGGGGAGGCGATCGCCCGGATCGCCAAAGAGGAAAGCGTTTCCAGCCTGTTCGATTGAAATGCTCCCAGGCGCGCTTATATGGCCGTCCAGGCGGCGGCATGAAAAGTCGATCCAGTTTTTTACAAAAATATTTTGAACTTAACGCCATGATCGGATTGGCTGTCCCGAGGCGAGACGCGTCAGCCAGGCTCCAGCCCAAAATTTTATGTCGCATCAGACAGGGCAAAACGTTCTACGATTAGAAAAAGATTTGGGCTGAAATCATGGGCGTAGACGCCGCAATCTGGAGGAAACCGTTTCGCGTCGTCGCCTCGAATAGTTCGGCTCAAGGCGACGCACCGGCGCAATTAAAAGGTGGATGTTGACAAAGTAGTATATTAAGTTTATATATTATATATATTTCAGGAAAAGTTCCGCAGCTTGAAAGCTCCCACCATGCCTGACGCCTATATAATTGAAGTGAGCGGCCGGACGGCCGGCATAGTCGCCCGCGACTCGCGCGATCATAGCTTTAATTTTTTCGCCGCGGCGCGGCCTTTCAGCGCCATGGAAGGGCGCCGTTTCGCCGATCCCCTTGCCGCCGAACGCGCGGCGCGGCATCTCGCCAAACACGGAAATCTCCCCGGCAAACTTGAGCAGCCTCCGCGCGCCGCGCTTGTCGGACCGACGAAGCCGATCTGAGCGCGAAGCGCCTACGGCCTGTTTCAAAGACCGGCGCGGCATTATTGCTCCCGCCGGCCGGCGCGCCGCCGCTGAACCAGATCCGTCCCCGCTTTGATCGGACATACGAATGTCCAATCGGCGAAGGCCTAGGCGTCAAATTTCAAGGGGTTCCAACGCGCGCAGTCGTTACGCGCACCCTCGAACCCGGCCGCGAGCCCGCGCCCGCCACGATCGGACGCAACAGCCGCGCCGCGCAAAGGACCATGCCGCCGCCAAGAACAAACCAGCCCGGCCGCACGGCATAGGAGAAATCGAGATTGGAGGCGAGAACCGTCGCGAGCGGCGCTCCAATCGAGACGCCATACCAAAGCGCCTCGCCGACTGCGGTCGCAAACGCCATGGCGGCGGCAAGGCCCGCCACCTGCCAAGGCGAGAGATCGCCAAGCAATCGCGTTGCGATGCGAAAGCCGAATAGAAGCGAAAACACGCCGGCCATGACGATTGGTTCGCTCACGTCGAGCTTCGATTGCATGAAGAAATGCACGCTCGCCAGCACGGCGATCGGATAGACGAAGCTCTGCAAACGGCCCCATGCTCGCGCGCCAAGCCGCGCGATCATGCCGTCCGTAGAGGTCGCGCCCAATACGCAAAGCCCGCAAAAACCAATAAAGCCAAGCGCAAGGTAAATCCGCCGAACGATCTCCGAAGCAATATGCGGAAGATCGAAATGCTGATCGAAACCATAGAGGCCAAGATGCGCGGCCGCATAGGCCAGAACCGACACGCCGAGAATACGCCTGACCGAAACAAGCTTCGGCCACCGCATTGCGCCCCGCAGCGGCGTCACCGCCAATGTCATCGCCAGAAGACGAATGGCCCATAGACCGGTTTGATGTATGGCTTCGGTGACCGGACGCGAGCCCAGCCAACCTTGCTGCGCCTCGATCGCGATCCAAGCCGCGGGGGTGAGGACGCCGAGAAAAACCACGAATTTGAGCGGGGCGAAGCGCCCGGCTCGATCAGTCCAAGGCGGCATCAGAAAGAACATCCGTGTAGGAGATCGCGCCATGATAAGTGTTCGCCGAGCATCGCCCTTATGTTTCGTCGCCGGATGAAAGCTGCCATCACGAATTTGTGACGCGCCGAGCCGTGACCCTTATGCGCGGCGCCAAGGCCAATGCGCGGCGGTGGCGCAAGAGGCGATAGCTATTTGAACAAGCGTTTGATTCTCCGGTTAAGGTGATCTTACTTTTGGCCGCATTTTCTTGTTAGCTCCGCCATTATCCATTAACGAAATATCCAAAGCGACGCTTTGCGCTTCGCATGGGCTGACGCCGTTGCATATCTCGCGCTTTTGCGTCCCTCGCGGCCGTAGCGGCCGAGTTCAACCCAATTGATTGATGAGCGAGCGCCATTTGAGTTCTGAGCGTCCCATGTTGGCGTTGGTGCTGGTCCTGGCCCTTATCCCAGGCGCCTGCACGGTCGGGCCGGATTACGACCGTCCTCCGGCCCCGGAACCGACGAAATACAAGGAGCTGAAAGGCTGGAAGCCGGCGGCGCCCGCCGACGCGATCGACCGCGGCGCCTGGTGGGCGGTGTTCAAGGATTCCAAGCTCGATTGGCTCGAGGGCCAGGTCGAGATCTCCAACCAAAATGTGTTCGCCGCCGAAGCCGCCTATCGGCAGGCCCGCGCGGTGATCAAGGAGGCGCAGGCTGGATTGTTCCCAACCATCACGGCCAATTACACCGCGACAGATACGCATTCCGGCCGCGCGCTCGCCGGCGGCGTCGCGACCACCATAGTGACCTCCGATCTATTCTCCAGCGGGACCTGGGACCTCGACGTCTGGGGCAAGATCCGCCGCACGGTGGAGAGCGACGCATCCGGCGCCCAGGCCTCGGCCGCCGATCTAGCCAATGCGACGCTTTCGGCCCAGGCCCTGCTCGCGCTCGCCTATTTTAACCTCCGCGCCGCCAACTCATTGGAGACGCTGCTCAACACGACCGTGACGGCCTATAAAAAGACGCTGGAGATCACGCAAAATCAATTTAACGCCGGCACCGTGTCGAAAGCCGATGTCGCGACCGCGCTGGCGCAGGTGTTGAACACCGAGGCCTCGGCCATCAATGTCGGCGTGTCGCGGGCGCAATTCGAGCACGCCATCGCCGTGTTGATCGGCAGGCCACCGGCGGAGCTTACAATTACAAAAGGTTCTTTGGCGAATAATCTTCCGGCCATTCCTGTGAGCCTGCCCTCCACGCTGCTCGAGCGCCGCCCCGACATCGCCGCGGCGGAGCGCACGATGCAGCAGGAAAACGCCCTGATCGGCGCCGCCATCGCCCTTTATTATCCGGACATCAGCCTCAACGGCTCGTTCGGCTTCACTGGCCCGCATGCGCTTGCGCTCAATCTCGCCCATGAAATGTGGACGGCGGGGGTCGCCGCGTCGCAAGTCCTTTTCGACGGCGGCTTGCGCGGCGCGCAGGTCGAGGCCGCGCGCGCCACTTTCGACCAAAGCGTCGCCACCTATCGCCAGACCGTGCTGACCGCGTTTCAGCAGGTCGAGGACAATCTCGCCGCGCTGCGCATTTACGCGCGCCAGGCCAAGGTCGAAGGCGAAGCGGTCAAGGCGGCCCAGGAGGAGCTCGACATTCTGCTCAATCAATATCGCGCCGGCACGGTCGCCTTCACCGCGGTCGTCGTCGCCCAGGCGACCCTGCTCAACGATCAGGAATCCGACCTCACGATCAGGCAGAACCGCTATCTCGCCAGCGTCTCCCTGATCGAGGCCCTCGGCGGCGGATGGAGCGCGGACTTGCTGCCAAGCCGCCACGACCTCGAGCTGCCAAACCCAATGCCGCATCTTTGACACACGATTGGTATGTTGGAGGCGAGGAGAGCTTCGCGTCAACGAAAAATTGATTGGTGGCGATCGGCAATGCACCGCATTTCTCGCCGAGATTGCGGCGGCGCAGCAGCGGGATATATATAGAACAGCGCGGTACGTGGGCTGCTCCATCCTTACCGAACACTCATTTTGTGGAAAGTCAGTGGTAATCCGCGCCGAACTACGATCGCTTGCGCCGCCGCTTGGCAAGGACGTTAGCGCGCGCGACCGCGCCTTGGGCATTGGATCCCGACATGGATGATCGAACCCGCAGAACCGAGGAGCAGATCGCGGAGGAAGTCTTTCTTCGCGACAAGACGCCTCCTTTTCGGGAACAGGAGATCGCCCGGCCTGAGCCAAAGACGCGGGCGGGGCGGCGGTTGGGGCCGATCTTCCTGACCCTTCTAGCCGTTTTGGTTAGCCTTGGCGTCTATCGACTTACGACGACGATCCGCGCGCCAAAGGACGCGGCCCGCAATCCGCCGCAAGCCGCGCCGCAGCCGGTCGGCGCCGCCACGATCGCACTTGGCGACATCAAGGTTGTCGTCAACGCGCTCGGCACGGTCACCCCGCTCGCCACCGTGACCGTGAAGACGCAGGTCAATGGCCAGCTCATCGAGGTCGCCTTCAAGGAAGGCCAAACGGTGAAGAAAGGCGACTTTCTGGCCCAGATTGATCCGCGCCCGTTTCAGGTCGCCGAGAATCAAGCCCAGGGATTGCTGATCCATGATCAAGGCTTGCTCGATCAAGCGAAAATGGATCAGGCGCGCTATGAAATCCTCGTCAAGCAGAACTCGATCGCCCGCCAGCAGGCCGAGGATCAGGTTTATATCGTTAAGCAATATGAGGGGTCGGTCAGAAACGATCAGGCTCAGATCGACGCACAGAAACTGAACCTTGTCTATGCGCATATTATCTCGCCGATCGACGGGCGCGTCGGTTTGCGTCTGGTCGACGCCGGCAATTATGTGCAGACGACCGACACCGGCATCGCGGTTCTAACGCAGCTGCATCCGATTTCGGTCATTTTCACCGTGCCCGAGGATGATCTTCCGCAAATCATGGCTCAGATGCGGGCAGGCAGGACGCTCGAGGTGAGAGCCTATGACCGCGCCAACATCAACGAGCTCGCGGTTGGGAAAGTGATCACGCTCGATAATCAGATCGACACGACAACCGGGACGGTGAAGCTGCGCGCCGAATTCGCCAACCTGGACGATCAGCTGTTTCCAAACCAGTTCGTCAATGCACGACTATTGATCAAGACGCTCAACAATGTCGTGACTGCCCCGACAGCCGCAATCCAACGCGGCGCTCCAGGCGCTTTTGTCTACCTCATCGGCGCCGACAACACAGTATCCGTACGGCCGATCGAAATAGGGCCGACGGACAGAGACATGGTCGCGGTCGTCAAAGGTCTATCGCCGGGAGATCGCGTCGTGGTCGACGGAGCCGATCGGCTGCGCGATGGCGCGGCGGTGTACATCCCCTCCGCCGATCAATCCGAGGGAGACGGTAAAGGTCAAGGCAAAGCCGCGGTTGACGCCGGAGCGAAGCCGAACGAGCCATCGGGCCGCCGCGGCGATCGCAATCGTCAGAAGAGCGGCCAATGACTCCGCCCCGCTTGTCTTCCCAAGATTGCTCATGCCGCCATGTTCGGATCCGCCGCGCCGTTCCGCCGGTCTCGCCGGCGTCGCAACGATCTGGCGGGATGCGCTCAGCGCGCGCTTTATCGGCTGACATTGAAGCGCCGCCTAGGCCGGAGCGATGAACCCCTCGCGGCTTTTTATCCTTCGCCCGGTCGCGACCACGCTCTTAATGATCGCGATCATGCTGGCTGGCGGCGTCGCCTACGGCTTCCTGCCGCTTTCCGCTTTGCCCGAGGTGGATTACCCGACGATCCAGGTGCAAACATTTCTTCCCGGCGCGAGCCCGGAAGTCATGACCTCCTCGGTCACCGCGCCTTTGGAGCGCCAGCTCGGCCAGATGCCTGGCCTCAATCAAATGACTTCGGCGAGTTCGGCCGGAGCCTCGGTCATAACGCTGCAGTTCAGTCTGAACCTCAGCCTCGACGTCGCTGAACAGCAGGTTCAAGCCGCGATCAACGCCGCGAACAACCTGCTGCCGAGCGACCTCCCCGCGCCGCCGATCTACGCCAAGGTCAACCCGGCGGACGCGCCGATCCTCACTCTGGCGGTGACATCCAAGACCTTGCCGCTGATCCAGCTCGAAGACATCAGCGAAACCCGGCTGGCGCAAAAGATCTCGCAACAGGCGGGCGTCGGGCTGGTCAGCATCAGCGGCGGACAAAGGCCCGCCATGCGCATCCAATTCAAGCCGCAAGCGCTCGCCGCCTATAGCCTCAACATCGACGATCTGCGGACCACAATCGGCAACGCCAACATCAATTCGCCCAAAGGCAATTTTGACGGGCCGACGCAAGCCACGACAATCAACGCTAATGACCAGATCACCGACGCCGAAGGCTACCGCAACCTTGTGATCGCCTACCGGGACGGCGCCCCGGTCCGACTCGCCGACGTAGCCAACGTCGTCCAAGGCCCAGAAAACGCCAAGCTCAGCGCATGGGCCAATACCGCGCCCGCGATTATCCTTAATGTCCGGCGCCAGCCCGGGGCGAATGTGATCGAGGTCGTGGAGCGGATCAAAGCGCTGCTGCCGACGCTTGAAGCGAGCCTTCCCGCCGCCGTCAACATCGCAATCCTCAGCGATCGCACGACGACGATTCGCGCCTCCGTCGCCGACGTCGAATTCGAGCTGGCGCTCGCGGTCGCGCTCGTCGTCATGGTGATCTTCGTGTTCCTGCGCAATCTACCAGCGACGATCATCCCGAGCCTGTCGGTTCCACTGTCTTTGGTGGGCACGCTGGTCGCGATGTATCTTTTCGGGTTCAGCCTCGACAATCTTTCGCTGATGGCGCTGACGATCTCGACCGGCTTCGTCGTCGACGACGCGATCGTCATGATCGAGAATATCAGCCGCTATGTCGAAGCCGGCGAGCCGCCCTTGCAGGCGGCACTGAAGGGCTCGAAGCAAATCGGCTTCACCATCATTTCGCTCACCGTTTCGCTGATCGCCGTCTTGATCCCGCTCTTGTTCATGGGGGATGTGATCGGCCGACTGTTTCATGAGTTCGCCATCACCTTGGCGGTCACGATCGTTATCTCGGCGATCGTCTCCCTCACCCTGGTTCCAATGCTTTGCGCGAGGCTGATCCGTCATCGTCCCGCCGCCGCGCGCAGCCGTCTGGATATCGCGGCGGAGCGAGCATTCAACGCAATCGTCGCCCATTATGGCCGCGCGCTTGATGTGGTGCTCGCGCATCAGCCCCTCACCCTGTTTGTCGCGATCGCAACGCTCGGCCTGACAATCGCCCTCTATATCATCATCCCAAAAGGCTTCTTTCCGGCGCAGGACACCGGCATGATCCAAGCCATCACGCAAGCTTCGCAAAGCGTCTCGTTCGACGCCATGTCGCGGCTTCAACAGCAGCTCGCCGAAGCGATCCTGAAAAATCCCGCGGTCGAGGGCCTGAGCTCATTCATCGGCGTCGACGGCGACAACACGACGCTCAACAGCGGCCGCATCTTGATCACTCTCAAGCCGCGAGAGGAGCGCGCCCTCACAGCCGGCGAAATCATTCGCCGATTGCAGAAGGAAGTAGCCGGGATCATCGGAATTTCGCTCTACATGCAGCCGGTGCAGGATCTGACGATCGACTCCAATATCAGCCGCGCGCAATATCAATTCATCTTGCAGAACGCCAATCTAAACGAATTCAAGACATGGACGCCGCTTCTGACGCAGCGCCTAAACCACATGCCTGAGCTCGCCGACGTGACGAGCGATTCGCAACAACAAGGCCTGGCTGTGGATCTCGTCATCGATCGCGCCACCGCCGCGCGCTTCGGCATTACTCCCGCGACCATCGATAACGCGCTCTATGACGCATTCGGGCAGCGCATCGTCTCCACGATCTATACCCAGTCGAACCAGTACCGCGTCATCCTGGAGGCAGATCCCGCCGCTCCAGCGGACGCTCGCCGGATTCTCCTCACTATATTTGCCTTCGTCGTCGTCGGCTTCCAACGGGCAAGTGCCCCTCGCCGCGATCGTGCACATGGAGCAGCGCGCCGGGCCCTTGCTGCTCACCCGATTGTCGGCAGTTTCCGGCGACAATGATTTCATTCAACGTCGCGCCGGGCGCGTCGCTTGGCGCGGCCGTCGAGGCGATTGAACAGCGCCGAGAAAGAGATCGGCCTTCCGGCGAGCTTCGTCACCTCTTTTCAAGGCGCCGCCGGCGCTTTCCGCGCATCGACGACCAATGAGCTCTTCCTGATCATCGCCGCGGTCGTCACGATGTATATCGTGCTTGGCGTGCTTTATGAGAGCTTCATTCACCCGATCACGATTCTGTCCACGCTGCCCTCGGCCGGGGTCGGCGCGCTTGTCGCCTGATGGCTTCCGGCGGCGAGCTCGACGTCATTGCGATCATCGGCATCATCCTGCTGATTGGCATCGTGAAGAAGAACGCGATCATGATGATCGATTTCGCGCTGGACGCCGAGCGCAACGAGGGCCTGCTCGCCGCGCGAGGCGATCTATCAGGCCTGCCTGCTGCGCTTTCGCCCGATCCTGATGACGACCATGGCCGCGATCCTCGGCGCGCTGCCTTTGATGCTCGGGACCGGCACCGGCTCGGAGCTGCGCAATCCGCTCGGCGTCGCCATTGTCGGCGGCCTGATCGTCAGCCAGGTTCTGACGCTCTTCACCACGCCGGTGATTTATCTCTATTTCGATCGCCTGGCGGTCAGCGGTATCCGGCCGCGGCGGACGCCGGACGCGTCGGCCCCGGGCGAGGCTGTTGGATGAATCTTTCAGCGCCCTTTCATCGCGCGTCCGGTCGCGACCACTCTGCTCGACGATCGGTATAGCATTGGCCGGCGGGCTCGCCTTTCTAAAGCTGCCGGTGTCGCCTCTGCCGCAGGTCGACTTTCCGACGATTAATGTGCAGGCGCAGCTTCCCGGCGCGAGCCCAGATACGGTCGCGACCACCGTGGCGAGTCCGCTTGAGCGCCATCTCGGCCAGATCGCCGATGTCACGGAAATGACGTCGACGAAGCAGCCTCGGCGCGACGCGCGATCACCCTGCAATTCGACATTGACCGCGATATCAACGGCGCCGCCCGCGACGTGCAGGCCGCGATCAACGCGGCCCGCGCCGATCTGCCGACGAGCCTGCGCAGCAATCCAACCTATCGCAAGGTCAATCCGGCCGACGCGCCGATCCTGATCCTGGCGCTGACGTCGAAGACCTCGACGCCCGGCCAGATGTATGACGCGGCGAGCAATATCCTGCAGCAAAGGCTCTCGCAGCTCGACGGCATCGGCCAAGTCATCGTCGGCGGCTCGGCGCTGCCGGCGGTGCGCGTCGAGATCAACCCTTACGCCCTTTCAAAATATGGCATCGGGCTGGAGGATGTGCGCGCGGCGCTCGCCGTCAGCCAACGCCAACAGCCCGAAGGGCACGATCGACGATGGCGGCAACAGCGTTACCAGATCTACACCAACGATCAGGCCACCACGCGCGGCCGATTACCTGCCGCTGATCGTCGCCTATCGCAATGGCGCGCCGGTGCGCCTCACGGACATCGCCGACGTCCGCGATTCGGTCGAGGACCTCCGCAACGAAGGACTGGCCAATGGCAAGCCGGCCGTGCTGCTCATCCTGTTCCGCCAGCCGGGCGCGAACATCATCGAGCCGTGGATCGGCGTGAAGGCGGAACTGCCGCATCTCGCAGGCCGCGATGCCGCGCGATATCGAAATCTCGCTCGCCGTGCGACCGCAGCATGACCATCCGCGCCTCCTTGCACGACACGGAATCGACCTTGCTGATCGCGGTCGGCCTGGTGACGCTGATCGTCTTCGCGTTCCTGCGCGACATGCGCGACGACGCTTGATTCCGAGCGTAGCGGTGCCGGTTTCGATCATCGGCACATTCGGCGCGATGTATCTTCTGGATTTCAGCCTCGACAATCTATCGCTCATGGCGCTGACGATCGCGACCGGCTTCGTCGTCGACGACGCGATCGTCGTCGTGGAAAACATCGCCCGCTACATCGAGGCGGACATGGCCGCGTCGAGGCGGCGCTGCGCGGCGCCCGCGAGGTCGGCTTCACCGTGCTTTCGATCAGCGTCTCCCTGATCGCGGTTTTCATCCCGATCCTGCTGATGGGCGGCATTGTCGGCCGGCTGTTCCGCGAGTTCGCGATCACGCTGTCGATCGCCATCCTGGTCTCGCTCGTCATTGTCCTTGACCATGACGCCGATGATGTGCGCCGATCGCTGATGCGCCCGACCGCGGAGCCGAAGCGGCGCGGCGCGGCTTCGGCCCGTTCGAGCGCTGGTTCGACGCGAGTGATATGAGCGCACGCTCGGCTTGGGCGCTGCGGCATCGGCCTCGTCATCGTTGCGTCGCTGCTCGCCACGATCTGCCTCAATGTCTGCCTGTTTTCGATCGTGCCGAAGGGCTTCTTCCCGCAGCAGGACACCGGCCGAATTGATCGGCAACATCCAGGCCGACCAAAGCATCTCGTTTCAGTTGATGCGGCAAAAGCTCGAGCAGTTCCAGTCGCATCGTCCAAAGCGATCCTGCCGTCGACGCGGTGGTCGGCTTCACCGGCGGCGGCAACGCGACGAACACCGGGTCGGTTTACGTCGGCTTGAAGCCGCAAGTCAGAGCGCAGCGATGTCCGCCGACGAGGTCATCGCCCGGCTGCGCCGCAAGCTCGCGCAAGTGCCGGGCGCGACGCCTGTTCCTGCAGGCGGTGCAGGATATTCGCGTCGGCGGGCGCGTCGAGCAACGCGCAGTATCAATACACGCTGCAAGGCGACAACATTCGAGCGAACTCAATGCGTGGACGCCGCGATCGTCGCGGCGCTGCAGCACAGCCCAATTCTCGCCGACGTCAACACCGACCAGCAGCAAAACGGCCTTGAGACCGACTTGACGATCGACCGCGACACCGCGTCGCGGCTCGGCCTCACGCCAGCCAGATCGACAACACGCTCTACGACGCCTTCGGCCAGCGGCAGGTCTCGACGATCTACGACCCGCTCAACCAATATCACGTGGTCATGGAGGTCGCGCCGCGATACTGGCAAGACCCGGCGACGCTGCAAGGACATCTATGTCAGCACCTCGGGCGGCATCCGCGAGCGGCTCGCAGACGACGCAATGCGGTCGCCGGCACGGTGGCGGCCGACGCAGGCACTCGCCGTCGCCGCGTCGAGTCGTCGCCAACGACCGGCGCGCAACGCTCGCGACCAACGCGCTCGGCGAACACCGGCAAGGGCGCGCCTCGACCGGCGCCGCGGTCAGCACGAGCCAGGAAACGATGGTGCCGCTCGCCGCCTTCGCCCATTTCGAGCCTGGGCACGACGCCGCTTGTCGGTCAACCATCAGGGCCACTTCGTCGCCACCACCATTTCCTTCAATCTGCCGCCCGGCGCCTCGCTCAGCGACGCGCGTCGACGACGATCGAGCAGGCGATGGCCGCGATCGACGTGCCCGGCGACGATCCACGGCAGCTTCCGGGCGCCGCGCAAGGTCTTCCAGCAATCGCTCGCCAGCGAGCCGCTGCTGATCCTGGCGGCGCTGCGGCGGTCTACATCGTGCTCGGCATGCTCTACGAGAGCTACGTCCACCGCATCACGATCCTCTCCACCCTGCCGTCGGCCGGCGTCGGCGCGGTGCTGGCGCTGATTGCTGTTCGGACACCGAGTTCAGCATCATCGCCCTGATCGGCGTCATCCTGCTGATCGGCATCGTCAAGAAGAACGCGATCATGATGATCGACTTCGCGCTCGAGGCCGAGCGCACGGAAGGGCTTGCGCCCGCGCGACGCGATCTTCGCGGCCTGCCTGCTGCGCTTCCGGCCGATCATGATGACGACCATGGCCGCCCTCCTCGGCGCTTGCCGCTGGCGCTCGGCTTCGGCGACGGCGGCGAGCTGCGCCGGCCGCTCGGCATCTCCATCGTCGGCGGGCTGATCGTCAGCCAGGTGCTGACGCTCTACACGACGCCGGTCGTCTATCTCTATCTCGACCGATTCCGCCTTTGGTCGCTTGGACGATGGCGGCGCGTTCTCCTGCGCCTGCCGGAAGAGGCTTCCGACATCCCGGCATGAGGCGCGTCGCAATCCGAATGCGCCGTCACGTCAGCGGGCGACGACCAGATTGGCCTCGGCCGCGCGCTATTTCTTGACTTCGCATCTCAAAATGGCCAGTTTCCGCGCCGCCGAAACTATGCCCGGCGCCAATGCGCAGCTATCTCGATTTTGAAAAGCCCGTCGCCGAACTCGAAGCCAAGGTCGAATTGCGCGAGTTCGGCGGCGACGCCGTCGCGATCGGCGAGGAGATGTCGCAGGATCGAGGACAAGGCCGCGCAGGCGCTGAGCGATCTCTACGCCAATCTGACGCCATGGCAGAAGACGCAGGTCGCGCGCCATCCGCAGCGGCCGCATTTCATCGATTATCGTCAAGGCGCCTGATCACCGAATTCACGCCGCTCGGCGGGCGACCGCAAGTTCGGCGAGGACGAAGCGATCGTCGGCGGCTTCGGCCGCTTCCGCGGCGAGAGCATCTGCGTCATCGGCCAGGAAAAGGGCTCCGACACCGAAGCCGCGCATCAAGCACAATTTCGGCATGGCGCGTCCGGAAGGCTATCGCAAGGCGGTCCGGCTGATGGAGATGGCCGACCGTTTCGGCATTCCGGTCATCTCGCTCGTCGACACCGCCGGCGCCTATCCCGGCATCGGCGCCGAGGAGCGCGGCCAGGCCGAGGCGATCGCGCGCTCGACCGATGCCTGCCTGTCGCTCGGCGTGCCCAATGTCGCCGTCGATCATCGGCGAAGGCGGCTCGGGCGGCGCGATCGCGATCGCCACCGCCAACCGCGTGCTGATGCTCGAACACGCGATCTACAGCGTGATCTCGCCGGAGGCGCGGCCTCGATCCTGTGGCGCGAACGGCGCAAGGCCCAGGAAGCCGCCACCAACATGAAGATCACCGCCCAGGACATGCTGCGATTCGGCGTGATCGATACGTCATCGTCGAGCCGCCCGGCGGCGCCCATCGCGATCCGGATGCGGCGGCGGAGCGCGGCCGGCGAGGCCATAGCGGAGGCCTTGAAGGATTTCGAACATATGTCAGCCGACGAACTCAGGACGGCGCGCGCCGACAAGTTCCTGAATATCGGGCGGAAAGCATAGGACGGGAACTCCGGCGAGAGATCTTCGCGCAAGCCCGCGAATTTAACCAATGAGAAGAAGTGTTTCGCCGCCCCCTCGATTCGGCGTGTTCCTGGTAACCTACGGCTAAGGATACCGCGCGTAAGTTGACGGGGCATAACGCGAAGCGCGCTTCGCCGGATGAATTTTCGCCAAACGGGGGCAGACCAGATGCGCTGCAATCCTTTTTTTCAACGCCTCGGCCCCATTCTGAGCCGCTTTGGCGCCCTCGCGCTTATTTTTTCGGCTGCGGGATTGCTCGCCGGCTGCGAGGATTACCCGAGCCTCTCCGGCGCCAATCCCCGCGCCTTTGCGCCAATTCCCCCCGAGACCCTCGCCTTGATGGCGGCGAACGACACCACAAAAAGCGCCCGTCCTGATCCGCGCCTACAAGAAAGAATCCGAGCTCGAAATCTGGAAGCATGAAATCGGACGGGCGTTACGCGCTTTTGAAAACCTATCCGATGTGCCGCTGGTCGGGGCAGCTCGGCCCCAAGGTGCGCGAGGGCGATCGCCAGGTGCCGGAAGGGTTCTATTCGATCACGCCGGCGCAGATGAACCCGAATTCCGCCTATTATCTCTCATTCAATGTCGGCTATCCCAACGCCTATGACCGCGCCTAGGGCCACAACGGCGGCTCGATCATGGTCCACGGCATTTGCTCCTCGGCCGGCTGTTTCTCGATGACCGACCCGCAGATCGGCGAGATCTACGCGATCGTCGCGGGAAGGCTTCGCCGGCGGCCAGCGCGCGGTCCAGATGCAGTCCTATCCCTTCCGCATGACCGCTGAAAACCTCGCCAAATACCGGCTCGATCCGAACATCGGCTTCTGGAAGCAGCTGAAGGAAGGCTCGGACAATTTCGAGGTGACGCGGCAAGACGTAGCGGTCGGCGTCTGCGGCAGGCATTACGTCTTTAACGCCGCGCCCGCCGACGGCTCGCATTTCGAGGCCCTCGGCGCCTGCCCGCCGCTGAAGCGTAATGACGAGGTCAACGGCCTGGTCGCCGCCAAGGAAAAGCGCGACGAGGCCAAGGTCGCCGAGCTTGCGGCGCAAGGCGTGCGGCCGATCCGCACGGTTTACGCCGACGGCGGCCAGCATCCGAGCTTCACTTCGCTTGCGAGCTATGCAAGCCGGCCCGACGCGTTGGCGCGCGGCCCAATCGACGTCGCCCTAGACGAAGGCAAGGGCAAGAAAGGCCGCGCCTCGCCGCAGGTCCAAATGGCGGCGCTCAAGACCAATGGCGACGCCGCGACGGAGTCGGCCGCCAAGCCCGCCAATTCGGCGGAGGTTGCGGGAAGCGCGCCGGCCGACCAGGCCAAGCCGCAACAATCCCTGTTCAGCCGCTTCTTCGGCGCCAAACCAGCCGAGCCCGAGACGCCGGAAGTCGCCGCCAACGAGCCGGCGCCGTCCCAAGCCGCCGACGTTCCCTTGCCGCCGCGACGCAGCCTCCTTTTGTCGGGAGCGGCCAAGCCGCAGGCCTTGCTGTCAGGACCGGCCGCCGCCCCGGTCAAGAAGCAGACCGCGCCCGCCGCGTCCGACAAGCCCATCACAGGCGCGGCGCGGAGCTTGCCCGACGCAGGCCTCACCGCGGTCGCGCAAGCCGAGCATTGAAAACTGAACAAAGGCGTGGCCGGGGCTTTCCCGGCCAGTGAGGCTTGTTCCGGCGAAGCGTCGCAAGATCCGGTTTCCCCGGCGTAAATTCTCTATCGGCCCATCGCCGGGCTCGGGAACGACATGCGCCGCCGCGTCCTCACCCCAAATTCAACTCCTTGAAAAAATCATTGCCCTTGTCGTCGATCACGATGAAGGCCGGAAAATTCTCGACTTCGATCCGCCAGATCGCCTCCATGCCGAGCTCCGGATATTCCAAAACCTCGACCTTTTTGATGCAATCCTGCGCGAGCCGCGCCGCCGCGCCGCCGATCGAGGCGAGATAAAAGCCGCCATGCTTGGCGCAGGCCTCGCGCACATGGCTTGAACGATTGCCCTTGGCGAGCATCACCAGCGACCCGCCGGCGTCTTGGAACTGATGAACATAGGAATCCATGCGCCCCGCCGTGGTCGGACCGAAGGAGCCCGAGGCGAATCCGTCCGGGGTTTTGGCGGGGCCCGCGTAATAGACCGGATGATCCTTGAAATAAGCCGGCAAGGGCGCTCCCGGATTCGAGCCGCTCCCTGATCTTGGCGTGGGCGAGGTCGCGCGCGACGATCATCGGGCCGGTGAGGGACAGCCTCGTCTTGATCTTATGCCGCGAGAGTTCACTCAGGATTTCCGGCATGGGCCTTGTGAGATCGATCGCCACGACGGCGCCGCCGAGCGCGGCCTCGTCGATCGGCGGCAAATATTTGGCCGGATCGCGCTCGAGTTTTTCGAGAAAGACGCCGTCGCGCGTGATCTTGCCGAGCGCCTGGCGATCGGCGGAGCATGACACGCCGATCCCGATCGGCAGCGACGCGCCATGGCGCGGCAAGCGGACCACGCGGACGTCATGGCAGAAATATTTGCCGCCGAATTGAGCCCCGACCCCGAGAGCCTGGGTCAGCTTGAAAATTTCCTCCTCCATGGCGAGATCGCGAAACGCATGGCCGTCCGCGCCGCCAAAGGTCGGCAATTGATCGAGATAATGAGTTGAAGCGAGCTTGACGGTCTTGAGGTTCAGTTCCGCCGACGTTCCCCCGATCACGACCGCGAGATGATAGGGCGGGCAAGCGGCGGTGCCGAGCGACAGGATCTTGCCCTTGAGGAAATCGAGCAAATGCTCATGCGTCAAAATCGACGGCGTCGCCTGATAAAGAAAGGTCTTGTTGGCGGAGCCGCCGCCCTTGGCGATGAACAGAAACTTATAGGCGTCCTCGCCTTCGGCGTAGATCTCGATCTGGGCCGGCAAATTCGTGCTGGTGTTCGTCTCCTCAAACATGGACCGCGGCGCGAGCTGCGAATAGCGCAGATTCTTTTTTTCATAGGCGTCCCGGATGCCTTCGGCGATCGCGCTTTCGTCCTCGCCCTCGGTGAAGACCAGCCTGCCCTTCTTGGCCATGACGATCGCCGTGCCGGTGTCCTGGCACATCGGCAGAACGCCGCCCGCGGCTATATTGGCGTTCTTCAAAAGGTCATAGGCGACGAATTTATCATTCGACGTCGCCTCCGGATCATCGAGGATCTTGGCGAGCTGGGCGAGATGGGCCGGCCGCAATAAATGATTTATGTCGATCATCGCCTGCTCGGCGAGACGCCGGATCGCCTCGGGCTCCACAAAAAGGGTTTCGCGTTTTCCGAACGGTTCGATCCGCACGCCCTCCGCCGCGAGCTTGCGATAGGACGTTTCGTCCGTGCCGAGCGGAAAAAGGGGGTGATGCTGAAAGGCCATCTTGAAGCTCTCGATGCTGTGGCGCATGTTGGTTTCAACGCAGCTCTACCCGAGGACGTTTGCGAAAGCGAGCCTTCCACGGCCCTCAAGCCTCGCCCTGAATAGCCTGACCGTTTCAACCCTCAAGAGCTGGCGGCGTGAACTTTCCTTTTCCGATCCTTCTCTGCGATATTGGCGGCACAAACGCGCGTTTCGCATGGGCGCGCGGCGCGGCCGCGCCGATCGAACCCGGGCCTCGCCTCAAGACCGGAGATTACCCAAATTTCGAAGCCGCCGCCGCCGCCGCCTTGTCCGGGCTCGGCCGGAAAGCACGGTCCGTGCTCGCCTGCGCGGCCGGCCCGATCGAAGGCCGCAGGGTCAAGCTAACCCACGCCGCCTGGGCCATCGACGGCGTCGCGGCCGTGAAGGCCTTGGGCCTGGACCAGGGCCTGCTTCTCAATGATTTCGAGGCGCAAGCCCTGGCGTTGCCGGTTCTGCGAACCGAATCGACGGAGCCGATCGGCGCCGCTTTCGAGCCTAAGCCGGGCGTGCGGCTCGTTCTCGGGCTAGGCACCGGCCTCGGCGCCGCCGCCCTTATTGAGATTGAAGGACGGCATTTGGCGCTGGCGAGCGAGGCCGGACATATGGATTTTGGGCCGATCGGGCCGGAGCAAACCGCCATTTGGCGCTATCTCGACGCCTCCGCCCATGGAAGGGTCAGCGCCGAAACGGTCTTGTCCGGTCCAGGGCTGGCGCGGCTTCACCGCGCCCGTTGCTTGGCGAGCGGTCTCGCCGCGCCTGATTTCGACGAAGTCGCCCTACTTGAAAACGCTCACGCCCGGCCGGACGGCGAGGAGGCGGAGACAATTCGGCTCGCTTGGACCCTCATTGCGCGCTTCGCCGGCGATCTCGCCCTCGCTTTGCTCGCCAAAGGCGGCGTGACCCTCTCGGGCGGCGTCCCTCCGCGGCTCGCGAAATTCCTCGCCCCGCGCCAGTTCCGCGCTCATTTCGAGCATAAGGCGCCTTTTGGCGATCTGATGCGCGGCATTGGCGTCAGGCTCGTTATGAGCGAGGATTCGGTCCTCGCCGGCATGGCGGCGATCGCTGCGGCGCCGCAAGCCTATGTGATTGATTATGCAAGCCGCACCTGGCGGTGACGCGCCTGGCGCAGGTCCATCGCGCCAAGCGATTTTCGAGGGAGGCTCGCGATTCGGCAAACCCCGCTCACGCGGCACGTGAGGTGGCTTCCTCGGTCAAAACCGCGTAAAGCGCCGAGCCGTCGCGCGCCGACCTAAGTTTCGCCGTCAGCGCCGGATCGCGGAACAGTCGGGCGATGCGCGCGAGCGCCTTCAAATGATCGGCGCCAGCCAATTCGGGGCCTACCAGAAGGAAGATCAGATCGACCGGCGCGCCGTCGATCGCGTCGAAATCGATTGGACGCGCAAGCCTGGCGAAAAGCCCGAAAATCGAGGTCGCCTTGCCGAGCTTGGCGTGCGGAATGGCAATCCCCTCGCCAAGCCCGGTTGACCCGAGACGCTCGCGCTGGAGCAAAGCGTCGAAAATTTCCCGAGGCGCGAGATTGGAGACGATGCCAGCCCGGTCGCTCAACTCTTGCAGCGCCTGCTTTTTCGCATGCGCCTTGAGCGAGGGGATGACCGCCTCGCGCGTGATCAAATTGGTCAGCAGCATAGCTTTAGACTATCTTTTCTGAACGCGCGGACGCGTTTTGAACTACCATATCGGCTAGGTCAAACGCTCGTCCATGCCTTGTTTGGGGGTCATCTCGAATCATTCACGGCCGATTGGGGTCGATCCAGCCGATATTTCCATCCTGACGACGATAGACGATATTGGTCCTTCCGTCGAAGGCGTGACGAAAGACCACGACGGGGGCGCTGCTGAGATCCAGCTCCATCACGGCGCTTGAGACGGTCATCTCGCGGAGCCCGGAGGAAGGCTCCGCGATGATGGCCGGATTAAGCCCTGGCTGCGCGCATTCGGCCGCCTCTGCGGCCTGGCGGGTCGGCGCAGCCACTAGGTCCACGCGAGCCGGGTCCTCCGCCCCATCCGCGAACCCATCGCCGGGAAGCGCCGATCGCGGCGCCAGATCTGGCCCGCGCAAATCCTCCCCCCGAAGGTCTTCCCCACGCGCAACCCCGTGATGCTCCGCGCGGCGCTTTCTATGGCGCCGGACCCGCTTTTCTATCTTATCGGCGGTGCGATTGAAGCTCGCATAGGGGTCGTGCGCCTTGGCGTCGGCTTGAAGCGTGGCCCCCGAATTGAGATGCAAAGTGCAGTCCGTGCGGTAACCGGATCCTTCCGGCTCGATCGTGACATGGCCTGTGGCCGGACCCGCGCCATATTTTGAAACGGTTGCGTCAATTCGCGCTTGGACAAAGGAACGAAGGGCCTCGCCAATGTCCAAATTCTTACCTGAGACGCGCAAAGTCATCGCTCAATCTCCGCTTTCCGACCGATATGAATATTTCGGTCACCCCGCATGTCCGTGCTCGTCACAAAAGCGTTATGAGGCCGCCAATGCGGTGTCAATGGTTCGCTTGGAAGGATGAGAGACCCCTTAAACCACTCCCGCAAATTTTCGGTGAGTTTAGCAAAGCGTTCGGGCCAGCCTGAGCCGCCTGTTTCTCTTGGATCGGGATAAAGGCTTTCCGGGCGGGCCGCGCCGCTCTCGCGCGCTTTGCAGTCACGGACGCCCTCCCCCGGCGCTCGGCCCCGGAAAACCGTAAGGCGCCATAGGCGCGAATAAGGATCTTCGACCAAACCAATATTCGCCACGACAGCTTATACGAGGTCTCAAAGATATGGGAGCGGGCCTTGACGTCGGCAATGGCCTCGCGCGCCGCAAATGCAAATCCAGCGTCGAGGCAGGGCGCGTTTCGCGACTGGTGGGGGAGGTAGGACTCGAACCTACGAAGGCGTAGCCAGCGGATTTACAGTCCGCCCCCTTTGCCGCTCGGGACACTCCCCCAAAGGCCCCGCAGGGGGCGTTGGTGCATGCGCTTATGCGAACGGCGCCTGCTCCTGTCAACCAAAAATCTCCAGCGCGGCGGCTCCCTATTGCAAGGGCCTCGACGGCGTGACAGGAAAAAAGCGCATCCGCGCGAGGCGGCCGGGACAAGCAGACATTGACGCGAGACGCATCGAAAGGCGCGAGCCGAAAGACCAACGCGCCGCCGAGCCGGAAACCGACGCGGGGCGGTAATCCGAGCCCGCACGCGGAAAGCAGCGTCCAGATCGTCCCTAAAGAGATAAGGAAGCAAGCGCCGCCGCAATCGGACCGGCGCGACAAAGAGCAAGCCTCGGCGCCTCCGTTCCGGCGTCCCTCATCTGATATCGTCGCGCTCTTTGGCTTTCACGCGGTCCGAGAGGCCTTGCGGGCCAATCGGCGCAAGCTGCTCGACATTTACGCGACAAAACCCGCCGCCAACCGGCTCAGCGGTGAAATCGCCAGCGCCGGCTTAACCGCCCATATTGTGCAGGGCGAGGATCTCGCGCGCCGCCTGGGCGCAAGCGCCGCGCATCAGGGCGTCATGCTCGAAGCCCGCCTGCCAGAGCCGATCGATCTGTCCGAGATTTCGTCGCGAAGCGGAATCGTGCTCGTGCTGGATCAGATCACAGATCCGCATAATGTCGGCGCGATCCTACGCACGGCGGCGGCTTTTAACGTCGACGCCTTGGTGACGACCGAGCGGCATGCGCCAGACATGGCCGGCGTGGTGGCGAAAGCAGCGTCGGGCGGCCTCGAACATGTCGCCGTGGTCAGCGTCGTCAATCTCGCCCGTGCGTTGCGGCAATTGGGCGATATGGGCTATTTGCGGATCGGCCTCGACTCGGAGGCTCCCGCCGCTTTCTTGGAGGCGCCATTGACCCGTCCGCTGGCGCTCGTGCTTGGCGGCGAAGGCAAGGGGCTGCGCCGCCTCACCAAGGAGAATTGCGACAGGCTGGTCCGCCTCGACATGCCGGGGCCGATCAAGAGCCTCAATGTCTCCAACGCCTGCGCCGTGGCGCTGACTTTAGCGCAAGCGCGCGAGCCGGAATGACGAAATGTCCCGTCGGATAGCCGCCCGCTCACGGCAAGGGCCCGCGCCAGCGGCCATAGGTCCAGGGCCGCAGCCAATGCGCATTTGACGGCAAGGCCGGCGGAACGGGGTCATAACCGGCCGTGCCCCAGGGCTGGCAGCGGCATAATCGCGCAAGGCCCATGAAGCCGCCGGCCCAAACGCCGTGCCGCGCGATCGCCTCATCCATATAGGCCGAGCAGGTCGGCAGATGTCGGCAATGATTGCCAACGAGCGCCGACAGCGTCAGCTGATAAGCGCGAATGGCGTAATGGGCGGCGGCGCGGCCGATATGGAAATTGGGCGGCATTTTGGCTCAGCGCGTGCGTCGGTCGAACGTCCGTAGGTGTGGCATATATGCACTGGCGGCGTCCATGGCGGCGGGCCATAATCGCGTCACAATCGATTGAGCCAGGATCGAGGCGCTCACGTGTCCCGCATCAAAGACCTGTTTCTCGCGAGTCTCATCGCGTCTGTTCCCGCCGCCGCGCGCGCGGCGGATCTCGCCACGCCCGCCCCAGAGCCAGCGCCGGGCTGGTTCGTCACGATCGGCCTCGGCCCGGAGGCGCTGACCTCCTTCCCTGGCGCGCGGACCTATAGGCTCTGGCCAACCGGCGCGCTCGCCTGGCGCGGGCCGAATGATCCGCCGGCCTTCTCCGCTCCGGACGACGGCTTTGGGATCGCGCTTCTGGATCTTGGCTGGCTCAAGGCCGGTCCAGTCGGACGCATCGTTCCGCGCCGCGGCTTGAGCAATGGCAATGGCGATTTCTACGGCCTGAACAATGTCCATTGGACGGCCGAGCTCGGCGGCTTCGTCGAGGGCTGGCTGTCCGAGCATTTGCGCACCCGACTTGAAATTCGGCAGGGGGTGAACGGCCATGACGGGCTCGACGCCAATGTCGCGATTGACGCCGTAGAGAGATTTGGCCCTTACACTTTCTCGATCGGCCCGAGACTAGCGCTCGGAAACACGCAATTCATGAACGCCTATTTTTCGGTCACCCCCTGGGAGGCCCTGGCCAATGGCAATGTACGTCCCTATCAGGCCTATGGCGGCGTCACTTCGCTCGGCGGCCTTACGGCGGCCAAATATGATATTTCGTCGGCGTGGAGCGCGACGGCGTTCGCCGGCTACAACCGGCTCGTCAATAGCGCGGCGGAAAGCCCGATCCCGAACCGGCTCGGCTCGCTGAATGATTTCAGCGGCGGCCTGATCATCGCCTATTCGTTCAATTTCGGGGGCTTTTGACCGAGTGCGAGGCCGGGAGACGTGAAGAGAGCGCTATTCGGCGGCGGCGCGCGCCGCGCGCTCGATCTGAGTAACGCAATCCAGCGTCGCTTCAAAGGTAAGCAGGGTCGAGGTGTGGCGCGCCTTGAAGTCGCGGATCGGCTCAAGGATCGCGATATCCGCCCATTTGCCGTCCGGCGGCGGTCCATTCTCCTTGAGCATGGCGCGAACCCGATCGCGCAGCACGCGCAATTCCGCCCCCGTCGAGCCGATGACATTGCGCGCCATGATCGAGGCCGCGGCCTGACTGAGGGCGCAGGCCTTTACGTCATGGGCGAAGTCCACCACTTTACCATTGTCCATGACGAGATCGACGATGATCGTCGAACCGCAAAGCTTCGAATGGACTTTCGCGGTGGCGTCGGGCGCAGCGAGCCGTCCGAGCCGTGGTATGTTCCCTGCTAGCTCAAGAATTTGCTGGTTGTAAATGTTTGTCAGCATGGCTTCGCCTAGAATAATCGTTCAGGTGACTGCGCTTCGCGCATACTATATAGGAAACTGGGGATTGGCGAACGAGATCTGGAATGTTTCCAGCCAATCCGTTCCGGACAAACGTCCGTCCGGTGCTCCTCTTCGCAGGAGAAAGGCCAGGGACGCTCATTCAAACAATTTGGAGGCGCCACATGGATGCCGTGGTTAAGTCCTTGCTCGAACGTCCTCAGCCTCAACCCAATGCCGCGCCACTCGGGCGTCCCAGCCGCGAGGAGGCCGAAGCCGCGGTCCGGGTGCTTTTGCGCTGGACCGGCGACAATCCCGACCGCGAGGGGCTGCTCGACACGCCCAAGCGCGTCGTCAAGGCTTTCGAAGAGTTTTTTTCGGGCTACCAGGAAGACGCGACTGACGTTCTCGCCCGCGTTTTCGAGGAGGTGCATGGCTATGACGACATCGTGCTCGTGCGCGACATTCCGTTTTCGTCGCATTGCGAACATCACATGGTTCCCTTCTTCGGCAACGCCCATATCGCCTATTACCCGTCTGAAGAGGGCGTGGTCGGATTGTCGAAGCTCGCCAGACTGGTTGATGTTTTCGCCAAGCGGCTGCAAACCCAGGAGGCGTTGACCGCTCAGATCGTCACCGCCATCGACCAGCATTTGCGTCCGCGCGGCTGCGCCGTCATGATCGAGGCCGAGCACATGTGCATGTCGATGCGCGGCGTGCGCAAACACGGCGCCGAGACCATCACGACGCAATTCACCGGCGTTTTTCGCGATGACCCCGCCGAGCAGGTCCGGTTTCTGACACTGCTCCGCAACGGCAGGTGAATGCAGCCAAATGAATGGAGGCAGGCGCGGCGCAAGTCGCGCCTCCCACTGCGAGCCCCGACGATATTTTGACCGCGATGAACCCCATTCCAGCCGAACACGCGAAACATGAGCTGGAGGAAGGCGCCGCGTTTACGCCGCGTTTCGACGCCGACGGCCTGATCGTTTGCGTCGCCAAGGCCGCGAGCGATGGTCAGGTCCTCATGCTCGCCTATATGAACGCGGAGGCGCTGCGCCTCACGCTCGAGACCGGCGTGGCGCATTATTGGTCGCGGTCGCGCAATCGGCTGTGGCGCAAGGGAGACAGTTCGGGCCAGATTCAGCGCGTCACCGAAATCAGGACTGATTGCGACCAAGACGCCTTGCTGCTGACGGTCGAACCCGGCGGCGACGGCGGCGCCTGCCACACCGGTCGGCGCTCCTGCTTCTACCGCAAAGTCGCGCTCGAAGGCGGCGGCCCTTCCCTCGTCTTCGAATAGCCTTCGGCGGCGGTGCGGCCGGCCGAGGAATCGTGTCGGGCCTTGCTGGAACGCTCCGCGGGCTCGCCGGCGACTTCGAAAGGCCCTGATTTTTTCGAAGCCATCGACAATAAGGCTCGGAACCCTCATCTTGAGGGGGAGCCTGAAGAAGCTCCGAATCTGACTGAGGGAGGCGGCGTTGAAAAAAGTCTATCTCGCATATGCGCTCTTGGCGATCATCGTCATCATGTTGCTGATCGCGGCTCTTGCGCCGGCGGGCGCGGCGAATATCTAACAATCAGATTTCGAGAAGCGCCAAAATTCGAGGATGATGGTTAATCGCATTTTACAATTATATTTGGCCGGCGGCCCTGTCGGGCGAAGGGTCGAACAGACAAATCCCGATTTCAGGCCCGAAGAGGCAGGCAAAGGGACAGGCGCTCCTGAGGGGCGTCTGGCTGCGGCGTTTTTCGGCCTGATTCATTGTCGCTCTTGATCTCTCGCCCAAGCACTTGGGCGAATTTTACATATTCGCCTCGAACGCGCCGCGCCTTCAAGAATTGTCAACCACCGGGGGGAATGATCCGGAGAGTGCCAAGGTGTTCCCACTCAATCATCTATCGCAGCTTGCCCCGTCGCGCCGCGACCTGCCGCGCCGCGTTTCTCACGCGAGGAGCGAAGAATTGAACCAGATCCAGCCGATTCCGCACAAGCGACTGGACGCTCCCGGCGCAACCGACAAAGCCGGAGCCGTTGCGCTAGGCGGCGGCCAAAACCGGCCAAAGATCGGTATCGCGCTTGGCGCGGGAGCGGCGCGCGGCTGGTCGCATATCGGCGTCCTGCTGGAGCTCGGCGAACATGGCATTCATCCAGATGTCGTCGCCGGCACCTCGATAGGAGCCGTAGTCGGCGGATGCTATGCCGCAGGCAAGCTCGACATGGTCGAGGCTTTCGCGCGCGGCCTCACGAAGAAGCGCGTCGTCAGCTTGATGGACGTGTCCTTTTCGGGCGTCGGCATGCTCGGCGGCGGCAGGCTCAAGCATCACCTGAGCCAGGCCATATCGAACCGCCGGATCGAGGAGCTGGACAGGGGCTTCGCCGCGGTCGCGACGGAAGTCGAAACCGGCCATGAAATCTGGTTGACGAAGGGCGACGCCATGGAGGCGATCCGCGCCTCCTACGCCCTGCCCGGTATTTTCGAGCCCGTCCGCATCAATGGACGCTGGCTCTTCGACGGCGCGCTGGTCAATCCGGTCCCGGTCACCGTCTGCCGCGCGCTCGGCGCCGACATGGTCATCGCCGTCAATCTAATCGGCGATAGCGCGTTTCGCGGAATCGTCATCGACGACCGTCTTTCGCTGGAGCCCACCCTCGAAAAATTCGGGGTCAAACCGCCGCAAGACTTACGCTCGCTAAGCGCGCGTCTTTTTGGCGGCATGAGCGGCAATCTGCGCCGTTTCTTCGGCCGGCGGGAAGATGGCGCGCCGGGCATCGCCACCGCGATGATGGACGCCTTCAACATCGCGCAAGGTCGGATCTCGCGCTCGCGCCTGGCCGGCGACCCGCCCGACGTGGTCGTCAACGCGCGCCTCAGCAAAATCGGCCTGTTCGATTTCCACCGCGCCGACGAGTTGATCGAGATGGGCCGAGAGGCGACCCGCCGCGCGATCCCGGAGATCGCCGATTATATCGCCATGACCCCGGCCGCCGGCGGCGCCTAGAGCCCGCCGCGATTGGATGGAGCCGTCAAATCAACAAGTTGTATCGTGTTCTGACCAAAACGGATCAATCAATTTATTCGGAACATGCTCGAGTTTGGGAGGCCAAGCAGGACACTGACGTCTCGCCATGAAAGCTCGAGGCGTCGCGGCGTAGCCATGGCGCGCCGCCCGGGCTATATGGTCGGCTCCGAGGAGAATCAATGACCGGATCCGATCACACATCAGACGCTATCGCCGAGGAAACCCATTTCGGCTTTTCCCGCGTGCCGCTTCGCGACAAGCAGGCGCGGGTGGACGAAGTGTTCCACAAGGTGGCGTCGCGCTACGACCTCATGAACGATTTGATGTCGGGCGGGCTCCATCGGGTGTGGAAGGATATTTTCGCGGCGCGGGTCAAGCCGCCGCGGCAAGCGCCGTTCCGCCATCTCGACGTCGCCGGAGGCACGGGCGACATCGCCTTCCGCATTGCGAAGGCTGGTTCGCGCCGCACCGAAATCACCGTGCTCGACATCAACGCCGACATGCTCGAGGTCGGACGCCAGCGCGCCGCCAAGCGCGCTTTCGACGCAAGGCTCGATTTTGTCGAGGCAAACGCCGAAGATCTGCCTTTCGCCGACAATAATTTCGACGCCTATACAATTGCTTTTGGAATCCGCAACGTGCCGCGGATAGATCTGGCGCTGGCCGAGGCCCGCCGGGTCTTGAAGCGCGGCGGGCGGTTTCTCTGCCTCGAATTCTCGAATGTGGACGTCCCCCTGCTCGACCGGCTTTATGAGGCCTATTCATTTCGCGCCATCCCGCTGCTCGGCCGGCTGGTGACGGGCGACGCCGATTCCTACCGCTACCTGGTCGAATCGATCGCGCGCTTTCCCGACGCGGAAAGCTTCCGCGCCAAAATAGCCGAGGCCGGTTTTGAGCGCGCGGCCTTCACAAGGCTGTCGGCGGGGATCGTCGCCATTCATTCCGGCTGGAAGCTTTAGGGCGGGCGGTATTGGTGCAGTTCTCCTTAGGCTCCCTCCCGCGCCTCGCGCGCGCCGGTTTCGTGTTGGCGCGCGCCGGCGTGTTCAGCGATATCGACCCCGCTCTTCTGCCGCCCGCCGCGCGGCTGCCGCTCGCGCTCGCAAAGCTCCTCTCGAAGGGAGTCAGCAATCCGGGCCTCGCCAATCTCCCAATTGCGATCGGGCGACTCGGTCCGTCCTATGTGAAGCTCGGCCAGTTCCTGGCGACGCGCCCCGATGTGGTCGGCGCGGATGTCGTCCGACATCTGGAGCTTTTGCAGGACCGCATGGCGCCGTTTCCGCGCGAAGTCGCGGTCGCGACGATCGAAGCCGCCTTCGGTCAGCCCATAAAGAGCGTTTTCATCGAATTTGGCGATGCCGTCGCGGCGGCCTCGATCGCCCAGGTCCACAAGGCGCGCGTCAAGGACGCGGAGGCGAGCGCGCGACGTCGCCGTCAAAGTGTTGCGTCCGGGCGTCGAGCGGCGGTTCCGGCGCGACCTCGGCGACATGTATTTCGCCGCGCGGCTCGCCGAGCGCTGGATCGATGACGCAAGACGCCTGAAGCCCGTCGAAGTGGTCGACACGCTCGCCGCGCACGGTCAAGATGGAGATGGATTTCCGGCTCGAAGCCGCAGCCGCTTCCGAATTCGCCGAAAATGTCGCCAAGGATCTGGACTTCCGCGTGCCGCGCATCGACTGGGAGCGGACCGAAAAGGAGGTGATGACCCTCGAATGGATCGATGGGACGCCCTTGTCCGATATCGACGCGCTCGCCGGCAAGGGCTATGATTTGCCTGACCTCGGCCGGGTCGTCATTCAATCCTTCCTGCGCCATGCCATGCGGGACGGTTTTTTTCACGCCGACATGCACCAAGGCAATCTGTTCGCCGACGCGCAGGGCCGGCTGACCGCGGTCGATTTCGGCATCATGGGACGCCTCGGCTTCAATGAGCGCCGGTTTCTCGCCGAAATTCTCTACGGCTTCATCATGCGCGACTATCGCCGCGTGGCGGAGGTGCATTTCGAGGCGGGCTATGTGCCGCGCGATCCACAAGGTCGAGGATTTCGCGCAGGCCATTCGCGCGATTGGCGAACCTATCCATTCGCGCACCGCCGACCAGATCTCCATGGCGAAGCTTCTGACGCTGCTCTTCGAGATCACCGGCGCTTTTCGACATGAAGACGCGCACCGAACTCGTCCTTCTGCAAAAGACCATGGTCGTCGTCGAGGGTGTCGCGCGCACGCTCGACCCCAAGCTCGACATGTGGTCGACTTCGGAGCCGGTGGTCCGCACCTGGATCGAGCAAAACCTCGGCCCTCTCGGCAAGCTTCAGGACGCTGGCCGCGCCGCCTCGACGCTCGCCCGGTTCGCCGCCAATTTGCCTTTGGCGCTGGTGCGCGCCGAAACGATCGTCAACCGCCTTGAAATCATGGCCGAAGACGGATTCGAGCTCTCCGAAAGCGCGATCGGAAAAATCGGCGAGGCGGAGGCGCGCGGCGCGCGCTCCGGCCATATCGCTCTTTGGGTCATCGCCGGCCTGCTTCTGCTCTTCCTGCTGCGGTAAAGTGGAACCCGGATTCGCCTGACCCTTTCGCTGGCGAACCAAGAGCGGGCCGACTTGATGAGCCGAGCCGATGTTTTGACCCCGGGACCGCCGTCGACAAGCGGGCTCGCCGCCCGGCGGACGACCGACGCCCTCCGGACCGCCGCTCCGCCGCTGCTCTTCGGCCTGCGCCTATGGGCTTCGGTCTGTCTCGCGCTTTATGTCGCTTTCTCGCTCGAGCTCGACAACTCCTATTGGGCGGGCACGTCGGCGGCCATCGTCTGCCAGCCGCAGCTCGGCGCATCGCTGCGCAAAGCCTCCTTCCGCATGATCGGCACAATCATCGGCGCGGCGGCGATCGTGGTCCTGACCGCCCTGTTCCCACAGGATCGCGTCGGTTTCCTCCTCGGCTTGGCGCTTTGGGGCGCGGCCTGCGGCTTCATGGCCACGATACTGCGCAATTTCGCGGCCTATGGAGCGGCGCTGGCCGGCTTTACCGCGGTGATCGTCGCCAGCGACGAGCTCGGACCAACAGGGGCCCCAAGCCCGCATGTCATCATCCTCGCGATCGACCGCGCCAGCGAGATCTGCATCGGCATCGTCTGCGCGGGTCTCGTGCTCGCCGGCACCGATTTCGGCGCCGCTCGGCGTCGCCTCGCCGCGCAATTCGCCGCCATTGCGGCCGAGATCGCCGGAAGGATCGCCGCCGCGTTTGCGCCGGCCGGCGCGGACGAACCAGATAGTCGCCCAGTTCGGCGCGACCTCATCCGCCGCGTCAGCGCGCTCGACCCCATCATCGATACGGCGATTGGAGAAGACTCGGAGCTGCGCTACCGCTCCCGGATCTTGCAGACGGCAGTCGGCGGCCTATTCGCGGCGCTCTCCCGCTGGCGCATATTCGCGCTTCACCTCGAACGCCTGCCAAGCGACCAGGGCCGGCGCGAGGCGAAAGTCATTCTGCGAAATTTCCCGCGCGAGTTGCAGTCCACGCCGACGCAGAACCTCGCCGCGAATTGGCTGGCCGATCCATCCGGCGCGCGCCGCGCCTGCGCGGCGGCGGCGCGGGCTCTCACGCACTTATCCGCAGAAGCGCCCTCGCTTCGGCTCCTTGCCGACAACGCCGCCGAGGCCCTTCTCGGCGTGGCGCGCGCGCTCAATGGATTGGCGCTGCTGGTCGATCCCGGACGCGCGATCAGCGGTCCGCGCACGGCAAGGCTCCATGCGCCCGATCAGCTTCCCGCTGTCATCAACGCGACGCGCGTATTCGTCACGATCGCGGCCGTCGAACTCTTTTGGGTCGCGACCGCATGGCCGAGCGGGGCCCAGGCCGTCACTTTCGCCGCGATCGTCATTATCCTTTTTTCGCCGCAAGCCGAACTGGCCTATCCTTCCGCCGTCTCCTTCCTTTTCGGCGTCGGCCTGAGCGCGGCGCTCGCCGCGATCGTCAAATTCGCGGTGCTGCCCCAGATCGCCACATTCGCTGGCTTCTGCCTCGCCATTGGCTTTGTTCTTGTCCCGATCGGCTCCCTGGTCGCCCAGCCTTGGCGGTCGACAATATTCGTGGCGGCGACGGCGAATTTCATTCCGCTGCTCGCGCCAAGCAACCGGATGATCTATGACACGCAGCAATTCTACAATTCCGCCCTGGCGATCCTCGCGGGCGTGGGCGCCGCGGCGCTCGCCATCCGCCTGCTGCCGCCCCCTTCGCCGGACTTGCGGGCGCGGCGGCTCCTCGATCTCACCCGGCGCGACCTGCGCCGGCTGGCCATGAGCCTGACGCCTTGCACGCGAGACGAATGGGAACGCCGCGTTTACGCCCGCTTGATCGCCCTGCCCGAACAAGCCGAACCCTTGCAGCGGGCGCAGCTGGCGGCGGCGCTCTCGGTCGGCGGAGAGATCATCCGGCTGCGCGCCGTCGCGCCCCGGTTCAAGGCGAACTCTGAACTCGACGCCGCGCTTGCTGAATTGGCGCTTGGCCAAAGCGCGACGTCGATCGAACGCCTAGCCGAGCTCGACCAGACGCTCGCGGCGGCGCCAAACGCGGCGCTTGGCGCTCAGCTTAGGCTCCGCGCCCGCGCGAGCATCCTTGCCATGTCGGAGGCGCTTGCCGAATATGGCGCCTATTTCGATGCGGGGACGTTGAGATGAGGTTCTTTGAGATCAATCTTTGCGGGGTCTATGTCGCGCCGATCACTTTGATGATGGCTGCGGCATGGCTGATCTTGCTTCCGCTGCGCCGGATCGCGGATCATTTCGGCGTGTCGCGTCACGTCTGGCATCCGGCTCTCTTCGAGTTCGCGATCTATTTGATCGCGCTCTCCTCCATTGTTCTTCTCGCCGGCCGCTTGGGTCGCTGATGCCCGGCGTTGAACGCAAATCGAATCCGGCCGGCCGGATTAGAATCCTTCCGATCGTGATCACGCTTGCGACGGTCGCGGTCGCGGCCGCGCTCGGCTGGGCGACATGGGACGTCTATATGGGGACGCCCTGGACGCGCGACGGGACCGTGCGCGCTTATGTCGTGACGATCGCGCCCGAAGTGGCCGGAAAAATCGTCGAGCTGCCGGTCGCCGACAATCAGCTCATTCGCAAGGGCGAACTGTTGATGGTGATCGATCCAACTGACTACGCGATCGCCGTTCGGCAGGCCGAGGCAGCGGTGGAGCAGGCGAAAGCCGTCGCCCAAAACGCGCGGGTCGAATCCGCGCGCCGGCAGAAGTTGAACCTGCTGGCCGTCACGATCGAAGAGCAAGAGACCTACGCCAGCACCGCCTTGAGCACGGAGGCCGCCTACCAGATGGCGCTCGCCGCTCTCGACCGCGCCCGCGTGAACCTGGAGCGGACCCATTTGCGCTCCCCGGTGAACGGCTATGTCACCAATCTCTTGGCCCGGCTCGGCGACTACGCCAATGTCGGGCAGAATAAGATCTCCCTCGTGGACGCCAATTCCTTTTGGGTCGACGGCTATTTTGAGGAGACCCATCTCGGCGCAATTCAAGAGGGCGATCCCGCCACCATCAAGCTGATGGGCTATAGCCAAGTCCTACATGGCCATGTGGCAAGCATCGCCCGCGGCATTAATGTCGCCAATGCGCAACCCGACCATGCGGGGCTCGCCTCGGTGAACCCGATCTTCACCTTCGTGCGCCTGGCGCAGCGCGTGCCGGTGCGAATTCGCATCGACCAGACGCCAGACGGGATCCGCCTCGTGGCCGGCATGACCGCGACCGTGCAAATCGACCATCGCCAGAAAGGCTCCGCCCGCTGACGTCGACGAACGCGTCATCCAGTGTTGCGCAGGCCCGCGGCGACGCCATTGATCGAGATAAGAATGCCGCGCAAGGTCTTGTCGTCATGCTTGCCGCTCCGCCACCGGCGGATAAGTTCGACCTGCAGATGATTGAGCGGCGCGATATAGGGAAACCTGTGCTTGATCGAGCGCGCCAGCGTAGGATTGTCAGCCAGTCGCTCGGTCGTTCCTGTGATCTCGTTGAGAACATCGATCGTGCGCCGCCATTCCTGCTCCAAGGCCGCGAAGACTTTTTGCGCGAGGTCCTGATCGGGAACGAGATCGGCGTAGCGCTTCGCTAGCGTCATGTCCGCCTTGGCGAGTACCATGTCCATGTTCGACAGGAGAGTGCGAAAGAACGGCCATTGGTCGCTCATGCGCCGCAGCAAGGCCATGCGCTCGGCGGGGGCGTCGGCAATGAAGCTTTCGACCGCCGATCCGAAGCCAAGCCAACCCGGCAGGGCGATCCGCGCCTGACCCCATGAAAAGCTCCAGGGGATGGCGCGGAGATCCTCGATGCGCCGGCTCGAGCGGCGCGACGCCGGGCGTGAGCCTATGTTCAGCTCGGCGATTTCCGCGATCGGCGTGGCGGCGAAAAAAAAGTCGACGAAACCAGGAAACTCATACACGAGCGCGCGATAGGCGGTCATGCTCGCCTGCGAGAGCTCCGCCGCCGCTTGCAGAAACTCGTCCGGCGCGGCAGTCGCGGGCGCGAGAAGGGTCGCTTCGAGCGTGGCGGCGACGAGAGCCTCGAGATTGTGTCGGCCGATGGCGGGGTTGGAATATTTGGATGCGATGACCTCGCCCTGCTCGGTCAACCTTATCTGTCCGTTGACCGTTTCCGGTGGTTGCGCGAGGATTGCTTGATAGCTCGGGCCGCCGCCGCGCCCGACGGTGCCGCCGCGGCCGTGAAAAAGACGCAGCGTGACGCCCTCATGCTCTTTAAAGAACTTCGCAAGCGCGGTGGAGGCGCGGTAGAGCTCCCAATTGCTGGTGAAGAAGCCGCCGTCCTTGTTGCTGTCGGAATAGCCCAGCATGATTTCCTGCTGGGCGCCTGAGGCGCGGATCAGATCGGCGACGCCGGGCAGCGCGTAGAAGGCCTGCATGATCGCTTCGGCGTTGCGCAAATCCTCGATTGTCTCGAAGAGGGGAACAACCAGCAACTCCGTAGTCGAATCGGCGTCCCCGAGCGCGCCATGCGTCATGCCGCATTCTTTCAGCAGGACAAGCGCCTCGAGGAGATCGCTGACCGTTTCCGTGTGGCTGATGATGTAGTGCCGGATCGCTTGCGCGCCGAATGATTTGCGCAGATCCCGCGCCGTCTCGAATATTTCAAGCTCCTCCTCGGTGCGCTCGGAATAGCGCACGCCCGGCACGCGCAGCGGCCGCGGGTCGCGGAGCAAATCGAGAAGAAGCGCCTGCTTCCGCGCCTCATCGAGACTTCCATAATCGCCGGCCACGCGGGCCACGGCGAGAAGCTCGCTCAGAGTCTCCTCGTGCCGGTCTGAGCTTTGGCGAAGATCGACCGTGGCGAGATGAAAGCCGAAGACATCGACGGCCCGGCGCAACGGTTTCAGCCGCGCCGGGATCAAGGCGCCTCCATGGTTCGCGGCGAGCGAGATTTCGATAATTCCAAGATCGGTCTGCAGCTCCGCCGCGTCGAGATAGGGTTCGGCAGGTGGGGCCGCGCGCCGCGCCGCCTCGACGCCGGTGAGTTTCAGCAAGCTGGCCGACAAGCGCGCGTCGACGCCGATCAGCGCACGGCGATAAGGCTCGTCCTCCCGATGCGGGTTCTCATCGCCGGATCTGTCCGCCAAGGCCTGCAAATCCGGCGTGCAGCCGACGAGGAGGCTCGAGATCGAAAGTTCGCCGCTGAGCTCGCGAATTTCCTGCAAGTAATGGCGCAGCGCCGTCTCGCATTGGCGGCGCAGCGCCAGCGACAGCGTTTGCGCGTTCACATTCGGATTGCCGTCCCGGTCGCCGCCGATCCACGACCCCATGCGAAAGAAGGGCGCCACATGCGCGCCGCCCAGCCGTTCCTCGAGTTCGTCGTAAAGGCGAGGAATCTCCTGCAGGAAGGTCGTCTGGTAAAAGCCCAGCGCATTTTCGACTTCGTCGCGGACGCTCAATCGCGAGTAGCGCAACAACCGGGTCTGCCAGATCTGCGCGATCCGCGCCCGCAGGAGCGTCTCGATCTGCTTTTTCTCGTGCTCGCCTTGCGCGCTTTCACGCGCGACGAGGAGCCGCGCGATCGAACGTTCGGCGTCGCGCAGGCTCTTGCGCTGCACTTCCGTCGGATGCGCGGTCAGCACCGGCGAGACCAGGCTTCCCCCAAGCGCGGCGGCGACCGTCTCCGGCGTTATTCCAACGGCGGCGAGCCGGGTGAAAGTCGAGGCGAGACTGCCGTCATTAGACGGCCTTTGAGGCTGATCTTCCCGCGCGGCGCGGCGACGAATATGATGCCGATCCTCGGCGATATTGGCGAGATGAGAGAAATAACTGAAGGCGCGAATGACCGACATGGCTTGCTCCGCGGTCAATCCCCTCACGATCGCATCGAGCTTGCCGCCGATTTCCGGGTCTGCGGCGCGTTCGAAGGCGACGCTCAACCGTCGAATGCTCTCGATCCGCTCGAAGGCCTCCGCGCCGTCTTGCTCGCGAATCGTGTCGCCGAGCAACTGGCCAAGCAACCGGATATCGTCGATAAGCGGCTGTTCGGTCGTGAACGCGCTATTCGTCGGCGTAGCGCCAAGCGTCTGTGTCATTCAGCCCCCAATGCGGCGTGCGGTCCGGTGCGCAGCCGCTTGGATCAGGAACGGCGCGGCGCGGGCCTTGTTCTTAGAGCAAGAGAAGCAAAGACGCCAGATTTGGCATAGCCGTCGCGCAGCTTCAACAGAGACGAGATCAGCTCCGCGATCGGACGAGCCGGCTTGCTCAGGTCCAAGGCGCAAGCAGAAAGAAGTCGATGGGCTCCCTGGTTCTCTTGCTGGCCGGGTTTTCGACGATCTCGATTGCGCCAACCGACGAAAACCGCTGAATCATGCGTTTTTTGTCATTATTTCCCCGGCCAAGTAAAAGATGCATAAATTTCACAAATTGCGATGTAATTTCATACGATGTATAAAATTGCTCGAAGGAAAGAATAAAACATAGAAACAACGAAAGGCGCCACCATGGCCAATACAACAGCGGAGCTCGAAGCGCTCCTCATGCAGCGATCGCTGACCGACGCCCAGCTTCTAGAGGCTTCGGACGCGGCCGCGGACTTCCGGATCCTGCCGGACGCGACGGTGATCAAGATCGGTGGTCAGAGCGTCATCGACCGCGGCCGCGCGGCCCTCTATCCGCTGGTGGAGGAGATCGTCGCCGTCCGCATGGACCACAAGCTGCTTATCGGGACCGGCGCGGGCACAAGGGCCCGACACCTCTACTCGATCGCGGCGGGGCTTAACCTGCCGGCGGGCGTGCTCTCGCAGCTAGGCGCCTCGGTCGCCAATCAGAACGCCGTGATACTTGGGCAGCTCCTCGCGAAGCACGGCATCTCCGCGGTCGACGGCGCCGGGCTCTCGGCGGTGCCGCTCTACCTCGCTGAGGTCAACGCCGTCATCTTCAGCGGCATGCCGCCCTACGGCCTCTGGATGCGCCCCGCCCCCGAAGGCGTCATCCCGCCCTACCGCACCGACGCCGGGTGCTTCCTCCTCGCCGAGCAATTCGGGTGCAAGGCGATGATCTTCGTGAAGGACGAAGACGGCCTCTACACCGCCAACCCAAAAACCTCGAAGGAGGCCAAATTCATCCCGAAGATCTCGGTCGATGAGATGAAAGCGCAGGGGCTGCACGACTCGATCCTTGAGTTCCCGATGCTCGACCTGCTCAAGGCGGCGCGCCACGTCCGCCAAGTGCAGGTCGTGAACGGCCTCGCCCCCGGCAACCTCACCCGCGCGCTCGCCGGCGAGCACGTCGGCACCATCATCACCGCGAACTAGAGAACAACATCATGCCCGAACAAACCAACAGCATCAAACACGTCGCCTCGCCGCTCGCGCGCCAGACCCTGCTCGACGGCGAACTCACCCGCCCGGTCGCCGGCAGGCGCCCGGTTCGGATCCTCCCCTGGCTTCAGGTCGTGAAGATCGGCGGCCGCTCCATCATGGATCGCGGCGCGGACGCGATCCTTCCGGTCGTGGACGAGCTCAGGAAGCTCCTTCCCGAGCATCGTCTGCTCATCTTGACCGGCGCCGGCATCCGCGCCCGCCACCTCTATGGCGTGGGCCTGGATCTCGGCCTGCCGGTCGGGTCGCTCGCCCCTCTCGCCGCGAGCGAGGCCGGCCAGAACGGCCACATCCTCGCGTCGCTGCTCGCGCCGGAGGGCGTCTCCTACGTCGAGCACCCCACTGTCGCGAACCAGCTCGCGATCCACCTTTCCGCGGCCCGCGCGGTCGTGGGGAGCGCCTTTCCTCCGTATCACCACCATGAGTTCCCGGGCTCGCGCATCCCAACTCACCGGGCTGACACGGGCGCGTTTCTGCTCGCCGACGCGCTCGGAGCGGCCGGCCTCACGATCGTGGAGGATGTGGATGGCGTGTACACCGCCGATCCCAACGGCCCCGGCGGGGAGCAGGCGCAGTTCGTCGGTGAGACGAGCGCCGCCGAGCTCGCAAAACACAAGGGCTCTTTGCCGTTCGACCGCGCACTCCTCGAGGTCATGGCGACCGCGCGCCATATCGAGCACGTGCAGATCGTGAACGGGCTCGTGCCGGGCCGGATCACCGCGGCGCTCCGCGGCGAGCACGTCGGGACGCTCATCCACACCGGCGCGCGCCCGGCCTGAGCGCAGCCGCTAGGGGGTGGTCGCCGAGGCCTGCGCCAGAGTTGACTCGCTCCCTGCGGCGGCCAGGAAGATTTCGATGAGATGAAACAATTGTTCAGATGAACCAACGCATTGGCGCGGGCGCTTGGATGAGCGCCGCATTTTGCGCCGCGCTCCTCTTGGCCGTCGCCATCCTCGCCGGCATGGGCTGGGGCGAAAAGGGCGTGATCGCGGCGCTGCGCGCGACGGCGCGTCTGTCGTTTCTGCTATTTTGGCTGGCCTATTCAGGCGGGGCGATGGCGAGCTGGTTTGGGCCCGCCTTCAACATATTGGCGCGGCGCGGGCGGGAGTTCGGCCTTAGTTTCGCGGCGGCTCAGCTCGTCCATCTAGGTCTAATCTTTTGGCTCTTCCGCGTATCCGCAGATCCGCCCACCTTTGCGAACTGGTTTATTCTGGCCGAATGCGTCGGCTTGGCGTGGATTTACCTTCTCGCGGCCTTCTCCTTGGAGCGCCTGCGCGCCGCGCTCGCGCCAAATCTTCGCCGACTGCTATACGCGATCGGGCTCGAATACATCGCCCTCATTTTCTTCTTCAACTTTATTGTCATTCCGCTCCGAAACGGCCCGCTCCACCCGATCCAAATTCTCACCTATCTGCCATTTTCGATTCTGACCGTCGCGGGGCCGCTGCTGCGCTGGACGGCGATGGCGCGGTCGTCAGAGCGGGCGCCAAACACTTAGAATGACCCTCCTGTCGTGAACCCGTCATCCCCAGATCCGGGGGCCCGGCCGCCGCCATCGATCCAACCGCCGCCCTGGCCGATCCAGCCGCCGCCGCCTTGGGGAAATGGAAAGTTGAACCCATCATCCCCGCCGAAGCCGCTGTCGGCGCGGCGGGGCCGCTCGTAATAACCGCCCTTCAACACCTGTCCGAGCACCGCGCCTTTCACCACGCCGCTGACGATGCCGCCAAGGACTTCGGCGATGACGTTGTCATTGCGGAACTGGCCCATGGGATTGTCATATCCAATGCGGTGAAACCTCGCCCTTTCCGCTTCGATTTCGGCGCGGCGCTGCGCCAAGTCCTGCGCCTTGGCGCGAAGCCCGGCGCGCTCCTGTTCCACCGCGGCGATGCGCTGATCATTGGCCTCAATTTGCGTCACAAGGGCGTCGTCCTCGCGCGAACGCGTGCGCGCGGCCTTGCGATAAAGCTCGCCGAGCGATTCGCGGCTATCGGCCTCGGCGAGGATCTCCACGGCCTTCGCATAGGGCGAATGCTCGTCCTTGACGAGAAGCTTGTCACGCTCCTTGTCGAGCGCTTGAATGGCTTTGTCGGCCGCCAGCAATCGCCCATCCGCCTCGAATAGACCCACCCGCGCGGATTCGAGCTTTTCCTCTATCGGTCCGCTTCCCGCGGCCGCCAATCCCGCTTTCTCGATGGCCAGCTGCTTGTCCTGCTCGGATCGGAGATAAGCAAGACAGCGCTCGGCATGTTCGCGCAGGCGCGCCGGAATTTCGTTGAGCATGGCGTAATTGGCGCGGGCGCCGGCGAATCCGACGAGCCTCGCGATCTTCTCGTCGAAAAATCGCACGAAAAAGCCGGAGCGATAGGTCGACGCGCCGAAGCCGCGCGACCATAAATACATGAACAAGGGATCATCTTGGTAAGGCTTTCCCTTCACCGCCCGGTCCGCCTCGGCCTGGGAGGCTTTCGCCTCCGCCGCGTCGAAAACTTTCTGCGCCTTGTCGACGAGGCCCTTTTGGGCGATCCATTCGACTGAGCCGCGCACCTGCGGCTCGACGCGCGCCTGCAGCTCCTCCAGCTCGGCGAGGACGGACGTGACCTCATCGGCCTTGGCGTGACGGTCCGCCTCGGCTTTCTGGCGCGCCGCCTGCGCGTCCTGCAAGCGCGTCAGCAGCGAATCGAGATAGGCCTTGCCGTCGGCCAGAATTGCGAGCGCCTGCCGCTCCGCGACAGCTAGGTCGCCGGCGATCTTCTCTCGCTGCAAAAGGTCGAGCCGGACTTCGGCGAGCTGGCGGAATTGCGCCACGCGCTCCGCGCGCAGGCGCGCGATTTCGCCGTCGACCGACCGCAACAGCGCCACGAATTCATTCTCCTGGCCGCGGATCGCGGCGGTCGCCTGTTCAATCGAACGAAGCGCTTGTTGGCCGCTGATCATGCGCTCACCACTGGTTGATCGCGCCGCCCGAAACCGGAATGGCGTAGATGACGTCGAGCGCGCCGCGCGGCTTCTCGCCGACTTTTCGGTTTTGGATGATTCCATCATCATCCTTGTCGCGGCGGACCGACTCGAAAACTTGCTGGCTCACGCGAAGGCCCCATTTGGAGACGGTTTTCGTCGTTCCGTCTTCTTCGCTCGTGATTGGCGTCGCGATCGGATTTCCATCGGCGCCGATCGCCTCGACAATCAAATAGTAGTTGCGGGCGCCGGTGTTGCGGTTGGGGATGCGGAAAACGGCGCTCGCCTCCCCTGGCCTATTGACGATCATGATCGCATAGCTGCCACGCAAGCTGGCCCGGAGCTGCTCAAGGGCGACGACCGTGGATTTGGCCTCGGCGGCGTCCTGGCGCAGGAGCGCGGCGCGCCCGTCGGCGAGGAGTTGGTCCGCCTTGGCGCGGGCGTCGGCTGTTTTCGCCTCCGCCGACGCCGCCGCGAAAGCCGCGTCGAGCGACTTGGGCAAGGTTTGCGCCACCTCGATCCGGGCGCGCTCCGCCTCGATCCGGGTGGGACGGTCAACAAAAAAATAAAATCCCATCCAGATCGCGCCGAATGCGCCGAAGGCGGCGGCGGCCATAGTTCCTATTCGCGCGCGAGCGATCCACAGACGCGCCAGCGCGACCTTGTAGCTGCGCGGCGGGGGCTTGTAGACGAAACGGCTCTCCTTGAGGGCCTTGACGCCCTCCTCGATGATCCGATCCGGGACGTCTATGCCCTGGTCGCGATAGATTTTGCGAAGCCGGTCGATCAGCTCTTTTTCGCGCTGCTCTTCATCGAGCTCGCGCGCGACAAAGGCCTCCTGATGGCGAAGCGTGTCGACCACATCCATCGACAGCATGAGGTCGTCGAGCCGCGTCGGCGCCGCGCCGCCCACCCCTGCCGGGGACTGAGCCGTCGCGTCAGCCATCGAGCGGGAGCGCCTTGCCTTCGCTCACGAGCTTGGCGATGCGGCGGTTCCCGGCCTCGACCGCGTCGCAAATCTCGGCGGAGTTCTTTGTCGCCATGTCGCGCATCTCGTCGACGATGGCGAGCGAACGCTCCTGAAACGAGACGACGCTATCGACAAGCTTCTTCACCGCATCGGCGCGAACCGTCGGGCCATAGCCGCTTTTGATGGCCGCCTCTTGAACCTTGCCGCCGACTTCGGCGAGAATCTCGATGCTTCTGGACACGCCTTCCTTCATGGCCTCCAGTGTTTGCGTCAATTCATGCAAGCCGAACAAGCCGGTGAAGGAGGCCTTGAGCGCGGTCAAAACGCTGTCATTGGTCGAAAAAAAGCTGACCGATTGCTGGTAGACCCGCTCCTTGGCGTTGGTCGTCTGCATCAGCCGCGCCATGATCACTTCCGACGTATTGTAGCCGATCGTCATGTTGTCAGCGAGATCCTTGGCGATCTGATAGCGCTTGTCCGCGTCCTGAGTGCGACGCAAATGCTCGTCGCGTTCGAGCTCAAGCCTGGCGCGCTCGGCCGGCTCCGTCCCACTGAATCCCGCAAGCTTGTCCGACGCCGATTGGAGCTCCACCTTCGCGGCCTCAAGCTTTTGCTCGGCCGACCGCAAAACCTCAAGAGCCAGGACCTCGGCCTGTTTCAGCGCCCCGCGATAATCGCGATAGGCATCGAGGATGGTCGTCTCGCGCTGGATCTGATCCTTTGTCGCCGAGGCGACTTCGAGATAAGTAGATTTGATCCCGTCGAATCGGTCAGCGATATCGCCGCGCGAAATCTTCATCCAGGCATTGTTCACGCGCTCGAAGAAATCGATCTTCCCGTCCTCGAGCTGATCGACCATCATCTTTGAATCGTCGCGGATCGAGTTGAAGCTTCGCGCGATGTCTTGGTAGCGCTGTCCGATCGACATGGCGGAGGTCTGTTCGCGCACCACCTCGTTGAACAAGGACCCTTGCCCGAGCGTCTTGGCGATGACCGCGATTTTGTCGGGATCGAGATCGGAGATCCGCTCCAGGAGCGCGTTGATCGGCGCATCCTCCAGCTTGGCCGGCAAAAGGCCAAGGTCGCGCAGCGCGCCATTTGCCTTGTCAAGATATTGCATCGGCGTGCGTATGACGACATCGTTCATCGCGGGCTCCCCTCGCTTGCCGGCGGCCCGTCTCGCGCTCCTGCTGACGCCGGACAGCCCGCCGGAAGAGAAGATAGGCCTCCGACGGCAGACCATCAATGGGCTTGTCCAGGGAGGCGTCGCGCCCCAGGAAGCGCGTTCCGAAAGGCGTTCCGCCAGACCACCTTGCCGCGCAGGCTCCGCGACGCGCCAAAAGAGAAAGCGGCTGAAGCGTACTTTCTTTCTTTGCCCACCCTGCCGCAAAGGCGCATTAAGCGCCGAAGGAGAGCGAAATGGACACTGGCCATTCCCAGCAGCGGCCAACGGCGGAGGCGCCCAACTCCAAATCCCCGGCCCTGCGCCCAAGTAGCGATGCGACGGCGCGCGCCTTCCTTCTGCTGGAAGCCTGGGAGGCCCAAGGGAAGGCCTATATCGGCTTTCTCAGCACGCTTTCCGCATGCTTTGGCGCTTCGTCGCTGCTTTGGGGCCTTTCCTGGACCGCAGCTGGCTCTCTTCACGGGCTCGATCTGGACGGCCTCAATACTGCCCGTCGGGCGCCTCGCGACGCCGACAAGGATCTCGAAGACGAGTCTCGCGGCCTCGCCGCGCCCCTCCGCATGGTCGAGGCCCGCCTAATCCTCTCCGAACAAATCATGCCCGAACGCGAAAGCCCGGAGGGGGACGCAGACGGCAGTCCGAGCGCCCCTATTCCTGACGCAGTTCAATGGCCGGCCGCGATCAGAGAGCCGATGATGCGCCCCGCCGCGCCGGCGGCCGATCTCGTCGGAGAATGGGAGCTCTGGCGGCGCGGCGCGACCGACCCTCGGCTGTGACCGCCAAGCCTCATGAATTCGGCGAATGACGCGGCGCGGAAAATCGGCCGTCCCTCATCCAAATGGATGATGGCTCTCGAAGAGTGATCATCTAAGATAAGGCATTGTCAGCACCTAGCAATTTTCATCGCTGCGTCTGGCGCGGGCTCCGCTCGGACCTGACTGGAGACGTCTCCCTTGGTTCGCCGGGGATCGTCACCTCGAAGAACAGCCGCATGAGTTCGGCTTGGCGATGCGTGCTAGTTTTCGCCAAAATATGCCGCAGATGGGTGCGCGCCGTCGGCTCAGTCATTTCCAGCCGCTCAACCACGCGGGTCAGGCCTTCGCCTGAGATCAACGCCGCCAGCACGCGCGTTTCCGCCGGACTCAAGCCGAAAATATGCGCAAAGCCAGCGACGCGATCTACGGCGCCGCGGTTTCGATCCACGATAAAGAGACCGGACACAAACCGCTCCCGAAAGAGGACGCGGTTGACCGTTTTTGGCGAGATCGGCACGACATGGACGACAAAGGCGCCGGCGCCATTTTGGTCTTGCAGAACCAGCGATCCTCCAGACGACATTTCGCTTGTCGGCTGCGCGGCGGCGGAGATCAGGGCGTGCAACTTTTGAGTGGTCTTGATATCCGTCGCGATGATCCGGCTCTGTCGGCTGGATAGGCCGCGACCTGAGCGCATCAGCGTCTCGGCCAATTCATTCGCATATATGATTTTTCCATCCGACTCGGCGAGGATAACGCCAAAGCTCGCATTCGCGATCATGTCTCCAAGCAAATCCAGCTGCGCTTTATGATCATTGAGAAGATTGCTGACGAGATAGGCGCGTCTAAGGTGAGGCGCGATAATTTTTATTTGCCTGGCCTCTGATGGAGTCACGAGGCCCGCGCTATGGGGACGGAGAATGGCGAAATAGTCTATCTCCCTATTTTCTTTATTTAATATAATTCCTATATAATCAAAATGATCACGCTTTATAGCCCATTCATTGTAAAATTTTGATCGTTTATATTCCTCCGAGACTGCAACAGGCGAAGCAATTACTATGTCTCCCGGCTGAGCGCGTCTTTCAATTGGAAGCAGAGGGCAAATATTCGCGTATTGCTCGACCCAAAGTTTCTGCGAGCCAGGATCTAAATTATAACCCATCCGCGAAAACACCGACAATCTATCCGTGCCGCTTCCGACGATCAGACTTCCGGTATGCCCCCCTCCAAGCCGAACCAAAGATTCGGCCAGAGCTGGAAGTCCCTCGCGTTCGAGCATGTCTTCGTAAATCGCTGCGATAATTCGAAAGGGATCCGAGCCTGACTTAGACATTGACAAAATTTCTTCGCGGCGAAGGCGCACGATGTTGAATGATATTAATTAATGTTATATATCAGTTATAATTAGCAAAGCACCTTTATTCAGCCACGCCCTGAGATTAACGCGTTGCCCTATCGAGAGCGCTTCCTGATTGGAGGCGCTGACTGATTAAAAAAGAAATGCTCAAATTCAAAGCGCCGGCGCATGCCGGACTCGAAAAACTCAATCTGCTATTTGAAGATCATGCTCTCGAACAGGTTGATTTTGGATTGATCAAATCAAAATCATTATGACCTTCATGCGCGCGACGCTCATTCCGGCGCGATCGAAATGTAGCGGCCGTAATGCGCGTCGAGCGAATTCGGCTCCCATCCGCGCAATTTCTCCGACACGAGATTGGTGGATCGGTAGGTCATGAGCACGAGATAGGGCTGCTCATCGAGCAGCAGGGCCTCCGCCTCATGCAAGAGGCCGCGACGCCGCTCGGGCGAGACCTCTGTTTGCGCCGCATGCATCAGCGCGTCAAAGGTCTTGTTCGAGAAGCTCGGAACATTTAGGCCCTTGTTGTCGCTTTGGGCCAGAAAGAGAAAATTCTGCGCATCCGGATAGTCGGCGAACCATCCCGACCGGGCGACGTCGAACGCGCCTTTCTCGCGCAAGAAGGCGTAATGGCTAGCGGCATCCGTTCCGAGAAGCCTTGTCTCGACGCCGATCGCCTTCCACATGTCGGCGATCGCCACCGCCGTCGCCCGGTGGTTTTCCGAATTGTTGAAGCGGATTTCGACGTCGAGCTTGCGGCCGCCTTCGCCAAAGCCCGCCTCGCGCAGCAGGCGTTTCGCCTCATCCTCCCGCTCAGAAGGGCTCATGTCCTTCCAACGAACGACGGCCGGCGCGCCATAGCTGGCGAGGCCCGGCGGGACGAAACTATAGGCCGGCTCCATCGCGCCGCGCCAGATTCGCTCGGCGAGGAATTCGCGATCAACGACCATCGAGAGGGCCTGGCGCACGCGGCGGTCGTCGAAAGGAGCGTGGCGCGTGTCGAAGGCGTAATAATAGCTGGCTAGGCTCGGCGCGATCCGCAGCGCCGCGCCCATATGGGCTCGCACGAACGCCAACTGCTCCGCCGGAACCTCATCATAGGACTGAATTTCACCGGCCATGAAGCGACGCAGAGCGGCGGACCGGTCTTCGAGCGGAATGAAGATTTCGCCGGTGAGCGCGACGCGCGCCGCATCGTGATAATAGGGGTTCTTGACCAGCGCGAGCCGGTCGTTCGGGGTAAAATCCTTGAGCGTGAAGGGCCCATTGCTCACCATATGGGCCGGCCGCACGAAATCCCCGCCATAGGCATTGACAGAGCCTTGATGCAGCGGCATGGCGGTCATATGGGCGAGCTGATCGACGAAATAGGGAGCCGGCTGCTCCAGCTTGATCTCCAGAACGGTTTCGCCAACCGCCCGCACGCCGAGGCTCTCGACGGGCGCCTCGCCCTTGTTGATCTTTTCGGCGTTTTTCAGCGTGTAGAGAATATTTGCGTAGGGCGCGCCCGTCGCCGGCACCATCAAGCGGCGGAACGCGTAAACAAAATCTTGCGGGCCAACCCTCTCGCCGTTCGACCATCTGGCGTCGTCGCGGAGCTGAAACGTGTAGACGGTCGCGTCGGGGCTCACAGTCCAACTTCGCGCGACGCCGGGGATGATGTCGCCGCGCGCGTCGCGGCTGACGAGCCCTTCGAAAAGCTCGGCAAGAACATTGCCCTCGATCAGCGTGGTGGCCTTATGCGGATCGAGCGATCCCGGATCGCCAAGCGCGCCGCGTCGCCAGACCATCTCCGCCCGCGTCGGAGCAGGGCCAAGCAAGACGCCCGCGATCAGAATGCAAAGGCCGAGGCGCGCAGCGGCGCTCAAATGTTTGATCACGCGCATGAATAGATCGGTCAGGCGTGACCGAGCCGGACTTTATGTTGTGCGACCGGAATTTGCCGGCGCACTTTCTTGACCCGATCGAGCTCAATTCGGGTCGAGACGATTCCGGGACCGTCGGAGGCCTTGGCGACGACATGCCCCCAAGGGTCCACGACGAGGGAATGGCCATAAGTGTGGCGGATCTCATTGCCGACCACATGGGCGCCGGTTTGCGCCGGGGCGCAAAAATAGGTCTGCGTCTCGATCGCCCGCGCCCGGCAGAGAATTTCCCAATGGTCCTTGCCGGTCTGCTGGGTGAAGGCGGCGGGAAGCGCGATCATTTCCGCGCCCTTTGCGACCAGAGCCTGAAACAGGTCCGGAAACCTTATATCATAGCAGATGGAGCAACCGACGATCAGATCCTCGCAAGGATAGGCGACGACCGCGTCGCCCGGCGCGAAAGCCGCGCTCTCGCAATATTGCGTCCCGTCCGGCGCGGTGATGTCGAACATATGGATCTTGCGATAGCGCGCGACCTCTTTCCCCTCGCGGTCGAAGACCACGGTCGTATTGTGCATCCGCTCCGCGCCCTCCACCTTCTCCAGAATCGATCCGGCATGGATGAAGACGCCATGGCGCTTGGCCAGCGCCTGCATCGCGGCATAGGCCGGGCCGTCGGGAAAGCGCTCGGCCGCCGCCACCTTGTCCTTGCGATGGCCGCCGAGAAAATCGAAACATTCGGGCAGGCCGATCCAATCCGGCCGATCCTCGGCGACGGCCCGCTCGATCAGCGCCGTCGCGGCGGCGATATTCGCCGGCTTGTCGCTGATCGAATTCATCTGGATCAGGGAAATCTTCATGATGCGCTCCGGGGCGGCGGGGTGCGGTCATGATAGCGCATTTTTGGCGACGCGGGGTCGGGCCGGTCGGGAAGGAAAACTCAAAGAGGCGAAATTTTGGGGATTTATGGGATGTCGGGGTGCTGGAAAACGCCAATGGAGCTTCAATCAACCCGACATCGGCTAGGCGCGCCGCGCCGATGGAGCTGCGGCAAAATGGACCACCGAGCATCGCTGTTAAGCGGTGTGCGATCTCGCCGCCGATCGGTCCCCTAAATGCTTGACAAAAGAAATTGAAAAGGAACCCCTTTCTCACTTCGTTTCGCGGCGTCCCTCTATGATTTGACGGAAACCTCCACAGACATCCCTTCAAAGGCGTCGGTCGTCCCGACGAAACTGCCTATCACCGGCATTGCCTGCCGGATATCGCGCGCGACGGCGACGGGGATCAGATTGAAGCCGCCAACGCTGCGATTGGTCGGATCGAAGGTGATCCAACCAGCGCCCGGCACGTAGACCTCCGCCCAGGCATGGGTTGAGCCCGCATCTCTGGACCCCACACCTTTTTGGTCCGGATTGTAAAGATAGCCGGAGACGATCCTCGCCCCAAAACCGAGACTGCGCGCCGCTTCAATGAAGAGGACCGCGAAATCCCGGCAGGATCCCCAGCCGCGATCGAGAGTCTCGGATCGGCGGCTGGGCGCCCTCATCCTCCCGGCTCTGATAGCGGATCCAAGCTGAGACGCCGACGCTCAGGTCCTTGAGCAAGGCAAGCGTATCGGTCGGATCGCCGCCGACAAAGGCTTGCGCCCAGCCCCGCAACCGCCCTGCCGGGTCCGGATATTGCTGGACCGTCAGCGCGCCGAGGTCTATCCATTCATCGTCGGAATACCGGAATGGGTAGAACATCGCGGAGGCGGCGACGTCGAAGACGGGCCACGCGGCGGCGTTGAGCTGCAGTTCCGCGACGCTGTCGATCACAAGAGCGTCGGCCATGGCCCGAAAGCCGGCCGTCGCGACGGCATTGCCGAAGACGTCATGCGCCCAGGTCACCGCCGCGGCGGGCGTTATCGTCACATCGCTCGAAATCAGGCGAAGGTCGCGGCTTTCGCGCGGGCGAAGCATCAAACGGTGTGGCCCGAGGTTCACCGGCTGACGGTAGCGGTAGGTCGTCCTGTGCTGGATCCTGAGCGTGATCAATCGAAGCTCTGAAATGAGTGGCGGCGCTGGCGCCGGTGGAAGGTCCCTGCCCAGCGCGACCCGTTTATTTCGTATCACGGACGATTATTCAAACAGAGACAGAGCCAGACCCGGTTGCGTCAGGCGGCGTGTGACATCCCAATTCCAGAAGACCCAGCCAAATAATTGCGATTATCTGACATTGAGCTTCGCCATCTCAAGTTACGTTATAAATCGTCCTTGTATTTTAATTGATGTCGGACCATATTAATAAAGTCGATACACGGTCAGATGACTTGGTTTTGCGCAGAACAATCTAGCGCTATCCTGACAATATTCTTGCCTGAAAATGCGATTTCGACGGCCAGCGGCTTCGCCGGCAAGCAAAATCTATGTCTATGAAAGGGGTTCCATGACTACGGGAACCGTCAAATGGTTTAACGTCCAGAAGGGCTTTGGTTTCATTGCGCCGGATAGCGGCGGCAATGATGCTTTCGTTCATATCAGCGCCGTGGAGCGCTCTGGCCTCGGCGACTTGCGTGAAGGTCAGAAGGTGGGCTTCGAGCTCGTCGCCGACCGGAAAAGCGGCAAGATGTCGGCCGAAAACCTCAAGGATCTGGGCTGACTGCGCTGTCAGCGGCTCTCGATTTCCCGAGCGTGCTGAAACTCTGCATCGCCTCATTCAAGCCGACCACGGATGTACTGGCGGCTTAGTACGTGATGACGCGGCGGCATGACGCCCGGCGAGGCGCCTAGCGCCTGATGGCCCCGCGCCTCATGAAGGTCGCGGGGCCTTTTTACTTTTGTCGACCGCCCTAACGGATCAGTTGCACAGGAGGAGACCAGTGATGACCAAAGAACATAGACGCGGCAATAGAGAAATTCGAAAGCCAAAGGCGAACAAACCGCCGCCCGCTTCGGCGACGTCGTCATTGTTGACCAAAGGAACTTTGGTCTTGGCCGACAGTTCTAAAAAGAAGAGTTGAGGCGCGGTTATGTCTGACCGAACCACCGAGACAACGGTTACATTCAAGCGCCCGTTCACGCTGCCTTCTGTCGATGCTCCTCAACCAGCGGGAACCTATCGGCTTGTCACGGATGAGGAGGAGATCCTCGGTCTTTCTTTCCTCGCCTTCCGCCGCACGGCGACGATGCTGCACACGCCAGCCATCTCGATTTCTGGCCGTCCCGATCAGGTCGTCTCCGTCACGTCTACGGAACTCGCAGCCGCCCTGGAGGCGGACGCCCAGACTTAGTTCTACCTATCAGAGCTCATAGGAAATCAACCATGCGTTATCTCGGCGGACTCTCTGGGCGCGGCGTGCTGAAATGCGACGGTGAAGAGATCGCGCGTGCCTCCTATGACTTTGACGGCTTCTTTAGAAAGTCGGTCGGAGTGACAAGTTGCGGCGAGATCCGCGCGTCCTCCGCCGCCCTCAGGGGTGTGTTCGGCCGCAAGAACGTTCAACTTCTCACCGACGACGGCCGTCTCCTTGATCTCAGCTTTTCCGAAAAGGCGCTCCTTCCGGCGAGCGACGTCGCTCATGTGGATGTCACAGGAGAATTGCCGACCGCTCAGCGACATTGGGGCCATTGACCGACCGCAGTCGATCAGCCCGTCGTTCGTGGTCCGGGCACCCCGATCTGGAGGGCGCTAACCAGGAGAAAATCGTGGCGATCGAACATGCCTGTATGCGGGCGGTGCGCAAACCCTGGGGCAGCATCGATCTGCGGCCGTGGAGCAAAATGGGCGACGCTGGAGGCCCGATTGGCGAACTCTGGTTTCAACGCCCCGACGTCCATGCGCCAGCTTCGGCCTTGCTCCTCAAATTGCTTTTCACGACGGAGCCGCTGTCCATCCAAGTTCATCCAGATGACGCTTTCGCGCAATCGATCGGTTTGGAGCACGGCAAGTCCGAGGCCTGGTACATCCTTTCCGCAACGCCCGACGCTAAAATCGCCGTCGGGCTGAAGCGGCACCTCACGCCGCAGCAATTGCGGACGTCGATCGAGGACGATTCGATTTGCGACTTGGTTCAATGGCGCCGCGTCTCGAAGGACGACGTCATCTTCGTCCCCGCCGGCACTATCCACGCCATCGGGCCTGGACTCGTGATTGCGGAAATCCAGCAGAAAAGCGACGCCACGTTCCGCCTATTTGACTATGAGCGACAGCGGGAACTTCATGTGGACAATGCCGTGGCGGCCGCGAAAGCGGGGCCGCCCGAACGCCAATCCGGCGCGACGCGCCTCACCGATTTCAGAACCCTGCTCGTCGCTAGCCCGCAATTCGTTTTGGAGCGCATCGATCTCCCGCCGAAATCGAGCTGGGAACTCGACGCCGCGCACGAAACTTGGGTCCTTGTCCTCGATGGAGGCGCCCGGATCGGACTGACCCATGCGTCCGTCGGCGAAGCCATCTTCCTGGACGCAGACCGCGCCAGCATCGAGATTGGAGCCGAAGGCGTCAAGTGTCTGCTGGCCTATCTCAGGGCCGGAGCCGAGTCCGAGCCTGTTACGCAAATTTGATGGGTTGAGCGCTGGTTCCCCAATCTGTGATCTGCCCTTATCTCCCCCTTATCACCGAGCAATAGCGGGTTTGCCGATCCGCTCCACGGAGGCGCGATCGTGACCCATGTAAGCAATATAGCGTTCATTGGGAATTCGCTCCCGCGCCGTTGCGGAATCGCTACCTTCACGACCAATTTGCAGCAAGCGATCTCAATGTCAGGCGCGGACATGGAGACCGCAATCGTGGCGATGACCGACCATGGTCACGCCTACGACTATCCTCCCGTCGTCCGCCTTCAGGTCAATGACGACCGAATAGAAGAATACGCGCATGCCGCCGACTTTCTGAACGCGGGCAAATTCGAGGTCGTTTCCCTCCAACATGAATTCGGTATTTTCGGCGGCGAAGCCGGCGCCCATATCATGACGCTGCTCTCGCGGCTGAACATGCCGATTGTCACCACGCTTCATACGGTTCTCTCCGAGCCGACGCCCGCGCAACGCGGCGTCTTGAATCGGATCGTCGACGCGTCGTCGAAGGTCATCGTCATGGCCGAAAAAGGGCGGGAGTTGCTGCGCAGCGTTTACAGGACGCCAGCGGAAAAGATCGAGGTCATCCCACACGGGATTCCGGACTTCCCGTTCATCGAGCCCGACCAAACGAAGGCCAAATTGGGCTTCGCTGGCAAGTCCGTCATTCTGACCTTTGGCCTTCTGTCGCCCAACAAGGGCGTCGAAGTCATGATCGACGCCATGCCCTCCATCCTCAAACGCCGCGCCGACGCTATGTATGTCGTCCTCGGCGCCACGCATCCCAATCTCGTTATGACTCAGGGCGAGGCCTACCGCGAGAGCCTGGTGGCGCGCGTGCGAGAACTCGGCGTCGAAGATCATGTCGTGTTCCTCGACCAATTCGTCGACCAGGCGACGCTGCTCGACTTCATTTCGATGAGCGACGTCTATGTCACGCCCTATCTCGACGAGTCGCAGATGACGTCGGGCACATTGGCCTACAGCTTCGGGCTGGGAAAAGCGGTCGTTTCGACGCCCTTTTGGCACGCGCGGGAGCTCTTGGCCGACGGGCGCGGCGTCCTGGTGCCATTTGGCGACTCGACGGCCATCGGCGCCGAAATCGCGGGATTGCTGACCGACGACGCTCGGCGCCAGGCCATGCGCAAGCGCGCCTATGCAAGCAGCCGATCGATGACATGGGAGCGAACCGCTGAACGTTACTTGGCCGTTTTCGACAGCGCCCAGCGGGGGCGTCAGCGCAGGGTCAACGCTCGGCTCGCCCAAATCGCGCCTTCAAGCGGCGTCGAGGCTCCGCCGGAGATGCGGCTCGGTCATTTTCTGTCCATGTGCGACGACACCGGGCTGTTCCAGCACGCGGTCCACTCAGTGCCGGACCGCTCCCATGGCTATTGCGTCGACGACAACGCGCGCGCACTGCTCCTGGCTTGCGCGCTCAACAACCCGGGCGAGCAGCGCCTGCCGGAAGCGCTGACGGCGAGGCTCGCCGCCTTTGTCCAGCATGCGTGGAATCCCGACACGCGGCGGTTTCGCAACTTCATGAGCTTCGATCGAAGATGGCTCGAAGACAAGGGCTCGGAGGACAGCCACGGGCGGACGCTTTGGGCGCTCGGCGAATGCGCGCGACGGGATTTTAGCGCGTCGCGGCGAAGATGGGCCGCGGGACTGTTCGCGGAAGCTCTGCCGACGGTCGAAAGTTTTCTTTCGCCGCGCGCGTGGGCGTTCACGCTGCTTGGGCTCGACGCCTATTGCGCCGCGGCCGCGACGGATTCGTTCGCCCAGCGCTTCCGATGTCTCCTCGCCGATAGGCTGATTTCCCTCTTGTCGGAGTTCGAGACGAAAGATTGGACCTGGTTCGAGGATGTGCTCGCCTATGACAACGCGCGTTTGCCTCAAGCCCTGATCGTCGCCGGGATTTCCACCAGGACGCCCGTCTATCTCGATGCCGGCTTGAGATCCTTGCGTTGGCTCATGACGATACAGACAACGCCGGAAGGCTTGTTCAGGCCAGTCGGCTCTGACAGTTTCGGCGACCGGCGAAAGCCGCCGAAGCCTTTCGATCAGCAGCCGCTGGAAGCCGCGGCGACGATCTCGGCCTGCCTCGCGGCGTCGCGGGCGGATCGTGAGGGCCAATGGCGCGCCGGCGCGGCGCGAGCCTTCGCATGGTATCTTGGCGCCAATGATCTGTCCGTCCCGTTGGTCGATGTGGAGACCGGAAGCTGTCGCGACGGGTTGCACCGCGACCGCGCAAATGAGAATAGAGGCGGCGAGTCCGTCGTGTCCTACCTTCTCAGCCTCGCGGAGATCCGTCAGCCTGCTCTCGTGAGCGAGGATCGCGCGAAACTTGCGCCGCTTCGGGCTTTTCGGCTTGAAGTCGCTGAAACTCACCTCCAAACAAGCCGAGGGCGCTTTGTCACAAGTCACCTTCCTGAACCGGCAGGCTCTCTTTCTGCGCCCTGATCCCGCGCGGGTCGTCGTGCGCCCGTTCAAGCCAGCGACCGAGCCGCGCGATCTCAACCCAACGGACAAGACGCGCGCCAACCATATCGTCGAACGGGTTTTGGCGCTCGGTGTCGAGGCGGCGGCCAGCCAATTGGCCGATGTCCTCGAAAATTTCGAAGGTCGCCACCGCAACCTTCTGGAGATCTTCGAGCGGCGCGCCGACGAAATGGAAAGCGCCTTTGCTGCTCACTCCACTTTCAGTAAGGTACAGCGACAACTGGTCGGCGCCTATTTCATGCACGAATATTCGTTCGAGGCCTCGGCCTTGTTCAATCCAAGCATTGTCTCCCATTTTGATCAGTCCGGCGCCCCGGAAAGCGGGCGGCGCTTCATCCTCAGTCTTCGCGCGGTCGGGGAAGGGCATATTTCCTCCTTGACGTTTCGATCAGGATCGATCGCGGCCGATGGTCGCGTGACCGTCGATCCGACAGCGCGTCTTGCTTCAATTCCCAGAGTGCGTCACCGGATACCAGGCCCGGATGGGGACTATCTCGAGGTCATTTTCACGCCGGATGAGCACATCAGCGAGCGGGTGATTTTTCCCGTCACCGAATCGCAGGCGAATGGCATCGAGGACGCCCGCTTCGTTGAATTCGACGAAGATCTGGGCGAAAGACTTTCTACGCGACCTATACCGCCTATAGCGGCAAGGCGATCAGATCCGAGTTGCTCGAAACGACCGACTTCATATCCTTCCGGATGTCGCCCCTGAGGGGAACCGCCGCGCGCAACAAGGGCATGGCGTTGTTTCCTCGAAGAATCGACGGCAAATACGCCATGATCGGCCGACAGGACAATGAGAACCTCTACCTTATCTATTCGGACGATTTATACACATGGGACGGCGGCCAAGTTATTTTGAAGCCGCGGTTCCCATGGGAATTTGTGCAAATCGGCAATTGCGGGTCGCCCATCGAGCTTGACGACGGCTGGCTGCTCCTGACCCACGGCGTAGGTCCTATCCGGAAATATTCAATCGGAGCGGTGCTTCTCGACAAAAAGGACCCTTCCAAGGTCCTCGCACGGTCGCGCGAGCCGCTGGTCCGGCCCGAACCCTCCGAGCGCGAGGGGTACGTCCCCAATGTCGTCTACACATGCGGCGCCATGCGGCACAATGATCAGATCATCTTGCCATATGCGGTGTCCGACACCTTCTCCAATTTCGCGACAATTAAGATCGCCGCGCTGATGCAAGCGATGGAAGGCTGATAATTCGTCTTTTGGGTCCTTATCGCTAACGATCAGCAGGCTTTCAGCCGGTTGCTGCGGAAGTGATAAGCCCCACAAGGCGCCGCAAGCTCGTAGCCGCGGTGGCCACGGTGACATACTATCACTTCCACACCGGACTATACCGCCGTCAAGCGTAGCGGTCGAACTTGCGGCTATCCAAATGTCCCCTTTGCTTCGGCGCAAACGTCTGCAAACGGCGCAACCCGACCAAATGCGCGGAAAGACAACGCCGACTTGCTCAGCGCCGATCGTATAGGATCCAACCTGTTAATGCGGCGCCAGCGCGCAATGTCCTAGGGCCGCGTCACCCGCCGCAGGGTCAGGTTGATCCGGCCGCCGCCGGGAAGCAGAGCGGAGCCGCCGGCCAAAATTCTATCAACTCCATGATAGTAAAGCCGCGCCGCGCCGCCGAGAACCACCACGTCGCCGGAATGCAGCTCCAGCCTATTGGCGGCGTCATTGCGTCGAGGGCCATATCGAAAGACGCAAGGATCGCCGAGCGAGATCGAAACGACTGGCGCGGAGAAATCCGCCTCGTCGCGATCCTGATGCAGGCCCATGCGCGCCTTGGCGTCGTAGAAATTGACGAGGCAGGCTTGCGGCGGATGTGAGTAATCGGCGGTCTCGCGCCAAAGCCGCAAAAGGCGCGGCGGAATCGGCGGCCAGGGCCGGCCGGTCTCGGGATGAGTCGCCGCATAGCGATAGCCGCCGTCGCGATCCGTCAACCAGCCGAGTGCGCCGCAATTGCTCATCTTCACCGAAAGCAGATGGCCGCTGCGCGGCATGCGCGGCTGAAACAACGGCGCCGCTGCGACGACGCGCGCGACCTCGGCGGCGAGTGCGACCTGCGCGGCCGCGTCAAGATAGGCTGGCAGGTAAACCAGGCCAGGGGCCAGACGGATCCGCGCCCCCGGCTCGGCGGACTCAAGCAAATCCCGCATGGGGCTCCTTCGCCTACGCCGTCACGGCGTCAGCACGTCCTTTGTCTCGACCGTCAAATCCGGCTTCAGCCGGTAGACGAACGGAAGCCCGGTCGCGAGCTCCACCTTGGGGATCGCCTCCGGCGTCAGCCCATCAAGCACCATGATGAGCGCGCGCAGCGAATTGCCATGCGCGGAAACGATGACCCGCTCGCCGCGCAGCACGCTCGGCAGGATGGTCTGAATATAATAGGGCAGGACCCGCGCCACGGTGTCCTTCAGGCTTTCGCCGCCCGGCGGCTGGACGTCATAGGACCGGCGCCAGAGATGGACTTGCTTGTCGCCCCATTTCGCTCTCGCGTCGTCTTTGTTGAGGCCGCACAGATCGCCGTAGTCGCGCTCATTCAGGGCGAGGGTCTGCGCCGTGGGGACATGGGGCGCGCCGAGCTCGGCAAGGATCAGCTTCAACGTATCCTGGGCGCGCAGGAGATTGGACGTGAAAGCGCGATCGAAGTCGAGCCCCCGCGCCTTGAGGCTTCGGCCGGCGGCCCGCGCTTCCTCGACGCCTTTTACGGTGAGACCCGGGTCCTTCCAGCCAGTGAACAGATTTTGCAGGTTCCATTCGCTCTGGCCATGGCGCACGAGCACCAGAATGCGTTCCATGTCTCATCCTTTTCGGCATTACACTAAGCGCGGCGCTAAAACATTTCGCCGGCGGGAAGGCGAACAGGCTTCCGCTCGCGGCAAAGTCTCGCTGGAGCATTATATAACCGTTCGATGGCGCAAAACTGACGCTCTGGAAAGCCGAAATCCCCATGCCAAACCCTGATCCGATCGTCATCGCCGCCGCCGCCCGCACCCCGATCGGCGGATTTCAGGGCGATTTCAAGGATCTCCCGGCGTCGAGCCTAGGCGCCGCGGCGATAAAGGCCGCGCTTGGCCGCTCCGGCCTGCGGCCGCAGGAGGTTGACGAAGCGATCATTGGCTGCGTCCTTTCCGCCGGACAAGGGCAGGCCCCGGCGCGTCAGGCGGCGCTGAAAGCGGGCCTGACGCCGGCGACAGGCTGCGTGACGATCAATAAAATGTGCGGCTCCGGCATGAAGGCGATCATGCTCGCGCATGATCTTTTGCGCGCCGAAACCGCCGACGTCATCGTCGCCGGGGGCATGGAGAGCATGACCAACGCCCCCTATCTCCTCGAGCGCGCCCGCGCCGGCTATCGCATGGGGCATGGCAAGCTCCTCGACCATATGTTCCTCGACGGGCTCGAGGACGCCTATGGGGAGCGCTTGCCGATGGGAGCCTTCGCCGAACGCTGCGCCGAAGCCTTTCAATTCACCCGCGCGGCGCAGGACGCCTATGCGATCGCCTCGCTCCAACGGGCGCAAAAGGCGATCCAGGACGGCGGCTTTCGCGAGGAGATCGCGCCGGTGGCGGCGCCGGCGGGCAAGAGCGACAAAACAGTTCTGCATGACGAGCAGCCGCTCAGGGCGAGGCTCGACAAGATCCCCGTGTTGAAACCGGCGTTCAAGGCGGGGGGAACGGTGACGGCCGCCAATTCGAGCTCGATTTCCGACGGCGCGGCGGCGCTCCTGCTCATGCGCCGCTCGGAGGCCGAAAAGCGGGGCGTCGACGCTCTTGCGACGATTTGCGCCCATGCGAGCCACGCGGACGCGCCGGATCAGTTTCCGACCGCACCAATCGGCGCCTTGCGAAAATTGATGGATAAGACCGGCTGGGGCTTGCCGGACGTCGATCTTTTTGAAATCAATGAGGCCTTCGCCGTCGTCGCGATGGCGGCGATGCGCGAGCTCGCGCTGCCGCATGAGAAAGTCAATGTCCATGGCGGCGCCTGCGCGCTCGGGCATCCTATCGGGGCGTCGGGCGCGCGAATCGTCGTGACTCTGCTTGCGGCGCTGAAGAAATATGGCTTGAAACGCGGCGCCGCCGCGATTTGCATCGGCGGCGGCGAGGCGACCGCGCTGGCGGTGGAGTTGATGTGATCTTGGCGCCCCGAGCAATTGAATTATGGCTAAAGCCCTGCCCTGCTTCTCTCGTTATCGAGGACTTGCATGAGCGACGATCGCCCCTCCGCGCCCGAGGCGCCGCCGCGCTGGACCGAGGCGTCCTCGCGGCAAGACCCACGCTGGCGGCGCGACGAGAGCCCGCTCGCGCGATTCCTTGGCGGCTCGCCCGGAAGCGTTTTCCTGCGCCTCTTCTTCGTGTCCTTGATCGTCGGCGCATTCCTGATGTGGCTCGACATCCGCCCGATCGACATTTTTCGCGGGGCCATTCAATTCATTAACCGCATCTGGGCGCTCGGCTTCGACGCCGTCAGAGAGGTCCTGGATTATGTCCTCGTCGGCGCCGCGATCGTGGTTCCGGTGTGGTTCGTCCTGCGGCTTTTGAACATGCGCGGCGACCGCTGAAGCCCTCCGCCGCCATCTTGCGCCAAGAGGCTGGCGCCGAGGCCAATCCCGCGCGGGTCAACCATCGCCAAATCCTTCGGCTGGCGGTGCCGATGACGCTTGCGCATTTATCCACGCCCTTGCTCGGCGTCGCCGACGCCGCCGTGATCGGGCGGCTCGGAGAGGCGCATCTGCTCGGCGCGATCGCCGCCGCCGCGGTCATCTTCGATTTCATCTTCTGGAGTTTCGGCTTCCTGCGCATGGGAACCGCCGGCCTCACCGCGCAAGCGCATGGGAGCGGCGACCTCGCCGAGCAGCGCGCCACCCTCGCCCGCGCCTTGATCGTCGGCCTTGGCGTCGGGATCGGCCTGATCTGCCTCCAGCCGGCGATCGCCTTAGTCGGCTTCACCGCGCTCGACGCGAGCCCAGAGGTCACGCGGGCGGCGCGGCTCTATTTCGACATCCGGATCTGGTCGGCGCCCTTCGTCCTCATCAATTATGTCGCGCTCGGCGCGATCACCGGGCGCGGCCGGACCGACGAAGCCCTAGCCCTTCAGGTTTTCGTCAATCTCATCAACATCGCCTTCAACATAGCTCTCGTTTATGGCTTGGAGCTTGGCGTGCGCGGCTCGGCGATCGGCACGCTGCTCGCCGAGGGGCTCGGCGCCGTCGCCAGCCTATTCGTCTTGCGGCGCATGTTTGGCGAGCTTTGGTCGATCGAACGCAGGATCATGCTCGACCGCGCCCAGCTCGCGCGGATGTTCGAGGTGAATTTCGACATTATGATCCGAACCGCCGCGCTGCTTGGCGCGTTCGGCTTCTTCGCCGCGCAAAGCGCGCGGGGCGGCGACACGCGGTTCGCCGCCAACTCCATTCTGCTCAATCTGTTTCTCGTCTCCGCCTATTTCCTCAGCGGCTTCGCCACGGCGGCCGAGCAGCTCTGCGGCCAATCGGTCGGCGCCCGCGACGGCGCCGGATTTCGCGCGGCGGTGCGCCTGACCCTGTTCTGGTGCCTCGCCTTCGCCTCCGTCGCATCGGCTTTGGCGCTCGCGGCCGGCGGCTCCTTCATTGATTTTCTGACCACCAACCAGGACGTGCGCGCCTACGCCCGCGACTATCTCGTTTTCGCCGCGCTGACGCCGCTCGCCGGCGCGCTCGCCTTTGAATTCGACGGCGTCTTCATCGGCGCGACCTGGACCCGCGACATGCGCAACATGATGCTGATATCGCTCATCCTCTATGTATTTTCCTTCTATCTGGCGCGACCCTTTGGCAATGCCGGCCTCTGGACCGCCTTCCTTATTTTTCTTCTCGCGCGCGGGCTGAGCCAAGTGTGGCGCTACCTGAAATTGGCGGCGGCGGCCTTTCCGCTGGCCCAATCCGAGGCCTCCGCGCCAATCGCATCGGCGAGCCGCGGATAGGATTTTCGCGCGATGAGGCCAAGAAGGCCGCGCTTGATCTCACCCGCGAGAGCCGGCCCCTTGAAAGCCAGCGCCGAATAGAGCTGCACGAGGCTCGCCCCCGCTTCGATCTTGGCGAAGGCGGCCTCCGCGCCATCGACGCCGCCGACGCCGATCAGGGGAAACTGATTCTCGACCCGCAGATAGGCCGCCGCCAGCATCCGCGTCGAAAGCGCGAACAAGGGCCGGCCGGACAGGCCGCCCGGCTCGCGCGCGAGCTCTGTTTCAATGAGGGACGCGGGCCGCGCCACGGTGGTGTTGGAGACGATCAATCCGTCGATTTTCCGCGCCCGCGCGCATGCGACGATGGCGTCGAGCTCCGCGAGCGACAGATCCGGCGCGATCTTCACCAATATGGGCCTGCGCCCGAAGCGCTCGGCGGCCGCGTCGCGGGCGCTCAGGACGCGGGCGAGAAGATCGTCGAGGGCGCCGGCGAGCTGCAAATCCCGCAAGCCGGGCGTATTGGGCGAGGAAATATTGACCGTGAAATAATTGGCGACATCGGCGAAGGCCTCGATCCCGCGCGCGTAATCCGCAGCGCGATGGGAAGAGTCCTTGTTGGCGCCTAGATTGACCCCGACCAGACCAGGCCTCGCCGCGCGCGCAGCGAGACGGGCATGGACGGCCGCATGGCCTTGGCTGTTGAAGCCGAACCGATTGATCACCGCCTGGTCGCGCGTCAGTCGAAACAGGCGCGGACGCGGATTGCCGTCCTGCGCGAGCGGCGTGACCGTCCCGACCTCGGCGAAGCCGAAGCCAAGCCGCAAGGCTGCGTCGACGACCTCGCCATTCTTGTCGAAGCCCGCCGCAAGCCCAAGCGGATTAGGAAAATCGAGGCCGAAAGCGCTGATCGCTAGGCGGGGGTCGTCCGGTTTGGCGCGCGGCAAGGGACAGGCCCGGAGCGCCCAGAGCGCCAATTCATGCGCGCGCTCAGGATCAATGCCGAACAAGATCGGGCGCGCGAGCGCGTCGAAAAACCGCGCTGCGCTTAGGTGAAGATCATCCATTGGGAAGAGCAAAACCTTTCAAGGCCATCTTAAGGGCCGTCGTCGCAGAGCAAGCTTTCAGGCGCAAGAGCGCCCCTGGCGCGCCGGGTGCGAAATGCGGAAATAGACCTATTCCCGTTCGACTCCATGAACTAATATTCGCGCCAATGCGAGATCGTTCCGCTCAAGCCCGGTCCGCCGAAGCCGGCTTTGATTTGCGCCGCCTCCAGCCGAAGGACGGCGCGGCGAACCTTTGGCTCCTCGGCCTCGCCGATGCGGCGGGGCTCGAAAGGGAGCACGCCCTTCTTCTGTCGGCCGAGGAGATCGCGCGCGCCGAGCGTTTTCTCCGCGCCGAGGATCGGCGGCGGTTCATCCTGACCCGCGCGGCGCTGCGGAGCCTGCTCGGCGCGGCGACCGGGCGCGGCCCGAAAGACATCGCCTTCGCGACAGGCGCCAATGGAAAGCCGTATTTAGCCGACGACTCCGGACCGCATTTCCGAGGACCACACTTTAATGTGTCGCACTCCGGCGCCCATGCGCTGATCGGAATCTCGGATCGGCCGATCGGGGTCGATATCGAGCTGATGCGCGACAATCTGGACGAGCTCGAATTGGCGCGTTCATTCTATTGCGCCGACGAGCACGAATTCCTCTCGGGGCTCGCTGGCGCCGCGCGGATTGAGGGCTTTTACAAGATCTGGACTTGCAAGGAAGCGGTCCTAAAGGCGTTCGGCGTTGGGATCACAACCCATCTGAAGGATTTTTCGGTCGAACTGACCTTCGCCGGCTACCGCGTTCGTCCCCACCCCAACTGCTTTTCGCCGGCGCTCGGCGCCATCGTCGTCGAGCCCGTTGAGATCCCCTCCGGCTATGCGGCCGCGATCGCCTTGGCTTGACAAAAGAGTGTTCCGAAAAAGTTGACCGATTTTTTCGATCAGAAGATGATCCAACTCTTTGAATTTGAGCGCTTCCTTTTCGATTAGATGATTTCCATCTGATCGAAAAGGAAGCGCTCTAGGGCCACATCACGAGCGGCGGCATCGACGACAAAATGGCCTCGACATTGCCGCCGGTCTTCAAGCCGAAAATCGTGCCGCGATCGTAGAGAAGATTGAACTCGACATAGCGGCCGCGGCGGATGAGCTGCTCCTCACGGTCGGCCGGGGTGAAGCTGAGCGCATAATTGCGCCGCACGAGGTCGGGATAGATTGAGAGGAAACTCGTTCCGACCGCGCGGGTGAAGGCGAAATTAGCCTCGAACACAGATTCGTCGTCGTCCGGACAGTCAAGATAATCATAGAATATGCCGCCGATTCCGCGCGGCTCGTCGCGATGCTTCAAATAAAAATATTCGTCGCACCATTGCTTGAATTTTTCGTAGTCGGCGACCGCTTCGGAGCCGACGCAGGCGCGTTTCATCGCGGCGTGGAAATCCCGCGCGTCGGGGTCCGTCTGGACCCTCCTTCGATCGAGCACCGGGGTCAAATCGGCGCCGCCGGCGAACCACGCCTTGCTGGTCACGATATAGCGTGTGTTCATATGCACGGTCGGCACATTCGGGTTCCAAGGATGCGCGATCAGCGAGATCCCGGAGGCCCAGAAACGCGGATCCAACTCGGCTCCTGGAATTTGCTTGGCGAAATCCGGCGGGAAGGCGCCAAAAACCGTCGAGGTGTGAACCGCCATTTTCTCGAAGACGCGGCCCGCGAGATGAGCGGCGCGGCCGCCGCCGCCGCCGGCGCCGGATTCGTTCGCTCTGCGCCAGGGCTTTATCGCGAACCGCCCAGCCGGCGCCTCCGGCCTGACGAAAGGCCCCGGAGCCTCGCTCTCCAACAGCTCGCAGGCCGCGATGACTTTGTCCTGCAGCGCTTCGAACCAAGCACGCGCCTCGCTCTTGCGCCGGTCGCTTACGTCGGAGTCTGCCATTCGCCTCGGCTTTCCTAGTCTTTCTCGCGGAGCAGGCTAGGCTGTTAGGCGAAGATCGTGCTTGCGGCAAATCAAACGGCGCCGCGCCAATTTCTAAAAAACTGATCGCCCTTGTCGATTCCGGCTCAGGCCGGCGACTTGAACCGGAACGCCCGCCGATCGGACGCGCATCTTGTCCGGAAGCGTTCCGGGTTTCGCCGGGACTCATTCTCGCGCGACGTCGCGCCTTTTGGGGGCCGGCGCGCTTCGCTCGCGACCCGGATCGAAAGCAGTCTTGAACGACTGGACCAAGCCGGTCTTAACATTACGGCCGAGATCGGTCAGCGTCATGGCGTAGCATGAGAGGGCGCGTCCATTCGCGCCCCGGTCTCCCTCCGCGGCCTTCTCGGCGAGATAGGCGTTGACGCTCGCCAAGGTGTCGGGGCTGTCGGCGATCCAGGTCAGCCCTTTTTCGGCCAATCCATAATCGAGCGCGACATCCGCGCGCATCTTGGCGTTCGGCGCCTGATATTGGCAAAGGCCGTCGAGCTGGCCGACATCCATGAGTCTGGCGAATTCATCCGGCGTGAGCGCCCGAATGGCTTCCGTGACATCCGGCGAAATTTCGCTTGGATCGGCGGCGTATTCCGCCAGCGCCTCGGTCACGCTGTCCTCGTTGAGGCTCACCTTGAAGCCGGCGAAGTCAAGCTCCCTGGCGTCTCCGGCTTTTGCGAGAAATTGTCGCGACGCGGCGCTAATGGATTTGAAATCGGCCACAGCGACGGCGATGATGACGCCTCCGAGCACAAGCGCGACGGAGACTTTGACGAAATCGAATGCGACCTGCAGCGACGCTTTCAAATTTTCCTGAAAAACCGACATGACGCCCTCCCCTTCAGCATGAGGAAAGTTAAATCGCGTTAACCCACGCAAAGGTGTGTTCTCACACGAGACGCGCCCGGCCGAGCCAGTTGGCCTGATCGCGCCTAAAGTCTGGTGTTTGAGATAACTGGCGCGGGCGCGAGAAATCGCAACTTGCCCTTCATCTCCATCGAGCCCTGCGCCTCACGGCGGCTGGTTCGGCGCGCAGGCCGAGGACTAGCGGCGTCTCACGCCGCTCGATGGATCAAATCCGTTTTTTCGCCCGTCAGGAGGCGCCAATCGGGCGAATTTGCCGGAGGGCCTCCCCCGCCACCATGGCCGCCGCGACGGCGACATTGAGCGAGCGCATCGACGCCTCGAGCGGAATAACCAGGGCCGCGGCGGCGGCGGCATGGACTTCCGCCGGCGCGCCGGCGGACTCGCGTCCGACAAGCAAAATATCACCCGGCGCATAGCTGAAGCCGGTGTAGGGCAGGCTGGCCTTCGTCGACAAGAGGAGAAGGCGCCGACCGCGCGCGCGCCGCCAAGCGTCGAAAGCGGTCCAGGACGGATGCCGGACAAGATCGACATGGGCGAGATAATCCATTCCAGCGCGGCGAAAATGCCTGTCGCTCACGGGAAAGCCCGCCGGCTCAATGATCGCGGCGCCAAGCCCGAGGCAAGCGCACATGCGCAAAATCGTCCCGGCGTTTTGCGGAATGTCGGGCTGGTATAGCGCAATCATGAGCGGCGCAGCTTGGTCGGGCGGCATGCCTATGCGAGACTTTCCTACGGCGTGGGCGAATAGAGCGCAGATTGGGAAGAACTGTCACATTCGGCGGAAATAGTTCATCCATCCTCTGTGGCCTTGCGTCCAAAAAAGGGGCAAGCTTAGCGGTGCGGCATTAAAGGTATTGATTCTTTTACGGCGCTTGAATAGGTCCTAGACCTTGAGAGGCGCTCCAGTATGAGGATTTGATGGCGGCCAGCGCGACAGCGGACGAACACACACAAGACGGGCCGACTCGACGGGACTTCCTGTTCATCGCGACCGGCGCGGTCGGCGTGGTCGGGGCTGGCGCCGCGGTCTGGCCCCTGATCGACCAGATGAATCCCGACGCCAGCACTTTGGCCGCCGCTTCGACCGAGGTCGATATAAGCAATATCGCGGAAGGCCAGATCGTCACAGTCAAATGGCGCGGCAAGCCGGTCTTCATCTCGCATCGCACGCCAGTCGAGGTTGAAGCCGCGCGCGCCGCGCCGCTCGCCGAGCTCCCCGATCCGGCGACCGATCAATCACGGGTCCAGAAGCCGGAATGGCTTGTCGTCATTGGCATTTGCACCCATCTCGGCTGCGTGCCGCTCGGCAATGACGGCCCGTTCCAGGGCGGCTATTTCTGTCCTTGCCACGGTTCGGTCTATGATTCCTGCTGGCCGCATCAGGCAGGGCCCAGCTCCCTATAATCTCGCGATTCCTCCCTACGCCTTCGTTGAGCGACTTCAAAGTCAAGATAGGATAGGCCTTGCCGGCGAGCGCCGGATACGCCGAGCCACGAACGAGCCCCCGAGCAGAGACGAGAGCATGAGCGGACATCCGACCTACGTCCCGAAAAGCGCGGCCGCCCGCTGGCTTGAAAGCCGGCTGCCGATTGTCGGCTTTCTCCATGCCTCCTTCGTGGTCTTCCCAAATCCGCGCAATCTGAACTATTGGTGGACCTTCGGCGGCATTTTGTCTTTCATGCTGGCCGCGCAGATCGTCACCGGCGTCGTGCTCGCCATGCATTACACGCCGGAAGGCAAGTCTGGCCTTCGCGTCGATCGAGCACATCATGCGCGACGTGAATTACGGATGGCTGTTTCGCTACATGCATGCGAACGGCGCCTCGATGTTCTTCCTCGCGCTCTACATCCACATGTTTCGCGGTCTTTACTACGGCTCCTACAAGGCCCCGCGCGAGGTCTTGTGGCTGCTCGGCGTCATCATTTTCATCTTGTCCATCGCGACGGCCTTCCTCGGCTATGTCCTGCCCTGGGGCCAGATGAGCTTTTGGGGCGCGACGGTCATCACCAGCCTATTTTCCGCGATTCCTTTCGTCGGCGATTACGTCACCACCTGGCTGTGGGGCGGCTACGCGGTGGACAGCGCGACCCTCAATCGCTTTTTCGCGCTGCATTATCTCCTGCCCTTCATGATCGCCGGCGTGGTGGTCCTGCATATTTGGGCGCTGCACGTCCCGGGCTCCAACAATCCAGCCGGAATCGAGCCGAAGAGCGACAAGGACACGCTGCCGTTCCATCCTTATTTCACCATCAAGGACGGATTCGCGCTGGTCTGCTTCCTGATCTTTTACGGCTGGTTCGTCTTCTATGTTCCCAATTATCTCGGCGACGCCGACAATTACATCGAGGCGAACCCGCTGCAGACGCCGGTCCATATCGTGCCGGAATGGTATTACCTGCCCTTCTACGCGATCCTGCGCTCAATCCCCTCGAAGATCGGCGGGGCGGCGGCCATGTTCGCCGCGGTGTTCATCATCGTCTTTCTGCCCTGGCTCGACACTTCGCGCGTCAAATCCGCCGCCTACCGTCCGCTCTACCGGATCTTCTTCTGGATCTTCGTCGCCTGCGCCTTGCTGCTCGGCTATTGCGGCTCGCAGCCGCCCGAGGGCGGCTATGTCTTGGCCGCGCGAATCCTGACTGTCTATTATTTCGTCCATTTCCTGGTGATTTTGCCGCTGCTCGGCCTGTTCGAGAAGCCGCGGCCCCTACCGGCCTCGATCGCGGATTCGGTGCTGGGCGCGGAGGCGGCCGCCCTAACGACCAAGACCAAGCCGTTGCCGGGCCAGTAACCGGCGAAGACGACGGCCGCGAATATATTCACAAGGAACGAGCTCATGAGGCTTTGCAGCAGTGTCGGCCGCGCCCTCGGATTGGCCTTCGGCGTCTCCGCCGCGACCTTGGCTCCGTCGATCTTCGCTGGAGGCTCTGGGACTGCTTTCGCCGCCGGCGAGCCGCGGCAGGGCGAGGCGGCCGGACCGCATGGGGCGGCGACGCCCGAGCGCCAGAGCTGGAGCTTCGCCGGACCCTTCGGCAAATATGACCGGGCGCAGCTCCAACGCGGCTTCAAGGTCTATCGCGAGGTTTGCTCAAACTGCCATTCCCTGAAGCTGGTCGCCTTCCGCGACCTCATGGACGCCGACGGCCCGGATTTTTCCGAAGCTGAGGCGAAGGCGCTCGCCGAGGAATATAAGATCAAGGACGGCCCGAACGAGGCCGGCGAAATGTTCGAGCGGCCGGGGCGACTCTCCGATTATTTCCCTCCGCCGTTCCCCAACGAGCAAGCCGCGCGCGCCGCATTCGGCGCCGTCCCGCCCGACATGTCGCTGCTCGCCAAGGCCCGGACCTATGAACGCGGGTTCCCGCTTTTTCTCATTGATCCGATCATTCAATATCAGGAGCGCGGCGTCGATTACATTTATGCGCTCTTGAATGGCTACACGAACGACAAGGATCCAAGCTGGGACGAATATTTCCCCGGCCATAAGATCGCCATGCCCAATCCGCTGAGCGACGGCGTCGTCGACTATGCCGACGGCTCGCCAAAAACGGTCAAGCAATACGCCAAGGATATCTCGGCCTTTCTGATGTGGGCGGCGGAACCCAAGCTGGTGGAGCGCAAACGCATCGGCTTTCGCGTGCTGATTTATCTAGGCGTATTCGCCTTTCTTCTTTATCTCGTGAAGCGGAAGATCTGGGCGCGCCTGCACGGCGGCGGAGAGCCGCATCGCGCCGCGCCGCCAGCCCGAACCGATTGACGCGCCGGCCGGCTCTTCCTATCGTCGGCGCTTTCCGCTCGCCCTCCGCGATGGAGCCCGGGCAATTCTCGCCAATCCTGGAAAACGCCATGTCGTCGCTTCTCGAGCTCGCCGGTCAGGCCAACGCCTGGCCATTCGAGGAGGCGCGCAAAATTTTGCGGCGAATCGAGGCCACCGGCCAGCGCGAGGTTCTGTTCGAGACCGGCTATGGTCCGTCAGGCCTGCCGCATATCGGCACATTCGGAGAGGTCGCCCGCACGACCATGGTGCGCCACGCGTTCCGGGTCTTGACCCAGGACGAGATCGCGACCCGCCTCATCGCCTTCTCGGACGATATGGACGGGCTGCGCAAAGTCCCCGACAATATCCCGAACAAGGCGCTCATCGCCGCCCATCTCGGCAAGCCGCTGACCCAAGTTCCAGATCCATTTGGCACGCATGCGAGCTTTGGCGCGCATAATAACGCCCGCTTGCGCGCCTTTCTCGACCAATTCGGGTTCGACTACGAATTCGCCTCCGCCACGGATTATTATGCGTCGGGCCGTTTCGACGCCGCCTTGCTGCACATTCTCGCCCATTACGAAGCGGTGATGGCGATCATGCTGCCGACCTTTCGCGAGGAAAGAGCGGCGACCTATTCGCCTTTCCTGCCGATCCATCCGAAAACCGGCGTCGTGATGCAGGTTCCGATCGACGCCATCGACGCGGCCCAAGGCGCGCTCTCCTGGCGCGATCCCGAAACCGGGGAGAGCTTTACGACGCCCGTCACCGGAGGGCGTTGCAAGCTGCAATGGAAGCCCGATTGGGCGATGCGCTGGTATGCGCTCGGAATCGATTATGAAATGGCCGGCAAGGACTTGATCGAATCGGTCAAGCTGTCGAGCGCCATCGTCCGCGCGCTCGGGCGGACCCCGCCCGAAGGGTTCAATTACGAATTGTTCCTCGATGAGAAGGGACAGAAAATCTCGAAGTCGAAGGGCAATGGGATGACGATCGAGGAATGGCTGACCTACGCCAGTCCTGAAAGTCTCTCCCTGTTCATGTATCAGAAGCCCTCCGCCGCCAAGCGGCTTTACTTCGACGCGATCCCGCGCGCCGTCGACGATTATCTCGGCTTTCTCGACGCCTATCCAAGGCAGGAGACAAAGGAGCGGCTCGGCAATCCGGTCTGGCACATCCATTCCGGCGCGCCGCCGGGGCCTGAGATCTTGCGTCCGGAGAGCGGGCACGGAACTGCGATCTCCTTCGGCATGCTCTTGAACCTCGCCGCCGTGGCGAACAGCGAAGACCCCCACGTGCTCTGGGGATTCCTGCGCCGCTATGCGCCGGAGGTCTCGCCCGCGACCCATCCGCGTCTCGACCGGCTGGCTTCTTATGCGGCGCGTTATTTCCGCGATTTCGTCCGCCCGGCTAAAGCCTATCGGGCGCCGGACGAATTCGAGCGCGACGCCTTGCGCCAATTGTCGGATGCGCTCGCCGGGCTCGCCAAGGACGCGAGCGCGGAAGAGATCCAAGCGGCGCTCTACGATATCGCCAGAAAAATCCCACGCTATCAGGACATGAAGGCCAAGGGCGCAACGCCGGAACGCCCCGGCGTCTCGAACGATTGGTTCGCCATGCTTTACGCGGTCCTGCTCGGCGAGGCTCGCGGACCCCGCTTCGGCTCGTTCGTGGCCCTTTATGGAATCGAGGAGACCCGCAAGCTGATCGCCGCCGCGCTCGCTGGCGATCTCCTGCGCGAACATGCCGAATTCTTGGCCGCGCGGAAGGATGATCGCGCATGGGTTTTTCAGATCCGCTCGAATTCGGCGCCGATTGGGCCGAGGCCGAGGTCGTGGCGATCCTGATGCACGGCCATGGGCAGACGCCGGAGCATCTGCGCGCCCTCGCCGTTCAAATCGATTGCCCCCATGTGCGCTATCTTCTTCCCGCCGCCGATGGCGGCGTCTGGTATCCGAAGGACCTTCTTGAGCCTTTCGAGGAGAATGAACCGAAGCTCAAGGACTCGCTTGGCCATTATCGCGCCCTTGTCGAGGCTCTGCGCGCGCGCGGCGCGGCCCTCGACCGGATCGTCCTCGGCGGCTTCGCCCAAGGCGCGTGCCTCACGGCGGAATTTCTGGTCAGGAACCCGCGCGCCTATGGCGGCGCGTTGATTTTTTCGGGCGGACTCATCGACGTCGCCGCGATCGGGCGCAGGCCCGGCTCCGGGCTGCTCGCCGTGCCGATCTATGTCAGCGGGAGCGAAGTCGACGCGGTCATTCCGGTTGATCGCACGCGCGGCGCCATCAAGACGCTGCAGGCCGGCGGCGCGCTCATCCGCTCGCATGTCTTCGCCGACCGCGCGCATGAGATCAGCGGCGAGGAAATCATCGCGGCGCGAAAGCTTCTCAATGACGTGAAGCAGGCGGCTGAACCCGCCGCTTGACGAGGACGGGGCTCGACCATGGATCTCATCTATAAAATCGCTCCCGCCTCCTTATGGCGGCAGGCTCAGGACAAAGGCCGATTCGACGGCGCGCCGATTGATCTCGCCGATGGCTTCATCCATTTCTCGACCGAAGCCCAGGCTGAGGAGACCGCGGAGAAATATTTTCGCGGCGCGGACGATCTGCTGCTCATCGCGGTCGATGCCAAGAAGCTCGACAATTCCTTGCGCTACGAGCCCTCGCGCGGCGGCGCGCTGTTCCCGCATCTTTACGGGCCGCTGCCGCTCAATTCCGTGGTTTTCGCCAAGCCGCTTCCGCTCCTGCCGGACGGCGGGCATGACTTCGCCGGGCTTCTCCCATAGATTCGCGCCCGCTCACGGGTTTCCGATCGTTCGCGCGGCGTTCCCCCGAACTGTTTTCGTTGGCTTTGTTAATGGTGCGCACCCTCAGGGCGAGGGCCGCGAGAAGAGTTTCCAATCGTTCGTGCCGGGGTTCGGGCGCCGTTTCAAGGGCGTATCGGCAGCCTTTTTTATCCGCTTAGGCTAAGCCGCCGCGCGCCAGCTTGTCGAAAACCATCACTTTCGAAATAAACGCCGTCACGTCACGAATGTGGGTCAAGCCGCAGGCCCGGCCAAGCGCGGCGAAATCCTCCTCGATATAGCTTAGGTAATAGGGCTCGTGAAAGCTCTGTGGGAAGAGCTCGAGCAGGCCGTCATAGTCCGGCGCATCGCCGAGCTGGAGCGAATCGACAAGGACAAGGCGGCCGCCAGGCTTCAGCACCCGCGCGAATTCGGCGAGCGCGACCCGGCGGATCTTGGGCGGCAGCTCATGGAACAGGAATATGCTCGTCACCGCGTCCTGACTTTCATCCGGGAGCGGAATCAATTCCGCATTGGCCACGACAAGATCGCTCCGCGACCAGCGCGCTAAATGGCGCTTAGCCTCGCTGACATAGGCTTCGGACAGATCAAGCCCGATAGTCGGAAGCCTGGGCCAGGCCTGCTTGACGCAATCCAGAAAGCGCCCCGTGCCGCAGCCAATGTCGACAAGCCTCAATTGGCGCTGATCGCGTCCGGCGAAAATTTCGTGAAGCGGCGGCAGCGCCTGCCGCCTTGTCGCGTTCGCGGCGCCCTTGAACAAGACCTCGACCTGCGTATCATAGCGCTGCGCCAATTCATCGGTCATCCAGCCGCCCGACTGGAAGTGGAAGTTCTGGAGATAATAGCGCGGCCGCTTCGCCCGCGTCTCCTCGGTCAGCACTTCGCTGTGGCCGCCGCTTTCCCGACGCTGGTGGACCGCTGGAAGATCATCGAAAAAGAGGCGCGAGCGCCGGAGCAGCGTCGGCCAGGATCCGTCATGATCCGCCGGCAGCGGATAGACGCCGGCCTCGACATTGGCGAGGTCCTGCTTCACAAGCGCGGCAATATCCTCGAAAAGGCGCTTGCGGTCGGGGACGGGCCGATCGGTCCGCGGGCGCGGCCGCGCGCTTGCCGTCTCGCGCGCCCGCTGCGCCATCCGCGCCATGGCTATGCCGTGGCCGACATACCAGGCGATGCGCGGGAGCTGCCGGCGCGCCATAGGCGGCGCGCGTGGCGAAGCGGGAAAGGGAATTGCTCATGTCGGTTCTCGCTTGGAGCGGGATGAGGAAAAGCCGGCAGGCCTCGCCCGCTGCATCTCACTCTAATCGTTTGAAATCGATCATGTTCATGATTTTGAATTAGATCAGTCCAAAATTATCGTGATCTAGAGCTCGTCCCGAACACTGTCGCTCGAGCTTTTCGAATCCGACATGCGGCAGCCCTTTGAATTTAAGCTGCGGGCTTGTCGATCAAACGAGCCCATTTGACCCCGGGGGCTGATCTGACGCGACGCCGCGTCCTCAATTGGTTCGCAAGACTTCGATGAGCTGGGGGGCGAGGGCGCCGAGGTCGAATTTCTCGATGAAGCCCTTGCGCGCGCGGGCTCCGATCGTCTGCTTTTCCTCGGCCGACAGGGCGACGAACTGCTCCAGCAACTGGACGACGCCTTCGAGATCATCGGCCTCGACCAGCCCGGCCCCGCTGTCCCTCACCTCGCGCCAGGTGTTCACCTTCGACGTGGTCAGCACCGGCTTGCCGCAGGCCATGGCCTCGGCGACCACGATGCCGAAATTCTCCTGATGCGACGGCAGGACGAAGGCCGCGGCGGCGTGGAACGCGCCCCATTTCAGATCCCCCTTCAACATGCCGGGCCAATGGATCCGATCGGCGACGCCGCGGGCGGCGGCGAGATCCTGCAGCTTGCGCACCCAGCCGACCGAATCCGGCCCGGCCATGACCAGATCCAGGTTCGGATCCCTGGCCGCGATCTTGGCGAAAGCCTCGATCAGCAGGTCGCAGCCCTTCTTGGGATGGATGCGGCTGAGAAAAAGAACGAAATTGCGCTGCGCCAAGCGCGGGAAGGCGGCCCGGAACGCCGCCTCTTGCGCCTTCGGGTCGCCGATCACGTCGACAATCCCGTAAGGCACCACCCGACCCTTCGCCCGATAGGGCCAAAACGAATGGCGCGCGAGCTGCCGCTCCTCCTCCGTCACGAACATCACCCGCGCCGCATGGGCGAGCAGCGGGCCTTCGCTGAACCACCACAGAAACTGCTTGGCGAAGCGCTTGAACGGCTGGACCCGGTTGAAATAGGGATCGAGCATGCCATGCGGATAGACGAAATAGCGCGTGTCCGTGCCGCGCAGCGCCCGCCAAGCCCCAAATGACGAATAATTCCACAGGCCGTTGACGATGATCGCGTCATAGCGCCGCGCGTTCGCCCTGAGCCAGGGCACGAAATGCGGCGTGTAGCCATAGCGAAGCCAGGGAATCCACCGCCGCAGCGCCGGATAGGCCTTATGCCGAACCCCCATCGCATAAACCGGCAAAGGACAGGACTTCACCCAAGGATCGCTCGGCGAATCCAGCGAAAGGATCTCCCGGTCGCAACCCTGCTCCCGCAAGATCCCAGCCGACGTCATAATCCCCTCAATCGGACCGCCGCCTTCGGGATCGACCGAAGCTATAATGTTTAAAATATTCATTGAACCGCAGCCTTTGAGAATCCGAAGGAGGTGTTCAACGACGCCGTCTTGTTGTGAGCCAGCCGGCGCAAAATTCGCCGCGTCGACTTAAACTTCGGCATTTGGGCCGTGGGCCGCGACTGAACGTCCGAGGCCGCTCGCATTGGCCGCCATGCGGCCTCTGACCGTCAGGACCCCCATGGAAGCGGCAAAATCGCCGTCAAAAATGGATGGAGAATCAATTATTTAAAAATGGCGCTGGTGGAGCTGGGGGGATTCGAACCCCCGACCTCTGCAGTGCGATTGCAGCGCTCTCCCATCTGAGCTACAGCCCCTCGCGGCGGTGTTTACGCGAGCAACGCGATCCGCGCAAGATCATTGCCTTGGATCAGTTCACGGCCGTGACGGCCGCGCCCCCGGCTTGCCAGCCCGGCTCCGGACGGGTAAACGAAATATGCTGAGCTGGTGCTTTGGAGTCGTCATGCGCGCTATTCTCGACGTCGTTTTGCTGCTTTTGCGACTTTACACCTATCTGATCGTCATTTCGGCGATTCTGTCATGGCTCATCGCCTTCAACGTCATCAACGTGCATAATGACTTGGTGCGCTCGATCTGGAACGCATTGACCGCGCTTACCGAGCCGGTCCTTCGCCCAATCCGTCAGATCACGCCAAATCTCGGCGGCATCGATATTTCTCCCGTCATCTTGCTATTACTTATTTTCCTGATCCAAGATATTATTTGGACTTATATCTATCCAAACGTCTTCTAAGTCGCCATTGACCGACGTCCCTTGGAGCGCCCGAGGCGACGAACTCATCCTTTCGGTGCGCCTGACGCCGAAAAGCGCGCGTGACGAAATCGGGAGCCTCGACCGGCTCTCCGACGGGCGGACAGTTCTGAAGGTTCGGGTGCGCGCGCTTCCCCAAGACGGCGAAGCCAATGACGCCTTGATCCGGCTGATCGCCAAGGCGCTTCACATCCCCCAAGCCTCGGTGCGAATTGAGGCCGGCGCAAGCGGCCGGGTGAAGACATTGAGCCTGGCCGGCGACGCCAGCCTCCTGCAAGCGGATCTGGCCCGACTGTCCAGCGGCGACGCCCCTGAGGACGACCGCTCGCGAAAAAAACTCAGTCGCTGAGCCGGCGAAAGAAATCCCAGATGATCTTGGCGCTGTCGAAGTCGCTATTGCGCGGACCGCGCGCCGAATCGACGCCGGCGGAGCTCGCATGGCCGGGTATTGCATGGCCGCCGCCTTCGATCCGGACGAGCTCGATCGGCGCCTTGCAGCCGTTCAACTTATCGATATAGGCGCGGGTCTCGCGCGGATCGCGGTCGGGAACCGCCGTTGTCGCGCGGCCCTCGCCGCAACCCGCCGCCTTGGCGAAAATCGCGAGCGTCGCATCGACCGAAAGAAGCTCGCTCTTGCCGCCGAGCCAGCCGGCCTTGCCGCCTTGATAGGGAACAATGGGATCCGCGGTGCCCGCGATCATGAGGAAAGGGAGCGGACGCGACGGCTTGCAGCTCGCCGCGAGATCGGCCGGCATCGCGGTGAGGACGGCGGCGACGCCGGCGAATGCGTTGGCGTCGTCGCAAGCAAGACGCAAGGCGATCGCGCCGCCGCTCGAAACGCCGATCATGAAGATTCTGCGTCGGTCGGCTATTCCATCGGAGACAAGCTTCGCGATGAGATCGCGGATAAAAACCCCGTCGCGGCCCGCTTCCGGCCCCGGCGCGTCGCTCCAATGGCCCCCGACAGGATCGGGATAGATCAGGACGGGACCGGATGACCGCGCCATTTCCTCAAGGCCGAAGACCCGCCGCAAGCGGCCGGCCTTGTCCCTGCCGCCGCGTAGAACGATGACGACCGGCCGACGGGCCTTCTTCAATCGTCGATGCTCGACAAACAGCGCCGTCCGCGCGACGCCGCCGGACTGGATCGTGACGCGGCCGGACGCAGCCGAAGCCGACGGGCCGATAAGCCCGGCGGATAGGCCGATCAGCGTGACCGCCAGCCATCCGGCGGTCACGAAAGTAGGGATGAATTTGGCGCCTTTGACGATCATGCCTTCCGCCGCTGCCGAGAATGCCATTGCTAATGCGCTCACGCTATTGATGAGCTGTATCATCCTGGCGAAAAAGTCGATGCCCTTTATTCTTTTTCCGACGTCAGACCGAAATTGATTTGGCGCCGGCCGACGCCGTCATCTGTTCGCCAAGAGCGGCGCGGCGAGACCGCTTCGTCGGCGATCGGCGCGAGCGATCGCCAGGCGAAACCCATGCCGGCGCGTTTCAATTGCGCTTCTCGATCGCGTTTCGCGGCGAATGCGGCTCCACTGCGACGTTTACATTGCTCCATGGCGCGGTTTGCGTTAAGGGAGAAAAATCGAATTCCAAGGGGGCGAGTCACAGATCAATGGCCGAGGTCGAGTTACGCCCTGGCAGCCTGGAAAGCCGGCGGCCGTTATCCCCGCATCTGCAAATCTACCGCCCCACGCTGACCATGATGATGTCGATCGCCCATCGCATCACCGGCGCGGCGCTCTATTTCGGCACCTTGTTGCTGGCTTGGTTCCTGATCGCCGCCTCGTCCGACGCCGAGGCGTTCGCGACGGCGGCTTCCTTCATGAACTCGCTTTTCGGCAAGCTGATCCTGTTCGGATTCACCTGGGCCTTGTTCCATCACCTTTTAGGCGGCATACGTCACCTGATTTGGGACTCCGGCCACGGATTTGCGCATCCGCAACGCGAATGGCTGGCGCAGGCCACCCTGATCGGCGGCGGCGTGTTGACGGCGGCCGTTTGGATTGTCGCGTTCTTATTTCATTAGCACTCGCCCATTCGAAGAGGCCCTGTTTCATCGACAAGCGCACGGTTCGGGGCCGCATTTCGCGACGCGCGCGGCGGCCGCGAAACGCCAATGGAAAGTAAAGGTTTATCGCAATGGCGCATGATGCCCCGTCGACAAGAAGCGCGGCGAGCCGGGTCCGTTTCCTCGGCGCCGCGAGATCGGGGACCGCGGACGCTTGGCGCCTGCGCGTCACTTCGATCGCGCTCGCCTTGCTGACGATCGCTTTCGTCTGGATCATTCTCTCGCTGGTCGGCAAGGATTACGCGTCGGTCCGCGCCGAGCTCGGCCGACCGTGTCCCGCCATTTTGCTGCTCCTTTTCATCCTGGCCGGCGTCAATCACATGAAGATCGGCATGCAGGCGATCATCGACGATTATGTTCATTCTCCGCATTTGAAGGACGCGGCGCTTGTCGCCAATCTCCTGTTCGCGGCCGCTGTCGGCCTGGCTTGCGTTTATGCGGTCTTGAAACTCAGCCTCGCCTGATCGGCGCGAGCCGCAACTAAGGCGCATGACCGCCGCCGCGGACTCATTTTCGGCGCGGATCAATTTTCGAAAGGCGTTCGCATGGCCTTCAACACTGCCTCCAACGGAAGCGCCGCCCCGGCCTATAATGGGATGGCCTATCCGATCACCGATCACAGTTTCGACGTCATTGTCGTCGGCGCCGGCGGCGCGGGATTGCGGGCGACGGTCGGCTGCGCCAAGGCCGGTCTGCGCACGGCCTGCATCAGCAAGGTCTTTCCGACCCGCTCGCACACGGTCGCGGCGCAAGGCGGGGTCGCGGCCTCGCTCGCCAACATGGGGCCGGACAAGTGGCAATGGCACATGTACGACACCGTCAAAGGGTCGGACTGGCTCGGCGATCAGGATTCAATCGAATATCTTTGCCGCAACGCGCCCGCCGCCGTCTATGAGCTCGAGCATTGGGGCGTGCCCTTTTCGCGCACCGAGGACGGCCGCATCTATCAGCGGCCGTTCGGCGGGATGACCACCGATTTCGGCCATGGCCCGCCGGCGCTGCGGACCTGCGCCGCGGCGGACCGCACCGGCCACGCCATGCTGCACACGCTCTATGGCCAGGCGCTGCGGCACGACACCGAGTTCTTCATCGAATATTTCGCGATCGACATCATCATGGAGAACGGCCGCTGCCGCGGCGTGGTCTGCCTGAAGCTCGATGACGGCACCATCCACAGGTTCCGCGCCCAGCTCGTGATCCTGGCGACCGGCGGCTATGGCCGGGCCTATTTCTCCGCGACTTCGGCGCATACCTGCACCGGCGACGGCAACGCCATGGTCCTGCGCGCCGGCCTGCCTTTGCAGGACATGGAGTTCGTGCAATTCCATCCAACCGGCATTTACGGCGCCGGCTGCCTGATCACCGAGGGCTCGCGCGGCGAAGGCGGCTATCTGACCAATTCCGAAGGCGAGCGCTTCATGGAGCGCTATGCGCCCTCGGTGAAGGATCTCGCCCCGCGCGACATTGTCTCGCGCTCGATGACGATCGAAATCCGCGAAGGGCGCGGCGTCGGCAAGGGGAAGGACCATATCCATCTCCACCTCGAACATCTCGATCCCAAAATTCTGCACGAGCGCCTGCCCGGCATTTCCGAAAGCGCCAGGATTTTCGCCGGCGTCGACGTCACCCGGGAGCCGATTCCCGTGTTGCCGACCGCGCATTACAACATGGGCGGCATTCCGACTAATTTTCATGGCGAGGTCGTCATCAAGAAAGACGGCGATCCCGACCGCGTCGTGCCCGGCCTGATGGCGATCGGCGAAGCCGCCTGCGTCTCGGTCCATGGCGCGAACAGGCTGGGTTCGAACTCGCTCATCGATCTCGTGGTCTTTGGCCGCGCGGCGGGCCTGCGCGCCGCCGAGCTCGTGACGCCTGGCGCGAAACAGCCGGAGCTCGCCGCCGATTCCGCCGATTTCGCTTTGTCTCGCCTAGACCATTTCCGCAACGCCACGGGCGATATACCGACCGCCGAGCTGCGGCTGCGGATGCAGAAAGTCATGCAGACCGATTGCGCCGTCTATCGCACCGGCGCGTCGCTCGAGGAAGGTTCGCGGCGGATCCGCGAGGTCTGGGCCGCCAAGGAGCACATTGACGTCACCGACCGTTCGCTGATCTGGAATTCCGACCTGGTCGAGACCTTGGAATTCGACAATCTCATCATTCAGGCGGTCGTCACCATGGCCGGCGCCCTCAACCGCACGGAATCGCGCGGCGCCCATGCGCGGGAGGACTATACCGAGCGCGACGACGTCAACTGGATGAAGCACACGCTCGCCTCGATCGATCCCAAAGCCCATACGGTGTCGATCGATTATCGCCCGGTGCACAGCCAGACGATGACAAATGAGATCCAGTCGATCGAACCGAAGAAGCGGGTGTATTGAGGCTTCATGCCGATTGTGCCAAATCAGCCTGACGAGCGGCTTCGACGCGAGTTCCCGCTGTTTCAACAGCGGGATTTCGAAGTGCTGCTAAATCAGGCCGCCTGGCCCATAGGGATACCCTTGGATCTACCAGAAGAGTTGTGGAAGCGTCTTTGCGCCTCCTCCGTGTCCTATCAGTTGGGTAATCAATCGGTAGATTATTACAAGAAGCGTTTTTTGGAACAGAATAGTTATGTTCAAGGCCCTCATCAGAGATTAGATCGTCATATTCAAACTACCGTGCTCAGTGCCGTCAAACAACGCCTTAATACTATTCAGCGCAGTGTTAGGGCGCGGCAACAGGCCGGCAAAGCGGGCCGTTTAGGAGAGGTCATCGGCGACGGTACCCTTGCGCGCTCACATTACTCAATTCAATGCGCATTCAGTTGCGCGAATAAGGGAGCTCTTTACGAGAGCTTGGCAATCATCCGCATGATTCTAGAGCAGTTAGCCTGGGTGTGCGCTATAAATGAATTTGAGGACTCTAACTTAATCATTACGCAATCCGCCACGAAAAGTTTAGGCGAGCTAAAAAGATACTATGTTACTTCAGGTGAGTTCTATGGTTGGCTTAGTTCACATGCTCATTGGAAATATGACGCACATATCAAGGCGTTTAACTTCTCTGCCGACGAATTTGGGACCATGTTGGCAAGCTGTCGCTTTAAAATCATCGCATTTGCAGCTTTGATTGTATTTTATGACATCTTGATAGCAACGCTAGATGCGATACGCCAACATGCATTATATGCAGACAATTCTATTATGGTTAACGAAATCGGTGGACGACCGGCACGAGAGATTATGGACTCCGTTCGAGAAATTGCTCCTGACGAAGAAGACATTTTTCAGCTAGCTAAGTTTCTACGCTAAACGACGCAATCCAGTAACATCCTCAATCGGGGACAAGCATGTAATGGTTGAATTCGCCCTTCCAACGAACTCACGCCCCACCGCCGGCAAGACATGGCCGAAGCCGGCCGGAGCGAAAAATCTCAAGGAGCTCCGCATCTATCGCTGGAGCCCCGACGACGGGAGCAATCCGCGCATCGACACTTACTTCATTGATCGCGACGATTGCGCGCCCATGGTTCTCGACGCGATTATCTGGATCAAATCCAGGATCGATCCGACCCTGACCTTCAGGCGCTCCTGCCGCGAAGGCGTATGCGGCTCCTGCGCGATGAATATTGACGGGACCAACACGCTCGCCTGCACCAAGGACATGGACGACGTCAAGGGACCGATCAGACTTTACCCGCTGCCGCATTTGTCGGTGGTGAAGGATCTCGTGCCCGACCTCACCAATTTCTACGCCCAGCACGCCTCGATCGAGCCCTGGCTGCAAACGACGACGCCGGCGCCCGAGAAGGAATGGCGGCAATCGCCGATCGAGCGCGAAAAGCTCGACGGGCTCTATGAGTGCATTCTCTGCGCCTGCTGCTCGACATCCTGCCCGAGCTATTGGTGGAACGGCGACCGCTATCTCGGACCCGCCGCTCTCTTGCAGGCCTATCGCTGGCTCATCGATTCGCGCGACGAAGCAACCGGCGAGCGGCTCGACGATGTCGAGGACCCGTTCCGCCTTTATCGCTGCCACACGATCATGAACTGCGCCAAGGCCTGCCCCAAGGGACTGAACCCGGCCAAGGCGATCGCGGAAATCAAGAGCCTGTTGATCGAACGCCAGCTCTGACGCGCGGCGCCCTCTGAAGCGAAAAGCGCGAACGCCTCATTCGGCTGAAGCGAATGTAGAAAATACCGCCCTTTTTTATTGAATATTTAGACATCTATAAAGAAATCACGGCTCATATGATCATGCGATCTGGCCGTGATCGTCTGTGGCTCCAAAGCCACACGGCCCGACCGAATGCGCTTCAACGCCACATAGGCCCTTTTCCAGCCGCAATCCATCCTGAATAAAGGAGGGACCACGGAGGACAAAGCTTATGTGGCGGAAATTCTTATGCGCGTTCGCCGGAACGCTCTCCTGCTCGGTCGGCGTCGCCACCGCGGACGAACGGCCAAAGGCCTATGACGAGATGATCGCCCGCCAAGCGGAGATCCATGGCGTTCCCGCCTCATTCGTTCATCGCATCGTGAAGCGCGAGAGCCGGTATAATCCGCGCGTCGTCCATCGTCAGTGCTTCGGCCTCATGCAGATCAAATATGCGACGGCGCGCGAGATGGGCTACAAGGGCGACGTCAAGGGTCTGCTCGACCCGAAAATCAACCTCACTTACGCCGTGCCTTATCTCGCCAACGCCTACAGGCTGGCAGATGGCGACGAGGATCGCGCCGTAACACTGTTCAGCGCCGGCTATTACTACACCGCAAGACAAAAGAAAATGCTCGCCACATTGCGGACGGCGTCATCTCCACCAGTCGTTCCAGACCAGCCGCCGCCGGAGCCCGTCGAGCCGCAAAATCCGCTGGTTGGCGTTTTATCATTCCTCGCTCCGTCCGACTCGGCTTCGCCGCAAGCAAGCGAGCGGCAATAGGCCAAAGGCGTTCGTTTTCGAACATGCTCTAACGTGACGAAGCAAAGATTCGGCGGAGATTTTACGCCTTGCGCCGCCAGCTCGCCGCCCTAACGCTCTGCTGGCTGGCGATGCTTGGCGCGGCGCAAGCCCTATCCGGCGCAGCCGAGCGGCCCGCGCCGACGAGCGCCGAGTTTCAGAGCTTCCTGCAGTTGATCTGGCCTCTCGCGCAGGCGAAAGGCGTCAAGCGCGAAACTTTTGACGCCGCTCTTGACGGGCTCGAGCCCGATCCAAGCGCGCCGACGGCGACAAGCCGGCAGGCCGAATTCGACAAACCTTTGCGCGCCTATCTCGCCGAAATGATCTCGGCGCTTCGCATTCAAAGCGGCCGCAACGCCTTGAAGCAATGGGAGGCCGAGCTCGCGCGCATGGAGCAGCGGTTCGGCGTCCCCCGCGAGATCCTTGTCGCGACATTCGGCGTCGAGAGCGATTATGGCAAAGCGCAGGCTGGAAAGGATATTATCCGCTCGCTCGCGACCTTGGCCTTCATGCGCCAGGACCGCGCGCTGTTTCTCGACGAATTGGCGAGCGCCCTCGTCATCCTTGACAAAGGCGATGTGTCCCGCGAGACCCTGAAGGGATCATGGGCCGGCGCGATGGGCGGGCCGCAGTTTCTTCCCTCAGCCTATCTGAAATATGCGGTCAGCGCTGATGGATCGGCTTTTCCCGATATTTGGCGAAGGCCGCAAGACAGCCTGGCCTCCATCGCGAATTTTCTGCGCCAATCCGGCTGGCGGCCAGGCCTGCCCTGGGGAATGGAGGTCATACTTCCGCAAGACTTCGATTTCGGATCGCTGCATCGAGACTTCACAGATTTCGCCAGGCGCGGCGCCGCGAGGCCGGACGGCCGCCCGCTTCCCTCCGCCGGAGAGGCGACTCTGTTCCTGCCTTCAGGCGCCAAGGGCCCAGCCTTTCTCCTGTCGGAAAATTATTGGGTGCTCAAAGCCTATAATAACTCCGACTCCTATGCGCTTTCGCTTGGTTTGCTCGCCGGCCGCGTCGCCGGCGGACCTGATCTGAGCGGCCATTGGCCGGACCGTGAGACTTTCCTCAGCCGGACGCAAAAAGCCGAGATTTCAACGCCTCCTTGAGAAGCTCGGCTTTTATAAGGGGACGATCGATGGCCGCTTCGGACAGGCCTCGCGCGATGCGATCCATGATTTCCAGATCAGCGTCAAGTCCGCTCCGGCCGATGGCTATGGCTCGATGGAAATTCTCAAGCGGCTGAGAGAAGCAAGCGAAGACTTCCACTCCATAACTCGCCGCCGCGCGAGCGGGTTAGCTTGAACATCCGCAAAGCAGGATTCCGGAACATCGGACCCAAGCGCCGCAATAAGCGAGATGCACCTGATTAGAACCCCAATTCGCCCGCGCGGCGACCAAAAAGCGAAGTCCGCCCGGCGTCGAGAATAGCCTTTTCCGGACACAAGAGCGTCATGAATTAGTCGTCAAGCTGAAGCTTCGAACATGTTTAACCCGCGGTTGTAATTTTCGACGCCATCGGGGGAGAAATATGTTCCGGACATTTCTTAAATCCTGCACCAGTTTGGTCGCGGCGGTTGCGATGGCGCAACCCGTCATCGTCACAAGCGTCAAGGCTGAAGACGGGAGTTCTGGCCGTTGGCGTTTTCAGCCCTATCTCACTCCCGATATCCTGCCCTATTTTGATGGAAATCCACAAATCGACGGCAACAGAAGCGAGATGATCGCAGCCTTGCGGCAGCGGGTGAAATATGTCTTCGTAATTTTCAACGAAAACCACTCATTCGACAATGAATTTGGCACGTTTCCAGGCGCCAACGGAATTTATTCGGATGGCCGAAACCCGCGCTCGGCGGCGAATACGCCTGGCTTCACGCAGACCTATACCGATCTTGTGAGCGGCTCGCCGGTTACGGTTCAGCCCTTCCGCATTGGTCCGAGCCAGAATTCGAATGTGGTGGATAGCGTCGACCACAGCCACACCGGCCTCGCCAAGAAATTGGACGTGGTCAATAATACCGCCAAACTTGATCAATTCGCGCTGGATGAATACAGCCGCTTCGCTTCAAAAGGCGGCTCGGCCAACGAAGCCCAGGGCACACAATTCGCCCGCCTCGTAATGTCGCATATCGATTGCGACACAATTCCCTTCTTTTGGCAATACGCCAGCCGGTTCACCCTCTTCGACAATATTTTTGCGACGGAAGACACGCCTTCGACGCCAAATGCGATCGCGATGCTCGCTGGCCAGTCCGGCGAAACGCAATGGGTGAAGCACGGACCCAATGGGACATCCTATGTCGTCGGCAACCATTCCGGCACGACGCAAGGGCCGCCCCTCGTCAATGATCCGCAACCTTTCTGGGGCTCGCAATATGATACGACGGCGACCAATAAGCAGCCGGCCGGCGCAAAAGAATCCTACGCGGACACCAACATCGCCTCGAACCTGACATTCGCGTCCTTGCCGCTCACCATGACGGGACGCAATGTCAGCCAAGTCATGCAACAAGATCTAAATCCGACGTTGGATCAAGCTGACATCCAACAAGACATTCCCTTCATCAAGCAAGTGAATGGCAAGCCCGTCAATTGGCGCTGGTACCAGGAAGGTTATGATCTCGAGCCGACCGATACCGGCAATGTCGCCTCCCACAATAGCTATGTCAGCCATCATCAAGGTCCGCAATATTTCGGCTATCTCGCCAATAATCCAGCGTTGCGCAATAACTTCCGTGGATTGAACGATTTTTTCACGGACATGCAGAACAACAACATCCCCTCCGATGGCGGCGTCTTCTATATTCGTGGCGGCTACACCAATCTCGCGAAGCAGCCGCCATATGTTAATCCAAGCCTTCCCGCCGCGGAAGCCGCCGCAATCGCGGCCGCCAAGGCTGGCGATGACGACCACCCATCCTATAGCGATCGACAGATAAGCGAGGCCATGGCCGCGCGGGTCATCAACGCCGTCGCAAGCAACCCACAAATCTGGAGACAGAGCGCGATCATCATCACCTATGATGAATCGGATGGCTTTTACGACCATGTCCCGCCGCGCATTCAATCCTATGGTCCGGACGGATTGCCGCTTTCACGCGGGTTGCGGGTGCCGCTCATCGTCATTTCGCCATTTTCAAAAGTGCATGCGATCAGCGATATCGAGGGCGACCATAATGCGGTCATCCAGACGATCAATGAGATCTTCGACCTCCCGCCGCTCGCCAGCCTACCCGACGAGGCGCAAGCGTTGATCGCCGGGGAAGGACCAAATTTCAATGGCCCCAATGGCTTCGTGCAGCAGCATTTGGGACCGCGCGATATCAACTCGGCGATTTCCGGCGATTTGCTCTCCGCCTTCGACTGGAAACGACTAAGGGGCGCGTCACCAGAATTGCCAGGGAGCTATGCGATGATCTCCGACGCGGTCATCAACGCCTTCCCACATTACAGCGGACGCGGCTGCGCCCGCCTTGGAATTGTGACCGAGGATCTTCGCCAAGGAATCGTGAATACAATTCCAACAGGCTTCAACCCCCTGCCTTCGACCTATCCGGCGGCGAATTGATCCTGAGCGTCAAACATGAGCGGCGCGCAAGGGCCGCTCACGACGTCTTTCGACAAACAACTCGCACGAATTTACATGGAGCCATGGGTTGCGTTTCTCTTCATTAGCATCTTGCTTCGTCACGGCTGCGTGCGCGGCGATTTTTTTCGCCCCGCCCTGCGCTCAAGGGGGCGTGCTGGATCGCGTGAAAGCAGAAGGCGTCGTTCATTGCGGAGGCGCCGAGCGACCGGGTCTGGCGTCGCTTGCCGTGGGCGATAATTGGGTCGGATTAAACGTCGAAATCTGCCATGCGATCGCCGTCGCCGCGCTCGGGCCGGAAGGTCGCTTTGAGTGGCGAGATTATTCTACGCCAAAGGACTATGACGCAGTTCGCGAGGCGAGGGACGAGGTTTTTTTTCTTGCCGCCTCTGAAATCGTCGAACAAAAGCTCGCGGGCGGACTGATCCCCGGACCTGTTGTTTTTTATCAAACCCATGCCGTCATGGTTCCGCAAGAACTCATCGGCGCGCCATGTTGAGGATCTCACAGGCAAGAAGATCTGCTTTCTGATTGGCGGTGGTCCGCAGCGCAGCCTTGAAGGCTATTTCGAGGCGAAACATCTCGACTTTTTCCGGATCAGCTTTTCCGAGCAAGGCGAGATGGCGGATAGCTACAATGTCCGGCTTTGCGAAGCGCTGGCCGACGAGCAAACCGAACTCGCGGCGACGCGCCAGCAGCGCGGCGTCAATAATCTCGCAAGCCGCATACTTCCCGAGCCGTTGGATATATTTCCGATACTCGCGAGCACCAGCAGCGAGGATGGCCAATGGGCGGCGATTGTCGCCTGGACGGTGCATAGTTTGATCCGGGCCGAGACCCGCGAGGGAAGCTGGCGGGCCCACGGCGCCGACGCCTTGCCAATTGATGGGCCATCGCTTGGCCTCGCGGCGGATTGGCAGAAGCAGGTCGTCAAGACGGTGGGATCTTACGCGGATATTTATCGGCGCACGCTTGGCGAGGACACCGTCCTCAAGCTTGCTCGGGGGACGAATGCGCCTTGGCGGCAAGGCGGCTTCCTTGTCGCGCCGTTTTCAGAATAGGCGGCGTGAGCCGCCGCGCGACGACGCAAAAAAGCTGATCCTTCTTGCAGCGACGGGAGCCGCGATTGCGCGACGCCGCCGTATTCAAATCGCATCGGGCGCTCGACCCTTTTTGGCGTTCGCGGAGCAAAGTGGCGGACAGTCAAATCGACCCGCCGCCCGCCTCGCCCTTTCGCCACGCGTCTTTCGTCTCGGCGCGGAACGCGTCGAAGCGGCCGGCGGCGATCGCGCCCCGCGCATCCTCCATCAGCGCCTCGTAATAGGCGAGATTGATCTCGGTCAGCAGCATCATGCCGAGGATCTCGCCCGATTTGACGAGATGGTGCAGATAGGCGCGGGAATAGGTCCGCGCCGCGGCGCAAGGCGATAGCGGATCGATTGGGGCCGGATCGACCGCATGGCGCGCATTGCGCAGATTGAGCCGGCCGAGCCTTGTATAGGCGAGGCCGTGACGCCCCGCGCGCGTCGGCATGACGCAATCGAACATATCGACGCCCCGCCGCACCGCCTCAAGAAGATCGTCCGGCGCGCCGACGCCCATGAGATAGCGCGGCTTGTCGCGCGGAAGCCTCGGCATGGCGCATTCGATCATCGCGAGCATGACCTCTTGCGGCTCGCCGACGGCGAGACCGCCGAGCGCGTAGCCATCGAAGCCCATATCCACGAGAGCCGCAGCGCTTTCGAGCCGCAAGCTTTCGCTCGCGCCGCCCTGGACGATGCCGAATAGGGCGCGCCCTGGCCTTTGCGCGAACGCCGCCTTCGAGCGCTCGGCCCAGCGCAGCGACAAAAGCATGGCGCGGCGCGCCTCCTCCTCGACGCAGGGAAGCCGGACGCATTCGTCGAATTGCATTTGAATATCGGCGCCGAGCAAATCTTAAATCTGCATCGATCGCTCCGGCGTCAGAAGATGCCGCGCTCCGTCGATGTGGGATTGAAAAGTCACGCCATTCTCGTCGAGCTTCCTGAGCTTGGCGAGCGACATGACCTGGAAGCCGCCGGAATCGGTCAGGATTGGCCAAGGCCAATTCATGAACTTATGAAGTCCGCCGAGTTCGGCGATGCGCTCGGCGCCGGGGCGCAGCATGAGATGATAGGTATTGGCGAGCACAATATCGGCGCCGAGCGCCTTGACGGCTTCGGGATGCATGGCCTTGACCGTCGCCGCCGTCCCCACCGGCATGAAGGCCGGCGTGCGAATGACTCCGCGCAATGTCGTGATGGCGCCCGCGCGCGCCTCGCCGTCGCCATGCGCGAGCTTGAAATGGAAGTCCTCGCTCACGTCGGGGTCCTCGGCGAGGCGGGAAACAAAAGACACGCGTCGCCATAGCTGTAGAAACGATAGCCCGATGCAATCGCGTGCTTGTAGGCCGACTGCATGAGATCGAGGCCGGAAAACGCCGCGACAAGCATGAACAGCGTCGAGCGCGGCAGATGGAAATTGGTCAGCAGCGCATCGACCGCCTTGAACGCATAGCCCGGTGTGATGAAGATCGACGTATCACCGCTGAAGGCTCTGATCGCGCCATCCGGCCCAGCGGCGGATTCGAGAAGCCGCAAGCTTGTCGTGCCGGCGGCGATGATGCGTCCGCCCGATCCGCGCGCTTGGTTCAACGCGTCGGCCGTCGCGGCGTTCACTTCGCCCCATTCGGCATGCATCCTATGGTCCGCGGTATCCGCGGCCTTGACCGGCAGGAACGTGCCCGCCCCCACATGAAGCGTGACCTTTTGGATCGAGACGCCGCGCGCGCCGAGGGCGCCGACCAGGACCGGCGTGAAATGCAGGCTCGCGGTTGGCGCGGCGACCGCCCCGGGATGTTCCGCGAAGAGAGTTTGATAATCTTGTGCGTCGCGCGCATCGGTCGGCCGCTTGCCGGCGATATAAGGCGGCAGCGGCATCTGTCCGATCCGCGCGATCATTTGGTCGAGCTCCGCGCCGGCGCGCGCAAAGGCGAGCGTGATCTCCCCCTCCTCGCCTTTTTCGATCACTTCCGCGTCCAGGCTCTCGGCCGCGTCCGAGGCGCCGGCCGCGCGAAAACGGATCCAATCTCCTTGCCGCAACCTTTTGGCCGGCCGCGCAAAGGCGCGCCAACGCGCGGCGCCCTCCCGCTTGTGGAGAGTCGCTTCGATAAAAGCGCCGGAATAGCCCCTGGCGCGAAAGCCATCGAGCCTTGCCAGGATGACCCGCGTGTCGTTGACGACGAGAACGTCGCCCGGCTCGAAAAGCTCGGGCAGGTCCAGGATCGCGCGGTCCTCGCAGGTCGGCGCGACAAGCGGGCGAACCACAAGAAGCCGCGCCGCTTCGCGCGGCACGGCGGGGCGCAGCGCTATGCGCTCGGGAGGGAGACCAAAATCAAACAGATCGACGCGCATGCGGATGGCCTTGCATGAGCGGCGAAGGCGCATGCAAGAAGTCTTTCTCGGCGCTTGCCGCCATCGCGGATCGACGCCTTTTAAGGCGCTGGGCTCAGCTTAAGGTCGCGCTGATGATTTTATCGGGGTCGCGCACCGGCTCGCCGCGCTTGATCTTGTCGACATTCTCCATCCCCGACGTGACCTTGCCCCAAACGGTATATTGGCGGTCAAGAAAGCGGGCGTCGTCGAAGCAGATGAAAAACTGCGAGTTGGCGGAATTGGGGTCCTGCGCCCGCGCCATGGAGCAGGTGCCGCGCACATGCGGCTCAGCGTTGAACTCGGCCTTCAGATTCGGATATTTTGAACCGCCGGTCCCAGTTCCATTCGGGCAGCCGGTCTGCGCCATGAAGCCTTCGATGACGCGGTGGAAAACAATGCCATCATAGAATTTTTCAGTCACGAGCTGCTTGATATGCGCGACGTGACCCGGCGCGAGGTCGGGCCTCAACTCGATCACCACTGGACCTTGCGTTGTCTCCAACGTGAGCGTGTTCCCGGCTTCCGGCATGCGGAACTCCTGCTTGATTGACATCCTTCGTGGCCGACGCAATAGCCCATGCGCGCCTCAAGGTAAACCGCAAGACGGATCGGGGGCGATTTCATAAGGGAGAGGGTTCGTAAGGCCGCCGACGCAGGCTTTTAATAGCCGGCTGGGGCGCGACGCGTCGCATCGCGTCCGATCAAAAGGAGGCCGGATGAAAAATTCTTGCGCACCTGCTGGCGGATGCGCAAGAATGACAACATAATTTGGAAAGCGCCCAATATATTTGCGGAAAACTCGCCAGCACCCGCACTCATCGAAGCCAGCCGCCCAGCCTCCGGAATTGGAACAAACGTCCAACCCCAAAAGGTAAAGAACGGCGCGATCTAAATTCGCTCCCTTGAAAACGCTTCGATATTGCGGCGCCACAGATCCGGGCGCATCCCCCAATTGGGTATAAAGCGCAATTTTTGCCATGCCGAAGCTTCCACGCCCTACCCAAACCTTACTGTTTGTCGCCAGAAATTACACTTAAGGCTTAGGTGAAGGCGATGTTTGCATGGCTTTGCCCGAGCCGGCGGCGGCGGCGATCTGAAGCTTGACGATTTTGTCCGGGCTGGAGACCGAGCCATTGTTTTCCTTCGAGCCCTTCTTGATCTTGTCGACGACATCCATTCCCGAGATCACCTGTCCCACGACCGTATATTTTCCGTTGAGGAAAGGAGCGGCGTCGAAACAGATGAAGAATTGCGAATTGGCCGAGTTCAGATCTTGTGAGCGGGCCATCCCCACCGTGCCGCGCTTGAATGGCTCGGCGGAAAATTCAGCCGGAAGATTGGGCAGATCGGACTTGCCCATTCCCGTGCCCGTCGGATCTCCGGTTTGCGCCATGAAGCCTTCGATGACGCGATGGAAGACGAGCCCATCATAGAAGCCGCGCTTGGTCAGGGCCTCGATCTGCGCGACATGCTTTGGCGCAAGATCAGGGCGCAGCAAAATCGTGACCCGGCCGTCCTTTGTGTCGAGATAGAGCGTGTTTTGCGGATCTTGCGCCGGCGCGGCGGCGGCGAGACCGGACAACACGGCGAGCGCCAGACCCAGGCCCAAGACTATGCGTTGAAGCGTCATGCGAATTCAATCCTCCCTTGTTGATCGGCGATGATCTTAGCTCCAGATCCTATATTGCGGCCCGCCGCTTGGCCGCGAGCGCGCGCGCGACGGCGCCTGGAACAAAAAAGGACGCGTCGCCGCCCATGCCGGCGATTTGGCGCACCAATGTCGCCGTAATGTGACGGACCGCCGGGGAGGCGGCGAAAAACACCGTCTTGACCTCTGGCGCCATCGCCGCGTTCATGCCGGCCATCTGCATCTCATAGTCGAAGTCGGCGCCGTCGCGAAGCCCCCGGATCATGAGGGTCGCGCCGGCGTCCCGCGCCGCCTCCACCGCAAGTCCGGCGAAGGTCTGGACCCGGAGCCGGCAAGATCCGCCAGCGAAAAGGCCGCGACAGACCTCCTCGACCAGGCTCACGCGCTCCTCGACGCTGAACAATGGCGTCTTGCCCGGATTGACCCCGATTGCGACGATGAGCTCGTCGCAGACCCTTGCGGCGTTCTCGATCACATCGACATGACCATTGGTCAGCGGATCGAAGGAGCCTGTATAGAGCGCGACGCGGGTCATGCGAGCCTTCCGCTCAGAATAATGTGTTGGATGAAGTTGGACGGCGGCTCAATGCACGCCGAGCTTCTTTTGCAGGTTCGAGGAGGAGGTCGTGTATTGAAACGTCAGCCTCTTGTCCGGATAGACGTAGCGATGCGCCTTTTGCGCCGCCAACGCGCCCTCGTGAAAACCGCAAAGGATGAGCTTGAGCTTGCCGGGATAATGGTTGATGTCGCCGATCGCGAATATCCCGGGGATATTCGTCTCGAATTTCTCGGTGTCGACCGGGATCAGATTCTCATGCAGATTGAGGCCCCAATCGGCGATCGGCCCGAGTTTCATCGTGAGCCCGAAAAAGGGAATGAGCCTTTCGCATGCGATCTCACACGCTGAGCCGTCGCCGGCCTTGAGAGTCGCGAAGGAAAGCTCGCCAGCGTCGCCCGTCAAGGCGGCGATCTGGCCGATATGCAGATCGATCAACCCGGCGGCGACGAGTTCGCGCATGCGATTGACCGAATGCGGCGCGGCGCGAAAATCGTCGCGGCGATGGATCAGGGTTAGGCGCTTGGCGATCGGCTGCAAGTTCAGTGTCCAATCGAGCGCCGAATCGCCGCCGCCGACGATCACGACATGCTTGTCGCGAAAATCCTCCTTCTTGCGCACGGCGTAGAAGACCGATTTGTCCTCATAGGCCTCGATGCCGTCGATCGGCGGCTTTTTCGGCTGGAACGAGCCGGCTCCGGCGGCCACGATGACGACCTTGCACTCGAAAATCAGGCCGCCGCTGGCGCGCACGCGAAACGAGGGGGCCTCCGCGGTTCCCAAAACCTCCAGCGCCTCGACCATTTCGCCATAATGATAGGTCGGGTGGAACGGCTCGATCTGCTCGACGAGCTTGTCGACGAGCCCCTGCCCCGTCACAAGCGGATGACCGGGAATGTCATAGATCGGCTTTTCCGGATAAAGCTCGCCGCATTGGCCGCCCGGTTTCGGCAGAATGTCGACCAAATGGCATTTAATGTCGAGCAAGCCGAGTTCAAATACCGCGAAGAGCCCGGCCGGTCCCGCGCCGACGATGACGACGTCGGTCTTGATGCTTTCAGTCATCCTTTGCTCCAAAGTCCTTCCTTGCGCCCAAAGTTTTGGCCGGAGGCGCCGACCCTCCCGCTCGCTTATCCGAGGTCCGCAGATCTCAATCCAAAACATCCGAAATCAATGACCCGCGAGGCGTGACCCCGCATCCATAATATTTGCGCCGAAACGAATAGTCCGCCGCGGTCGTGCCACCGGCGCCCGACGATCGTTCGCAATAGGGCTTTCGCGCGACGCGACTTTGTCGGCATCGGACGCCTCAGTCTACCCGCCCAGGCTTAGCCGGATGCCGGAGTCGGCTGGTCCACGGCTGCGAACTCCTTTTGCTTATGGAACACGAATACGACGATATTGATGAGCGCCCAAAGCGCGGCAAAAACGCCGCCGAGCCAGGCCATCATTGATTTTTGCGCGGAGACCGCACGGTTCTCCGCCACATGCGCCGGGATGCTCACGACCTGCGCGCCCACGACATCGTGCAAACGCCAGCCAAACCCATTGCCCGCGCCATAGAGCTTCACCAATTCCGGAGGCGCGTTTTCAGCCGCGCCATGGCAAGTCAGGCAGCTCTCGTCATCGACCCGGATCGGCGTGCTGACATAGAGCGCGGCGCCAACCGCGGTGTCGCGTCGTCCGACAAATTCCTTTTGTGAGGAATTATTGCGAAACATGTCCACAATATCCGCCTCCCAATCCGAAGTCCGGTCGCGCGGATTGGTCGGATTCAACGCCGCTTCCTTGTAAGAATAATCTGGAAATTGCAGTCGGAAATAGTTGAACGCCTCGGTCGCCGCATAAAAAGGAATGGACTGAGGCAGGAACCGTCGCTCGGGAAGAGCCAGCGCCTCTTTACGCACATCATCAGCGATCCGCTGTCGGACGCCTTGAAGGGCCTGCTGTTCACGGGGCGCTGGAAGTTGCGCAATGGCCTTTTGCATCGCTTCGGGAAGGCGAACGTCGAGAATGTGATGGGCGCTCCGCGCGCCCTGCTCCATGCGCGCCTGCTCCTGATCCAAAAGCGGCGCGATTTGAGTCGTCGTGTAGGCGCGCAGGGCGCGAGCCGTCTCCAGCATGACGCGCGCTTTATCCAAAATCTCCTGCTCCGCGTTGGCCGAGAGCTGCCGCCAGGAAACATAGCTCGCCGCGCAAAAGCCGAGCACGACAATCGGCAGACAGAATATATTGAACCTAAAAATGAAGTTTATCTCATTTATGATCTTTGTAATATTGAACTCGAGCTGGAACAATATCAGGTTTACTTTGAGGATCGTCTGCACAGTTCAGACCGCCATTTTAGTCGTTCTATTTTGCGAACTGCGTCCACGCGCCCTTCCATCGAGGCGGAAGTTTCGCAATATCACGCCAGCTTAAAGACGCAAGCCCGTCGGCGGAATTCTTGTCGCCAAAGGCCCCCACCCCATAGCGACCAACAAAAAATTACCTTTAATGAAAAGCAAACTCTATCTCCTGTTATGAATGTTGCGAAATCGGCGCGCGTCGAGCCCAAGAACGAAGCCGCGAAGCGGCTCGCGCCAGCTAGGGAGGAGGCCGAATGGCGACAGAGAGCAACCGCCGGATCGTGGTTCTCGGCGCCGGGGCCTGGGGGACCGCTCTCGCCAATCTCGCCGCCCGCGCGGGCGGCGACGTCGAGGTGACCCTCTGGGCGCGCGACCCCGCCCATGTCGCCGAGATCGCCGCGACCGGCGTCAACGCACGCCATCTGCCCGGGGTGCCGCTGCTGTCCAATGTCCATCCCACCGCCGATCTCGCCCGGGCGGCGGAGGCCGACGCGATCCTCGCCGTGGTGCCAGCGCAAGCGCTGCGGCAAACGCTGGAAGCGGCCGCGCCGCATCTCGCGCCCGGCGCGCCCATTGTCGTCTGCGCCAAAGGCATCGAGCACGCCACCGGATTGTTCCTAAGCGAAGTCGTCGCCGAGCTCCTGCCGAATAATCCGCCGGCGGTCCTATCAGGTCCAAGCTTCGCCCAAGATGTCGCGCAAGGCCTACCAACCGCCGTCACGCTCGCGGCGCGAGACGGCGACCTCGCCGCCGACCTCGTGAGCCAGCTCACGGCGCCCTGGTTTCGGCTTTATTCCTCGACCGACTTGCGCGGCGTCGAAATTGGCGGCGCCGCCAAAAATGTTCTCGCGATCGCCAATGGCATCGCGGCCGGGCGCGGTCTCGGCGCGAGCGCCGGCGCGGCGCTGATCGCGCGCGGCTTCGCCGAGCTCAGCCGTTTCGGTCAGGCATTTGGGGCCGAGCCCGGCACATTGATGGGCCTCGCCGGCCTCGGCGATCTGGTCCTCACCTGCAGCTCGCCCATGTCGCGCAATTACTCGCTCGGCGTCGCGCTCGGGCGCGGCCTCGGCGTCGCCGAGGCGGCGCAGCGGGGCGGCCTTACCGAAGGCGCCTACACCTGCGGGGTTCTCGTCGATCTCGCCCGCGCCAAGGACGTGGACATGCCGATCGCAGCGGCGGTCGAGGCGGTGCTCGCCGAGCGGATCTCGATCGACGAGGCGATCGCCGCCCTGCTCGCGCGGCCGTCAAAATCGGAGTTCGACGGTCCTAGGTAGACCCTCTCGAAAGCCTCACCTCCGAGCCAACGTATGTTTGTCAATGGACGGACGCGGACGCCAACGCGCTTGTTGCTAGAGTTTTTACGTCTCACCCGATTTCTTCTTGGCGCTCTGGAATAGGCGCGCGTCGTAAAAGGATTTAGCGATCTCCTTGTCGCGCGCCAGGCTGCGCGCCGCTTGCGCAGGCATTTTTTGGCTTCGCCGCTGGTGGGCTATCGTCCAATTCATCGGACGCAATCTGACGAAGCCAGGCCGCAAGAATTTCGGAGCAGACTTTTTTATTCCCCATATTGCGATCAAGGGGTCCGCAAAACATAGATCCACGCCTTGCGGCATTCTTCCGCGCAGTCTTTGCATGCGGCGCCGCACGCTCTGCATTCCGGGATATCCTTGAATTTCTCGCATTCTTTTTCGCAATCCATGCAGATCATCTCCACCGCCTTTCCGAAATGCCCGGTGTGGGCGGAATTGACGGCGGCAAGGCTCCGAAGCGCGATGCAAGCCGCGACCAATTGGTAAACGGCCTCGGTGCAAGCCGCCATGCTCGCATCCTTCATGGACAGCATGCCAAAACAATGTCTGAGGCAGTCCTCGCCGGTCTCCACGCAATGACCCGCGGCTTCCTCAAGAGCTTTGAATTTCGCCGGATGCATTGGCTCGACCCTCGTCTCGGCGAAAGCTTGAGAGGATGCGACCACCGCGGCCGCGGCTCCGGAAACGGTCAGAATTTCGTGAGGTTGCATGCTGTTCTCCCTTCTTGCGAGATCATTGGAGCGCGAGCGATCATTATCCATCAATAGTATAGAAGAAGCCCGGTTGAATCCTTTTCTTGGTCATCTTCTCCGAGCCGCTCCTCGAAACGGGTCCCGTCGTCGAGAGTGGTCCTAGACCACAGCTAAACTCCTTGAAACTTCACAGATGCTCCCTCGCCCAGTTCAAATAGGGCGCGACCGCGGCCTTGGAACTCCCGCACGAAATGACGATCGCGGCTAAATTCGTGTCGAGCCTCGTTTCACTGATATCGATTATAGTCTAGCTTGCCGCCCGAACGGAGCAGCGATTCCCATGGCGCATTGGCTGATCAAGAGCGAGCCCAATAAATGGTCCTGGGCCAATCAGGTCGAGGCGGGAGAAAAAGGCACGTTCTGGAACGGTGTGCGCAACCATACGGCCAAGCAATATTTAATGGCGATGAAGCTCGGCGAGCAGGCCTTTTTCTACCACTCGAACGAGGGCAAGGAGATCGTCGGGATCGTCGAGGTCATCAAGCTTTTCTACCCCGACCCCTCCGACGCGAGCGGCAAATTCGGCATGGTGGATTTCCGCGCCGTCAAACCGTTGAACACGCCGGTGACGCTCGCCGCCATCAAGGCCGATCCGCGCCTCAAGGAAATGATTCTCGTCAATAATTCGCGGCTGTCGGTGCAGCCCGTGACCGACGCCGAATGGAAGATCGTTTGCAAGGAAGGTGGGGTGTAGCGCCGTTGCGGCGGCGCGACGCACGGCTCGCGATGGCGGACTAGGATCCAGACAAAAAGGTGATCAGCAACGTCTGCCCAGGTAGACATTGGGCGTTGGGCGACGGCGAAGGATTTGGCCAGAAATAGGCATTGTCGCAGCTCGGCGAGTTGCCGGTGCAATTTGCGGCCGGGTTGCCGCAATTGCTTGGATAATTCGCGTTTCCATAGGGAACGCTGCTCGGCGGCCCCTTGCATGTATAGGTCGGCTCGCCGCTGCAAGCGAGGGACACCGGGAGATTGTAGGATGCGCCGCCTGTATTCTGGCAATAATTCTGGCTCCAGGCCGCGGGCGTGCAATTCTGCGGGATCACGCTGATGTCGTACCAGACGCAGCTGCTCAGCGCCGAGGGATAGCAAACCCCATTCGATCCCGTTCCAAAGTTTGTTTCAACCATGGTTTGATTATGGGCTTGCGCAAGGTTGCAATTTGGCGATTGCCCCGCCGGCAGCTGACTCGTGAACGCGCAAAAACGCGAAAGGCCAGCGGTCGCGGGCACGGAAGCGGTGCAGGTCGTTCCATTAGGAATGGTCGCTTGGGAGTTGAATACGGTGCAATTGGCGCTCCAGGTGATTTGACCGGGCAATTGGGTCGAGTAATTGGTGAAGGCGACATAAATCGTATTCGCGTTATTGTTTGTTACGCTGACGCTGATATTTGACGCCCCTTGGGCGAGGTTTGGATTGCACGCCTTCACCGCTATTGCATTGTCTCCGGGGTCGCGGATCGGGAACACATTTCCAAATTGATCCTGAAATTTGGGCTCGCCCCCCCCTTGGGGGCATAAGAGGGCCAAAGGAGGCGCCGCCAAAGCCGGATGCGGGCTTACAATCACATGCGCAACCGCCACAATGAGAAACAAGAGACCGCCGCGCAAGGCTAAGCGCCGCGCCAAGGCGGAGCCGAGCCGCGAGAGGAACCCTCTTAGGCCGCGCCGAGCCGCAGGGCGTTCCCGGCGCCTTGCGCCGAGGCAGGCTGCGTGAGGTATTTGCCCGTCCATTGGATTCTCCCCCTTGTTGAATTGGCCGATCCCATCCGCCTCATTCGCGCCGACGCCGAATCACAAATCAGGCTAAGCGCTAGGCCGAGTCGATTCCAATTCAAAACTGCTCATATTTCGTGAACAAGTCGGTCAAGACATCGCGCGGCGAAGCAAATCCCGAACGGACCCGCCGCCAAGATCGACATTTGCGGCAAAAACTACAATCTGGAGCTTGCGTCGGCATTGCCGCGCCCGCGCCAACACCACGCGCCGACCCCTTAAATCCGCGTCGCCAAACAGAAAGGCCGCCCGAAGGCGGCCTTTGTTCGCAATCAACGCTCGCTTCGCGCCGAGCGGAAAAAGAAATCAATAGCGATAGTGGTCCGGCTTGAACGGGCCGGTCTCGGCCAGGCCAAGATAGGTCGCCTGTTGCTCCGAAAGCTTGGTCAGCTTGACGCCCAGCTTGTCGAGATGCAGCGCCGCGACCTTTTCGTCGAGATGTTTCGGCAGCGTGTAGACCTTACGGGCGTAATGGCCCTGCTTGGTCCAAAGCTCCATTTGCGCCAAGACCTGATTGGTGAAGGAGGCCGACATCACGAAGGACGGATGCCCGGTGGCGTTGCCGAGATTGACGAGCCGCCCCTCGGACAAAAGAATGATCCGCTTGCCGTCGGCGAATTCGATCTCGTCCACTTGCGGCTTCACATTATGCCATTTGAGATTGCGCAGGCTGGCGACCTGAATCTCCGAGTCAAAATGGCCAATGTTGCAGACGATGGCGCGGTCCTTCATCGCCCGCATATGGTCGATGGTGATGACGTCGACATTGCCGGTGCAGGTCACGAAAATATCGGCGCGCGGCGCGGCGTCCTCCATGGTCGTGACTTCATAGCCCTCCATCGAGGCCTGCAAGGCGCAGATCGGATCGATCTCGGAGACGAGCACCCGCGCCCCCGCGTTGCGCAATGACGCCGCCGAGCCCTTGCCGACATCGCCAAAGCCCGCGACCATCGCCACCTTGCCGGCCATCATCACGTCCGTGCCGCGGCGAATGCCGTCGACGAGCGATTCCCGGCAGCCATAGAGATTGTCAAACTTCGACTTGGTGACCGAATCATTGACGTTGATCGCCGGCCAAAGGAGCTTGCCCTCCTTCTCCATGATATAGAGGCGATGGACGCCGGTGGTCGTCTCCTCGCTCACGCCGCGGATCGCGTCGCCGATCTTGCCGTACCAGCCGGGATTGGACGAAAGCCGCCGCTTGATCGCGGCGTAGAGGACTTCCTCTTCCTCATTGCCGGCGGTGTCGAGGAAAGCCGTATCGCCGGCCTCCGCGCGAATGCCGAGATGAATGAGAAGCGTGGCGTCGCCGCCATCGTCGAGAATGAGGTTCGGCGCGCCGCCGTCGCCCCATTCGAAAATCTTATGGGTGTATTCCCAATAATCGTAGAGGCTCTCGCCCTTGCGGGCGAAGACCGGGATGCCGGCGGCGGCGATCGCGGCGGCGGCGTGGTCCTGCGTCGAATAAATATTGCAAGAAGCCCAGCGGATGTCGGCGCCGAGCGCCTTCAGCGTCTCGATCAGCGCGGCGGTCTGAATGGTCATATGCAATGACCCCGCGATGCGCGCGCCCTTGAGCGGCTGGCTCGGCCCGAATTCGGCGCGCGTCGCCATCAGGCCGGGCATTTCCGTTTCCGCGATCGCGAGCTCTTTGCGGCCCCAGTCGGCGAGCCCGATATCGGTGATGGCGTAATCATTGAACGAATGGGTCATGGACTTTTTGACGCTCCAGAATGACGACTGAGGCTCTATAGCAGGACCACGGATAGTCGGCAATAAAGATATAAGCAAGTCTTTATGTCGCCGATTCCGCCCTGCATGGGCCGGAGGCAAATCCGAGGCCCTATTTAAATTCGCCCGGCCGATATAGGCTGGCGAAGCAATCAAGGAGACGCCCATGCCTGAGTTGAAAGAGATCGAACATTTTGTCGCCCATGCGATTCGGAAGCGCATTCTGGATGGAAGCGGCAAGCTGAACGAAGTCACGACGCGCGACGGAGTCCTCCATGTCGCCTTCTCGGGCGTGAGCGACGACACCCATGTGCTGGAGACCCTGAGCGGCGCGATGCTCGACTTGCGGCTGCAATTGGAGGTGATCCCCAGTCTCGACGTGAGCATCCGGCGCGGCTGAGGCTTTCACTGGCGGTTGCGAGGCGCCATCCCTTCGCCTCGGCTTCAGGCCTTAAAGCTTCGAACTCAAAAAATGGCGCGACAAGCCTCGCCAACGCGCCCCGATAGGCGGCGAAGGAAAAAATCCTTTCATAGGCGGCGCGGGTGTCGGCGCGACTGCGGTCGGCGGGCGGAGCTTCGCGGCGGGCCGCCGCCCGCCGCAAAGCCGCGGCGAATTGCGCCGCGTCGGAGGCCAGGGCGACATTTGCGAAGGTCGCCGGATCGAGCCCGGAGCCCCGGAAAGCATGCGGCGTCGCGATCAAGGGCGCGCCACTCGACAAGGCCTCGATCATCTTGATCGAGATTCCATGTCCTTGCGTAGTCGGAAGCAAGATGGCGGCGGCGGCGCGATAGGCGGCGTCGAGATCATCGACGCGGCCGTAAAAGAGCGCCGCGTGTTTCTTTAAGAGGCTCGGCGCGCGGAGCTTGAAGGCGCCCTTGATATTGCCGAGAATTTTGACCGGCACGCCCGGCGCGAGCGGCAGCACTTCGGTCAAGAACCAGGACACATCGAGAAAATTGGCGTAATTGGCGCTGGCGACGATGATGAAATCAGCCCCTCCCGGCCCGGCCGAGACCGGGGCGACGGCCGGATAAACCAAGGCGTGCCGCTCTCCGGGCAAAAGCTTCTGAAAGGCCGCCGCCTCGTCATTGTTCAAATGAACCAGCAGGTCGGCCCACTTCATGGCGTCGAGCTCGATCGCCAGCATGTCCTCGAAGCGCGCCGGCGGGGCCAAGGTCCAGCCCGCCTCATTGCGCAGCGCATATTGGCGCGCCTGGAGATCATGCGTGTCAAGCAGCACAGGGCAGCCATGCTTCTCCCGCAGTCGGAGCGCCGACGGCATGCAAAAGAAATGATTGCAATGGATGAGATCGATTCGCGGCCAACGCAGGAGCGCCTCGGGAATCGTCGCGCGCTTCGTCGTCTCCATGAGGATCGCGGCGAAATTTCCATGCAGCCAAAGCTTTGCCGCGCGCAGAAAATCCGCCTTCAAGACGCCAGACACAGCCATTCCCGCGAAAAATCGGGCGTCGGCGTCGAGATCGGCGCTGGCTTTAAAATAGGACCGATGCTGGCCAGACCCTGGCGTAGCCCCCGGCGCGTCGGCCACCGCCAAGCTCAAGACCTTCGCGCCAAGGCTGCGATAGGCGCGCGCCTGCGACGCGAAAACCTGATGGCTGCCGCAGGAATGCCAGGCCGGATGGACCAGCAGGACCGTCTTGCCAAGAAGTGGCGCATGCTCAGGAGAAAACGCGCCGCGCGCGGAGCCGCCGGCAACTTGAGTCGATGCGCCAAATGGGACGCCGCCCGCGTGGTCTTGATCCATATGCTCCATCAATGTACATCAAGGCGAATGCAAAAGCCTTCGCATCTCGGCGCGCCCGCTAAAATTCCATCCCCAGAGCGCTTGACCGGGAGAAATCCCACGGCAGCCACGAGCCTGCGGGGACCCAGGAAGATCCCATCGCCTCGCCTGGGTCCGGCCGCGCCGCCCCCACTTATTTCTTTGCGGAACGGTCCTTCCGCCTCCCCTTCCGCCTCCTGCAACGCTCTCGCCGCAGTTTGAACCGCCGAACCGCCGCAAGTCGGGTCCGCTCGACTCCGCCCCGATCTCGCCCGCCCGATCCCGCTCAGCCGATGCGCCAATTTCTCATGCCTGATCAAATTTCGCAAAATTGTCCCGAGGCCAAGAAATATGGAATTGCGATCGTCGCGAATGACGGCGTCGCCGCATGGCTTCTACCCTTCTTGGAAAGCTACCGCGCGACCAACGCCGCGACTCCGCTTTACCTCATCCCCTATGACGACAATATCGCTTTGACCCGACGCGCCGCCGATGTCTACGGCGCCCATTTCGTCACCGACGATTTGCGCGATCTCGACGCCTTGGCGAAACGCCTTTATCCGTTTTTTCCAAAACATCGTCGCCGCCTTCGCAAATTTCTGTCCCTCGCGCTGCCGCTCGACGAGGTGCTCTATATCGACGTCGACACGATCCTGTTTCGTGATGTGAGGGAAATCTTCGACAGGCTGGAGCCTGGCAAGATCGATTTCATCATGGCCTCGACCAGCGACGAATATGTCTACAATAAGAAAAGCGAGAAATATGATTTTCTCCGCGACGCCCGGCGCTTCAATGACGGCTTCTTCCTGACCTCGAACAAGATCCTCTCCCTGCAGGATTTTTACGCCGTGGTCGCGCAGGACGGAAAGATCTTCCATTCCGTGCGCAAGCGCGGCATGTTGTTCGCGCAGCCCTTGAGCAATTTCGTGACGCATCGGCGCGGGTTGAAGATCGCCTCGCTCGCCGAATGCGTCGCCGGAGCCTCGGATGAAAGCTTCTATAAGGTGACGGCGGTGAGTTTCGACGCCGACCGCCGCCCGCTCGATTGGGTCGGCGACCGGATTTTCTTCGCCCATTGGGCTGGGGCCACGACGCTTCCCGCCGGCCGTGTTTTCGACGCGGCCTGGCATGACTACGCAAAGCTTGCGGCGGCGCGGATGAAGACATGATTTTGAGCCGCGTCCTTGACGCGCTCTAGAGGGCGACTCGATCGGATGAACTCATCCGATCGTGAAGCCCTCGAACTCCACGATTTGGAGCATGTTCCGAGAACATGCTCTAGGGAGCCGGCGATGCCTCGCATACTATATCTCTATCTCGCCAAGCGGATCGCGGCTATGGCCCTGCTGATCGAGACCGGCCTGTGCGTTCCGGTCGTCATGGCCTCGCTGTTCCACCAGCTTCCCGCCGCCGCGGTGAGGGGCGGGCTTTTCGTTCCGGCGCTGCTCGGCACCCTGCCGACAGTCCTCTACGTGGCTTTGCCGATGGCGGTCGGATTCGCGGTCGCGCTTGAATTCTCGCGCATGTCGTCGGACGGCATGATCGCCGTGCTCTACTCCCTGCGCCTGTCGGTCTGGTCGATCTGCGTTCCGGCCTGTCTCGTCGCGACGGTCGCCGTCCTCATCGGCTATTGGATCTCCTCGGTCGTCGCGCCGGCCAATGTCGGCAAGATGCATGACGTGATTTATGTGATCCAGAACTCGCTTAACCATCGGATGCTGGAGCCGGGGCGTTTCTACCATTTGGATAATGGCTATCGAACTTTGTATTTCGAGCGTTGGCGCTCCTCGGACGTCGCCACCGGCATGTACATCCGCCAATTTTCCCCGGAGAAGAACGAGGAGCAGATCATCAACGCGGCGGTGACGGAGTTCCGCCGCAACGAGACCGGCGTCGTGATGATCTTGAGTCACTGGCTCGATTCAGACCCGCGCCGAAGGCGGCGCGAATATGCAAAGCGCGAATTTCGACGAATATATCATCCCGATCAACATGCAGGGCGCCGGCGGCCTGCCCAAGCGCGATTGGCGCGGCGCATTCGAATTGACCTTCAGCGAGTTTTTTCCAGGACGGCCAGGCCCAGAGCTCGGGCCGCGCCGCTACGCCGAATGGATGAGCGAAGGAACCAAGCGCTTCGGCATACCGATCCTGGCACTCGCCCATTCGCTATTGGCGATCGGGCTGATCCTGAATTTCTCGTCGGCGACCGGCCGCGCCTCGGCGGCGGCGACCGCCATTATCGCGCTCATTCCAATCCTCCATATCGCCTTCATGGTCGGCGCCGAAAGCCTGGTGCGTCAGGATACGCGGCTGGTCTGGTTCATTGGCCTCGCGATCGCCGCCGAATTCGCGATCGCCATGCTGTTGATCGAACGGCAAAACGCCAATTTTCCGCGCCGAAGAGAGCCAGTCGGGCAATTGGCGCGGCTGGAGCGCTAGATCGCTTCCGCCCGCGCCGTCGCCGGCCCTTCAAGCGCCTCGCGATAGAGGGCGATGACATTCTCGGAGGCGCCGAGGTCGCGCACCTCGCCCTCATCGATCCAAATGACGCGGTCGCAGATCGTCGCCAAGGCTTCGAGATCATGCGAGACGACGAGAATCGTGCCGCGCGTCGCGAATTGCCTGATGAAGGCGTCGCATTTGGCGGCGAAAGCCGCGTCGCCAACCGAAAGCGCCTCGTCGACGATCAGAATGTCGGCGTCGGCATGGGCGCAAATGGCGAAGGCGAGCCGCGCCGCCATGCCGGTCGAGTACATTTTCAAGGGCTGGTGGAAGAATTCGCCGATGTCGGCGAAACCGGCGATGGCGTCGAGCCGCGCCTCGACCTGCGACCGGCGCATGCCGAGGATCGCGCCGCCGATCAGGGCGTTTTCCCGCCCGGTCAGCTCGAGGTCGAACCCCGCCCCCAGCGCGAGGATCGGCGCAACCCTGCCGACGACCTTCACGCTGCCCTGAGTCGGCCGGGTGATGCCGCAGATGATCTGCAAAAGCGTCGTCTTGCCGGCGCCGTTGCGGCCGATGATGCCGACGGTCTCGCCGCGATGAACCTTGAAGCTGACGTTCCGCAGCACCCAATGCTGATGGTAGAACTGCTTCCAATGCCCAAACAGGGCCTGCATCAGCTGGTCGTTCCGCCGCAAATAGAGCTGAAACGCCTTGCCGACTTGATCGCAGCTGATGATGAGATCAGATGACATCAACGAACACAGCCTTGTATTGCATGAAGAAACGATAGGAATAGAAGAACACGGCGATCGAGGCGCCGACCGTGCCGGCGTAAAGAAGCGGGCCCGGGAGCTTGTTGAGCAAGAGAAGATCGCGGATCATCTCGACGTAATTTCCGATCGGATTAAAATGCGCGTAGAGACGCAGGTTCGGCGGCACGTCCTCGATCGAATAGAAGATCGGCGTCGCGAACATGAAGACCGGCACGATCGAAATCATCAGATGGGCGACGTCGCGGGTGAATGAGCCGAGCGCCATCAAGAACCACGATATGCCAAGCAAAAACAAGAAGAAAGGCGCGACGACAAAGGGCAGCAAAAGGCTCGTCGGCGGCAGCCATCTTGTGAGCGCCAGCTCGAAGACGATAAGCACGCCGAGGCTGATCAAGGCGTAGACGGCGGCGCGGATCGTCGCCGTCCAAGCCAGAGTCTCGCTGGGGAAGATCGACTTCTTGATGACATTCGCATGTTCATGCAGGAGGCCGGGCGAGCGATAGGCGAGCTCGCTGAAAAGGTTGAAGACGATCAGTCCGGCGAAGATCGACAGGGAATAGGCGCCGAAACTACCGCCTTTCGCCGAGGCCGGAACTCCGACCGCGCTCGAAAAAATCACCGTATAGGCCGATAGCATGACGAGCGGCCCGAAGATCGCCCAAAGCCAGCCGAGGATCGAGCCGCGGAACCGGACCGCCAACTCCCGTCGAACCACCGCCCGAATCAATTCCCTATAATGCCAAGCATTTTCAAAAGGCGTAAAGAGATTCATTCCTTGAACCGGTCCAGGATTTGCTCAGGCTTAGAGCATGTCCCGCGAAAGTTGTTCGACTTTTGCGGTGAAGCCAAGCTCCAACTCTTTGATTTTGAGCGGCGTCCTTCGGACCCGCTCCAACGAATTGGGCGGATGTAGACCAGTTTGAGCCGGCGCCGTCAACGGAGGCCCAGAAACAGCGCGCGGGAACAGCCGCGGCCAAGGCGCCAAAGGCAGGCCGCGCCGCTTTTGTTTCGACGCCGGGCGATCTATCATAGCGGCGAAAATGGCGGGCCCGGCATGAGCGAAACTGATGGCGCGGGAAGCTGACGTCGATCTGCTCGTCATCGGCGGCGGCGTCAATGGCGCCGGAATCGCTCGCGACGCGGCGGGCCGGGGCCTGTCTGTCCTGCTCTGCGAGCAGGACGATCTCGCCGCCGCGACCTCCTCGGCGTCAAGCAAGCTGATCCATGGCGGCCTGCGCTATCTCGAATATTATCGGTTCCGCTTCGTGCGGGAGGCGTTGATCGAGCGCGAGACCCTGCTCGGCGTCGCGCCGCATATCATCTGGCCGCTGCGCTTCGTTCTGCCTTGGGAGAAAGGCCTGAGGCCGCGATGGATGATCGCTCTCGGCCTGTTTCTCTATGACTGGCTTGGCCCGCGAGGCCGCCTCGCCGGCTCGACGCGGCTCGACCTGCGCGCGAGCCCCGAGGGCGCTCCCCTCGCCGCGCGGCTGGCGACCGGCTTTTCCTACGCCGACTGCGCTGTGGACGATTCGCGGCTGGTCGTGCTGAACGCGCTTGACGCGCGCGAGCGCGGCGCCGAGATCCGGACGCGGACGCGCTGCCTATCGGCCAGGCGCGAGCTTGGGCTTTGGCTGGTCACGCTGCAGGATGCGCGGGACGGGACCGAACGGACGGTCGCGGCGCGGGCGCTTGTGAATGCAGCAGGACCCTGGGCCGCGGACGTGGCGAACGCCGTCTGCGGCCTCGCCGCCGGCAAGAAGCTGCGTCTCGTCAAAGGCAGCCACATTGTCGCGCCGCGCCTCTATGAGGGAGACCACGCCTATATTTTGCAGAACCCGGATCGGCGGGTCGTTTTCGTGATGCCCTATGCGGAAGGCTTCTCGCTTGTCGGCACCACCGAAGTTCCATTTGCGGGCGATCCGTCCAAAGCGGCGATCGAACCAAGCGAGATCGCCTATCTTTGCGACTCCGTGTCGCGTTATTTTAAAACGCCACTCGCGCCGGAGGCGATTGTCCACAGCTTTTCCGGCGTTCGTCCCCTCTATGACGACAAGGCGTCGCGCGATTCGGCCGTCACCCGCGATTATGTTTTCGATCTCGATCAACCGAGCGGCGCGGCCCCGGTCCTCTCCGTCCTCGGCGGCAAGATCACGACCTATCGCCGCTTGGCCGAGGCCGCCGTCGAGGCGCTGGCTCCCTATTTGGGACCGCCGCGGCCGGAACCTTGGACCAAGGACGCGCCGCTGCCCGGCGGCGACATTGAAGACGGCGATTTCGACCGGTTCCTCGGTCAATTGCGCGCGCGCCGCCCTTGGCTGCCGGCGCCGCTCGCGATGCGGCTCGCTCGCGCCTATGGAACCCGCGTCGAGAAGATCTTGCGCGGCGCGCGCGGCGCGACGGATCTCGGCGAGGATTTCGGCGCCGGCCTGTTCCAGGCAGAAATCGACTATCTGATCGATCAGGAATGGGCCATGAGCGTCGAGGATATTTTATGGCGCAGGTCGAAGCTCGGCCTGCGCCTGTCGCCCGCCGAGAGCGCCCGCGTCGCCGCTTATTTGACGGAGCGAGCCGAAGCGCGGATCACGGAGCCAAAGCGCGATGAGCCACAGCCGCCTGCTCGCGATTGATCAGGGCACGACCTCGACGCGGAGCCTTGTTTTCGACGCGACGGGACATGTTCTCGCCTGCGCCCAGCGCGAATTTCCCCAATATTATCCACAGCCCGGTTGGGTCGAACACGATCCCGAGGACATCTGGCGCGACGTCCTTGCAACCGCCCGCGAGGCCATCGCGAAATCCGCCGCGCCGATCACGGCGATCGGCGTCGCCAATCAGCGCGAGACCACAATGGTCTGGGACCGCGCGACCGGGGCGGCCATCCATCGCGCCATCGTCTGGCAGGACCGACGCACGGCGCAAGATTGCGAGCGGCTGCGCGCGGCCGGCGTCGAGGCGCTGGTTCGGGCCCGCACGGGCCTTCTCCTTGATCCCTATTTCTCGGCGACCAAGCTCGCCTGGATTTTGGACAATATCGCCGACGCCCGGCGGCGGGCCGAGCGAGGAGAGCTCGCCTTCGGCACGATCGACAGCTTTCTGCTGTGGCGCCTCACCGGCGGCGCGGTCCACGCCACCGACGCCACCAACGCCTCGCGCACTCTGCTGTTCGACATCCATCGCCAATGCTGGGACGACGAGCTTCTTGAGCTGTTCCGCGTCCCGCGCGCCCTGCTTCCCTCGGTGCGGGATAGCAGCCATGTCTTTGGCGCGACCGACGCCCGACTGTTTGGGGAGCCGATCCCGATCGCCGCCATGGCCGGCGACCAGCATGCGGCATTGGTGGGACAGGCCTGTTTCAAGCCGGGGATGGTGAAATCGACCTATGGCACCGGCTGCTTCGCCTTGCGCAACACCGGCTCCAAGGCGGCGGCCCCGCGCGGCGGGACGCTGACGACCATGGCCTATCGCATCGGCGGGGTCCCGACCTATGCGACCGAGGGCGCGATTTTCATCGCCGGCGCGGCGATCAAATGGCTGCGCGACGGTCTTGGCCTCATTCGCGACGCCGCCGAGACGAGCGAGATGGCGACGCGGCTTGAAAGCAATCATGGCGTCTATATGGTTCCCGCCTTCGTCGGCCTCGGGGTCGCCCATTGGGACCCGCGCGCGCGGGGATTGATCTGCGGCCTGACGCTCGACGCAAGCGCCGCGCATATCGTTCGCGCGGCGCTGGAATCCATCGCCTATCAGACCCTCGACCTCATGGAGGCGATGACCGGAGACGGCGCTCACGCGGCGCGGGACAAGGGCGCGCTGCGAATCGATGGCGGCATGGCGGCGAATGATTGGTTCTGCCAATTCCTCGCCGATATTCTCGACGCGCCGGTCGAGCGCCCGGCCATGCTGGAGATCACCGCCCAGGGTGCCGCCTTTCTGGCCGGGCTTTCGACCGGCGTCTATTCCGGTCTCGCCGCCATTTCGGACGCCTGGACGCGCCGCGCGCGCTTCGAGCCGCGGATGGCGCAAGCCGAGCGGGCGCGCTTGATCGAAGGCTGGCGCGACGCGGTGCGACGGACGCTGTCGGGCGGCGGCGAAGCGACGCGCTTATAATGTTTTGTTGATAGACTAGAATATCCATTGGCTTCGCAAGAGGTCAAGCCGAGGAGACCGCCATGCCCGCCGACAAGCTGACCTCGAATATTGAGGGCCTCCGCGCAATCGCGACTGCCCTCTCGCGCCGCGATTTCATGACGGCCTCCGCAGCGACCGCGGCCGGCTATACGCTCGCCGCCGGCCCGGTCCGCGCCGACGTGGTCAAGACCGACGCCGAGGGCCTGATCGTCGGCGAGGCGAAGGTGAAACTCGCCGACGGCGAACTGCCGGTCTATTTCGCCAAGCCGGCTGGAGGCGGGAAGCCTCCCATCATTCTTGTCGCGATGGAGGTGTTCGGCCTGCATGAACATATCAAGGACGTGACCCGGCGGCTCGGCAAGCTCGGCGCTTTCGCGGTCGCGCCGGATTATTATTTTCGCAAGGGCGACCTGACCAAGATCGCCGACATTCAACAGCTTCTGCCCTTGGTGAACAGCAAGCCGGACCAGGAGCTTTTCGCCGATCTCGACGCAACCGCAGCCTGGGCGGTATCTCAAGGAGGAGACCAAGATCGCCTTGGCGTGATCGGCTTTTGCCGCGGCGGACGAACCGTATGGCTTTATGCGACGCATAATCCCAATCTCAAGGCGGGCGTAGCCTTTTATGGAAGCCTGATGGACCCGGCGCGGGAGGGCATGCCGAAGAACGCCTTTGAGCTCGCCGACGCGGTCAAGGCGCCGGTGCTCGGGCTCTATGGCGGCGAGGACGCGGGCATCAGCGTCGAACAGGTGGAGCAGATGAAGGCCAAGCTGCTCGCCGCCGGCAAAACCGTCGCGTTCAAGATCTATCCCGGCGCGCCGCATGGGTTCTTCGCCGATTATCGGCCAAGCTATCGCAAGGACGCGGCCGAGGACGCGTGGAAGGAAACGCAGGCCTGGTTCAAGAAGTATGGCGTCTTGAGCTGACCATCGCTGAATTTAGGGTTTGAGCGCCGGCTTGGGCAATTTGATCGTTCGGCCGGGACGCAGCCGGCGCGGATCGATCCCGGGATTGGCTTTCGCGATGCTTCGCCATTCTTCCGGGTTTTGATAAAGCTTGGCGGCGATGCCGCGCAAGGAATTGCCCGGCGCGATCACATATGTCTCGACTCCCGGGGGGCGGAGGGCTGGCCGTCGCGGCCGGCGACGCGCAGTTTTCGACGCAGGGCGGCGGCGCTTCCTCAGGCGGCTCAAGCTCGCCCGCGACGGGCGCGGGCTGCCCGTCGTCGACGACGATAAACGCGCCATGCAGCATCCCCATCCAGCAGCTCCACGGAATGACGCCCATCTCCATCGGCGTGAATTCGATGACTTGCCGCCCCGGTTTCACATCGAACTCCAAGCCGAGCTTCGGGACGAGGATCCGGTGGTTGCAGCTGGTGACCTCCTTGCCGTCGATGACCCATCTGACCGGCGCGCCTTTGCGCAAGGTGAATTGATTTGGCGAATAGCCCGCGGCCGTCACCTCCATGAGGATCGTCTGAGCCCCGGTCCGCGACGGCTCGGGCGGCGGAGCGCCGGTTCGCGAAAGCGCGGCGATCACGGATTGAAGGTCATGGCCGGCGCCGGTCAGGATCAAGCCGCGATTGATCATCACGGCGCCGAGGACGATGACGATGGCGCCCGAGACGCGTAGCAATCGATGCGTCAGCGACCCGGAGATGAGCGTGGTCAGCAGGCCGAAACTCAAGAGGACGGGCAATGTGCCGACGCCGAATGTGAACAACATCTTCGCGCCTTCCACGGCGCTGCCGGTTCCCGCCGCCATGACATACATGGCCTGCAAGGGTCCGCACGCGATCATCAAGCCGTTCAAAAGGCCGATCACGAAGGGACGATGGCGCCTCGACCCTTGTCGTCCGAGAAAACGTTCGAGCGCCGCCGGCGCCTTGAGGCGGATCCTGCGCAGGGGCTGGAACAGGCCCAGCATGTTGAGGCCGAAGAGGATGAGGAAACCGCCGGCGAACACGCCGGCCGCCCCGCGCAACAAAGGCGTGAAGGCGACGAAGGCTCCAAGCAGGCCGAACAAGGCGCCGATCGCCGTATAGGACAGCGTCTTTCCGGCGCCGTAAAGAACATGCGACAGATAGGAGCGCCGGCCCATGCTCGCATCGTCAGCGGTGTAGCTCAAGACAAAGCCGCCGCACATGCCAATGCAATGAAAGCCGGTTAGAAGGCCGAGCGCCAGAATGAGGCCATAGCTCATGTGCTGGCTAATGTCGGGCGCGCCGCCCGCGCTGATCCATCGCGTATCGAGGAGTATGATGAAAAGAATGCCGACCACGCCCGCGCCGAGGCCCGCAAGCTGCTTGGCCCTATTGGGCTTGGGTGGAATCTGGTCCGACGGCGCGCAGCGGTAGCCTTTCCGCGCGATCGACGCGCAAATGTCCTCGACATTCACGGATTTTGGATCGAAGACGACCGAAACCGCTTCGGTTGCGTAATCGGCCTTGACGGTCCGCACGCCCGGAAGCTGGCGCGCCGCGTCTTCGATAATGCGTTCGCAGCCGGGGCAATGCATTCCCCGCGCGGTCAAGCTGACGCGATGCGCGCTCACATTTAGCCTTTTTGATTAGACAGAATCACCTTATCGAAAAGGAATTGCTCCAATTGAAAGAATTGGAGCCCGTTCCGATCAAAATGTCGGTCAAATTTTTCTAAAATTGCTCCAACCCGCCGTCCCGGATAGGCCATGGCCGCGCCGATGAACCAAGGGCGCGCCTTCCGAAACGATTCGATGCGGCTGGCGTCCTGGCGCCGCGTGACTTAATTTGCCGCACTATCCACGATGATCCGCGCATGATAAATTTCATGCTGCGGCGAAGCGCGCGCGAGGCGCAAAATATAAATGCTTGAGCCTTAGCAATGTTTGATCAGGACTTTGAACCCATCGATGGCGGGGGTGCAAGGAAACGCGGCCGAATTGACCTGCGCCGGCCCTTTCACATTGAATTGAACGTCGCGGCTTGAAGCTTTAGCCAGCATTATAACTAAAACCGCCCGCGCCGTCACAATTTCGCCCACAGCCCGCTGCCATTAGGCCAGGATTTTCGGTCATATTTTGAAATCCGGCGCAGAGGGCTGGTGCGCTTCCAAATGAGCTGGAGCGCCTCCATATCTAAATAGAATCATTTGATCGAAAAGGAATCGCTCGGATTCTAAAATTTGGCGCGTTTCCCGATCGAAAAAGTCGATCAACTTATTCGGATTATGCTTTAGCGCGACGGAGGCGCCGTCTTGAGCGCGGAGCTTCGGTTTCGCCGGCGCGGCCGGAGTCCCTCATTGAGCAAGCGATTTATGATGCGGCATCTCCCGCGCAACCCGAAACGGCTTGGTTGATCCGATGAAGCGAATCATCATTTTCGCGCTGGTTTTCATTTTCCTCACCGCGCTCGGCGGCGGCCTCGGATATTTCCAATTCGTCGTCAAGCCGCAGATGATCAAATCATTCATTTCCCAGGCCGCGCCGCCGCCGCCCACGGTCGCCGTCATCGAGGCGACATCCGAGGTCTGGGCGCCGAAGCTGCCCGCGATCGGAACGTTTCGCGCCGTGCAAGGCGTCGATATCTCGCCGCAAATCGGCGGCGCGATCGTCGCTGTGCGAGTCGAATCGGGCCAGGACGTCGAAAAGGGCGCGCACCTCTTCGATATCGACAATTCAGTCGAGCAGGCCGATCTCAAGAATAATCTCGCGACCTTGAAGAACGCCGAGTTCGCGCTGGAGCGGCAACGCCAGCTGTCGCTCAGCGGCAATACGGCCAAGGCGAATTTCGACTCGGCCGAGGCCGCGCGCGATTCCGCCGCCGCCGCGGTCGAGCGCGTTCGCGCGATCATCGCGCAGAAGACTCTCGTCGCGCCTTTCGCCGGCCGGCTCGGCATCCGCAAGTTCGACCTCGGCCAATATGTATCGCCTGGAGCAAGCCTCATCACATTGCAGCAGCTCGATCCGATTTTCGTCGACTTCCCGGTGCCTGAGAAATCGCTCGATCTCCTGAAGCCAAACGAGGTTCTCGACGTCGAGGTGGATGCTTATCCCGGCAAGGTTTTCCGAGGCGTCATCAAGACGATCGACGCGCGCGTGGCCCAGGAGAGCCGCAATGTCTTGGTGCGCGGCGAACTCGAAAACAAGGCGCGGCAATTATTGCCCGGCATGTTTGCAAATGTGAATGTCGTCGCCGGCGCGCCCGCGAAGCTCGTGACCCTGCCGCGCACGGCGATCACCTATTCGCTCTATGGCGACAGCGTCTTCATCGTGACGCCGGCCGCGCCCGAGGCCGGCGCGGCGCAAGCAGCGACGGCGAATGGCGACACCCCCATGAAGGTGGAGCGCCGTTTCGTCCGCGTCGGCGAATCCCGCGAGGATCGCGTCGCGATCCTGGAGGGCGTGCGTCCCGGCGAGAGCGTCGTGATCGAAGGTCAACTCAAGCTACAATCCGGTCAACGCGTACGCGTTGACCCAAATGCCCATCTCGAACCGCTGGCTGTCCGGCCGAAGGAATAGAAAATGTCATTCACCGATATTTTCATCCGCAGGCCGGTGCTCGCCAGCGTGGTGAGCCTTTTGATTTTGCTGGTCGGCCTGCAATGCGCCTTCAAACTTCAGGTCCGGCAATATCCGGAACTGTCCTCGACGACGATCACCATCACGACGACCTATCCCGGCGCCAATGCGGATGTCATCAAGGGCTTCATCACGACGCCGATCGCCCAGGCCGTGGCGAGCGCGGAGGGCGTCGACACGCTGGTGTCCAACTCGCAGCAGAACACCTCGACGATCACCCTTAATCTTCTGTTGAACGCCAATCCCGATCGAGCGGTCGCGGACGTCCTGTCAAAGGTGAACCAGGTCAAATATGTTCTGCCGCGCGAGGCGCTCGACCCGGTCGTCGTGAAGCAGACCGGGGATTCGACCGCGCTTCTCTACATGTCGTTCAACTCGAAACTGCTCAATGCGTCGCAGATCACCGACTACCTGACGCGCGTCGTTCAGCCCAAGCTGCAAACCATAGACGGGGTCGCCAATGCCCAGATCCTCGGCGGTCAGACATTCGCGATGCGGGTTTGGCTCGATCCCAACCGGATGGCGGCGCGGGGAGTCACCCCGAATGACGTAAGGATTTCGCTGGCCGCGAATAATTTCACCGCGGCCGCGGGACAGATCAAAGGAGATTTCGTCCAAACCAGCATCAATGCGCAAACTTCGCTTGATTCCGCCCGAGCTTTCGGCCAGCTCGTGGTCTTGACGCGCGGCGACGCCTTGACCCGGCTTGGCGACATCGCCGAAATCGAGCTCGGGCCCGAGTTCGGTCGATTCCTCCTCCATGTTCGATGGCCTGAAGGCCGTCTTCGTCGGCATTTATTCGACCCCGACGGCGAACCCGCTCGACGTGATCAACGCCGTCCGCGCAGCCTTTCCAGAGATCCAGGCGCAGCTGCCGGTCGGCGTGGAGGCCGCGATCGCCTATGATGCGACGAATTTCATCCGCGCATCGATCGCCGAGGTTGAGAAAACGCTCGCCGAAGCCGCGCTCATCGTGGTCATTGTGATCTTTCTTTTCCTTGGCAATCTACGCTCGACGCTCATTCCCATCGTGACCATCCCGCTGTCCCTCGTCGGGGTGATGATCGTGCTTCTCGCGCTCGGCTATTCCTTGAACCTCCTGACGCTGCTCGCGCTGGTGCTTGCGATCGGGCTGGTGGTGGACGACGCCATCGTCGTGGTCGAGAACATCTACCGTCACATGGAGGAGGGGATGGGGCCTGTCGACGCGTCCCTGCAGGGCGCGCGCGAGATCACCGGCCCGGTCATTTCGATGACGATCACCCTCGCCGCGGTCTATGCGCCGATCGGTTTCGTCTCCGGCCTCACCGGCGCCTTGTTTCGTGAATTCGCCTTCACGCTCGCCGGCGCCGTCATCGTTTCCGGCGTCATCGCGCTCACCTTGTCGCCCATGATGTGCTCGCTTCTGCTGAAGCCGCCGGAGGGGGAGGCGCGCGGCTTCGTCGCCTTTCTCGACCGCATGTTCGATTGGATCCGCCGGCGCTACCAGCGCCTCCTCGCGCGGAGCCTGAACTTTCGCGCCTTGACCGTCTTGGTGCTGGTCGGAGTGCTTGGGCTGACCGGCGTGATGTTCCTGTCGACTCCGAAGGAGCTCGCGCCCGAGGAAGATCAAGGCGCGATCTTCGCCCTGATCAAGACGCCGCAATACGCCAATCTCGACTACATGGAGAAGGCCACCGCCCAGGTGCAGACGGCGGCCGACCTGATCCCGGAAAAGGAGCATGTCTTTCTGATCAATGGCTCGGGCGGCGTCCACCAAGGGCTGGGCGGCCTCATTCTGAAGCCCTGGAACGAGCGCAAGCGCAACCAAAAGCAGATCATCCAGGCCCTGCAGCCAAAGCTCTCGAGCGTCACCGGCGCCCAGATCATCGCCTTCTCGCCGCCGGCGCTGCCGGGCTCGACCGGAGGCCCGCCGCTCCAATTCGTGATCCGCACCATCGCCGACTATCGTCAGCTCGCCGACGTCATGGCGAAGGTCGAAACGGCCGCACGCGAAAGCGGCCTCTTCATCTTCACCGACAGCGATCTCAAATTCGACTTGCCGCAGATCGAGCTCAAGATCGACGCCGACAAGGCGAACCGGCTCGGCCTCAGCATGCAGGAGATCGGCACGTCTCTCGCCACTTTGCTCGGCGGCAATTACGTCAACCGCTTCAGCCTCCAGGGCCGCAGCTATGAAGTGATCGCGCAGGCGCCGCGAGATTTCAGGCTGAGCCCCGAATGGCTGACTCGCTATCAGCTGCGAACCGCCTCCGGCGACCTCGTTTCCTTGGCGACGGTGGCGAGCGTTTCGACAAGCGTGCAGCCGAACGGCCTGCCGACCTTCCAGCAATTGAACTCAGCAACCCTCCAAGGCGTGCCCTACCCCGGCCATACGCTCGGCGAGACGATCGCCTTCCTACAAAAAAAGGCGGCGGAGCTTCTGCCGGCCGGCTTCTCCGTCGACTATCAGGGCGAGAGCCGGCAATATATCCAGGAAGGCAATACGCTGTTCGCCACGTTCTTTTTCGCGCTCATCGTGATCTTCCTCGTGCTCGCGGCGCAATTCGAAAGCTACCGCGATCCATTCATAATCCTTATCGCCTTGCCGACCTCGATGTTCGGCGCCCTGCTGCCATTGAACCTGCTTGGCGTGGTCGGCGCGGCAAGCATGAACATCTATTCCCAAATCGGACTCGTCACCTTGATCGGCCTCATCTCCAAACACGGGATCTTGATGGTGGAGTTCGCCAACCGGCTGCAGGAAGATGAAGGCATGAACCGCCGCCAGGCGATCGAACATGCCGCCGCCGTTCGGCTGCGCCCCATTCTGATGACGACGGCGGCCATGGTCGTCGGCATGGTCCCGCTGATCATCGCGGACGGCGCCGGCGCGCGCAGCCGTTTCGCGATCGGCGTCGTCATCGCCTCCGGCATGAGCATTGGAACGATTTTTACGCTGTTCGTGACGCCCGCGATGTACACGTTGATCGCGCGGGACCGCAATCGCGGCAAGACTCTGCAAAGCTTGCGAGGCGGCCCACTCTTTGCGTCGGAGGCGCTCGGCTCGGACCGATCCGCGGCCGAATGAAAATCTGTAAACCGGCTATTCCATCGCCGCGGCCTTGAGAATGCAAACCATCATGGCCGAGGCCGCGTTTTGCGAGACATTGCGGATCGTGTGCGGCCGATCGCAGCGGTACCGCAAAGTTTCGCCGGCCTTGGCGCGCTCGATCGCGCCGCCGACCTCGACCTCGAGTTCGCCCTCGCTGATCGACAGGCATTCGACCGAGCCGCGCTGATGCGCGTCGGATTCGAGAACGCCGCCGGGATCGGCTGAAAAATCATACCATTGCAGCCATTCGACCGTCTTGATCCAGCCAATGACGGCGAGTCGGCATTTGCCGTCGTCCGACACGAGGATCGGGGTGTCGCCGCGCGAGGATTTCTCGAGGAAAGGCTCGTCGTCGGCGGCCTGCAGCACCCGCTCGATCGAGACGTCAAGGGCCTGCGAGAGCCGCCAGATCGTGGCGAGCGTCGGGTTGGTCTCGTTGCGCTCGATCTGGCTGATGATGGACTTGGCCACCCCCGATTGCTCGGAAAGCTCGGACAAGGAAAGATTGTAAGCCTTTCGCAGCCGCTGCACAGTCTTACCGAGCTGGCTCGACAAGGCGAGCGCGCCGGCCTCTAGAACCTTCACCTTGTCACGCCCTTCGACGCCCATGGCCCACTCGTCGCTCCAAAGTCCTGTTTGTGAAAATAGACGAATTCGTTTGGAATATCGAACGAATGTTATGCAGTTTTCACAGACATGGGCAAGGCGGCTGAATTGCGCCGAAATTGGTCTCGTGATAGGAAGCCCCGATATCACCTCTTGCAATCTGCTCTTGCGGCGACGTCAAAAGCGCCACGCCGCCGGACCTCCTATTGACAGCTCGATATCTGGTCCGGAACGATTAGCCGATGACTATCACGCGCCCGAGGGCTGGAGATAAGGGGTGGAGTAAACGACCTATTCTCCCGGATGTCATCCAAAAGCCATGAGAATCTGATTTTGGTAAATATGTAATATTTCAGAAAACTAGCTCAGGTCGCTCCGGTGAACTACGAATCCGAGCCTACCCGTTATCGCACCCTCTTTCTCTCCGACATTCATCTCGGCACGCGCGGCTGTCAGGCCGAGCTGTTGCTCGATTTCCTAAAGCATAATGAAGCCGACACCATTTATCTCGTCGGCGACATCATAGACGGGTGGCGGCTCAAGAGCGGCTGGTATTGGCCGCAAGCGCATAATGACGTCGTGCAAAAACTTTTGCGGCAAGTTCGCAAGGGCTCCCGGATGCTTTATGTGCCCGGCAATCATGACGAATTCGCCCGGGATTTTATCGGGACGGTCTTTGGCGGCGTTGAAGTCGTCAGCCACGCCTATCACGTCACAGGCGACGGCAAGCGTCTGCTGATCGTCCATGGCGATCAGTTCGACATTGTCGTGCAGCATGCGCGTTGGCTGGCCTGGCTCGGCGATTGGGCCTATGGATTCGCACTTTGGTCGAATATTTGGTTCAATAAAATTCGGCGTTCGATGGGATTTCCCTACTGGTCCCTGTCGGCCTGGGCCAAGCTCAAGGTTAAAAATGCGGTGAACTTTATAGGCGCGTTCGAAGTCGCCTTGGCGGAAGCCGCGCGGCGCCAGCAAGCCGACGGCGTCGTCTGCGGCCACATTCATCACGCCGCGATCCGCGAGATGGACGGCGTTCTCTATGTCAATAGCGGCGATTTCGTCGAATCCTGCACCGCCATCGCCGAGCATGAAGACGGCCGGCTCGAAATCTTGCGGTGGCAGCTGACCGCAGAGCAGCGTCGCCAGGCGGAGCTTGCGGCCGAGGATCGGGCGCGCGCGGTGACAAAGGCCGCCGCCTGATGCGAATTCTGATTGCGACCGATGCCTGGAAGCCTCAAATCAATGGCGTCGTGCGGTCGCTTGAATCGGTGGCGAAAGCTCTGCTGGAGCTGGGCGCCGAAATAGAATTCTTGACTCCGCAAGGCTTCGCTTCGGTTCCGCTCCCCACCTATGGCGAAATCAGGCTCGCCTTGGCGAGCCCACGGGGCGTCTCGAAACGGATCGAGGGGCCTTCGCTCGATCATATCCATATCGCGACCGAGGGGCCAGTCGGGCTCGCCACGCGCCAATATTGCCTGCGCTCGAAGCGCCCATTCACGACGAGCTATCATACGCGATTTCCGGAATATATTTCCGCCCGCGCCCGCGTTCCCGAAACCCTCACTTACGCCTTGCTTAGGCGCTTCCATAACGCGGGGTCGGGCGTGATGGTGTCAACCGCATCGATCGCGAACGACCTGCAAAAACGCGGCTTTCAGCGCTTGATGTATTGGTCGCGCGGCGTCGACCACAGCCAGTTCACCCCCGACAAAGCGTCGGTCGTGAACCTGCCGCGGCCGATCTTCCTTTACGCGGGCCGCCTCGCTCCCGAAAAGAACGTCGAGTCCTTTCTGGCCTTGGATCTGCCCGGCACAAAGATCGTCGTCGGCGACGGCCCGTCTCGGCGCTCCCTCCAGGCCGCCTATCCTGAGGCTCATTTTCTCGGTTCGCAAACCAGCGACGCCCTCGCCGTTCACTATGCCTCGGCGGATGTTTTCGTATTTCCGAGCCGCACCGACACATTTGGCATGGTTCTTCTGGAAGCCCTTGCTTGCGGCCTGCCGGTAGCGGCGCTGCCGGTGCCGGGACCGCTCGACGTCATCGGAGCGAGCGGGGCCGGGGTTCTTGACAGCGATTTGCGCAAGGCCTGTCTCGCCGCCCTCGACATTCCTCGCGAGAGGGCGAGGGAGCATGCGCTGACCTTCACTTGGGCGAATAGCGCCAAGCAGTTCCTCGATAATATTCTTCAGGCGAAATCGTCAGGCTCTTGTTTCCTGACCCCGAGCCCTGGCTTTCCCGGCTGAGCCCTTCGCTGGATCCGGCCCGTGACCCGACGCCGCGCCGCCTCTTAAACATCGAACAATCCTGCTCCATATAGTTGGCATGAACAAATATCTTCATGCCATGGGCAATCCTCTTCTGTCTGTCGCGCTCGACGAGGCCGAGGCGAGTTTCGAACCCGCCCCAAGGGATTTGTCAGCGCCCGTCGCGCGCCTTGACGGCGCGCTCAACGACAACGCTCTCCAAGATCGCGGCCCTTCGGACTTTGCGGCTCTCGACGCCTATTCGGCGCGCGTGACCGCCGTCGTCGAGCGCGTCGCGCCGAGCGTCGTGCGGCTCGACATTCGTCGCGGCGACGGTCGCAGAGCCGGCTCCGGCTCCGGCGTCATCGTTTCCCCCGATGGGCTCATTCTCACCAATAGCCATGTCGTGCAAGGAGCCAAGCGCGCCGAGGTGACAACCCTTGACGGGCGCAGCCTCTCGGCCCGCGTCCTCGGCGACGATCCGGACACCGATCTCGCCTTGGTCCGGGTCGACGAAAGCGTGACGCTTCCGGCGGCTCGGCTCGGCGATTCAAAGAAGCTGAAGCCCGGCGAAATCGCCGTCGCGATCGGCAATCCGCTCGGTTTCGACGCGAGCGTCACGGCCGGCGTTATCTCGGCGCTCGGGCGCTCGTTGCGATCAAAGACCAATCGCTTGATCGAAGACGTGATCCAAACCGACGCCGCGCTCAATCCCGGCAATTCGGGCGGCCCCTTGGTCTCCTCGAAAGGCGAGGTGATCGGGGTCAATACGGCGATCATCACCGGCGCCCAAGGCATTTGCTTCGCGGTCGCGGCGAACACCGCGAGCTTTGTCCTCGGGGAGCTCGTCGCGCATGGGCGGGTCCGCCGCGCCTATCTCGGCATAGGCGCGGGAACAATCCTATTGCCGCGCCGGATCGCGCTGCGCCTCGGCCTGGCGCAAGCGACAGGCGCCGTCGTCAGCATGGTCGAGGCGGAGAGCCCGGCCGACCACGCCGGCCTTCTCACCGGCGACATCGTGCTCGCCGTCGACAATGCTCCGGTCACCGGCGCGGACGATCTCGTGCGCCTTCTCGACGCCGAAAAAATCAATCGCACGATCGCGCTCGACATCCTGCGCCGCTCCGACCGTCGCCGTTTCTGGGCCGCCTTGCGCGAAAGGAAATAGCGTCTGCTCGTCGGGCTTAGCGGAGCCGATTCCTTTAGGCGACCACGCCTAAAGGAATCGGCTTTTCGAGTCGAACGGCCGTCGCCTGAACCGCTCTAATTTGCCGCCGCGCTAGAAATATTTGTAAAGTGGACATATCGGTTTCTGACCATAACCGTCGGCAACGATAATTTGGATCTATTCTATACTAGGCGTTTTTCATTGATCCATTTGCTTGCGTGGCGTATTCTTTGCTTCACTGTCTGGCGCTGGCGAGAATTCGGGAGCGAGCGGAGGTCTCGGCCTTTCCGGGTGGGCGCCGAAGCGGCGCTCGCGACGTGTTAAGCGCGAAGGAGGCTCAAGAGTGATCGGCTCTCTTATCATCGTCCTCCGCGAGGTCATCGAGGCAGGGCTGATCATCGGCATCGTTCTCGCGGTCACGAAGACGACTCCGAACCGCGCGCCCTATATCGTCGGCGGCGTCCTTGGCGGATTGTTTGGCGCGGTCCTCGTCGCAATATTCGCCGGCGCCCTGTCCAATGCGCTGGAAGGCGTCGGGCAGGAGTTGTTCAACGCCGCGATCCTCGCGGTCGCGGTGATCATGCTCACCTGGCACAATGTCTGGATGGCGCGCCATGGCCGCCAGTTGAGCCAAGACTTGCGCCGCGTCGGCGGCGAGGTCAGCGGCGGGTCGCGCTCCCTGTTCGCGCTCGCCTTGGTCATCGGCGTGGCCGTCCTGCGCGAAGGCTCGGAAGTCGTGCTGTTTCTCTATGGCGTCGTTTTGTCGAGCGGCGAATCCGGGTCCAGCCTCTTTTTCGGGGGCCTTTTGGGGGTACTGCTTGGGGCCGGCGTCAGCTCCCTGACCTATAAGGGCCTTGTCGCCATCCCGATGCGTTATTTTTTCCGCGCGACAAGCCTTCTCATCGGCTTCATGGCCGCCGGCATGGCGGCGCAAAGCGTCGCCTTCCTCGAACAGGCTGACCTCGCCACGGCGCTGGGACGAATCGTGTGGAATAGTTCGTCGATCCTGCCGGACACCGGGGTCATCGGCCGCGCCCTGCATACGCTGCTCGGCTACACCGACAAGCCGACGGAGCTGCAACTCGTCGTCTATTTTGGCACGCTCTTTTGCATGTTCGGTCTTATGAAGCTTTTATCCCAGCCGGCGAAACAAGCCGGTCAGCTTGCGACAAATTAAAAAGTCCGAAAAGTCTTTTTTCGTCAGTGATCAGACGCCGAACGCGGCAATTCAGCGCGCCGGAATTTCATCGATTTAAGCCCGCCAATCATGGCGCAGCTTGTAATTTCATTGCTTTAAGGCGATACTCGCGATAAATTTCGCGAAGTCCTATCAATTAGGACTTTAGCGCTAGGCTCGAAACCCACGGTTTCGAACCACCCTACCCGGGCGATGCATAGTTCTTGCTTCGGCAGCTTGCCTTCAGACTTCTGGACGAATTCCCGCGCCCCAAGGCCACGGCTCGCCAGCACGCATGCGATGGTTTAGACATCGTCAGGCCGAGCTTCGGCGCAAACGCCCATTTCAGGATCAGAATGACTTTCAACGAACTCGGTCTCAGCGCCAAGGTTCTTCAAGCCGTGGAGGCCTCGGGCTATACGGTTCCAACGCCAATCCAGGCGCAGGCGATCCCGCACGCGCTCGCCGGGCGCGATGTCCTCGGCATCGCCCAGACCGGCACCGGCAAGACCGCCGCCTTCACGCTTCCAATGCTGTCGCGTCTTGAGCAAGGACGGGCGCGGGCGCGCATGCCCCGGACCCTTATCCTGGAGCCGACCCGCGAGCTCGCTGCGCAGGTCGAGGAAAGCTTCGTCCGCTATGGCGTAAATCACAAGCTCAATGTCGCTCTCCTGATTGGCGGCGTCTCTTTTGGCGATCAGGAAACCAAGATCATGCGCGGCGCCGACGTTCTGATCGCGACGCCCGGCCGCCTGCTCGATTTCTCCGAGCGCGGCAAGCTGCTGCTAACCGGAATTGAAATTCTCGTCATCGACGAAGCGGACCGCATGCTCGACATGGGCTTCATCCCGGATATCGAGCGGATCTGCAAGCTTGTGCCCTTCACTAGGCAGACCTTGTTCTTCTCGGCCACCATGCCGCCGGAAATAACCCGGCTGACTGAGACCTTCCTGCATAATCCAATTCGGATCGAAGTCGCCCGCGCCGCCTCGACGGCGACGACCATCGCGCAGGGCTTGGTGGCCTCGGCGACCGGCCCGGCCAAGCGCGAAACGCTCCGACGATTGATTCGCGGGGCCACCGATTTCAAGAACGCAATCATTTTCTGCAATCGCAAGCGCGACGTCGCGGTTCTGCACAAATCGCTGCAAAAGCACGGCTTCAACGCCGGCGCCTTGCACGGCGACATGGATCAGCGGGCGCGGATGACCTCGCTCGACGCGTTCAAGACCGGCGACGTCGATCTCCTCGTCTGCTCGGACGTCGCCGCGCGCGGCCTCGACATCCCCGACGTGAGCCATGTGTTCAATTTCGACGTCCCGACCCATGCCGAGGATTACGTCCACCGGATTGGTCGGACCGGGAGGGCCGGCAAGAGCGGCATTGCGATCTCGATCATCACCCGCGCCGATCAGAAACATGTCGCTGAGATCGAGCGTTTGATCGCAAGAAAGATCGACTGGCTCGCCGACGAGACACTGGCCAATCTTCAAGACGAGGATGTCGCGGATCAGGCGCCGCCCGCCCGCGAGCGCGGCCGCCGCCCGGCGCGCAGAAGCTCCGAAGCAGGATCTGAAACCGGACGCATCTCTCAGGAAAAGCCGGCGCGGCCGAGCCGCTCGCGGCGGCGCGAGGAGGATCATCCCGTCGCCGAGACGGTCTTGGCGACCGCCGCGCAGTCCCCCACGCCACCGCCGCGACGCCCATCGCGACGGCGTCAAGACGACGATGACGCCCCCGTGGTCGGCATGGGCGACCATGTGCCTATGTTTCTTTTGCGCCCCGTTAAGGTCAAGCCCTCGAAAGCTGTCGAGGAATAGGCGGGCTCGCCGGCGCGCTCCCCCTGCGCCCAGGCCGCCCAAAACGCGCGCAATATATTCGCGTCTTGCAGGTCCCAGCTCCTCCGCAAAGCGCCTTATCTCGCGGCGCGACGACAGGCCAACTGCGCTCGGCTTGCCGTCGAACTCATCCGGAAAGAACAAAGAGAGCGCCTAAACTCCCTCCGTCGCGGTCCAGCGGCTTATCTCGATGAACTTTTCCATTTCTCAAGATGAACTAGTCCAGAAGTCTCGATATTTTTTAAGTATATTCTACTCACATTGGCGAAGTATTTCTCAAGTGTTTCCTAAATGACACTTGTGACTCGAACATCCCGATTCTAAGCTCAAGCCGGTGTCATTGACGATAGAAATCGTTGGATCATTAGGGTGGCGACAATGCTGCAAAAATCTCCTATCGCGGGCGAGCTAAACCAATCGCCTCCGTGGACGCTACTGTCCTTCACGCATGAGGGCGGCCGCCGCCTCCGGCTCTGGGGCCATGCGCTCCTAGGCGCATCGCCGACAAAAGGTGGGGTCCTATGAAAAGCCGCATGACCCGTCGGCTCGCCGCGGCCGCCGCTCTCACAAGCGCCGCCTTGGTTCACTCGGCCCAGGCCCAAGAGGCCAACACAACCATAGCCTTGCCCGAGATCGACGTCATATCGCCTACGCCGGTGCCCAGCGGAAGCGCGAGCGGCATCGACAAGGACAAGGTTCCAGCCTTCGTCTCGACCGTCACGTCGGAGGAGTTCGAAGAAAAGAAATCGCCCGCCGTGGCGGATGCGATTACAGCGCATGTTCCGGCCGCGATCGCGATCAGCGTCGATGGGTCTGATCTTTCACCCGACATTTACTATCGTGGGTTCGACACCTCGCGCATCTCGGGCACGGCGCAGGGGCTTGCCGTCTATCAAAATGGCGTGCGCATAAATGAAGCATTCGGCGACAGCACGAACCTCGATCTGATTTCGCCCATCGCGGTCAATCGCGTCGATGTCTACACGAACAACCCAATTTTCGGTTTGAACGCGCTGGGCGGCGCGCTGAACTTCACAATGAAGAACGGCTTTACCTACAGCGGCGGCGAGGCCCAAATTCTCGCCGGATCCTACGGTCGAGTCTATGGAAGCTTGCAGTACGGAAAACAGGCTGACAATTATAGCGTCTATTTCGCGACCGACGCGCTGCGCGACGACGGATATCGGCAATTCGGATCTCAAAACCTCCAACGCGCCTACGCGGATCTCGGATACCGCACGCCGGATTCCGAATTCCACGCAATCGGCGCCTTCAGCCGCTCGCTTCTAGGCGTTCAAGGAACAACGCCCCAGGTTCTCGTCGACCAGAATTACACCGCGGTTTTCACGACGCCGCAGACAACGAACAACCAGGCCGGCTTGGCGCAAATCACGGGCCGGTTTGACCTTACGCCCGCATGGTCGTTAGCGAGCAATTTCTATTACCGTCAATTCGACCAGTTTCACTACGACGGCAATGACGCCGACATCACCGATTGCGGAACCCAAGGCGGGACTCCTGGCTACGCCTGCTTGCCGGCCAGCGGAACATTCTCCGGAAATCCAAACGACTTCCAGTTCACGAATCATGGCCAACCGATTCCCTATCTTGGCGACAATTTTCCTTATGGGACGACTGCCTACACCGCGACGCACACCCAGACATTCGGGACGCAGGAGCAGCTTACGAGCAAAGATAAAATCCTGGATCATGACAATTATTTTGTCTTTGGCGGCAGCGTGGATCAGAGCTACACGCATTTCTCCTCGACAACGACGCTAGGGATGCTCGACGCTAACTTTCAAAATATCTATACTGGCTTTCCTGGTTCGGGCGTGCTGCTGCAAACGCAGGGGAATGTCGGCTTCAGCCCTGTTTGGGCGCATTCCACCGCCACCTATTTCGGCGTGTTCGCGCTTGACACCATCAACATTACAAAGGAACTCGCGCTGACGGCGGGCGCGCGATATAACGTCGCCAACATCGGCATTTCCGACGCGAGCGGCGAGGCGCCCAATATCAATTCGAGCAGCTCCTATAGCCATATCAATCCGGTCGTCGGCCTAACCTATAATATTCTGCCGACCGTTTTGACGGTCTATGGCGGATATTCAATAGCGAATAGAGCGCCAACTCCGTCAGAGAGCAATTGCTCCAATCCTCAACAGCCCTGCCTCCTAGAGGTCAATCTCGTTTCCGATCCGCCGCTTCAGCAGGTCGTCTCGCATACGATCGAGGCCGGCGCTCGTGGTCTCGTCACTCTTCCGGACAATTACGGCGCGCTCGCCTATAAAGTCGGATTCTTCCACATAACCAACACAAATGATATTCTGACCGAAGCAAGCACAATCACCGGAGCAGGATATTACACCAACGTTCCGGAGACCTTGCGCCAAGGCGTCGAGGTCGGCTTGCAATACAACAATGGCCCAGTTAGCTTATATGCTAATTATGCTTACGTCGATGCAACCTATCAATTCTACGCTACGTTTACCTCCCCACAAAACCCCTATGCCGACGCAAACGGAAACGTCTACGTCCGTCCAGGCGATAACATTACTGGAATTCCGCGCAATCTCGCTAAGCTCGGCACCACTTACGCCGTGACTCCGCAGCTCAAGGTGAGCGCTGAAGCGGTCCTCGTCGGCAGCCAATATTATGTCGGCGACCCGTCCAACCAAAACCCCCAGCTTCCAGCCTATTACTTCGTGAATCTCCGCGCGACCTATCAGCTCAACGACCAGGTCCAGATCTTCGGCTTGATCAACAATGCGACCAATAATCACTATTCGACCTATGGAACATTTTACGACACCGGCACGACCGCCGGGAATGTGAATCAAACTCTTTACAACAACAACCCGGCCAATGGAGGGGCTGGCGACGCCCGAGCTGTCACCGCGGCTCAGCCGATTTCATTTTACGCCGGCGTAAAGGTCACATTCTAGTCAAGAGCGCGGAGCCGCCCCGTCAATTCGGACGGCCGCGGCCCTGATCCGAGCTCAACCTTGCGCATATGCGCTCGCCGTTCATAAATTATACGTGATCGGAGCCGGCGCCAACGCCCTTTCTACGACGCGTGGCCGCACGATTTGCGCCCGCTTGCGCTTGTTTCAAATTTGGTATTTTCTTCTCGTCGACAACAAGCGTCGAGGCGCCGCGGAAAATGCTTTCCCGCTGCAATCCGGCCCTGTCGCGTTGGATCGGCCCACGACCGATGGCGACTGGGTTGGATTGCGCGCGGGACGCCTGTCCCACGAAACCTGATCGATTTTTGGCTGGGCATGCGTCAATATAGTCCGCCAAAGGCGGCGCGCGGGAGGACGGCTTGGCTTTGGAAGAAATTGCCCCCACTTCAGCGCGCGCCCAATCGGAAGAAGTCGTCGGAGCTCCCGGCGGAATAGGGCTTGAGATCGTGACGATAGCCGATCTGCCCGACGCCGAGAATTACAGCGATCACGAATTCTATTATGAAAACTTTTCGCCGCTCGAAATCGCCTATTCCATCCGGCGGGCGTCTGCGAAAGCGTCCTTCGGCGCGCTTCTCGCCGCCAAGAAGGCGATCGTGAAATCTGGCGCGGCCATTGGACCTCTCGAAGGCTTAGGGCGCATAGAAATAGTCTATGATGCGGAAGGCAGGCCGACCTATCCTGGCTGTCTTCTGTCGATCAGCCAAGGCGATGCGATCGCGGCGGCGGTGGCTCTGCGCCAGAACGGAATTGACGCTCCAAGCCATTCGCCGGCGAACCCCGCCGCGAGCCCAAGCCGTCGCCGACCGGATCTCTACATAGGCCTGGTGCTGGCCGCGCTGCTTTTCCTCTTCGGCTTCGGACTCTGGAAAATCTTGGGCCTCGCCTTCGGCAAGCATTTCTGATCTTACCGGCGTCTTGAGGAATGCCCCGCCTGGTCATGAGCGGCTAGAGGCAATCGGCGCGGGGACCATCGCGATCAAAAATCCGGGGGTTAGCGCGAGACATAATCGGGCGCCGACGTTGGGTCGCCGAGCTGAACCCAGACATTCTGCTGGTCTTGCGATTGGCGCTTGACGAAGCGATAGCCGGTTTGGTTCCAAGCCTTCATTTCATTGTTCAAATTATCAAGGACGAATTCGCCGGCGTTGGTTCTGACGGTCAAAATCGCATGGCCCTCGTTATGCGCATCCTTGACGACGGTCATCAGCAGGCCTTGACGCGGGAATCCCTCCTCCATGAGAAGCTTGCGCTTTAGAAGCGCGTAATCTTCGCAATCCCCTTTCCCATCGTCTGGATAATCCCACTGGTCGATGACGCCCCAATGCTCCATGTCCGCCACCGGCGCGATATGCGCGTTGACCCATTTATTGACGCGTTCGATTTCCCTGGCCGCGTTTGGCGTGAGGTTGATATCGAGCGCGGGCAAAGGCGTCTCGTCGCATTCGCCGTCATAGCGGCGGCAGAAATCGGCCCAGCCGTAAGGCACGCTGGCTTGTTCCCCAATCGAAGCGAACGAGGCTCGCGGCGCGCTCGCCGCCCGCGCCTCCGGCGATGGCGCCAAGCAAACTGACATAAGGAAAAACGAGGCTATGCCGGACAAGGAGGCGCGAAACGTTGCGAGACCTGAAGTCTTTGACTTTGCCGCCCGACCCCTCATGCTTTCGCCTCCCGCATTTCGCATGGGAAAGCATTGGCAGCTCGATTTTGCCGCGACCTTAAAGGCTCGGATGGGTTTTTATCGAATCGAGGCGGCGGATTGAGCGCGGCTTTTTTCGTTTAATCCTTTGGCGGCCGGTTCGATCAAGTTTGACCGGATTTCGGCCCTGGCGGCGGGCGGAAACAGTCCGATTAAGTAAAGCGCCGTCCTGGCCGAACCAAATGCGGCGCAAAGCGTTTTGGCTTGCAGCGCCGCATGATTTACGAAAACTCGCGATACTCATGAAAAGTTGAGTTGATTGCTTTTTTGCGAGCGGCGCGCGCTTAATTGACTTGGCGCAAGCGGTCGGGCGGAAGCTCGCGCCGAGTGTCTAGGCTCCTAAGTGTTTGGAAAATTACTCATTCGAAGCCGCCTCAGGCAATGCGGTTCGAGGCGCGGTCAAGATCAAGGCGGCAAGGGACAGAGAGAAGATATTGAATTCTTTAGTGAACATCACGCCGTCCGGGGCGAGCGACTGGCTTGTTCGAAGCCGAAACTCCGCTTTATCCGCCGACGACCTCGCCGCACTGGAGCGCGCCGCGCTGGAGCTTGAGCGCGCCAGTCTCGCGATGCGCCTCACGTCCCTGCTCGGCCGTCAGGTCGCCGTCATTGGCGCGATCATTCCGCAGCCAGTTGCCGAAGTCGTCAATAAGGCCGCGGAATCCGCGATCAAGAGCGCGCTCGCCTTGGCGCTCAAGAGCCTTGACGGCCGGCCGGCGCGGGATTCCCGGCGGCTCCACAAAGGCGCCGCGGTCTTGGCTGGCGCCGCGGGCGGCGCCTTCGGATTTTCCGGCCTGGCGGTTGAACTGCCGTTCACGACGACGCTGATGCTGCGCTCGATCGCCGATATCGCCAGAAGCGAGGGCGAGGATCTGGCGCACCCTCGCGCCGCCTTGGCTTGCCTTGAAGTCTTCGCTCTCGGCGGGCGGCCCGAAACCGGCCCGGTGGCGCTCGGCTCCGGCGACGCGAAGGTCGAGGCCGGCTATTTCGCCGTCCGCGCCATATTGGCCAAGTCCGTCACAGAGGCGGCCCGTTTTCTCGTCGAGCGCGGGCTTGCCGAAGAAGCCGCCCCCGTCATGGTCCGCTTCGTCACGCAGGTCGGCGCCCGTTTCGGCGTCGTGGTGTCGCAAAAGCTCGCCGCCCAAAGCGTCCCGGTGATCGGCGGCCTCTGCGGCGCGGCGATCAATTACGCTTTCGTCGATCATTTCCAAACGCTCGCGCGCGGTCATTTCACGATTTTGCGTCTCGAGCGTCGCTATGGCGCGGCGGTGGTGCGGAGCGAATATGAACAGATCTTGAAGCGCGCCTGAGGGCGCGCGCCCTTGCGCCGTGCTATGGCGTTGCAGTATAGAACCGGCCAGATTGATTTGATCACGGCATTATATAACGGAGACCTGAGCGTGGAATTTTCGCAGCGGCTTATCTTGGGGTTCGGACGCCAAATGCTGGGACGCCGAATGCTGGCAAACCATGCGCGTTGCGCGGTCCTCGCCGCGGCGTTGTTCGCCTTGCCCGTGGATGGCGCCCAGGCCGGATTTTTCGACTTTCTCTTCAATCCGCCGCCGCCCGCGGCGCCGAGCCCGCCTCCTGGCTATTATTCGGGCGGCGCAAGGCCGCGGGCCCATTCCCATCCCTATCCGGTTTTCCACGCGCGCCGGCCCAAGCCCGAAGTCGCCGTCGCGCTGCATCATCATCACAAGGTCACGGCGGAAAAAACACGCCATGCGGCGGCCTCGCACGCCGCCATGCCCCCACGCGCCGCGCCGGGGCTTATGGAGGACGATAGCCTCGAGGATGGCGATGCGGTGATGACCGATCGCGGCATTCGCATTTTCACCGGCGATTCCGACTCGCATCACAAGCCCGAGGAATTCACCAAATTGTCGGAGACAAAGGGCCTCTCCAAGCACGCCCGCGCGGCCCTCGCCGAAATCGACGCGAACCGCTCGGAGGGCGGCGGCCGCGCCTTGCGCGATGAGTTTAATGTCATGACCGGTCGTTCGGCTGCCGAGTCCGACGCATCGGCCGGGGCGGTGATCACGGACCCGCGCGGCCGCAAGATCCGTTACGTCGGCCCGTGACCTGACATCCTTACTATTGACGGTCGGCTTCCTCGCCAGGCAAGGCTAACTCGTCGGATTGGGCTGATAGACAGCGGAGGACATCCGCCGCCATCGCGCGGGTGATCCGGCTTTGGCGCGACAAGGCCTCGCGATCGAGCGCGGCGATGAAGGCGCGCGCCGCGTCAAGCGAACGGTCGAGGCGCAGGGCGGCATATTCGACGACGCTTGCATCGACAATGAGTTGACGGTCGATGAAGAGCTTGACGAGCACCGCCCGCATCAGGGCTTCGTCCGGCATGCCGATCTCGACGCAAGGCGCGAGACGTAGCCGCGACAGGAGATCGGCGGTGCGCAAGCCCCAAGCGTCTGGCCGCGTCCGCGCCGTGAATACCAGCGATGCGCCGCGTTCGCGCATGAGATTGACGAGGTGAAACAGATCGGTTTCGGCCGCGCCGATCGCGTCGGCGTCCTCGATGAGGAGCGGTCCGCGGGCCAAATCCTCCTTGTCGGCTTTCGCCAGATCCGCCGCCGACAGGATTCCGGCCTGAGCCTTAGTGGCCCAGATCGCGCCAAGATGGCTTTTTCCGGCGCCTGAAGGCCCGAGAATAAGCAGCGTGGAGTCAGGCCAGTCCGGCCAGAGCTCGACCAGCGCATAGGCGTTCTCGTTCGAACCCGAGACGAAGAAATCCTCGCGATCGAAGCATGGCGATGCGGCGAGATCCAGGGTCAGCTGGCGGCTGGACGGCGCTTGGGTTCGCCCGACGAGCCTCGGCGCGCGCGCCATGTCAGCGATCCTTTTCCGTGTTGATCACGGTCGCTTCGATGAATATTTTCGGCCGTCCGGACGGCAGCTCGGTGAAGATCGCGCTCTCGCGATAGCGCTTGACGGCGAAGCGCAAGACGACCCCGGTCGCGGCCGCGAGGGGAACCGCGGTGATGAGCCCGGTGAAGCCGAACAGACTGCCAAAGGCGAGAAGGGCGAAAATCAGCCAGACCGGGTGCAGGCCAACCGAATCGCCGACAAGCTTCGGCGACAGGATATTGCCTTCGAGAAATTGGCCGGTGAGAAAGACCACGAGCGCCAGGGCAAACAGCTGCCATCGCGGCCAATCCTGAACGATCGCGACAGCCGACGACAAGACCAGCGCGGTGAGCGAGCCGACATAGGGAATGAAGCTCAACAGCCCGGCGGTGAGGCCGATCAAGAGCCCGAAATTGAGGCCGATCAGCGTCAGGCCAATGCCATACCAGGCGCCGAGAAAGAGGCAGACGAGCGATTGTCCGCGCAGGAAGCCCGCCATCGCCTTGTCGATCTCGCGTGCGAGCTCCCGCACCGTGTCGCGATAGCGCAGCGGCACGAGACCGTCGATGGTCGCGATCATCTTCTCCCAGTCGAGCAGCATGTAGAAGGCGACTACGGGCGTGACGATGATCAGCGAAATCACGCTGATCAGCGCCGCGCCATTGGTCCAGACCGATTTCAGGAAAGACGCCGCCCATTGCGCCGCCTGGACGACGAGATCGGTGGTCGAGGTCCTAAGCTCGGCCGAGGCTTGTTCGCCAAGCCCGAGCCGCGCCAAGAGAGCGCCGCCATATTCGCGCCCGAAGCGCTCGCTCTCATAGGTGATCAACTGCTCGAGCTTGAGCACGTAGGAGGGCAGAACCTCGATGAAGGCGACGAGCTGGCGGCCGAGGATCGGCATGATCAGGACAAAGCTCACGACGAGGATGAGAACGAAAGCGATCATGATGAGAAGCGTCGCGCCGAGCCGGCTGAGGCCAAGCCGTTCGAGCCGGTCCGCGACCGGGTTCAACAAATAGCCGAGCGCGACGGCGGCGGCGAAAGGCAGGAGCACGCCGCTGAAGAGCCAGAGAAACAAGATAAGGACCAAAAGAACGCCGGCCCAGAAGCCGATCTGCCATTCGAGCCGCATTTCGCTGCCTTGCCTCCAAGCTCCGGCGCGCCCGAGCGCCGACGGCCTTTCATAGCAAAAGCGCGCCGACAATGCGCCTCGGCTAACTTCGCGGCTGTGAATTTTTTGCGCGCGGCGAAAGCCCTAAGACGGGGCGCTCAATCCCCAGGCCTCAGACGCTCATATGCTTCATCCATTGCTCGAAATAGGCGGCCATGGAGGCGATCGTGAGGAAAGCCACGGCGTAGAGCGAAATCTCGAACCAGATTCCGGCGGGAAAATTGAACGCCTTGACGCCGAGGACCATGGCCGCGCAGCCGAGCTGGACCAGCGTGTTCAGCTTGGAGATCAGCAAGGGCTTGACCGCCATGGGCTTGTGCAGGAACCAGGAGACCATGAAGGCGCCGACGATCATCACGTCGCGGGCGACGACGAGAATGCTGATCGCCGCCGGCACGACGCCGACAATGGCGAGCGCGACATAGATCGACACGATCAGCGCCTTGTCGGCGAGCGGATCGAGATAGGCGCCAAGTTCGGTGCGCAGATCGAAGCTCTTGGCGATCCAGCCGTCGGCCGCGTCGGAGAGCCCGGCGAGGATGAACAAAAGGCAGGCGGCGCGCCAGCGCTCGGCGGCGATCATCGCGATAATGGCCGGAACCAGCGCGAGGCGCCCGACCGTGATGAAATTGGGCAGACTTCGGTAGAGCGAAAAACTCATTCCGTTTCGACGCGTTGAAGGAGGCCCATCGTCCGCATGAAATTAATGTAACATGGCGGCGGGGCAATCCCTAGCTCGGAGGAATTGGCTGGCCTGTCGCAAGAGTTGAAATCAGGCGCTCGCAGGCTCTTCGTCGAATGAGGCTCCTAGCGTGAAACTAAATTTCGAGCTGACGCCCAGCTCAAATCGATATTGAGCATATTGCCGCGCTACAGCATCATATTTATGAGAGGCTTATCTAAATGCGCCCGACGATACTGATATTATCTTTATTTTTATTTACCACATTGTGCGCATTCTGTTTCTGGATCTTTATCGTTGGTCAAACAAGAGTTGATAATTACACTAAAATTCGATCAAAAGAGATTCTCTCTCAGGCAGATCAAGCAGAACAAGTAGGTACGATCATTGTTGGCGACTCGATCACACAGCTCTCGGGTTTGACGGAGATGTGCGGCCAGAGCGTGCTTAACGCCGGAGTTGGCGGAGCGAGGGTGCATCAAGTCATAGACCTACTAGTTTATGCGCTCCGCCGCGTCAAAACAGATCGTGTCCTGATCGCGATAGGCGTTAACGACACAGGCGGAAGCAACCCTACAAATATAGAATCTTTTAAAAATAGTTATCGCAAACTTGTCAGTATAGCAGCGGCTACGGGCGCGCCGGTGACTGTCGCGACAATTGCTCCAACAGGCAATGCTTTCCAGGCAGTGAATCGCAATTTTGACAGAGAATTAATCAAGCGTTTCAATGACGAGATAAGAAAAATTGGGGTGGAGTTCAATACAAGCATAGCTGAAATTTACAAAGACTTGGCTGGGAAAGACGGCTTTTTGTCGCCTGATTTTACGGTGGATGGCGTCCATCTGACCGAAGCAGGGTACCAACCATGGATTCGTGCGCTTAAAAATTCAGCGTGTGGTTCGTGACGGGTGAAGCTTGGTCCATTTGTCCGGCGTGGAATACGCGGCATTATTAAATCATTCTCGGGAGTTTTGCCTTGGTTGAGTAACTTGCGCCTTGATAGCTGCGCCAGAATAGAATGGATAAGCGATAGCGAAAAGGGCCGAAATTTGCGCAGAGCGGACTCTATATCTCACTGCGCCTCGCTCGCCCCGCCCGCAAGCGCCCCCTTGCCCTCCCCGATCTTGCCTTGCCGCGCGGGCGCACTAGCTAGCCGTGCGGGGCCTGTCGTAAGCGCGGCAAGACCACGATAGGCTTCAGCCTTGGCCCCGCGCCAAAACAGTCTTGATCCGGGAGGCCTCCATGCGGGACAAGGTGATCGTCGTGACCGGCGGATTTGGCGTGCTGGGCCGCGCCGTCGGCGACGCCGCGCTGGCGGCCGACGCCTGCGTGGCGCTCATCGGCCATGGCGATGCGGACCCGAGCCTTGCGCATGATCGGCTGTTGACGATCGGCGGCGTCGATCTCACGGATTTCACGCAGACCCGGCAGGCTTTCGAGGCCGTCGCCAAGCGCTGGGGCAAGATCGACGGGCTCGCCAATGTCGCCGGCGGATTCCGCTGGCAGACGCTCGAAGGCGGCGATCTCGCCATTTGGGCCGAGATGTTCCGCAAAAATCTCCTGACGGCCGCGACCGCGATCACGGCGGCGCTTCCTTGCCTGCGCGAATCGCGCGGCGCGATCGTGAATGTCGCCGCCGCCCCAGCCAAAAGCGCCAAGGCGGGGATGGAGGCCTACGCCGCCTCCAAGGCCGGCGTTCTGCGGTTGACCGAAGGCGCCGCCGATGAGCTCAAAGGGGCCGGCGTGCGGGTGAACGCCGTGCTCCCGACGATTATCGACACGCCGCGCAACCGGAGCGATATGCCGGAGGCGGATTTCAGCCGCTGGGCGACGCCAGATCAAATCGCCAAAACGATCCTGTTTCTTCTCTCCGAGGAGGCCTCGGGGGTGACCGGCGCGGAGCTTCTCGTATCCGGCCGGACGTGAGCTTGATCTTTCCATTGGGGCTGTCGCCAGAGCCCGCGCGGCGCCGCATATTTGCTTAACCGCGCCGACAGAACGCGATCTGTCGCGGCGATCGTGTCCTATTGGCCACAACAAGCTCTATGACTTTGAATTTATATGATATTCTTGACCAACAACCCATTCCGCCGGCGCGCCGCTCGGGCCAAACCGCAGGCTATTTGCTTGCTCATCACCTCTGGACATGCAATATAGGGTCCTTATTTTCCATTGAAGCGGCAGAGGTCCAAAATGACGCCGAGCAAGGCAATCCGCGACAAGATCGGCGCGGCCCTAATTTTCGCGCTCGGCGCGGTGGTCGGTCCGGCGGCGGCCAGCGCCAATTCATTGGGAACAGTCGATGGAATGCCATTCTGGGGGCATCCCTACCCTTACGGCTTTGTCTATCATCGGCCGCCGATCGAATGCTATGACATCCGCACCGTCGAGACTCCGACGGGCCCGATGATCCAGGAAACTTGGATTTGCGGCTCTCCCGTGACCGCAAGATATTGATCCAAAACCTGACGTATTTGCAGGCCGATGGAACAGAGCGCAGCGGTTTTGGCGAGGCGCCCGTCCGCGAAATCGTCGAGAACCCGCTTACGATAAAAAATGGAAGTCCGAGATGAAGAGCCTGCGCTCAAATGCTTTTACAGGTTCGGTCATTCATCGAATTGGCGCAATTTGTAACTAATCTTGTCGCTGCAAATTGGGTTCGGGCTCTGGAGGCCAATGGATAATGGGTGCCGGCCTGCCGATTGGGTCACCACAAAGCGACGCGAACGCCCTTTTATGCAATGCTGCTGGTACTGCGTGAATATGGCCCCAAGGCGAACCACGCCGGGTCCGCCGATTGACCAGAATGACAGTTGGTTTCGGACTTTGCGCCTCCATAATTTTGTCGCGTCCGCGTCTTCGCGACAAGGTTCCGCGAGACAAGGTCCCTATTTTTAGACGCGACCCTGTTTTGAGCCGGAACAAAATTTCGGCTTATGGATCTGGATGAATATTAATGCCTTATGTTGAGGCCCGCTTGTATTTTCATGTGTATTTCGTAGTTATCTTTTATGGAAGCGCCGCCAGATTGGATTTTGGAGTTATTTATATAGCAGTCTCCATGCGTTAGACAAATAAATGCTAGTCTAATGTCTGGCTCGCTTCGCCAAAATCAAATGGAGGAAATAGCTGGCGCTTTTGTTCGGCCCTACCTGTCCCAGGGCCGGCAAGGCCGGCCAGTTGATGCCAAAAGCGTAAACATGGTATTCGAATTTAGATTTTCCATCGGATGACAGTGAGTTGACAAAGATGCTGCAGATCAACAAGCGACCTCCGGTCCCGGGCAAGGAGTTGGAGAATGGCTCGGCGCTCCTGAACACCCTTCTCGGAGCAGTCAGGGTTGTCCGCCGGCAGCTGCCAATTGTCAGCGTAATCATGTTTTGCAGCATCGCGCTCGCGGCGCTTTATCTTTTCACCACCCCGCCGCGTTTCACCGCGAAGGGAACGATGGTCATCGATACCCGCAAGCTTCAGCTGCTCCAGCAGCAATCGGTCTTGGGCGATGTTCAGATCGACGCCTCCACCGTGCAAACTCAAGTTGAAGTGCTGAAGTCAGACAATATCGGCCTGGCCGTCATCAGAAAGCTTCACTTGGTCGACGACCCCGAATTCGTGGGACCCAGCACCGGCCTTGTCAGCACCATCTTTAAGTTTCTTCCCAGCTTTTCCAGCCGCAAAGAGGCGCCAAAATCGGAATTCGAACTGGAGCAGACGGCTTTGGCTTATTTCAATGGCGCGCGCTCGGTCGTCCGTCAGGGCCTGACTTATGTGATCGACGTCGGATTTACTTCGCTCAATCCTGATAAGGCCGCGCGAATCGCCAACGCCATCGTCGACGCCTATATCGAAGATCAGCTGGACGCCAAATATCAGGCCGCCCGCCGCGCCGGAGTCTGGCTGATGGATCGCATCAAAGAGCTGCGGACCCAGGCGACCGCGGCCGAACGCGCGGTCGTCGATTTCAAGGAGAAGAATAATATTGTCGACACCGGCGGAGTCGGCGGCAAGCTCGTGAGCGAGCAACAGCTCACCGAGGTCAACAGCCAGCTCATTCTGGCCACCGCGGCCGCCGCGGAAGCCAAGGCGCGCCTCGACCGGATCAGGGCCGTCATGAAGCAAGACGTCCCCGACGCATCGGTGACGGACGCCTTGCATAGCGAAGTCATCAACAAATTGCGCCAGCAATATCTCGAATACGCCCAGCGCGAAGCCATATTCGCACAGAAATATGGCGCGAACCATCTTGCGACGATCGGTTTGCGCACGCAAATGCAGGAGCTTCGGCGCAGCATAGATGATGAGATGCGCAAGATCGCCGGGAGCTATGAGAGCGACTACGAGATCGCGCGCACCCGGGAAAACAGCCTCAGGAACAGCCTTTCCAATGCGGTCATGGAGTCGCAAACATCCGGCATGGCGCAGGTTCAGCTGCGCGAACTCAAGAGCAACGCCGACAGCGCGCGCGCCCTCTATGATAATTTCCTTCAACGCTACATGGAGGCGGTGCAGCAGCAAGACGCTATCCCAATCAGCGAAACGCGGTTGATCAGTCCGGCCACCCCGCCGCTTCTGAAGAGTTCGCCAAAGGGTATGCTCACTCTATTGACGGCCCTCGCCGGCGGCGGGCTCTTGAGCTTTGGCCTGGCTTATTTGCGCGAGGCGTCGGATGGCGTCCTGCGCACGACCGACCAAATCGAGGACATTCTTCATGTCAATTGCTTGGCCATGGTGCCGCTCTTGAAGATCGGTTCGCCGCCGCAAAGCCTCGGACAAAGCGAGGCGAGCGAGAGCGGCTTGAAGCAGCGAAGCGCGGCCGCTGGCCAAGTTTCGCTTCGGCGCGGCGATGATGAACCTTTTTCTCAGCACGCGGACGCGATCCGGTCCGCGAAAAGCGCGGCGGCGCGCCTCGATATAAAGGGCGGACAGAGCGACGCCTCGGTGCTGGAGCAGAAGCCAACTGGAAGCCGCGACTTCCTTCATTATGTCGTCGACGCGCCGTTTTCGCGTTATGCCGAGGCGATCCGCTCGGTGAAGATCGCCGCCGACCTCAGCGGGGTCTTGAAATCCCACAAGGTGATCGGCTTGACCTCGACATTGCCAAATGAGGGCAAATCTACTTTGGCCGCCAATCTCGCCCATCTGATCGCTGATGCAGGAGGCAAGGCGATTTTGGTGGACGCCGATTTGCGCAGCCCGTCATTGTCGCATTGGCTCGCGCCAAATGCGCCAGGGCTAATCGACGTCGTCGTCGGCAATATCGCGCTCAATGCGGCGATCGCCACTCTCCCCGGGAGCGGTTTACATTTCCTGGCCGCGGGCGCGACCTCCAAACTTCCGCATACAAACGAAATCCTCGCCTCGGCCGCCATGAAAATGGTGGTCGACAGCTTGCGCGCCACATATGATTACATCATTGTCGACCTTTCCCCCGTCGCTCCGATCGTGGATGTGCGCACGACGGGCCATATCATCGACACCTATGTCTATGTGATCGAATGGGGCAAGACCAGGATTGACGTCGTCGAACGCGGACTGTCTGACGTGCAACCCATATACGATAGGCTGCTCGGAGTCGTGTTGAACAAGGTCGATACGGCGATGCAAAATCGCTATGAGCGCTATCACGGCAATCACTATCACCGGAAATATTATTCCAAATATGGCTACATGGAATAGGTACGGAAGGCCAATGTAAGCCTCCCTGCGCTCCGGCCGGCTTGAACATGTGATCAAAGGGAGAGGCCGGCGGGCTGTGTCCACCAGCCTTAGACGAGCGGCGGACGCCTACGGACTCCCCGCGCGATGACAATGGCTCCCGGCTAGAGCGCTTTCCGGTCACATCAAATCCGTTGATCGGAAAAGATCGGCTTAACTTCAAGCCGCGGAAGCATGTTGTTGGGAGACATCGGCTCGATCCGATGTCTCATTTCTCAGAAGATACTTTAGGACGGCAACTTCCCGCTCGGCGTTAACTTATCGATAGCTGTTGGAAGAAACTCCGCCAATTTCTTCGAAAGCTCCTCGGACGTCAGTCCCGCTTTCGCGGCGAGCTCTTGGAGCAGATCAGATCCCACCGCGTGCTGCACCTGCTCCGGCGCGATCGGCTGGTTCTCTCCTGTCGAAATCCAAGATTGAATGATCGGGGCGAGACCCTGCTGCTGGAATTTTTGCGCAAGCCCCCCGATTCCGCCGTTTTTCTCAATCAGATCATTCGCGGCCGTCACAAGCGCGGCGCCGATTGTGCCACCCAAAAGTCCGTCCAAAAGACCCATGCCACCCTCCTTTGTGCAAGTTCAGCAGACAATTTCGGAGCTTCATCGGCGCGACGCTTAGACCCGCGCGTCGGAGGTCCTTGTTTGATCGCTAGCGTATTTCAGAGCATTCAATCCCAAATCGAATAAGCCCTACTCGCGAAAGTAGACTGTTCCTATCTACGCCACAGGAGCTCTAAATCCTATTTGGGCGTCGAGCGCATCGGCCTGCCGGCATCCGCCCGACCGAACCATTTTCACACGCCGCTTTGGCCTTTTCCAACTACGATAAGTAGAATACCTGAACCGAGCGCGAAGGCAAGCCTGTTCGCCCCAACGGCAGGATTAACGCCATGGCTTGCGCCCGCGGCCAGCGCTTCGCCGCCATCCAATCCAGCCTCACGCCTTCCGCGCCAAGCCTCAGTGCAAGAGCCCGCGCGAGGGCGCGGCGCTCGGCCCTGACCCGGGGCCGCGCGGGGTCGGCGCATGACGCTCCTGCTGCGATGTTTCGCTGAACAATTCGGCGAGCTTCTCGGTCATCGCGCCGCCGAGCTCCTCGGCGTCCACGATCGTCACCGCGCGACGATAATAGCGCGTTACGTCATGGCCAATTCCAATCGCGATCAGCTCCACCGGAGAGCGCATCTCGATTTCCTCGATCATGAAACGCAAATGCTTTTCGAGGTAATTGCCGGGATTGACCGACAGCGTGGAATCATCAACCGGCGCGCCATCCGAAATCATCATCAGGATGCGGCGCTGCTCCGGCCGCGCCAGCAGGCGCCGATGCGCCCAGTCAAGCGCCTCGCCGTCGATGTTCTCCTTCAGCAAACCTTCGCGCATCATCAGCCCGAGATGCTTTCTCGCCCGCCGCCAGGGGGCGTCAGCCGACTTATAGATGATATGCCTGAGGTCATTGAGGCGGCCCGGCGCGGCCGGCTTGTTCGCCTGCAGCCATGCCTCGCGCGATTGGCCGCCTTTCCACGCGCGGGTGGTGAAGCCCAGGATCTCCACTTTGACGCCGCAGCGTTCGAGCGTCCGGGCGAGAATATCGGCGCAAGTGGCGGCGACGGTAATGGGGCGGCCGCGCATCGACCCGGAATTATCGATCAGCAAGGTCACGACCGTGTCGCGGAAATCCGTGTCCTTCTCCCGCTTGAACGAGAGCGGCTGTTGCGGATCGATGATGACGCGCGGCAGGCGGGCCGGATCAAGCATGCCTTCTTCAAGATCGAACTCCCATGACCGGCTCTGTTGCGCCATCAAGCGGCGCTGTAGGCGATTGGCGAGCCGCGCCACGATCGACGAGAGATTATGCAATTGCTTGTCGAGATAGGCGCGCAGCCGCTCGAGCTCCTCCGGATCGCAAAGATCCTCGGCGGCGACGATTTCATCATATTTCTTGGTGAAGGCCTTGTAGTCATGGCCGCGCAATTCGGCCCGACCGGCGCTCGGCGCCCGACGGGGATCGCCGGCCTGTTCGGAATCGGAATATTCCGCCTCTTCGTCGAATTCGCCGGTCGGCGCGTCATCCGCGTCCGTCTCGCTATCCTCCATCGCCTCCATGGAGGCGTCGGATTTCTCCATCTGCCGCGCTTCGCCCGACTCGTCCTCGGCGCCCTCCTCGGATTGGCCGGCGTCGCCCTCATCAGGCGCGTCGGTGCTGCTTTCCTCCTCCTCCGGGCTGTTCTCGAGGCTTGCCTCATCAATCACTTCGAGCGCGGTCAAGAGCTTGTGAACGGAGAGGGCGAAGGCGCGCTGGTCCTCGATCGCCCCACCAAGCCGATCGAGATCGCTCGCGGCCCGTTCCTCGATCCAAGGACGCCAGAGGTCGACGATCCGTTGCGCGTTGTTGGGCGGCTTCAGTCCCGTCAATCGCTCGCGCACGATCATGGCGAGCGCGTCTTCGAGCGGCGCATCGGCGCGAACTGCCACATCGGCGTAGCGGGCGCGCTGAAACCGATCATCCAGCATGGCGTCGAGATTGGCGGCGACGCCTTGCATCCGGCGCGAGCCGATCGCCTCGACGCGCGCCTGCTCCACGGCGTCGAAAACCGCGCGCGCCGCGGCGTTGTGGGGGGTGAGGCGGCGATGAACATCCGTGTTATGGCAGGTCAGGCGGAGCGCCATCGAATTGGCGTGGCCGCGCAGGATCGCCGCTTCGCGCGGGTCGAGCTTTCGCGCCGGCTCCGGCAGCCTTGCCTTCGCGACGCCGCCGGTCTGGACCAGGCTCGGCCGCTCGGCGGCGTAAGAGACCTCGAGCTGCGGCATGCGCGAGAGCGCGCGCATGCATCCGGCCACGGCCCGCTTGAACGGCTCCTGCGGCGCTTCGGCTTTCGCCGGCGGCTTTTGATTCGAGCTCGTCAAGGCGGCTCCGATCGCGGCTAGAGCGCTTCCCGATCGGATAGAATCATCTGATCGAAAAGGAATCGCTCCATTTCAAGGAGTTGGAGCATGTTCTGATCGAAAAAGTCGGTCAACTTTTTCGGAACATGCTCTAGCTCATCACAACATTGACCGCGCTCTCCGGCAGCTCCTTGCCGAAACAGCGCTGGTAGAATTCGGCGACGAGAGTCCGTTCAAGCTCGTCGCATTTATTGAGGAAGGTCAGCCGGAAGGCGAAGCCGACGTCGCCGAAGATTTCGGCGTTCTCGGCCCAGGTGATCACCGTGCGCGGGCTCATGACGGTTGAAAGATCGCCGGCGACGAATGCGTTGCGGGTGAGGTCGGCGACGCGGACCATCTTGTTGATCGTGTCGCGGCCCTCCTTGGTTTCCTGGAAGCGCTTCACCTTGGCCAACACGATCTCGACTTCCTTGTCATGCGGCAGGTAATTCAAGGTCGCGACGATCGACCAGCGGTCCATTTGGCCCTGATTGATCTGCTGGGTGCCGTGATAAAGGCCCGACGTGTCGCCGAGGCCAATCGTATTGGTCGTCGAAAACAGACGAAAGGCCGGATGCGGCCGGATCACCCGGCTTTGGTCGAGGAGCGTGAGGCGGCCCGACACTTCGAGGACGCGCTGGATCACGAACATCACATCGGGGCGGCCGGCGTCATATTCGTCGAAGCAAAGCGCGATATTGTTTTGTAGCGCCCAAGGCAGGATGCCGTCGCGGAATTCGGTCACCTGCTTGCCGTCCTTGAGGACGATCGCATCCTTCCCGACAAGATCGACCCGCGAGACATGGCTGTCGAGATTGATCCGCACGCAGGGCCAATTGAGGCGCGCCGCGACCTGCTCGATATGGGTCGATTTGCCGGTCCCGTGATAGCCGGTGACCATGACCCGGCGGTTCTTGGCGAAGCCGGCGAGTATGGCGAGCGTTGTGTCGCGATCGAAAAGATAATCCGGGTCGAGGTCTGGAACATGAGGATCCGCCGTGGAATAGGCCGGCGCCTCCATGTCGGTGTCGATGCCAAAGACCTGGCGCACCGAAATCTTCATGTCTGGCAAGCCGCCCTTGGCGGCGTTTTGGTCGATCATTACGCTTTGCATGCATCCTCCGCGCCCGTCGGCTCGGTTCAAGTGGGTCATCAGCGGACCGGAATTCGGGTCGGCGGCGAGCCTCAGGCGGGCTTTACCGATTTCAGGTAATTATAGGCGCGAATGATCTCGCGCAGCCTGTCCTCGTTCGACCGGTCGCCGCTATTGGCGTCTGGATGAAGGCGCTTCACCAGGTCCTTGAAGCGGGCCTTGATCGCGGCGGCGTCCGCGGTGTCGTCGAGCCCCAATTGGTCCAAGGCCTTCAAGGCGGCCAAACCATAGCGTGGTTTTGTCGGCTCCACGCAAGAATAGCGCCGGCTTTTCGCGCGGACCATGCCGAGCGTATCGTCCTGACGCGACGGACCATCGCCCTCTTCGCGAAAATTCCTCTCGCCGCGCTTCACGCCCATCGACCAGGTCGGACGGTGTCCGACAACGGCGTCGCGCTGATAGAGGGCCACGGCTTCGGCGCTCATCCCATTGAAATAATTATAAGACGCATTGTATTCGCGGACATGGTCCAGACAAAAGCAGAAATATTGTCCTTCCCGCAGCCGGCCCATGGGCGCGCGGAACTCGCCCGGCTCGGCGCAGCCCGGACGTTCACAGCGCGCCTGCTCCGGGCGCGAAGCTTGCTTCTGTTCTGGCTTGACCCGGATGCGGTCGAAAAGACGGGAGTTCAAATTCATGGCCGTGACATTATGAATTTCTTTGCGGCGGCCGCAAGCGCGCTGACGCAGGAAAAAAATATATCCGTCGCGGACCGCCGATAAATTCAGCCGAGGCCGCCAATCGTGATATTTTAAAGGGTTGGCGGCGCGCCGGGCTTTCAAATTGTCTTGCGATGCGCTGACTAGCAAGACATCCGGACCCAGCCCATTTGGATCGAACTTCAACAATCCTGCCGAGGAGGTTTACATGAGCGAGCAAAACGACGCCGCGGTCGGCGATCAGATCAAGGCGAAACTCGAGGCCGCCCTGGCGCCCTTATCGATCGAAGTCATCGATGAATCGCATAAGCATGCGGGCCATGCTCACGCCGTCATGCGCCCGGGCACGGCGAGCGGGTCCGGCGGAACCCATTTTCATGTCAAAGTGGTGTCGGAGGCCTTCAAGGGCAAGAGTCGGGTCGATCGCCACCGCGCGATCAACAGCCTGTTGCAACAAGAGCTCAACGCCGGCGTGCACGCCCTGGCGATCGACGCGAGAGCGCCGGGAGAATGAGCTTCGCCGCATAATCGCGCATGGTCCGAAAACTTGTATGAGTCTCGGTCGGAAAGCGATCTGGAGTTTGTCTCACCGCCAGGCGTTTGGTCCAAAACCTGCTTGCGGCGAAATCCAGCGGCGGCGATCCCTAATCGGTGGCGAAGCGCGGGGCCCCTCCACGCGGGGGCCGCGCGCGGCAAGAGGAAAGACCGACCATGGCGATGGAAGGCAAAGTAGCGGCTTCGGCGATACCGCAGCTCGCTCCCGAACGGCTCGAAACCCTAAGGGCGCAAATGCTGCAATATATCTACACAACCGGGGCTCCGCCCGATTACTCGGTCCCAGCCGCGAAAATCGAGACGGAGCTCGGCCTGACCCGCGACGAGATACGCGCGGCACATAATCATATCCTGGTGGAAGGTCTCGTGGCCGAGCGCGCGCGCATGGGGCATATCGGCCTGAGCGAAAAAGGCCAGTTCACGGCGAAGATGTTGGCTGAACCCGACCCGGACGATTAGCGCAGGGTTCGGCGGCGGGCAAGGAGCCCGCGCGGCGCTCAAGCCCCTGCTCCAGCGCGCAAAAAATCACGGCCGCTACAATCATGGCAAGCCGCCGGCGCGAGAAACAATTGCGGAATCAATAACCCGTCGATTGGGCATTGGTGGGCCGGGAGGGACTCGAACCCCCAACCAGACCGTTATGAGCGGCCGGCTCTAACCATTGAGCTACCGGCCCCGGCGATCTCAACGAGAGTTCTGATGGCCGAGACGACGCGCATTACACCGGTTTCGCTGGGCGACGCAATGGCCATGCGATAGAGTTTTCAAGCGCCGCGCATCGCCGCCGGCAGCCCGAACCGATGCGCCCTTGCGCGCATCTCGCCCTCCGGCAGCCCTAGATGAGGCCAAATGCGCCTCGAATTAAACCAGCCTCGGTCGCGACACACCCGGCCGCGACCTAGGCTTTTGATTGGAAAATTCATGCTCCGTCGCTTTGAGCGCATTCTCCGGCCGACCTCCCTGCCTCCGGGCGGGGCGCCGCCGGCGCAACTGCTTGCTTTTTATTGGCATTACGCCAAGCAGGCGCGCGGGTTTCTCGCCGCCCTTTTCGTGATTGGATCGGCGGCGGCCATGCTCGATCTTGCGCTGCCCCTCTTCATTGGCCGGGTCACTGGCCTCGTCGCGCAAAATGATCCGACGAGCCTGCTGCGGGACCATTGGGGCCAACTCGCCGGAATGGCTCTCGTCCTCATCGTCGCGCGGCCGCTCGTCTTCCTGATCCAAAATCTGGTGACCAACCAGATCATCACCCCGGGCCTCACCAATCTGACCCGCTGGCAGAACCATTGGCATGTCATTCGGCAAAGCTGGAGCTTTTTCCAAAACGATTTCGCCGGCCGCATCGCCGGCCGGGTGGTCCATACCGGCGTGTCGCTGCGCGAGTCGGTCGTCTCCGCGACGAATTCAATGTGGCATGTCCTCGTCTACGGGACGAGCGCGGTCCTTTTGTCCGGGGCGATCGATATCGCGCTCGCGCTTCCTTTGCTGATCTGGTTTTGCTGCTTCGCCGCGCTTCTTTGGTTTTTCGTGCCGCGCATGCGCGACCGCTCGCGCCTCAATTCGGAGGCCCGCTCCACCCTCACCGGCCGCATCGTCGACAGCTACTCCAATGTTTTGACGGTCAAGCTCTTCGCCCGCGCCGAGGACGAGGACCAATTCGTGCGCGAGGCGGTTGACGCGCATACCGAGGCCTTCCATGACCAGCAACGATTGAACACCACCTTCGCCTTCCTTCTCTCCTTGCTGAACGGCTCCTTGATCACGGCGACCGGGGCCGTCGCCATCGCCCTCTGGACGAATGGCCAAATCACCGTCGGCATGGTCGCGGCCGCCCTGCCGCTCGCCTGGCAGCTCAGCAGCTTCTCCTGGTCGGTGGCGCAGAACGTGACGACAATTTTCGAGGCGATCGGGACCGTCCAGGACGGAATGCGCTCCATCGCGGTTCCCCACCAAATGGCGGACAGACTTGACGCGCGGCCCTTGCGCATCGCCACCGGCGAGATCCGCTTCGACAAGGTAAGATTCGGTTATGGAACCAAGAAGGGCGTGCTGCACGACCTGAACCTCACCATTCGCGGCGGCGAGCGCGTCGGCCTCGTCGGCCCATCGGGCGCGGGCAAATCCACGCTCGTCAATCTGCTCTTGCGCTTTTACGATGTCGAATTCGGCCGGATTCTGATCGACGGGCAGGACATAGCCGGGGTCGCGCAGGAGAGCCTGCGCGGCCATATCGCCATGGTCACGCAGGATACCTCGCTGCTGCATCGCACGGTTCGGGACAATATCCGCTACAGCCGCCCGAGCGCCACGGACAAGGAGATCCGCGAAGCCGCGGCGGCGGCCCATGCGCTGGAGTTCATCGAACGCCTCGAAGACAGCCAAGGCCGGCGTGGCTTCGATTGCCTGGTCGGCGAACGCGGCGTCAAGCTGTCCGGCGGCCAGCGTCAGAGGATCGCCATCGCCCGCGTCATCTTGAAGAATGCGCCGATCCTGATCCTCGACGAGGCGACCTCGGCGCTCGACTTCGGAGGTCGAAGCGGCCATCCAGGACCAGCTCGGCGAATTGATGGAGGGCCGCACGGTGGTCGCCATCGCCCACAGGCTTTCGACGATCGCGCAAATGGACCGGCTGGTCGTTCTCGACCATGGCGAAGTGGTCGAGCAAGGCCGCCATGACGCGCTGCTGGCCGCGGGCGGCGCCTATGCGCGATCCTGGAGCCGCCAGTCCGGCGGGTTCGAGCCGGGGCCGCGCCGCCGCGACGGCGCCCCGCCGGCGAAGCGTCCGGCCAAGGACGCTCCGGCCATGGCGCAGTGAGGCTTGTTCCAAGCGCGCTCTCCCAAGCGCCATCCGATCGACAAAAGCGCTCTAGCGCGGCGCGCGCTTGGCCAGAATGCGCTGGAGCGTGCGCCGGTGCATATTGAGTCGCCGGGCCGTTTCCGAGACGTTGCGGCCGCAAAGCTCATAGATCCTCTGGATATGCTCCCAGCGGACCCGGTCCGCCGACATGGGATTTTCCGGAAGCTCCGCCTTGTCATGGGTCGTCGCCATGAGCGCATGGTAGATTTCATCAGCGTCGGCGGGCTTCGCCAGATAATCGAAGGCGCCAAGCTTAACCGCAGTGACGGCGGTGACGATATTGCCATAGCCGGTCAGGATCACTCCGCGCGCGTCAGGCCGCTTGGCCTTCAATTCGCTGATGACGTCGAGCCCATTTCCGTCGGCGAGGCGCATGTCTATGACCGCAAAGGCGGGCGCTCTTTCGGCGATCGCCGCAAGGCCTTCGGCCACCGATTGCGCCGCCGTAACGACGAAGCCATGCGTCTCCATGCTGCGGCTGAGTCGCGTCAAGAAGGACTTATCGTCGTCGACGATCAGCAGCGAACGGTCCGGACCCAGAGCGCTTTCGCTGTCCGACCCTTCAACGTGGCTTCCAGTCTTCACCGGCTCGAGGGCGCTCATCGATCATCGCCAATTATCCCTCTCAGAGCATTTCGGGCGCGTCAGGGACAGATTCGCCAGCAATCAGGCGACTACGCAAAAATATCTTAGCGCTGTTTGCGAGCGATAGCCACTTGCGCCAACATATTCCTGGCTGCGGCTTCGCCCGCGCCGCCGAACTCACGTCGCAAGCGCGGCGGATTCAAGCGCCGATCCCCTCGAACCGCGTTCAAAAGCGGCTCTTTGCCAAGTTATAGTGACCAAGGCTCCGCTTTTCGGCGGCCCGAAATTCGCCGTGGCGACGCTCGCGCCGGAGCGCTCGAGCAGCGTCTTGGCGATGAACAGGCCAAGGCCGAGCCCTGATCCCTCCTCGGTCTTGGCGCGGCGATCGAATCTTGTCGTCACATAGGGCTCACCGACCCGACCAACAATATCGGGCGAAAAACCCGGTCCGTCATCCTCGATGACCACGCTGACGATTCCCGGATTCCATTGCGCGGAGATGCGCACTTCCGAGGCGGCGAAATCGATTGCATTCTCAATCAAATTGCCGAGTCCGTATAAAATCGCCGGATTGCGGCGGCAGACTGGCTCCTTGCCCTCGCCAGTCTTGACTGTCGTGATGAGAACGCCAAAGTCCCGCTGCGGGCCAACGACCTCCTCGAGCAGCACGCTCAGCGTCATTTCATCCATGATCGTCCCGAAATCATCGCCGAGCGACGTCAGTTTGCCGAGAATGGCGCGGCAGCGGCCGACTTCCTCCGACAGCAGGGTCAAGTCCTCTTCGAAGGGGCCGGCCGCCGGAAGCTGCTTTTCGAGATCCCTGACGATCAGCGTGATGGTCGCGAGCGGCGTGCCGAGTTCATGCGCCGCCGCCGCCGCCAATCCATCGAGCTGCGTCAAATGCTGCTCGCGGGCGATCACAAGCTCGGTCGCGGCCAGGGCGTCGGCGAGCTTGCGCGCCTCCACGGCGACGCGGGAGGCGTAAACCGCGATGAACGCGGCGCTGACGACATTCGCGGTCCACATTCCCGCGCTGTAAATAAAAGGCAATTGCAAGGTTTCGCCGGGCCGCCAAGGCAAAGGGTAATGCTGGAGCGTCAAACCCGAGGCGCAGGCAATCATAAGCAAGGTCAAAACGAAAGTGATTCGACCCGACAGCGAAACAGCGGAAATCATGATCGGCGCGAGATAAAGCATCGAAAATGGATTCTCATGCCGCCGGTAAGATAGAGAAGCGCCGTAAGCTGGAGAATGTCATAGGCGAGGAGGGCCGCGGCAGGAAGGTCCTCGAGCCGATCGGTATGGCCAAACCGCAGTCGCAAGCCGATGTTCAGCCAGGCCGACACGGCGACGACGAGAAGGCATGGACCAAAGGGAAGCGAAAAACCCAGCACGAAGCGGGTCGCGACCAGAGCTGTCGCCTGCCCGAAAAGCGCCAGCCACCGCAGCTTGACCAATGTGTCGACGCGCAGGCGCCGCGAGCGGCGTCCGAGGTCGATGTCGATAAAATCGGCCATCGTCATCCCTTACACCCCTGACTTACGCCTCCAGGCCTCCGACGAATATTGCGCGGCGCGGAAAGGACGCGGAAAAGCGAAAACTTGACGGTGCCCCTACCCCGCTCCAATCTCTTAGGATCAATCACCTTTACGATCGAATGCGCGGCCATGCGGATAAGCGCGCTCCTTCTTGCTCGCCAGCGGCGCCTGGCCGCCTACGGATCGCGCGCTTGGTCTCGCGGCAGAAATTTACCTAAATTCGATAGGCCATACATATATCTGGAGAGCACGCGTCAAGATCCAAGCTCTTTGCTCATAAGCTGCCGGTTTCCTGGCCTTTAGCATCGTCAAATAGCTCGGAACCCCAAACTTTTGACGAAGATGCCCTATCGATCTCCTCGCGATCGTCGAATTCAATTTGGCCACCGGAATTTTTTATTCTCGAACAGGTTAATTCTGGAGAGACCTCTCTTGCCGTGCTACAAATACGAAAATTATATGAATTGGCAGGCGTAAAACGTAAGCTCGCGCGACACGGTCGCTTCAATGTAGCGCGCTAGAATCAAAAGATTAAACTACGGAAGCTGTTTTTGGCGGATAGGCCGGCTCGCCGGGGATGAGAGCAAAAAATGCCCCCTTTTTCTTACGAACTGCACGAAATGGCCCATATGGCGGTGGCTCCGGTCCGGATCGCGTCGCATGTCGCGCAAAGCTGGTGGAAGAGCCCCGTCAATCCGCTGTCCTACACGGCCTTCGGCCGCAATTTCGCGGCTTCATCGGAAGTCTTCGAACGGCTGACGCGCCGCTACCATAAGCCGGATTTCGGCCTCGACTCCACCATTGTCGCCGGCAAGACGATCCCAATTGTCGAACGGATTGTCTGGGAGCGACCGTTCTGCCGGCTTCGTCATTTCCTAAGGCGGTTCGACGCGCCCATGGGCGAGCCGCAGGCGAAGCTTCTGATCGTCGCGCCTATGTCGGGCCATCACGCAACGCTCCTGCGCGGCACCGTCGAGGCGTTTCTGCCTTATTATGACGTCTACGTCACCGATTGGGTCGACGCGCGAACTATTCCGGTTTCGGTCGGCGGGTTCGATCTCGACGATTATATCGACTATTTGATCTCCATCTGCGCCTTGCTCGGCAAGACGCATGACGGCGTGGCTCTCCACACGCTCGGAGTCTGCCAGCCGGCTGTTCCGCTCATCGCGGCGATCGCCCTGATGGAAGCGGCGGACAGCCCGCACGCGCCTGCTTCGATGACGCTGATGGGCGGGCCGATCGACACGAGACGAAGCCCCACCAAGGTCAATCTATTAGCGCAAGAGCGCGGCAGCGCATGGTTCCGCCGCCATTGCATCTGTCAGGTGCCATACGGATATCGCGGCGTCGGACGCGATGTCTATCCCGGCTTTCTGCAACTTGCCGGCTTCATGGCGATGAATTTCGACCGTCACGTCAACGCGCATTTTGAATTATTCAACCATCTCGTTGAAGGAGACGGCGATTCGGCTGAAAAACATCGCGAATTCTACGACGAATATCTTTCGGTCATGGATCTCGCCGCCGAATTCTACCTCCAGACCGTGGATACTGTCTTTGTCAGGCGCGCGCTGCCGGAGGGCCATATGAGGCACCGGGTCGCAAGGTCGACCTCGCCGCAATCCGGCGCGTCGCCCTGCTCACTGTCGAAGGCGAAAACGACGACATTTCGGGCATTGGCCAAACCGCCGCGGCGCATGACCTCTGCCGCAATATACCGCAATCCATGAAGGCCGATCATCTCCAAAGCAAGGTCGGGCATTACGGCGTGTTCAACGGCTCGCGCTTTCGCAATGAGATCGCGCCCCGGATCCGGGAATTCCATCGCGCCATGGAGGCGGCCAAGCCATCGAGCCAAGCCTTGACTTTGGTCAAATCCAGCTAAATTCTTATTTGAGCTTATTTCGATTCTCGGAATTTGAGCGATTCCCTTTTGATCGCATGGTTCGAGCAGATCGAAATGCGCTCGCCGCTCGCTCAACTGTCAGCGATTCGCCGCAGGCGTCGGTAAGTTGGTTTCATGCTGCGACTGTTACGACGAAACCAGCCTGGCGGCACTGAAATCGCCGCTTTCGATGTCTCCCACGCCGGCGAGACTTATCGGATCAATTTGAAGCGAACTGCGGCGGCGCGCCGGTATACTTTACGCGTCCGAGCCGCCGCGCATGACGTCGTGCTGACAATGCCGGCGCGCGGCAGCCTCGCCGAGGCGAAATCCTTCGCCGAGCGCCATGCCGCCTGGATCGGCGCGCGGCTGCGCCGGCTGCCGGCGCGGATGCGTTTCATGCCCGGAGAATTCGTGCCGGTGCGCGGCGTTCTCCACCGAATCGCGAACCGCCCCGGGGCGCGCGGAACCGTCTGGATCGAAGCCGCGACGCAAGACCCCTGCGGCGACGCCAGTCCCTTGCTTTGGGTGAACGCGCAGGCTCCTTTCGTCCCGCGACGCGTCCAGGATTTTTTGATTCGGGAGGCTCGGCGCGACATCGAAGGCGCCGTCGCCCGTCACACAAGAGCGCTAGGCGTCCATCCGCGCAAGATCACCCTTCGCGATACGACGAGCCGTTGGGGATCATGCTCCTCTTCGGGCGCGCTCAACTTTTCGTGGCGGCTGATCATGGCGCCGCGCTTTGTCCTTGATTACCTCGCCGCGCATGAAGTCGCGCATCTCATGCACATGAAATCATTCCACGGCCTTCTGGGCCGTGGTCGCGCAATTGTCAGCGGATATCGAGGACGCCGAAGCCTGGCTGAAGACGCATGGATCCAGCCTGCTGCGCTTTGGTCCTGGCAAAAGCAATGGAGTTTAGCGCTTCGCCCGACTCCGAACAGCCTCAGGTCGCCTGCGTTTGCGCGTCCGCCGCGGCAACTTCCTCGAGACGCTTGCGATATAGCGCGGCGAAATCGATCGGATCGATGTAGAGCGGCGGAAAACCGCCGCCGCGCACGGCGTCGGCGATGATCTGCCGCGCGAATGGAAACAACAAGCGCGGACATTCGATCATGACGATCGGATGGGCGTCGTTTGGAGAAATGTTAAGCAAACGGAAAAGGCCCGCGTAATCGAGCTCGAACTTGAACAAGAGTTCGGCGGCCGCCGTGGCGGAGCCCTCAAGCAGGATATTCACCTCAAAGTCGGCTTCGGCGACCTGGCGCGCATTGACATTGACCTGAATGGCGATGTTCGGGGCGTTCTGTTGCGGTCCCAGCGAACGCGGCGCATGCGGATTTTCGAACGAGAAATCCTTTGTATATTGCACCATCGCGTTGATCGCGGGCGCCGAGTCCTGCGCGACGCCGCTTCCATTTCCGTTTGTCATTGCAAATCTCCCGAGGCGCTGCGGTTAGCACGGATGCGTGCCCCGGACAAGCGCGCCCGCCGCGCGCGAAATCCATGACGCCGTCGCCGCTCCAACGCTCGGCGACGGCGCAAGACATCAGCCAAGACCAACAAAAGAGAAGCGCCGGCCCAACGATTCGCCGCTGTTCAGCGGGAACGGCGGGCGCCGCCACGATCCGCATCGCGGCCGCCTTCATCGCCGGCTCCGCCCCCCCGCGCTCCGTCTCCCTCCGCGCCGGCCGCGCGCCGCTCGCCCCCCTCGGCGCCAGCCGCCCCGCCGTGCGGATTCGCCGCTCACAGCGCCGCCATGCGCCGCCGCGCCATGCGCGCCGCCGCCATAGGCCGCGCCACCTTCCGCGCCCCCGCCGCCGCCGTAGGCCGCAGCGCCCTCGACGACTCCGCCGCCGCCGTAGGAGGCGCCGGCTCCCGCGCCGGCGACGCCGCCATAGGTCGTGGCGCCATCAACGACTCCCCCGCCGCCATAGGATACGCCGCCCCCGGCCCCCCCGGCCGCGCCTCCGGCATGCCAACCATCGCCTTCAGCCCCAGCGGCGCCCGCATGCCAGCCGCCCGCCTGCGCGCCGCCACCACCCTCTCCATGCCAGCCGCCAGCCTGGGCTTCTCCGCCCTCGCCGCGCCCACCGCCCGCCTGGGCTCCCCCGCCCTCTCCATGCCAGCCACCGCCCTCCGCCCCGCCGCCGTGCGCACCGCCAGCTTCAGCACCAGCGCCCCCAGCATGCCAACCGCCGCCTTCCGCCCCGCCGCCGGCATGGTTCGAGCCCGCCGCGCCGCGGCCTGGGCCGCCGCGGAACGCCTCGGCAGTTTTCGGCGCGCCAATAACGAGCGCCAAGGTCAGGACGGCTGCGCCTGTGAGCAAACGGCGGTTCATGGCTAAGATCCTCAATCCGATTCATCTGGCTGCGATGAACCCATTGATGCGTTCGAGGCATGAAATTTCCCAAAAATCGACACATAAAACTCTAAGTGTCGGTCCGAAGACAAGTTGAATCGGATGAATCTCTTATGAATTCAATGAGGCGGTCTGATTCTCGCGGAGACCGCCGATGTGGACGAATGAAAATCGCGCGCGCTACGATCGTAGCAAATTGCGCTACCCGAGCGACGTGACGGACGTGGAGTGGGCGCTCGTCGAACCGCTGATCCCACCTGCGAAGCGGGGCGGAGGGAAACGCACGGTCGCGATGCGCGCGGTCGTGAACGGCTTGATGTATGTGCTCTCGACCGGCTGCCAATGGCGCGCCGTCCCCAAGGATTTGCCGCCCAAGAGCACGGTCTACGGCTATTTCGATCTTTGGACATACGACGGAACGCTCGATCGCATCCATCATGCTCTCTACGTGAAGTGTCGCGAAGCGGCAGGGCGCGAGGCCAGCCCGACCGCCGCGGTCATCGACAGCCAGAGCGTGAAAAGCGCTGAAAAAGGGGGCGTCGCATCGATCCGCATGGCTACGATGCAGGAAAAAAGATCAAGGGCAAGAAGCGGCACATTCTGGTCGATACGATAGGCCTGCTGCTTCACGCGCTGGTTCATCCTGCCGACACTCAGGATCGCGATGGCGGCGTTCTCGTCCTGCGCACGATGTTCGGGAAATTCCCGTTTCTGCAAAAGCTGTTTGCAGACGGCGGCTATCAGGGCCCGCAGTTCAGCGACGCCCAGAAGAAGGCCTTGCCGTTTGTCGACACCGAGATCGTCAAGCGTTCGGATGCGGTCAAAGGTTTCGAGGCGCTGCCTCGCCGATGGGTGTTCGAAAGAACCTTCTCATGGCTCGGTCGCTGCCGAAGGCTGGCCAAGGACTTCGAAAACCTCAATCGCAAGGCGCTGGCGTTTCTGCACCTTGCCTCCATCCGTCTCATGCTCAGAAGACTTTGTAATCAAGCGTGAAGTTCACGGACCGACTCTAAGGTCCAGGCGCCTAAAGCGCTTCCCGATCGGAAACAGGCTGCGCGCCGCGACGCGCGAGAACGCGGCAAGGTCTCGACTTTGCCGGAGCGTGATTGGCCGGAGGGTGGTTGAAGGAACTCGGCTCTCTCCGCCGCGTCAGCGGTCCGCCCGGGCCTTGATCGGACTCCTCGCCCGCCTGGGCGCGGAGCTTGCGCGGCTTTCGCCGCCGCGCTCCCACGATCGGGACAACGCGCGTCATTTGGCGCCAATTATGTCCCGCACCGCCTTAAAATGCTCTAGAACACCCTCCAGAGGTCCGCAAAAATTGGTTCCCGCAATGTCGATGGATATGCCCCGCCTTTATCTGGTCACCCCGCCAATAGCGGATTTCGCCGCTTTCGCCCCGACGCTCGACGCGACCCTTGCGGCTTGCGACGTGGCCTGCGTTCTGCTGCGAACCGAAGCGCGCGACGACGGCGACCGAAAAAAGATCATCCGCGCCCTGGCGCCCATCGCGCAAGGGCGCGGCGTCGCCTGCCTCATGGAAAACGACCCGCAGCTCGCGATCCGCGCCGAAGCCGATGGCGTCCATATGCTGGCGGCCGGCGAACCGCTCAAAGAGGCGCTCGGCGCCTTGCAACCCAATCGGATTGTCGGCGCCGGCGGCTTGACGACACGCGACGCCGCCATGACCGCGGGCGAGGCCGGGGTCGATTATCTGATGTTCGGCGGCCCTGGTTGCGCCCTGTCGCACGCCAGCATTGTCGAGCGCGTCGCCTGGTGGGCCGAGATCTTCAATGTTCCCTGCATCGGCTACGCGCATGATCTCGCCGGCGCCGGCGATCTTGTCCGCGCCGGCGCGGACTTCATCGCGCTCGGCGACGCCGTCTTCGCCGACCCGCGCGGCGCGCCGGCGGCGATGCAGGACGCCGCCGCGATCGTGGCTCGCGTGAGCGAACCGGCCCAGTGAGTTCGCGCGCGAGACATGCGGCGCTGCCCTGCTGCGCGAGCTTGGCGGCCTTGCTGTGCGGCGGCGCGGCTCTCGGCGCTCAGACAGCCCCGCCCGATTTCGCCTTCGCCGCCTTTCAGCGCGGCTATTATTCGACGGCCATGCGCGAGGCGATGAAAAGACTCGACGCCAATCCCGCCGACGGCGCCGCCATGACGCTCGTCGGCGAGCTTTATTCGCAAGGCCTCGGCGTCCGCCGCGATCCGGCCGAGGCCGTCCGCTGGTATGCGCTTGGAAGCGATCGCGGCGACCGGCAAGCGACATTCGCGCTCGCCGTCGCCAAACTCAAGGGCGAGGGCGCGGCGCAGGATCGCGCCGGCGCGGCGAAGCTCTTCGAGAAAGCGGCGGCTCAGGGCCATCCCGGCGCGTATTATAATCTTGGCGTTCTGGCGATGGAGAATAATGGCGTTGTGTCGGACTTCGCGAAAGCCGCCGGGCTTTTCGAGAAGGCCGCGGAGCTTGGCGATTCGGACGCCGCTTACGCCTTAGGCCTGCTCTACAGAAATGGCAGCGGAGTCGAAAAGAGCGACTCGCGCGCGGCCCTGTGGATCGGCCGCGCCGCCAAGGACAACAATCTATCCGCGCAAGTCGAATATGCAATCATGCTGTTCAATGGAATCGGCGTCCCGAAGGATGAGACGGCGGCGGCGAAGCTGTTTCTAAAGGCCGCCGTGCGCGACAATCCGGTCGCGCAAAATCGCGCCGCCCGCCTCCTCGCGGCGGGACGAGGGCTGCCGAAAGACGTGGTCGAGGCGATGAAATGGCATGTGCTCGCCAGAGCGGCCGGCGTCAAGGACGCCTGGCTCGATGGCGAGCTCGCCAAGCTCTCGGCGCAAGAAAAAACCGCCGTCGAAGCCGCATTACGCCAATATGTCGGACGTTGACAGCCGCATTGAACCAACATCCAAGACAACACTATCATCGCGGCGCGCAGGCAGGCGCAATGTGAAATGCACGGCGCGGATTCAGGCCGCGCGCCAGAGACGGATGCGCCCCATGCATGGGCTTGTTATTGGCGAGGCCGAGACTTAGGCTTAAAGGGATCATCGCGAAGCTGCGGCGGGCGGACGCGCTGACGGCGCCAAGGCCTTCAAGGCGCTAGCATTTGAACCAGACCCATCAACGGGGCGCGATCAATCTCGCTTGACCCTGCTGGCGGTCTGGGGCAGAGTTTTATTGTTACAAAGCGGATTTGAATCAAGGTTTAAGCGAAGTAACATTTATCGTTTTGATTGAGGTTCGCTGAGGGGCGACGCAGTTTATAGGTAGAATCAAGGGGAGCGGCCTAGGCCGGTGATGTCAGCAAAACTGGAAGCCGCGATCGCGATCATTGGACGAGCCTGTAGACTTCCGGGCGCCAATTCAACCGAGCAGCTCTGGGATCTTCTTTCGACCGGGCGATGCGCCGTTTCTCGCATTCCCGCGACGCGATGGTCAATGGAGCGATTCGGCCATCCGCGGCAGAAAGAGCGTGGACGCAGTTATTCCTGGGCGGCCGGCGTTCTCGACGATATCTGGGGGTTCGACCCCGCGGTGTTCGGCATTTCGCCGCGCGAAGCCGAACAAATGGATCCGCAACAGCGCCTGCTGCTGGAGCTCGCCTGGGAGGCGCTCGAGGACGCCGGCGTTCGCCCTTCCGAACTTGCCGGGACGCAAACAGGCGTGTTCGTCGGCGGCTCGGCGCTCGATTACGGCAACCTCCGGCTCCACGATCCGGCGGCCGCTGACGCCTATTTCGCGACCGGGAATTCATTAGCCGTTCTTTCCAATAGAATTTCCTACGTTTTCGATCTGCACGGGCCAAGCTACACAGTCGATACGGCCTGTTCGTCGTCGCTCGTCGCACTGGACGCGGCGATCGCGGCGATCCGGAGCGGACGGATTGACACCGCCATTGTCGGCGGCGTGAACATGCTGACAAGTCCCTTTGGATTCATTAGTTTCTCGCAAGCGACGATGCTGTCCCCGACGGGCCGCTGTCAGGCGTTTTCCGCCAATGCCGACGGCTATGTGCGCGCCGAGGGCGGCGTTGTCCTCATCGTGCGCGCCGTCGATCGCGCGCGCGCCGAGGCGGATCGCGTTCACGCGCTGATTGTCGCCTCCAGCATCAATTCCGACGGCCGCACGACCGGGATCTCGCTGCCCTCGAAGGCTCATCAGGCCGCCCTTTTGGAGCAGGCCTATCTAGACAACGGCCTTGATCTGAACCGCATCGCCTTCATCGAGGCGCATGGGACGGGAACGCCCGTCGGCGATCCTGTCGAGGCCGCCGCCATAGGCGAGGTCTTGGGCCGGCGGCGCGATCATCCCCTCCCAATAGGCTCGATCAAGACGAATATCGGCCATACCGAGCCGGCGTCCGGCCTCGCCGGCCTTATGAAAGCGATGTTGGCCCTTGAGCATGACGCTTTGCCGCAATCGCTGCATTTGGATGAGCCCAATCCCGATATTCCCTTCGCCGATCTCAATCTGACCGTCTGCGCCGCGCCGCTAGCCTTGGAAAGGGATGGCCGCACTCGCTATGCCGGCGTAAGCTCGTTCGGGTTCGGCGGCGCGAACGCACATGTGGTTCTGGCCGACGCGCCTGATGTCGCACGGCCCGACGTGATCGCGGGCGCGCCGAAGTTTCTCCTGCTTTCGGCGCAAAGTCAGGATGCTTTGGCGGATCTCGCGCGCCAATATTCGGCGAGGCTCGCCGCCGTTGACGCAGCAGACATGCAGCGCATCGTGGCTGCGGCCGGCCACCGGCGCGAACGGCTTCCCGAAAGATTGGCGATCCCGGTCGGCGAGCAAGACGCGCTGATTCGGGCACTTGACCAAGCCGCCGAGATGAATGCCGAGCTTTCAGGCAGCGCCATGGGCGCAGCCCTCGAACGCGCCGCGCCCGTCGCCTTTGTCTTTTCAGGCAATGGCAGTCAGTGGCCAGGCATGGGCCGGCGCGCCTATGAGGCGAATAATGTTTTTCGTCGCCGCTTCGATGCGATTGACGTTATTTTCCGCCTGCTCGCGGGCTGGTCGCTCGTCGAAATGATGTTCAATCCCGACATAGCGGCGCGGCTCGAAAAGACGAGCATCGCCCAGCCGCTCATCTTCGCGATCCAAGCGGCGACGACATACTGCTTGACGCAGCTAGGCCTCGTCCCCGCCATGGTTTTGGGGCACAGCGTCGGCGAGATCGCGGCCGCCGAGGCCGCGGGCATTCTCGACATCGACAGCGCGGTCCGCGTCGTTTATTTTCGCAGCCGCCGCCAGGAGATCGTTCGCGACGCCGGCGGAGTCGCCGTCCTGTTTGGCTCGATCGAGGCAGCCGAGGCGCTGGTTGGCGAAATCCCTGGCCTTTCTATCGCCGCGCATAATTCGCCCCGAAGCTTCACGATCGCCGGGTCCTTTTCGGCGCTGGATCAAGCCGCGAAAGCGGCCCCCGGCCATAAGGCGCGCGTCCGACGCCTCGATCTCGCTTATCCGTTCCACAATGATCTTATGAAGCCCGTCGAGGCGCCGCTCCTCGATGATCTCAGCGGGCTGCATCCGAAACCCAGCAAGACGACGTTCATATCGACGGTGTCGGCAAGCGTTGTGTCGGGCGTCGAGCTCGCGGCTCGGTACTGGTGGCGCAATGTCCATGAGCCGGTGCTGTTCATGGAAGGGGTGCGGTTGGCGACGCGCCTCGGAGCGAGCATTTTCGTGAAGATCGGGCCGGGCGCGACGCTTGTCGCCGATATCAAGGATACGGCGGAACAAATGGGCGCGTCGATTGGCGCGCTCAGCGTGCATGGGTCCAAGCTCATCTCGGGCGACCCGTTCCTGGGCGCCGTCGCCCAGGCGCTGGCGCAGGGAGCCCGCGTCGATGAAGCAATCGCGTTCGGCGCGGACCCAGGCGCGACGCCGGACCTGCCGCTCTACCCGTGGCGGCGCTCGCCCTATCGATTGGCCGAGACCTGCGAAGCCACCGGATTCGCGAGCGTCCGGCGATGGCGCCCGCTCATTGGCGCGCGGCTTTCGTCCGACGCATTGGAATGGCGGACGCAGCTCGACCCGTTTCTCGCGCCCGCGCTCGCCGATCATCGGATCGGCGGCCAAATCCTTCTACCGGGCGCCGCTTTTGTCGAAATGGCGCTCGCGGCCGCACGCGATTGGCTCGGCGTGGAGACCGCCGCCATCAGCGATCTGGAAATCGGCCAACCGATGATTTTCGCCGCGGGCGCGTCGCGCGAGGTCTTGTGCCGGGCGACGCCGATCACGAACGCCATTGAGATCTTGAGCCGCCCACGGCTGAGCGGCGCGGCCTGGGTGAGCCACGCCAAGGCGAAGCTGATCCAGAAACCGGCCTCTCCTGTTGCAATTCCCGTCATTCCTAGCCAATTCACAAAGACCATCGCCGGCGACGACCTTTACGCCGAAGCGCGCCGCTCCGGGCTCGACTTCGGTCCGGCGTACCGGCAGGTCGAGGCCGCTTCGCGGTGCGGCGAGAATATCATTCTTGTCGATCTTATCGCGTCGCTCCCAGGCGAGGACTACGGGCTTGATCCGGCCCGCCTCGACGCCTGCTTCCATGGACTGATTCTGCGCTTCTCGGACCTAGCTCCAATAGACCGTCAAATCGCCTATGTGCCGGTGCGGTTCGACGAGGTGAGGCTGGAAAAGCCCGGCACCGGCATCGCACGGGCAAGGATTGAGGTTAAGCGCTGCAACGAGCGAGCCATTATCGCCGATTTTGTGCTGCTCGATCATGATGGAGGCCTTATCGCGAGCTTGCAGGGGGTGCGATTTCAAGCGATGCGCACCAGCGCCGCCGGCGATCTCGCAAGTCATGTGGTCATTCAAACCTTGGCTCTCGCCGATGAGCCCACAGCCGCCCGCCACAGCCCTTCGCTTGCGTCAGCGGAACTGGCTCGAGCATCAAGCGTCGACAAGGCCGGCGGCGAACGCCCCCTTCCCGCGGACCTATTGTTGATCGAAGGCTGGGCCACGGCGGCCGCCCATCGTTTTGCATGCGCGGTGGCAATCCAAAACAGGATCGACCCGGACGAGCTGATTGCGGCGGGACGGCTCCCGGCGGCGCGGAGGAATTGGCTGGTCAATTTACTGGGCGCGCTCGAGCAGAGCGGCCTAACTCATGCCGAAGCCGCGACCACGAGATTCTCATTGTCGGACGGTTTCGCGCTTCCCGACCCCAACGACATTCTGCATGATTTAGCCGCCGAGCATCCTCGGCGATCCGCCGAGCTACTTCTCGCCGCGCGAACCAGCGCCATGATGGAGGTGCTGGCGGGAGGCGAGGTCGAGATCGGCGCGATAAGCGAGTCCGCGATCGAGTCCTTTGAAATCGGCTCGGTTTCGGTTGTTGCATCCGCCGACCTTCTAGCCAAATTTTTTACTCAGCTTGCGCCGTCTTGGCCGCGCGATCGAGCGCTGCGGATTCTGCAAATCGGGTATGGACCGCTTTCCGCGCATGCGGTTGCATTGGCCGGCGCGCATAGCGCCCGTTTGACGATCTTCGACCCAAATCAGCATCGGCTTGAACACGCGCGTCTTGCATTTGCTCGGGACCCCCGGATCGCGTTTGCCGACGGCCTCGAAGACCTTCCGAAGGGCCATTTCGATCTGATTATCGCCGCCGACAGCCTGCATCGGATTGCATCAGGCAAGGTCCGTTTCGCGCGGCTTGTCGAATCCATGGCCTCCGAAGCGTTGATTGCCGCGGTCGAGCCAGCTTCGTCTCTATTCCAAGATCTTGTTTTCGGTTTGCGCGACGATTGGTTTCATGGCGGGGAATCCCCCAAAGGCTCCATCCTTTCACTTTCCGATTGGGAGGCTCTCTTCGCGTCCGCGGGTCTGCAGAAGCCGGTCATCCAGGCGGTCACGACCGAGGCCGGCCAAGCGCTCCTTGTCGCCGCGCAGGCGCCGCGAAGTGCTCGCCTGCGCGACGCACCGGCAAGAGCGCTCATCATTTGCGATCGCGACCCTCAAACACACGAGACAGCCACCGCGCTTGCGGATGTTCTTGAAGCTAATCAAGTGGATTGCGCCATCGTGTGGGACGACCGATTGGAGCAGATCCCGGCCGCGCCTCACGCCACGGTTATCTTCCTCGCCGGCGCCCCCCAGGGCTCAAAGACCTCTGTCCAGTCCCTCGCAGCGCGGTGCCTGGCGCTAAAACGGTGCGGCGAAAGCCTGGGGAGGCATAAGGCGCGCTTTTGGATCGTGAGTTCCGGTTCGGTGCGCAGCGCCGCAAATTCGGCAAGTCCCATAGAGTTCTGGCTTCTGGGCTTTTACGCGAACTTTCGCCAATGAGTTTCAAGCGCATGACCTGCGGCGGATCGATGTCGCCCCCGACTTGCCGCCGCATATAAAAGCCGAGCGTCTGGCCGACATAATCCTTTCCGGGACGACAGAGACAGAGATCGTCGTCAACGGGCATTCCACGCGAGTCGTGCGCCTGCATGCTCCCGACTCCCATCAAATGCCTCCGCACTGGCCGGCGGCGCCTGCCAGCCGCCTTGAAAAAGGCGAAGGGAGCGGCCTCGACCGCATTCGCTGGATTCCCATCGAGCGCCGGGCCCCGGGACCAGGAGAACTCGAAATTGCGGTCGCTGCGACTGGGCTCAACTTCCGTGACGTCATGTGGGGCCTTTCGCTTCTTTCGGACGAAATGCTCGAGGAAGGCTTCGCGGGGCTTACGCTCGGCCTGGAATGCTCCGGGCATATTGTCGCTGTTGGGCGAGGGGTGGAAAATTTCAAAATCGGCGACACCGTCCTCGCCTTTGCCGGAGGCGCGTTCACAACTCATGTCACCGTGGATAGCAAGATGGCGGCGACGGTCCCGGAAGGCGTGTCGCTCGAAGCCGCAGCCACGATTCCGGTCGCCTTTCTCACCGCCTATTACGCTCTCGTCAGCTGCGCTCGCCTGCAACGCGACGAATGGGTTCTTATTCACGGCGGCGCCGGGGGCGTCGGTCTAGCCGCTCTGCAAATCGCGCGATGGCGCGGCGCTCGGGTGATCGCAACAGCAAGCTCCGCCGAAAAGCGCAGTCTCTGCGCGGCTCTCGGCGCGGAGCACGTCTTCGATTCGCGATCCAGCGGCTTCATCGACGCTGTGCGGCAAGCAACGCCCCGCGGAGTCTCGGTCGTGCTCAACAGCCTTTCAGGCGAGGCGATGGAGCGCAGCATCGGTTTGCTCGAGCCGTTCGGCCGTTTTGTCGAGCTCGGCAAGCGGGACTACTTGGCGAACACGCATATCGGCTTACGCCCCTTCCGCAACAATCTCGCCTATTTCGGCGTCGATCTCGACCAGCTCGTCCTGGCGCAGATGGACCGGGGCCATGATCTGTTCAAAGAGGTGATGGAGCTTTTCTCGGTAGGAATATTGTCCCCCCTGCCTTATCGCAGCTTTCGGGCGGGGGAGTTCATCGATGCGATGCGGCTCATGCAGCAATCCGGGCACATCGGCAAGATCGTCATCACGCCGCCCCATAAAGGCGAAATCCGAATTGCGCCAAATGACCGGTTCAAGGTCTCCCCGGAAAAGACCCATCTTGTCACCGGCGGGTTGAGCGGCTTCGGGCTGGAGACGGCGCGCTGGCTCGTCGAGCGCGGCGCCCGCCATCTCGTCCTCGTCGGGCGCACCGGCGCGGCGAGCCTCGCGGCGCAAGAATTTCTCGCCAATCTTGCGGCGGCGGGCGTGAACGCCGAGACCGAGGCCGTCGATGTCGCGGACGAGGCGGCGGTCGAAAGTCTCATGCGGCGGATCGGGCGCAAGATGCCGCCGCTTGCCGGCGTCATTCATGCGGCCATGGTCCTGGAGGACGCGCTAATCACCAATCTCGACCCCAAGCAGCTCGAAGCCGTGTTACGACCAAAAGTCCTGGGCGCGGAACATCTCGATCGACTGACGCGAGATTTGCCGCTCGACTATTTCGTCATGTTCTCTTCGGCCACGACCGCGATCGGCAATCCCGGTCAAGCAAGCTATGTCGCGGCGAATGGTTTCCTCGAAGGGCTCGCGCGGCGAAGAAAAGCGGCTGGCCGCCCCGCCCTCGCGATCGCCTGGGGCGGGATCGAGGACGCTGGCGTCCTTACCCGCAATCGCGCCGTCAAGGATGCGCTCGCGAGCCGCGCCGGTGTGAGGTGCATGACGGCGAGGTCCGCGCTGGATCTCATGGGCGAAGCGCTGTCTCGCCCCGCGGTCACCGCCGAAGAGGCCGTGCTCGTCATCGCCGAGATGAACTGGGCGACGGCCCGCGAGCATTTGCCGCTTCTGCAGTCGCCGACCTTTGCCGAACTCATCCGCAACGACGCCGCGATTGAGGCGGATAGGCGCGAAAAGATCGACGTCCGCGGGCTGATCGGGACGCAACCCCAAGAAGAAGTGCGTAAAGCGGTCATCGCGGTCATCGCCGAAGAAATCGCTCATATTTTGCGTTTGCCGCTGCAGAATTTAAGCCACACCAAGCCGCTGTCCGAGGCCGGACTCGATTCGCTGATGGCCGCCGAACTCGCGATCCGGCTGGAAAGCCGACTAACCATCGAAGCAGCGCTGTCGAAATCGGCCGGCGGTTTCAACGTCACGGAACTGGCCGACCATATTCTCGCGCTCTGCGTCAACCAGACCACCGAAGGGTCCTCCGTCGCACAAGGCCTCGGGGAACGCCATCTCGGCAAGGACGTTGACGCGACAGCCTTTGCGCCTCTGTCCGCCCTGGTCGAGGAAAAGAGCCGCGATCTCGCGGGGATCTTGTCCTAGGCCTAGGCTTGAGCTTTTGCGACGCGCTCCATTTCATTTGCTTCGGCTCCGCGAGCGTAAAGGAGCCTCGTTGGGCGGAAAACTGCTCTTGAGCCGTTCGGATCCGACGCCGCTTTGAAGGTCCAATCATGGCTGTCCCCGTTGGGTATGACATCACGAGACTCGCGACTTGGGTCTTGAACGTCACGCCGAACGGGATCGATCGAATTGATTTCGCCTTTGCGCGCCATTTTCTCGCCGCCCCCCCTCACGACTGTTCCGCGATCATGATGACGCTGCTCGGACCGCGCGTAATCGGGCGCGAAGGCGCCCGCGACGTTGTGGACGGGATCTCGGTTCATTGGGGTGAAGAAGAACAGCCCGCTCAAGATGAAAGCTATCGCCGGATCGTCGAATGGATCCGAGGCGGCGCCGCGAAAGGCGCCGCCGTGCAGCGCATAGCTAGGGGCCGCTCCGGACGCGCGGCTGGCGTGCTGGAATGGATCGGCCGGCACGGATTTCCGATCGGCAGCTCTCCGGCGGCTGTCCTGCCAAAGGGAGCGCGCTACCTCAACGTAAGTCAATTCCCGCTCTGGATTCCGCGCTATTTCGGATGGCTCAACGAGCGCCCAGACGTCAGGGCCGTCTTCTTCATCCATGATCTCCTGCCGATTGAGACGCCCGAATATTTTCGTAAAGCCGAATATGAACGTCACTTGCGCCGGCTCGAAAACCTGGCGCATTTCGGCGCCGGCGCCATCGTGACGACCAAGGTTGTGAAAGCCGCGCTCGAAAAGCACTTGCGGACACTCGGGCGCGTAGGCATGCCGATCCATGTCGCGCCCATCGCCGTCGCGCCGATTTTCCACGGGGGCCAGGAGGCGGACGCACCCTTAGCGGACGCCCCTTACTTTGTGGCTTGCGGCACAATCGAACCGCGCAAGAACCATCTCATGCTCCTGCACGTTTGGCGGGAACTCGTGCGTCGCGACGGCGCCGCGGCCCCAAAGCTTGTCTTGATTGGGAGCCGGGGATGGGAAAATGAGAATGTCGTCGATCTCCTCGAACGCTGCGGTTCGATTAGCGATCATGTGATCGAAGCGTCGGGGCTCTCGACGCCGAGCCTCAAGCGGCTGCTCGATGGAGCACGCGCTTTGCTCATGCCCTCCTTCGCCGAAGGATACGGATTGCCGATTGTCGAGGCCTTGGCGGCTCATACGCCTGTCATCGCCTCGGATATTCCGGTTTTCCAGGAAATCGGCGGCGGACGCATGATCGCAATTAGCCCGATCGACGGTGAGCGCTGGCTTGCAACAATCCGCGCCTTCGCCTCTCCTGATTCGCCGGAGCGCCGCGCGGTTCTAACAAAAGTGGAAAAGCATGAACCGGAAAGCTGGGAGAGCTATTTTGCCTCGATCGGCGAATTTCTCGAAAGCCTATAAGTCGGCGGCTTTCGCCATATGCGCCGACGGGTTCGGGCGCGCTTCCTCAATACGCAATTTCTGCGCCACATTCAGCATGTTCACGATGAAGAGACAAACGAAAACAAGGCCAGCGCCACAAAGAACCAGATCGTAAGGCGAGAGGACCGCGCCGCCGATCATAACCTTCGCACCTCCTTCGCTATACATCCAGCAATTCATGCCGATCAGGGCGAGGCGAAGCTCGGTTGGTCCTAGCGCGAGGAACGATAACTGAAATTTTCCCGAAACGTGATTATGCAAAAACACATACATGCAAAGCATGAAATAGCCGAGGAGCGCGAAGAGCGCGGCATCCAAACGGACGAACGGAGAAAGCCCCACCCCCACCATGATCAACAAATTGCAGATGGCGTCGACCGAATGATCAAGGAAATAGCCATAGCGTGGCCTTTCAACCCGGCGGTAACGGGCGAGGCTGCCGTCGAGCGAATCGCCGAACCAATGCACAATGAGGCCGAATGTCGCGAGCCAGAGGAAACTCAGCTCAAATCGGCTCGCCACATATCCGGTAAAAACAATCCCCGCGCCAACCACGCCTAGTCCGGTGAGACGATCCGGGGTGACCGCGCGCGGCATATGAAGGCAAAGCCAATTGAGCAGATCGCGCTCCAGACGGGCCAAAATATTCGTTTGGATGCGTATCGCGGGTTGCCTTTTGACCGCTGATGCGCCGTCCACGAAAGAAATTGATTGCGACAAAAGCCCGCCCCCGCGTTGAGCCTTAACCAATTCTCTTTATCGTAGGAAAAAGTTTAACAATCCATCACCGACAGCCTTCAAACAATGAATAAGCCGGCATTGTGACTAAAAAGAGCCATGCATTCGGTATCCACCATAATATTTGGCATGTGGCTCATTATTGGCGTCGTGAGCACGCTCTCGGCTTGGCGGTACACTTGGGGGCTTCCGCGTCCGGAAATCCCGGGACAAACGCCAAGAGTCGTCGTGATCGTTCCCATCAAAAATGCGTCCGCGCTGAGCGAGGAATTTCTGCGCCGGCTGAAGAACCAAGCCTATCCAGATTACCGTATCATCGCGGCGGTCGAGAGCAAATCCGATCCCGCTTTTTCTCTTCTCTCAGCGGCGGCCGGGGATTCTGGCGCGTCCATTGTCACAATCGTCGCCGGCCCCGCCGAACACGGCGGCCAGAAGGTCTGGAACCTGCTCGCCTCCCTTGCGGCGATTAAAGCCGACGACGAAATCGTCGTCTTCACCGACGCCGACACGCTGCCAACGCCGGAATGGCTTGCGCGGCTGGTATCCGCCCTGACCGACGCCGGATATGATGCGGTTACAGGGTACCGCTGGATCGTTCCAACCGACGGCCGCTTGAGTTCGGCCGTCGTCGCCGCAGCAAACGCCTCAATCGTGACGCTACCGCGAATCCCGGCGATCATCAATTTGTGCTGGGGCGGGACGACGGCTCTCAGGCATGAAACGCTGGACCGAATCGGCATTGCTAATTTTTGGCGCGGCGCAATCAGCGATGACTTGCAAATGACGCGCGCCCTCGGCGCGGCCGGATGCGCGATCTTTTCTCCGCGCCAAAGTCTTCTCCTGTCTCCTATCGCCATGGATTGGAGGGAGGCCTTCGCCTTCGGAACACGACAATATCGCATGCTTCTCATACATGCGCCAAGCCTCTGGCTATTCGCGGCGCTTGTGACCCTGATCCCTGTCGTGGCGGCGTCGCTTTCGACGATATTGGCCCTCCAGGGGCAGATCCTGGCGATCGTGCCCTTAGTCGTCTCAGGCGTGCTTGGAGAATTTCGCTTCCGCTACCGTCGTCGGATTGTCATCTCTCTCTGGCCCGAAACGGACGCGGCCCCCCTCGCCGGCTACTGGCGAGTCGAGCGATTGCTGCGGCCGCTCTGGTGGTGCTTTCACTTGGTCTGCGTCTTCGCCGCGCTCGGGTCCCGCCATATTCATTGGGCCGGCATAGATTACCTCGTTCACGGGCCACAAGACGTCGAGGTCTTGCGGCGGAGAGCAGAGGATCAGAGTTCGCGCTCGTAGATCCGGAACGTCCTTGTATGGCGGGCCGGTAGGCTCTCAACGAGATTGAGCACGGCATGGTTGGTTTCGAGCATCCAGCTGATCTCGGTCTCCTCGACCCCGGCGCGGCGCGCCTGCGTGATGGCTTCCGCCAGGAGAAGCGAAATCGCCATCGAGCCAATACGGGTTCCCCGCCAGCGGCTTGCGACGCCAATCATGGGAATTCTCGTCATCCGCGTCCCGCGGCCGTGGATGCCCCACATCAGATGCGCCCAACCGAAGGGCAGCAGCCTTCCGTTAAGCCCCTCCAGCGCCTCGTTAACGTCCGGTATTTGCGATACGACGGCGATGTCTTCGCCTTGCCATTGAGCTATTCGGATCCATGACGGCTTGCAAACGGGGAGCATCAGCCGAGCGATCAGCTTGGCCTCGGGGGGGCTGACGGGCGTCGAACTCCAATTGTTGCTCCAGGCGTCATTGTAGAGTTCTAGGACACGGGGAAATTGCGATGACCAGCGACTGAGCGACAGGCCATATGTGTGGATGTCCTTGGCGCGCCCGAACCGACCAGCAAGCTTGGCGACCCGCTCGGGAAAATCCGAATCCGCGATTGTGCAGACATGAGCGAAAAGATCCATGGCCTTGCGCAGCCCGAGCGCCTCGATGTGGCGCGCGTAATGCGGCGGGGCGTGATTCGTTCGCACGACATGATGCTGGTCAAAGCCGTGGACGAGAACGCCGCTTTCATGATTGATCGACAGGCTGAAGGGGCCGCGCATTTGACGAAGCCCGCGCCGGCGCAAGAAATCCGCAGCCTGCTCCAATAGGGCGGCGAACACATCGCGGTCGTCAATGGCGTCGATCAGCCCGAAATGTCCGCAAGCATCCTGATATTTCTCTAAATGCGCCCGGTTGACCACCGCCGCGATCCGTCCGATCGGTTCGCCGTCGCGAAAAGCCACGAAAGCCTGAATTTCATTTTCGAGCATCAGGGGTGAATGCGTCTTGTCGAGAGCCCACCGCATTTCGTCGCGAACCGGCTCCACCCAGCGCGGGTTCGACATTTGGCCGCGTCGTCCAGCCTCAATGAAGGCGTTGACGTCGGCCGCGCTGTGAACCTCTCGGACTTGTAGCGCTGTCACTCTTGAACGCCTTTCGCGAGTCCTGGAATCGATAAAGTCAGCGCGCTCTCGCCGATCTCCTTCATCGCGCGGCCGACATTGGCGACCGTATCGCGTATTTGCTCCGCGCTATGCTCCGACGTCAGGAAAAAACGCAACCGGGCGCAGCGCTCCGGAACCGCCGGATGTATAATGGGCTGCACGTTGACGCCGGCTTGAAAAAGCTTTTGGCTGAGCGCGACAGCGCGAAATCGAATTGCCGACGATAATGGGAATGATCGCCAGCCCCACGCATGTTCCGGTATTTAGGCCTTGCGACTTGGCCGCCTCGAAAAACATGCGGCTGAGACGCCGCAATCTTTCGACCCTTTCGGGTTCTCGATGCAGAATGGTTAGAGCTGCAGTCGCCGCCGCCGCCAGCGGCGGCGACAGGCCGACGGAATAGACGAACCCACCCGACATGCATTTCAAATACTCCACCAGCGCGGTCGCTCCGGCGATGAAGCCGCCGCATCCGGCAAGCGTCTTTGAGAGGGTCCCCATCCAGATATCGACGTCGCGCGGATGCACCCCGGAATGCTCGAACAACCCATATCCCCTGGGCCCGAGCACGCCGAGGCCATGCGCGTCGTCGACCATCAGCCAAGCATCATGGCGCCGCTTGATTTCGACCAGCCTCGCCAGGTCGGGGATATCGCCATCCATGCTGTAGAGCCCTTCAACGACAATCAAGACGCGCTCGAACTGCCGACGCAATGAGGTCAGAAGCCTGTCAAGGGCGTCGAAATCATTGTGTGGGAAGGAACGACGTTCGGCGCGAGACAGAATGGCGCCCGCCAGGATGCTATTATGGGCCAGGCTATCATGGACGATCAAATCTTTCGGCCCAAGAATGGCGCTGATGGTTGAAACATTGGTCGCGTGGCCGCTGACAAAGACGACGCAGTCATCCTGGCCGTAATGCTTGGCCAATGCCTGTTCGAGCGTCCGATGTCCGGGCCTCTCTCCCGCGACCACTCGGCTCGCGGACGCCGATACGCCGAATGCGTCAATGGCGGCATGCGCCGCGGCGCGAACTTCGAGATGTTGATTGAGCCCGAGATAGTCGTAGGAGGAGAAGTTGATAAACTGCCGTCCGCCAATGAGAGTTGTGGCGCCGGCGCCTGTCTCGTGCAGATGAAAGTAAGGATTGTCGAGGCTAACCACGGCCGCCATTGAACGCTGCAATGCGAGTTCGCGATAGCCCGGCAAATTTTGAAAATCTGTCCAGCCCCCACGCGCGATGTCCGCCGGCGCTTGCGAAGACGATGCGGACGCCGCCGCCGACTGACTGTTAAGTCGGCTCAAGACAATCCTGTCGAGCATCCGCCGATCGTTGTCATCGAGGCCAGTCCGGCTCCGCGGCTTCATGCGAAATATCCCGTGCTTCAATCGCTTAAAAAAATATGCGGTCGCGCTTCCGCCGCCCAAAGCGGTGGGGCGGCGCCGCTTGATGAAATTACTAGTCTAGGTCACGCGGTGTAGGCCGTCCAGTTTCAGACGGCCTGCTTGTTCACTTACGCAACGTCCCGCCGTTACGCCCAGTCCACTCTTCGCTAGCGCATGAAGCGGGATAAATCGAGGCCTTGCCCATGCTTGTCTACAGTCAGGCAATATGGTTGCCGGAACAAACGCCCAAAAACGATACGTTTGCACTTTGCTTGAAAACTGGACGATTAGGCCGTTACCTCTAACATTTCACGGATATGCACACGGCCGCCGCAGTGCTTGCTGGTCCCATCACCGCGCTAAGGACTCCCAAAGCCTTCTGAATATCCGTGATCGGAGCGTTGGACACATAGAGCAAATCCCGATTGAAGACGCGGAAGCCCTGCGCGACGAACATGCTGTTGGCGTCATGCAGGTTGAGCCTATAGACGATCGGAGTCAGGCGCCCTTGTTCGATCAGCGTGCTGTTTGGCTTGAGTGCGCGAGCGACGCTCGCCGGTTCGAAGCGGAAAATGAAGACCCCGGCGGGGTCAGCCCGAAAATCGAGAAGGCCCCCGGCCTTAGCCAGCGCCTGCGAAAGGTTGATGCCCTCGGCATCGAAGGGGATCTCCGCGTTTCTGCCCGTGGCGCCATAAGCGATGAAAGTCTGCGGATCGCGAATTAAGGTTAGTACGTCATTCGCGCGCAGATAGATGTTTTCTCGAGGGTCCGACGTGACCCTAGTCATGGCGACGCGGGCAGTGGCCTGCCCTCTCGAAAGCTGGACATAGGTTTCATTTACCGGCGCACGAATTCCGCCGGCCGCGGCGATGACGTCCAGCACGCGGTCGCCTTTGACGCTCAGCGGCACGCGAGCGCCATTCGCGACTTCGCCGGTGACCGTGACCGTATTACTGACCGAGCGCGCGACGTTGATCAAAACTTGCGGTTGTATGGCCTTGCCTTCGAGCGCATGTTCGACAATCGTCTGGACGTCCTGCGTTGTGCGCCCCGCGACGCGGATGCGGCCGGCATATGGGATGCTGATCGCTCCGTCGCGTCCAACGACTTGATCAGGAATTGTCGCGCTCTTCGACCCAGCCGTGAACCGGTCAGTGGCGAGGGACCCTGAAAACAAGCCTCCGGAAGCCGCTTCCCATATGGTTACTGAAACGGAGTCGCCAACTCCAATGCGAGGCTCGATGGAGGGCCGATAATCACCGAAGCGGGAGAGGAAGCCGCTCTCGCCATGATCCCGTAGAATGGCGATTGTGGAAGAATCGATATCAACGATTTCATAACGTTGGATAGTCGCGGTGCCGGCGTCCTGAACGACGTCGTCTGCGCTTGGCCCCGAATTGGGGATAGCCGCGCAGCCTGCTGAGACGAGCAGGCAGGCGGACACCGAAGCGCGGGCGACAACCCGGAATATATTCAGCATGCAAAATTCACCCACTGCGAAGCGCTCCAATAGCACTCTTGAGCGGTCGGAGCTACCCCCGACCGTCTTGGCCTGGCCCAAATTGGACCGGTGTGTCTCAAAGGCCACAATAAACCAGCATTCCTATGGTGACGCTATAAGTTGAGGACTCATGCAGAATATTGATTCTTTGGTATATTCTTCTAATTATTTGAGTCTCTTGTAGGCGGAGCTCATGGCGCGAAGCTTGTTTTGGCTGTTGGATAAAGTATAGAAAGTGACGGAGTCCTACTTTGCGTCGCGGCAACCCGGGACAACCACATGGGGACGATCGGACAGTCATTTCCGGAATCCTGCATGTGTTGAAAGCAGAATGTCTCTGGCGTTATGTTCCAATATCCTATGGACAGCCAACGACCGTCTACAACCGCTACAATCGTTGGCACCAGCGTCGCGTCGGGCAATATATCGTTGAGAAAATTGCGCCCACCGGTCCCGTTCTGGACGAGCTTTCCATCGACAGCAGCCCCGTCAAGGCGCACCGTTCGGTGAGCGGTTCAAAATGGGAAAGTTCGCGGAGGCTAGCTTTGGAACCTCAACAGGTTGTCCTCGGCAAGGCCGAGTCTGCTGACAGGCGATTTATTGTTTAGGCTGTCAATCGGCTTCCAAATTTGCCCCCCTGCGATCCGGTTTTGTTTGCTGCTTTGAAAAGATTTTCCAGAGCGGGGCAGCTGGTCCCATTCCTCTGTTCAATGGCGCGACTTTTCCTTCGTCCCGACTGGGATCGTCTCCCGCGACGCGCGCGGGCGCGGTCCAGGATGACGCGCAGCGTCCACCGGCGTGAGCCGGCGCGGAGCGTCCTAGACGATGGCGGGAGCGCTGTTCGGCGACGACGCGTCCATTCTGACGAATGACGATGCGCTCGGCGTAAGCGTGGATTTCGACAGGACGGCCTATGGCGCTGGCGTTGACCGAATATCTGTTGTCGTCGAAGCGCACGAGGCAAGTCCTCGAGACGAAAGCGTGCGCCTCGTGGAACCCGTCGAACCGGCCGCGATTGGGCAAAAGCGTTTGACGCTCTTGCTCGAAGACTTCCCAGATCGTTTTATCAACGCTTTCCCGATGCAGCCAAGTGTTCGCGGGCTGCGTAAATTTGCCTGCGATGCGCTTTCGCATAACCGAGCCGGCGCAACTCTTCAAAATGCGGATCAACGTCAGCCGCTCGCGCGCCGGCTTGCCCGCGTTCTTCGTCAGAAGCCGATCGAGATCAGCGCTCCAATCTTCGAGCTTCGGCGGCAGCTGAACCTCGCGATCGTAGGAAAACGACGTCTCCTCCGAGCGAAGGATCTTGCGAACCGTGTTCCTCGAAATCCTCAGGTCCCGGGCGATCTCCTTGATCGACTTGCTCTTGAGGAAATGCTCCCGCCGGATCCGGCCGATCGTCTCCACAATGACAATCCCAACCACCCGCTCTCAACTAGAGCGGGCAGACTGCCAGAGCTGCGCCTGAGGGGGTCAATTTTGCACGCCGAAACACAGCGCGGGCCATAGCTTGCACGATGTCCGATGGATTTTGGATTCCCATTACTTCTGCCGGGACGTGGCATTGGCGCAGTCGGCCATTACGAAATTGGAAGTCGCGAGGGTTAAGAAAGAGCGCGAACCGTGAACGAACTCTATAAAATGCTCAAACTGTCTCAGTTGGCAATTTCAGAAACCGTAACGAAATCAATGGCTGACGAAACAGTCCACCGCGAACCGGTCTTCACCTGAAATTCCCTGCTAACAGGGAAATTAACAGGCAAATTTTCAATTCTTGGGGGCTCCGTCGCGCGATTGTCCAAAGAAGCTAGCGTGAATTCAGTAACTTACGAATAATCTCCCTACGCAAGGGAACAGGGAATTATTTCGTCGGTTCAGGGATTTACTTATCCACGAACAGGGAACGATTAGCGCGCAAAGCGGCCTTAGCTACAAGGCCGCTCATTTCGGCTCCGGGCAGGCGAGCGTGAGTTTCACGACGCTTTTGAGAGGGCGGTCTCGATCGAATCAAGCTGATTAGATATTGTGAGGCGGCCGGCGCGCATATCTATCTCCGCCGCCGTCATTTTCGGAAGGCTACGATCGATGAGTCCCAACCCTGGCGCCCAGCTCGCAACTCAGACAAGCGCTCGGACGCTGAACAATTGCCTCAAAGACTATCTGGCGCGCCCGGACGTCGTCGAGCGACTGAAATCGGTAGAGGCGTTTGTCGTCGACGTGTTGCAGGCATATCGCGGGATGGCTCAGATGGCGTCGGCGATCGCGCAACGTGCGATAGAGTCCTCCCCTTCGATTGCCTACGCGCCGCTCCTGATTGAAAACGGGGTCGATCCTGTGTTGGCGCAGGGATTGGCGAGCCTGACAATTCGTCTGGGGACGCGACAGGCGAATGAGAGCAAAAGGCGGCCAGCCGTCGTCGGAGCGATCCGATTCCTCGCGAAAGCCGGCCGGAGTCGCGCAGCAATCCTTCGCAAGGCCGAGCTTTTGGTTGCCGCCTGGGAGGAGACGTCGTTGATCGATAAGATCTTCGACGAGGCGAAGCTGTCGGAATCTGAGTTTATCGCGTTGCTCAAGTCGGCCATTGAAGGACGTGATGTTGCGTGGCGGCGCATCGCGGAAATTGCCGCAATCCTCGCGCCCCATCGATCGGTTCCACGCGGGCCGAAGATTAGCGCGGCATCGGCCGCGCATGAGCTTCTGCTCGAACAGCTTGGGCCTTTAACGGGTTCGCAGGGCTACACCTGGGATTCATACAAAGAAGATTTCACCGATCCTCAGACGGCGGCGACCCGGGGGGAATTCGCCCGTCCCCGCTTTAGCCCCCAATCGGCCCATCGCCGCTTGCGCCGACGAAGCGCGACGACGGAAGGATAGCATGTTGATTTCCGCTTCGAACTGACCCGGGATTTTCATTGAGAAGTGACCCGGGTGGATGTTGTGTCCCGCGTTGCGGGCGAGGGTCAAGCGGCGGATTTTTCCTTTCGTGTTTTGGGAGCTGCGGCGCTTGCTTTGAACCGGTAGCTATCGTTGCCTGTCTCAAGGATATGGCAATGGTGGGTCAGCCGGTCCAGCAGTGCGGTGGTCATCTTGGCGTCGCCGAACACCCCGGCCCACTCGCTGAAGCTGAGATTGGTGGTGATGACGACGCTGGTGCGCTCGTAAAGTTTGCTGAGCAGGTGGAACAGGAGCGCGCCCCCTGATGGGCTGAACGGCAGATAGCCGAGCTCGTCGAGGATGATGAGGTCAAGACGCAACAAGCGTTCGGCCAACTGGCCTGCCTTGTTCATGGCTTTTTCCTGCTCAAGCGCATTGACGAGGTCGACCGTGGCGAAGAAGCGGACCTTTTTGCGGTGATGTTCGGCGGCCTGGACGCCAAGGGCGGTGGCGATGTGAGATTTGCCGGTTCCGGGCCCGCCGATCAGCACGACATTGTCCGCGCCGCTCATAAACTCGCCGCGGTGCAGTTGCCGGACCAGAGCTTCATTCACTTCGCTGACGGCGAAATCGAAGCCGGCCAGGTCCTTGTAGGCCGGGAACCGGGCCGACTTGATCTGATAGGCAATGGACCTGACCTCGCGCTCGGCCATTTCCGCCTTGAGCAACTGGGCGAGCATCGGCACGGCGGCCTCGAAGGCCGGGGCTCCTTGCTCGATCAGGTCGCTCACGGCCTGCGCCATGCCATACATCTTGAGGCCGCGCAGCATGACCACGACGGCGGCGCTGGCGGGATCATGACGCATGGGGCAGCCCCCTGTCGCGAAGGGCGTCATAACGCTCGACATTGGCAAGCGGCTCCCGCTTCAGGCCGAGAGCCTGAGGCGCGTCGATCGAAGATGCCGCAGGCGCCTTGCCGTCGGTCAGGCGGTGCAGCACATTGAGGACATGGGTCTTGGTCGCGACGCCAGCCTCGATCGCCAGTTCGACCGCGCAGAGCACGGCCTGCTCGTCATGGTGAAGGACCAGGGCCAGGATCTCGGCCATTTCCCTGTCCCCGCCGGGACGCTTGAGGAGCTGGCTCTGCAACTGCCTGAAGGCTTCCGGCAGTTCGGCGAACGGCGCGCCATTCCGCAGGGCGCCGGGCTTGCGCTGGATCACCGCCAGATAATGACGCCAGTCATAGACCGTCCGCCCCGGCTTCTGATGGGAGCGATCGATGATCCGCGGGTGTTCGCACAGGATTTGCCCTTCCGCGGCTGCCACGATCCGTTCCGGATAGATGCGCAAACTGACGGGCCGATTGGCGAAGGAGGCCGGCACGCTATAGCGATTGCGTTCGAAGGTCACGAGGCATGTCGGCGATACACGCTTGGTATGCTCCACGAAGCCATCGAAGGGGCGCCCCAGCGGCATCATGCGCCCGACTTCCTCGGCATACACATCAGCGATCGCGCCGGGCAGGACGCCGTGCTGGATCTGTCCCCATTGCTCGATGCAGCGCTCCTCGAGCCAGGCGTTCAGCGCCTCCAGATCGGGGAAGCCGGGCGTCGGCTGCCATAGCCGGCGCCTTGCATCCTGCACGTTCTTCTCGACTTGCCCTTTCTCCCAGCCAGAGGCCGGATTGCAAAAATCCGTCTCGAACAGGTAATGGCTGGCCATGGCGGCGAACCGGGCATTGACCTGCCGGGCTTTACCCGACCCGATGCGATCGACCGCGGTCTTCATATTATCGAATATCCCGCGCTGGGGAACGCCGCCCAGCACTCGGAATGCCTGGGCCAGCGCGTCGAACAGCATCTCGTGGGTCTGAAGCAAATAGGCGCGTACGATAAACGCCCGGCTGTGCGACAGTTTGGTATGGGCGACCTGCAGCTTGGTTCGCTCGCCGGCGACAATGGCCCAGTCCTCGCTCCAATCGAACTGAAACGCCTCCCCAGGCTGGAAGACCAGCGGCGCGAATGTTCCTCGACCGCTGGTCTGCTCCTCGCGCTGTCGGTCGGCCTTCCAGCGACGAACAAAGGCGGCGACGCGGCCATAGGAGCCGTCATAGCCGAGCGCGACAAGGTCGGCGTGCAGGCGCTTCGCCGTCCGCTTCTGCTTGCGCGATTTGACTGCTTCCTGCCGCAGCCAACCCGCCAGCTTCTCGACGAATGGGTCCAATTTGCTTGGCCGATCGGGAACCTTGAACTTTGGCTCCACCGCGTCCGCCCGCAGGTATTTGCGGATCGTGTTCCGGGACAATCCCGTCCGCCGCTCGATCTCCCGGATCGGGACGTCCTGCCGGAAACGCCAGCGCCGGATTACACTCAATAACGCCATGTCGATCACTCCTGGATCCCCCGACCAATCAGCCAGGGGGAGGTCAAAACATGGGTCAGTTCTCAGTGAAAATTTTTGGCCTTCCCGGGTCACATCTCAGCGCAAATCAACAGCAAATGGTCATGGAGCGGTTGCCAGTCGGTTTTTTCACGGTCGTCAAGGGAATGCGCAAAAAACATGTCTTCCCAGCACTATCTCTGCGGCTGCCGTAGGGCACTGCGGCTCGTGCTTGAGCCGATCAAATCACTGCACCAAATCGTTCGGTAGATCATAGTCGAAAGATCGATCATGGGCATTCGCAGCATGTCAGAAATGAAAAAATGTGCATAGCGAAGGGATGTTGTCAACGGCTCCAGTCCTGTTCCTCCAGTCGGCGATGGCTCAAAGCAATAAGCGATCAATTCAGCAAGCACGCTGTAGCGGCGTCAGCGCCGATTGGCGGATCAAGCTCCGACGCCGAATGACAGGCTGAGGACTCGATGTCGCGCCGAAGACGAGTCGGTTATTGTGCCCCGAAGCCCCCTCTCCGTGGCGCCACGCAAGAATACAGACCCGCGACCCGGGCCGGATAGCAGAACCGTCTGGACTTCGGCCGCAAAACACGCATTGCTATGTCTGTTAGCCGGCTGAGTTGCCCTCCCGGCGACGCGATTAGGGCTCGCCTCGCGGTTTGCGGGGCTTTGGGTGGTGCGGCCGTCAATCTCGACGCCGCGAAACTACAGAGCCCAAGACCATGTCGACACTCTCCATCGAAAAGCCACAGAAGACCAAGAGCGCCGCAGACAAGAAGGGCAGCGCCAAATCGAAACCGGCGTCTCGGCCCCGGATCACATCGGCCGCAGTCAACACCCAAACGCAGTCGAAAACGCCGCCGCTGGCTGACGAACCGAAGGTTGGGCATGTCACGAAGCAGGAGCGCGTGCTCGCGCTTCTGAGCCGACCAGACGGGGCCAGCATTGAAGAGGTGATGCAGGCGACGGGCTGGCAGCAGCACAGCGTGCGGGGGTTCCTGGCGGGCACGGTGAAAAAGAAGCTCGGCTTCCCACTAACCTCATCCAAGGACAAGGATGGCGCCCGACGTTACCGGATCGAAAAGCGGCGCGGTCGCTGATATGGAAAAATCGGCGATCGATATCGCTGAGGCGTTCGCGCGGCTCTCGGCGTTGACGATCTTCGAATTACGCGGCGAATGGCGGCGGCTATATCGGGCGCCGCCGCCAATGCGGCTCTCCCGCGATCTGTTGATCCGCGGGATCGCTTACAAACTTCAGGAGATGGCCTATGGCGGCCTTTCGCAGGCGATCCTGCGCAAGCTGGAGCGTCTGAACACCAAAGCCGAAGCGCGTGAGGCACGCGAGCCCGCGTCGCCGATTTCTTTGAAGCCCGGCACGCGCCTTGTGCGCGAATGGGGCGGGATGACGCATATGGTCCTCGTCCATGCCGACGGCATCGAATGGAACGGCCGGCGCTACCCCTCCCTGACGATGGTCGCCCGTGAGATCACCGGCGCCCATTGGTCGGGTCCACGGTTCTTCGGCCTCCGGCGGCGGCCGGCCTCTGCTTCAAGCGCGGGACAAGGACATGGCGCGGGTTGATCACGCGCGAGCCGCCGCCAGCCGCTGCGCGATCTACACGCGCAAGTCATCCGAAGATGGGCTCGAGCAGGAGTTCAACTCCCTCGACGCCCAGCGCGAGGCTTGCGAGGCCTATATCGTGAGCCAGCGTCACGCCGGATGGACCGCCGTCCCGGACATGTATGACGACGGCGGCCTTTCGGGTGGCACGATGGAGCGCCCTGCCCTCAAGCGGCTGCTGGAGGACGTCAAGGCCGGCAAGGTGCAGATCATCGTTGTCTACAAGGTCGATCGGCTGACCCGCTCGCTCGCCGATTTCGTCAAGATCGTCGACGTGCTCGACGCCCATAGCGCCTCATTTGTCTCGGTGACGCAGCAGTTCAATACGACGACATCAATGGGACGCCTGACGCTCAACATGTTACTCTCCTTCGCCCAATTCGAGCGTGAGATCGCCGGCGAGCGCATTCGCGACAAGATCGCGGCGTCGAAGCGCAAGGGCATGTGGATGGGCGGGAATGTGCCGCTCGGCTATGACGTCAAGGACCGCAAGCTGGTCGTCAACGAGACCGAGGCGTCGACCGTCAGGCTGATCTTCCGGCGTTATGCCGAGCTTGGCTCGGTCTCCTTGCTGAGCGCCGAACTCGAGCGACAGACTATTGTGAGCAAGCGACGGGAAGGGGCTGGCGGGGAGCTCTCCGGCGGCAAGCGCTTCTCCCGCGGCGCGCTCTACCTCATGCTGCAGAACCGGATCTATCGCGGCGAAATCACGCATCAAGGCGCAGCCTACCCCGGCCAGCACGAGGCGATCTTTGATGCGGAGCATTGGCAAATCACGCAGGACAGGCTCGCCGCCAATCGGCGCGAGCGCTCATTGGCCGCAGACGCCGAGGCGCAGAGCCTATTGGCGGGCCTGATCTTCGATAGCGACGGCGATCGGATGACGCCGACCCATGCCACAAAGAGATCCAAGCGATACCGCTATTATGTCTCGACGGCGCTTCTGGCCTGCGATCGCTTGCAAGCACAGCGAGGGATGCGGGTCCCAGCAGGCGACATCGAAGGGCTGACGCTCGACCGGCTGAGGGCGTTTTTCTCGTCGAGGAGCAACATCGGCGACGCGCTCGCACGGCTTGATCTCACCGCTGCAAACTTTGATGCAGCCCTGCGCAATGCCTTTGGGCTTCCTCAGCGGTGGCTCGCCATGCCGCCTATCGAGACAAATAGCATCGTCCGGGAAATCGTCGAGCGGGTGACCGTAGCGGCCGATCGCATCGACATAAGCCTGAGCCGGACGAAGATCGCCGCGGCGCTGAAAGCGGGAGGACGCAGCCAACCGCCTGATCTCGATCCAATTGTCTTGTCGGTTGAGGCCAAGCTGAGACGCGCCGGCAAGGGGAAGCGCCTCGTCATCGAGAACGGCGCCGAGGCTGAGGTCAACGCAGGCCTCGCCGCCATGATCGCCGAAGCTCTCGCAATCCGTAACCAGCTTTTGTCGGGACAGGACGACAGCATTAAGTCGATGACGGAACGCCTTGGAATCGGCAAGGGGCGCAATACCTCGCTGGTTCGGCTATCCTATCTGGCGCCTGACATTGTGTGGGCGCTGATCGACGGTCGCCAGCCCATCGAGCTGACGCCGACGCGGCTCCTGCGATTGAGCAAGGACCTGCCGCATGACTGGAAAGAGCAGCGGCTTTTCCTTGGCTTCGCCGCCTGAGCCGCCACAAAATCCGTCGCTGACGCTCGACATCCGTTCACCCCAAAACCGCCCCCGGGAGACCCTGCGGCGCTTTGCGCCCCGCATCCAGGCGTTTGGCGTCTCTGCTTGGGGCCGATGCGATTGCGCGTCGACTAAGGCGCGGAAGCTTCGGGCCTATTCGCGCGACTGCGGAAACCGAAGACTTGCAGCGATATCAGGAGGTTAGCTGGCTGGGGGACCTGGATTCGAACCAAGATTGACGGAGTCAGAGTCCGCTGTTCTACCGTTGAACTATCCCCCAACGACGGCTCGATAAAATCAAAGCTTTCCGCTGGTTCTCAGGGCCAATCCGTGAGACGGCCCGCATCCCGAGCGGATGGACGCGTGGTCTAGTTGTTCGTTCAGTTCCTGTCAACGCTCGCCGCGGTTCGCGACCGCCTCGCGGAACCGCCTGCGGCGCCGGAACGGATTGGAGCATGCTCCAATCTAAACTTGAACGCTTATTTTTTGGAGCGGGATCTAGTGATAGCCTTCTCCCTCGCGCAATTTGCCTCTGAAGGTCCAATAGACGAAGGCCGTATAGCCGAGGATCAGCGGCAGCATGATCACGACGCCGACGAGCATGATCTTCAACGAGGCGGAGGCCGCCGCGGCGCGCCAAAGATCGACCGAGGGCGGCACAAGATAGGGATAGGACGAAATCGCGAGCCCCAAAAAGCACAATAGGAAAATTCCGATCACGCCAAAAAATGGCTTGGCCTCGTCGCCGCGCGCCATCCAACGCCAGATGAAAACGAAAAGCGCTCCCGTCGCGAGGGGCAGCGGCCAGAGAAAATAAATATTTGGCGTTGAGAACCAGCGCGCGCCAATATGGGCGTAACGCAAGGGCGTCCAGATGCTGACCAGCGCGGCGAATAAGGCGACCGCTACAAGAAAAAAGGGCGCGAGACGGCGCGCGTGGCGCTGCACGTCGCCGCTCGTCTTCAAGACCACCCAGCACGCGCCGAGCAGGCCATAGCCGGCGATAAGGCCGAAGCCGCTCATGACCGAGAATATCGAGAACCAGTCGAAAGGCCCGCCGGCGAATTCGTCATTGCGGACGGTGATTCCTTTGAGCAAACCGCCGAGAATCAAGCCTTGAGCGAAAGCGGCGACGATCGAACCGCCGGCAAACGCCAAATTCCAGATCCATTGCGGCTTGGCCGTGGAGCGGAACTCGAAGGCGACCCCGCGCAGGATCAGCGCCAGAAGCATCAAGATCACCGGAATATAAAGCGCCGGCATGATGATCGAATAGGCCAGAGGAAACGCCGCGAGCAGGCCGCCGCCGCCAAGAACGAGCCAGGTTTCATTGCCGTCCCAGAAAGGCGCGACCGACGCCATCATGGCGTCGCGATATCTTTCATTTCTTGTCGTCAGATAGAGAACCCCTATCCCGAGATCAAAGCCATCCAGGATGACATACATGGCGACGCCGGTCGCGATGATTCCGGTCCAGATGATGGGGAGATACCAGTCAAAGCTCGTCATCGCCGATCTCCTTGGCGTCAAATGGTTTCGGCTTCAGCTTGGCTCATGGGCTGCGCCCGACAAGGGACGCGACGGCGTGGCGATCGAGGCGGCGAGCACGTCGGGCGTGGGGCCTTTGTTGATCAGCCGGTTGATCGCATAGATGCCGGTCGAGAAGACGACGCCATAGACCAACACGAAAAGCGCGAGCGAGATGAGGACGGCCTGAGCGACCAAAGGCGAGGCGGCTTCATCGGTCCGCAAGACGCCGGTCGCGAGCCAGGGCTGGCGGCCGATCTCCGTCACCATCCACCCGGAAATGATCGCGATGAAGCCGGCTGGCCAGGACGCGGCGGCCACGTTGAGAAAGAGGCGGCTCGAAGTCAAGCCTGCCCGATATCCACAGAATAGCGCCCCAAAGGACGAGCGCGAGAAGCGCGAAGCCGATCCCGACCATGACGCGGAAGGCGAAAAAGACCGGGACGAGGGGAGGACGGTCGGCGGCGGGAAATTGCGACAACCCGGGGAACTTTCCATCCCAGTCATGCTTGATGATCAAGCCGCCGAGATGCGGGATGGCGAGCTGGTAAAGGTTGGTTTGCGCCTTTTCGTCCGGCCAGCCGAACAGCACGAGAGGGGCGATCTCGTCGCTGTCCCAATGGCCCTCGATCGCCGCGAGCTTCGCCGGCTGATATTCGGCGGTGTCCAGCCCGTGCTGGTCGCCGATGAAGATCTGCAGCGGGACGAGGATCAAGGCGAGGCCAAGGCCCATCCGCAGCATGGTGCGGGCATGATCCTCGAACCGTCCAGCGAGGGCGAAACGCGCGCCGACCGCAAGCACGACGATGGATGTGGTGAGATAGGCGCCGGTCACCATATGCGCGAAGCGCAGCGGAAAGGTCGGGCTGAACACGACGTCCCGCCAATCGAGCGGGAAGGCGATGCCATCCCGGATTTCAAACCCGCTTGGATATTGCATCCAGGAATTCGCCGATAGAATCCAGAACGCCGAGCCGGCGGTTCCGATCGCGACCATGATCGACGAGGTCAGATGCAGCCAGGGCGGGACGCGGTTATGGCCAAACAGCATGATGCCGAGAAAGCTCGCCTCAAGAAAAAAGGCGGTGAGCACCTCATAGGCCAGCAAGGGGCCAAGAACATTGCCGGTCACATGCGAGAAACGGCCCCAATTGGTCCCGAACTCGTAGGACAAAACCAAGCCGGAGACGACGCCCATTCCAAAGGATATTGCGAAAATCTTGGTCCAAAACCGGGCGAGGTCGCGAAACCGATCTTCCTTGGTCCAGCGCCAGCGCGCGAGCAGCACCGCGATGAATGCCGAAAGGCCTATTGTGAACGCGGGAAATATAATGTGGAAGGTGACCGTGAAGCCGAACTGTATGCGGCTCAGCATCGTGTGGTCGAAATCCATGTCGAGCCTTTCGAAACGGGCGCTGGTCCGCGGCTGGGCGGACGACCAATTGGAGGGGAGGGCCGAACCTGTCGATCAGCCTTCTAGAACGGCCATGCTTCAACTGAATTGATCTAACGCAGTTCCCTATCCGCCACGCGATTCCTTTCAAATCATCGGACATCGCGCAGGCGGTCAATCGCGCGCTTGATCTACCCTTAATTCGCGAAGGTTTCGCTACAATGCAATGCGTCATAGCGTCCCCGATCGCGCGCCGTTCAATGGATTTTCCGGATCCCAGCCATAGCTCAGCGTCTCGAATCGCATCGCCAGCGCATCGACGAGAATAAGCCTGCCGACGAGCCCTTCGCCAAAGCCGACAATCTCGCGAATTGCTTCGAGCGCCATCATCGCGCCGATTATCCCAGTCAAGGCCCCGAGCACGCCGGCTTGCGCGCAAGTGGGAACGGCGCCCTCCGGCGGCGGCTCGGGAAAGAGGCAGCGATAGGTCGGATTGGGCTCTCCATTTGGGCCGCTCTCATAAGGCCGCAGGACCGTCAGCGAGCCGTCGAAGGCGCCGACCGCCGCCGTGACGAGCGGCCGCTTTTCGTAAAAGCAGGCGTCGGAGGCGATATAGCGGGTCGCGAAATTGTCCGATCCGTCGGCGACCACGTCATAGCCTCGGACCAACTCCCGCGCATTATCCGCCATGAGCCGCGCCTTGATCGGCGCGACCTTGACATGCGGATTTAACCTTTTGACCGCGTCCACCGCGCTTTCGACCTTGGCGCGGCCAAGATCCGGCGTCCCATGCAGAACCTGCCTTTGAAGGTTCGACAGCGCGACCTCGTCATCGTCGATGACGCCGATCTCGCCGACGCCCGCCGCCGCGAGATATTGGATGAGCGGCGAGCCCAGGCCGCCCGCGCCGATGACGAGCGCGTGGGCATTCTTCAGCCTCTGCTGGCCTGGCCCGCCGACGCCGGGGAGCACGATATGGCGGGCGTAGCGCTCGATTTCTTCAGGGGAGAACATGGGCGGAGTTTAAAGCGATTCCGTCAGCTGGGGAATCGCATAGATTTATCAGCCGAAATAAGGCGCTGGGAGGCGTAGGATAGCGCCGCTCGATTGCGTTAGGCGTTGGATCGGCCGGCTCCGGCTCTCCCTTGCGGGAAAGCCGTATGTTGAAACGCCGAGAACCACTTAACGACTCTCGTGTCACGGAACCGAAGCCGGATGAATTAGTTAGCGCGATGGCGAGCACATAATCTCGTCAACCTCTCCTCACGGAGGTTAACATGAAAAAACTCATCCTCGCCGTGTTTACCGTTGCGGCCATGGGCGTCGCCATTCTTGCGCCCCACCTGCCCTCGGACGCCTCGGTTTTTTCAGTCAGTGAGCAATAAAGCGCTGCTCGCGGTCGCCAAGCGAACATGGTGGACGGCTTTTAGGGAAATTATTCCCGTGCGGCCGCCCGTCCCGCAAAAGGCTGCGGCCGCGCATTAGGTTCGTCTTCAACGCAGCATAGGCCAAGCACAAACTTCGCCGCCGTGCTTCTATCTGGGCGCCAGCCGTCTCAAGCGGCCTGAGCCGATGCCACAAGGGCGTCGCACACGTCATCGACGACGCGTTCGACGAGGTCGAGATTGTCCCCTTCCCCCATCACCCGAATGACCGGCTCCGTGCCCGAGGCGCGGATGATGAGGCGCCCACCGTCGCCGAGCTTGGCGCGGCCGGCCTCGATGGCGCGAATGACGCCCGCCTCCTCCAAGGGCTTCCCAGCCTTGAACTTCACGTTTTTCAGGACCTGCGGCAGCGGCTCGAAGCGGCGGCAGACCTGGCTCACCGGCTTTGCGTCCCGCTTCACGATCGCCATCAATTGCAGCGCCGCGACAAGCCCGTCGCCGGTCGTGTTATAGTCGCTGAGGATAATATGGCCAGATTGCTCGCCGCCAAGATTATAGCCATGATCGAGCATATGCGCGAGCACATAGCGGTCGCCGACGGGCGTGCGCGCGAGCGATAGGCCGATGTCAGCGAGATAGCGCTCCAGGCCCAGGTTCGACATCACGGTCGCGACAATGCCTGGCCGCGCCAGCCTCCCATCATCCTTCCAGCTCTGCGCCAGCGCCGCCATAAGCTGATCGCCATCGACGATCTTGCCCATCTCGTCGACAATGATCACCCGGTCGGCGTCGCCGTCGAGCGCGACGCCAATATCGGCGCGAACCTCGCGGACCTTCTTGGCGAGGGCTTGCGGTGCGGTCGAGCCGACGCCGCGATTGATGTTGAATCCGTCCGGCTCGACGCCGATCGAAATGACCTCGGCGCCAAGCTCCCACAAGGCCTCGGGGGCGACCTTATAGGCCGCGCCATTGGCGCAATCGACGACGATGCGCAAACCTTCGAGCGAGAGGTTGCGCAACAAGGTCCGCTTGGCGAATTCAATATAGCGAGCGCGATCGCCCTCGACGCGCATGGCGCGGCCGAGATCGGCGGGCTTGGAGAGCTTGAGGGCGAAGTCCTTCGCGAGCATCGCCTCGATCTTCGCCTCGACCGCGTCGGACAATTTATACCCGTCCGGGCCGAAAAGCTTGATTCCATTGTCCTCATAGGGATTATGCGAGGCGGAGATCATGACGCCTATATCGGCCCGCATCGAATGGGTGAGCATGGCGACCGCAGGAGTCGGCATCGGACCAAGTAAAAGCGCGTCCATCCCGACCGAGGTGAAGCCGGCGACCATGGCGTATTCGATCATATAGCTCGAAAGCCTTGTGTCCTTGCCGATGACCGCCCGATGGCGATAATCGCCGCGCTGAAAGACGACGCCAGTCGCTTGGGCGACTTTCATCGCGAGCTCCGGCGTGATCGCCGAATTGGCGAGACCTCTGATTCCATCCGTTCCAAAATATTTGGAAGCCATCGAAAATCTATCCTTCAAGGAAACGGGCGCCAATTAATTGCACAGATTTGGAATCGCAACACGAGAAGAAGGCAAGCCTGCGGCGACGCCTGGCGCCCGATATGAGAATCCGCCGTTCGGCTTTACGTTTGATGAACGGGCCAGCTCCGACGCTGGAGTGGGTTTGTCGTGGCCGTAAAGTCGCCACGCGGTTCGAACAAATTAGCAAATAGACCTTCAGGACATGCCGCCGCCTTCCAAATTCGTCGTTTCCGTTCAGATCACATGTTGACTCGCTTTTCTTGATCCCGCTTGGGCCGAAAACGCCTCGATGGCGGCGCTAGGCGATCGAGGCGAAGGGCGCGCGGTCTCGAACCCTCGGGAGCATCCTTAAAAATGCTTGATCGACTTTTTCGACGAGGCCATGCTCAAATCACCTTAATATTTCGGACGGGAGCGCTGGCGACCCGCGCGCACGCGAAACGAACGCGCGCAATCGACATTGAAAATCCGGCGAAAATACGCTGCTTTCCGCCAACTCGCCGCCGACCCGCAAACTCATGGGAAACCGCTTCATGACGTTTTTCGACAGACCCTGGCCCGCCCTGGCCGCGGCGGCCCTCTCGCTCGGGATCGCCGCATCGGCCGCGCGCGCGGACGCCACGACCGGACCGGCGGCGCGGCTCGACCGGATCGAAGCCGAGCTCGCAGCCGCGCGGACGCAGCTGCGGCTCGCCCAAGGCTATGGCGTCCCGCCGGCCGACATTGGCGACGCCGGCGAGCTTCCCTACGGCCGCCAGCCTCAAGAACTCGGGCGGCGTCACGGTTCGGATCGATCGGCTCGAGAGCCAGATGCGCCAGATCAACGGTCAGATCGAGCAATTGCAGTTCGAGAACTCGCAAGCTGGCGGACCAGCTGAGAAAATTTCAAGAAGACGTCGATTTTCGGTTCCAAGACGGCGGACGCGGCGCGACGCCAGGTTCGCCTCCTGGCGCAACCCCTGGCGCCCCTGCTGGAGCGGGCGCGACGAGGCCGGCGCAAAAGCGGACCGAAGCGCCGGACAGCATCATCGAACCAGACGCCGAGCCGCAACGCTTTGCGACGACGAACGCGCCGCCGGCGCGATCCGGACGACGCAGCGACGCCTTCGACCCCGCCGACGACCCAGATGCGCCAGGCGCGCCGCGCCCGCTCGGCGGCCAAGCTTCGGCGGCGCTCGATGGGCGGACCACTGGCCTGAGCGCCGCCTCCTCACCGCAGGCCCGAAACGAGACGGTCGAGCTTGATCAAAATGATCCGGACGCGCCGCTCGACCTTTCCGGCGGAAAATTGCGCGCCGGGCGACAGGCGCCGGCGGCTTCGGCCCAAAACCCCAGCCCCGCCGCGCCAGCCTATCCGCCCGTGGCGGCGCTCCCAGCGCCGGGCGCCGTCACGCCCGGCGGCGCGGTCATCGCCGGCGCGCGGGCAAATCCGGCAAAGGAGGAATTCGACATCGCGCTCGGCTATTTCCGGCAAAAGGAATATGAAGAGGCGGAAAAAGGCTTCACCGCGTTCCTGAAGAAAAACCCCAAGAGCAAACTGGCTTCCGAAGCCACTTATTATCTCGGCGAAAGCTTCTTTCTGCGCAGCCGTCCGCGCGAGGCAGCCGAGCAATATTTGAAGATCTCGACCCAATACGCCAATTCGCCGCGCGCGCCCGACGCCCTGCTGCGCCTTGGCCAGTCGCTCAACGCCCTCGGCGCCAAGGAACAGGCCTGCGCCACATTCGGCGAAATCGGGCGCAGATTTCCAAATGCGTCGGCGGCGGTGAAGGCGGGAGTAGAACGGGAGTCGAAACGCGCCCAATGTTGAGCCCCCTGCCGCGCGAACCCCGCGCCAATTTCTCGCCGCCCGGCGCCAGGGGCGCCCCGACGCTGGAGCCGCCTAGCCCTGGCGCAGCGGAGACGGTTTTTTCTCCAGACGCGCTCACCGAATTGTTCCGTCCTTGGCGAGCCGCGCGGAAAATCCTTCTCGCCGTCTCCGGCGGACCCGATTCCGTCGCCCTGATGCTACTCGCCGTCGAATGGTCGCGCCGGCGCGCCGCGCCTCACCTTTACGTCGCCACGGTCAATCATGGCCTGCGCAAGGAGTCGCATTTCGAGGCGGAACAGGTCGCTGAATGGGCCGCGGCGCTCGCCTTGCCGCATAAAATCCTCGCTTGGGACGGCGGCCCCCATGTGAAATCGAGAATTCAGGAACGAGCGCGGCGAGCACGCTATGAGCTTCTCTTTGGCTGCGCCGGCGAGATCGGCGCCGATATTGTCGCGACCGCGCATCACGCCGACGATCAAGCCGAGACGATCCTGTTTCGCTTGCTGCGGGGAAGCGGTCTCGCCGGGCTATCCGGCATGGCCGCGTCCCGCGCGCGCAACGGACTCATCCATTCGCGCCCCTTGCTCGGATGCGTCAAAACCGACCTCATCGCGCTTTGCGAGGCGAAGGCTCATCCCTATCTGGACGATCCGTCGAATCAGAATCCGGCCTTTGCCCGAACCCGAATGCGGACGCTCGGCGCCTTTCTTGCTGAACAAGGGCTTGATCGGGACGCTTTGCTTCGCCTCGGCCGACGCGCCGCGCGGAGCGAGGCGGCCCTCGCCGAATTGACTGAATCGGCGCGCGCGAATTTGACGGCGACACGGGACGAGGCGAAATTTGCCGCCGATTTCACCGGCCTCGCCAACCAACCGGAGGAAATCCTGCGTCGGATCCTGGAGCGGGAGATCAGTCTATTGGGCGCCGACGAGAAAGTTTTGCGGCTCGCGCGGCTCGAAACCCTGACCTCGGCTCTGCGCCGCGCGCTCCGCGCGGGCGAGCCTTACGCCGCCACGCTAGCTGGCTGCGCGCTTCGGTTGCGCCGCGACGGGAGGCTGACGATCACCCCGGAAGCGAGGCGAAAACGCGGCCTCGCCACCGCACCGCCGTCGCCTTCCGGAAGGTCCTGAGCCGCAATCCGGCGGCCAAGGGCCTAGTCGTCCTCTTGGCAAGGCTAAGGACGACGCCTACATTACTCCGATCGCCTGGTCGGCAGCAGGCGTCATTTTATTCAATGGGCGGCCGGCCTTCCGGTCTGAACGGCCTGTAGCGGGAACGAAAATGAATCCGAACCTCCGAAACTTCGCGCTTTGGGTGATCATCATCCTGCTCGTGGTCGCGCTCGTCATGCTGTTCCAAAATCCTGGTCAGCGGGCGCCGACGCAGGACATCTCGTTCAGCCAGCTTCTGAATGAGGTCGACCAAGGCCATGTCCGCGAAGTCACCATCTCGGGCAATGAGATCACCGGCCATTTCACCGACAATCGGGCCTTCGCGACCTATGCGCCGAACGATCCGACCTTGGTGCAGAGCCTCTACAAAAAGAATGTGTCGATCACCGCCAAGCCGCCGTCCGAGGGCAATAACTGGCTCTTGACGCTACTCGTCAATGGGCTGCCGCTCATCGCCATCTTCGGCGTCTGGATCTTTCTGTCGCGTCAGATGCAGGGCGCCGGCGGTAAGGCCATGGGCTTCGGCAAATCCAAGGCGAAGCTCCTGACCGAGGCGCATGGGCGCGTCACGTTCGAGGATGTCGCCGGCGTCGACGAGGCCAAGGAGGACCTGCAGGAGATCGTCGAGTTCCTTCGCGACCCGCAGCGATTCCAGAGGCTCGGCGGGCGCATTCCGCGCGGCGTCCTGCTCATCGGCCCGCCCGGCACCGGCAAGACCTTGCTCGCCCGCGCCATCGCCGGCGAAGCTAATGTGCCCTTCTTCACGATTTCCGGATCGGACTTCGTCGAAATGTTCGTCGGCGTCGGCGCGAGCCGCGTCCGCGACATGTTCGAGCAGGCCAAGAAAAACGCGCCTTGCATCATCTTCATCGATGAAATCGACGCCGTCGGCCGGCATCGCGGCGCGGGCCTCGGCGGCGGCAATGACGAGCGCGAGCAGACCTTGAACCAGCTGCTCGTCGAGATGGACGGATTCGAGGCGAACGAGAGCATCATCCTGATCGCCGCCACCAACCGGCCCGACGTGCTCGACCCGGCGCTTTTGCGTCCCGGCCGCTTCGATCGCCAGATCGTCGTGCCGAACCCCGACGTGGTCGGCCGCGAGCGCATCCTGAAGGTTCATGTCCGCAAGGTTCCGCTCGCGCCGGATGTCGAGCTGCGAACGGTCGCGCGCGGCACGCCGGGTTTTTCCGGCGCGGATCTCATGAATCTCGTCAACGAGGCGGCGCTTCTGGCGGCGCGGCGCGGCAAGCGCGTCGTCACCATGGCCGAGTTCGAGGATTCCAAGGACAAGATCATGATGGGCGCCGAGCGGCGCACCATGGTCATGACCGAGGACGAGAAAATGCTCACCGCCTATCACGAGGGCGGCCATGCGATCGTCGCGCTCAATGTTCCGGCGACCGACCCGGTCCATAAGGCGACGATCATTCCGCGCGGCCGCGCGCTCGGCATGGTCATGCAATTGCCCGAGCGCGACAAGCTCTCGATGACCTATGAGCAGATGACCTCGCGCCTCGCCGTCTGCATGGGCGGGCGGGTGTCGGAGGAGATTATTTTCGGTAAGGACAAGATCACCTCTGGGGCCCAGTCCGACATCGAGCAGGCGACCAATCTCGCCCGCGCCATGGTGACCCGCTGGGGCTTCTCCGACGAACTCGGCACCGTCATGTATGGCGACAACCAGCAGGAGGTCTTCCTCGGCTATTCCATGGGGCGGCAGACGACCATCTCCGAGGCGACCGCGCAGAAGATCGACTCGGAAGTGCGCCGCCTGGTGGAATTGGGCTTCGCCGAAGCGAGGCGGATCATCACCGAGAAGCGCAACGAGCTCGAGATCCTCGCCAAGGGCCTGCTCGAGTTCGAGACCCTGACCGGCGACGAGATCCTCGGACTTATGCAAGGGCGCCGTCCAGTGCGTGACATCGGCGACGACACGACCCAGCTACGCGGCTCTCCCGTGCCGACGACTGGCGTCGTTCGCCCGCCGAAGCCCGGCAAGGAGCCCGGCGGCGGTTTGGAGCCGCAGCCGCAGGCGTAGCCGCGCGACAAAACTATTTCGCCACTTTTTGAGGCCGCTTCACGAAAGTGCAAGCGGCCTCAATTGCGTCTTAGGGGATATGAACACGGGGGATATGAAAACACGCGCCAATCCGCCGAGTTCATAGTCCAAACCTTATTTGGACTTGCCCTTGGCTTTCGCCGGCGTGCGGCCCGCTGCTTCGCCTTGCGCGGGCTTCGCCTTGGCGGGAAGCAGATCATAGACGCGCTCGGGCGGGCGGCAAAGCACGGCCTTGCTCTCGTCCGCCACGATCGGCCGCTCGATCAGAATTGGGTGTTTCACCATCGCGTCGATCAAGGCCGCATCGGCGAGGCTCGCGTCACCGAGGCCCAATTCGTCGTAAGGCGTGCCGCGGCGGCGCAAAATCTCCCGCGGCTTCAAGCGAAGACGGGCGAGAAGATCGACCAGAACCGCCTTTGTCGGCGGCTCTTTCAGATAAGGCACGATGACAGGCTCTATCCCGGCGTCGCGGATGAAGCCCAGGACCTTGCGCGACGTGGCGCAGGACGGATTATGGTAGATGACCAAGGCCATGAAGACTTAATCTATGCGGGGAATTGATTTTCCGCCACAAAAAAACCGGCGCTTCGCGCGAAGCGCCGGTGCGAGTTGTGGGCGCGAAACCAGGGAGGAATCAGGTTCCGCCGCCCGGCCCGAATCAGGACTGACCACCGCCTAATATCGTGACAGCGCGGCGATTTTGCGACCAGCAGGAAATATCATTGCAGACCGCGACCGGACGCTCTTTCCCATAGCTGATGGTGCGAATGCGGGAGGCGGGAATGCCGCGGGCGACGAGGTATTCCTTGGCCGCCTCGGCCCGCCTTGCGCCGAGCGCGAAATTATATTCGCGGGTGCCGCGCTCGTCGGCATGGCCTTCGACGGTGAAGCTGTAGCGGGCGTATTGCTGCAGCCAGCGCGCCTGCTTGTCCAGCGTCGCCTGAGCGGTCGGGCTCAATTCGCTCGAATCACTGTCGAAAAAGACCCGGTCGCCGGCGGTGACCGCGAAATCCTGCGGGCTGCCCGGAATGGCCGCCCTGGAGCCCGCGCCAATGCCGGCTAGCGCGGCTTGATCCTCGGTCGGGTTCTTGGCGCAAGCGCCGATCGCGAGGGCGGCGCCCAGCACGGCGGCGAATTGCAATTCGCGCGTCCGTTTGAGAAAGCTCATCCCTTTCCTCCTTGTATAGGCGCGGGTTGTGTAGGCGCAGGACATGATGTGGGCGCGGGACATGCTCTGTCCTAGCCCGCGCGAGTTAATGGAAGGTTCCGTCAACCTTACCAGCAACCTCTCGGGAAGCGTTGCATTTGAGCAATCAACCCCGATGGTTAATCTTGTATTGATGGCGGCTTTGGGGCCATGGGCCGGCTCGCCATCGCGCGGCCGCGCTTGCGCCGCCTCGCCTCTTCCCATGCTTTGTCTAGCGGCGCAACCTTTCGCCGCGCTGGCGCGCGCGCCTGATCGCGGCGCGGAGACCGGGCCGCGACGCCGCGGCTCAATTCAAGAGCGGGCTCCAGGCCGGGTCCGAGCCGAAGCTTGGCGTAGGCACCGGGAACTCGCCGCGGCCAAACACATCGACCATGAAGATCTTGGCGCCGCCCTGCCCGCCTGGATCACGGAAAAACATCAGATAGAGACCATTCGGCGCCCAGGTCGGGCCTTCATTGTGAAAGCCTTCGGTCAAGATCCGCTCGCCCGACCCGTCCGTGCGCATGACCCCGATAGCGAAATTGCCGCCCTTTTGCTTGGTGAAGGCGATGTAATCGCCCTTGGGCGACCAGACCGGAGTCGAATAGCGCCCTTCGCCGAAGGAAATTCGATGCGGCGCGCCGCCGCTCGACGACATGACATAGACCTGCTGGGAGCCGCCGCGATCGGATTCAAAGGCGATCTGGGTCCCGTCCGGCGAATAGCAGGGCGAGGTGTCGATCGCGCTCGAATCCGACAGGCGGGTCGTCGCGCGGGAGCGCAAATCCATCGAATAGAGGTTGGAGCTCGCGCCTTGCGCGAGCGACATGATGATCTTTTGCCCGTCGGGCGAAAACCGCGGCGAAAAGGTCATGCCGGGGAAATTGCCGACCACTTCGCGCTGGCCAGTCTCGATATTCAGCAAAAGCACCTTCGGATCGGAGGCGCCGAAAGACATATAGGTCACTTCCTGCGACGAAGGGGAGAAGCGCGGCGTGATCACGAGATCGTCGCCCCGGGTCAGATAGCGCACATTGGCCCCATCCTGATCCATGATCGCAAGACGCTTGCGCCTGTTCTCCTTCGAGCCGGTCTCGTCGACGAAGACGACCCGCGTGTCGAAAAAGCCCTGCTCGCCGGTGATCCGCGAAAAGATCGCGTCGGAAATAATATGCGCGATGCGGCGCGAATTGCTCGCGTCGGTGACATATTGCTGGCCGGCGACCTGCGCGCCCGAGGCTATGTCCCAGAGCCGGAATTCGGCTTGCAACCGCCCATCGGGATTGCGCCCCGCGCGGCCGGTCACGACGAATTGCGCGTTGATCGCGCGCCAGGACTCCAGCCGCGGCGCCTGATCCGGATTGGCGATCGCCTCAACGAATGTCTTTGGATCAATCGGCGCGAGAAACACCGACCGCTTGAAATTATTGGTGATGATTCCAGTCAGCAGCGCGCTCGCCGCCGGATCGCCGGCGAAAGCCGTCACCGCGATCGGAATAGGCTGGAACTCGCCCGACCGGCGCACGTCGAGATAGCGATCCTCGGCGAATGAGGGCGCGACCCCAAGGCCGACGGCGAGGCCGGCCCCGGCCAGCGCAAGCGCCGATCGGCGGGTCACAAGGCCCGAAGTCCCATTCGAAGCGAAATCGGCGCGGACGAGACCGGCTCGACCATCCGGAGCGCAATTAAAAAATCTCACAGCATCTCCTCCGGATCGAAGCGCACGATCCGGCCTTTCCATTGATCGTAATAGGGCTGGTATTGGGCTGGAATATGCAGCGGATCGCAGCGCCGCACGGCCCGAAGCGCGCTCTCGGCCAGAGTGCGCAGATTGGGATCCGAGGGCGGATTGAGCAGCGCCGGCTGGCCGATCAGCGAACCATCCTGCGCATATTGCACGTGAATCTCCGGGACATATTTTTTCTGGCCGCCGACCCCGATATAGTTCCAGCAGCGCTTGTACTGCTCCTGAAGCAGGCCGTCGAGCGCGCCCCAGAGCGAAGGCGACATTTTCGCCGCGCTGGCGGTCGGCGCGCCAAGCGACGCCTCTTGCTGAAGCTCCCGCCCAGTGGACTGCTTATGCTGCGGCGCGTCCTTGCTCAAGAGCCTGGAAATGTCGCCGGGATCAAATTTTTGCGTTGGCTCGGGAGCTTCATCGCCCGATTTGCGCTTCGGGATCGGTTTTTCGACCGGCTTTTCCGGAACCGCCTTCTGCTTATCCTGCTCCAGCAATTTCGCCAATTGGTCCGGCTTGAATTTCGGCTCCGTCTTCTTCGGCGTCTCGACCGGCTTGGGCTTGGCTTCGGCCAAAGCCTCCTGTTTTGGCGGAGTCTTCGGCTCGATCTTAGGCCTCGGAGCCGGCTTCGGCTCGATCGCCTCGGCGCTCTCTTCCGGTGGCGGCTTCGCCTCCACGGCTCGCGGCGGAGGCGCCTGTTTCGCCGGCTCCGGCTTCTGCGCCGGCTTTTGCGGCTCCTCGGCCGGTCGGGGCGGCGGAAGCGTCGCGCCGCGCTCGGGCGGTTTCGGCGCCTCCTTCGGCTCGTCGCGGCCGGGATCGGGCTCGCGCTTCAACGACGACGGCGGCGCGGGAGCCTCGACCTTGGCGTCGACCGGCGCCGGCCGCGGCTTGAGTTCGGCGATTTCGGCGCGCTTTTCGGCCCGTGGCGACGGCTTCACTTGCTTCGCCGACTTCTCGCCCTTCATGATCTGGTTGAATTGCTGGTCGCTGACCAATTCGACGGGAATGCTTTCCTGCGCATCATCGAACCCCGACGCATGCGAAAAGGACAGCACCAGAGCGCCGAGCAAGAGGAGATGGATGCAGCCTGAGATCGCAAGACCTGGCTTTTCGCGCAGCGACATCGCCGTTCAATTCTTGCTCGGATCCGTGACCAGCGCGACCTTCTTATATCCCGCCGTGGTGATGATCGACATAACCTCGGCGATCCGGCCGTAATTCACCTGGTTCGCCCCGCGCACATAGATCCGCTCGTCGAAGCCCGCCGCCGCGACTTCCTTCAAGCGATTCGCGAGCTCAGTCAGAGCCACTGGCTGGTCCATGACAAAGACCCCGCCCTTGTCGTCGACGGCGACCGAAAGCGGCTTCTGCTCGATATTCAGGGCCGCCGCCTTGGTCTGCGGCAAGTCGATCGGAACCCCGGTGGCCAGCAAGGGCGCCGCCACCATGAAAATAATCAACAGGACCAGCATGACGTCGATGAAAGGCGTCATGTTGATCTCGGCCATGGCGCCGTAGCGGGGCACGCCGCGCCGCCGCCTTCCGCCGCCTTTTCGCATCGCTGCGCCCGACATGGCCATCTCAAAATCTCCCGAGAGGTAGTTTTATCGACGTTGGGTCATCGACCCGCCGCGGCGTTCGCGCCCACCGCTTTCGGCGAACGTCCGCCTAAAGCGCGTTCCGATTGGATGGAATTACCAATCGGAACGCGCTCTAGAGCAACAAGTTGGAGCATGTTTCGATCGAAAAAGTCGGTCAACTTTTTCGGAACATGCCCTAGGCCGCCTGATCGTGAGCCGAGCGCTGATCGATTTGACGCGACAGGATCGAGGAGAATTCGTCGGCGAAAGCCTCGAGCTGCGCTTGCTTCTTGGCTACGTCGCCCTGAAGCTTATTATAGGCGATCAGCGCGGGGATCGCCGCGAAGAGCCCGATCGCTGTCGCGAAAAGCGCCTCCGCAATGCCCGGAGCCACGACCGCCAGCGAGGTGTTGCGCGACGCGGCGATCGAGCGGAACGACGACATGATGCCCCAGACGGTTCCAAACAAGCCGATGAAGGGACTGGCCGAGGCCACCGTCGCCAGCACGAGGAGATTGGATTCGAGCTTCTCGACCTCGCGCGCGATCGCGACATCGAGCACTTTCTCGATCCGGGCCTGCAGGCCCATGAAGGTCGAACTGGCGCCCTGCACCGTGCGCCGCCATTCGCGCATCGCGGCGACGAACAGGCTCGCCATGCCGGTCGTAGGCCGCGACGACAAGGTCGCGTAAAGCTCGTCGAGGGAGGAGCCCGACCAGAAGACATCCTCGAACTGAGCCATGGCGCGCTGCGTCCGGGAGAGGAGGATCACTTTATTGATGATGATCGCCCAGCACCAGACCGACGCGCAGAGCAGCCCGACCATGACAATCTTGACCACCAGATGCGCGGACCAGAACATGCTCAAAAGTGAGACTTCGACTCCTTGCGTCGGCAAGCCGGCGGCGGCGATATCGGCGGGATTCATCTCGTCCATTCTCCTTCGGGCCAGCGGGTTGGGCGCGACGGCTGCTCAATGCATCAATTTGCGGGTCTTTCTTGGCGCGGAAATCGGTCATTTCTGGGGCTGGAGCGCGTCCCGATCGGATAGGCTCATCGGTTCAAAAATGAAGCGCTCAAATTCTAAGGGCCGGAGCCTATTCCGTCCGAACGCGTTTCTCGACTTGCTCGATCAAACCACGCTCCCGCGCGGGCGCGGCGCATGAAGGCGCGCTTTTTGCCGACCACCTGCCTCGGCTGCAACCTAACCTCAATCGGGGTTAATATCGCATTAAGTTCAGAGGCGGGATTTTGTGAATTGTCCGACCGGCCGGCGGAGCTCGCCGATTCAGGCGCCGCCTCGCGCCTCGCCTTTGAGCTTGGCCAGGATCTCCGCCGGAATACGTCTCGCCCGCCCGCCCGCGACGATTGCGATCCTGACCTTGGCCGTGACAAGAACCTCGCTCTCGCGCAAAAGCGCCTGCGCCATGTCGATCGAAGGCGCCGCCGATGGCCTCCACGCGCGTCTCGACGCACAGCAGGTCGTCCATGAGCGCGGGCTTGGCGAAGGCGATCGCCATATTGCGCACCGCGAAGCTGAAGCCCTCCGCGCCACCTTCGGCGAAGATCGCCCGGTGATGAATGCCGAGCGCGCGCAGAAATTCGGTGCGGCCGCGCTCCAGGAAGCGCAAATAGGACGCGTGATAGACGACGCCGGAGAAATCCGTGTCCTCATAATAGACGCGGAGGTCGAAACGATGCGCCATCGTGGGAGCGGCGCTCGCGCCGCCGGCCTCTCGGCCGCGGCTAAGGTTCCCTGGGGCTTGGCATGGGCGGAGCGTTACTTATCGATCAGGCGCAAGTCCAGCGCTTATCGCCTTCCCGGTCGCGCCCACGCGCCGAGAATGCGGTCAGGCGCCGCGCTGGCTCGCGAAGGTTTCGAGGACGGCGGAATCTCAGGATCGAAAAAAGCGCGCTAGCCTTGCCGCTCCGGCGAGGTGACGATCAATCCATCGAGCGCCTCGGTCACCTTGATCTGGCAGCAAAGTCGCGAGTTCGGCTGGACATTATAGGCGAAGTCCAGCATGTCCTCCTCCTTGTCGGAGGGTTTGCCCGTCAAGCCGACCCAGGCGTCATCGACATACACATGGCAGGTGGCGCAGGCGCAGCCGCCGCCGCATTCGGCCGTAATCTCGGGGATCGCGTTGCGGATGGCGCTCTCCATGACCGTCGAGCCCACCTCCGCCTCGACGATGCGAGCTTCGCCGAACGAGTTTATGAACGTGATTTTGGCCATGGATGTCGCTTAAGCTCTCTCAAGAGGGATTAGGTACGCGGCGCCCTGAGCCTGGGGCGCGGGCACCAAGCGTCGGAACGCGGACCCACACATGGCCGATGTTCGAAAATCCTGCAAGAGACCGGAAGCGCTTATTGGATGCGCGCGAGCGAAGTCGCATCGCGCGTGGAGACTTCTGATCCGAAATCAGCGTCGGCCAAGGTTCGGCGCGCAAAATGGGCGAAATCGACCGCCAAAGCCCGCCGCCGCGCCTGCGTCGCGCGAGACTTGGCCTCCATTCACGTCGAAATCAGCCCTTGAGCGCCATCAGCTTTAAAAATGCCCCTTAAGACTCCCGTTGCTCGCAAAGCGCCGGCGCCAAGCCACTTAATCGCCTTACGCAAGCCTCGCCTCGCACTTCGGCGAGGCCGGAAACGACGCCGGTTCGCGGCAGTCGCATGCGCACGCGTCCCACATCCATCGCAAAGCGGCAAGCCAAACCGGCGCCGTCCGGCTATAGCCAAAAGATTGGCCCAGAATTTCGCGTGCTCGCCAATTGGATCTCGTCGACAAATCAGGCTTTGACCCTGTAACCGCCGCACGCGAGACATCCGTGGGCAAGTTCCCGCCGGAAACTAAAGAGCCCAACGCAAAATCGACTTGAGACCTGGAGGACGCCAATTCAGTTAATTCGGGCTAAGGCCAGGATTGCGTTAACGATGTTTTAAAGACGATACGGCGCTTGGGTTTGAATCCTTTCATTCCGGTTGTAAAGTAAGATTTGGTTAACGGTTCCGCTTGCGGCCGCACCACATGTACTCGCGCCACATTCAAGACTTGGGCGCGAAAGAGTTTCAAGAGGCACCCGATGGCGAGCTCCAGGAAGACTCAAGATCCAGCGGCGGCGGCGCTATTAGCCATCGAGGAGGCGCTGAACCTCAGGGCCGCCGATCAAGGGGCGGATCACGCCGAGGGATCGGGCGCGGCTTTGGCAGGGGCGAAAAATCTCGAAACGGCGCAGCCAGCGCCCTCGAAAAAGCAGCGCGACGCGGCGCCGAGATCCGGTCAGCGAGCTCCCTCGATCGACGAGGACCAATTGTTTGGCCCAGTGCGCCCCGCGCCGCGGGCGCCCCTCGCCGCGCCGGCGGCGCAACCCGCCAATGACGACCGCCATTCCGTCGGCGAGATTCTCCGCGCCTTTCAAGCCCGCTCCAGTCGGACGCCGACAATCCTGGCGGCGCTCTGCTCGGGTCTCTGGGTTGCGCTCACCCTCGGCTACCTCCTCGTCAATCGAGAGGTCCTATTCAGCCTGCCGACAGGCTCACTGTTGCCGCCAGCAACCCTCTATATCCTCACGATCGTCGGACCGGTCGTCTTCTTTTTCGTCATGGCGATCATGGTTCGGCGGGCGCAGGAAATGCGCTTGACCGCGCGTTCCATGACCGAGGTCGCGATCCGCCTCGCCGAGCCTGAAACGATCGCCACCGAGCAAATCGTCACCTTGTCGCAAGCCATTCGCCGCGAGGTCGCGTCGATGGGAGACGGCATCGAGCGGGCGCTCGCGCGCGCCGGCGAGCTCGAAACCCTGGTTCGGTCCGAAGTCTCCAATTTGGAGCGGTCCTATTCCGACAATGAACGCCGCATACGATCGCTCATCGACGAATTGGAATCGGAGCGCGAATCCATACTCGCCAACGCCGATCGCGTGCGCGGCGCGATTTCGGCGGCGCAGGATACAGTGTCCCGCGATCTGGACGCGGCCTCCTCTCGTTTCGCGGAAAGCGTCGGCGAAGCCGCCGGCCGGGTCACGGCCTCTCTCGGCGCGAAAGGCGATGAGATCAAATCCGCCCTGAACCGCGGCCGCGACGATCTCGTCAATCATCTCTCCACCCATGGGACCGAGCTTGTCGGCCGGCTGACGCAAGCCGGCAATGACGCCAAATTCAGCCTCGCCGAGGCCAGCGACGGCATCACGCACACCGTCGTGGCGCGCCTCGCTGATTTCGATGATCGGGTCAAGACGGCGCGCGAGATCCTCGCCGCCGATCTTGGAACGCGCAGCGACTCGCTCGTCGAGCGGCTCGAAGCCGCCGGGGCGCGGATCACCGAGACGATCTCCTCTCATGGCGAAAGCCTCGTGACGAGACTCGCTGAAACTGGCGACCGGCTGCATGAGGTTGTCGCGGTGCATGGCAACGCCCTGCATGACAATCTGGCGGAATTGAGCGAACGTTTCGGCGGCCTGATCGAGGATCGCACGTCAGCGGCCCGCGACGCCATCGACCATTCGACCCAAAACGCTGTCACGCTTTTCGAGGATGGCCACGCGCGGCTTGCGACGCAGTTCGAAACCCATAGCGAAGCGCTGCAGCAGCGCTTCGCGGCGACCGCCGAAGCAACCGCCGCTTCGCTCACCAGCCATACCGACACTTTGCACGAACGCGTCGCTCTGTCAGTCGCGGATACGCTCAAGGTCTTGACGGATCATTCCGAGGCGCTGCACCAGCATTTGGATGCGACGGCCCAGGACACGGTCGAGGCCTTCACCGGCCACACGCAAGCGCTCAATGAACAGCTCGCCGCCGCGCTCAACGAAACCGTCACGGCGCTGGACGATCATTCCACGCACATGACCGAGCGGCTGGAGACGACCGCCGAGCGCTCCGTCGCGGCCTTCACCGGCCATGCCGAGGCGCTGCAATCCCGGCTGGAATCGGCGCTCAACGAAACGCTCGGCGCCCTTGACAGCCATTCCGATCTGATGAGCGAGCGGCTGGAGACGACCACGGAGCGCTCCGTCGCGGCCTTTACCGGCCATGCCGAGGCGCTGCAATCGCGGCTCGAATCCACGCTCAGCCAAACGCTCGGCGCCCTCGACACGCATTCGGATCAGATGACCGAGCGGCTGGAGACGACCGCAGAGCGCTCCGTCGCCGCTTTCACCGGCCACGCCGAGGCGCTGCAATCGCGGCTCGAATCCACGCTCAGCCAAACGCTCGGCGCCCTCGACACGCATTCGGATCAAATGACCGAGCGGCTGGAGACGACCGCAGAGCGCTCCGTCGCCGCTTTCACCGGCCACGCCGAGGCGCTGCAATCGCGGCTCGAATTCGGCGCTCAGCCAAACCTTCGGGGCCCTTGACAACCATTCGAGTCAGATGAGCGGGCGGCTAGAAGCGACCGCGGAGCGCTCCGTCACCGCCCTCACCGGCCAAACCGACGCTCTACAAGCCAGACTCGAGGCGGCCCTCAACCAGACCCTCGGAGCCATCGCCAGCCATTCGGATCAAATGACCGGGCGGCTGGAGACGACCGCCGAGCGTTCGGTCGCGGCCTTCACCGGCCATACCGAGGCGCTGCAGGCGCGGCTCGAATTCGACGCTCAGCCAGACGCTCGGCGCCCTCACCAGCCATTCAGATCAGATGAGCGAGCGGCTGGAGGAGACCGCCGAGCACTCGGTCGCCGCCTTCACCGGCCATACCGAGGCGCTGCAGTCGCGGCTCGAATCGACGCTCAGCCAGACGCTCGGCGCCCTTACCAGCCATTCGGATCAGATGAGCGAGCGGCTGGAGGAGACTGCCCATGCGGTGGCGGTCTTCACCGACCGCACCGAGGCTTTGCAGGACCGCCTGAATTCAACGGTGGGCGAAACCCTAAGCGCCCTGACCGATCATTCGGAACAGATCGGCGCGCGCCTGGAGGCGACAGCGCAACAATCCGTCGCGGCCGTCTCCAGCCAGGCCGACGCGCTGCAATCGCGTCTCACGGCCACGGCCAATGACGTTCTGGGAGCTTTGGCGGACCACTCGGACCAAGTTAAAGGGCGCATCGAGGAGACCTCCCAGCGCTCCATCGCCGCCTTCGCAGGGCATGCCGACGCGTTGAACAAGCGTCTGAATGCGTCGCTCGAAGAAACCCTCAGCGCTTTGGCGAATCATTCCGATCACCTGAGCGCGCGGGTAGAGGCCGCCGCGCAGCATTCGGTCGCCGCGCTCGCCGGTCACGCGGAAACGCTGCAGTCGCGCCTGGCCTCGACGCTTGGCGAAACCCTCGGCGTCCTGTCCGGCTATTCGGAGCAGATGAGCGAGCGCCTGGGCGAAACGGGGCGCGACTCCGCGGCCGCTTTCGCCGACGCGGCCGAAGCCTTGCGCGAGCAATTCGCCGCCATTCTGGGCGACGCTTTTGGCGCGCTTTCGAGCCGCGCCAACGAAATCAGCATGGAGCTCGCGGCGAAAACCCAGGACGCGGTCGCCGCTTTCGCCGACCAGGCCGGCGCGCTTCAGGAGAGCTTCGACGCCACCGCTCAGCAGGCGATCGCCTCGATCGGCTATCATGCGAACGACCTCAACGACCGTTTCGCGGAAACCGCCAGCGAGGCGATCAGCGCAATCGCGACCCACGGCGACCGGGTCGCCGAGGCCCTCTCGGAGCGTCTCCTGACGTTCGAAGATTCCTTCATTGGCCATGGCGGCGCATTCGCGAACTCCATTGGCGAGCAAGCCGAACGGTTCACCGCCACTCTCGCCGATCGTCTCGGCGCGATCGAGACCACGCTCACGGTCCATGGCGGCGACCTCACCGACAGGTTGGCCCTGCGCGCGCGCGAGACCACCGAAGCCTTGGAGACTCAAATCGACGCTTTCGAAACGCGCGCGACAAGCCGGACGCAGCAGGTCAGCGATGTTCTGGAGACGCTCGTCGCCCGCGTCGACCAAGATCTTGATCAGCGCGCCAAGACGCTTAACGATGCGCTAGGCGAGCGCGCCCTCGACATCGCCAACGCACTCGGCGACGGCGGCCGAAACGTGATCCACGCCCTCGACGAGAAGGCTCAGGAAATTCGGCGCCATTCTCTCGACGCGGTCAAATTCGCTCGCCGAGACGCTTGCGGCCAAGGCGGACGAGATCAATTCGACCCTGGGCGAACAGGCGAGCTCAATCGCCGGCACGCTCGACGGGCGCATCGCGCAATTCGAGGAGCGCGTCGTCGGCCGCCTCGACGCCGTCTCCAGCGAGCTCGACACGCGCGGACGAACTGTCGCCGACAATATCGCCGCGCGGACCAGCGAAATCGATCAAACGCTCAGCCTTCACGTCGGCAATATCAATGCGGCGCTCGATCGCGAATCCGGCCAGCTCGGCGAATTGCTCGCCGGGCGCGCGGACGAAATCAAGGACACTGTCGCGCAGGCGATCGAGGATCTCGACGCGACGCTTGCATTGCGCGCCGGACAAATCGGCGAGGGGCTCGTCGCCCGCGTCAATGAGATCAGCGTGGCTCTCGCAAGCCGGCTCGCCGAGCTCGACGGCGCGATCAACGGACGCGGCCAGCAATTGCAGGCGGCGCTTGCCGAGCGCTCGGGCGATTTGCGCGAGCTTTTCGAGACGCAGGGCTGGGGCCTCGTCGAGCAGCTCTCGGCGCGCGGCGGCGAGATCGCCCGGGAGATGACCAATGTCGGCGAGATCGTCACGCAAACCATAGAAGGGCGTGGAACGGCCATTGTTCAGCACCTTGGTCAGAAGCAGAGCGAACTCACGGAAGCCATCGAGCGATCGTCGGCGCAGCTGCGCTTCGCCGTCGAAGCCGGCGCGACAGCCTCCATCGCCGCGCTTATCGAGGCGAACCAATGTCTCAAGACCGAGATGGCCGACATTGTCGACCGGCTCGGCGGCGGCGCGGCGGCGCTGCGGGAGGCAGTCGGCTCCGCGGGCGTCAATCTCACCGCCGTAGAGCAATCGTTGAGCGATCGTATGGACGATTTCCGCGCCCTGCTCGCCAATATCACAAGTGAAGTCCAGCAATTCAATCGAAGCGCCGGAGAAACCCTCGGCGAAGCCGGCGGCCTCGCCGAATCGATCGCCCGCCATCGCGATAGCCTCGCCGCTTCGGCCGGCGAGCTCGCCCAGTCGCAAACCGAGCTGGGCCTTATGCTCGACGGGCGCCGCAATTCTCTCGAGGCGCTGCTTCGCGACGTCAAGGACCGCCGCGACGACTTCGAAAACGTGATGGTTTCCTTCACTTCGCTTGTCGCCGAATTTTTCGACAAGGCCGAAGCGAGAGCGCGCGACATCGTGTCCGTCCTGGCCGAAACCTCGGAATCGGCCGGCGGCGCGATCGATCAGCAATTCGCCGAAATCCGCGCCAATATCGCGCAGGAGCGCGAGCGCGTGACCGCCGCGCTCCGAGCCGCGAGCGCACAAGCAAGCGACGAGCTCGAATCCATCTTGGGGCGGACGACGGAGCGTTTCCAGACCGCAGCTTCCGAACTGCGCGAGATGTCGCGCAAGATCCAACATGAACTCGAAGCCACCCGCGAAGCCTTGCGCGCCAACACGGCCGACTTGCCGCAGGAAACAGCCCAGCAAGCGGCGGCGATGCGGCGGGTCGTCGCCGACCAGATCAAGGCGCTCGAAGAATTGAGCGAGATCGTGACCCGCTCAGGGCGCGCGTTCGACGTCTCCTCCCCCGTTGCGGCGGGGGCCGACCGCGCATCCCTCTCGGCTGGGCCGCGTCGGGCCGAACCGCCTCGTTCGCCTGAACTTCCGCGCGCCGCACCGGCGGAGGCGGCTCAGCCCGATCAGCGGCTTCCGCGCGCGCCGTCACGTCCTGCGACCGGCCAGACGGCGCAAAAAGGTGGCTGGCTCTCTGATCTCCTCGCCCGCGCATCGAGCGAGGAGCCAAGCGAAGCCCCGAAGCCCGCGGCCAAACCCGCGCAGCCGGCGCAGGCGCTTGAGCCGCTGTCCCTCGACGTGGCTCGGATGATCGACCCCGACGCCGCCGCGGAAGCCTGGGAGCGCTATCGCCGCGGCGAAGCCAACGCCTTCTCCCGCCGGATCTATATTGGTCGAGGCCCGCAGACATTTGACGAGGTCCGCCGCCGCTACCGACTCGATCCGGAATTCCATGCGACCGTCGACCGCTATGTTCAAGAATTCGAGCGGCTCTTGGCCGAAGTCGGCCGCGACCATCAGGACGACGCAGCGGCGCGGACCTATCTCACGTCCGAAACCGGCAAGGTCTACACCATGCTCGCCCATGCCGCGGGTCGGCTGGGGTAGAGAGCCTCGGTCCCCATCCGTCGTGAAAGCGCCAGCCGGCCTGTAAGCCGGGTTCTGTATGGCGCGCGGGGCTCCCGCGCGCGTGACGGCCATTCCTCTGGGGCGGCCGTCGCCGGCCGCCTCGAGCAACCAACCCGGGCGACGATCCGGAGACGGACCTGAGACTGTCCCGCCAAAGCGAGGCAAGCCCCGCGTCGCCCCTATTCGGTCTTGCTCCCGGTGGGGCTTGCCATGCCGCTCATGTCGCCATAAGCGCGGTGCGCTCTTACCGCACCATTTCACCCTTGCCTCCCGGCGCGAGCCGCGAGGCGGTATCTTTTCTGTGGCGCTTTCCCTAGGGTCTCCCCCGCCGGACGTTATCCGGCACCGTGTCTCCGTGGAGCCCGGACTTTCCTCCGCATGTCGCGCGGCGGCCATCCGGCCGGCTGGCCCGCGGGACATAGGCGCGATGCGGCGCGCGGTCAACCGCCGTTCATCGAATATCAATTAACGCCATGTTTCAAATACCCCTGGGAATTGAAATTCACAACCAAAGACCGAGTTCAGGCTTGACCCGGCGCGCGGCCTGTTGTGTTTGGGCCGACGGGGTGAAGCGAACCGAAACGCTTGGACAAGACACATGCACAAGACATTTTCTTTCGCGGCGCTCGTCGTCTCATCCTTGGCGCTCGCCGGATGCGGCTACACGCCTGAACAACGCGCGGCGAGCGGCGCCGCTGTCGGCGGCGCGACAGGCGCAGCCCTGGGCGCGTCCACTGGCGGAGGCGTCGGGGCCGCGCTGGCCGGCGGGGCTCTGGGAGCCGCGACCGGCGCGATCATCGGGGCCAATACAAGGCCGCCGCCGCCACCCGCCTATTATCCTGCGCCTCCACCTCCACCCGCGCGCTGCGCGCGGTGGGGCTATGACCCCTATGGCAATCCCGTCTGCGTGGGTTATTACGGCTACTGAAACTTACAGCATTTGAAACCTGACACCTCTGTCGCCGCGACGGTCGAGCCTTCGCCCAACCACGGCGAACGCCTCGGCCGGACGCCGGACTCGATCATCCTTCATTACACCGGCATCACCACGGGCGAGACCGCCTTGCGGCGGCTTTGCGACGTCGAGGCGCAGGTGTCGGCGCATTATCTCGTCTACGAGGACGGAAGCCTGTTCCAGCTCGTGCCGGAGGCGCGCCGCGCCTGGCATGCCGGCATCGGCTATTGGGCCGGCGACCGCGACATGAACACCGTCTCGATCGGGATCGAGATCGCCAACGCCGGCCATCTCGGCGGCGCGCCACCCTATCCGGAAGCGCAAATCGCGGTCGTGATCGCGCTCTGCCAGGACATTATCGCGCGCCACAAAATCAGGCCGCAGCGCGTGCTCGGCCATTCCGATCTCGCGCCCGACCGCAAGATCGATCCCGGCGAATATTTCCCTTGGGAGCGCTTGGCCAAGGCCGGCGTCGGCCATTACGTCGCCCCCTGCCCAATCGAGGACGGCCCAAAGCTCGAGCGCGGCGCGCATGGGCTCGAGGTCGAGAGGCTGCAGTCCCTGCTCGCGATCTATGGCTATGGGCTGAATATCACCGGCCTCTACGGCAGCAAGACCCACGCCGTGGTCTCCGCCTTCCAGCGCCATTTTCGTCCCGCGCTGGTCGATGGAATAGCCGATGTCTCGACCATCGAGACGCTGCGCAAGGTGATCGCCGCGCAGCCGAAATAAAGCTACAGCCTGAATCGCAAATCGCCATTCATCTCACGGCCGGCATGATAGGCGAGGCGGAATCGATCCGCTCGCCAACTCACCGCCAGGAGCCTCGGTTCTCCGCTACTTTTCGACGACGGCCGTCGCGTCCACCTCGATCATCATGCCCGGCCATGCAAGCTGGCTGATATTCACGAGGGTATGCGCGGGCAAAACCACGCCGCTCATCGCTTCGGCCCAGCATTTGTTGAAGTCCGGCTTATACCTCATGTCCGTGACGTAGGTTGTGACCTTGACAATGTCCGCCATCGTTGCCCCCTGCGTCGCCAAGATTTTCTTGATCTTGGCATACGCATATCGGCACTGTTCCAGAAAGTCGCCCTGATACAAGATGGCTCCGGAGATTGCGTCCTCGGACCCCATGCCGGCAAGGTAGATGGTCTTGGCGCGCCCGGCGACAGCGACGGCGTCGGCGAAGATATTCTTGCTCCAGAGGCCGAACGTTGTCTGCTTCTGGAAGGCGCCGGTCACGGGCTCGGCGTGGTTGACCCTCGATGCCACGATAAGAGTCGATGCCGCGATAAGACAAGAGACAGCCAGAACCATCCTGAACGTCGGCATTGCATTCCTCTATGTTGCAGAGCTTCGATCAGCGGCCCGGCGTCGGAGCAATTTAGGCTCAGGCGGAGACTGGAGCATGACAGCGTCGGGGATCGGTCCCGACAGAGGCGCCGGTTGCGCGCGGAACAAGCTTGGAGGCGACCACGTCATAGAGCGTCCAGCTTCGATGATTTGCCGATAGACGCCGCGTATTGAAATTAGCGAATATATACCAGGTGGAAGCCAAGAGGCGCGAACTGGATTCATTCCCGAAGGAACGGCCACGCGAACTCATAATTTTTGTATTGTTCGGAATCATCCTGATCTTTAGAAGTTCACACTTCAGATACCAGAGGCTGTGAAAGAAATCGCAAGTGGCCATTCATCTCTTGGCGGCGAGTGTGGCGAGCGGATCGATCCTGTCAAGGACGCGAGCTTTGCTCGGGCCGGCGAAGCCGGTGCTTCGCATCCTTGACAGGATCGACTCCGCCTCGCCTATCATGCCGGCCATGAGATGAATGACGGAGTTCTGATGGGGCGCGCTAATCCCATATTGGCTGCCCTATCCGCTCCGAGGCCATGCGGCTTTGGCCGCGCCGCGCGACCATCTCCCATCAACCGCGTCAAATAGAAGTATTCGCGACGTGGATGTAACCAAAACGCATCAATCGCTAATTCTCCAATTAGCTATTGTACAGACATCAACATTTTCACTGGTGTAAGATTGCCCATTGGAGAGCACTGCTTTTAGATCGTAATAACAATTGCCTGAGCCGCTCTTATCATCCATGTCGGCCAGTATTCTGCCGCCTGATGGGATAGGATCATGATGACTTGAAACAATCATGTTCTCCCCCCAATCGTTGCTCGAAACAGAAGATGAATAAATCCCAATAATGTCTGATTGAGTTTGGTTTATTACAAGTAGCCTGCGGTCTTGGTGGGCAATGCTTCGATGTTCGCGCATTGGTAATGCGGCCGCTTGAAAATTATCGGATGCGCATTTGTCTGTTTTATCGCTTGCGCCATCGATAACCCGAATGCTGCTCAAATCGGTATTGATTCCAGAATAATCAAACGCAAGATAGAGGGTACGTGTTTGGCCCGGCGCCTTGGTGGCCACATATAAAATATGCTTGGACGGTTTATCGGTGACGTCGAAAGCGTTGTAAGTACGGACGAAGCCGGTTTTACCACCAATAATGGTCGCTTGCCGCGCCCCACTGTTGTAAGTTACCGTATATGGCGTCGAATTCGCTGGGTGGCAGGTCATGCTGAACATTTCAGCTTGTGCTGGTGCGCTAATGAGCGTGAGTGCCGCAAATAGGCTGTAGGGCTTCATTTTTGTGTCTCCTTTCCTGTGCCTTTCGGTTTGAGCCGTTCCGACGCTCTGGGTTTCGTGATATAATGCTTAAACGGTGCTTTGAAGGGTCATGGGTTAGTGTGACTGCGCGAATGAAATCATAATGCGCGTTCTAACCGTTGCCAATGTACAATTGTTGTTGAATTGTTGGTAAATTGGCAAGGCCAAAGAGCTGGCTTGGCCTCGAAGACGCGATTAGATTAACTCCCTACTGTAGGCGAGCGTGTCCGCCCACCTATCGTGTGCAGAAGTTACGGGCAAATTTCCCCTTCTGCCCAACGCAGGTTCAAACTAAGTGGCTGAATCCCCGATCTTTGCCCGTCGCATCGGCCCACCGAGCACGAGCGCGCAAGCTCACTCCGCCGCGGCGGCCGCGGCCAGCGTCGCTGGATCGTAGTTCAGCACCGGCGCGAGCCAGCGCTCCATCTCCGCCACGCTCATGCCTTTGCGGCGGGCGTAATCCTCGACCTGATCGCGCTCGATCTTGCCGACGCCGAAATAATGCGCCTCCGGATGCGCGAGATAGAGGCCGGAGACCGAAGCGCCGGGCCACATCGCGAAGCTTTCGGTCAGCGCCACGCCGATCCTGCGCTCCGCTTCGAGCAGGCGGAACAGGGTAGCCTTTTCGGTGTGATCGGGCTGGGCCGGGTAGCCGGGCGCCGGGCGAACGCCACGATAATCCTCGGCGAGCCGCTGATCGTTGCTCAAGGCCTCGTCCGGCGCATAGGCCCAGAACTCGCGCCGCACGCGCTCATGCATGCGCTCGGCGAAAGCCTCGGCGATGCGATCGGCGAGCGCCTTGACGAGGATAGATCCATAGTCGTCATTGGCCTTGGCGAACCGGTCGGCGATCTTGCCTTCCTGCGCGCCGGAGGTGACGACGAATCCGCCGATATAATCCACCTTGCCGGCGGCCTCGGGAGCGATGAAATCCGCGAGCGCCAGATTGGGCTTCCCGTCCCGGCGCGGCAATTGCTGGCGCAAGGTGAAGAGCCGCGCCAGCGTCTCCGCGCGGGATTCGCCCGTGTAGAGGTGGATATCGTCGCCGACGCTATTCGCCGGCCAGAAGCCGATCACCGCCTTGGGATCGAACCAATGCTCCTCGACAACTCGGGCGAGCATCAGCTGCGCGTCCTCGAATAATTGCCGCGCCGCCTCGCCTTGCTTCGGATCGTCGAGGATCGCGGGAAAGCGTCCGCGCAGCTCCCAGCTCTGGAAGAAGGGCGTCCAATCGATATAGGGGATGAGCTCCGCGACATCATAGGAGCCGAACACCCGCGAGCCGGTGAAGAGCGGGCGCGGCGGCTCATAGCTCGCCCAGTCCGGCTTCAACGCATTGGCGCGCGCCTTGACAAGGCTCAAGCGCTGCTTGTCGACCTCGGCGCGGCGATGCGCCTCGGCGACCCGTTCATATTCGACGCGAATGGATTCGATATATTCGCCGCGCCCCGAGGGGGAAAGAAGCGCCTGCACGGAGGCGACCGCGCGGCTCGCGTCGGTGACATAGACCGCCTGGCCCCTGGCGTAATTCGGATGGATCTTGACCGCCGTATGCACCCGGCTCGTGGTCGCGCCGCCGATCAGGAGCGGCATGTCGAAGCCGGCGCGCTCCATCTCGGCGGCGACGTAGCACATTTCATCGAGCGAGGGCGTGATGAGGCCGGAAAGGCCGATCGCGTCCACCTGCTCGGCCCGCGCGGTCTCGAGAATTTTCGCCGCCGGAACCATGACGCCGAGATCGATGATCTCATAATTATTGCAGGCGAGCACGACGCCGACGATATTCTTGCCGATGTCATGCACGTCGCCCTTGACCGTCGCCATCAGGATCTTGCCGGCGGTTGAGCGCTCGCCGGAGCCGGTCCGGCGCTTCTCTTCGTCCATGAAGGGCATCAAATAGGCGACCGCCTGCTTCATGACCCGCGCCGATTTAACGACTTGCGGCAGGAACATCTTGCCGGCGCCAAAAAGATCGCCGACGACATTCATGCCCGCCATCAACGGCCCTTCGATGACATCGAGAGGCCGGGCCGAACTTGCCCGCGCCTCCTCGACGTCGCGATCGATGAATTCGGTTATGCCATTGACCAACGCATGCTCGAGCCGCTTCGCGACAGGCTCCTCGCGCCAGGCGAGCGTCTTCTCGACCTTCTCCGCGCCTTGTCCCTTGTAGGATTCGGCCAGCGCGAGCAGGCGCTCCGTGCCGTCTTGCCGGCGGTTGAGGATGACATCCTCGCAAGCCTCGCGCAGCTCCGGGTCGATCTCGGCATAGACCGAAAGTTGGCCGGCGTTGACGATCCCCATATCCATGCCGGCTTGGATGGCGTGATAGAGAAACACCGAATGCATGGCCTGGCGCACCGGCTCATTGCCGCGAAACGAGAAGGAGAGATTGGAGACGCCGCCGGAAATATGCGCATGCGGGCAGCGCGCGCGAATGTCCCGCGTCGCCTCGATGAAATCGACGCCGTAATTATTATGCTCCTCGATGCCGGTCGCGACCGCGAAAATATTCGGATCGAAGATAATGTCCTCGGGCGGAAAGCCGACCTCCTTGGTGAGGATGTCATAGGCGCGGGCGCAGATCTCGACCTTGCGTTCGCGCGTGTCGGCCTGGCCCTTTTCGTCGAAGGCCATCACGACGACGGCGGCGCCGTAGGAGCGCACCGTCCGGGCGGCTTCGATGAATTTCTCGACGCCCTCCTTCATCGAGATGGAATTGACGATCCCCTTGCCCTGAATGCATTTGAGCCCGGCCTCGATAACCGTGAATTTCGAGGAATCGATCATCACCGGCACCCGCGCGATGTCGGGCTCGGCGGCGACGAGATTGAGAAATTCGACCATGGCCGCCTGCGAGTCGAGCAGGCCCTCGTCCATGTTGACGTCGATGACCTGGGCCCCCATCGCGACCTGATCGCGCGCCACGTCGAGCGCGGCGGGGAAATCATTGTCCTTGATCAATTTGCGGAATTTCGCCGAGCCGGTGACATTGGTGCGTTCGCCGATATTGACGAATGGAATGTCGCGCGTGAGCGTGAAAGGCTCGAGCCCCGACAGCCGCAACAGCGGCGCGACCTCGGGGATCGGGCGCGGCGCAAGCCCCTGGATCCGTTCGGCGATCGCCTGAATATGCGGCGGCGTCGTGCCGCAGCACCCGCCGACGATATTGATGAGGCCCGATTCCGCGAACTCGCCGATGAGCGAGGCCATATATTCGGGGCTCTCGTCATAGAGGCCGAATTCATTCGGCAGGCCGGCGTTGGGATAGGCGCAGACAAGCGTATCGGCGATCCGCGACAGCTCGGCGAGATGGGCGCGCATCTCGCGCGCGCCGAGGGCGCAATTGAGCCCGATCGTGAGCGGCCTGGCGTGGCGCAGCGAATGCCAGAAGGCCGTCGGCGTCTGGCCTGAAAGCGTGCGGCCGGATAGGTCCGTGATGGTCCCCGAGATCATGATCGGCAGGTTGACGGCGAGCGTCCTGAATACGCCGTCGATCGCGACGAGCGCCGCCTTGGCGTTCAGCGTGTCGAAGATCGTCTCGACGATCAAAATATCGGCGCCGCCCTCGATCAAGGCGACGGCGGCTTCGGCATAGGCGTCGCGCAATTGATCGAAGCTCACGGCGCGAAAGCCGGGATTATTGACGTCGGGAGACATCGAGGCGGTTCGATTGGTCGGCCCCAGCGCGCCGGCGACGAAGCGGCGCACGCCGCTCTTCCGCTCAACCTCGTCGGCGGCTTCGCGGGCGAGTTTCGCCGCGGCGAAATTCAGCTCGGGGACAATCTCCTCCATGCCGTAATCGGCCTGGGAGATCCGCGTCGAGTTGAAGGTGTTCGTTCCGATAATATCGGCGCCGGCTTCGAGATAGCTTTGATGAATGGCTTTGATCGCCTGCGGCTGGGTGAGGCTCAATAAGTCGTTGTTGCCGCGCAGGTCGCGCGGCCAATCGGCGAAGCGCGCGCCGCGAAATTCGGCTTCGCTGAACTTATACTGCTGGATCATCGTGCCCATCGCGCCGTCGAGCACAAGAATCCGGTCCCGCGCGGCTTCAAGGACAGCCTTGCTGGTCGCAGCGCCATCAAAAGAATGCGTCATTCAAGCGGCCTCTTGCTCGAGTTTTGGCCTAAGCCCCAAAAGATGGCAGATCGCATAGACGAGGTCGGCGCGATTCATCGTGTAGAAATGGAACTCTCTGATCCCGTGATCGACGAGATCGAGCACCTGCTCGGCGGCGACCGTCGCCGCGACGAGCCTTCGCGTCTGCGGATCATCATCGAGCCCTTCGAAACGATCGGCGAGCCATTGCGGAACGGTCGCGCCCGCCCGCTTGGCGAAATTCGCCGTCTGCTTGAAGTTCTGCACCGGCACGATTCCCGGCACGATCGGCACGTCGATTCCGCGCGCGCGGACTTTGTCGACGTAACGAAGGTAATGATCGTTCTCGAAGAAGAATTGCGTGATCGCGCGGCTCGCGCCGGCGTCGATCTTCGCCTGCAAGACGTCGATATCGGCCTCGACGGACGCGCTTTCCGGATGGCGCTCCGGATAGGCCGAGACCGAGATTTCGAAATCGGCGATCTTCTTGATTCCGGCGACCAGCGCGGTCGAATTGACGTAGCCGGCCGGATGCGGGCAAAATTTCGCGCTGGCGTCCTGACCCTGTTGCGGGTCGCCGCGCAAGGCCACGATGTGGCGCACGCCGGCGTCCCAATAGCCGCGCACGATGGCGTCGATCTCGTCGCAAGCGGCGTTGACGCAGGTCAGGTGCGCGGCCGGCTTGACCGAAGTCTCCTTCACGATGCGCGCCACCGTCGCATGGGTCCGCTCTCTCGTCGAGCCGCCGGCGCCATAGGTCACGGAGACGAAGGTCGGGCCAAGCGGCGCGAGACGCTTAATCGATTCCCAGAGCGTCGCCTCCATGGCCTGCGTCGCCGGCGGGAAAAATTCGAAGGACACATGGATGTCCGGCGGTGAGCTTCGGCTCGCCCGCGTCTCGCTGGAAGAAAGCATTTCGTTCATGCGACCTCTCGCGCGCTCAAAGGAAGCGGATCGGCCAAGATGCGGGGGTCGCGTCCGAGCCAAAGGGAAACCGTGAGCTTGCCGCCCTCGTTCGGCTCGGGCGCGAGGTCGCGCCGCATGACGAACTCCAATCCGGCGGCGGCCATGAATCCCGCGACCTCCTCGCCGCCGAAGCCAAGCCGTCGATGCGCATGCGCGGCGCGGAGATCTTCCTCGCCATGCGGGGCGAAATCGACGATGACGAGACGCCCGCCCGGCCGCAAGGCGCGCGCGGCCTCGCGAATGGCGCGCAGCGGATCATCGAGGTAATGCAGGACCTGATGCATGATCGCGAGATCATAGAAATCGGGTTCGACCGGCACGGCGTAAATGTCGCCTTGACGCAATTGCACATTGCGCAGGCCCGCCCGCTCGAGCCGAACCCTGGCGACGCTCAGCATTTGCGGCGATTGATCAACGCCCACCGCCCGAGTGGCGAGCGGCGCCAACAGCTCAAGCATCCTACCGCCGCCGGTTCCAAGATCGAGAAGCGCGTGCACCGGCTTCGCCCCGATCGCCTCGCGGATCGCCGCCTCGACCCGCTCCTCGGGAACATGCATGGCCCGCACATCGTCCCAGTTCGAGGCGTGGGCGGCGAAATAATGGGCGGCCAGATCGGCGCGGGCCTGGCGGACTTCGGCGAGCCGGGCGCGATCGGCGAGCAGATGCGCGTCGCTTGGCGCAAGCCTGGCGACGAGATCGCGGGCGAAACGCGCCGCCGGCCCCGCCTGGGCGATGAGAAAAAACACCCAAGCGCCTTCGCGATGGCGTTCGACGAGCCCGGCCTCGACCAATAGCTTCAAATGACGCGAGACCCGCGGCTGCGACTGACCGAGAATGGTGACGAGCTCGGTGACCGTGAGCTCGGCTTCGGCGAGCAGGCAGAGCAGGCGCAGCCGCGTCGCCTCTCCGGCCGCCGTCAAGGCGGCGAGAATGGCTTCGAAAGGCGCATATTCGGGCTGGGACATGTCCGCCTTTCTTGAGAGAGAGCGTCGAGGCCTTTATATATGCAGATATATTTATATGTAAAGTTACACTTCGCGCGAGCTTGATTTTTTCCGCCTTGGTTCGGCGCTCTTGGAAGGGTAAGCATGAGCCTGGTCGCCTCTTAACGCGAAAGGGTTTCGGGAATGAAAACCATTCTGTCCTTTATGTTCTTCGGCGCTCTTGCTCTTGGCGCGCTGCAGCCTAGCTATGCGCAGACGTCTTCCTCCAAGGCTCCGGCCGCTGCGGCGACGCCCGACGCAGCCACGGACGCGGCCAAGAGAGCCAAGGCCAAGGCCTGTTCGGAGCAAGCCGACGCCAAGGGCCTGCATGGCAAGGCGCGCCATGCCTTTCGCGCGAAGTGCAAGAGGAGCTGAGGGCTACCTGACGCCCGCGAACAACTGGGCCAAGCGCCGCGGCGCATCGAAGGCGGCGATGGCGTCGGCCATGTCGAGCGCCTCGCTTCCGAACAAAGGCAAGACATGGCCGATGACCAGCCAGACCGCGAGCGCTTGCGCCATTACGCCTAAACCCCAGCCGCCAAGGACCTGAAGGGTCAGGACCAGCGCAATCCAGGCCCGATCGAAATTGGGCACCGCCTTGCCGACGGGCAAAAACCGTAAAAGCACGGAGGGCAACCCCGGCGCCCCGCGCGCCAGCGACGCCCCGCCGATCATGAGATTGATCAGGCTCGGGACCATGGTCGCGAGCAAAAGCGCATAGGCCCACCAATATTCGGGCGCCGCCGGATGTTTGGCCATGCCGTCGAAGAGCGGTTTCAAAGGCAGAACCGGCGCGCCGCCGTGAAGCTCCGCCAATTCGTCGAAAGCCTGCACGCCGATCACCATCGCGAGCGAAAGCAGCGCGACGATGAGCGTGGCGAAAGCCGCGTCCGCGAGGGCCAGGATCAAGGGCCACCATCCGCCAAGCTCGAGTCCGCGCCGCAGCAAGGCGCGGGTGAGGCCCAGGGAAGCCCAGTTAAATGGCGCGTTGATCAGCGTGAGCAGCCCGAGAAACAGCAGCAAGGGGCCGATATATTGCCAGGTCCGGAGAGGCGCCAGCACGGCCGCCGCGCCAAGGCAGGCGAGGATCATCGTCGGAAGAAACAGCAGAAAAAACACGCCTTGCCAGTGGTGTTTGATCGCGATCGCGCACAGAAGCAGCATGCCGCCGGCGCCGGCGGCCGCGACAATCAAGGCGAAAGCGCCAACGCTGACGCCGGCGAACGCGAAGGCCAAAGCCAAGGCGACGGGGGCGGCGACCGCGACCGCGATAGCCCCAGCGACGCGGCCGGCGCTGGCGACGGCGGCGCCCATGGCGCAGGCGAAAGCGATGGCCCCGGCGCCGGCGGATGTGAAGGCAATAGTGACGGCGACGGCGCCGGCGGCGGCGGCGGCGACCGTGACGGCGAGCCTCGCGGTTGATCGGATATGCCCGAAGCGCCACAGAACGAGGCCTTCAAATCCGACCACAGCCACCGTGAAGCCGCGCAACCAGGCGGAAATTTCCGGCTTTAGACCCAGTGCGGCCTCGGCTGGGCCGACGTCGCCCGACACGGCCCAGATGACGAAAATCGTCGCAATGGGGTAGAGCAGCGCGAGAAAGAGGCAGCGGTCGAAGGCCGGCGCGGTCCAGAGCGGCGCCGGCGTCTTCAACCCAAAGGCGCGCGGAAATAAGGACCTGCCCGCCAAGCCGGCGTCGCCGAAGAAGCGGTCGACCGCATCGAGGAAGCGCTTCAACCAGCGGCGGTAGAGACGCGCCGGCAGATTTCCCCCGGCGAGACTCGCGCGCAGATCGTCATAGGCCTGCCGCTCGGGCGAACCCTCCGGCTGTCCGCCGACGCCGAGGATAGCGACGTAGCGCCGATAGATGAGGGCGGAAGCCAGGCCGCAGACGCCGACAAAAGCCGAGAAAAGCGACGCCAATTCGGGTCCGAACTTAGATCCCGCCGACAGCCATGTCAGAAAAGCGCTGAGCGCCGCGATGATCGGGGCGACCGCTTTCGTGACGTCGCTGTCGGGCGGATCATCGGTCGTCTCCGGCTCCTGCGCCGCCATGGCCCCCTCCAATTTCCGCCGGTCCCGAAGGATAGCCTCATTTCCATGCGTTGGAGAAGAGGCGCGGCGGCTTTACGCAGCAGAACCGCAGCCTATAAGGATCAGCCCGTGGAAAGCGCCGGGCGCGCAGCCAAGTCCGCAATCAAGCGCGCTCCGCCCGCGCCGCGGATTTGCCGGACGGGCGGCCGCAGTCCGCAAACCAGGCTCCAAAGGATCTCACATTCATGGCCTCGATTCGGTCGCTTCTCTTCACCACGCTTTTCTACCTCACCACCACGGTCCTCGCGCTCGTGGGGCTGCCTTATCTTGCCTTCGATCGGCATGCGGTGCAAAATCTGGCGCGGATCTGGGTGCGCGCCTCGCTTTGGCTTCTCGACAAGATCTGCGGGATCAAGGTCGAATTTCGCGGGCTCGAAAATCTGCCGCGAGGCGCCTGCCTCATCGCCGCGAAACATCAATCGACGCTCGAAACCTTGGCGCTCACCTTGGCGGCGCATGATTTTAGCTTCGTCCTCAAGCGCGAATTGGTCGCGATTCCGATTTTCGGCTGGTATCTCAACCGCGCCGAACAGGTCGCCATAGATCGCGCCAAGCGCGGGCAGGCCTTGCCCGACCTCAACCGCCAGGTCCGCGAAGCGCTGGCGCAAGACCGCCAGATCATTATTTTTCCGGAAGGCACCCGCAGGCCCGTCAACGCCGCGCCCCAATACAAAGCCGGCGTCGCGCATCTTTACGCCGACGCCGGGGCCATCTGCGTCCCCGTAGCCCTGAACAGCGGACTTTTCTGGCCGAGGGGAAACGGCCTGCGCCGCCCCGGCGCCGCGACGATCGCCTTTCTCGAGCCGATCGAGCCCGGCCTCGACAAGCAGAGCTTCATGAGCCTCCTCGAAAGCCGGATCGAATCCGCGACCGCAAAGCTCATCGCCGAGGCGCTGGCCGCCGACCCCAGCCTTGGCGGTTCCTCAGCCCAACAGTGAGACGTCTCGGTTCGCTGAACGCGCGCGCCTCGGTGCAGCGGCCTGCGACCACGCTATGGCGCGACAATTTTGCGTGAGCTTTCGCCGAGGATGGTTGACAAAACATGAATATGTTCTAGTTTTGTTCGCATCGATTCTGGTGGGCCAAAACCGTCATGGGCATTTTGGTACAGTTGCACGCAGGTTCGCGCGGGCGCCGCGCCGCGCCGGATTTTGCTGAGATGGAGTGGCTCGAAGATTCGAGACGCCGCTCGGTCCCTGCCGCCAACGCGCCGCTCGATTGCCTCGCGGGCGGCGCGTTGGCCTCTCGCTTCCACGCTTGGCGCGGCTTGTCCGGGCGGCGCTACGTGTGCTCGGTTTTTCCTGCGCGGCGCAACCTGTCGTGGGGCGGCATGCCTGAATTCGACGATGCGGTCGTGCTCGCTGTCGCGGCGGACGCCTGGGGCGCGCGCCGTCGGATCGCGGTGTTCGAGTTTCATTCGCGTCGCGGGCGGTTTTGCGGCGATCCGGACCGCGTCGGCGCCGCGTTGGAGGCGGGCGCGAGCGAGTGGCATGTGCATCTCCTTGCGGAGAGGCCGTGGACGAGGCGGGCGGTGATCGCCGATCTGACGCCTTAACGACGCGCCTGCGAGGCGCAGACGAGCTTCAGCCGAGCTGGCTCGCCAGCCATTCCAGGATCTCGTCGTGAATCGCGAGCTCGACGAGATGGGCGTGCGTGTTTTTGACATAGTCGGGATTGCTTCCCGATTGGCCCACGCCCTGCCCGACCAGGCGCGCGAGCTCAACCCGGTCAAGCCGTCCGGCATATTGCGAATGGGTTCGGTCGGCGACGTAGCAGACGACCGCGATGACGCGTCCGTCGGCGAGACGGGCGGGCAGAAAAACCTCTCGGTAGACCGCCGTAACCTGCTCGCGCGCGCGGAGATAGGCGAGCGTCGCTTGGGCGAGCCTGGCCTCGATGCGAAAGGCGACGCCTTTGCAGGAGCCGCCGCGATCGAGGCCAAGAACAAGACCCGGCCGTTCGCTCGTTCCGCGATGAACATGCGAATAAATGCAGAGCGCGCGATGATAGCCGCGCACAATCGCCTCGCGGCGCTCGGCGAAGGCGAAGCCTGGCCGCCACATCAAAGACCCGTAGCCGAATACCCAAAGATCTTCAGCTGGACTCATTCGAATGTTTGCTCCCTGACCGGCGGCGCTATAAACGAAGATGCGCAAAGAGAAAAGCCGAGCTCCTTTCGCTTCAGCCCGGTCTAGGCAACGGAACCGGCGCAATGACAAAAAGGCCCTCGGCGCATTTGCCCGCTGGGAGGAAAAAACATGGCGTCACAAGGCTCAAAGCCGAATAAAAGTTTGATTGCGAGCGGACCGCTTACAATGATCGCGGCCTTCTTCGGCGCCGCGATCATCGGCTGGTCGCTTTTCTGGTTTGTCGCATCGCGCCGGGCGGAGGGAGCCCTCGGCGCGTGGATCGAACATGAAGCCGCGGCCGGCCGCAACTGGATTTGCCCTGACAGACGCGTCTCCGGCTATCCGCTCGAAATCGAGATATCCTGCGCCAACCCGCTGTTCCAGGGAGAAATCCTCGGCCGGAAATTCACCGGCAGCCTGCGCGGCATTCGCGCCGCCACGCCGCTTCTCCGGTCGGACGCCCTCATCGCCGAATTGGAGCCGCCCTTCATCGCCAAGACCAGCGACGGCGCGATCGACGCCGTGCTGCAATGGAGCAGCCTCGGACTTGAGCTTGTCGGCCGGCCAGACATGTTTTCGCGCGTTTCCCTGCTCGGCGAGCAAGTCACTCTCCAGGGAACGATCGGCGAACTAGAGGGGCTGTCCGGGAGCGCGACCAACATGCTCGCCTATATCGTCTCGCCGCCGGGGGCGAATGACTTCGCCTATGACTTTCGGCTGGCTGTCAATGACGCGTCTTTTCCGATGCTCGACACGCGCTTTGGCCTGCAGCCTCCAGTTTCCGTCACTTTGGGAGGCGCGGCCACGCAGATCAATTTCGCCAATGGGGGAAAGTTCGAAGACAGACTTGAGCGCTGGCGCGCGGCCGGAGGCAAAATTGATCTCAGAACCGCCCGGCTTACGAGCGGGACCTCGACGCTCGAAGCCCATGGCGACCTCGATCTCGATGGCGAACATCGCATCCGCGGCAATCTCGCCGCCGCGATCACGGGCCTCCAGCCAGTTCTCCAAAAGCTCGGCGTCGATCCGGGGCTCATCGCCGCCGGCTCGCTGGTGACGAATATTCTCGGCCAGCGCGGGCCAGGAGAGACGGCCGGCGCCAGCGGCGCGCGTTTGCCTCTGCCGATTGCAATCACCGACGGCTGGTTGTCGATCGGTCCGATCCGGAGCCAATTGCGTTTTTCCCCGCTGTATTAGCGCATTTTCGCGCGACGCTCGCACCGATTCTCAAAATTGCGACCAAGCAAAAATTTGCAGCGCTTCCAGGTTAACCGACCTGAAAGCGCTGCAGGAAACGCAGTTGGATAGGTCGTGCGGCTTCTCCAGGGCCGCCCCGCGCGAATCTCTTGAATGAGAACCCGCGTCCTTCTCCGTCTCGGTCAGAAGGAGGCGATTTGATCGGCGCGCGGATGGGATTCGCGGACACAGAAATACCCTGAAGCGCGGCGCGGCCTTGGACCCCGCTTATTGGCCAGCCCAAGCGTCGTTTCTCTCGCGCCGGGGTCTCGATCGACGTCTTGAAACGTTGAAAATTTAGGGCGTTGGGGAATTTGAGCCGCGAGCCGGGATGACCGCGGCGCTACGAACCTGGCGGCTCAATAGGCGCGATTGCGCAGCACCTCGAAGCAGGTTCTCACAAGAATATTGATGTCGAGGCTGAACGACCAATGGTTGACATACCACAGGTCAAGCCTGACGCGCTCCACCATTTGCTCCAGGCGTCCGGTCTCGCCGCGCAGGCCGTTGACTTGCGCCCAGCCCGTTATTCCGGGCTTGACGTGATGGCGGAACGCGTATTTTGCGATAAGCGCTTTATATTCATTGTCATGCGCGAGCGCATGCGGCCGCGGCCCAACCAGGGACATGTCGCCCCAAAGCACGTTGAAAAGCTGCGGCAGCTCATCCATGCTCGAACGCCGCAAGAATTGGCCGACCCGGGTCACGCGATGATCACCGCGCCGCGCCTGCGTGATTGTGGCGCCGTCTTCCTGGACTGTCATAGTCCGGAATTTGAGAATAACGAAAGGCTGAGTGTTAAAGCCATTACGGCGCTGGCGGAAGATCGCGGGACCGGGACTATCGAGCTTGATGATGATCGCGGTCCCGATGAGCAGCGGCGACAAAAGCAAGATCGCCGCTGCTGAGGCGACAATGTCGAGCCCGCGTTTGAAGGCCCTTTCGACCGAGGTCAAGGGAGCCCTTTGAAGCTCCACAGTGAGGGCCGGTCCGCGCGTCGAAAGCGCCCGCCGCCCGAGCACCGATCTGATCGTGTGGTCGGGCAAAAGGCGCACCGGCAGCGGCGACGCGCGCAGCCTCGTCCGAACCGTTTCAAGCAGCTCCTTGCTGCTCCAGCGAAGCGCGACGGCAAATTCCTCAACGCCATATTCGCGCGCTTCATGGAGAGCGCGATCAAGATCGACGAGAACGTCGTCCGACACCGGCCCATGCTTCGCCGACACGGAGACGCGCGCGACTTCGTTCAGGCCAAAATATCGAAACAACACCGCCACGCTGAGTCTCAGCAGCTCTTCGGGCTCCCCAATCGTCACGACGCGCCGTCCCGCCAGGCTCCCGGTCGCCATCATGGACCTGGACGTCTTCTCGGCGATCCATCGCGCGAGAAGCAAAAGAACAATTTGCAATATGGCGGAGGTAATCATCGCGCCATGCGAAAATTCCGTCTCTCCCTTTAGAAAGAACAAAAAGGACGTGACGAACAAGCCGACAATAGCCCAGGTCACGAAAATGCGCGCCAAATAGCGCGAAGGCTCAAGCAGCACTGGAAGGCGATAGAGACCGCGCGAACCCGCCACGTAAACATATAATAAACTGTTCGCTACCCCAACAGCCAAGTTTACGTCGGCTCCCGTGATTTGCCCGAACCAGATATATTGATAAAGGGCGCCCCCAAATACGCTGGCAAATACTATCGCCAATATATCGACGACCCCGGCGATCGTCTCAATATTCTTATATGAAACGTCAACCCGCCGCACGCTTCGCTCGCCTCTGACCTCCGACTCCGCGATCTGGCTCAAGCGGTTAAAGTACATTTGCAAACTCGCGTTGTTTAGCAGGCTGCTTCGCTGCTATTAAGCTACAATAAAGCCGAAAAATCAACCTAAAAGCTCAGCAATTCAAGACCCAATCGGATCAGGTCGAAAAAAGACATTTCATCAAAAGCGCTTTAACGGCGCGGACGCGACCGAAATGCGCTTTGGCGCGAGAGCAAGGCTGCGTCCCATGCGATCCGCACGGGACGTTCTTGATTGTATTATTTTATTGTTCTACCCCGACGCGCAACCTCCGCCGCGGCATGCCGACGACGACGCTTTTTGCGTCATAAATCATTCGTATGTTGCGCGCGTGACGCCCGTTTCAGGTCAGGCGGCATGGCTTCGGCAGCGAGCGCCGCGAGCGCCTCCTCGAGCCCCGTCGTCGTCTGCTCCTGCGAGCCCAAACGGCGGATCGAAACGACGCGCTCCAGAGCCTCGCGCTTGCCGATGACCAGAAGAACCGGAACCTTGGCGAGGGAATGCTCCCGCACCTTATAGGTGATCTTCTCGTTTCTCAAATCGGCGTCGACGCGCAGGCCAAACTTGCGCGCCCGCGCGACCACTTCGAGCGCGTAATCATCACCCTCCTGAGTGATGGTGGCGACGACCGCCTGCAGGGGCGAGAGCCATAGCGGAAGATGCCCGGCGAAATGTTCGATCAAAATGCCGGTGAACCGCTCGAGCGAGCCGAACATGGCCCGATGGATCATCACCGGCGTGGTCTTCTCGCCATTGGGCGCTATATAAATGGCTCCGAAACGCCCCGGAAGATTGAAATCGACCTGAGTCGTGCCGCATTGCCATTCGCGCCCGATCGCATCGCGCAGCGTATATTCAAGCTTTGGACCATAGAAAGCCCCTTCGCCGGGATTGACCGCGGTCTTGAGGCCGCGCTGCTTGAGCACGTCGAGAACGCGCGTCAAAGCCGCCTCGGCCTTGTCCCAGGCTTCGTCGGATCCGACCCGCTTTTCCGGCCGGGTCGACAATTTGACGACAACATCCTCGAAGCCGAAATCTTCATAGATCGAAGAGGATGAGGTCGTTGACCTTCAAGCTTTCGGCCATGATCTGGTCTTCGGTGCAGAAAATATGCGCGTCGTCCTGGGTGAAGGCGCGCACGCGCATCACCCCATGGATCGCGCCAGACGGCTCATAGCGATGCACGATTCCGAATTCGGCGATCTTCATCGGCAGATCGCGATAGGATTTCAGGCCGTTCTTGAAGATCTGCACATGGCCTGGGCAGTTCATCGGCTTCAAGGCGAAAACCCGCTCATCCTCAGTCTGGGTGATGAACATGTTCTCCCGATAGGTCTGCCAGTGGCCCGACGTCTCCCATAGCGCGCGATCGAGCACCTGCGGGGTGTTGACCTCGAGATAGCCTTCGTCCTGCTGACGACGCCGCATGTAGGAAATCAGCGTCTGGAACAAGGTCCAGCCATTCGGGTGCCAAAAGACGGTTCCCGGCCCTTCTTCCTGGAAATGGAACAGGTCCATTTCCCTCCCAAGGCGGCGATGGTCGCGCCGTTCAGCCTCTTCAAGCTGCTTCAGATAGGCGGCGAGCTCCTCCTGCGTGGCGAAGGCGGTCGCATAAATTCGCTGCAGCATCGGCTTGGTCGAATCGCCTCGCCAATAGGCGCCAGCCACTTTCATGAGCTTGAAAGCATTGCCTATTTTGCCGGTCGACGGCAAGTGGGGGCCGCGGCAAAGGTCGAGCCATTCGCCCTGCTTGTAGATTTTCAGGTCCTCATCGCCCGGAATAAAGTCGACCAGCTCCACTTTGAAGGCCTCGCCATGGGTCTCGAACCAGGCCTTGGCTTGATCGCGCGTCCAGATCTCCTTCGTGAAAGGTCTGTCTTTCGCGATGATCTCGGCCATCTTCTTTTCGATCGCCACGAAATCCTCCGGCGTGAAAGGCTCGTCGCGATAGAAATCATAGTAGAAGCCGTTCTCGATCACCGGCCCAATCGTCACCTGAGTGCCCGGAAAAAGCGCCTGAACCGCCTCGGCGAGCACATGCGCGGCGTCATGGCGGATGAGCTCGATCGCGCGCGGATCGTCGCGGCCGACAAATTCGATCCTCGCGTCGCGCGTCACCCGATCGGCGAGATCGCTTAAATCGCCATCGAGCGACATGGCGACGACCCGCTTGGCGAGCGACGGCGATATGCTCTTGGCGATTTCGAAGCCGCTTACGCCTGGTTCGTAGGCGCGCGAAGCTCCATCAGGGAATGTCACGGAAATCATGCCGGCGGCTCCTGCTTGCTCACTCGCCGATACCAATCGACGTAAGCATTTAATTCATGAAGCGCCGTCCCGATCTCGAGGTGACGGCGCGCGCTCACTATGCGTTCCTTGCGTCCATTGGCGGCGGATCACCAATAGAAGCGAGATCGGACGAAACGTCGAACCCGCGGCTAAAGTGCGCGAACCTCTATCCGACCCTGGCCGGATTTACGGCGTTAGGGCCTCCGGCTCAAGGTCTTGAAAGCCACGGCCAGGATATCTTGGACTGTTTCGCGCCGAGCCGGACGCCGCGCGCAGCCGAGGGACGCCAATCTACCTTGACGCGCGAGGCCCTTCAGGCGCGCGGTCAGCCGTCACATGACGGCGATCACAGCTCAATCTAAACAATAGGATGAGCGCAGCTTGGCTCTGATAATGAAGGACGCCAACTCATTGACTATTGTTAATATTTAACCTATAATAGGATTAGTATATTATTTTATAGTTGAGTTGTCAAATTATGTAATTATAATTTTCACAGTGCGCAGTCCGCGCTCGAATGTGCGCTAAGACACATTCTATATGTCAATTTTTCTTCAAATCTAAAATCCAACTTCGGCTAAATGCGGAGCGATAAAATTAGACCCTTATTACCTAATACCGCCATACTCAAAAACTGGCTCCGCCCTTTAGCCAAATAGCTCATGACTCGGAAAGAGCTTTCAGCGCATCCTGATCGCGTTGGTGAAAAATAGACTTTTGTCGAGCGATCAAGGCGGGCAAAACATTTTGCTCCTCACTTCCAAAGTCAAACTATTATGGCGATACGATGACACAAATTGCTGTGTATTACGATGACATTGACCTGGAAGCGGAAGAAAAACGCATTCTCTCTGCGTTCACGCGTCGACTAATCGAAATCGCAACCCTCTCAAGGTCTGAAGTAGAATCTTTCAATTCGCAAAACGCTCTAAATATGCTGCGCCAACCAGCGATTTTGCTGGACTTTGACAGCAATGTCGTCGGCGTCAATGCGGCGGCTGTCGCCATTTTCAATAATGACATTCGAATCAAGGATCGCCGTCTTTTGATTCGCGACCTTGAAGCAAGAGCCAAGCTTCGCGCGTTCACGGAACAGCTCAAATCGCCTACGCAGCATCTTATGCCGCCAGTTGATCCGCTTATCGTGCCGCGCCAGGACAGACTGCCAATTCTTCTCCGCATCTGGCCGATCGACGTCGCGGCGCGCTGGCCTTCTCCCGAGGTTCGCGCGCTTCTCACTTTGAACGCCTTGGGGCCAAAGCCCGGACCGCCGGCGCAGATTCTAGCCAAGACATTCGGGCTTACCCCATCGGAGGCAAAGCTCGCCTGCATCATCGCTCGTGGGGCAGGACCGGAGATCGCGGCCTTAGAGCTTAAAATTTCCCGCGAGACGGCGCGCAATCAATTGAAATCGATTTTCGCCAAGACCAGCACGCATAGGCAGGGCGAACTTGTCGCGCTGCTTTTGCAAGTTAATTGAATAATAACACCTTTTTGAAGGCGCTATTCTTGATATATGTCAGAATAGATAAACATTTCTGATTAGAATAGCCGATCGACTTTCTTCAAGTACAAGCTTCGTAAGATCCGCGTCCTTTCAGGACCGCCCCGGACCCCTTCCGATCAGATGAATTCATCTGATCGGAGAGAAATCGCTCAAAATCACAAAATTGGAAAATGTTCTGGTCGAACAAGCCGGTCAAGTTTTTCTATACAGGCTCTTGTTTCGTCCTGCGCCAAGAGCGCTCCCGGCCTGCCCCATATCGCAGGCCGAAAACTTAAACCAAATCTAAAATCTTGAAAAATGGAGGCTTAGGCGCACAATTTCTCTACGTCGCCTTCTTTACTGACCTGATCGACCAGAAGCGACGTGACGACGAGATGGATCAACTTCACGACATCTTCGCGGCAGGTCGCCACATTGTCATTCCACTGGGTGAAGGTCCGATCATAATTATATTGCGCCCACAAAACTTCGGAAAACTTCCACTCGAAAAACTTGAAATAAAACTCTTCATTATCTGGATCAATCGTGCGCCAAGCCTTTACCAAGGCCCCGGACAGACAATAACATGCCGCCTCCGAGCTGTTTGGAGCGCATTTAGCGCCATTATTGTCCAGCGCCATCGAATATTTATTCCAGCCCTTCCGCTGCAGCAAATTGCCAGCTTCAAGCAAAACTTCAATAATAACTTTATTATCAACCATTTCAACCCTCTCAATGACCTGTCGCTGGGCTGCCATAAAAACGCCGCCAAAATTAAAATTATTGTTGAATTGTCAAATTTTGCAGATTAATTTTACGTGTTTAAATTTAACATCAATCAAAGTCAATTTCAATATAAACAGTTTCAAATATTTTTGTTTGTTACTTCTGATCAAATTTATAATTTATCAGACATCACTTGTACGCTAGTTTTGCCGCAAAAAAGCGCTCTATCTTTCGGCTTTCACCGGCTTTCATTGCAATGCTATTTACGGCTTGGCGCGTTGCATTGCTAGACCCAAATGCGTCGTCGCGCCCGACCCAAGCGGCTCGATGGGCGCGCGAACCTCGATGCCGCGGCCCCATTATGGCCTATGCTTGTCGCCGGAGGCGGCGCGCGGCGCCTCTCCGGCCGCAATATGGCGGGCGCATTGTCAGGCTCCGACAAGAAATAGAGCAAGCAACCTGAATGCCAACTGAACAATGGGCCCCGCCCAATGAAGCGTTCGACAACCGACGTTAGGCTTTGAATGAACGCCAACAGATCAAAAGCGAGCCATGATCGCGCCGGGCCGAATTCGGCGGGCGCGGCCAAGCCGGATGTGGAGACCGAGCTCAAGTTCTTGATCGCCTCCGAGGATCTGGAGACGATCCTGCTCCTCCCCGCCTTGCGCGACGCCCTGACGCAGCCGCGCCGCGAAAAGCTCGAGGCCGTCTATTTCGACACGCCGGATCAAATGCTTTGGCGACACGGCTTCATCCTTCGCGTTCGCAAAAGCGCCCAAGGCTTCGTTCAGACCGTGAAGCAGGAAACGGGGTCCGCCGTTCAGAGAGGCGAGTGGGAGCGCGAAATAGAGCGCGGCGCTCTTGATCTACCGGCGATCGAGCAGACCCCTCTCGCCCATTTGATCAGCCGGCGTCGGCTGCGCGAAGCGCTGCGGCCAGCCTTCGAAGTTCACGTCGAACGCATGTCCTTCTTACTTGATCACGGCGAGGCGCGCATCGAAGGCGCCATCGATCGCGGCGAGATTGAGGCGGCGGGCCGGACGCTTCCCATCTCCGAACTGGAGTTGGAGCTGAAGCTCGGCGACCAAGGCGCTTTGTTCGACCTCGCCCGCGTCGTCTCGTCGCAGGGACCGCTGCTCCTCAGCTTTCTCAGCAAAGCCGAACGCGGCCATCTTCTCGCTCAGGGCGCCTGGGGCCGCTCCGCGAAGGCGTCCAAACTCCGCCTCGACGCGGGCATGACATGCGGACAGGCGTTCCAATCCATCTGCCGAAGCTGCCTGCATGATTTCATGCTGAATGAGGCGGGTTTCGCGACATCCGATCGCGTCGAGGCGATCCATCAAGGCCGTATCGCGATACGGCGACTGCGCGCCGCCATGACGCTTTTCAAGCCCATGGTTCGCGACGACGCCTACGTCAAATTGCAGGACGAGCTGAAATGGCTGGCGGGCCTGCTCGGCGCGGCGCGAGACCTCGATGTCCTTTGCGCAAAATTGCCGCCCCTCGCCGAGGGCGGCGCGGCGCATGCCGGGCTGCAAGCCTTCGCCGACCGGGTCGAGGCCAAACGCCGTCGCTTCCACCAAACGGTCCTGGAGGGGACGCGGACCGAACGCGCGCGGAGCTTGCTGGTCGAGATGGCCGCTTGGATCGAAAATGGGCGATGGCGCAAGCAGGCCGGCGACTTGCCTGACGCGAGGGTCGCCTCATTTGCCGGGATGCGGCTGAAAAAGCGGGCCCAGGCCCTTGTCCGGCAGGGCGCGGACCTCGCCGATCTCGGTCCCGAGGCGCGCCACCGGGTGCGAATCGAAGCGAAAAAGCTGCGCTATATGGGGGAGTTCTTCGTCGATGTCCTCGACGAGGTCGCCAACCGCAAGCAGTTGAAGCGGCTCGTTGATGCGCTCGGCGAATTGCAGACCGCCTTGGGCGAGATGCGCGACGAAGAGGCCAAGTCCGACTTGGTGGAGGCGGAGGTTCGATCCTGGCGCGAAGAAGGAAATGGCCTCGACGAGGCGGCTATCGCGGCGGCCGAGCAATGGGGCGCGGCGCGGATCGACACCAGCGAAGAGCTCGGCAAAGCAATAAGCGCCTATAAGGCGTTGGCCAAGGCCGACCCGTTCTAACCGCGTCGCCGCTCGGGAATGCGCTCCCTCGAGCGCGTTCCTAATGGATGCAATCATCCAATCGACAAGAGCTCGCTCCAAACCAATAAATTGGAGCATGTTCTGATCGAAAACGTCGATCATTTTTTTCGGAACATGCTCCAAGGACCGCGCCGCGATCCATTGACTGGACCTTGTCCGCGTTTCATGGGAACAAGAAAGCGACTTGGCAAGACAACGACTTGGATTGCGGCGCGGCGGAAGCCGGCACAAAGCGTTTTTTATGTGGAAATCGCGTAAAATCAGCGCGCCGGCCTCGGTGCGCCCAATTGTTCCCGACGGACTGCGGATCTACGCGATCGGCGATATCCACGGCCGCGCCGATTTGCTGGACCAGGTCCTCGCGCGGATCGACCAGGACCTCGAAGCGCGCCCCGCCGCCCAAGCGATCCAGGTTTTTCTTGGCGACTATATCGACCGCGGACCCGATTCGGCTGGGGTCTTGGAGCGATTGGTCCGGCGCGCCGAGACGCACCAAACGCTCTGCCTGAAAGGCAATCACGAGATCTATCTTTTGGAGTTTTTCGAAAACCCAACAATTCTTAAGGATTGGGCGCGGTACGGCGCTTTGACGACGCTTTTGTCTTATGGTCTAAGGCCGTCGATAAACGCCGGACTGGAGGAGCAGGCCGATCTCGCCGACGCGCTAGCCCGGGCCATGCCGGCGGACCATCGTCGATTTCTCACCGAACTTCCTCTGTCGTTCACCTGCGGCGATTATGTGTTTGTCCACGCCGGCTTGCGTCCTGGCGCGCCGCTGGCGCGGCAGCGCGAAGAAGATCTCCTTTGGATAAGGGACGATTTTTTATGTCATGAAGAACCCTTCGAAAAAGTAGTCGTTCACGGCCATACGCCTGTCATGGAGCCGGACGTGCGGATCAACCGCATCAACATCGACACGGGAGCCTATGCGACCGGCCGCTTGACCTGCTTGCTGCTGGAGCGCGATGAAATTGGCTTCCTCTAGAGCGCTTCCCGATATCTCAGCGATAAGGACTCGCTTAGCTTCAAAAAAGTGTCCGGCAAGCTCCAACAAGGGCGGTTGCATATTCCACCCAATTCGCCCGTTTCATTTGAATTCAGATCCTTCCTTCACGCCCGCGAGCTGACATGGCCGAGCGGCGATCCAATGGTAAAAACGGATGCACTTTCGGCGCAAGCCAGCTCCAATTTCAATGCGGAATGATTTGGCGAGGAGGAGAAAATCAATGGCTACGGACTCTCCCCCACAACATCCGGCACCCTTTCGCAAGGGTCCCGCGCCGGCAAGTCCAGCGGAGCCGGCGAAGCTCCGCGCGGCGCTGCTCGCGTTCGGCGTCTTTCTTGGGGTCTGCGGCCTCTGGCTTTTGCTCCCCGAGCTCTTGCGCCCTAAGCCGGTCGGCCTTGCCCGCGACAAGACCAGCGCGGCGGCGGCCGGCGAACATCATGCGCGCGCGGTCCTGGCGGCGCGCATCGGCGCGATTAGAGGAGACCTTTGGGCGGAGGCGGCCTTCGCCGACTCGAGCCTATTTTGGCTCGAACGGGGGACCGCGCTCGACCACGCCAACGCGGCAAGGGTCGAACAGGCGAGATCCCGACTCGAGACCGCCCTGGCCTATGCGCCAATCAACGGCGCGGCTTGGCTGTTCCTAGCGAGCCTTCCAGGCGCCCAATCAAAGGACGCCGGCGCCTCGGCTCTGGAAAACTCCTACCTCACCGCGCCGAACGACCTGAGCCTCGCCGATTTGCGTCTCGAACGGGCGGCGGCGTCCGGCGCGCTCGCGGATCGGGACATTCAAAATTCCGTCAGGAGCGAGATCCGCAAAATCCTGACCTATCAGCCGCGCCGCCAAACTGCGATCATGACCGCGTACCATAATGCCTTGCCTCAGAATCAATCACTTTTCGAGAACTCTGGTCGCCGACGTTGATCCTGCCTTCGCGCAATCCTTGCGAGCGGGGGCTGCGAAATGAAGCAGCCTCATGCGCGCGAAACGCTGCGCGGGAGCCGCTTCGCCATGGCGCGCGCGAGGCCCAGGCCGGGCGCAAATCACTTAGAGCGCGTCCCAGTCAAATAGACCAATTGACCGACCGGGGCTTAAGCTCAAACCATCAGGGCCGGAGCGTGTCGAACTCGAAAAAGCCGCGCAAATTTCTCGCGGACATGCTCTAAAACAATCCACTCGCTACCGCTGAAATCGCAAGGGTCGCAATGATGAGCAAGATCAAGGTCGAAGGTCCTGTCGTCGAACTCGATGGCGATGAGATGACCCGGATCATCTGGCATGACATACGCGAAAAGCTCATTCATCCCTATCTCGAGATCAATCTCGAATATTATGACCTGTCCATCGAGAATCGAGACGCCACCGGCGATCAGGTGACGATCGACGCCGCGAACGCCATCAAGAAATGGGGCGTCGGCGTCAAATGCGCGACCATCACCCCCGACGAGGCGCGGGTCGAAGAGTTCAAGCTGAAGCAAATGTGGAAGTCGCCGAACGGCACGATCAGGAATATCCTCGGCGGCGTCATCTTCCGCGAACCGATCATTTGCCAAAACGTTCCGCGTCTCGTTCCTGGCTGGAGCAACCCGATCGTCATCGGCCGCCACGCGTTCGGAGATCAATATTCCGCGACCGATTTCAAGATCCCCGGCAAAGGCCGCCTAACCATCAAATTCGAGGGCGATGACGGAACGATCATCGAGAAGGAAGTCTATAAATATCCCGGCTCCGGCGTCGCCATGGCTATGTATAATCTGGATGATTCCATTCGCGATTTCGCTCGCGCCTCGATGAATTACGGGCTCACGCGGCATTTCCCGGTCTATTTGTCAACGAAGAATACAATTCTTAAAAGCTATGACGGCCGCTTCAAGGATCTCTTTCAAGAAGTCTTTGAAGCCGAGTTCGAAGCAGCCTTTCGCGCCGAGGGCCTCACCTACCAGCATCGCCTCATCGACGACATGGTCGCCTCCTCGCTCAAATGGTCAGGCGGCTATGTCTGGGCCTGCAAGAATTACGATGGCGACGTACAGTCGGACACAGTCGCGCAAGGCTTTGGCTCGCTCGGCCTGATGACTTCCGTGCTGATGAGCCCCGATGGCAAGACGGTGGAGGCCGAGGCCGCGCATGGGACGGTGACGCGGCATTACCGCGAGCATCAGAAAGGCAAGGAGACATCGACCAATTCGATCGCCTCGATTTTCGCTTGGACCCGTGGGCTCGCCCATCGCGCCAAGCTCGACGCCAACGCCGATCTCGCGAAATTCGCCCAAACCCTTGAAAAGGTTTGCGTCGCGACGGTCGAGGCTGGATTCATGACTAAGGATCTCGCGCTTCTCGTCGGCGCCGAACAGCCATGGCTGTCCACGACCGGTTTCCTCGACAAGGTCTCCGCCAATTTGCGCAAGGCGATTGATTTCTAAGTCTGACGGTCGCGTTTTGGCTTGCCGCGTCGACTTGCGTCGGCGCATTCGCGTCCAACTGGCGAGCGAGACGATTATCGACCGAAGCAAGGATCGGATTCGCTTCCGAAGAGCGCCCCCCCCCCGTGCGCTCGCGTGAGCGTCCGCCTCAAAAATTCAGCCGAGTTTGTCCCGCAAATCGCCTGTCACGCGGCTTTCGATGAGAGGCAATCGCGCGCGTTTGAACGGACAAGGAATTCTTCGCGAATAGTTGAAATGCCTGAGCCGTTGGCTACTGCGCGACATTTGATTGTCTATAGACGAAGTAAACGCTATAAGGGCTCCGTTTTGGGTTTGGGGAGACTCGCAAGTGCCTGCCGAACTGATCGAAAATAATTATAGACCTTCTGAAGAAGAAGTTTTCATGAATGATCGGCAACGCGATTATTTTCGCAAGAAACTGCTCGCATGGAAAGAGGATATTCTCCGCGAGGCTAAAGAAACCCTTGTTGTTCTCCAAAGCGAAAATGAGAATCATCCCGACCTCGCCGATCGCGCGTCATCCGAAACCGACCGAGCGATAGAATTGCGAGCCCGCGACCGCCAGCGCAAGCTGATCGCGAAGATCGATGCGGCGCTCGGGCGGCTCGACGACGGCACCTATGGCTATTGCGAAGAAACGGGCGAACCGATTTCCTTGAAGCGCCTGGACGCTCGCCCGATCGCGACCTTGTCGGTCGAAGCGCAAGAGCGGCATGAAAGACGCGAGCGGGTCTACCGCGACAACTGAGCAAATTTGGTCAGCGCAAATTCGTCGATCGGCCCGTTTCAGCCTGCGGCGGATTTTCGGGCGACGCGCGTCGCCCTGAATGCGAATTAGGATCACCGCGATCTGTGGCCTTAGCTCGCCGGGCCGCGCCCGAGAAGCTTGGCCATTTCCTCCTCGATTGAATCCAATGGGTCTAGCTGGGACGATCCGCCCGCCGCCCCCTCCGAAGCGGCTTGCGCCGGGGCGGCAGCGGCGGCTTGAGGCGGCGCAGACAGCTCCAGCTCGGCCGCCGGGGCGGAATTGGCGGCCGGCGCCCCGCTGTTCGAGTCCGAAGCGACGGCGGTCGAACTGGACGGCGCCGGCTCAGCGACGACATTCCCTAGCCCGGTCTTGACCGCTGCATCCTGCCCCGGACGCGGCGGCGGCGATCGCAAAAATGGCGTCGCCAGAGAGGCGCGCGGAAAACCGCTCGGTGAATTCGCGCCTGCCTCGGGGCGTTCCCGTTGCGCCACATGCGCCACGTCGGAACGCGCCAGAGAAGGTTCGCGCTGCGGAGACATCCGCTGCGGCGGCGCGAACGGCGGCGCGGACCGCCTTGGTGGCAAAGGAAAAACAGGCGATCGCGCAGCAGGCGCGGCGATTGGCGGCGCGATCGCCGCGTCATGGCCGGCGCTCGGCTCAAGCTCAGCCATCAGCGGAATCTGCGCCCTGCGTTGCGGCGAAGCCGAAGCCGCGACCGGCCGCAATGCAGCTTCGGTCTCGGCCGGCCAGACTGGCGCGGGGCGCCTTGCAGCGGCTCCTTTGTTTCCTTGTCGCGGATCCTGCCCTCGCGCGCCTCGCCGCGAATAATCTCCGATTCGATTACGAGGTCATTAGGACCGCCGATCATGATCAGATGTTCGACATTGTCGCGCCTGATAATGACGAGCTGGCGCTGGCGGTCGAGATCGAACGCGTCGACAATGCCGAGGCGGGGGAGCCTGCTTCTGCCGCTCCCGGGCAAGCGAAGCCTGCGCCCAAAGGCGAGGCGAAACGTCAAAAACAGAAGAAACACCGCGACGAAAACAGCGATCGTCGCGGAGGCGAACATCAAGCTCTTGTTCTCGAACAACTTATCTAACAAAGCCTGCATCAGGGCGGCTACCTCGAAAATGCGCAATACCGGGCTGCGAAGCCCATCATGCCCCGATCACGCGCGCAGATGCAAGACAACTTGGCCGAGGCCATGCGCGAAATGACGCGAAAAGCCCAATCCTACGCGCGCTAAAAATGCGGCGTCGAGACATTGCCGGGCCCTTCCGGATGCATGGGGCTCGCGCCGAGGCCCATGCGCCCCCGCGTTCCAGACCAATCATAATTCGCCCTGTCCTGCGCGGCGGCCGAGCGGCCCTCCCAAGTCCAGCCCGGATAGGGATAAGGCGGTGCCGGAAGCGGCGGCGGCGAAGCGGCGGTATTGTAATAGGTTTGCGCGATCGCGCCGCTTGAAGCAACGACAGAATATAACGCCGCAAGGATGACCGTGGCTGAACATTTCATCGACACTATTCCTTAACACATAAATCAGTTTGCCGGGCGCAGCGACCCGGCTGGGTCGCGACGGGGTCGGCGCGTTTTGCCCAAGCGCCATCCCTTGAACGCGCCACGACAAGATTGGTTGACGACGAGCCTAACACTAGAGTCAGGCGCAGCCCCTTTGTTCGACCCAACCCTAATCCAAACGCGCCAAATGACATTGCATCGGCCAAGGCTTCGCGATCCGAGAGCTATTCATTCTACTGGGATGGGCCGTGAAGGAAAAATATCCCCTTCCCCTGGACGTTGGTTTCTGCGCGATAATCCACAAGCGGTTTTGCCGTTTCGTCACGAAATCTTGCAAAGTTTTTTGGGGCGCAGCATTCTCGCCTAGAGGCGCCGGCCCAGGAGATCTTGTGGGCGAAAGCAAACACTAGCGCCCGACGGGATCGGGCGGCGTCGCTCCCACAAGCTGGCTCTTCTCCCAGTCGGGACCAAAGCGAAACCAGCGGCGTCTCGACCGTCGCCCCTTCAGGCGGCGGGCGTTCAAGAAAGCGTCGCATTTGGATTAAAGGCATATCATCGAAACAATTTCGCTCGATCACGACAAGCTGGCGCATTTTCAAATGAATAGAGTCGATCAACTATTTTGGAGCATGCTCCAGACATGCTCTTTATGCCCCTCTCTAGACATGGCGGACCCGCCGCTTTCGCCAGGTGCTTCTTGATGAGCGACCAACCCATCTCCGCCGCGCTCGACCGGACGGAGCGCGCAGGCAGTCCCCGCCTCGTTCTGCTCTTCGCCCTGGTTCTGGCCAGCGCGGCGGCCGCCTTTTCCCTCTTGCCGAAGGACGAGGCGGCGGCTCTCGTGATTGGGCTTCTCGCGCTTCTCGCGATCGTCGGCATATTCGCCCTGTTCGCCGTCGCCGCCGGCTTTCTTCAGTTTTTTGGCCAATCGTCAAAAAATGATCTCACCAAATTCATCTGTGACGGCAACCCTGAAGGCTTGATCGCGATCGACGGCTCCGGCCGGATCACTTACGCAAACGAAGCCTATATGCGCCTGGCCGGCGCGCATGATCCGGCCAATTTGCGGACTGTTGAGCGGCTGTTTTCAGGAGCGCCGGACGTCTCCGAGGCGATCTATCGGCTCGCCCAGGCGGCGCGCGACGGCAAGCGCCATGCCGAGGAATTGCGCCTCTCGCCCCCGCTCGGCGGCGAGGGGCGCGTCGGCTGGTACAAAATTAAAGTGAGGTCGCTGACTTTCGCGAGCTCCGGGCGGGCGACCCTCTGGACGGTCGCCGACGTGACCCGCGACCGGGAGCGGCAGGAGAATGTCTTCCAAGAACTGCAGCATGCGATTGATTTTCTCGATTATGCGCCGGCCGGGTTCTTTTCCTGCGACCGACACGGCTCCGTGTCCTACGTGAACGCGACCCTCGCGGCTTGGCTTGATTACGATCTCGCCCAAGTCGGCTCCGGCGGCCTGGCGCTCGCCGATTTCGTTGCCGGCGACGGCGCCACGCTTCTCGCCTCCATCGCCGGCGGCGCCGGCGAGGTGCGCACCGAGCAATTCGACATCGACCTCAAGCGCCGCAACGGCCAGAGTCTGCCCGCCCGCCTGCTCCATCGCGTCGCCTTCGGCCAGGACGGCGCGGCCGGAGCGTCTCGCACCCTTGTCCTCAACCGCGCCCAGGGCGAGGAGCCCGCGGAGGATTTGCGCGCGGCCGAGGTGCGTTTCGCCCGCGTATTCAATTCGACTCCGATGGCGATCGCCGTACTTGACGCGGCAGGCCGAATCACCCGCTCCAACACGGCTTTCGCGCGGCTCATGCCAGAGGCCCTGAAGCCGGCCGAGGGTGCACCCGCCGGCTCGATCTACGCGGGCATTCTCGAACGCGACCGCGCGCCGCTCGAAGCCGCGCTCGCCGCCGCCCGCCAGTCGAAGAGCGATATTCCGCCCGTCGACATTGGCCTCCTCGGCGCAGGCGAACGATCGGCGCGGCTGTTCATTTCCGAGTCGGACGAGCGCGAAGATCCGGGCGCGACCATCTATGCGCTGGACACGACCGAGCAGCGCGCCTTGCAGAACAATTTCTCGCAAGCGCAGAAGATGCAGGCGATCGGACAGCTGGCCGGCGGCGTCGCCCATGATTTCAACAATGTCCTCACCGCCATCATCGGCTATTCGGACCTTCTCCTCGCCAATCATCGGCCGACCGATCCGAGCTTCCGCGACATCATGCAGATCAAGCAGAACGCCAACCGCGCCGCCGGACTGGTGCGTCAGCTGCTCGCCTTTTCGCGCCGCCAGACCCTGCGGCCCCAAGTCCTGCAGCTTGGCGACGTCTTGTCCGACCTGCAAATGCTGATGCGCCGCCTCGTCGGCGAAAAGATCGACCTCGACTTGCGCCATGGCCGCGATCTGTGGCTGGTCAAGGCCGATCTCAACCAGTTCGAGCAGGTCATCGTCAATCTGATCGTCAACGCCCGCGACGCCATGCCGAATGGCGGCAAGATCCTTTTGCGGACCCGCAATGTCGGCGCCGACGAATGCGCCGCGCTCGACGAGAAATCCCTTCCTCCCGCCGATTACGTCGCCATCGAGGTTGAGGATTTCGGATGCGGCATCCCGCTCGACGTGAAAGACAAGATCTTCGAGCCCTTTTTCACGACCAAGGAAGTCGGCAAGGGAACCGGCCTTGGCCTCTCCATGGTCTATGGCATCGTCAAGCAGACCGGCGGCTATGTGTTTTGCGCGAGCGCGCCCGGTGAAGGAACGACCTTCACGATCCTTTTGCCGCGTTATGTCGCCGTGGAGACCGACGCGCCTCAGACGATCGAGCCGGTCAAGGCGCCAGCCGCCGATCTCACCGGCCATGGGACCATCCTTCTTGTCGAGGACGAAGAAGCCGTCCGCGCGTTTGGCGCGCGCGCGCTCGCCTCGCGGGGCTATACCGTGCTGCAGGCGGCCTCGGGGCTCGAAGCCCTTGAGATCGCCGAACAAAACCAAGGCCGCATCGATCTCGTGGTCTCCGACGTGGTCATGCCGGAAATGGACGGCCCGACAATGTTCGGCGAATTGCGCAAGCGCGGCGTGAAGGCCAAAGTCATTTTCGTATCAGGCTACGCCGAAGAGGCCTTCTCCAGGAACCTTCCGGACGGCGAGGATTTCGGCTTCCTGCCGAAGCCTTTCTCCCTCAAGCAGCTCATTGAGGCGGTGAAAGGAACGGCGACCTCGGCGAGCTGATTTTCGAACGCATGGGGCGGGCCTCAAGCCGGCCCTTTGCGACGCCGTCGCGGTCCCAGCCCATGTGTGACCCCGCGGCTTCAGAACTGCAGCGGGGGCGGCGGCGATTCGTACAGGGCTGGCGGGAGAGTCTCGATGACTCCGAGAAGCTGGACGGCGGTGAGAACCGAATCGACCGCAGTCCCGCTGAAAGTCCGGCAATCGACGCCCATCACATTGTTGTTCTTGATTGGCGCAAGGGGCGACCCGACGATATCAAACGCCGCTTGAAGCGCGATGGCCTGCTGGTTGCCGCCGCTTTTACTGTCTATCTTGAACTCGGTCTGGTCGATCACGTACAGCTTGCTGGTGGAAAGCACCGCCCCATTGGATCCAAATCCGCCGACGAGAACCCAGAGTTTGCAATTGCCGCTCTCGGCGGCGGCGGCGGCGTTTATAATCGATGTTTTGGCGTTGATGACATAGACGCCATCGGGAACCGACATTTTCAGAATGCTCTGAGCGAAATTGATGGGCCCCGGCCCATACAGGAGACTTTCCCCGCCGGGGCGGTAGTTCGAGGTTGCGAACGCATTTTGCGCCTGAACGGCCGCCGGAGCCACAAAAGCCAGCAGTAAACCGACAAAAATAGGCGCGAGCTTCCTGTCTTTCATGCTTCCCCTCCCCGCATGAAAATGTGACGCGCGCCGCGTGACGAACTATCGGTGAAATTTCGCGAAGGGAGTCTCCCTCGCATCGGGCCGCGCCGCGATCGACGCCCGACACGCGGACTCGGCGAATTAGGATCTCGCCGAATGCCCACGCGCCTTGATCGGTCTTAGGCCCGATCGGCGGACATCGCCTCGGCCAAACGCGGCTGTTCGGCCATTTGTTCCAGGCCACGATGACGCAGTTCGCCGCGTCGGTCGGCTCGGCGAACAAAAAGGCGGCGCCCCGACTTTTCAGGTCAAAGGGCCAAAAGACCCTATTCGATCCCGGCCTCGTGATTGCGCGCGTTCCAGGCCTTGCGGAATCGCTCCGTGATCTCGATGCGATCGGTCATGGGACCCTTCGCCGCGGCGAGCGCGCCGCGAACGATCGAGGCTTCCTCGGCGGTCAGAACGACTGGGCCGGCCATGAAGGCCGCGTTCGGAAGAGCGAAAAGGATCGCCTCCTTGTTTGGATGGTTTTTGACCTCGACGAGCGAATCGCCGACCGGCTTTCCGTCGACGCAGACATGAGGCCCGATCACCTCCACCTTGCGGCCATCCTCAGTGTTTCTAATGAATGTGGTTTGCATCCTAACTGCTCACCCTTGAGTTGATCATCGCGCGGATCATCGGCCCCACGCTTCGGCGAAATTTTTCCTAAATCGCGAACTGGCTTGGACGCAACTCATTTTCGCGTCAGCCGACGCCCGCCGCCAGCGCTGCGATGACGGTCCCGCCGACGGTCTCCATGGCGCCTAATTCGGCGATTTTATCGAGGCAGCGTTGCGAGGCCGCCGCCTCGTCCCGGCGCAGATGGATGAAGGCCAAAGCCTTCAGGGTGTAGAGGCCGAAATGGCCGGGGCCATTGACGTCGGGCGAAATCTGGCCAGGCTTCCAAAGGGTCCAATCAGGGTCGAGCCCGGCTTGGCGCGCGGCCTCGGCGAGCCCCGCCCGCGCGATCGCCAGCGCCTCGTCGAGATTGCCCTGATAGGTGTGGATCTTATAGAGGCACAAATAGGTCGGGAGCGCGTCCGGCCGCAGCGCGAGCGCCTCCCGAAAGGCGAGGTCGGCGCCGCTCGGATCATGTCGGTAAAGCGACACGCCGCGCTGCAGGATCTCGTTCACTTCCGGCAGAACTTCGCCGAAATCAATGAGATCATCCCTGATCACGCAAATCTTGATTGGTTCATTAGTCTCTGGCATGGGCGATCGCGTGATCTCGCATTCGGGCCTGGCGTTTTGGAGGAAAAAGCAAATTTTGTGCCTACGGATCGCCGGAAGACCGGCCGTACTAACTGGCGCTCTAGCCGCCACCCATTAGACTAGCGCCGCTGCGACAGCGATGCGGCCGAAAGCGATTTGGCTGAGAGCGCTTGTCCAAAAAGCGATTGAGCATGCGTGACCGCCATCCCCAAGACGATCATCGCGAAAGCCTGGTGCAGAAGACCCGCCGCGAGCGGAACGGCAAGGACAAGGGTCGCGATCCCGATCGCGACCTGGACCGCGACAAGGCCCGCCAGCGCGAGGGCGCGCCGCGAGGCCGGCCCCGGCCCGGCCAGACGCCAAGTGAAAAAGGCCTGGAGCAGCGCGACCGCCAAAAGCGCATAGGCCGCCATCCTATGCTGGAATTGCACCAGCAGCATATTGTCGAGGAAATTGCGCCAAAGCGGCTCCAGCAGGGTAAGCTTTTCAAGCGGGGGGATGAAAGATCCGTCGATAAGCGGCCAGCTATTGAAGGCGCGCCCGGCGCGCAAACCGGCGACCAGCGCGCCAAGGCCGATTTGCGCCAAAACCAGCAGGACGAAAATATTTGCGAGCCATCGCAGGCCGGGCGAAACGCGCGCCGCTGTCGCGGGCTTGGACTCCTTCGACGAAGCAGCGAGCCAGACGAGCGCGGCGAATGTGGCCGAAGCGAGCAGGAGGTGAATGGCGAGCCGCTCCTGGGCGACCTCGATCCTGCCGACAAGCCCGGACTTCACCATCCACCAGCCGACAAAGCCTTGCAACGCGCCAAGCGCGAGCACGCCGAGAAGCTTCGCCTTGAACCCCGCCGGGAGCAGCTTCTTGGCCCAGAACAAGACCAGCGGCAGAACAGTCGCGACGCCGATCAGGCGACCCAGCAGCCGGTGACTCCATTCCCAAAAAAAGATGAATTTGAAGCCGCTGAGATCCATGTCCGGAAAGACTTGGGCATATTGCGGAATCTTCTTGTAATTCTCGAACTCCGCCAGCCAGGCCGCCTGGCTCAGCGGCGGAATCACGCCGGTCAGAGGCTTCCATTCGGTTATGGAAAGACCCGATTCCGTGAGCCGCGTCGCCCCGCCGACGACGACCATCAAGAAAACAAGCGCGGCGAGGCTCCAAAGCCAGATCGCCACGGCGCGATGAGATTTGAGCGCAGGGGAGGAGGAAGCTCCCCGCCTCGCCACAGACCCATAATTCCGTCCAGCCATCTCAGGGTCCTCAAACCATTGACGAATGTCCATGCGGGGACTTAAGGCCCTGATTGGGATGAAGTCCATTCCTGGCGCATGTCCCGAAAAAGACCCTCGATTTCTCGAAGGGGCCGTGCTCCGCAATTTTTTGAGCGCGGCATGATTTTGGAGGGAAGATGCGCCAGCGGGTTCGTAAATTGATCGGCGCGACCGTTTCGGTGGGTTTCGCGCTTGCCTATGCGCTTATGGCGATGGCGTTATCGCAAATCGGCGCCGTGCGGGACGCCCCTGGCCTGGTTCGCGGGCTCGTCCTCGCCGCTCTGGGCTTGGCCTGGATCCTGCCGTTGATGCCGCTCATCAAATGGATGGAGAGACCCAATTCTTAACCTTCCGCAGGCCGGCTCAAGCCGCATTTTGGCTGGAAGTCACGCGCGCCGGGGACGGCGCGCCGATGATGAGGACCTCCTGCGCGCCGCATGCGATCAAATCGGCCTTTGCTTCGAAAGCGGCGCTTTCGCGCGGCGGCGGCGGCGCGGAGAGCACGACGAAATCGGCGTCAGCGGCGAGCGTCTTGGCCAAATCGTCGACGTCGAGGGGCGGCGCGGCCAGCAGGATGAAGTCATAGGTTCGGGCAAGGGCCTCGATGACGCTGGAAAATTCACCTAAGTCGATCGTCTCGTCCAATCCCGCCGCGACAAAATGAAGCCGCGAGCCGGGATCGCGGCGAATGACCTCGGAGAACGAGGCTCTGCCCGCGAGAAGGTCGCCCAACCCCGGCCCGTCGCAGGACGGAGCTTCGCCCAAGACCGGCGCGTCGGCCGAGACACTCCAGACGCATGAGCCAGTCGCCTTATCAAGAGGAACGACGATCGACCGGCCTTCGCGCCCGAGCAGGCGGCCGAGCGCCAGCATCATATGCGGCGCGGCCGCGGCGCAGGCGAGGCTCGTGAAGACAATTCGCACTCCCCTCGAAACGCGCGGCGTCGAAGCGATCCGGCCGACGATCTCCGCCAAAGCCTGCGCATTATCGGCGGCCGGGCGGCTCGCGAACAGATTTTCTGGCGGCCGGGGCGCTTCCTTCGCGGTTTCCTTGAGCCGCGCGAAGACCGGCGGCTGACCTAACGCGCGCGGCTGCTCGACCGGTTCGTCGGCGCGCGCGCTGGCGAGGCTGGCCGGAAGGACGCGCAGGAACGCGCTCGACGCCAAAGTCGCGAGAGCCGTGAAAAAAGTCGCCGAGGCGGCGAACACGAGGAGGAATCCCTTGCTGGGAAAGACCGGCAAGCTCGGCGCGGCCGCGCGCGAAAGCAGCCGCGCGTCCGGGTCGCCGGCTCCCGCGGCGGCGGCGTTCGCCCGCATCTCCAGATAAAGATCCGCGATTCGGTTGGCGGCTCGCGCGGCGAGATCGCGATCCTCGGACTGGAAGGCGATCGTGACGACTTTTCCATCGGGAGCGGTCACGCTCAACCGATCTTCATAGGCTTTCAATATGCGGTCTTCGGCGCTCATGCGCGCCGGATCGCGCATAAAACCAAGAAGGATGAGGGTGCGGGCGGCCGGCCCGAGCCCTCCCGCCAGCGGATCGAACTCCGGCCGCGCCTCGATCCCGAGTTCCTTGATCGCGCGGCGGGCGAGATCACGCGAGGCGACAAGCTGGGTCTGGCCCTTGGCGGCGGTGAACAGGTCCGCGCCGTCATCGAAAGGCCCCGGATTGGATTTCGGCTCAAGCAGAACCTGCGCCGCGGCCTCGTATCTCGGGGTGGACGCCAACAGAAAGGCGCCGATCAAGAACAAAGCCGCCAAGGGCGCCGCGATCAGCCGCCATTTCCAGGCCGCGACGGCGTCGTGAACCAAAGTGAAGTCAATTTCCCGGGAACGCTCCACACGCGGCGCGTCCCAGTCCGTCCAGTCCATCGCCCGCTCCCAAATCTTAACGCCTCCATCAGACGACGTTAAGGTTTCGGCGAAGTTAACGGCCGGAGCCGGCAAGGCCTTAATTATCGATAAAGACTTCGTTCGGGCGGATTCGCGGGTCCGTGAAGCGCAAGCGGTTCAGATCAAGTCGGCCAATCCGGAAACGCTCCGGCGTCTCGCGAGCGCGCGGGCGGCCAGCGGCGTTCTCAGTGGAGCTTTCGCCAAGAAAGAGACGCGCTCAAGCCCGCGGCTCGACGAAGCCGCTCCGCCGCGAGCTTAAGAGCCGATCTTGGTTCTGACCGTCTGATAGACGGACTCGGTCGTCTCCGCCGCCTCCGCGAGCAGCGCATTGACCTCGGCGATCTGCTTCTCGGCGAAATCGCGATCCTTGATCGCCTTGGCGTTGATGAACACGTTCAACGCCGCGCTGCGCAGTCCGGCGTTGGCCGCAAGCACGGCGACGCCGGCGTCGCTGATGACGTTGAGATTGCCTTTTTCGGCCGCGACGGCGGACAGACGAATCACCTCGAAACAGGCTTTGACGGCGCGCAAGGGCGCAAGGGTCGCCTCTTTGAGCGAGGCTTGGATAGCGGCGGTGCGCGCCGCTTTCTCTTCATCCGTCCCACGCGGCAGCCCATAGGCCCCCATCACGGAATTGAACGCCGCGACATCCTCTTCGATCGCGCCGGTCAGTTCGGCGCGCAGGGCCTCCGCCTTGGCGTTCACGGCGGTGAGGTCTTCCCAGACCGGTTCGTAATTCTTCTTGCCAATGGTGAGATTGGCCACCATGGAGACGAGCGCCGCGCCAATGGCGCCGGAGACCGCCGCCGCGCCGCCACCGCCGGGGGTCGGATGTTCGCTCGCGAGATCATCGAGAAAGGCGGCGATGGAGCTATTCTTCGTCATGGGCGTCTCTTCGTCATGGGCGTCGCGTCCTCGATATTCACGCCAGGGCTTTGGCTTGCGCATAAATGTTTTCGGCGTCAAACACTTGATCAGAGTTTTCAAACAATTGGCCGACGCAGGCGCGATGGAGCTTCAGCTTAAGGCCGCCTAGACCCAGCGCGCCGATCACGATCTTGCCGTGCCGCTCTTTCGCCTTGTCGATCGCATCGACGCCGCCGACGCCAACCGGCGGCTGCGCATTGGCGTCGGCGATCAGCTCGATCGTCGGATCATCTCGCCAGTCCTTTTCATCGAGCAAGGGGACGCCAATGCCGCCCGCAGCGAACACGATCTGAGCGCCCTTGACCGCCGCCGCGCGAGCTTCATTGTCGGCGGCGGCGAGCGGCGTCGGCGCGAAACCGAAGCGCTCGTTGATGGCCTTGCTCGCGGCGGCGGCGCTCTCCTTCGAGCGCGAGGTAATCGCAACCTCGGCGCCCTCGATATGCAGCATAGCCGCCGCGCGCATGCCAACCGGGCCGGTGCCGGCGAGAACGACGGCTTTCTTGCCGGCGAGCGATTTGGCTTTGGCGAGCAACGCGACGCCCGCCGCCGCCGTCGTGTTGGAGCCATTGCTGTCCAGCATCACCGAAACACGGAAATTCGAGAAAAAGCGCTTCTTCACCGCCGCGAACAAGGCCTCCCCGGCGACCATATTGCCGCCGCCGACGAAGATCGCGGTAAATTGCTTTTCCTTCGGGCCGCGCGTGTAGATCGCTCCATCGACAAGCGCGCCGACGCTTTCCAGCGTCACGCCGCCATAGCCGATGACATGATCGGCGCCGCCGTCATAACCGACGACCGTATCGAAAACGCTCGGCGCCGGATCAGTGTCCAACAGGAACAAAAGTTTCTTTGTCATGGCGGTCTCGTTGGGTTGAAGCAGGATTTCCCGGATGCAAGGAAGGCCGATAGACTACCTTGAGCGTCATCGCAACGGCGAGACGCCGGCGATTTTGATGCGCGCCACGCCATCTGGACCTTTACGGCGGACGGCGCCCCAGCTCATCGCCTGGTTTTGCCGCAAGGCCCAACTTCAGGCCCTACGCGGCAAACCCGCGGAGGGCCTTTGGCAATTTTCGCCGGGACTTCTTCAGAGACGCGCTCGCAATTGACCTGAGGCGTCGCGATTTGTGGTCGGATCGGTCTTTGCGAGGGCCATGCGCGGTCCTTAAAGCTTAGGCGGGGTGACGCAGATTACTATTTGTCAGAGTTCGGCCGCTCTGCCAAGCCGGCCAGCCGCCATCTTTCGCGCCCGGCGAGCGCCCGGTCGAGCGCGGCGAAAATCAAGCCGAGACAGAAAAACGCCGCCAGAAAAAAACTGGCGTTTATCGCCACGCCGGAGTAGCCGAGTTTAACGACGTCGACGAAAGGATAAGGATAGACGCCGAAAACAGCCCCACGCCCCAGAATATAGATGAAATAGATTATCGGATAGATCAGCCATACGACCGGATCGATCCAGCGCAAGCGTCCCTTCGGAAGAAACACCAGCCAATAGAGCGGATAGAGCGAGGGAATCGCGTCATGCAGCACCCTGTCGGCGACGAACTGCAGCCCATGCGGGTCCCAGAGATGGCGCAGCATGACCGCATAGACCACGCCGACGATGATAATGTAATTGGCGAGCGCCGATTTGACGCTCGGCCGCGTCAGGAATTGTTCGGCCTGCGGCCGCGCGAATGAAATCGTGAGAAGAAGAGCGATCAGCATATTGGTCTGAATCGTGAAAAAGCTGAAACACTGGATGAGGCCGCCGGCGACCGACTGGTTCTTGGCGAGAGCGTCGTCAATGTCGAAATAGACCTGAACCGCCAAGGCGGACCAGGCCAAGCAGGCGATCGCCGCCGCGCATATCCGATGCAGGTCCATCGGGCGCTGTATTTTGACGAGAGTGATGATTTCCGAAACGCCAGGCATAAGGGAATCCTCCGCTCAATCACGCGTAAGGGTTTGCATGAGAAATGGATCTCCCCGCCCAAAATGCCATGGGCCATCTTCGTTCTGTCGGATGAACGTGCGTCGAGGCTCTACCCTGGCCACGCATTTGCGCGGTTGTAGCCCTGGCTTCGCCGCACGAAGCCAGGGCGCTGCGCCGGACACAACGAAGCCGGGCCGGCCGCCGTCGCCGCGCTGGAGCCAAACGCATCGCGCTTTCGCCACAGAGAGATCTGCTCTAACGTCGCCTTGCAACGCCATTTTTTCATGTTCGCGGCGCGGAGCGCGCAACATTTCCGGCGGGTGGCGTGACCAATTCAACAAACAATCCGCGCGAGCCCCGCGGCGAAAGGGAGCCGGTCAAAGTGGCGTTTCAGATTGGCGCGTTTCGACGCCAAGGCCTCTTTAGCAAATATGTCGCCTCTTTCGTGGGGCTGGCGCTGTTCGTGCTGACGATCAGCGCCGCGATCGATATGTGGGTCACTTATCACAACACCAAGGCTATGCTTCTGCACGCCCAAAGCGACAAGGCCGAGGCGGCGGCGCGCCGGGTCGAGCGTTTCGTCTTGGAGCTCGAACGGCAGATCAGCTCAGCGGCGCGGGCGAGCGACGCGACCCTCGATCAGCGGCGCGCCGATTACGCGCTGATCTTGGAATTTAACCTAGCCATCGCCAAGATCACGCAAATCGACGCTTCCGGAATGGAGTTGCTCAGCGTTTCGCGCACAACGGTGGTTGTTGACGATGGCGACGATTGGAGCCTGACGGACGCCTTCCGCAACGCGCAAAACGACGCCGCTTGGTTCGGCCCGGTGACGTCTTCGTCAACTGGACCACGCCTGCGGATGTCGATGGCCTATGCGGGCGAAACCACGGGAGTTGTAGTCGCCGATGTCGAGCTAACATTTTTATCCGACATCCTAAATGGCGTTCAAGCGGATTCCAACACCTCGGCCTACATCACGGCGCCGGATGGAAAGCTCATCGCGCATACGGATCCCACTTTGGCGGCCCTCCATCTCGACATGTCGGCCTTGCCTCAAGTGGCGGCGCTCAAGACCTCCGATGCTCCGATAGATATCGGCGCGAACCTCGACCAACAACCCGTCCTCGCCGCGACGGCGACGACCCCGCGCATGAACTGGCTGCTGTTCGTCGAGCAGCCGCTCTCCGAGGCCTATCGACCGGTTTACGACCTCCTCGTCCGCCTCAGCTGGCTCTACACGCTCGGACTTGTTCTCGGCGTCGGCGCCGGCATGTTGCTGGCGCGCCGCATGACCATGCCGATCAAAGCGCTGCAGGCCGGCGCCGCGCGCCTTGCTGCCGGAGACTTCAATCAGGACATCGAGGTTCGCACCGGCGACGAGATCGAGATCCTCGCCGATGAATTCAATCACATGGCGCGGGAATTGCGCGAGTTCTACGCGCGAATCGAGCAGAAGGTCGCGGATCGGACTCACGAGCTCGCGCAGTCGGTGCGCGAATTGAAAGCGTTGGAGGAAATTGGCCTCGCCTTGGCTTCGTCGCTTGAGCTCAAGGAGGTGCTGGCGACGATCTTGACGCGGGCGGTCGAACTCGCCTCGGCCGATGGCGGCGCGATCTATAGTTTCGATCGCGAGCGAGACGCTTTTCATTTGGCCGAAGCGCATGGGTTCGATCCGTCTTTCGTCAGCGCCCTCCGCGAGGTTCAGCTGAGCGGTCTCGACAGCCTGCTCGGCGATGTGGCGCAACATGGCAAGGCCTTGCAAATTCCTGAAATCGCCGATGTCGACGGCTTTCCTTTAAAGGCGGCGACGCTCGCCGCAGGCTTCCGATCCGCGCTGGTCGTCCCTCTCATCGCGCGAGATGGAGTCCTTGGCGCGCTGCTGGTGGAAAGCCGCGCGTCGGGACGCTTCGCGGCGAACAAAGTCGGCCTCATGCAAACCTTCGCGCATCAATCGGTCCTCGCCATGCAGAATGCGCGTCTGTTCCGCGCGGCCGAGGACAATGGCCGAAAGCTCGCCATAGCGAATGAGCATCAGTCCCGATTTTTCGCCAATATGAGTCATGAATTGCGCACCCCGCTCAACGCCATTCTGGGCTACGCCGAGCTTTTGGGGGACGGTCTTTACGGCGAACTCCCGGAGCGCGCGAAACCTGTGCTTGAAAGCGTCCAGACCAATGGCGCGCATCTGCTCGGCCTCATCAATGATGTGCTCGATCTCACCAAGCTCGACGCCGGCGAGCTTTCGCTCGTCCTCGACGACTATTCGATGCGCAATGTCGTCACGCAAGTGGTCGGCACGACCTACTCGCTGGCCCGCGCCAAGGGACTTTCCGTCACGCAGATTATTGACGAGGGCCTTCCGCTTGGGCGCGGCGACGAACGCCGCTTGACGCAAGTGCTGCTGAATATTGTCAGCAACGCGATCAAGTTCACCGACGCCGGCGGGGTGACGATTAAAGCGCGGGCCATTGCAGATAAGTTCGAAATCGTCGTCGACGACACTGGGCCCGGCATCGCGGCCGAAGATCAGGCGCGCATCTTCGAAGCCTTTCAACAGGGCGACGACACAAGCACGAGGCGGCGAGACGGCGCCGGGCTCGGCCTGTCGATCAGCAAGCGCTTCATTGAGATGCATGGCGGCGCGATCAAGGTCGCCTCGACCCTCGGCGCTGGATCGACATTTTCAATCACTTTGCCGATCCGAGTCGAGGCGCGAAAGGCGGCGGCCATCGCGGAGCCGCAAATATATCCCCTGAATAGGTGAAGCGCTTGCGAAATCCGCCCCTTGTCCTCGCCGTCGACGATAGTCGGGAAAACCTGGAGATCGTAGCGACCCGCCTCGCCGCGCATGGCTATGAGATCGTCACTGCCGGCGACGGCGAGGAGGGACTCGCCAAGGCCCGCGCGCTCACGCCCGATCTCATTCTTCTCGACATCATGATGCCGCGGCTCGACGGCGTTTCCGTCTTGAAGGAGCTGAAGCGCGACGAGAGCCTCGGCTTCATTCCGGTGATCCTTCTGACCGCCAGAGCCGACCGGGCCGACATAGTCGCCGGCCTCGACGCGGGCGCCGACGATTATCTGACCAAGCCTTTCGACCAGGCGGCGCTTGTCGCGCGGGTGCGCGCCATGCTGCGGATCAAGGCGCTGCATGATATCGTCCAGGATCAGGCGGCGATCCTCGCGGAACAGACGAAGGAGCTTGCGGCTTGGAAGACGACGCTCGAGGCGCGGGTCGCCGAGCAGGTCGGCGAGATCGAAAGGATCAGCCGCCTCAAGCGTTTTCTGTCGCCGCAAATCGCCGACCTCGTGGCGGCGAGCGGCGGCGCCGAACGTCTGCTCGAAAGCCACCGGCGCGAAGTCACCGTGCTGTTCTGCGATCTTCGCGGCTTCACCGCATTCACCGAAAACGCCAAGCCCAAGGAAGTGATGCGGGTGTTGAACGAGTACCATCAAGTGTTGGGCCGCCATATCGACCATTACGAAGGTACGCTGGAGCGTTTCGCTGGAGACGGGCTCATGGCCCTGTTCAATGATCCGCTGCCGTGCCGCGACCATGCCGAACGCGCGGTAAAAATGGCGCTCGACATGCGGGAGAGCGTGTTCGAACTCGCAGCGGCCTGGCGCGCGCGGGGGCATGAATTGGGATTTGGCATAGGCATTGCGCAGGGCTATGCGACGCTTGGCCAAATCGGCTTCGAGCGGCGCTTCGATTATTCCGCCGTCGGCAGCGTCACCAATCTCGCCTCGCGCCTCTGCGATGAAGCCGGATCCGGCCAGATACTGGTCGAGGCGAAGGCCTATTGCGCGGTGGAGCGCTTGGCGGCGACCGGCCTGGTCGAGGCTCGTCCGCTGGAGCCCTTGAGCCTGAAAGGATTCCGCCGTCGGGTTCAGGCTTATGAAATCCTGACGCCGCCCACGCGTCCCCTTCCCAATCCCGTTTGAACCAACCGACCAGCCGCCTATTCAGCTGGCCGGCCGATCGAACTTGGCGGCTTCGCCACCTCCGTGGTCTCCTCCACGGGCGTTTCGGACGAACGGACCCAGCCGATGATGAAGCCGCGCCAGAGCCTGCCGATCCCAACGCCTATGTCGTCCATCATGGCGAAAAAGGCGGGAACAAAGAGTAGCGAAAGCAGCGTGGAGACGATCAGACCGCCAATGACGGCGATCGCCATCGGCGACCGGAACTCGCCGCCGGCGCCGATGGCGAAAGCGCTCGGCAACATGCCGGCGACCATGGCGATCGTGGTCATGACGATCGGACGGGCGCGCTTCTTTCCCGCCTCGACGATGGCGAGGGTCCGCTCGACGCCGCCCGCCATCGCCTCGATCGAGAAATCGACCAGCATGATGGCGTTCTTGGTCACGATGCCCATCAGCATGAGAATGCCGATGATGACCGGCATGGTCATCGGCCGCCCGGTCAGCAGCAGGCCGAGAATGGCGCCGCCGATCGAAAGCGGCAGAGAGAACAGGATCGTGACCGGCTGCAGGAAGCTCGCGAATAGAATGACGAGCACGGCGTAGACCATCAAAAGCCCGCTGCGCATCGCCTCGGCGAAGCCGTCGAATAATTCGGCCATGGCCTCGGCGTCGCCGGATTTGCCGACCTTGACGCCTTTCGGCGGGTGTTTCATCAGAGGCAGATCGTAGATCGCGGCCTCCGCCTCGCTCAGCGTCGCGCCAGCGGCCAAGTCAGCCTGTATCGCGGCTTGGGGCTCGCGGTCGAAGCGATTGATGCTGGCTTCGCCCTGGCCAAGCTCGATACTGGCGATCGTGCGCAAGCGGAACCGAGGAGCCGAGGCCGGTCGGCACCCTGATGTTTTCCAGCACCTGCAGGTTCGTGCGCGCCTTGGCGTCGAGCTGGGCGCGGATCGGAACCAGCCTGTCGCCGGCGTCGAATTTGGCGAGCGCCGGCCCGACGTCGCCGATCGTCGCGATTCGCAGCGTCTCCGAAAGCCCTTCGGTCGAGACGCCGAGGCGGGCGGCGAGATCCGGGCGCGGCTTGACGAGCAGCTCCGGGCGCTCCAGCGACGTCGACGCCACCACATTGGCGAGCATCGGGATCTGCTTCATCTGGCTTGCGAGCTCGGACGGCGAAATTCGCCACGGTCGTCGAATCTGGCCCGGTCACCACATAGGACACCGGACGCTGGCCGTAATCATCGACGAACCAGCTGCGGATGTCCGGAACATCGGCGAGCTCCTTGCCGATCTCCGCCTCGAAGCTCCTGCACGCTCGTCTTGCGCTCGGATCGCGGCGTGTAGTTCAGGATCAGCTCGGCCTTGCGCACATCGGTCGTGTTCGGCGGAATATGGCCGCCATCGACAAAGACATGGGTGATCTCGGGCCGCCCGCGCAGGCGCCGGGCGATCCCATCCGCCACATTTTGAGTTTCAACAAGCTCCGCGCCAGACGGCAGCTCGATCACCAGGTGCGAGCGGCCGGCGTCCTGGGTCGGCTGGAAATCCGTCCCGAGAAGCTTCGTGCTGAGGATCGACAGGACGAAAAGGACGAGGCCGATCGCCACGGTGCGATAGCGGTTCTCGACCGACCATTTGACGAGGCGCCCATAGCGCTGAGTGACCGGCCCCTCGGCCTCGTCCTCACGCCCATGGGCCTTGAGGAAATAGGCCGCCAGCATGGGCGTGATGAGGCGCGCGGCGAGCAAGGAGAACAGGACTTCGGCCGACACGGTCAAGCCGAATTGCTTGAAATATTGCCCGGCGATATTGTTCATGAAGCTGACCGGCGCGAAGACGGCGACGATGGTCAGGCTGATCGCGATGACCGCGAGGCCGATCTCGTCGGCCGCGTCGATCGCGGCCTGATAGGCGGACTTCCCCATCCGAATGTGGCGCACGATATTCTCGATCTCGACAATCGCGTCGTCGACGAGAATGCCGGTCGCGAGCGTGATCGCCAGCAGGCTTACGAGGTTCAGGGAAAAGCCGAGCGCGTCCATCACGAAGAACGCGGGGACGATCGACAAGCGGCAGGGCGACCGCCGCGATCACTGTCGCGCGAAAGTCGCGCAAGAACACGAAAACCACGATCACCGCCAGCGCCGCGCCTTCGAACAGCGTGCTCATCGCCGCATGATAATTGCCCTTGGTGTAGGCGACCGAGCTGTCGATCAGCCTCGAGCGCCACGTCCGGATGGGCCAAGGCGAGCTCCTCGATGCGCTTTTGAACCTCGGCGGCGACGGCCACGTCGCTCGCGCCTTTCGAGCGTTGAATGGTGAATGCGACGATCGGCTCGCTGTCGAGACGCGCGAACGTCCGCGGCTCGGCGATCGTGTCGGTCACGACGCCGAGGTCGTCTAGCCGCACTTGGCCGCCGCGCGGCAGCGCAAGCGCGGTTCCGGCGAGCTCGTCGAGCGTGCGCGCGCCAGCGAGCGTGCGGATCGATTGATCTTCGCCGCCGAGTTCGGCGCGGCCGCCCGTCAAGATCGAGATTATTGCCGCGCAGGCGCCGGCTGACGTCGGCCGCGGTCAGGCCAAACGCCTCGAGCCGCGCCGGGTTCGAGCGAAACGAGAATTTCGCGGTCAACGCCGCCGACGCGCTCGACATTGCCGACGCCGCGAATTTCCAGAAGCCTGCGCTTGACCACGTCATCGACGAAATTCGACAATTGCTCCGGCGTCTTGGCGGCGGCGATCGCGGCATAGGTGACGATGCTGGAGCCGACGACGCCGACCTGCCGGATCAGCGGCTCGTTGATGCTCCGCGACAGCGTTGCCGCTGATCCGGGTGATGGCGTCCTTGACGTCGTTCAGGGCGCGGTCCGTGTTGGCGTCGAGCGCAAGCGTGATCGTCGTCGCCGACACGCCGTCGGTGACTTGCGACATGATGTGGCGCACGCCCTCGACGCCGGAGACGGCGTCCTCGACCGGCTTCGTCACCTGGGTTTCGAGCTCGGCCGGCGCCGCGCCGAATTGGGTGATGACGACCGTGATGATCGGCTGATCGACATTCGGCAGCAGCGTGATCGGCAGCTTCCTGAAGCTCGCCGCGCCGAGCGCGAGGCATGACCAGGGCGAACACGATCGCCGGCAGCGGATGGCGGATCGACCAGGCCGAGACATTGATCGCCATCAGCGCCGCCCCGCCGGTTGGCCCGCGGCTTCGGGCCAAGACGGGAGACGACTGGTCGCCGTCGCGGAGCGACGCGCCGGCATGCGCCACGACGAGTTCGCCGGCGTGCAGCCCTGCCTCGAATCTCGGCGTCGTCGGCCGGAGGTGAGGCCAACCCGTGACCCGCAGCGTCTCGACGACGTCGTCGCGCACGACCTGAACGCTGGTTCCGTCGGTTTTGTAAAGCACCGCCGAGCGCGGCGCCGATATGCCGCAGCTCCGCCGCGCGTCAATCGTCGCGCGGACGAAACGGCCGGCGCGCAACCCTGCGTCGCGCGCGATCTCGATTCGGACATGTCCCATTTGAGTCGCCGGATTGATTTCGGCGCCGATCTTCCTCACCCGCCCGGCCATCTCCCGCTCTGGCTCCGCCTCGATGCGCGCCGTTTGGCCTTCCTTGATCGCGCCGAGGTCGATGCTCGACACCTCCGCGTCGACCTCGATCAGCCCATCGACCGCGAGGCGAAACAATGGCTCGCCCTGCGGCGAGACGGCGGCGCCGATCTTGGCGGTTGACTTCACAACCACGCCGGCGGCCGGCGCGCGCAGGACAATCGAGCCCGGCGCGGCGGCCCCGGCGGTTTGGCCCGCGCGGGCGGCTCCAGCTTCGCCGCCGATCCGCGCAAGGCGCGCAAGCGGTTGCCCCTCGCCGATAAGATCACCCTCGCTTGCGAATATTTCGGCGACCGCGAAACCATCGGGAGCGAAGCCGGCGACAGCTTCGGCGCGCGGCGTCAATAGCCCGGCGCCCCGGACCATGGACGAAAAACAGGCTGTCGCCGCCGGCGCCACGATGACCGCGGTCGCCGCCTCGCCGCCAAGTTTTCGGCTTGACTCCGGATCGGCGTCTTTCAGCGGCCCATCGCCCTTGCCCGCGTGGCCGAAGGAAACGCCGAGGAGCAAGATCAGGGGGCTCGCCACGGCGAGCCTCCGAGAACCAATTGCAGCGGCAAATTTCATAGGGAGGATTTCATCTCGATAATTTCTACGGGCGACCGGCGAAATCGGATCGCGAGCAGTTTGACGCAATCAATAACATTATGGAAATCACGGCCAAATTAGCGAAATTTATCATCGGCTCAAGAAAGTTCCGGCGTGAGGCGAAAGCCGCCATGGCGACAGCGAAAGCTAGACTTTGCATGGAAATCCCGCCGCGCCTGGCGCGCATCGCGCGCCTCAGGCGAGGGAGCACCAGGCTATTGAACCAAAGCCGAGCCTTTTTTCGCCTCGAATTGCCGCGCTTCGGCGGCGCGCGCCCAATCGGGCGTCGCTTCCATTTCGGCGAATTGATCTTTCATCATTGCATGAAATGCGCGTAGCATAAAGCAGAGCGCTGGTGAGGGCCTTTGTCCGCCAACTTTTTCTCGAGGCCAATCTCATGGCTCACGTCTCGTCGACTTGTGCTTTTCGCGACGCCCCTGCGCCGACTGGCGGCGCGACGAGACGCATCCTCTGCGTTTTTCCGCGCTATGTTCCGTCGTTCGGCACCTTCGAGCACGCCTATCCGCTGACCGGCGGCGTTCGCGCCTTCATGCCGCCGCAAGGCCTTCTCGTCATCGCCGCGATCCTGCCGAAAGCCTGGGAGGTCAGGTTCATCGACGAAAACATGGAGCCGGCGAGCCCACGGGATTTCGTCTGGGCCGACGCCGTGTTCGTCAGCGGGATGCACATCCAGCGCCGGCAGATGGAGGATATTCGCGCACGGGCGCATGCGTTCGGCAAAGCGGTGGCGCTCGGCGGCCCTTCCGTATCGGCCTGCCCGGAGCTCTATCCGGATTTCGACTATCTTCACATCGGCGAGCTCGGCGACGCGACCGACGCCCTCGTCGCCCATCTCGCCCGCGACGTTTCACGCCCCCCGGCTCAAATCGCGCTGACGACAACGGTCCGTCGCGACCTCGCCGAATTTCCCGTCGCCGGCCTATGAGCTCGCCAGAATCGACCGCTATTTTCTCGGCAGCATCCAGTTTTCGAGCGGCTGCCCCTACACATGCGAATTCTGCGATATCCCCGGCCTCTACGGCCGGATCGCGCGTCTCAAGACCCCGGCGCAGATCATCGCCGAACTCGACAAACTCGTCGCCTGCGGCGTCAACGGCTCGGTCTATTTCGTCGACGATAATTTCGTCGCCAACCGGCGCGCGCTGCGCGATCTCCTGCCCCATCTGATCGATTGGCAGAAACGCAATGGCTACGCCGTGAGCTTCTCCTGCGAGGCGACGCTCAACATCGCCCGCTCGCCGGAGATCCTGGATCTGATGCGAGAAGCCGCTTTCGATACCGTTTTTTGCGGGATCGAGACGCCCGAGCCCGAGGCGCTGAAAGCGATCGACAAGGCGCATAATATGGCGGTGCCGATCCTTGAAGCCGTGCGCGCCATCAATCGGCGCGGAATGGAGGTCGTATCCGGGATCATTCTCGGCTTCGACACCGACACGAAGGACACCGGCGCGCGAATTCTTAATTTTCTCGAGCAGTCGAAGATTCCGATGGCGACCATCAATCTGCTGCAAGCCCTGCCGCGCACGCCCTTATGGGATCGGCTGCGGGAAGAAAACCGGCTCCGCGACGAGGACGCGGCGCGCGAATCGAATGTGAGCTTCAAGCTGCCTTACGACGATGTGCTCGCCACGTGGCGGACGTGCATGGACAAGGCCTATCGGCCGGAAGCGCTGTTCGCGCGCTATGAATATCAGATGCGCGAGACAAGGCCTTACCGGCTCAAGCGGCCAAACAGCCGGCAACGCCTGTCGCCGCGCAATATTCGCAAGGCCTTGGTGATTCTCTCCAGCCTGCTCTGGAAAGTGGGTGTTCGCGGCGACTATCGGCGCGCGTTCTGGCGCTTTGTCCTGCCTCGACTGTGGCGCGGCCAGATCGAGCCGATCCTGAGCGTCGGACTCGTCGCGCATCATCTGATCATGTTCTCCCGCGATGCTTGCTCAGGCAATAGCGCCGCGTCGCATTATTCCGCCAAAACGCTGACGCTGGATTTTCAGGCCCCGTCGCCGCGCGGACATTGAAAGCTTGACTCCAACCGCACCGCCAAGCGGTGGTTTTGGCGCGACCGCGGTGGCTTCTTCCGCGGCCATGCGCGAGCTAATCCACCCGCCCGCGGAGGCATCAAAACCTGCGATCGAAGCGGAATCCTTCTCAACCCCGCCTATCAATCGCAACTTTTTTGCATTTGCTAAGTTAATTGGTCGAATAGGATGTTGTTCGCGAAGGCGGGGGCTCATGAGCAAAAATCTGATCTTAGGCGCAGTCGTCGCCTATGCGGCGATGCTTGGCGCGGCAATTGGCGGCGCGGCCGAGGGCGCGGCGGCCCCGTCTGACGCGGCGCCTGACCTCGCGTCCCCTCTCACGACGGGGCGCAGCTTGGCCAACGCGCCGTATCTGCGCCCAAGCGGCGAGACCGTTCCCCGCCCCGGCCAGCCGCCGAGCGGCGGCCAAATCGGCCAGGATCGCCAAATCCACGACAGGTATGATCTCCTCTTCCGAAGAGGCATTTGCAGCAATTGCTGACGCCGGATTTCGAAATCCTAGAGCTCTTATCGATTGAATGGAATCATTCAATCGATAAGAGCTCGCTCCAGATCAATAAGTTGGAGCATGTTCTGATCGAAAAAGTCGATCAACTTTTTCGGAACATGCTCTAGCCGCCATCAAGCCAGATAATCATGCGCGACCTTGCCGAGGCCGAGGGTGAGATCGGCGAGGATATGCGTCGCCGACACGACCTCCAGCACAGGCAGCTCGGCGAGCGGGGCCAGCGCATGCGAGGTGAGCGTGAGGGATCCCGGCCCGTTCCACGCCCCCTTCAGCTCGATGTCGGTCAAATAATATTCGACGATCTCGCAAATTCGCGGCGTGCCATCGACATGCGGCACAATCTTAAGCAGAAAGTTCGGGGCGAGGAGCGACGCCTTGACCGCGGCGAGATCGGCCTCCCGGTGCTTGTATCCCATGGTGCCGGTGGCGATGCGCTCCCGGCCATAGTCGAGCGTTCCGACCAAGGTGTCGATTTCCGCCCTGAGCGTGGGCTCGGCGAGCTTCTTGGGGAAACCCCAGAGCTCGCGGCCGCCGGCGATGGGCGGATGGTCGTTGAGAAACATGCAATGGCTGTAGCCGCCCTTGCGCCCCTTGAAGGATACAGGAATGACCTGCCCGCTTTCGGTATAGTCGCCAAACCCGGTTGAATCCGGCATTCGGATAAATTCGAATTTCACCAAGGGCTCATCGACCTCGAGCGGCTCGGGGACGAGTTCGCGCAACTTGTCCAGATCGGTGCGGTAGGTGATGATGAGGAATTCACGGTTGACGAAACGGTAAGGCCCGACCGGATAGGCCGGGCTCGTCAGCGGCATCGCAAACGCCCGGCGGCGGACGTCACTTTCCTTCATCGCGGCTCTCCTTCGCGCATGGCTCGGTTGCTAGCGTGGAATGATGTTTTTGCAGCGTAATTCTCGCCACGTCGAAGGTGCGGACCCCTTCCGCTCTGCCTGGGCATTCAAGGACTTCGGGATGGCTGAGCGTGCGAATGGCGTCATTATAGCCTGACCGCCAGTGCTCCTCCATGGTGCGGCGGGAAAACTCGAAATCCTTCGCGAGGCCTTCGTAGCTTTTGCTGTGGTAGATCAGCTGAATGATATTGCAGACCTTGTCGTCAGCTTCCGCCTCGAGGAGCTTGACCTCAGGACGATCGCGAAGCTCTTCGGGAAGGTCCTTGAGAAGCTCGCCCACGGCTATTCGGAGCTTCTGCATACTCCGGTACTGGTCCGTCGCGGCTCTCGTGCGGCTCGAATATCGGATCTCTTTCTCTCGCATGCTGGCGTCGTTGAACGTGAGCGGCACCTTGCCGGCCGCTTGCCAGAGATCCACCTGGAACGCAAGCGTGTCGCGCCGCGGCCGCGAATCGAGCACCCATTGCAGCGGCGTGTTTGAGACAAGACCGCCATCCCAAAAATACTCGCCGTCGATTTCGGTTGGAGGGAATCCCGGCGGCAGAGACCCGCTGCCCATGATATGCTCAAGACGAATTCGATGAGTTGTCGAATCGAAATAGATGAAATTGCCACTGCGCACATGCACCGCGCCGACGCTAAAACGCATCGGCCCGGCGTTGATCCGGTCGAAGTCAACCAGGCGTTCGAGCGTCTCCTTCAGCGGAGCGTTGTCATAATAGCTGAGCCCATCGGGACGGTCCGGATGGAACAGCACCGGTGGCGGCAGCCGAGGCCTGAAGAAATTGGGCGCGCCCAGAAGCGCGATGAAGAACGCACGCGTCTGATTGACGACGCGATGGATGGAGGCGTCGGTAATCTCGACCGGCGGGTAATAGGGAACGCCCAGAGGTCCCATGGGAGGCGCGCTGACCAACTCCCAGAACTCGCGCAATTTCTCGACGCGCTTTTCGCGCGGATTGCCGGCGATCAAGGCGGCGTTAATGGCGCCGATCGATATCCCCGCGACCCAGTCGGGCAGGAGATCGGCCTCGTCAAGGGCCTGATAGACGCCGCCTTGATAAGCGCCAAGCGCGCCGCCGCCCTGGAGCAATAGGGCGATCCTCTCGAAAGGAAGATCATGTTGGTTTCCGCCGGGCTTGAAGGTCGCGCTTGAGTCGAGCATGGACCAAAAACTCCGCATCCCCCGCGTGTATAGCATAGCCGGCGGCGCCGCGCCGCGCAATGACCGAATTTATCGCGCGATCGAACGTGAAAGCGCCGATCGCGCGCCTTGTTAACTCGGGAAAGGCGCCGGAAGCTGAACGATTTTTCAGCGGTGAACGTTCCTGCTGCTGAATGGCGAGGTCCGGCGCGATGATGGCCTTAACGAAGGAGCGGCGGCGATGATCGGTGGACCGGCGGCTCGACGCGCCCTCATCCTTGTCGCCTTGCTCGGGCTCGCAGGCGGGCTTGTCGCGGCTTTGACGGGTCGCTCGGAGCTTGCGCGGGGTCTGTGGGCCGCGGGCGCCATTCCCGTGGCCGCAAGCCTTGCCGTCTCGATTGTCCGCAGCCTGGTCGCCGGACGAATGGGCGTCGACGCGATCGCACTTCTGTCGATGTTGGGAGCCTTAGCGCTCGGCGAAGCCTTGGCCGCGTCGGTTGTCGCCGTCATGTATGCCGGCGGCGCCGCGCTCGAGGATTTCGCCGTCGGCCGCGCCGAGAGGGACTTGAAATCCCTCGTCGATCGCGCCCCGCGCGTGGCGCATCGGCGGATCGGCGGCCGTTTCGAGGATGCGCCGATCGACCAGGTTGCGATCGGAGACGCGCTGCTGGTGCAGGCCGGCGAAATCGTCCCTGTCGATGGTCAAATCACAAGTCCGAGCGCGTCGATCGATAAATCGGCTCTGACGGGAGAGCCCATCCCAGTCGCGCGCCGCGCCGGCGAAAGCGTAAGCAGCGGGACGATCAACGCCGGCGAAACCTTCGAGATGCAGGCGTCGGCGACCGCCGGAGAGAGCGCCTACGCCGGCATTATCGGCATGGTCACGGCGGCGCAGACCGCCAAGGCCCCCTTTATTCGGATGGCGGATCGCTATGCGCTGCTGCTTCTGCCCGTGACGCTCGCGCTCGCCGGCGCCGCTTGGGCGTTTTCGCATGATCCCATTCGCGGGCTGGCGGTTCTCGTCGCGGCTACGCCGTGTCCCTTGATCCTTGCCGCGCCCGCGGCCTTCATCGCCGGGGCCTCGCAGGCGGCGCGGCGCGGCATCCTGATCAAGGGCGGCGGACCTCTGGAGGCGCTCGCCCACACGCATACGGTGATGTTCGATAAGACCGGCACTCTCACCGTCGGCGGGGCGCGATTAGTCGCGGTCGAGACCGCGCCTGGCGAAGACCCCGATGAAGCCTTGCGGCTCGCCGCCTCTCTGGAGCAAGCCTCGCACCATGTCGTGGCGGCGGCCATTGTCGCGGCGGCTGTGGGAAAAGGCCTCGCTTTGCAGGCTCCCGCGAAAGTCCGCGAGACCATCGGGTCTGGTCTCGAAGGCATTGTCGAGGCGCGCGCGATTCGCGTCGGGTCGCATCAGCTGGTTTACGGCTCGACGCGGCCGGAGGAATGGGCGCTGCGGGCGCTGCGGCGGGCGTCATGGCGCTCCGCCCTCAGCGTTTTCGTTTCCGTGGACGGGCGCACGGTAGCCGCTCTGCTGCTCGCCGACGAGCTCCGGCGCGAGGCGCCGCGGGCGGTCCAGGCCCTTCGCGCCGCCGGCGTCGCCCGCATCGTCATGGTGACCGGCGATCGCGCCGACGCCGCCGAAACCATCGGCGCCGCGCTCGATCTCGACGCCGTGCTCGCCGATCGCGTCCCCGCCGATAAGGTCGACGCCGTCGCGACCGAGCAGCGGATGCATCCGACCCTGATGGTCGGCGACGGCATTAACGACGCGCCCGCCTTGGCGGCGGCGGATGTCGGCGTCGCCATGGGCGCGCGGGGCGCAAGCGCCTCGTCGGAGGCGGCGGACGTGGTGATCCTCGTCGATCGGCTCGACCGCGTCTCCGACGCGGTCGTCATCGCGCGGCGGACGCGGGCCATCGCCTTACAGAGCATTGTCGCCGGAATGGCGCTCTCCGGGGCAGCGATGGCCGCCGCCGCGCTTGGCTGGCTGCCCCCGGTCGGGGGAGCGCTGACGCAGGAAGCCATCGACATCGCCGTGATCTTGAACGCGCTTCGGGCGCTGAGCCCAGGCCCCGCGCCGAGCCGAGCGGCGCTGCCGGCGGCGGCCGCGCGGGTCCTCCACGAAGGCCATGAAAGATTGGCGGCGAGCCTCGACCGCCTCCGTCAGATCGCCGATGCGCTCGACGACGCGCCGGCCGAGGCGGCGGCGCGTCTCATAGCCGAAGCCAACAGCCTTGTCGGCAAGGAGATCGTCGCGCACGAGCGTGACGACGAGAGCGACGTCTATCCTCGTCTCTCGAACTATCTCGCCGACGGCCATGGCCTTTGCGCCATGAGCCGCGCCCATCGTGAGATTCTTCACCTCGCCCGGCTTTTGGCGCGCTTGTCGGAGGGCCTCGGCCCTGCCGAGTCCGATCGATACCTGATAAGGGACGCGCAGCGCATCATCGAATCCATTGAATCGCTCGTGCGGATTCACAACGCCCAGGAAGAGGATATTTATGAGCAAGCCGTCGATTGGCGCGCCGAGGTCCCTTTGCCGGAGCCCGTGAAACCAAGCGCGACCAGCGAAGGCGACGCGGCGGCGGTCGGCGAGACGACAAAAGCCGCTCACGAGCCCCGCTGGGGCCGGCAAATCGCCGCCGCGGTCTTTGCCGTTCTATGTTTCGGAAGCGGCTGGTATTACTGGTCCCATTTTGGCGGCGGCGCCCGCCGCGCCGAGGCGCCAAGGGACGACCACAGCGCGATTATTGGCGCCGTGACGGCCGTCGGCGTCATCGGACCTGCGGCGACAGCGCCAATCGCCGCGCGCGCGTCGGGCGTGATCGAGGCGCTCTATTGCGACGTCGGGATGAAAGTAAAGGCCGGACAGCTTTGCGCGAAAATCGACCCGCGCCCCTATCAACTCGCCGTGGATCAGGCCAGGGCCGATCTCGCGGCGTCCCTAGCCCGGCTCGAAAAGGACAAAGCGAACCAAGCCCAGGCGCGAGCGGATTTCAGCCGCGCCGAGGCTTTGGCGAAGCGGCGGGTGATTTCCCGCAAAGCGCTCGCCAAGTCGACTCAGGCCTATGAGGAAGCGCGGGCTCGGATAAATCTCGACGAGGCGACGGCGGCGACGCGGCAAGCGGCATTGCGCGCCGCCGAGATCGAGCTCGGCGACGCCGACATGATGTCTCCCAGCGATGGATTAGTGGTCGCACGCGATGTTGAAATAGGCCAGGCGATCACCGCCAATTCGGACAGGCCGCTTTTCCTCCTTGCGACGGATCTCGGCGTCCTACGGGTCAAAGCCACGGTCGGCGCGAAAGACATCAGCGCCGTGAAGCTCGGCGACCAAGCGACCTTCACAGTCTCGTCCGCGCCGAATCGATCCTTTGCCGGCGAGGTGACGGAAATCCGGCCAACGCCGGAGGCGTCCGCGCCGGCCTCGGCCTATGAGGTCGTTATAGCCGCGCCTAATCCGGGCCTTCTGCTCCAACCCGGCATGATTGCGACGATCAGGATCGCGATCGACAGGCGCGACGATCTTGTCCCCGCCGCCAATTAGCCGTCGCGCCATTGGATTAGCTTTTCGTGGATGGGGCACGAAACAGAGAAGCAGCGCCAGATTTGAACGCCTTTCCGGAACCGCCGACGCAACCGCCTAAAGGCCCTCGAACAATACCCCGGCCAGCAAAGCCGCGTAGGCCGCGGTCAAAACCCAAAACCGATGCGCGCTGACGTAATGGCCGACGAAGGGAACATGGGTATAGAGAGTCGCGATCGCCGCGCCGGCAAGGAGCAGCGACAGAAGGAAGATCGGGACGCCCGGCGGGGTCAGTTTTAAGCGCATGAAGAAAATCCGAATTGTTGGCTGCCGAATCAAAACTTTAGAGCATGTTTTGAAAAAACTGATCGGTTTTTTCGGTCGGAACATGGCTCCGCTCTTTGAATTGGAGCGATCCCTTTTGGATCGGATGAGTCCGTCCGATCGGGAAGCGCTTCGGCCTATCCGCCTGCCGCACCCGGAGGTCGCTTTTTTCACTATCCTGCTCTGGACTTCAGCTCGGCCGACGCTACGTCTGGAGGCGACCGGTTAATATTCGTCGGGAGGAAACCAATGACAGTAATCGATCGCCGCGCGATGTTGGGAAAAACGTTCGGCGCGGCCGCAGTCGCCGCATTCGGACTGGTGCTGACGCCCAAACTGGCCTTGTCCGCGCCGCTAACGATAAGCAGAGGGCCCGCCGCAACGACCGAAAGCCTCGTCCAAGAGGCGGTCGTCGTCGTGCGCCGGCGTCGCAGGGTGTGCTGGTGGCGCCGAGGCCGGCGCGTCTGCGGCTGGCGCTAATAGGCATTGGAGGGGGACGCGATCAAGCCACGCCCTCCCCCGACCTCTATACCGGGCTCCGCCGATATACCGGGCTCCGCCGACGCCGAACAAGCGCCCAGAAATTCGGAAAGCCCGCCATCCCAAAAGATGGCGAGCGTCTTATTTTCCCGCAGCGCGAAAGAGCGGCGAAGCTATCACATGCGCATACCCTCGCCTTTTGGATTGCTTATGGACGGGTTGGCGATTTTAGACGCAATTGATTTTTTGTAATTTGGACGGCTTTCTTCTCATTATAAAATAAAGAAAAAGGTTAGTTCTCACGGTGCCCATGCCCCAAGGGAGAGGGTTAAATCTGAAGCTCCATCGTGATTTCGGCTGCTCACATCGTGCTCACGCCGCGCCCAAGACTTTAATTTATGGATCTGTTGCTTAAAAATATTTGCAACGAAATAAAACTCTTAATTGGCGCCGCAAAAGGGATTCGCCCCCGGCCCCCTCATTACGCGACCTAACACCTAAAGCGCATAGTCACATTAACGACTTTTGCCGAGACTACCGTTTTCGCGGATCGAGCGCTACTATACGATTTCAATGGCTTACATTCGCTAGGTCGGGATCGGAAACCGAATACGCTCAAAGTCCCAATCCCCGGATCATTCAGTCCGTGCATACGAAAAGCGATGCGGTTATCAGGCGCCGCGGCGCTTGGAGCCCGGTGAGGGAGACGATGGAACCTTCTTTCAGCCCCGTCGACGGGGTCCGGAATGCTTTGCAATCGGCCAACGTTCTGCTGCGTCAGGCTGAGCTCGCGCTTCGCGTCGCGACGCGCCACGCCGCGCGCATCGGCAACGCGCATAGCGCGCGTTTGCATCAAGCTGTGCAGGACGCACAGGCGCTCGCCGATACGACCGCCTCGCATCCATTCCAAGGCCAGATGTTCCGGCAATTATTTGATTATTGGATCGATGCGGGACAGCGGTGGGTCATGACCGTCGACGTCTTGCGCGAGCGGGCCAACAATGATCTCGCTCATGAAGCCGCGGGCACGCCGCCAATTCTGATTTATGAGAGCGAGACGATTGTCGACGGCAAGACGCTCAAGCGGCCGGTAAATTATGTGCTCCTCAAAATTCTCCCGCCAAAAGGCGTCGATGTTCTCGCTTGGAAGCGGCCTTACATGATCATCGATCCGCGCGCGGGGCATGGCGCAGGCATAGGCGGCTCCAAGCAGGACAGTCAGGTGGGGGTTGCGTTGGCGGACGGCCACCCAGTCTATTTCGTCGCCTTCCGCCCGCATCCCGAACCCGGGCAGACGCTCGCCGACGTCATGCGCGCGGAGGCCGAGTTCGTCAAGGAGATCGCGCGGCGCCATCCGAAATCGCCAAAGCCCATCATCGTCGGCAATTGCCAGGGCGGCTGGGCGACCATGATTCTGGCCGCGGCGAATCCAGACATCAGCGGGCCGCTTGTGATCAATGGCGCTCCTCTCTCCTATTGGTCCGGACGCATCGGCGAAGATCCAATGCGCTACAGAGGCGGCCTCCTCTGCGGCATTGCGCCCGTCATGCTGTGCTCGGATCTTGGCCATGGCGAGTTCGACGGCGCCTATCTCGTGTCGAACTTCGAGCAGCTCAATCCGTCCCGCCATTTTTGGACCAAGTACTACGATCTCTACCGCAACGTGGATACGGACCGCGAGCGGTTCCTCGAATTCGAGCGCTGGTGGGGCGGCACCCACTTCATGACGGAAGCTGAAATCCGCTGGATCGTTGAGCAATTATTCGTCGGCAATCGCCTGGCGCGGGGCGAGGCGCGCATCGAACGGGGCCGCCAGATCGACCTCAAGCAGATTCGCTCGCCGATCATCCTTTTCACAAGCCATGGCGACGCCATCACCCCGCCGCAGCAGGCGCTGAACTGGATCATCGACACTTACGCCGACGAAAACGAGATCAAGATCCGGGGCCAGCGGATCATCTACATGATTCACGAAAAGGTCGGCCATCTAGGTATTTTCGTATCCTCCTCGGTCGCCAGACGGGAGCATTCGGAAGTCGGCTCGACCATGAAGACCATCGAGGCGCTGGCGCCCGGGCTTTATGAGATGCTGATCGAGGATCAGCAGGGTGAGGGGGTCCACGCCCGTTTTCTCGTGAACTTCCAAGAGCGGAAGATGGCGGATCTTGCGGCGATCGACGATGGCCGCCGCGAAGAGGACTCAGCCTTCGCCGCGGTGAACCGCCTCTCCGAACTTGGCGGAGAACTCTATGATCTCTGCCTCCGGCCGTCGGTGCAGGCCCTTGTCACGCCTCAGAGCGCGGCGGCCCTGCGCGACCTGAACCCGGTTCGGGCACAACGTCGAATATTCTCCGATCACAACCCCGCGATGGCCGCCGTAGCCTCCTTTGCGGAGCAGATCACGGCGGAGCGCAAGCCAGCGGGCGTCGATAACGCTTTCCGCCAAGCCGAGGAGTTATGGGCCGCTCTCATCACCCAAAGCATCGATTTTTACCGCGATTTGCGCGACACATGGCAAGAATTGGCGTTTTACGGGATCTATGGTTCGCCGCTGATGGAATGGGTCGGCCGCACCCATAACTTCCAGCGCACGCTGAAGGATCCGGCCGAGCTGAGATTTCTGCCCGAGGTGCAGGCCGTCCTCCGCAATGTGGAGCGCGGCGGCTTGGCCGAAGCGGTCATCCGCATGCTTGTGGTTTTGGCCGGAGCGCGCGGCTCGGTGCGTCGTTCGCGCCTCGAGCGCTCCGCGCATGTCCTCAGTCATGACGAGCCCTTCGCTTCGCTCGGCTCGGAGCGTCGCGCCGAGCTGATCCATGAGCAATCGGTCATCGTCGAATTCGAGAAGGATCTTGCAATCGAGGCGCTCCCGCGCCTGCTGCCGGACCCGGACGAACGTCTCAAGGCGGTTGGCGTTGTGGAATTCATCGCCGGCGCGATCGAAGAGATGGAGCCGCATACGATACAGGCGTTGCAGCGCTTCCGACGCGTGCTTGACCTGCCGTTGCTGGAGGTGCGCCCGGCGGAGATAGACCCTTTGGCTCAGCCCAGCTTGGAAGCGGCCTGGGGCGATTGACGCCGTGTTGCTTAAGCCGCCGCCGCCGTGGCGCGGTCCAGCACCGTCAGCGTTTGGCGGGCGATCATCGCCTCCTCGTCGGTGGGGATCACAAAAACGCGCACGCGCGAGCGCTCTGAAGAGATCACTTGCGCGCTCGCCCGGTTGGCCGAGCGGTCAAGCTCGACGCCGATCCACTCCATGCCCTCCAGAACCCGCTCGCGCACACGCCACGCATGTTCGCCGATGCCGCCGCAGAAGACCATTGCGTCGAGACCCTTCAGCACTGCCGCAAGACCGCCGAGCTCGCGCCTTATGCGGAAAACGAAATATTCGATCGCCTGCTGCGCCTCCGGCCGGTCCGACGCTTCAAGCTCGCGCATGTCGTGCGAGATCCCCGACAGGCCTTTGAGCCCAGACTCGCGATAGAGCAGATCGGAGATCGCCGCCGCGTTCATGTTCTTTTCCTGCATGAGGTAGAGCACGACGCCGGGATCCAGCTGACCGCAGCGGGTGCCCATCGGCAGCCCGTCGAGCGCGGTGAAACCCATCGAGCTCGCGACGGACAGGCCGTCGCGGATGGCGCACATCGAGGCGCCATTGCCGAGATGGGCGACCACGACCCGCCCCGCCGCATGCAGGGGCGCGATCTGCTGCAGCCGATCCGTGACATATTCGTAGGAGAGGCCATGGAAGCCATAGCGGCGGACGCCCTCGTCGTAAAATTTGCGGGGCAAGGCGAACACGTCATTGACGAACGGATGTGCGCGGTGGAACGCCGTGTCGAAACATGCGACCTGGCGCACATGCGGCCACGCCTCGCGCGCGGCCAGAATGCCGGCGATGTTATGCGGCTGATGCAGCGGCGCGAGAGGAATCAGGGTTTCGAGATTGCGCAACACTTCATCGGTCACGAGCATCGGCGCGGCATAGTGAACGCCGCCATGCACGACGCGATGGCCAGCGGCGACCACATTGGCGTCGGGAAACGCGCCCATCCGCCACGCCAGCACGCGCCGCAGCGCCTCGGTATGAAATGACGCGCCGGCCGGGTCCGACCAGGCGTCCTCATGGATCGTCACGCCGGCGCCGTCTTGTACTTTGATGCGCCGCTGCGCGCTAAGCATCTCCACCAAGCCAATGGCGAGCGCGATCGGATCGTGGCCGTCGAGCTCGAAGAGCGCGAATTTGATCGAGGAGGACCCGGCGTTGAGCGTGATGACGTGGCGGGTCATTCGGCGGCTTCCTTTAGGGAGGCGTCCGGCGCGACCGCGCTTCGGCCGCTGGACAGCCAATGCGCATAGAGCACGGCCACGGCGCAAGAGAACAGACGCGAGCCTTCATCATCGGCGCGGCTGGTCAGCAGCACCGGGACCTTGGCGCCGAGCACCAGACCCGCTCCTTCCGCCTGCGCCGCATAGGTGAGCTCTTTCGCCAAAATATTGCCCGCCTCAAGGTTCGGCGCAACCAGAATGTCGGCGCGCCCGGCGACCAGAGACGTCAGTCCCTTGGTCTTCGCCGCCGAAAGGCTGATCGCATTGTCCATCGCCAGCGGACCGTCAACGACGCCGCCGCGAATCTGCCCGCGCTCCGACATTTTCGACAAAGCCGCCGCGTCCAGGGTTGACTGGATCTTCGGGTTCACGGTCTCAACGGCTGACAGCACACCCACCTTTGGCCGCGCGATTCCGAGCGCCAAGGCGAGGTCGATGGCGTTTTGCACGATGTCGACTTTCTCCTCCAGCGTCGGAGCAATATTGATGGCGGCGTCGGTCACGAGCACAAGCTGGCCCAAAGACGGGGCGTCCATGACGAAGACGTGGCTGATCCGACGTCCGATCCGCAGGCCTCCTTGCGATTTCACCACATGCTTGAGCAAGACATCCGTATGCAGATGGCCCTTCATCACGGCCGTGGCGGCGCCCTGATGCACCATCTCCACCGCGCGCGCCGCCGCCGCGTCGTCGTTCGGCGCATGCTCGATCGCGACGCCGGCGAGGTCAACGCCAAGGCTCGCCGCAAGGGCGCGGATCTTCGCCGCGTCGCCGATCAAAATAGGAATGATGAGATTCTCCCGCGCGCCGGCAAGCGCGCCGAGCAACGCATTTTCTTCCTCCGGGACGACGACGGCGGTCGGCATCGGCGGCAAGTTCCGGCAGGCAGCGAGCAGACGTTCGACCTGAGCGTGACGCTGCACGGTCAGCTCCGGCAAGTCCATGTCGTCGATCACCTGTCGAGTCGCTGGGGCGAGAACCTCCGCGGTCCCGTCGGCGATCAGCTCGCCGCCGCGGTCGACGCGCGTTTGCAACACGACCGTCGCCGGCGGCCGCAGCTCCTCGACCCGCACCGCCACTTTCAGCTCATCGCCGACATGCGCTCGGGCATGGAAGCGGAGCGTCTGCAAAACATATATCGTCCCCGGGCCGGGCAGGATATTGCCCAGAACCGCCGAGAACAGCGACCCTATCCACATCGCCGGCGCGGCGGCGGCCTCGTTGGAATCGGCAGCTGAACGCGGAAGATTTTTGGGGTTCAAATTGCCGCTGGCGTGAGCGAAGACGATAAGATCGTTTAGGGTCACCACTCGGGTGATCGACGCCTCGTCGCCGACTGCAAGCTCTGCGAAAGTCTTGTTGGCGCGCATCACTCTTCCCCCACTTCTAGAGACCTCAGCTTTCCCACCGCTTCCGTCCAAGCCATCGCCGTCGGCAACTCGGGGTTCGCCGGCGCGACGCCGAGCGTGTCGCGCAGCCGCCTTAGCATGCGAACCGTTGGTTCGCTCATCTCGGCGGGATCGCCAGCGATCTCCTCGATCAGCCTGATCGCTTTTTGCCGCTCCGCCGCGTCCGGCATTAGCTTGAGCAGCGCGCGGATCGCCGCGTCGGGTTCGAAATCGATGATCAACGTTTGCTCGTTAATGATCTGCGTCCGAACCGTCTCCCCCATGCCATGGAACGGCTCGATGGACTGCAGGATCGCATTCGATCTCTCCAGACGAGACTGGCGCACCGAGCCCCGCGAGCGCGCCATCAAGATCAGCATTCGGATCACCGCCTCGGCGAAGCCGCCGCGCTCGATATTGGCCAGCGCGGCGTCGACCTTCGGCAATTCGCGCAGGGTCTCGCCGAGTTTGGCGTTGGGATCGGGAACATGGCCTTCGTTCAGGCGCGTCATGAACGGGTTGGCGTAGAGGCTAAAAAACAGAAGCTCCTTGCGCGCCGCGCCGACGTCGCTCCAAAACGTCAACGTCTGCTCAATCATGCTCGCGATAAGCCTCTCGCTCTGCAGGAAGGGATTTGATGAATCCACCGGCTTGCGCTCATTGCGGACTGTCTCGGCCAGGGCGGCCACAGGCTGCATGGCCGGGTTCTTGTCCGATAGAATGTAACGGCGCGTGCGGAGGGGATGTAGCCGAACCAGCGCTTCGGCGAAGGCGGGCGTGATCATCGCCTTGACGAAGGGGCGCATGGTCAATTCGTAGGCGTCGACCCAAAAGCGCGAGAGTCTCGCCACCAGGGCGAACGGCTTCTCGTCGCCCTGTCCGTCGTCGAAGGCCCGGATGTCGGCGATTGTGCGCTCCTCGCAGGACATGACATATCGGGCGTCGACGCCTTCGCCTATCTTCTTCTCGATCCGCATTTCATAAAGGCCGGGCGCCAAGGCTTCGATCATTTCAAGCGTCGTGACGATCTTGTCATGCTCTTTTTTCGCGACCTTGGCGGACACGAATATGCCGAGATGACCAATATCCTCATGCACCATGTAGACTATGCGCTGGCCGCGGGCTCGGATCTCGCGTTCGTCGCCATACACCACCGGGATCCAGTTCAGCGCCTGCTGCGGCGGCGTGATGTCATCGCCTTGGCTGGCGAAGACTATGATCGGCGCCTTGATCTTCTTCAGGTCCACAGGACCTCGTCCGCCGAGCAAGGCGTCCCCGCGCTGTAGTTTGTTGCCGATGAAAAGGTTCTCGACAATCCAGCGGATCTCGGCCTCGTTCATAAAGTAGAATTTTGACCACCACCGCTCAAAGCTCTTAAAGCGCGGACCCTCGGTGTCAGCTTTGGCGAAGACGTTGTAATATTTAGACCACCAGGTGTTGCCGGAATTCATCGACTCGAAATTCAACACGAGATGGGCGCCGTCAAACACGCCATTGCCGAGGTCCGAGCAAACAACTGCAGGCAATGCGCCAAAAGCCAATCCTCCTGAGTAGCGCAGCGGATTCTTGCCTTTCACTCCGGCCCAATAGCTCATCGGGGCGCCATTGGCCACGACCGGGCCGGTGACGTCTGGATTGGACGCCGCCAGCAGCATGGCCGCCCAGCCGCCCTGACAATTGCCGATGATCACCGGCTTCGGCGCATTGGGATGACGCTGCGTCACTTCCCGCAGGAATTGTCCTTCGGCGACGCAGACGTCGGCGAGTGTCTGTCCTGGCTCCGGCTTCTGATGGAAGATCACGAAATAAACGGGATGACCTTGCGCGAGCGCAACGCCAACCTGGCTATCGGATTTAAATCCCCCGATCCCTGCGCCATGTCCGGCGCGGGGATCGATGATCATGTAGGGCCGAAGGGTTGGGTTGATCTCAACGCCTTGCGGCGGCAGGATTTGCACCAGCTCGTAATTGACCGGCCTGTCGAGGCTGCGGCCATCGACCACGACCTGATAATCATAAAGCAGCACCAATCGGCCGGTGCCTTCCATCTCCTCGACCGCGTAGTTGCCGACCTCGCGCATGATGTCGAGAAACAGGATGGAGCGCTGCCAGGCGTCCGTGACATAGGCGAAAAATTCCTGCGAAAGGGCTTTCGACCGCGAGAATTCCTCAAAGACCTTGCGCCACTCTTCCGACGAGCGGGTCTGCTCCTTGCCATAGGCGGCGGTGAGCCGCCGGAAATGATCGGCGCCGAGATCGCCCACGGATTGTCCGAGCTCGGACAATTCGGAAAATTCCCGGCTCAAGCGTTCCCCTGTTTTCGCGAAGCCAAGCCTATCGTCCGCTGCAAACGACGCTGCTGGTGGTTGACGCGGCACTTTCAACATGGCGAATTTCCTTTCGAGCGACCCGGATCGCGACGAAGCTTAAGCCACAAAGCCGGCCCTTGTGCGTTTCTCGCAGAGCTTCATGACGTTTTCGCGATCTACGTGCAAAGCCACGGCTGAGGTTGTGGGCTTGCAAATCAGGCCGCCTCTCGATCTATGATCGCGATTGGCCGCCACGCTCACGCCTGGCGCCCGCTTCCGCTGGCGCAATCCTTCTGGGGCCAGTTCGATCACCCCCATTTCGGCGACCGCTAGGCTGACCAGCCGCGTCGCAGCCGTGGCCCTCGATGAGGCGCTTATCTTTCTCCACAACAACGCCGACGCCCGTCGGCGTAAACATGCCGTAAAGTCCGCTGCCGCCGGAGCGGATGCGCCCGGCCTGAGCTCCTTGGGAGATCAGTTGGACCGCCATCTCACAGGCGTTCACTTTTTTCTGCGTCACCGGATTGGTTCCAATATGCGCCGCTCTCGCCTGAGCAAGGCAGCTGGCGTCAATCTGCTTGCCGACGCCGCGGCGTCTGGACGAGTTGTGTCATTGCCAATACCGTAGGACCCGCGCGCGACGATGATGCGCTCCGGCGATCCAACGCCCATGAAACCGCCGAACATCACGCGTGCCCAGTCCGGGATAAGCGCCGCCGCGCCTAAGGCGGAAATCGCCCTCTGCATGACGCGGTCCCAATCAGCCCATGATGTGAAGTCCGGCGTCGATAAAAATCGTATCTCCTGTCATGCCCGATGCGGCGCCGCCTACGAGGAAGGCGACGACCCGCCCTACCTCGGCGATGTCGACCAGGCGGTGGGCTGGCGCACGCGACACAGCCGCCTCCACGAGTTCGTCGAACTCGGCGATGCCGCTCGCGGCTCTTGTCTTCAGAGGACCAGGCGAGACCGCAAAAACGCGGATCCCTTTCTCTCCGAGTTCGGCCGCGAGATAGCGCGTCGTCGCCTCGAGCGCCGCCTTCACCGGGCCCATGACGTTGTAATTGTTGATGACCTTGTCAGCGCCGTAATAGCTCATGGTCAGCAGCGCGCCGCCGGATGCGATCAGCGGCTCGGCCAGCCGCGCCATCTCGATGAACGAGTAGCAGGACACCCGCATCGCCTGCTGAAACCCTGCAAGCGAGCAGTCCACAACTCGTCCGTGCAGATCCTGGCGCGGCGCGAAGGCGATCGAAGTGGATGACGAAATCCAGCCCGCCCCATTCGGCGCCAATGCGCTTGAACACCGCCTCCATTTGCCCTGGCTGCTCGACGTCGAGCGGTAGGACCAGAGAAGCCTGCAGCTGCTCGGCGAGAGGCCGAACATAGGGTTCCGATTTTTCATTTAGATAGGTCACGGCCAGCTCGGCGCCAAAAGCGCGTAGCTTGACCGCGCAGCCATAAGCGATGCTTTGTTCGTTGGCTATTCCGACCACAAGTCCGCGCCGGCCGCGCAACATGTCGCCGACGCGGCTCTCCGGGTCCCAAACCTTGGGCAGGGGATCGGTAGTTTCGGCAATATCATGCATTTCCAGCCTCGTGCATTGTGGCGTCGGCGCAGGGCGATCATTTGCAATGAGGGCCGGCGATCACGCGCTCGTGGAGCGAACGATCGCATGCAGCATAGGCTTGACGGAGGATTCGGCCGGTAGGGATCTATAGTATGATATTTCTAGCATTGGAGAATGACTTTTCGATGACCCGTCGCCCTGACTATCGAGCGATTGGGTTGGGCTTGCGACGCCTCGGCGCAGGGCCACTTTATTGATCAGAGACCGGAGCCGGGCCAGCAGCATGAGGAGTTCCGCCCATCAAGATCGGCCGGATGCGCAAGCTGGAGGCGCTCGGTCTCGTGGCGGCGGCTAGGCTCGCATATCAACCAGCGACAGAGGGCGGTCATCTCACCGGGATTTACCGCCAGAGGGCGGCTCTCGCCTCTGTCCTCGCATCCGGGATCCATCCAATCCTCGGCAAGAAAGCCCGCAATTATGAGCATCGCCGGCTCCAAGAACGCATTCCGCCGCCGCCTTCGCACGGCCTATCGGTGAAGAAACCGCTGACAACGCGCCGTGACGATCGCAGCGCTTCGCCGCCGGTCGCCGTGGACCCGCGCCTGCAACCGAAGGATTGTGTATCGGCAGCAATGAGGACCCAAAAACTCAGTCAACAGGGGGCCGGCGCTCGGGCTCGCGCCACCGCGGGGCTGGTGCGCCCGATCGGCGAAGCTATCGCAGGAGCAAATCCTCGCCTTTTGGACAACTTTGGACGGCTGTCATCTTAGAGTCGGTCCGTGAACTTCACGCTTGATTACAAAGTCTTCTGAGCATGAGACGGATGGAGGCAAGGTGCAGAAACGCCAGCGCCTTGCGATTGAGGTTTTCGAAGTCCTTGGCCAGCCTTCGGCAGCGACCGAGCCATGAGAAGGTTCTTTCGAACACCCATCGGCGAGGCAGCGCCTCGAAACCTTTGACCGCATCCGAACGCTTGACGATCTCGGTGTCGACAAACGGCAAGGCCTTCTTCTGGGCGTCGCTGAACTGCGGGCCCTGATAGCCGCCGTCTGCAAACAGCTTTTGCAGAAACGGGAATTTCCCGAACATCGTGCGCAGGACGAGAACGCCGCCATCGCGATCCTGAGTGTCGGCAGGATGAACCAGCGCGTGAAGCAGCAGGCCTATCGTATCGACCAGAATGTGCCGCTTCTTGCCCTTGATCTTTTTTCCTGCATCGTAGCCATGCGGATCGATGCGACGCCCCCTTTTTCAGCGCTTTTCACGCTCTGGCTGTCGATGACCGCGGCGGTCGGGCTGGCCTCGCGCCCTGCCGCTTCGCGACACTTCACGTAGAGAGCATGATGGATGCGATCGAGCGTTCCGTCGTATGTCCAAAGATCGAAATAGCCGTAGACCGTGCTCTTGGGCGGCAAATCCTTGGGGACGGCGCGCCATTGGCAGCCGGTCGAGAGCACATACATCAAGCCGTTCACGACCGCGCGCGTCGCGACCGTGCGTTTCCCTCCGCCCCGCTTCGCAGGTGGGATCAGCGGTTCGACGAGCGCCCACTCCACGTCCGTCACGTCGCTCGGGTAGCGCAATTTGCTACGATCGTAGCGCGCGCGATTTTCATTCGTCCACATCGGCGGTCTCCGCGAGAATCAGACCGCCTCATTAAATCATAAGAGATTCATCCGATTCAACTTGTCTTCGGACCGACACTTATTATAAAAGGGGATAATCCCCTTTTATAATGACGCTTTGGTAAGGAAGAGGTCGAGAGTTCAATCCTCTCTCGCAGCACCACTTAAGTCTTTAATTTTTCTTTTTGCCTCTCAATGCGACCCCAGTCGATCTAAGCGGTGACGTGCAGAACGGCGGAGGAACATACACGTTCGGAATCCGTGCGCTTCTTTCCTCCGGTGTTCTTAAGTCCGTTTGAGAATGGGCTTCAATGGGCAATCCGGCGCAAGACCGGCGCAAGAGAAGACTTCCGAGGGCGACCTGGATCATGGCTTCGGAGACGTCGATCCGCCGCTCGTAGTCGCGCACGAGGCGTCGCCAGCGAAGTCATCCAGCCGAAGGTTCGTTCAACGACCCAGCGGCGCGGCAGGACTTTGAAGCCGGGATCACTGTCGATCCGGCGAACGATCTCGATCACGAAATCCTTGAACGCCGCCTTGTCCATGAGCTTGCGCCGATCATAGGCGCCGTCGGCGAACAGATGCTTGACCCTTGGCCAGCGCTTGCGGATGGCGTTGAGGATCACCTGCGCTCCCACCGAGTCGGCGATGTCGGCCGTCGTAAGGTTGACCATGAGCAGCCGTTCGTCCGCATCGACGGCGATATGGCGCTTGCGGCCATTGATCTTCTTGCCGGCGTCATAGCCGCGCGCTCGCGCCGCCGGCGCTTTCACCGATTGGCTGTCGACCACAGCTGCGGAAGGGCTCGCCTCGCGGCCGGATCGTTCGCGGTCGATCATCAGCGCCACGTCGTGAAGGGTCTCGAACAGAAAGCGCCGCATGAAGCGACGAAACCACCAATAAACCGTCTGCCAGGGCGGACAGTCCTTGGGCGACATCCGCCAGTCGCATCCAGCGCGGGCAATGTATCGGATCGCATTCAAGACCTCGCGCAGGTCGACGCCGGGCCCGCGGCCTGTTTTGCCGAGCCGCGGCAAGAACGGCGCGATCCGCTCCCGTTCCTCGTCGGTCAGGTCCGTCGGGTAGCGCTTGGTTTGCTTCTCAATGTCGGCCATCCGGCCACAATTCGCTTGGGTCCACATCCACAGCGTGAATCACACCAAAAACCCAAACGCAACCATTCTCAAACGGACTCTGAGAGCCGATCCATGAACTTCTTGAGTCGGATAAGTCGTTTGTGATTCCCTTGCGAATGTCATGTCTCCTCTTCGCATTGGAACGCCGATCTTATCGACTTCCGGGCAGCCGCCGCCCTATTATCCCATGTTGAAAAACTCAAATTTTGTTGTTGATCACAATTCTCAAAGGCAGGGACTGGCTCCGAGAAATGAGCGCTGGGGGTCCTGCAGAAAGACAAGCTTTGCCGCGTAAAGCCCTCGTATGAGTTTGGTCACGACGATGATTAGCCCCAAGCGCTCGCCGTCCGCAAAGGTGGGGTTTTCGTCCTCACTCATTTTCCGAGTTTTTCAACAAAATCGATCCTTTGCGGAAATTCGGCTCTGAGTTCTCGTTTGCAGCAGTTCGCCAAGGCGAACGTCCCATTCCTTGACTGTCAAGACCGAGATTTTCTGCCGCGGACCTAGTCAGAAAACGAGGGCGACACCAGCGTCGGCGGGGGCCAATCCGCGTCAGACAACCCAGGAGGCTTCTTCGACCGGTGGCTCGATAGGCAGTTGGCTCCGCTGCGGCGGCGGACTCCCTTTGAAGACGAAACGGCGGCGGGCCTCGTGATAAGCGGGGTCTGGCCCGAAAAAATTGGCCCGCATCCATTCCAGTTCTTCAGCGCGATAGCTCGCGAGAGGCTTGACGGATTCATCGTCGAGGCGCCGCTCGTGTTTCCGGCGAAGCATTGGACGGAATTCCGGATCCTTCGCGAGACTTCGCGCCTGCTCCCTCAACTTGGCTTCGAACGTCTCGGCGTCGTCGCCGAAAACGTCGTCGAGAAATCCGATCTCCCGCGCCGCCCGCGCGCCCATGGGCTGACACGCTTCAGTTAGCTCAAGAGCTTTTGTCCGCCCAACCCGCCGCGGCAGCGTGTAGGTCCAATATTCCGAGCCGTAGAGCCCGCCCATGCTCTTGTAGTGGGGGTTGAAGACGACGCCAGGCCACGCATAGACGCGGTCCGCCGCGAGCGCCAGCATCGCGCCCCCCGCTCCGGCGTTTCCACGCAATCCGGCGATGACGAGATGGGACATGGTGTTGAGAATCTCGAAGATCAGATCGTCGATGGCGTTGATGTTCCGCCAGGATTCGGCGGCGGGATCGGCGCTCGCCTCGATCACGTTGAGATGAATGCCGTTCGACCAGAAATCGGCGCCGCCGAGCAGCGCGATAACTCGAGTCGGGCGCGCGCGAGCGTAAAGGAAAGCGTCGCGCAGTCTATAGCACTGGGACGTGCTCATCGCCCCATTGTAGAAATCGAACGAGAGATAGCCGACCTCGTCTTCCTCCTCGTAGACGATCTCGCGGAAGGTGCGATGATTGGCCGGCGCGTCGATCGGCAGTGGCGCCTCGGGCGCGCCACGAAGCAGCGGTCCCATGATCTGCGCCGCCGGCAGCTTGACGCCAGCGACGACGCACAGGTCGGTATCGCATTGGTCGCAGCCGACGCCCGCCTCGATGAGGCGGCAGGTTGGGTCGCGAGCGTCGGCCTCGTCCTTGGCCTTCAGATGCGAGATCCACACCGCGCCGTCGACCGCGCCGATGCAGATCGCCCCGTCCCGGCGGGCCAACACCTGGCCGGGAAGGCCTCGAAGGCGCTCTTCTTCATGGGCGCCGTAGAGGAAGCAGGTTTTGCCAAGCAGGGCGCCGAGGACGCCGGGGGCGCTGTCCGCGGCGCGGATCTTCCGAATGATCGCAGCAGTTTTGTCCTGCGCCCAGTCGATCGCGCGGTCGGCCTGCCGCATCGGCGGACGCAGACGGCCGCGCGCAACGGACGCCACATCGGCAAGTTTCTCCGGCCGCCAAGCGCCGGACTGGCACGCGCCGGACTCGATGCGGGCGATAGCCTCGAGAACGCCGCGCACGGCGGCTTCCGTGACCGGACCACGGTAGAGGCTGCTCTTCGCCGGAGGATCGGCCGGCATGGCAAATTCGCGCGAGGCCCAGATCGCGCCGGCGTCGAACTCTTCCGCCGCCTCCAGGATCGTCACGCCCCAGATCTTCTCAGTGTTGGCTATGGCCCAGTCGAGCGAAGAAGGGCCCCGATCGCCTTTGACGCCAGGATGCACGATCAGGCAGAGATGGCGGGACCAGACTTCTTTGGGAATGGCGATCTTCAGCATCGGCGCGAGGATCAAATCTGGCGTCTCACGGGAGGCGGCGACGATCATTTCCTTGTCGGTCTCCGCAATGCAGACGGAGATGGCGTGACCGCGCTCGCCGAGCTCGATCCACAGACGCTGACTGAGGCTGTTGTGGGCCGAGGTAAGAAAAAGAATGCGCATCGGTTTTCTCCTTATTTTTTCGTTAATCGAAATGAACTGGAATCATTGTTCCTGCGGGTTGATGGCACGGCGAAGGGAGAGGCAAATCGGCAGGATTAATTGTCACGAAGCCGCTTCCTTCGCGCCCCTTGTTCAGGAACGACGCTCCACCGCGCGCTCTTGCGGCGTCTCAAGTAAGGAGGGTTGATCGAAACCGCGCCCGGTAGTCGTGCGGACTGACATCGAAAAGGCGCTGAAAGGTGCGCCGCATGCGTTCGGCATTGCCGAATCCGCATTCCTTGGCGATGGCCTCGACCGGCAAGACGGTTTGTTCGAGTTTGAGGCGGGCCGCGTCGGCCCGCGCCCGTTCTGCGAACTGCGCCGGCGTCTCGCCCGTCTCGCCGCGAAAGAGGCGCGCGAAATTGCGTTGGCTCATGGCCATACGATCCGCCAAAGCTTGTACACTGAGATCCTCCCCGGGGTTACCGAGGATCCAGGCTAGCAGTTCCTGAATCTCTGGCCGCTTCCCCCCATCCCGAAGAAAATTCACATAGGCGCTGAATTGGGATTGGCTGCCGGGTCGACGAGGGAAAACCACAATGGTCCGAGCGACGATCAGGGCAATTTCCCGGCCGAGATCTTCTTCGACCAGGGCCAAGGCGAGATCTATCCCCGCGGTGATCCCGCCTGAGGAATAGATATTCCCGTCGCGCGCAAAAATGAGGCTCGCATCGACTTCAATCGAAGGGTATGCAGCCGCGAGGGCCCCCGAATACATCCAGTGCGTCGTCACACGCCGCTGATGCAAGAGGCCCGCGGCCGCCAAAATGAATGCACCGGTACAAATCGACGCCACGCGCCGCGCCCTGGGCGCCATCGATCGCGCGCATTCGACAAGGGCCTCATCCGTGCTAGCCTCTTCGGCCATTGCGCCCCCCACCACGAGCAAAGTATCCAGACCGTCCTCTATGTCGGAGTAACTGTGGCTCGCGATGAGCTCGATTCCGCACGTCGTCTTGACCGGTCCAGGGGTCGCGGCAGTAATATCACACTGGTAGCCGAGTTCGCCGGCTCTCCCATACCGCTCCCGCCAGTAGTTCGCATAGAAAAATACATCGATTGGTCCGCAGACGTCGAGAACATCACAACCCGGCCACACCAAGACACCGATCCGGCGGGCTCTTGTGAGCTCTTGCGATGGCTGACTTGGAGATAGTGTCTTCATAGCGATCTCTTTTCACGATCGCATCTGCGACTACTCCATTCGCATTTTGATCCGAAGCCACTCATTGCACGACCCTGCGGTAGAGATGCCAACTCGCATGTGCAAGGACAGGGACGACAAACAGGACGCCAACGAATACGAACAACATGCCGATCGCCAGAGAGCCTGCGATGATCAATCCCCAAAGCGCCATGGTAATAGGGTTCGCCAACACCACGTGGACGGATGTGTGAACAGCTGCCGCGACGCTGACATTGCGGTCGAGCAGCATGGGAAATGAGACAGCGCTAATGCTCAGCGCCACCACGGCGAAGATGAAGCCGATTGCATTTCCCAAAATTATCAAGGTCCAACCCTTGGCGGTGGTGAGCACTTCGGTGAAGAACCCCCGAAAAAGTCCGGCGCTGAGGGGCCGAAGAGCCACAGGTAAAGCGATGCCGCCGCTGCCTGCCAGCAAGCAAAGATCGCCGAGAGCAGAAGGCCGAGCGCGAGGATTGATGGGAGCGAGGGTGAGCGCCGCAGTTCGAAAATATGGGTCCATGAGGCGTCAAGGCCGAGCTCCCGGCGGCGGCTCACCTCATACAAGCCGATCGCTACGAACGGGCCAACCAGCGCGACGCCCGACATAAACGGAAAGAGCAGCGGTAGGCCTCCGCCAATCAGGTAAATGCAGATGATTGGACAGATAATGCCGAGTAAAGCCAGAACGAAAGGATCCCCGTAAAAATCGAAGATGGGTAAGAAATCGTTGGCACCTTTGCGCAGAGCGTCTTTGATGTCGGCGGACCCGATCCTGCGTATGATGGAATTGGTCGCTGGAATGGAATAACGAAAAGTGGGCGCATAGAGGTTTTGCATGACGCGCTCCTCTGTGATTTCTTGCGATGATCAATCGCGGATGAGTGCATTCATGATGTTATTGTCATTTGCGTCCGCAACAAGGACAAAGATCCCTCGTTTTCGGCCAAGCATGCCCGCGCCAGAGCTGAGCGTGTTTGGACGGAGCCAGGACTCTCGGCTCCCCGCGCACTGGCGTCACTAAATGGGTTGAGCGAATGATGGCTTTCCACCCATCCTAACCTCCGAGCCGGATATCCGCTTCGGAGCAGCGGTGCCGTTGAACCGAACGGCAAGGATGGGCGCGCTACAGTCGGCAGCCCAACTTCGCGGACGACTGCTGCTGAGAACCTGAACCTGGCCTTGGAAGGACGAGGTTGGGCCGAAAGCCGAAATCCAACTGAGACACTACGCTTTCTCGGCGCGGCTGGAGCAATTGCAAAAGGACTCGGCGTCTCGGTCTGGAGTGGGTCTGGCGGCTTCCCGGCTCTTCGGCGTCTGTTGGGCTCGACGAGAGCGCCGCGCCGGCGTCGAATCGGTCGGCGCGGCAATGCGTCTTGAGCCGCCGGGCGGCGGCCTGTTCTTTCTCCGCGCGGATGGCATGGTCGCAATGAGTTCCCGCGTCTTGGCCGAGGGGGAGGCTTATGCTCCAAAGGCAGCGGCTAGACCATTCAGTGGTACGCCAAATGCTTTTGTGGGTCCTTCCCCCTCCCTTTTTGACCCGCGCCGCCGCCGCAGTCCGTATAAACGGTAGCAAGTGCTTGAATTTTTAGGGCTAACGGTGGCAATATAGACATTGACGCAGGCAATGCTCAGGTGGTGCGGATGGCGACGGCGGCCGAATATTTGACGGGTTGTGGGTTGGCGTCAATGAGCTCGCCCGCCAAAAGGGCATCTCGACGCCAGTCATGTCCCGCCGAATCGCGAAACTCGAGGCCCAAAGCCTGATCGAGACAAGAGCCTGCCCCCGGCAACGGGAAACTTGTGAACGTCGTGGCTTATGACCGCTGGCGCCGTGAGACACGCGACGCCGTCCACACCATGAACGCGCGGTCGCCTGAATCTCCAGGCTCGATGGAAATCATCGCCTGGCCGGATCGCGCCCCGAACGAAAAGAGCCTCGCGCGCGAGCAAGCGCGCCGAGTGTCCTATCAAGCCGAACTCGCCCGCCTCGACCTTGAGGAGCGGCTCGGCAAGCTTGTCCCCGTCGACGACATCTTCGCGGCGATACGCGAGATCGCCGAAGTTTTCGTGCGCGGCTTCGAGCAGCTGCCTGGCCAGGCGGATGAGCTTGCCGCGGCCCCGTCGGGAAAGTCGGCGCTCAAGGCGCCCGCATCGTCCAGAAATCGATGGTTCATGATTTGCGCGACATCATCGCCAGCGAGCTGCGCAAGCTCGCGGAGAACGGTTTCGCCGCCCCTGGCGCAGCTGAGGCCTGCAGCGGTCCGGATGGTCCGATTTGGGGCCGCCATCTGAACCGGAAAATCCATCTTTACCGGGTGACGCGGGTTGATCCGCGCCTGCCCATTGGCCCGCGTTTCGTTCACTCAGCCTTCCGGGCGCCGCCCACGGAATCCTTGCTGGCGGCCCGCATCGCGCCCGCCGCGGCGACGTTGACCGAGCCACGCGTGACGAACTCTCCAAGCGCGGGTTTGTGGCCGCTAGTCTGGCGGGTTTCGGCAGCAAAGAGGACCTAAAACTCAGTCCAGAGGGGGGCAGCGCACGGGCTCAGGGCACCGCGCGGCGCTGTGCGCCCGATCGGTGAAGCTATCGCAGGCGCAAATCCTCACCTTTTGGACGACTTTGGACGGCTCGCCGATTATAGAAACCATTGATTTTTCGCCATTTGGACGACCTGGACGGCTTTCTTCTTGTTATAGAAAAAGAAAAGATAGAGATGAGGTTGCGCCGGACGCTTATGGCCGTGTGGCCGGCCTCTATGCTGGAAGGGGGAGGGTTAAGTCAGAAGCTACGGCGCAAGTTCGGCTGCTTACATAGCGCTTACGCGACGCGCGAGACTTCGACTTATGGACCGACAGCCGAAAAATATATGCAACAAAATCATATACTTAAATGGTGCGCAAGAGGGAACGTAATTAGCGCTTTATTACTTTGTTTTCACATTACTTTCTCAATTCATAAAATTTTTATACCAACAAATATACCAACATTTTTCCGCGCTAGGCGGGCGTGGGTCTACCCTATCCGATGCTGGCTAAAGAGCGAACCCGGCCTTCACGTCTCATATAAATGGCGCTGGAATCCGACAAACGCGTCCCGGATCGTCGCCGCTCCGCCCAAGGTCGCCGCCGCTTCGGTTGTCGAGCCATATTTCAGGGCAATGAGCGCCCCAAGCTTCTCTTGCTCCAATTCCTCGACGCCTTGGCTCACATATTGCGCCAATACGAAATCGAGAAATTCTTGCAGCTTGTCGTCATATTCCCCGGCGATGCGGCTTTTTCCCTCGTCGGCCCGCTCTTTTCGGGTTTTCGGCGATTGGGTGAAGGCGACATAGGCGAGAACGTCGAAAATATCGCTGTTTTCCGCTTCGATCATGCTCTTGATTTCGGCGAGCTGCGGCGCGCCAAAGCCCTTTTCGGATAGGCCTTGCAGCAGAGCTTTGCGCGTGTCCGGGCGGCTCCAGATGCGCCTCAACTCTTCTTCGTCCTTGAAGAAGTGCGGGAAGCTCGCCGAACAGGCTTTCGACGAATTGCGCCGCCGACATTGGCCTTCCGTCCGCGCTCCAGAAAGTTGTCGCCATCATGTGCTGAATGGCGCGCTCCTTGCCGTCGGCAAGCTTGATCTTGATCTTACGCGGGGTCGCGTCGCCGCCTTCATCGCCGCCTTCGTCGGTAGGCTGCGCCGGCTCCCCTTCGGTCGGGCGCGGCCTTGGAGGTCCCGGCTGTTCCGGCTCTTGCGGCTCGCCATCCCATTCGGGATCGTTGAAATGCTCATAGGCCCGGACGAAATCGTAGATCGTGAAAAAGTCCTTGCCTTCATACAGCCGCGTCCCGCGTCCGATGATTTGCTTGAATTCGATCATCGAGCCGATCGGCCGCATTAAAACGATATTGCGCACATTGCGCGCATCCACGCCCGTTGAAAGCTTTTGCGAGGTCGTGAGGATCGTCGGAATCGTGTTGTCGTTGTTCCGAAACGCCTCCAAATTCTGGTCGCCTATCTTGCCGTCATTGGCCGTCACCCGCTCGCAATAATGCGGGTCCGCGCTCGTCTTCATCTGGTTGATCAAATTACGGACGGCGAGGGCGTGATCTTGCGTCGCGCAAAACACCAGCGTCTTTTCGCGCTGGTCGATCATGTCCATGAACAGCCTTACGCGATACTTCTCTCGCGCTTCGATTTCGATGATGCGATTGAACTCCGCTTGCGTGTAGCGACGGCCTTCCTGCACCTCGCCTTCGATAATTTCATCGTCCGGCGTATAAACATAATCATCGAGCGTCGTGGCGATCTGCTTCACCTTGAAGGGCGTCAGATAGCCGTCGTTAATGCCATCCTTCAGCGAATAGATGTAAACAGGTTCGCCGAAATAGGCGTAGGTGTCGGCGTTGATCGTGCGCTTTGGCGTCGCGGTCAGGCCAAGTTGCAAAGCCGACGCGAAATAGTGGAGAATTTCCCGCCATCTGCTTTCATCTCGCGCGCCGCCGCGATGGCATTCGTCTATAATGATGCAATCGAAAAAGTCGGGCGGATAGTCGCCGAAGCTCGGCGCCGGCTCGCCATTCGCATCGCGTCCAGACATAAAGGTCTGGAAGATCGTGAAGAACACGGCGCCATTCTTCGGGACGCGGCCTTTCTTGGCGATTTCATCGGGCTTGATGCGGACGAGGCCTTTCTCTTCGAAAGAAGCAAACGAGTTGAAATCGTTGAAGGCCTGATCCGCGAGATTGTTGCGGTCGGCGAGAAATAGGATGCGAGGGCGGCGCACTGGTTCGCCCGTGAGATTCCATTTCGCCTCGAATAGCTTCCAAGCAAATTGGAAGGCGATGCTTGTTTTTCCGGTTCCAGTCGCCAGCGTCAAGAGTATGCGTTTGCCGCCGTCGGCGACGCGCTCCAGCGCTTTGTTGACCGCATTCGCCTGGTAATAGCGCAAGGTCCAGTCGCCGCCCTTCTCGACGAAAGGAACGGCGGCGAGACGGTCGCGCCAGGCGTTTTCGGTCTCAAAGGCGAGCGCCCAGAGGTCCTGCGGCGAAGGCCATGCGGAAACATAATTCTCCGCGCCCGTGCGCATGTCGATGCGATAAATGCCCTGGCCATTGGTCGAGTAGGCGAAGCGGGTTAGCAATTTATCGGCGTATTTTTTGGCTTGGCCGACGCCCTCGGTATCGGCAAGGCCGCGCCGCTTGGCCTCGATGACGGCGAGCTTAGTGTTGCGGTAGATCAGAACGTAATCAGCGATTTCGGGCTTTGCCCGCCGTCCCGCGCCCTCCAGCCGGCCCGGCGCGATGACTTCGCGGCGAATGCGGCTTCCTTCCGCAACGCCCCAGCCGGCCGCTTTGAGGGCGGGGTCGATGAGTTCGGCGCGGGTCTCGGCTTCGTTCATGGCTCTACAATTGGCCCGTGAAAGCGTGGTGCAAAATGGATTTTTTCAGAGCGTCGAGCGCGTCGAGCTTTTGTTGGTAGAGGGTCGCGAGGCATTCGCTTTCTTGCCTTAGTGCGTCGAACACAGAGACAAGTTTGTTTTGAGTTTTTACGTCCGGAAATGGAAAGGTTTGGCTTTCGAAGGTTCCTAAGTTGATATTATCTTGCGCGCTTCCCTTTCCTTGCGCTTGCAATCGCACTTTGAAGCTCTGGAGTAGATACTCCAGGAATTTATTGCTAGTCAGCCTTGTGTCCACAACGACACCAATAACACTGTCGGGAAAGCAGGCGGCGAAATCGAGAATTCCCGTCTCGGCAATATTGGCCGCGATAGTGATGCAAAGCGTCCCCTTTGGCCAGAGCTTGCTCTGCGCCAAACCTGTTTCGTTGTATGTTTGGCTATAGGCGCTAATCAGATGGCTGCAATTCCGCACGTCTCCCGTCTGGATGAACGGGTAATTTCCTCCATAGAGCTTCGGATCATTGCGTGGGCGATGCTTCGACTTTCCCCGTCCAAAATCTATTGCGATTTCGCTTAACCGCTTCTCAAGCCCCCCGTTGACCCGCTGAGTCAAGATGTTGTTGAGGTGGCTTTCGAACAAGGCGCGGGCGTTTTGGAGGTTCTTTTCCGCGTTGGCGCGCAGAACCACCAGCCCCGCAAAGGCCTCGTCCAAAATGCCCACAATCCGCCGCTGTTCGGGGAGCGGTGGTATGGGTATGGGGTATGCTTCGATAAACTCCTTCGCGACCCGTTTGTGACCGACAGCGCCGGTCATACTCGCCGCGCCTTCAACTCTGAACGCTTCGCGTGACAGGAAGTAGTATAGCCAATCTTTTTCTAAGCCTTTCTCTGGACGAAATACGAGATATTCGCTGGAGCCGAAGCCAACACCATTGGTCAGGTCAGCCGCAATTCCTAACTTACCATTTTCAAAACAAGGCGTAATTTTCGCGAGAAGCACGTCGCCGTCAGCGAAATAAGTGTAGCTTCCGCTAACTTCCTCCAGCGGCTTCGTTTTGATCGACACAATGATTTTTTGGTTGATGCCCAAATCCTCCATCGGGACAAAAGACACCAGATCATCATTTCTTAGTCGGCGACGGACTTCTGCCTTTGGCGGCTTAATTTGGCACATCTCCGCCAACGAGTGCGTTTGCCATCCCGCCTTCACAACAGCCCTCGAATGGTCTCCAGCACCTGTGCGCTCTCTACGTCCAGCGCGGCGATCTCGTCCATGATTTCTTGCGGGCTGCGATGCGTCGCGTCATCGCCGTTGTTGGGGTTCTTTATGGACAGATCGAATGTCGCCTTGTCGAGGCTCGCCGCGTCCACGCTCCAGCTTTTCGGCGACTCGGCGAATGTCGCCTGCCGCTCAACAAACTCCACCAGATCCTCGTCGTTCAGCGCATTAGTCTTGCCCAAACTGCGGCCCGGATCGAGCTTGTAGAACCAAATGCTCCGCGACGGCGCGCCCTTCTCAAAAAACAGCACAATCGTCTTGACGCCAGCGCCCTGAAAGGTGCCCTGCGGCATATCCAACACAGTATGCAAATTGCAGCTCGTCAAAAGCTGGCGCCGCAAGCTCACGCTGGCGTTGTCGCCATTGGATAGAAACGTGTTCTTGATGACGATGGCGGCGCGCCCGCCCGCCTTCAGCGACTTGATGAAATGTTGCAGGAACAGAAAGGCCGTCTCCCCGGTCTTGATCGGGAAATTCTGTTGCACCTCCGCGCGCTCCTTGCCTCCGAAAGGCGGATTGGCGAGGATCACGTCGAAGCGGTCTTTCTCTTGAATGTCGCTGATATTTTCGGCGAGCGTGTTCGTATGCAGGATGTTCGGCGCGTCTATGCCATGGAGGATCATATTCATGATGCCGATGACATAGGCGAGGCTCTTTTTCTCTTTGCCATAGAACGTGCGTTCTTGCAGGCGCTTGAGATCGGCGGTCGAAAGCCCTTTCTTGGCGCGCAAATATTCATAGCTCTCGCAGAGAAAGCCCGCCGAGCCGCACGCGCCATCGTAGATCTTTCGCCGACCTTAGGTTTGATGACCTTGATCATCGCGCGGATGAGCGGGCGCGGCGTGTAATATTCCCCGCCATTGCGCCCGGCGTTGCCCATGTTTTTGATTTTCGCTTCATAGAGATGCGAAAGCTCGTGCTTCTCTGCTTGCGTGCCAAAGCGCAACTGGTCGATCAGCTCCAGCGCATCGCGCAGCGAATAGCCGCTTTGAAACTTGTTTTTGATTTCGCCGAAAATCTCGCCGATCTTATATTCGATCGTGTCCGCGTGTTCGGCGCGCAGCTAGAAGCCGCGCAGATAGGGAAACAGCTCGCCGTCGACATAGGCGATAAGGTCCGGCCCGGTCAGCGCCTTATTGTGATCAAAGGCGCCATCCTTGGTCTTGGGCGCCGCCCATTTCGACCAGCGATGCGGCGGGTCGATGATGAATGAATAGGACTTGCCATGAAGTTCCGCAGTCTGGGCGCGTTCATGCTCCAGATCGTCCAGATATTTGAGAAACAAAATCCAGGAAGTCTGTTCGGTATAGTCGAGTTCGGTGGTGCAGCCCGCCTCTTTCCACAAAACGTCGTCGATATTCTTGAAAGTCTGTTCAAACATGAAATTGGGTGCGCCTCAAGGTTCGCCGGTCGCGAAACGCGAACGGCGGGCCGCGTCTCACGCTAGCGTGAAATAGAAATCCGACTGAACCGGTAGCATAGGAAACCCGGCTGGCGGAAGAGGCGACGCCCCGGTCAAGACCCGCCCGCCTTGCTCGCCCGCTCCATTTGATCGGCCAATTGTCTGATGAAATCCGGCGTGATGGCGGTCGGCGGTGAAGGCGGCGCGCTCGCCAGCCCCCGGATGATCTCAGCCTGCCTATGCGGCGGAAGAGTTCCATAGCTCGAAAAGGTCGTCAGGCATTGCTCATGACCTAGATTTTGCGACCATGCCTTGAATTGCTCGGCGTCGAGTTTCAGCTCATAGGCGAGTTGGACCAGCGTATTGCGGAATGAGTGCGGGTTAAAGTAGGGCAGGCCGGCCTTTTGGAACGCCTCCTTGAAGATGGCGCGGACCGGATGCGCATTGGCCCAATGCGCGCGGTCAAGCCCCGTCGCCATGAAGCGCAGGTCCGGGCCGGGTTCGACGCGCGACTTGGGAAAGATCGGGTCTTCCGGGCCGAAGCCCTTTTCGGTCCGCAAGAACGCTGCCCAATCGACCACGATTTGCTGAATGGCCTCGCCGACCGGAAAGAACCAGGTGGTGAAGGTTTTGGCGCGCTTGGTGAGCACCTGCCTTGCGTCCTGCTCCAGCAATTCGTGTTCTATGTCTATATGCTTCAGCTTGAAGGAGACGATGGCGCGGTCGCGCGCGCCGGTGAGGATCGCGAAAGCGACAAGCGCTCGGTCGCGCCGTTCGATTTCCGTTTCGAATCGGCATGGCGTCGAGAACGGCTCGAATTTGCGCGAGCGTCGGGCAGGGCTTGTGTCGATGCGCCGTCGCGACGCGCGCCAGATTTTCCGGCGCATTAAAATATTCGGCGTCGGCGTATTTGATGCGCGCGCGATACTCCGGCTCGCCGGCCAGCCAGACGAAAAACGCCTTCAACATTCCAAGGGTCGAATTGATGGTAGAAGCGGACAATGGCGCGCCGGTGCGCGCGTTGCGCTGTTCCATCAAATGCGCCTTGAAGCCGCGCGCCTGTTCGATATGAAATTTCTTGAAGTCCCGCCGCCGGTTATATTCGTCGAAACGTTCAATGCGCCTTGGCCACTGCATCGAGCGAAGCCTCGTCACGCCCTTTCACCTCGCGAAGAAATTGGAGATAGCGACGCTTCGTTCTCTCGTTTTCGAGGGGCTTCTTTTCACGGTCATTCGACTTTCCTTTCTGAAAGCAACATTCTGGAAGGGGGCTGGACTATCGCTTAGGCGTTCCTGTGGGGGTTGGCGTGTGACGGGTCAAATCGCCGCACAACGAGTGGCGAGCGCGGCGACATTGGCCACGCGATGGATCAGCGAATCGCAACTTGGGCAAATGCCGCGAAGGAGGCCGATCGTCGGCGTTTTGGGGATGTAATCCACCATGTCGCCGGCCGGCCGCTTTGGCGCGCGACAGCGAACGCAATAAATTTGATCTACGCGGCAAGGTTGCTTGCGCGGCTGTTGCGCGGTCAAAAATTCGCGTAGATCGCTCCCGAGAATAAGGAACGGTCGTTTCTGTTCGATGAGAGGAAGGCCGCGCTCAATCCATCGGCTTACGGTATGCTTATGCACGCCCAGAAGCTTTGCGACTTCTGCGACCGTATAGATCCAATTGAGTTTGACGCGGCGGCAATCATACCGCCTCGCCATACGTCACCCGCCGTTTTCAATGAGGGCGAGGATGTCTTCCACCCGCCAAACGGTTATGCGCGGGCCAAGCTTGACGGGTTTTGGAAATCGGCCGCTCTTGACGCCAGCCCACCAAGTCGAGCGACCAACGGGAATGGGGCCGTCCGGCGCGAGGATAGAAGAGAGGCGGAGAAAGCCAGTTTTGGGGAAATGATCTATACATGCGTTCGGCTGGACGCCGACGCCAAAGCGTGAACTGGACACGAAATGCCTTTCGTCATTTGTCGACGAGCTAGCGGTTCAATCTGCCTTTGACAGGCGTTGAGCCGCTAGGTAGGCTTGTCCCGCTCCTAGCCGAGCGCGGGGTAAAACCCACAGAGCCGCGTCAACCCTGCCAGGGGTTGGGCGGCTCTTCTTGTCTCGCCGACCGCCATGCGGGCGGCGCGCTGCGAACCTTTTTGATCCACGGTTGCAGCGTAGCGTCTTATAGGAACCAGAAAAGGGGCTTTTTTGAAAAAAAAGAGGTTGTCCCGGGTATGCACATTCCTTGTGAGCCGTACAGACCAACGACTTAGAGCGATTTCCTCGAAGTTAACAGACTTCTCCAAGAAAACGATCACACTCTTGACTTTTGAAAATTGCGATATTCGGCTCTGTTGCCGGTTGGAAAAAATTATGAATCGCCTACGTAGGTGCTCTTATGTGCGAATTGGAATAATCTTTTCTCCCATGCGCAGTTGGTCCAGGTAATCGGCCCAATAGGCCATCATCGCCACCCGCTCGCTCCAATAATCAGCTCGATGGTAGGCGCGGCGCACGGCGTCGTTTTCGACATGCGCGAGTTGCGCTTCGATCGCGTCGGCGTTCCATTTGCCACACTCGTTCAACAGAGTGCTGGCTACGGCGCGGAATCCATGGCCCGTCATTTCGTCCTTAGCGAAGCCCATGCGCCGAAGCGCCGCGTTGATCGTGTTCTCGCTCATGCAGCGAGTTGACGAGCGGACGGAGGGGAAGAGAAATTTCCCCTGTCCGCTTATCGTTTGAAGCTCCCGCAAGATGGTTACGGCGCGCGGCGCGAGCGGGACGCGATGCGGGCGCTTCATTTTCATTTTCTCGCCCGGTATCGACCATATGGCCGAGCCCAGATCGAATTCTGCCCATTCCGCTGCGCGAAGCTCGCCGGGGCGGACGAAGGTCAGGGCGAGCAATTCGAGCGCCGCCCGCGTTTCCGGTGCGCCGTCATACGTCGCGATGGCGCGGAGAAGCCCGCCGAGCGCCTTCGGGTCGATGATTGCGGCGCGATGCTGAACGGTCGGCGCAGTCGAGGCGCCCTTCAATGCGCCGGTCGGATCGGCCTCGGCGCGTCCCGTCGCGACGGCGTAGCGGAAAACCTCGCCCATGGTCGCCCGCAGCCGCTTTGCTGTTTCGTGCCGGCCGCGCGATTCGACGGCGCGAAGAACGCTCAGGACTTCCGGGGCGGTTATCTCGGCGATCGGGCGGGCGCCGATGGCGGGGCGGGCGAGACCAAGAGCCATTCGAGCTTGCCCAAGGTCCGATCGGCCTTCGCCTCGCGCCTTTTCTTGTCCAGGAGTTCGCGGGAGATGGCGTCGAATGTATTGGCGGATAGGGCGGCATTTGCGGCCCTGGCCAGCTTTTTAGCGAGCGAAGGGTCCTGTCCGTCAGCCAAGAGGCGCTTGGCCTCGTCTCGCGCGTCTCGCGCCTCGCGAAGGCCGGTCGCAGGATAAACGCCAATCGCGAGAAGCTTTTGTCCGCCGGCGAACCGATAGGCGAGCCGCCAGCGCTTCGCGCCGTCCGGCATGATCCACAATTGCAGCCCGCCGCCATCCGAAAGCTTGACGAGGCGCGCGCCGGGCTTGGCCGCCCGGATTTCCATATCGGTGAGAGCCATGTTGGTATCTGATTTGTTGGTATCGACGCTGTACCAACAAATATACCAACATTTTGGGCGGATACCAACGCACCACTAAAGACGCCCTTGGACGGACTTTAGATCATAATACATTGTTTTTAAAGGAGTCATGGACGTTCTTGGACGCCGTAGGACAGTGATTTGGTGCCGCAAGAGGGATTCGAACCCCCGACCCCCTCATTACGAATGAGGTGCTCTACCAGCTGAGCTATTGCGGCGGCGTCCTCGAAAGAAATCGCAGGCCGGAACGCGTCACGTCTTAACCGGGTCCGGTTGGTTTCGCAACTCGGGTCTGGTCCTTGCTCGCATGACCACGGCGCGCCGAGATCGCATTAAAATAGCTGGGCGAGACCGCGCGGTTTCCGGTTTTCTTCTTGGCCCGGATCATCCGGCGCCGCCGGCAGGGGGAATATGACCTGCTCGGCCGCCGGTTTTTCAGGCGCTACGGCGTCGCTCCCCACAGCTCCCGGAGCTGCTGTCTCGATGGCGGACGACGCGCGCTCCCCCGCGCTGTCCAATGTCGGCGCCGCAAGCGCCTTGCCCTGCGCGTCTTCTATTTGGGCGCGGGGCGCCGCCGCCGGGATTGGGGTGAAAACGGCCTCCTCCGCCTCGACGCTGGCGCTCAAACGTTCAACTGGCCTCTGCCAGACAAAGGCGTCGAGCTTACCGGTGACCGGCGAGGCGGGAAGCCAATGGTCGGATATGACCCCATCGGCGACCCAGGCCGGATCATGCGGCGCTCGGGACGCTCGCGCCAGCCATTCGCGCACATAGCCCCCGGCGCCGTGCTCAGCCTCCTCCAGATCGGCCATGATGAGGCACATTCGGGTCGTTGGCCGCGCTCCCGCCTCGATCAAGGGCAGCATGTTTTCGCGCGCGACTTTATAGTCGCCGGCGGCGATCGCCGCTTGCGCCACGGCGATTCGACTTTCCGCGTCGCGCGGCGCGAGCCGCGCGAGCGCGAGCGCCCGCGCCAAACGATCCGCATTGGACTCGCCAGTCCGCAAATTGAGATAGATCTTCGCGAGATCTGGATGCGGCGCGAGCGGCCACGCGCCCTCGATCAATTTCGTGACCCGGCGCGTTTCGCCCTTGCGGCTCAAAAGCTTGGCGACAAGCGCAATGGCCGGAACGAGACCAGGCTGGCGCTTGAGCGCCGAGCGGGCGAGACGCAAAGCCTCGTCCGGCTCGGTCTCCGCCTTGTCGACCGCGATCGCCGTTTCGAGCACGGCGCGCTGGCGTTCGCGGGTCTTCTTGTCGACGAGCCGCGCGCCCGCGTCGCTTTCGAGCGTCGCCAGAGCGCTTTGCCAATCCCCAGCGGCGGCGCGATGCTCGACGCCGGCTCGCGCCGTCCAAGGCAGCGGCGCGATCTCATGCGCCGCACTCGCGAAATGATGCGCCTTATCGATGTCGCCGCGACGCTGCGCCTCGGCATGCAGCCCGCGCAGGCCGAGGAGGCGCGTTTCGTTGCGGCGGGTCATCTCCTCGAATGCCCTCGCCGCTTCGTCTGAATCGTCCGAAAGCTGAGCCGCCTGAGCCCGGAGCAGCAAGGTCAAAGGCTCATGGCGAAGATATTTTTGCGCTTCCGCGGCTGATTTGCGCGCGAGCTGGACGTCGCCGGCGCCCACCGCGATCATGCCGCGCGACAAAGCCGCATAGCCTTTTTCGCGACGGCGCGATCGCGTCGCGATGCTCAAAAGTGACGGAAAGCGAAAGCTGTAGCGCAACAGGCTCCACACGAATAGAACCGCCGCCGCCAAGCCGAGGATGACTCCAACGCCAACCAAGACCGAGGTTTCGACCCGATACCCTTGCCAAGTCAGGACGATTTCGCCCGGCCGGTCGATCAGCCAAGCCTCGGAGAAAGCCAAGGCGATCAGGATAAGGAAAAAGATAAGGACGCGGATCATGTTTCTCTCGTCGAAGGCTTCGTACCAAGATCCCGGCGCGGCGAGATCACGACTTCGGCTTGCCGAGCGCCGCGACGGCGTCGGCTTCAAGCGATCTGGCGGCGTTCACCGCATCGATCCTGGCCTTCACGGCCTCGCCCCAGCTTGCCGATTTGGCTTTAGCGGCGGCGGGCAATTGCGTCCAGACACTGAACGCTTCTTCGACATCAAGGCGCGCAAGCGCATTTTCAATGCGCGCCACCAGGGCCGGGGCGTCGTCATCCTTGGGGTCGACGTCGCCGACCCGGCGGATGCGCACGAGATGGGACGCCTCTCGGGCCAGGCGGTTGAGCAGGCTCGCGTCCTCTGCGGCCTCCTCGATGATCGCCACATTCGAAGCAAGGCTCGAAAACTGCTCCGCCAATTGGCGCGGGCTCGTCACGCCAGTCGCCGCGAAAGGCCGCAGCGGGGCGAGCTCGGCCTGCCCCACGCCGAGGGCCTCTAGAGCCGCGAAATCACCCTGATAGGGAGCGCCGCGATCGACCCTTTGCAACAGGCTTTCGGCGACGATCGCCACGGCTTGCGCGCGCGCGCCCTGCTCGATCTGCGAGGCGGCGTTCTCACGATCCTGCTGGGCGCGGATATCGTCCTTAGGCGCGGCGAGCGCCGCCTCAACCGATCCGAGCTTCTTTTCGACAGCGTCGATGTGCGTTTGGAGCGGCCCGAGATCGATCAGCTCGTCCGAAGCGCCGCCTGGCGCATGAACCAGCCCCGCGATACGCGCCTCAAACCTGCCCTGCAGATCCCGCAGCGCCGAGCTCGTCGCCGTCGCAGCCTTGCTTGCGGCGCTTTCTACCACGCCAATATGGCTTTCAACTCCCGCCAGCGCACTGCGCTCCGCGATCGCTGCGGCGTCAGCCTTTTTCTCGAGAGAATCCAAGCGCGCGCTCAAACCGGCGACGCGCGCATCGAGATCAGCCGCCGTCGTCCTGGAGCCGTCGAAAAAGCGCAGTCCAAAAGCGCCGCCTACGGCCAGAATGGCGCCGGCGACGATCGCTGCGGCGAGAGGCGGTACTTTGCCGCCGCGCGGCTTTTCCGCCGACTGTTCGGCAGGCGCGACGGAAGCCAGCTCCGGAGCACTGACGCCAGCCTCGGCTTCGCCAGCGGACGGCGGAGCTTCGGGAGACAAATGCGATTCGACAGGCGCTTGCGGCTCCGACTCGATCGAAGAAGCTTCCTGCCCAAGCGGGCCGGACGCGGCGCTGGGCTCGGCTTTTGTCTCTGAACGCTCGTCCTGATCACCAGCCATCGCAAGCCCTCATTTTTGCGCCGTTGTAAAGGAATGCGCCGCTTTTCGCAACGGCGGACACGATCAACTGCATGCGACCGGACAAATCTTCGCCGCATTCGCGAATTTATAAATTCTTGGCCGGCAACTCGGGAGCCTGTCGGCGCCCGCCCTTGCGGATCAACTTGCCGTCAGCAAGGCTCGGCGTCTTCAGACCCAAGCGGACGCTGCATCAAGACCGTGTCAAGCCAGCGGCCGTGCTTCCAGCCAACGGCGCGAAGATTGCCGATAGAAGCGAAGCCCAGTTTCTCATGCAGCCGGATCGAACCAAGATTGGCGGAATCGCCAATGATGGCGACCATTTGCCGAAAGCCGCGCCGCGTCGCCTCGTCGATGAGCGCCGCGAGCAACTTTTGGCCAATTCCGCGGCCTTGCATGCCGTCGCGCACATAGATCGAATCCTCCACGGTCTTTAAATAGGCGGGGGGCTGGCGATAGCTGTTCGCATAGGCGTAGGCCGCCACCCTGCCCTCGCTTTCGGCGACTAGATAGGGATAATTGGCCTTGAGCATGAGGCGGCGTCGAACCTTCATTTCCGCCTCGCTCGGCGGATCAATCTCGAACGTCGCGCCGCCCGTCAACACGGCGTGCCGATAGATTGCGGTAATGGCAGGAATATCGGTCTCATCGCTCTCGCGTAGAACGAGCTGGTCCAAAAAAGCGATGTCCGACATGCGTCTCTCCTCGTCTCGCACTGGTTGGAGAGACGCCAACAAGCAAGGCGCTTCCCCTCGCCTTGATAGAATGAGGCGCCGACGCAGCGCAAATCGGTCGGCCAATCATTCGCGCCGGCAAAGCCGCGATTCATCAAACGCTTCCCGACTGGGTGGGCGCGTGATCGTGAAGGAATCGCTCCGGTCCGAAAAAATCGCACATGCCCCCATGGAAAAACTCGGTCAGCTTTTTTGGAGCATCCTCCAGGATAGATGTCGGCCGCGAATCTCAACGCCCCAAGGACAAACGCGCGACGGCCGGACGCGAGCGAATTGATTAAGCGCACGCGCCGCCGCAAGCTCACGACATTGCTCGCATGTCCATGCCTTTCACGTTCACGCCTTCAATCGCTAAAAGCCTGAGCTTCGTCGCGAGTCCGCCATGCGCGGAGAAGCCGCCAAGCTTGCGGCCGGCGGCGAGCACGCGATGACAGGGCACGATCACCACAAAAGGGTTGCGCGCCAGCGCTTGCCCGACGGCGCGCGCCGCGCCCGGCGCGCCGAGACGCGCCGCGAGCTCCCCATAAGACATCGTGGCGCCTGGCGGAATGGCGCGCGCGGCCTCGTAAACGCGGCGATGGAAAGGCGGCGCGCCGTCCATGTCGAGCGCGATCGTCGATAAATCGCTGGCGTCGCCGCGCAAAAGCGCCGCGACGCCTTCGCAGACGCGCCGCGCATTGGGCGGCGGCGGCGCTTCATCCGCCCCAGGAAAACGCTGAAGAAGGCGCGCCCGCGTTTCGCCCGCGTTCGCCTCCGGCAGCTGCACGCCGAGAACGCCGCCCGAGCCCCAAGCGACGCCGCATTGGCCAAGCGCCGTATCGAAAAGCGCGAAACCCCGCGCTGTCGCGGCGGCGCGCGATCGCCGAATTGGAAGCCCGGCGGCGCTTTTCGCCGAACGCCGCTCTGAAGGCGCCTGGCGGACAAGTCCGGTCAACATTGTCGCGAATCTCCTCGTTCAAGCCTTTTCGCCCATGGCGCGAGCGCGCAAAAAATCCTATCGGATCGGCGGCATTGAAGAAAGAGGCGCGATGTCTGCGACCCGCCCGCATGTCGTTGTGATTGGAGCCGGCCCCGCCGGGCTGATGGCCGCCGAGGTCCTCGCCCACGGCGGCGTTTCTGTCTCCGTCTATGATCGCATGTCCGCGCCGGGCCGCAAGCTCCTCCTCGCCGGGCGGGGCGGGCTGAATGTCACGCACAGCGAAAACATCGAGCCTTTGCTCGCGCGTTACGGCGCCGCCGCGCCGCGACTGCGGCCCGCCATCGAGAATTTTCCGCCGACCGCGCTGCGGGCGTGGTGCGAGAACCTCGGCCAAGCGACCTTTGTCGGATCGAGCGGCCGGGTCTTTCCAACCGCCTTTAAAGCCTCGCCCCTGCTCCGAGCCTGGCTTGCGCGCCTCCGCTCCATGGGAGTGGGCTTCGAGTTGCGCCACCACTGGATCGGATGGGATGATGACGGCGCCTTGCTCTTCGACGGCCCGCCGGATGGGCGCGCCAAGGTCCGCGCCGACGCAACTGTGCTGGCGTTGGGCGGCGCGAGCTGGCCCGGCCTCGGCTCCGATGGGAGCTGGACCGAAACGATGACGCGGGCGGGAATTGCGGTGGCCTCTCTACGCCCAGCAAATTGCGGGTTCATCGCCAGCTGGTCCGATCTCTTCCGCACGCGTTTCGAAGGCCAGCCGCTCAAGAATATCGCGCTTATCTTCGGCGACAGCGCCGCGCGTGGCGAAGCGGTCATAACGAGGTCCGGGCTCGAGGGCGGCGCGGTGTACGCCTTGTCGGCGGCCTTGCGCGACGCGATCGACGCAAGCGGAGAAGCAATCCTTCATGTCGCGCTTCGTCCCGATCTCAGCCTCGCCGACATCGAAGAGCGGATCGCGGCGCGACAAGCCAAGCAATCGATCGCGACCTTCCTGCGCAAGGCGATCCATCTGCCGCCGGCGGCGATCGGCCTCATTCACGAGGTCGCCGGCGCTTGGCCCGAACAGCTATCTGCAATGGCGCCTTCGCAGCTCGCTAACGTCATCAACGCCGCCCCCCTGCGCCTCGTCGGCGTCGCGCCGATCGCGCGCGCGATCTCCACCGCTGGCGGGATCGCGTTCGATGAAATCGACGCGAACTTCATGTTGTCCCGTCACCCCGGCGTGTTTGTCGCCGGCGAAATGCTCGACTGGGAGGCGCCGACCGGCGGCTATCTTCTGCAGGCCTGTTTCGCGACCGGCGCGGCGGCCGGCCGCGGCGCCTTGGATTGGCTCAGCGCGCCAGTCCTCTCACACGCGCCGGGCGACGACTCCGGCGCGGCTCGAGTGTCTTTGAAATCGTCCGAGATCGGCCACTACTCGGCGTCCGCTTGAACTTCAGGCGCGGCGGCCGCGAAGGCCGGCTGCTCGCGCGCGGCGGCGTCAACCGCGACGATCCGCGGATAGGGCGACAAATCGACCCGGACACGGCGCGCATTGTAAACCTGGGGGACGAGGCAAATGTCGGCGAGCGTGATCTGGTCGCCGACCGCATGGCGTCCGGCCACGCCAACAAGCCGCGCTTCAATCGCCGCGAAGCCCCGCCCGATCCAATGCCGACTCCATACGGCGCGCGCCTCCGAGTCCGCGCCAAAGTCCGCCGCAAGCTTTTCCAGAACCCGCAAATTGGCGAGCGGGTGAATGTCGCAGGCGATGGCGTAGGCGATCTCGCGGCACATCGCTCGAAGCCTCGGATCATCAGGCAGCAGCGGCGGGTCGGGATGGATTTCGTCGAGATATTCGATGATGGCGAGCGACTGGCCGAGCGTGAATCCATCAGCCTCGCGCCATGCGGGCACGAGGCCGGCGGGGTTGAGCGCGCGATAGCTCTCGCTGTTCTGTTCGCCTTTGCGCAAATGCACGAAGGCGCTTTGCGCGGCGATCCCTTTGAGGTTCAGCGCGATGCGCGCCCGATAGGACGCGCTCGACCGCCAATAGCCATAGAGGACGGGATCAGGCATCTCGAAGATCTTTCGTCGAAGCAGAGCTCAATCCGCCGCCGCGCCGAAAGGCGCGGGACGACGCTCATCGGCGGCTCCCGGATAAGGCTCGACCGTTTGCTCGATCGCGCCGAAAATTGATCGGCCGTCGGCGTCCCGCATCTCGATGCGCACCGTGTCGCCAAACCGCATGAAGGGCGTTTTCGGCGCTCCCGCCAAAATCGTCTCCACCGTCCGTATTTCGGCGAGGCAGGAATAGCCGGCGCCGCCATCGGTGATCGGGCGGCCAGGGCCGCCATCCGCGCCTTTGTTCGAGACGGTGCCGGAGCCAATGATGGTTCCCGCCGATAAAGATCTGGTCTTGGCTGCGTGAACGATGAGGCCGGGAAAATCAAAAATCATGTCGAGGCCGGCGTCGGCGCGTCCGAAGGGCGCGCCATTGAGGCTGACGAGCAAAGGAAGATGCAGCCTTCCGCCGTCCCATGCGGGCCCGAGTTCGCTTGGCGTGACCGCGACAGGCGAAAAGGCGGAGGACGGTTTCGATTGTACAAAGCCGAAGCCCTTGGCGAGCTCCGCAGGGATAAGATTGCGCAGCGACACGTCATTGACCAGCAGGACAAGCGCGATCGCGGCGGCGGCGGCCTCGCGGCTCGCGCCCATCGCGACATCATCGACGATGACGGCGACTTCGGCTTCGAAATCTATGCCGAAGCTTTCGTCCGCCATCTCGATTGGCGCGCGCGGCGCGAGGAACACGTCCGATCCGCCCTGGTACATGAGCGGATCGGTCCAAAAGCTCGGCGGCATCTCGGCGCCGCGCGCCTTGCGCACCAGTTCGACATGATTGACATAGGCCGAGGCGTCGAGCCATTGAAACGCGCGCGGCAGCGGCGACAGCGCGTCATGCTCGTGAAAGCGCTCGGCCGGAACGGCGCCGATTTCAAGCTGCGCCGCCAAAGCCTCCAAGCTCGGAGCGACGCGCGTCCAATCGTCAAGCGCATCCTGTAGAGTGGCGGCGATCGCGCCGGCGTCGGTCGCCCTCGTCACATCGCGCGAGACGACGACGAGCCCTCCATCGCGCGCCCCGGTTCGCAGGGTCGCCAGTTTCATGGGCCCGCCCACTCCCGGCGCTTCGGATCGAAATGCCTGTCCAAGCCGCGCCAGCAATCGATGTAGTCGCTTTGCAGGGTCGGCAGCTTGGCGCCGTATTCCGTCACATGTTGCGGGTAGCGCGTCTCGAACATGAAGGCCAGGGTGTCCGTGAGCTTCTGCGGCTCGAGCTCGCCAAGGCTCGCCTTGTCGAACGCCTCCTTGTCCGGCCCATGCGGCAGCATGCAATTGTGAAGCGAGACGCCGCCCGGCGCGAAGCCCTGCGCCTTGGCGTCATACCGGCCGAAAATCAGGCCCATGAATTCGCTCATGATGTTGACGTGATACCATGGCGGCCGAAACGAATGTTCGGCGACGAGCCAGCGCTCGGGAAAAATGACGAAATCGACATTCGCGGCGCCGGCCTCGGCCGAAGGGGCCGTCAGCACCGAGAAGATCGACGGGTCCGGGTGGTCGAACAGGAGGGCGCCGACCGGCGCAAAGCTGCGCAAGTCATATTTATAGGGCGCGTAATTGCCGTGCCAGGCGACGACGTCGAGAGGCGAATGGCCAATCTCCGTGCGATGAAAGCCGCCGCACCATTTGACGGTGAGGCGGCATGGCGTCTCCTTCTCCTCAAACCATGCCGCGGGGGTCTTGAAGTCGCGCCGATTGGCCAGGCAATTGGCGCCGATCGGTCCGCGTTCGGGAAGAGTAAATCTTGCGCCGTAGTTCTCGCACACATAACCGCGCGACGGCCCGTGGGCGAGGCTGACCTTGAATTTCAGCCCGCGCGGGACGACGGCGATTTCGCCCGGCCCAATTTCGATGCGGCCGAGTTCGGTGGCGATGTCGAGCCCCCCCAACTGCGGTGCGATCAGCAATTCGCCGTCGGCGTTGTAGAAATAATCATCCATCATGTCTTCGGTGACATGATATAGATGGGCGGCCATTCCAGTCTGGGCGTTCACGTCGCCCGCCGTCGTCATGGTGCGCATGCCGGTGACGAAAGTGAGCGGCTCGCTTGGAATTGGCGGCGGTCCCCAGCGCAAGGGGCCCAGCGGTAGGCCGTGGTCGACGATATGCGGCGCGGTTTTCCAATTGCGCACGCCGATGCGCGCGAAACGGCCGGCGTGCTTGACCGAAGGGCGAATGCGGTAGAGCCAGGAGCGCGCGTTGGAGGCGCGCGGCGCGGTGAAGGGCGAACCCGACACCTGCTCCGCGTAAAGTCCGTAAGGACAGCGTTGCGGCGAATTCTGCCCCTGCGGCAAGGCGCCGGGCAGCGCTTCGGTCTCGAACTCATTGCCGAAACCATGCATATACTTATGCGTCATAGGCTGCATCTCCTCGACGCTCGCCGAGCCTTTCATGAAAAGCTCGGGCGCCTAACGCGCCCCGCGACCAGCGCTGGCCCGCCGCGGAGATCGTCGCAAAAGCATGCTCCGAAAATTGATCGACTTTTTCGGTTAGAACATGCCCTCAGAATTTAGATAATAAGCCGACCCCTCTATTGGGTCCAACGGATGGCGACATCCGTTGGAAAACGATCCACCCTGTGTATATTGCGAGCCGCCGGTCGCGGAACAAGGAGGGCGACGCCGCGCTATTCGCTCGCCTTGTTGTTCCGTTGCGCTTCGCTCAGCTGTTTCTCGTCCGCCGGCGAGAGCTTCGGCCGGTCGATGGTCAAGGTCAGCTTGTCAAGCTTACCGGTGAACCGGAACGGAACCTGGTAATCCTCGTCGTCAACCGGCGTGCCGGTGTCGGCGCCAACGTCGAAATTCTCGTCCCATTGGAGAATCAATGGGAGCGTCCGCTCCATCGTCTGGCGAGCGACCTCCGCGCCATCGACCTTCAGCACGCCGGTTCCACCGCGTCCAATGCCGCTGACGCTATTGAACGCGAGCGTGCCAATTCCAAGGCCATCATATTTGAAGTCGAACTCCAGCTTATGTTTGCCCGGCGCCAGCGCCTCGGGTCCTTCCCAACGCACGCGCTTGAGGTCGACGAGGTTCCATAGGAACACGGGCTTGCCCTTCAGCAGATAGAATCCATAGCCGCCGAACCTGCCGCCCTGGGTCACGATCATGCCCTCGGCGCCGTCCTCGGGGATCTCAACCTCGGCCTTGAAATTATACGAAGAGTCGAGAATGAACGGCGCGTCGCCATTCGGCGTGCCAGTCATCTCGCCTGACCAGGTGAAGACATTGCGTCCGGCGGTGAGATTGGGCCGCGGCTGCACGAGGCGCGTCGCGACCGACGCATCGAGCGGCAAGACGTTGTACTTCTTGGCTTCAACCCAGAAGAGATTTTGTAGCTCCTTCAACTTCTCGGGATTTTTGGCCGCGACGTTTTCGAATTGGGTCCAATCCTTACGCAGGTCGTAAAGCTCCCAAGGAAAGCCGGCGGGATCCTGAGAGACCTTGCCAAGCACGTCCCACGGCGGGCGCATGACTTTCGTGCTGGCGATCCAGCCGTCATGATAGAGCGCGTGGTCGCCCATCATTTCGAAATATTGCGTCCTGTGACGCGACGGCGCATCGGCGTTGGCCTTATCGAACGTGTAGGCCATGCTCACGCCCTCGATAGGCTTTTGTGGAATGCCGTCGACGATCTTGGGCGCTTTGATTCCCGCCGCATCGAGGATCGTCGGGACAATGTCAATGACATGGTGGAATTGCCAGCGCGTCCCGCCCTTGTCCTTGATCACCTTCGGCCATGAGATCGCCACGCCCTGTTTCGTGCCGCCGAAATGCGATGCGATCTGCTTGGTCCACGAGAAAGGCGTGTCGAACATCCAGGTCCACGGCACCGCCATGTGGTTGTAGGTCTTGTCCGACCCCCAGACGTCATAGAAATATTTGAGCTGATCCTCGACCGGGACCTGGACGCCGTTGAACATCGCGACTTCGTTCGGCGTGCCGATGAGCGTCCCCTCGGCGGACGAGCCATTGTCTCCGCTAATGTAAATAATCAGCGTGTTGTCGAGCTTGCCCATGTCCTCGACAGCCTGGATCACGCGGCCGATCTCGTGATCGGTATAAGCGAGATAGGCGGCGTAAACGTCAACCTGCCGGATGAACAGCTTTTTCTCGTCGTCGGTCAGTTCGTCCCAGTGTTTCAGGAGGTCGTGCGGCCAGGGCGTGAGCTTGGCGTCCTGCGGAATGACGCCGAGCTTCTTCTGGTTCTCGAAGATCTGCTCGCGGACCGCGTCCCAGCCCTTGTCGAACAGATGCATATCGCTGATTTTCTTGATCCATTCGGGCGTCGCGTGATGCGGCGCGTGGGTGCCGCCCGGCACGTAATACAAGAAAAACGGCTGCTCCGGAGCCAGCGCGTTGATGCGGTTCATGTAGGCGATCGCATCGTCGGCCTGGGCGGTGATGAGGTTCCAGCCCGGCTTGCCGACATAGGGATAGATCGCGGTCGTGTTGCGGAACAAGTTCGGCTGCCACTGGCTCGTATCGCCGCCGATGAAGCCATAAAAATATTCAAAGCCCATGCCGATCGGCCATTGGTCGAAGGGACCATCCTGGCTCGCCTGAAAAGTCGGCGTGTTGTGATCCTTGCCGAACCAGGAGGTCCGATAGCCATTGTCCTTGAGGATCCGGCCGATTGTCGCCTTGTCGCGTTCAATGATCGAGTCGTAGCCGGGAAAACCGGTCGCCTGCTCCGCGACCACGCCAAATCCCGCTGAATGATGGTTGCGTCCGGTGATCAGCGCCGCGCGGGTCGGCGAGCACAGCGACGTCGAGTGGAAATTGGTGTATCGCAAGCCCTCGTTCGCAATTCTGTCGAGGCTCGGCGTCGGGATGACGCCGCCGAAGGTCGAGGGAGTGGCAAATCCCACGTCATCGGTCATGATGAGCAAAATATTCGGCGCGCCCTTGGGCGGCGCTACGCGCGGCGGCCAATAAGGCTTGGATTGCGCCGCGTTGCGCTCGATCTTGCCGCGGAATGTGGGCGGCGGCGGCGGAAGCTGGTCCCCGCTGATCGTCTCCGTCGCGCTGGGCGAGCCAGGGACGCCGGTAATTTCCTGGGCCTGAGCAACGCCGCCCATGGCCAAAAGCAATGACGCTCCCAGCATCCCGCCCAGAAAACAGGCGGCTCTCGAATTCTTGAAAATCGCTCGCATATTTCCTCACCCCGACGTTTTCCCTCAATTGGAACGTCCGAAGCGCCGAATGGTTCAGGTTCGGGTGAAACGTCGGGCCGGCGGCCGCTCCCCCCCGTCGGACAATGCGCCAAACGCAATGCCCCGGGCTGGCCACGGCTTGCCACATTTAAAAAAGCCGCGCTGAGGCGAGAGCTCGCCCTACGCGCTGATCACGCCGCGGCGGATCTGGTCCCTTTCGATTGACTCGAACAGGGCGCGAAAATTCCCTTCGCCGAAGCCTTCGTCGCCCTTGCGTTGAATGAACTCGAAGAAGATCGGGCCAATCACGGTCTTCGAGAAGATCTGCAACAGGAGCTTCGGCGGCTCCCCTTCAACGCGTTCGCCGTCGATGAGCAGGCCGTCCGCGCGCAATTGCTCCAGCGGCTCGCCATGCCTGGGCAGTCGCGCCTCGATCCCCTCATAATAGGAGGCCGGCGGAGGCGGCATGAAGGAGAGGCCTCGCGCCGCGAGGCTCCGCACGGTTTCATAGACGTCGCGGCAGCCACAGGCGATATGCTGAATGCCCTCGCCGTTATATTGACGCAGATATTCCTCGATCTGGCTTTTGTCGTCGGCGGATTCATTGATCGGAATGCGGATCTTGCCGCAGGGGCTGGTCAAGGCGCGCGAGAACAAGCCGGTCTTTTTTCCTTCGATGTCGAAATAGCGGATCTGGCGGAAGTTAAAGAGGTCTCGATAGAATCGATACCAGCGGTCCATGTCGCCGCGAAACACATTATTGGTCAGATGATCGAGATATTCTATCCCGCAACCGAACGGCTTCGGATCTTCTTCACCGAGCCACATGAAGGCGCCGCCGTAGGGCGAGCCTCTGGCGCCGTAGCGGTCGATGAAATAAATGAGGCTGCCGCCTATGCCCTCGATCGCCGGAGCGTCGAGCGTCTTTGCGCCAAGGTCCCCGGCGTAGGGTTTCGCCCCCTTCGCCACCGCGTGGGCGAAAGCGTGAGTGGCGTCGATGACGCGCCAGCCCATGGCGGGCGCGCAAGGACCATGAACATCGACGAAGCGGCCGCCAAAACTGTCGCGGTCGGCGTTCAAGATGTAAGTGACGTCGCCCTGGCGATAGAGGTCAATCGGCAGCGACTTATGGCTGGCGACGCGCGCGAAACCCATTTGCGTGAAAAGAGCCGCGAGCGCTTCCGGTCGCGGATGGGCGAATTCGACGAATTCGAACCCATCGGTTCCGGCGGGATTGTCGGCGCGGAGTTCAGCTTGGGTCGCATCGTGAGGAAACGGGTTCATCCTTCTTCATCCTTCCGCGAGGAATCGCTGAACAAAGCGCCGAAGCTCGATGCGATCCCTATCGAACCTCCCGACCGGTCAAACTTACGCGCATTGATCGACGAGGCCCCGCGCGTAGGCCTGCGTCCCCCGCGCCAACAGCCTGTCCCCCGGCGCGATGGCGGCGATCTCCATATCCGGCGTTTCGGCGAGCCTCGCGTAGAGCGGACCGAAATCCGTCTTGAGAGTTGCGTCCAGTAGCCATTGCAGCGACGGGACGACGAAATAGATCTGCTGGAAATCATCGATGCGATAGGGCGTGCGCATCACCCGTTCGAGATCGAAACCGACGCGGTGCGGCGAGGCCGATTCGAGCGCGAAAACCGACTCCGTTCTAGACGAGGCGATCCCCGCGCCATAGATCCGGAGCCCCGCCGATGTTTCCATCAGGCCGAACTCGACCGTGTACCAATAGAGCCGGGCCAGATTATGCAGGCGCCCGAGCCCCAGCGCGCGAAGCCCGCCCTCGCCATAGGCCTGCATGTAATCGGCGAAGACCGGATTGGTCAGAAGCGGGACATGGCCAAAGACGTCATGAAAAACATCGGGCTCTTGGAGGTAGTCGAGTTGGTCGCCGCCGCGAATGAAATTGGCGGCCGGAAAACGCCGATGCGCGAGATGCTCGAAGAACACCGCGTCAGGCACGAGGCCCGGGACCGCCACAACCCGCCACCCGGTGAGCGCGCTGAGCCGCTCGTTCAAGCGCAGGAAATCCGGAATGCCGGCGCCGTGGAGATCAAGCGCGTCGAGTCCATGCAGAAAGGCGTCGCAGGCGCGCCCCGGAAGGATCTCGGTCTGGCGGTCGTAGAGCGTGACCCAGATGCGATGCTCGGCCGCGCCATAAGCGTCGAACCGTTGCGGGATCGTCCAATCCGGATTGGCGCCAAGAGGCGGCTGGTCGTTCTTGTTGAGCAGATCCATGGCCTCGGATCCTGCTGGCGGTCCGTCCTCGGTTGGAGCGGACATATGCAGTTTGCGCGCGGACGACCCTTTATTTAAGCGCTCAACCGCGCCCTAAAAGCCTCATTATGAAATTTATATGAGATGCGCCCGCCGCCATAAGCGCGGCTTGATCCGGTCCGCGCCGCTCTTTGCAAGCCCAAACGCGGCGTTCCGACGCTCGCGGCTCGGTGCGTGGCCTAAACGGCGAAGCGAGCTTCGTCTTGGGCGAGGGAGCAGCTGCGGGAACTCCCGCCAAAGGGGAGCGTTATGGCCTTCAAGCTCGATCGCCTCGGAAGCGCCCGAAGCGGGGTTTTGGTTTTTTATGTACATGCGAAGAATCTTGATCGGGCTGGCGTGCCTCATGGTCGTCGCCGGCGCGCTCATCGCCATCCGCCACCGATATACGGCGACTCATGAAGGCGAAGCCAAACAGCAAGAGTCCGCCGCGCCGGTCCGAACGGCGATCGCCGTGGGGCGCGACGTTCCGGTAATTTTGCGTGGCCTTGGCCAGGTTGTTGGCTTCAACACCGTGGCGATCAAAAGCCGGGTCGAAGGCGGCATCACAAAAATCAATTTCCGGGAAGGGCAAATCGTCCATACTGGCGATCTCTTGGTCCAGATCGATCCACGCCCCTATCAGGCCGCGCTCGACCAGGCGCGGGCGGTTCTCGCCAAGGATCAGGCCGCGCTCGCCAACGCCCAAACGGATCTGCAGCGCTATAGCAAGCTCCTGACGCGGGAATTCGCGCCCGAGCAGCAATGGGCGACCCAAAAAGCCACGGTCGCGCAGGATGCCGCGACGATTCAAAATGATCAGGCGCAAATCGAAGCCGCCGAACTCAATGTTGAATATGCGGCGATCAAATCGCCCATCGACGGCGTGACGGGGATCCGCCAGGTAGATCTTGGCAATCTGGTCCAGGCCAACAGCAATAACGCGCCGGTCTTGCTCACAGTGACGCAAATCAAGCCGATCTATGTCGTGTTCACGCTGCCCGAGGCGGATATTCACCGCGTCCGCATGGCGATGCAGGGCGGTCCGCTGCGCGTCGAGGCCTTCGACCAGGCCGATCAGAGAGAGATTTCGGCGGGCGTCCTCAACCTGATCGACAATGCCGTCGATCAAACGACAGGAACGGTGAAGCTCAAAGCGGAGTTCGCCAATGAGGACACTGCTCTGTGGCCGGGCCAGTTCGTCAATGCGCATCTCGTTCTGGAAGTCGTTCACGACGGCGTCAACATTCCAGCCGCCGCCGTTCAGACTGGCTTGAACGGCAGTTACGCCTATGTGGTGAAGCCCGATTTGACGGTGGAGATGCGCCCCATTGCCGTGATCCAGACCGAAAGCAACATGGCGCTCATCGGGTCCGGCCTCCACGTCGGGGAGCAGGTCGTCACCGCCGGTCAATTCAAATTGCAGCCGGGCGCTAAAGTGCAAATCACGGACGCGCTCGCCCAGAATGCGCCGCCCCCGGCCGCGCCGACCATCCAGGGTCAGAGACCGCCAAAATGAACATTTCGGCGGTCTCGATCAGACGGCCCATCGCCACCACGCTTCTCATGACCGCGCTCATGATCGGCGGCATGGTCGGCTATAATCTTCTCCCCATCGCCGCCTTGCCGACGGTCGATTTTCCAACCATCGCGGTCACGGCGAACCTTCCCGGCGCGGACCCGCAGACGATGGCGGCCTCGGTCGCGCAGCCGCTTGAGCGACAATTCGCAGAGTCTCCCGGAGTCAATCAAATCACCTCGACCAGCGTCCTTGGCACGACCGTCGTGACGCTGCAATTCGACCTCTCCCGCAACATCGACGGAGCGGCGGGCGACGTGCAGGGAGCGATCAACGCCGCGCTCGGCTATCTGCCGAAGAATCTTCCGACGCCGCCGACCTATCGAAAGGTCAATCCGGCCGACCAGCCAATTCTCATCCTCGGGCTTACATCCCAGACGATGCCGCTGACCGAACTCGATCAATACGCCGATCTGAACATCGCCCAACAAATCTCGATGTTGATCGGGGTCGGCCAAGTCGGGATCTTCGGCCAGCAAAAATTCGCGCCGACGATCATGGTCAATCCACTGGCGCTCGCGGCGCGCGGCGTCGGCTTGGACGAGGTCGCCAATGCGGTCGCGAGCAATACCGCGAACCTCCCCGTCGGCACGCTTCAAGGGCCGCGGCAGGCCTATCAGATCGGGACCAATGGGCAGCTGTTTTCACCGGACGAACTCGCCAAGTCCGTCATCGTCTATCGCAACGGCGCTCCGGTGCGCGTCGGCGACGTCGCGACGGTGAGCATTGGCGCGGAAAACCCGTTGCAGGCGAGCTGGATTGGCGACCTGCGCGGCGAGATGATCGGAATATGGCGCCAGCCCGGCGCGAACACCATAGAGCTCGTCGATCGGATCAAGGCGCTCCTGCCGACGCTCCAGGCCTCGATCCCACCCTCGGTCAAGCTGACCGTCGTCAGCGACCGCTCGATCTCCATCCGCGACAGTTTCAGCGACGTGAAGCTGACGCTCGCTGGGACGATCGTTCTCGTCGTGATCGTGATTTTCGCCTTCCTGCGAAATTTCTGGGCGACCCTTATTCCGAGCGTGACCGTTCCCTTGTCGCTCCTCGGAACATTTGGCGTCATGTATCTACTTAGCTACAGCCTCGACAATCTCTCCCTCATGGCGCTGACGCTCGCGGTGGGTCTCGTCGTGGACGACGCCATCGTGATGCTGGAAAATATCTTCCGTCATATGGAGGAAGGCAGCGACCGGATGACCGCGGCTCTCGCCGGATCGCGGGAGATCGGCTTCACCATCGTCTCCATCACGGTCTCGCTGATTGCGGTCTTCATCCCGCTTTTGTTCATGAGCGGCGTCATCGGCCGCCTGTTTCGCGAATTCGGCGTCACCGTGAGCGCGGCGGTTGTCTTATCCGCCGTCATCGCCTTGACGCTCTCGCCGATGATGGCGTCGCTCGTGCTCAAAAATCCGAAGGAGGAGCGCCACGGCCGCCTTTACGCGTGGAGCGAGCGCGCATTCGAAGCCGCCATCGCCGGCTATGAGCGGCTGTTGAAACTCTCGCTTCGGCATCGCCGCACCGTCATGCTGACCAATCTCGCGCTCATCGCGCTATCCGCTTGGCTCTTCGTCACGACGCCGAAAGGCTTCTTCCCGCAAGAAGACACCGGCCTCATCTTCGCCTTCACGCAGGCTGATCAGGACATCTCCTTCCAAGGCATGGCCGAGCGCCAGGAAGCCGTGGCCAGGATCATCCTCGCCGATCCCGACGTTTTAAGCTTCGGCTCCTTCATCGGCGGCAACGCGAGCGCCGGGCTGAACACCGGGCGCCTCTACATTCAGCTCAAGCCCTTCGATCAAAGAAGCGCGACGGCGCAACAGATCATCCAACGCCTGCGCCCCAAGCTCGCGGCGCTTCCGGGCATTTCGACCTATCTGCAATCAATCCAGAATATTCAGGTCGGCGCGCGCCTCGCCCGCACGCAATATCAATATACGCTGCTCGACACCGACCCCGACGAGCTCAATGAATGGGCGCCGAAACTGCTGGCCAAGCTCGAAATCGCTGCCGGGGCTTCAGGACGTCGCGAGCGATCTCCAGACCGGCAGCCCGCAATTGATGATCAAGGTCGATCGCGACGCCGCCTCCCGTCTCGGCGTCAACATCACGACGATCGAGCAAACCCTTTACGACGCATTCGGCCAACCTTATATCGCCCAGCTCTACGGACCGCTGAACACGTTCCACATCATTCTCGAAGTCGCGCCGAAATATCAGCAGGACGTGTCCGCCCTGTCGCGCCTCTACGTGCATGGCGGCGCCGGCAAGCTGATCCCGCTCAGCCAATTCGCCAAGCTCACGCCGAGGCCGGCGACCGTCTCGGTCAATCACCAAGGGCAGTTTCCGTCCGTCACCTTGTCGTTCAACCTTCGGCCCGGCGTTTCGCTTGGCCAAGCCGTCGCCATGATCCAGCAAGCCGAGAAGGAAATCGGCCTGCCTCCGACCTTGCAGACCTCCTTCCAGGGAACCGCGCAGGAGTTCCAAAACTCCTTGTCGACCCAGCCCATGCTCATCGCCGCCGCGCTTTTCGCCGTCTATATCGTCCTCGGCGTCCTTTATGAGAGCTTCATTCATCCCTTCACGATTCTCCTCAGCCTTCCCTCGGCCGCGGTCGGCGCCCTGGTCGTTCTCCGTCTTTTCGGCTTCGACCTGACGATGATGGCGATCATCGGCCTGATCATGCTGATCGGCATCGTCAAGAAGAACGCGATCATGATGATCGATTTCGCCTTGGAGCGCCTACGGGTCGAGCAGAAAACCGCCGAGGAGGCGATTTACGAGGCCGCCGTCCTACGCTTTCGACCGATCATGATGACGACGATGGCCGCCATTCTCGGCGCCCTGCCGATCGCGATCGGAATCGGCGCCGGCGCGGATCTGAGGCAACCGCTCGGCGTCGCCGTGGTCGGCGGCCTCCTCGTGTCGCAAATCCTGACGCTGTTCACCACGCCCGTCACTTATCTCTACATGGAGGCGTTCAGCGCTTATATCGGCCGTAGGCTCATAAAGGCCCCGATCCCGCCGAAAGCGGAGTCGCGCCCGACGGAGCCCGATCGAAAGGTGGCTTAGTTTCGCGCCGGCTGGGCTCGTTAGGCCGGATCCGCCTTGGCCCATCCGTGATTCGCCAGAGCCCGGGATCCTTTGACGGAGCGAAGCCGTTCTGGACTGATGGGGTCGCGCCAAATGACGGCCCTGAAGGAGGAAGGGAGGCGTCATCATGACAGGATCTTCTTCGAAGCCCGCCGCGGCGGGACCTCGCTCGGTCGCTCTCGTCGGCCCCTATGGGAGCGGCAAATCGACCTTGTTCGACGCGCTCTTGGCCGCGGCCGGCGCGCCGCTCAAACGGTCAAGCGACCCGCGCGGCCGGACGATGAGCAGCGAGCTCCGGCTCGGCCATTGCACATATTTGGGCGATCGCTGGTCCATCCTGGATTGCCCCGGCTCGGTGGAGTTCAGCTTCGAGACCGCGGCCGCGTTGACGGCCGTTGATCTCGCGGTCGTCGTTTGCGAGCCCGCGGCTGACCGCGCGTCGACCTTGCCGGTCATCTTGCGGACGCTCGAGGAAAGCGGCCTTCCGCATTTCATTTTCGTCAACAAGATCGACACGCTCGCGGGCTCCGTCGACGATATGCTCGCCGCTCTCCAGACCCATTCGAAGCGCCCGCTCCTGCTCCGCCAAATCCCGATCCGCGAAGGCGATAGCGTGATCGGCTTCGTCGATGTCGTCGCCGGGCGCGCGTATCGCTATCGTCCAAAGCAAAGCTCGGAGCTGATCGAGCTGCCGTCCGAAATGCGCGAGCCGGAGAAGGAGGCGCTGGCCGGCCTGACCGAGACCTTGGCCGACCATGACGACGCGCTGATGGAGCAGCTCCTCGAGGATGTCGCTCCGACCTCGGCCGAAATCTACCAGCACTTGAGAAAAGACCAAGCGAGCGCCGCGATCGTCGAGGTTCTTTTCGGCGCGGCGGCGCATGGGCACGGGATCGCGCGTCTGTGGAAGGCCTTGCGCCACGACGCGCCGGACTCGCGCGTCGCCGCCGAGCGCCGAGGCGTCGCCGCGGGAGACCAGCCGCTGGCGCAGATCTTCAAGACCGTCCATGCCGGCAAGCTGGCCTATGGCCGCGTCTGGCGCGGCGTGCTGCGCGACGGCGCGAGCTTCAATGGCGCGCGCGTCGGCGGCGTCTCGCGCTTTATCGGGGGCGAGGCGGTGCGAACGCCCGAAGCCGAGCCGAAGCCGGCGAGCTGGTCGCGCTCGGGCGGCTCGAAGGGATCCAGACGGGGGCCGTTCTCGGGACAGTCGGCGCCGCTGCGAGCCTGTCCTTCCCCGCGCCGCCGCCGCCGCTCTATGCGCTGGCCGTAGCCGCGAAGGATCGCAAGGATGATGTGAAGCTCTCGGGCGCCTTGCACAAGCTTGTTGAAGAAGACCCGTCCCTGAGCCTCGAACATAATGTCGAGACCGGCGACATGCTCCTGAAAGGGTGCGGCGAGATCCATCTCAATGTCGCGCTTGAGCGCTTGGCCACGGTCTACAATCTTCAGGTTTCGGTCAGCTCGCCGAAGGTCGCCTACAAGGAGACAATCCGGAGATCGGTCTCCCAGCATTCGCGATTGAAGCGCCAGACCGGCGGCCATGGCCAGTTCGCCGACGTCAAATTGGAGATCGAGCCGCGCCCGCGCGGCGCGGGCTTCCTGTTCACCGACAAGATCGTCGGCGGCGCGGTGCCGAGGCAATATATTCCGGCGGTCCGCGACGCCGCCGAGGAGGCGATGCAGAAAGGCCCCTTCGGCTATCCCGTCGTCGATGTCGGCGTGACCCTGGTCGATGGCTCCTTCCATGCGGTGGACAGTTCGGAAATGGCGTTCAAGACCGCGACGCGCAACGCCATTGGCGAAGGGCTCGCCAAGGCCGAGCCAATTCTGCTGGAGCCAATCGACTTGGTGACCGTGAGCGTCCCAAATTCATTCACCGCCGCGACGCAGCGCCTGCTCTCCGGCCGGCGCGGTCAGATCCTCGGCTATATGGAAAAGCCCGGCTGGCCCGGCTGGGACGATGTCGAGGCGCTGGCGCCAGCGGCGGAGCTGCATGATTTCATCATCGAGCTGCGCTCCGACACGATGGGGCTCGGCAGCTTTCGCCGGCGCTATGATCACCTCGCCGAGGCGCGCGGCCTGCTTCCCGACCGCGCCGCCCGCTGACATCGCCGTCCAATCGCGATCCGGATTCGAGATGGCGCTCCCGGCTAGCGGCCAGAGCGCCCCGCTTCGGCAACGGGCAAATTCGACGCCGATCACGAATATTTGTCCGCGCGTCAAGGCGACGGCTCACCCGAACAAAGGCTCTGTGCATATCCGGGACAAACCTAAGCGATCAGGATTCAATCGGCCCAATCGGCCGAAGTCAGGCTAAACTCCAACCATGCGATTTCCGACCTCCTTTCTCGACGACATTAAAGCAAGGCTTCCGGTCTCCGAGGTGGTCCGGCGGCGGGTGAAACTGACCAAGTCCGGCCGCGAATGGAAAGGCCTGTCGCCGTTCAACACGGAGAAAACGCCATCTTTTTTCGTCAATGACCAAAAAATGGCCTGGTTTGATTTCTCCTCCGGCAAGAACGGCAATATTTTCGACTTTGTCATGCAGACCGATGGGGTGTCCTTTCCCGAGGCGGTCGAGCGTCTCGCCCAGGACGCCGGGCTCGCCTTGCCGCAAGCCTCTCGCGAGACCGAGGAAAAGGAAAAGGAGCGCGCGAGCCTTTACGAGGTCCTCGACCTCGCAGCCGCCTATTTCACCGCCGAGCTCGCGGCGAAATCGGGCGCGAGGGCGCGCGCCTATCTCGATCAGCGCGGCCTTTCCGCCGAGACCCAGTCGCGCTTCCGCTTGGGCTATGCATCGGGCGAAAAATACGCCTTGCGCGATCATCTCGCGGCGAAAGGCGTCTCGGCGCAAGCAATGATCGAAGCCGGCCTCCTCATCCATGGCGAGGAGATCGCCGTGCCCTATGATCGGTTTCGCGATCGAATCATGTTTCCGATCTGCGATCGCTCAGGAAGGGTCATCGCCTTCGGCGGCCGCGCGCTCGCCAAGGACGCCCCGGCGAAATATCTGAATTCGCCCGAGACGAGCCTGTTTCACAAAGGGGCCGTCCTTTACAATCACCATAACGCCCGCAAAGCCGCGCATGACGCCAGGACCCTGGTGGTCGTGGAGGGCTATGTCGATGTGATTTCGATGGCTCAGGCGGGCTTCGCCTCCGCCGTCGCGCCGCTCGGCACGGCTTTGACGCCGGATCAATGCGAGCTTTTGTGGAAAATGGCCGAGGAGCCCATCCTCTGCTTCGACGGCGACCGCGCCGGCCGCAAGGCGGCCTATCGGGCGATCGACATGGCCTTGCCGCTGATCGGCCCTGGGCGGTCGCTGCGCTTCGCGCTTCTGCCCGAGGGGCAAGACCCCGATGATCTCATTCGCGCCGGCGGCGGCGGCGCCATGGCGGAAAGCCTGTCCCGCGCCCTGCCTCTCGCCGAACTCATCTGGCTCCGGGAGACCGAATCCGGCGTTTTCGCCACGCCCGAAAGCCGAGCCGCGCTCGAACGGCGGCTCGCCGAGATCGCCCGCGAGATCAAGGACGAGACGCTGCGGCGCTATTATCAGGCGGATTTCAAGGCGCGGCTTTTTAGGCTTTTCGGTCGCGGCGGCGGGGAAACCCAGGCCCGGCGCCAGGGCAAAAGCGGATTTGCCGCGCCAGCGCCCTTCGGCCGATGGCCGGAGCGCAATGGCGCGCGCGGCGGCGCGTCAAGGATTGCGCCCAATGTGAGCCAAAGTCTCGCCAAATCACCCCTCTTGCGCAATGGCCCCGCCAGTCTTTCGCCCAGGGAATCATTGATTTTATTGCTTCTTTTGAATCATCCCGGATTGCTGGAGCGATGGGCCGAGTCGATCGCCGAAATCGAATTCGCGAACCGGGAGGCGAATGGGCTGCGCGATGCGCTTCTCAATCTAGCGGGCGCCGAGCGGCTCGATCGCCAAGCTCTGCGCGCCGCCGCAGAGAGCGCCGGCTTCGCCCAGCTCCTGCAAAAGCTCGAGGGTTTGGCCGCGCATGCGTCGCATTGGTATATCAAAGCCGAGGCCGCCGAGGCCGACGCCGAGGAAGTCCTCAAGCAAGCCCTGACCTTGCATCATCGGGCGAGAGCGTTACATAGGGAGTTGCAATCGGCTGAATTGGCTCTAGGTATGGAAGCCAACGAGGTTAATCTCGATCGTCTCAAAAATATTCGGGAGCAGTTATTGGCGCTCGGCGGGACCGAGGCCGCCATTGAGGGTTTCGGGGCATTGTCCGGACGCTCAGGCGGGACCTTGTGACCATCGACGGTGAATTGCTGCGCTCGCGCTGGAGTTTTGTTTTGTTTTTTGCGAACATGACAAACTTCGTGAGTTTAGTGGATTTGAGCATAGTCCCGTTGCAGGTTGGTTTCGGCCTCGCGCATGGAAGGCGTGGGCGCTTGCGTTTCGACAATGTGCTTCCAGCTAGTCGACAAGGACTGGCGAGCCCTATTTTAGTCGCAAGAAATCCATTGCCTCGTGAAGACAGGTGAAACCCATCTGGCGAGGCGTTCCTGACAAGTTTTTGTCGACGTCCCGGGCGCTGGCTTCCCGTCTGGAGCGAGACAAAATCCAGTGAGACAATATCTAGATCTAAATGGTGGAGCCAATTCGTCATGCGTTGCGAGAGAGTTCGGAAGCCCTTGCGGCCTTTGGTCCGCGCCGGTTCGCCAGCCTATTATGAGCCGCTGCGCGAATTCGGGACGGCTCTCCGGGCGGTCGGCGTCGGCGATTTCCCCAGCGGGCATGCGCCGATTGAAAGATCGGAACGCCCGGATTAGCAATCCGTCTTCGCCAAAGCTGCGGGTTCCGTCCCCGGTGAGGCGGCCCGAGCAAGTCGTAGACAAAGAGGCCGCGCGGCCTTCGCGACTCCGGCATGCTCCAAGTCATTGGTTTCGCGCTGCGCCTCGATCGATCAAATATGTCCGTTCGATCAGGACGCGCTCTGACGCCGCGCCTCCGTCCGCTTTGAGGCTCGGCGCGCATGCGGCCCTTGCCGGCCTCTTGATACATCGATAATTTCGCTCACCCTCGGAGACCACTGATGGCGAAAAAGGACAACGAGAAGACCGAGGCGGAAGGCGGCGCGGTTGAGACCGCGGACAGCCCTTTGCTCGATCTATCCGACGCCGCCGTCAAGCGGATGATCAAGCTCGCCAAAAAGCGCGGCTTCGTCACTTATGCGGAATTGAACGCGGTCCTCCCGTCGGAAGAGGTCAACTCCGAGCAGATCGAGGATGTCTTGGCGATGCTCAATGAAATGGGCATCAATGTCACCGAGAACGAAGAGCAGGAGGAAGGCGAGCCGGAGGAGGCCGCCGAAGAGGAGGAGGCGGAGGGCGGCGATCTCGTCGAGGCGGTTCAGGCCAAGGCTGTCTCGGTCCGATCCTCGGAGCCCGCCGATCGGACCGATGATCCAGTTCGGATGTATCTGCGCGAGATGGGGTCCGTCGAGCTCTTGTCGCGCGAAGGCGAAATCGCCATCGCCAAGCGGATCGAGGCCGGCCGCGAGGCAATGATCGCCGGTCTCTGCGAAAGCCCGCTCACCTTTCAGGCGATCATCATTTGGCGCGACGAGTTGAACGACAGCAAGGTTTTGCTGCGCGACATCATTGATCTCGAGGCGACCTACGCCGGCCCCGACGGCAAGAACACGCCCAAGATCGACATGACCGCGCCGGGGCCGCCGAGGCGCTCGCCGCGCAGCAGGCCCCGGCGACGGCGCCGCTCGATCCGCCGGCGCGCTTGCGGCCCGCCGACGAGGATGGCGGCCTCGACGCGCCGATCCCCGAAGACGCCTTCGACGAAGAAGACGACATGGAGAACGCCGTCTCGCTTTCGGCGATGGAAGCCGAGCTGAAGCCGAAGGTTCTGGATACGTTCGACCGGGTCGCCGACGCCTATAAGAAGCTGCGCCGCCTGCAGGACCAGAATGTCGAGAACAAGCTGAAGAACGAGACGCTGACGCCGTCGCAGGAGCGCAAATATAAGTCGCTCAAGAAGGAAATCGTCGCCGACGTCAAATCGCTCGCGCTCAATCCAAATCGGATCGAGGCGCTAGTCGAGCAGCTTTACGACATTAATAAAAGGCTTATTGGGCTCGAGACCAAGCTTTTGCGCCTCGCCGAAAGCTCCGGCGTCGGCCGCGAGGATTTTCTCAAGAATTACCAGAATTCCGAGCTCGATCCGAAATGGCTGCTGCGCGTCTCCAAGCTCGGCGGCCGCGGCTGGAAGGATTTCGTCGCGCAAGCGAAGGACCATATCAAGGATATCCTTGGCGAAATCCATGGCTTGGCGACGGAGACCGGCCTCGAGATCCAGGAATTCCGCCGCATCGTCCATCTCGTCCAGAAGGGCGAGCGCGAGGCGCGCCAGGCCAAGAAGGAAATGGTCGAGGCGAATCTTCGCCTGGTGATTTCGATCGCTAAGAAATACACCAATCGCGGCCTGCAATTCCTGGATTTGATCCAGGAAGGCAATATCGGCCTGATGAAGGCGGTCGATAAGTTCGAATATAGGCGCGGCTATAAGTTCTCCACCTATGCGACCTGGTGGATCAGGCAAGCGATCACCCGCAGCATCGCCGATCAGGCGCGCACGATCCGCATTCCGGTGCATATGATCGAGACGATCAACAAGATCGTGCGGACCTCGCGCCAGATGCTGCATGAGATCGGCCGCGAGCCGACGCCCGAAGAGCTCGCCGAAAAGCTCGCCATGCCGCTCGAGAAAGTGCGCAAGGTCTTGAAGATCGCCAAGGAGCCGATCTCGCTCGAAACCCCGATCGGCGACGAGGAAGATTTGCATCTCGGCGATTTCATCGAGGACAAGAACGCGATCCTGCCGATCGACGCCGCGATCCAGTCGAATCTGCGCGAGACGACGACGCGCGTGCTTGCGTCGCTGACGCCGCGCGAGGAGCGCGTGCTGCGCATGCGCTTCGGCATCGGCATGAACACCGATCATACGCTCGAAGAGGTCGGCCAGCAGTTCTCGGTCACGCGCGAACGCATCCGCCAGATCGAGGCCAAGGCCTTGCGCAAGCTGAAGCACCCGTCGCGCTCGCGCAAGCTGCGGAGCTTTCTCGATAATTGAGCGGCGGCCCCGGACCCGTCGATGTATCAGCCGCACCATCATCGCGAGGCGCGTCTCGACCTTCAGCACGCGCTGATCCGGGCGCATCCGCTCGGAACCCTGGTCACGATTGGGGCGGAGGGTCTCGTCGCCAATCCGGTTCCCTTTCTTCTCGACGATTTATCCGGCCCGCTTGGCTTGCTACGCGCCCATGTCGCCCGCGCCAACCCTTTGTGGCGCGATCACGATCCATCGGTCGCGGCGCTTGTGATCTTCCACGGACCGCAAGCCTATGTCACGCCCTCCTGGTACGCGACCAAGCGCGAGAGCGGGAAGGTCGTTCCAACCTGGAACTATGTGACGGTTCACGCCTATGGGCGGATGGCCGTCGTCGAGGATCGGAGCTGGCTTCTCGCCCAGATTACTGCGTTGACGAAGGACATGGAGAAAAACCGCGCGGAGCCCTGGTTTGTGACGGACGCGCCGGAGCCCTTCATCGAAGCGATGCTCGATCAGATCGTCGGATTGGAAATTCCGATTGATCGGATCGAGGGGAAATGGAAGCTAAGCCAAAACAGGCCGCGAGCGGACCGCGACGGCGTGATCTCGGGCCTTTTCGCCTCCCCAAATCCGGAACATCAGGCCATGGCGAAGCTGATGGCGGCGCTGGAGCCGAAGGATTAGGCCTTGGCGTCCTTGCGTCGCGCCGGGCCAGGCGTCCTCACATGGTCCCTGAGATCAAACGGCTCGCGGTCCAGCCGCTTTTCGATCTCCATTTCGGAATGCTGCCTGAGATAGGCGAGCATGCCGTCCTGCAGAGCCGTGTCGGAAAAGCGGGAGCGCTGATTTGCCTTGCTGCGAGCCATGGACCTCATTCCCCTATTTCTCGGGATATAGGCGCCGCCGTTTCGGCCCGCCAGACTTCGGCGAAACGATCCGGACGCCGCCCGTGGCGGTTTCCGCTGGCGCCCGTCAGTCCCTTGAAGCAAGCCATGGGCCGCGCATAAAGCGAAACAGCCGCTCGAACCTATGCGCGCGCCCCCTTGCCGAAATTGACTTGGGCCGCCAAGGACCCTTATAAGGCGCGAAAGTTTCGGTTTGGTTTTGACTTGCGGCCGCGACGCTTTTTGGCGCGCGGAGGCGGTTTTTTGCGCAATTTTTGTGCATTAGGGCTTGGCCCCTGCCGCCCATTCCTTGAGGGGAGATATTGGTTTGAAGCGGACATATCAACCGAGCAAGCTTGTTCGCAAGCGGCGGCATGGGTTTCGGGCGCGGATGGCGACGGTGGGGGGCCGCAAGGTGATCGCGGCGCGGCGCGCGCGCGGCCGCAAGCGGCTGTCGGCCTGACCGCGGCCCGCCCTTCGGAGACCGCTTTCGCCGCCGCCTTGGGGCAAATCCGCGGCTTGGACCCGGCTTCTTTGGATCAGGCTTGTTTGGGGCAGGCTTGTTTGGGGCAGGCTTGTTTGGGGCAAGCTTCTTTGGATCAGGCTTGCGAGGATCGGCCGCGCGCGCCCGCGCCAAAGCGGAAGATCCGGCGGCTGACGCGAAGGGCGGAGTTCCTCGCCGCCGCCAAGGGCGCGCGCGTTCACGCCAAGGGCTTTGTCTTGCAAATCGCGCCGCAAATCGCGGTCTTGCAAATCGCGGTCTTGCAAATCGCGCCGCAAATCCCGCCGCGCCAAATTTCACCGCAACAAGACTCGCGGCAAGATCAAGCCGCGCCGCGATTCGGCTTCACGGCGACGAAAAAGCTCGGCGGCGCGGTCTTGCGCAACCGCATCCGCCGCCGCCTCAAGGAGGCCTTGCGCCGGCTCGACCCGCTGCCGGCGCGCCCCGCGCATGATTATGTGATCCTCGCCCGGCCCGAGGCGCTCGGCATGGATTTTTCGGCGCTGCAGGCCGAGCTCGCGCGGGCCCTCAAGCAGGAGCCGCGCAAACAGGAGCCCCGCAAGCCGGCCCCCGCCGGCAAAAGAAAATAGGGCCGCCGCCGCGGGACCGACGACGCGGCTTGCGCGAGCGGCCTCGACGCGGCGACAAAGGTCTTGTATCTGATCGGCGGAGATTTTCTCAAGGCCCCGGCTCATCCGCCATGGGCGCGAGCTGGGCGCGCACCCAAAACACGCGCCCAAAACGCGCGCCGGAGAGATGCGGAAGATTGGATTTGATCCCTCAGGCGTCGTCGGATTGCGCCATTCATCTCATGGCCGGCATTTTCGGCGACGCGGGTCGACCCTGTCAAGGACGCGAGCTCCGCTCGCCAAGCTCGCCGCCAAGAGATGAAAGGCCATTTGCGATTTCATGTGACGGCGGCTGAACTCTTAAATCCACTTTTTCGCCATTCCACTTTTTCGCCATACAAGCCCCCGCGCAAGCCGGATCAGGCGCGGACAAGAGCACGAAAGAACTTAGAAAATAACCTGAAAAGCGAAGCCCGATCCCGGGCCTTCGCCGCGGAGCGCGGACGCCAAAGGCATGAAGCAGGACCAAAGAGACCCAAGAGACACCCAGAACCTCTATCTGGCGATCGGCCTGTCGTGCCTCGTCGTCATCGTCTGGAGCTATTTTTTCGCGCCGCCGCCCGACAAAACCCGCCAAGCGCAAATGCATCAAGCGCAGGTTCATAACGGCCAAGGCCAAAACGCCGCGCCGACGCCAAGCTCGGGGCGGGATAGCGCGGGGCAGGATCAAGCCCTGGGGCAAGGGCCTGGCCAAGCCGCGACCCAAAGTCTGGATGAAGCGCCGGAGGCCGCGCCCAAGACCCGCGCCGAGGCGCTCGCCGAGGGGCCGCGGGTCAGGCTCGACACCAAGGCCTTGTTCGGCTCGATCGCGCTCAAGGGCGGGCGCATCGACGATGTCGCGCTGAAGGCCTATCGCGAGACGACCGATCCGAAGAGCCCGAACATCGTCCTTTTATCACCCTTGGGCTCGCCCGCGCCTTATTACGCCGAGACCGGCTTTTTCGCCGCAGCCGGCGAGACGGTCGCCTTGCCGCGCCAGGACTCGCTATGGCGCGCCGATCGCGAGACCTTGACCGAGGCCGAGCCGGTGACGCTCAGCTATGACAATGGCCAGGGCCTCGTCTTCCACCGCAAGATCGCGGTCGACGACCGCTATATGTTCAGCGTGACCGACAGCGTCGAGAACAAGAGCCAGACGCCGGTGACGCTGCACCCTTATGCGATCGTCGCCCGCCACGGCAAGCCGGCCTCGGCCAATTTCTCCGTCCTGCACGAAGGCTTTGTCGGGGTCGTCGGCGAGGCCGGCGTGCAGGAGATGAAATACGACAAGATCGAGAAGGAGGAGGGCGCGGCCAAGAATTTCAAGGGGACCGGCGGCTGGCTCGGGATCACCGACAAATATTGGGCGGCGACGGTCATTCCCGACCAGGGCGCGCCGATCGCGGCGAGCTTTTCCGAGCGGCAAACGATAAGCCCGATCGCGGCAAGCCAGAGCGCGACAAGCCAGAGCGCGACAAGCCAGAGCGCGCCAGTCAAGATTTATCAGGCCGGCTTTGTCGGCGAGGCGGCCAAGACGATCGCGCCGGGCGGCTCGGGCGCGGTCCTGACCAAGGTCTTCGCCGGGGCCAAGGAGGCCGATACGCTCGACCGCTACGAGAGGGATCTCGGCATTGAGAAATTCGATCTGCTGATCGACTGGGGCTGGTTTTACTTCATCACAAGGCCAATGTTCTGGGCGCTCGACCATATTTACAAGTTCGTCGGCAATTTCGGCGTCGCGATCCTCATTCTCACGGTTCTGGTCAAGGCTTTGTTCTTCCCGCTCGCCAACCGCAGCTATATGGCGATGGCCAAGATGAAGGCGGTCGCGCCGCAGATCGAGGCGATAAGGCTGCGCTATCCCGACGACAAGCCGAAGCAGTCGCAGGAGACCATGGCGCTCTACAAGCGCGAGAAGATCAATCCGGTGGCGGGCTGCCTGCCGATGCTGATCCAGCTGCCGGTGTTTTTCGCGCTCTACAAGGTGCTCGTCATCACGATCGAGATGCGGCAGGCGCCGTTTTTCGGCTGGATCCGGGATCTGTCGCAGCCGGATCCGACCAATGTGTTCAACCTGTTCGGGCTTTTGCCGTTCAATCCGGCGCAAATTCCGGTGTTCGGGGCCTATTTGATGCTCGGCGTCTGGCCGCTCATCATGGGCGTCTCGATGTTCTTCCAGATGAAGATGAACCCCGAGCCCGCCGATCCGACGCAAAAAATGGTCTTCGCCTGGCTGCCCTTGATCTTCACCTTCACCATGGGCGGCTTCCCCGCCGGCCTCGTCATCTATTGGACCTGGAACAACAGCCTCTCGGTCATCCAGCAAAGCCTCATCATGAAAAAAGCCGGAGCCAAAATCGAGCTCTGGTCAAATCTCGCAAATATGTTCAGAAAAAAAGCTACGGGGTGACATGAAATTCATCGCGCGGAGCATGTTCTTAAAAGAATTGATCGAGTTTTTCAATTAGAACATGCTCCAACTTATTGATCTAGAGCGAGTTTTTATCGGTCTCGCCCGAGCGGAGACCGCATGTCAATCGCGCCCTTCGCCTGCCTCCCAAAGCGCCTCCAGGCCGACGCGATAGGTCGGAAAGGCGAGTTCGACGCCCAATTCCTCCTTGAGTTTCCGGTTCGACGCCCGCTTATTCTCGGCGTAGAAGCTGCGCCCCAAGGGCGTCAAATCGGCGGTCTCGACATCTTGTTCGGGCGGCGGCTCGATCCCCATCAGCATGGCCGCGAAAGTGACGACATCCTGCGGTGGGGCCGGAGCGTCGTCGCTGACATTGAAGACCCCTTCGGATCCCTCATAAATCAAAGCGGCGGCGATGGCCGCGCTCACATCCTCGACATGGATGCGATTGAAGACCTGATCCTTCTTGACGATGCGGCGCGCCGATCCGCCCTTGAGATTGACGAGCGCATTGCGGCCCGGACCATAGATCCCGGCGAGACGCAGAATGCGAACGCTTTTATCTTTCCCCTTGCCGATCGCCGCCCAGGACCTCTCAGCTTGAAGCCTCGCCTGCGAGCGGGTCGAGGACGGCGCCGGCGCAAAACTTTCGTCGACCCATTCCCCTCCCCTATCGCCATAGACGCCGATCGTCGACAAATAGATGATCGTCTGCGGCCGGCGTAGATCAGCGATGCGGTGGCCAAACCGCGCCAGCACGGGATCAACCGAAACGCCAGGCGGAACCGAGACGAGCACCGCGTCGGCGGCGGCGGCGAGTTGGGCGATCGCCGGATCTTCGCCCTCTGGGCCGAAAATCAGAGGCTCGAAATTTTCATCCGCCAGCTCCCGCGCCCTGGCGGCGCTCCGCACGGTGCCGCTGACCTTGTCGAAGGACGCGCCGAAACGGGCAAGGAAATGGCGCGCGCTATAGCCAAGACCAAAGGCGAAAAGCTTCATGACCGCCGACTTTCTTTCGCAACATCCGACGCGGCGTCGATCGCCGCCCATTCCGCCTCGACCGCCGGGTCGCTTTCTCGCCAACGCCAACGCCGCGCAAATTCAACTAGGCTGTCCTGAGGGACCAACCTGGAGAGCGCCCAAACCGCCATCGCGCGCACGAGAGGCGAGCCATCATTGAGCTTGCCCGCGGCCAAGCCGACAAGCGCCGCGTCGCCGGAATTGCCGGCCGCGATCAAGACATTGCGGAGGAAGCGGCTGGAGCCCAATCTTTTGACGGCGCTCCCGGTGAAAAAGCGCCGAAAAGCGGCGTCGTCAAGGCGAAGCAGATCCGAAAGGAGCGGCGCGCGCAGATCGTCGCGCGGAAGCAGTTTCATCTCCCGCGCGGTGGCGGCATATTTGTTCCACGGGCACACAGCGAGGCAATCATCGCAGCCATAAACCCGATTTCCGATGAGCGGGCGCAGCTCGCGCGGGATATGGCCTTTATGCTCGATCGTCAGATAGGAGACGCAGCGCCGCGCGTCGATGAGATAGGGGCGCGGAAAGGCCTTGGTTGGGCAAATGTCGAGACAGGCCCGGCAGCTTCCGCAATGATCTTGTTCGGGCGGATCCGGCTCCAGCGCCAAACTCGCGAAGATCGCGCCGAGAAAGAGCCAGGAGCCGAACTCCCGCGAGACGAGATTGGTGTGCTTGCCCTGCCAGCCGAGACCGGCCGCCTGGGCGAGCGGTTTCTCCATGACGGGCGCGGTATCGACGAACACCTTGACCTCTGTTCCGGCCACGGCGCCGACAATCCAGGAGGCCAGCAGTTTGAGCCGGCCCTTGATCAGATCGTGATAGTCGCGCCCACGCGCATAGACCGAGATATTGCCAACCGATTTTTCCGCGAGAGCGGCCAAAGGATCATCCGGCGGACCGTAATTCACGCCAAGCAAGAGAATGCTCGCGACGCCAGGCCAAAGCTTGCGCGGATCGCCGCGCCGCGCCTCGGTCGCCGCGAGCCAATCGATGTCGCCCGCCGCACCGGAGCGCAGCCAGTCGCGCAGCCTTTCAGGCGCCTCCGGAATGGCGTCGGGATGGGTGATCCGGCAAATGTCAAAGCCAAGCGCCCGCGCCTTAGCCAGCAGCCGCGCCTTGAAAGCTTGGGTCAGAAATCGAGATCCGCGTAAACCGCGGTCGGGGAGAGGCCCGGCAGGCGATCGGCGAGCAGGGAGCGGAACGCCGGCCGCGACTTGACCCTGGAGTACCAGAGCTTCGCCGTTTCGTTCTCTTCCCATGGCACATCGCCCAGAAAATCGACGCAGGAGAGCTGCGCGGCGGCGGCGAGATCGGCATGCGACAGCTGCTCGCCGGCGAGCCATTTCCGGCTGCCCGCCAAATAGCCGATATAACGCAAATGGGTGCGGATATTGGCCCGCGCCGCGCGCACGAGCTCCATTTCCGGCGCGCCGCCGCCGCGCTCGCGCGGCATGTAACGCTTATAAACCTTTTCGGTGACGAGCCAATTGGTGACCTCGTGGAAGAATTTTTGGCTGAACCAGTCGAACAAGCGGCGCACCTCCACACGCGAGGCGGGATCCTCCGGCAGAAGCCTGTGCCGGCCCAAGGCAAGGCCGCGCGTCTCGTCGAAATATTCGGCTATGGGCCCTGCTCCCGGCACGACAATGCCGCCCTGCTCCACGAGCACAGGCGTCTGGCCAGCCGGGTCGAGGATCAGGAATTCGCGCCGACGCTCATAGGTCCTTTCCTCGACCAACTCGGGGGTAATGCCATATTCGCCCAAAAGCAGCCTGACGAAGCGCGAATGCGGGCAAAGCGGATGATGATACAGGGTGATCATTCGACTTCGTGCTTGGGGAGCCTAGGAAGGGGCGACGCGGCGAGATCGTTTCGGCCAAGGTCAGCCGAGAAGCCAAGGAATCGCAACTTGGGGTAAAGGATTCGTTAAGTCAGCTGGGGTTGAGCTTACGCCGCAGCTGGCGGCCGGATTTGCGCCCCACCAAATCCACGCGCTTCAATGGCCCTCAAGCCAACGATCTGGGCCGATCATTTAGAGCGGCGCAGAGTGATAAAGCGCGGGTCGATGCTGAAAGCGTTTGACCATGGAGCTCATCGAAAAAAAATCCGGCAGGATTTTCGAGGGTTTTTGCGGATATGCGGCCGTCGAATCCATCCTCACCGAGTGATGAAAACTAAATCGAAAAACGAAATGAAGCCGCCAAATCGCCGCGCCAGCTTATGGCTCCATTTGCGGCGTTTCACGGCTCTGGTCCGCCGCCGCTTTCTCGGCCTTTCGCCCGCGAGGCGCGCCTTTGGCTCTGAACGTGCATCGACGCAGGAACGGTCCAGCGGTCGCGAGCCCTTTCGCACAAAAGAGGCGAGGTCGCGGCGCGGGCTCATGCATGAAAGCGCGCGGCATGACGGATAAAGAGGAATGGGTCGTATGGAACGGCTCCTTGGGAATCCTCGATAAGGTGATGATCGGCCATGTCGAGGAGGGCGAGGGCGGCAGGAGCGCCTTTCTGGCGCCGCCCTATGACGTCGTGGGACCGTTCAGTCTTGACGAGCTTCAAACGCAGGGCCGGGTCGCCTTTGGCGCATGCCTCGTCATGTCCCGCCAGAGATGGCGGGAGGATCAGGACGACTTGCGCCGCGAGGCGCTAGAAAAACGCCGCGCCGCCCTATTCAAGCTCGATTTCGACGATGATCAGGAGTATCGCGAGGTCTTGAACCTGCCGATGGAGGGCGCGCTCAAGACCGCGGAGATCAACGCCGCTTTCCGGCAGGCGGCCAAGATCGCGCATCCGGACGCAGGCGGTAGCGACGAAGACTACCGCAACATCACGGAGGCGCGCGACGCGCTGCTCGCGCAATACGCAAGCCTTTCGTAGGCTGGTCAGCCCATGCGCTCAAATAAGCGAATAGAGCGCTTTCCGATACCGAAGGAACGGAAAGCGCTCTGGAGCTGAAACGCGACTTTCATTCGTTATCGCGCGGTTTGGGATGGTCGAGACGACCAACTGATTGTGAACGCTCGAGCAGCGAAAAGCCGCACCGGGCGCGCCTATTGAAAGGCGACGTTCAAAATTTCATAGCTCTTGCCGCCGCCCGGCGTATTGACTTCGACCGAATCGCCGATCTTCTTGCCGATCAAGGCGCGCGCCGTCGGCGAGGTGATGGAGACGCGTCCGGCCTTCACATCGGCCTCGCTTTCGCCGACGATCTGGTAGGTTTTCTTTTCTTCTGTGTCTTCGTCGACCAACGTCACCGTGGCGCCGAACATGATGGTGGTGCCGGACAGCTTCGACACGTCGATGACTTCGGCGCGGGACAATTTATCCTCGAGCTCGGCGATCCGCCCTTCATTCAAGGATTGGGCTTCCTTGGCGGCGTGATATTCCGCGTTTTCGGACAAGTCGCCGTGCGACCGCGCCTCCGCTATCGCCTGAATGATGCGCGGCCGTTCAACTTGCTGGCGCCGCTTCAGCTCCTCTTCGAGAGCGTTATGGCCGGCCGCTGTCATGGGGAACTTGTCCATGCTGATTCTCTTTCGCGTCTTCGTTCGTCTCAACCATTGAAATAGCCGGCGCGCCCGACGCAAGTTCTGGTCGCGTCTGGCCTTTCGGCTTCGCTTGGCCTAAGTCGAAATGCCCGGCCGGCGGAAAGCGCCTTGCCGCGTGGAACGGCGCCAAAACCGGCTCCAGGGAGTAAAAGACACCTTCATGAAACCGACCGCAAGTGCTCTGGTTTCACAAAGGCGCGCTTGCGGACGCCAATCCAACGCTTCCGCCGCTCGCTTCTGTCCGATCGGCCTTCAAGCGAAATAGTCTTGAAGCGCGCGGACTTCCAGATCGCCCGCCAAATAGGCATTGATTCCCTCACAGGCGGCGATCGCGCCGGCTAGAGTGGTATAGTATGGCACCTTATGCAAGAGGGCGGCGCGGCGCAGCGAGCGCGAATCGGCCAGCGCCTGGGCCCCTTCCGTCGTGTTCAGGACGAGCTGGATCCCGCCGTTCTTGATCGCATCGACGACATGCGGGCGCCCCTCTGAAACCTTATTGATCCTTTGCGCGCGAACCCCTTCTGATTCGAGATAGCGCGAGGTCCCGCCGGTGGCGCGAATGCTGAAGCCGAGGCCGGCGAGCAATTTCACGGTTTCGAGCATGCGCGGCTTGTCGGCGTCGCGCACCGATACGAAGACCGCCCCCTTGGTCGGCACTTTGGTGCCGCCGCCGAGCTGGCTTTTGGCGAAGGCGACCGCGAAGGAGCGGTCGAGGCCGATGACCTCGCCGGTCGAGCGCATTTCCGGGCCAAGCACCGTGTCGACGCCGGGAAAGCGGGCGAATGGAAACACTGACTCCTTCACGCCAACATGGTCGCCGCGCATCGGCTGCAGCCCGAAGTCGCGCAATTTCTCGCCAGCCATGATCCGCGCCGCGATCTTGGCGATCGGCTCGCCGATGACCTTGGCGACGAAGGGCACGGTCCGCGCCGCGCGCGGGTTGACTTCGAGCACGTAGATCTCGCCGTCCTTCAACGCATATTGTACGTTCATGAGCCCGCCGACCCGCAGCGCCAGGGCGAGTTCGCGGGTTTGGCGCTCGAGCGCGGCGATCTTTTCCTGCGACAGCGAGCGCGGCGGCAGCGAACATGCGCTGTCGCCGGAATGAATCCCCGCCTCCTCGATATGCTCCATGATTCCGCAAACGAAGACATCCTCGCCGTCGCAAAGGGCGTCGACGTCGATTTCGACGGCGTCGGTCAGATAGCGATCGAACAGGAGCGGATTCTTGCCGAGGACTGTATTGATTTGCCCGGTTTTGTCATTTGGGTAGCGCGCCTTGACATCGGACGGCACGAGGCCCGGCAAGGTGCCAAGCAGGTAATCGTCGAAGGTCGCCGCGTCGCGAATGATCGCCATGGCCCGCCCGCCGAGCACATAGGAGGGCCGGACGACGAGAGGCAGGCCAAGTTCGGCGGCGACGATGCGCGACTGCTCGACCGAATAGGCGATGCCGTTCAAGGGCTGCTTGAGGCCGATCCGGTCGAGAAGCCGCTTGAACCGGTCGCGGTCCTCGGCGAGGTCGATCGAATCGACTGATGTGCCGAGGATCGGAATTCCCGCCTGCTCAAGCGCATGGGCGAGCTTCAAGGGCGTTTGCCCGCCAAATTGCACGATCGCGCCTTTGAGCGTGCCTGCGGCGCCCTCCTTGGCCAAGATCTCGAGCACGTCCTCGGGGGTCAGCGGCTCGAAATAAAGCCGGTCGGACGTGTCGTAATCAGTCGAGACCGTTTCCGGATTGCAATTGATCATGATCGTTTCGAAGCCGGCCTCGCGGAGCGCGAAGCTGGCGTGGCAACAGCAATAGTCGAATTCGATGCCTTGGCCGATCCGGTTCGGCCCGCCGCCAAGAATGACGATTTTTTCGCGCGCGGTCGGGCGCGCCTCGCAGGCCGGCGCTCCGGCGAAGGGCGGCGCATAGGTTGAGTACATATAGGCGGTGGGGGAGGCGAATTCCGCCGCGCAGGTGTCGATCCGCTTGAATGCGGGATGGACGCCAAGCTGCTTGCGCAAGGCGGTCACCTCTGCGCGCGGCGCGCGGGCGAGCGAAGCCAGCCGCGCGTCGGAAAAGCCCGCCGCTTTCAGGATCCGGAGATTGGCGGCGTCGTCCGGCAGCCCATGGTCGCGGACCTTCGCCTCGAGATCGACGATGCCCTGCAACTGCTCGATGAACCAGCGGTCGATCCCGCAGGCCTCGTTGATCTCGTCCGGCGTCATGCCGTGCCGCAGCGCTTGCGCGACGACAAGGAGGCGATCGGGCGTCGGACGTCCCAGGGCGGCGCGCAGCACGTTCTTGTCGTCGCCGAGGCCCAATCCCTCGATCTCGATTTCGTCGAGCCCGTCGAGGCCGGTGTCAAGCGAGCGCAGCGCCTTCTGCAGGCTTTCGGCGAAAGTCCGGCCGATCGCCATGGCCTCGCCGACCGATTTCATGGCGGTCGTCAGGATCTGTTCGGCGCCGGGGAATTTTTCAAAGGCGAAGCGCGGGATCTTGGTCACGACATAGTCGATCGTCGGCTCGAACGAAGCCGGCGTCGCGCCGCCGGTGATGTCATTGGCGATCTCGTCCAGCGTGTAGCCGACGGCGAGCTTGGCCGCCACCTTCGCGATCGGAAAGCCGGTCGCCTTGGAGGCGAGCGCCGAGGAGCGGGAGACTCTAGGGTTCATCTCGATGACGATCATGCGGCCGTCGGCGGGATTGACCGCGAATTGCACATTGGAGCCGCCAGTCTCGACGCCGATCTCGCGCAAGACCGCCAGCGAGGCGTCGCGCATGATCTGATATTCCTTGTCGGTCAAGGTCAGGGCGGGAGCGACGGTGATCGAATCGCCGGTATGGACGCCCATCGGATCGATGTTCTCGATCGAGCAGACGATGATGCAATTGTCCGCCTTGTCGCGGACGACCTCCATCTCGAACTCCTTCCAGCCGAGCACGCTTTCCTCGACCAGGACCTCGCTCGTCGGCGAGGCGTCTATGCCGCGTTCGATGATGTCGATGAATTCGGCCTTGTTATAGGCGATGCCGCCGCCGGTCCCGCCCATGGTGAAGGACGGCCGGATAATCGCCGGCAGGCCGATGTCCTCGATGATGGATAAAGCCTGGCTCAAGGTTTTGATCTGGTGCGAGCGCGGCGTGGAGAGGCCTATTCGCGTCATCGCCTCGCGGAACAGCTCGCGATCCTCGGCCTTGTCGATCGCCTCGGCGCTGGCGCCGATCATCTCTACGTCGAATTTCTCCAACACGCCCATGCGCTTGAGGGAAAGGGCGCAATTCAAGGCCGTCTGGCCGCCCATGGTGGGCAGGAGCGCGAAGCCGCCCGGCCGCGCATAGCGCTCCTTGGCGATGATCTTGGCGACGATCTCCGGCGTGATCGGCTCGACATAGGTGCGGTCGGCCATGTCCGGGTCGGTCATGATCGTCGCCGGATTGGAGTTGACGAGGACGATCCGATAGCCTTCCGCGCGCAGCGCCTTGCAGGCCTGGGTCCCGGAATAATCGAACTCGCAAGCCTGGCCGATAATGATCGGCCCGGCGCCAATAATCAGGATCGTCTCTATGTCGGTCCGCTTGGGCATTTAGTCTCTTTCCCCGTCGCGGCGGGCGTTGAGCGGTTTCGACGCGCGAAAAAAGGCCGCGCCAGCGGGGAGCCGGAGCGCGTCCTTGCGTCAAAGACTCGAAACAGGGTCAGTTCGCGTTTGAGGCGGGCGGCTCCCTTGAGCGTCTCCCTCTTGCCGGGTTGCGCTCCAGGCTTTGGCTTCGCCGTGCTACGCTACCCCTGCGGGCGCCGTGCGCGGCGTCGGTTGATGGAAGTCGGGAATGCTCTAGACGAACAATCGGGCGGTTGTGAACCCAGCGATCGGACTTGAAGGGTGTTTCGTCGACCGCAAGCGCTTCGACCGATCGCCGCGTTCGATCGATTCGCTTAAAGCTGGCGCAAGATCAAAATCCCGGACCTCATGGTCTTGGCCAAGCGAAATCATCGGCGCGACCGGGCTTGGGATCGAGACCTCCTTTTTGCCGCGCGCTTTGATCGCTCTTTCCCCGAGCCTTGTCCGCCGCCGTTGTAGGCGCCTCCATCCGCGTGGCGAGCGTCCCGCCCGGAGCGAGAACCGGCCCGGTCAGCGGCAGGATCGGACCGGCTATGGGTTTCACCGGAGCCGGCGGAACAGCTTGGACAATCGGTTCGCCTTGCGGTTCGCTTTGGGGTTCGCCAGCCGGCTCGCTCTGCGGCGCTCCCGCCTCGGCCGGCGGCGGGACATTCGCAATCTCAGGATTGGCCTGGGGCAAGACCTCGTCGAGATTTCGCCTTATCTCCGGTTCGATGAAATGGGCGAGCTTACGCGCCCCCGCCTTCGTGAAATGGACGCCGTCGGAGGCGCGAAGGCGCACGATCTGGCCGTTTATGTCCGGCCCATTAGCGTTGTAAACGCCAGACTCGTCGGCGAACGCCTCCCAGATGTCAACGAAGGTCGCGCCGGCCTTGGCTGAGTTTTCGCGATAAATCTCGTTGAAGGCGGAGGCGTCGGTGGACAGGCGTTCGCTTTTCAAAATCGGCAGGCCAACCCAGACGAGCGGGATCTTCTTGTCGCGAAACATCGCCGCGATGGTTTCAATCCTGCGCGCGTAGGCTTCCTCCCATTGCGGCGAGCGGGGCTCATAAGCGCCATCGGCGTCGCGCAGGGTTTGCCTATCATTACTGCCGATCAACATGACCACGAAATCGATTTTCTCCCCGCTCGCGAGAAGCTCTTGCGCGGCCTTGGTCCAATCATAGAAATCGTCGCGCACGAGGCCGCTGTTTTCTTTCGCCTTGCGAAGGATCGCCACCTCGGGGCGGTCGACGAAGGCTTCGCTCAAGCCTTGCGCCAGCATTTGGGCGAGGCTGTCGCCGAGGACCGCGACAAAATAAGTCGGCGCGACGGCGGATTTCTCGGCCGGCTTTTCGGCCGCTTTATCGTCAGGACGATCGGTCGCCCTTTCCGTCGCTCGGACATTCGGCTTCGGCCGCGCCGAATAATGTTTGGGCGCGGGGCGATGAACTTCCAGCCTTGGCCGGATCGGCTTCATCACATGGCTCGGCGGCGGATTTGGCTGGAATAAATGCGTGAACCAGGCGAAAGGATCGCCTTGCGCCAATGCCGCCGATCCGCCGGCGAGGCTCAGCAAAACCGCCAAGGCGATAAGCCGCAGCGACGGCCATCGCCGCGCGCCGCATCGGGCAAGGGGCGGGCGCGGCGGGGCTTGGCTTTTCGATCCGATCTTTGTCATCATATGAAACAATATAAACGCGGATCGCAGCGGGCGCATCCCCGACTTGTGGCGAAGGCCGAGATCGGTCGGTTCGCACAGCCGCGGGTAGGCCATCGGGCTGTCGGAGTCGGCGGGACCTCGTTAAATTCCGCTCTTTCAGAAGAGAGGCTCGCGGCCTATCGTGGCCTTTCCCCGAGATGGAGAGCCCTGCCGCATGAATGAACAGATTGGCGCGATCCTCGCCCGCATTCGGGCTCTTGAGGAAGAGCTGGAGTCCGAAATCGAAAAGGGACGTCTGCTTTATGGTCCGACGCTCAAGGACAATGTCGTCGAATTCCAAAAGGATGTTCTCGCGCGCCATCGTCGTCTGCGGATGGGCCTTATCCAGTTCTTCAAGGAAACCCCAGCGCTCAATTTTTTGACGTCGCCGGTTATTTATTCGTTGATCGCGCCGCTGGCCCTGATGGACGTCTGGGTAACTGTCTACCAGCACATTTGCTTTCGCGCTTATGGCGTTCCCCGCGTCAGGCGGTCGGATTATGTCGTCATTGACCGGCATCATCTGACTTATTTGAATTTGATCGAAGCGATCAACTGCGCCTTTTGCGGCTACGCGAATGGCGTCATATCCTATGTGCGCGAGATCGCCAGCCGAACCGAGCAGCATTGGTGCCCCATCAAGCATGCGCTCCGCGTCCGGGATCCTCACGCGCGCTATTTGAAATTTTTGGAGTTCGGCGACGCCGAGGGCTACCGCGCAAAGCTCGACGAGTATCGAAAAAACATCGATTAATCATTGGCCTTTGGGTTCCGGTCGGCCCTTCGAAGCGTCGGCCCTAGCGGCGCCCGAGCGGGCGGCGGACATTTTTGAGTGCAGATTGACTTAATCCAGATTCATCGCAATTGAATCGTCCGCCCTCTGCGAGGCCGCCAAACACAATGCCGCCGGCCCGATGAAGATCCGAATAATCTTGAAGCCGGCCGCCAAAATCGGGCTTATTCTGCTGCATCTGCTCGTGGCCGAGGCGCGCGGGGAGAAACCCGCGACGCGGGCTTCGTCCGATTGTCCGGCGCGATCGAAGCCAATGGCGCGGCTGGAGCTTTTGTTCGGCGGGAGCTTCAAGGGCGGCGCTGTTGGCCCGCGGAATTTCGCCCGTTTCATCAAGACGGAGGTTGCGCCGCGTTTCCCCAATGGGCTGAGCCTGTTCGAGGGCCAGGGCCAATGGCGCGGCGCATCCGGACGTTTGATCCGCGAGCGATCGCGCTTGCTCTTGATTTGGTATGAGCCCGATTCCGCTGCGGACGCGAAGATTGAGGCAATCCGGGCCGCCTACAAAAAGCGTTTCAAGCAGCAATCAGTGATGCGCGTCGATGGGGCGTCATGCGTTTCCTTCTGAGCATTCGGCGGCTGCGCGCGCAAGCGTCCGAGGCCTCGAAGGATTCTCTGGATCGATTGCTTGAAACACGCTCCGAGCCGCGCCTAACCCGCTGCGGCGGCTCCTTGACACAAATGCTCCCCATGCCTATATCGCGAGCGCCTCGGCGCGCTTCGTTTGAGTTACACTGGGGCGGAGTAGCTCAGCCGGCTAGAGCAGAGGAATCATAATCCTTGTGTCGGGGGTTCGAGTCCCTCCTCCGCTACCATCGATCCCCCCGACGCGGTGATTCGCATGTTGGGGTAGAGGTTCGAGGCGCCCATCAGCAGCGCCGGACGACCTTGAAGCTCGATCTTGAAGCCTTCCTCTGAAGGACGGAGCGTCACACGGGCGATCAGCCCTCTGATCTTGTTGGATGCCTCCTCATAGTCGGCTGTGACGTCTTGGTCGAACACAGACTGGAGCCGGCCGACGTGCTCTTCGTATGCGCGGAGCGCAGCTGGGTGGAGGCCCACGATTTTCTCCTCCGCAGGCGCCGCCGCGAGTTCCTCCTCGATCGAAGCCTTTTGACCATGGAGCTCCTTGAGCTTGGGTCCGGCAATATCCATGGACACGCGTTCGGCCTCGTAATCCGCCCAAAGTCGATCAATCCCTCGTTGGAGCTGGGCCAATTGGCCTTCCAGCTTTCCGCGGAGGCGGCGTTTCTCCGTCGTCAGGCGCTGGCGTTCCTCCTGATAGGTTTTCGCGAATTCGCGCAGAAGATGTGGCGCTTTGAGATGTTGTTGCAGGCCGGCGAGGACCGCCTTTTCGACCTCGTCCATGTAGAAAATTTTGCGGTTTGAACACGATCCCGATTCGCGCATCGTCGTGCAGTGGACCCGAACCCGACCGTGGTCGCGGTCCTTCATCGACAATCCGCCGCCGCAACATCCGCACTTGAGGAGGCCCGATAACAGGAACTTTGCTTTGCGTTGCTTCTGAGGGGCCTCGAAGGTCCGTTCCTCCTTCCGCTGCTGCGCAGCAGCAAAGATGGTCGCATCCACGATCGCAAGATGCGGTGCGCCCGCCCTTTTCCATTCCTCGGGAGGATTGGATCGAGAGATCCGGCGCCCAGTGTCCGGATCCTTGATCATCTTGACGCGATTCCAGATGACCCGTCCGGCATAAAGTTCGTTCAAGATGATGCCATGGTGGCGTTTCTTGTTGCCGTTGATGGTCGATGCTGCCCAATTGGCGCCGCGCGGCGGCGGAATGTCCATCTTATTCAAAGCAAGAGCGATTTCCCGGGGCGTCTTGCCGCTCACATAGTCGACGAAGATCTGGCGAATGATTTGCGCCTCTTCCTCGATAATCTCGAGTTCACCGGGCTTACCTGGCACCGGCCGATAGCCGTAAGCTCGGCCCCCAGCGTGACGACCGTCGCGAATGACGCCCTGCATGCCGCGCCGAACTTTGTGAGCGAGGTCCGTCAGAAAGAGAGAACCCAAGAGTGTTGATTTCCGCTTCGAACTGACCCGGGATTTTCATTGAGAAGTGACCCGGGTGGATGTTGTGTCCCGCGTTGCGGGCGAGGGTCAAGCGGCGGATTTTTCCTTTCGTGTTTTGGGAGCTGCGGCGCTTGCTTTGAACCGGTAGCTATCGTTGCCTGTCTCAAGGATATGGCAATGGTGGGTCAGCCGGTCCAGCAGTGCGGTGGTCATCTTGGCGTCGCCGAACACCCCGGCCCACTCGCTGAAGCTGAGATTGGTGGTGATGACGACGCTGGTGCGCTCGTAAAGTTTGCTGAGCAGGTGGAACAGGAGCGCGCCCCCTGATGGGCTGAACGGCAGATAGCCGAGCTCGTCGAGGATGATGAGGTCAAGACGCAACAAGCGTTCGGCCAACTGGCCTGCCTTGTTCATGGCTTTTTCCTGCTCAAGCGCATTGACGAGGTCGACCGTGGCGAAGAAGCGGACCTTTTTGCGGTGATGTTCGGCGGCCTGGACGCCAAGGGCGGTGGCGATGTGAGATTTGCCGGTTCCGGGCCCGCCGATCAGCACGACATTGTCCGCGCCGCTCATAAACTCGCCGCGGTGCAGTTGCCGGACCAGAGCTTCATTCACTTCGCTGACGGCGAAATCGAAGCCGGCCAGGTCCTTGTAGGCCGGGAACCGGGCCGACTTGATCTGATAGGCAATGGACCTGACCTCGCGCTCGGCCATTTCCGCCTTGAGCAACTGGGCGAGCATCGGCACGGCGGCCTCGAAGGCCGGGGCTCCTTGCTCGATCAGGTCGCTCACGGCCTGCGCCATGCCATACATCTTGAGGCCGCGCAGCATGACCACGACGGCGGCGCTGGCGGGATCATGACGCATGGGGCAGCCCCCTGTCGCGAAGGGCGTCATAACGCTCGACATTGGCAAGCGGCTCCCGCTTCAGGCCGAGAGCCTGAGGCGCGTCGATCGAAGATGCCGCAGGCGCCTTGCCGTCGGTCAGGCGGTGCAGCACATTGAGGACATGGGTCTTGGTCGCGACGCCAGCCTCGATCGCCAGTTCGACCGCGCAGAGCACGGCCTGCTCGTCATGGTGAAGGACCAGGGCCAGGATCTCGGCCATTTCCCTGTCCCCGCCGGGACGCTTGAGGAGCTGGCTCTGCAACTGCCTGAAGGCTTCCGGCAGTTCGGCGAACGGCGCGCCATTCCGCAGGGCGCCGGGCTTGCGCTGGATCACCGCCAGATAATGACGCCAGTCATAGACCGTCCGCCCCGGCTTCTGATGGGAGCGATCGATGATCCGCGGGTGTTCGCACAGGATTTGCCCTTCCGCGGCTGCCACGATCCGTTCCGGATAGATGCGCAAACTGACGGGCCGATTGGCGAAGGAGGCCGGCACGCTATAGCGATTGCGTTCGAAGGTCACGAGGCATGTCGGCGATACACGCTTGGTATGCTCCACGAAGCCATCGAAGGGGCGCCCCAGCGGCATCATGCGCCCGACTTCCTCGGCATACACATCAGCGATCGCGCCGGGCAGGACGCCGTGCTGGATCTGTCCCCATTGCTCGATGCAGCGCTCCTCGAGCCAGGCGTTCAGCGCCTCCAGATCGGGGAAGCCGGGCGTCGGCTGCCATAGCCGGCGCCTTGCATCCTGCACGTTCTTCTCGACTTGCCCTTTCTCCCAGCCAGAGGCCGGATTGCAAAAATCCGTCTCGAACAGGTAATGGCTGGCCATGGCGGCGAACCGGGCATTGACCTGCCGGGCTTTACCCGACCCGATGCGATCGACCGCGGTCTTCATATTATCGAATATCCCGCGCTGGGGAACGCCGCCCAGCACTCGGAATGCCTGGGCCAGCGCGTCGAACAGCATCTCGTGGGTCTGAAGCAAATAGGCGCGTACGATAAACGCCCGGCTGTGCGACAGTTTGGTATGGGCGACCTGCAGCTTGGTTCGCTCGCCGGCGACAATGGCCCAGTCCTCGCTCCAATCGAACTGAAACGCCTCCCCAGGCTGGAAGACCAGCGGCGCGAATGTTCCTCGACCGCTGGTCTGCTCCTCGCGCTGTCGGTCGGCCTTCCAGCGACGAACAAAGGCGGCGACGCGGCCATAGGAGCCGTCATAGCCGAGCGCGACAAGGTCGGCGTGCAGGCGCTTCGCCGTCCGCTTCTGCTTGCGCGATTTGACTGCTTCCTGCCGCAGCCAACCCGCCAGCTTCTCGACGAATGGGTCCAATTTGCTTGGCCGATCGGGAACCTTGAACTTTGGCTCCACCGCGTCCGCCCGCAGGTATTTGCGGATCGTGTTCCGGGACAATCCCGTCCGCCGCTCGATCTCCCGGATCGGGACGTCCTGCCGGAAACGCCAGCGCCGGATTACACTCAATAACGCCATGTCGATCACTCCTGGATCCCCCGACCAATCAGCCAGGGGGAGGTCAAAACATGGGTCAGTTCTCAGTGAAAATTTTTGGCCTTCCCGGGTCACATCTCAGCGCAAATCAACAGATAATCCATGCAGCGTCTCGCCGGCGACGAACTCTTGCGCAACCTGAAGCTTAAACGCGGCGCTATGGGAAAGATGCTTGGTCATAGCCTTCATCCTTTGAAGGCCCAGCACCGACGGTCAATCGAAACCTTTCATTCTGTCCGCCTTAAGGGGCGCACTCCAATCGGGGGTCAAATTTCGACGCCGATTGACAACCTAGACGTTGGACCCTGAGTTTTTCCGGACACACGTTATGGCCGAAATGGCCGAACAAAATCTCCGCGCGTGGCTCGGGGTCCGCGCAGATGGCGTCGACCGAGATCATTCCACTACAGTCTCCGCCGCCGGCGTCGCAGTCGCGCCGCGATGCGCTTTGGACAGTTTTTGGGAGAATATCCGCGCGCGGCGCTTCTTCCACCAGATATAGACCCCAGTGACCGAGAGCATCGTGATGACGAGACCGAGCGCGCAGACGAAGATGCGGTAAGCTAGAAGGCCGAACACATCGGCGAAATGCAGCGCCCACAGCCAGTTGCTGATTGTATTGCCGCTGTGCTCGCCGGTGGGCAGATCGAGCGAGCGCAGGACGCCGGTGTTCCCGTCGAGCCATAGGCTCGTATCCCAACCGCCCTCGCGCACGTCGCGGCTGCTCCGCACTCCATAGGTATAGACCCCGAGTTCCAAGATGTAGCCGAGCCCGGTCGGAGCTTCGACAATGAAGCCGTGGAGCGCTGCTTGCTCCTTCATTAACCGCGCGCCGATCTCCTGCGCCGCACGCCAATCGAGCCGCGGCGTCTCATTGGACTGCCCCGCCGCCGCGAACTCGTCCATGGGCGAGCGAAAGTCGAACGCCTTGGCGGTCGCCCACTCATAGAGCGAAGGCAGCTCGAGCATCACGCTCGACCAGGCGAAGACGAAGAGCATCGGCCAGAGCCACAATCCGCTGGCGCGGTGCAGATCGAAATTGAGACGGAAGAAGCCGGCGCGCGGCTTGATGAGCCAGGCTGGGCGCCAACGCCGCCAGAAGCCGGTGATCGCGACCGGCAGGGTGAGATAGAAGCCGACGAAACAATCGAGCGTCCAGATCACCGCGACGATGCCAAGCGCCCAAGCGCCGACATCGCCCAGCGCGAGACACATATGCAGGTCGTAGACGAAAGGCATGATGCTTTGGACGAAGCCTCGCCCATAGCCATGCTGTTGCAGCCGACCGAGCTCCTTGCCCGTCCATGGATCGAGAACGAGATAGGCGAAGCCTATGTCATAGGGCTTGCCGGTCGCCGGATCCTTGCGCGGGACGCACCTCAATGTGACCGGATCGGCCCCGCCGGCGCCGAAATAAGCGACCCGCGCCTCGGGAACCAAAGCCTCCGCGCGCTCGGCGAGCGATGCGAGATCGAGAAGCGGCGCATCCGGCGTTGGCGGCGTCACGCTGACTTGCGGGTCGAGGAGGCGCGTGAGATCGGCCCTGAAAGCGAGCAAGCTGCCGGTGAGGCCCTCGAGGATGAGGAACCCTGCCAGCGCCAACCCGATCCAGCGATGCAGCCAGACGAAGATGCGGCGGATCATGACTTCAAGCCCCGTTCAAATGCCTACGCGGATCCCTGGCCCTCATGCTGCGGAGGGTCCGCGAGACCCGTCTCAAAGCCTGAGAACGAACGGCGATATCCTCTCTTCTTCAAGAAGGAGGCGCCGTCAATATTTCGCAATGACGGGCGCGGCATTCCCAAAGTCAAACTTGTAGCTGAAACCCGCCTCGACCAGATTTTGGTCTAACCGGCGGTTCGCGCTGAGGGACGAGCCCGACAAGCCGGGCGTGAGCGACAGCGATCCACTGTCAATGAATGCGTTCGAAATCATGCCGAAGCTGGTGTAGCGGTATTCCCCGCGCACCGACCATTGGTCGGTGATGGCGTATTCGACGCCGCCGCCCGCCGTCCAGCCAACCGGAAAGTTCGTGAAAAGATTTGAGCCGTAGACGATATTACCGGCATTGATTCCCCCGTTTTGGCTATTGTTGCCTGACAGCTGATAAGCCGTCTTGACGTCGCCGGTCGCAAATCCGGCGGTGGCGTAGATCAGGGCGCGGTCGAAGGCGTAGCCAAAGCGGCCGCGAATCGAACCCTGGACGTAGGAGGGCGTCGACGCCAACACGGAGCTGCCGCCAAAGGCTCCGGGGAAATTGGCTTCATAAAGGGAGCTGGTCAGATCGACGCTGCCTTCGACGCCGACCACGAACTGGCCGATTTGGTAGTTATAGCCCGCATGGGCGCCGCCAATCGCTCCATAATGACTGGAGATGACGCTGTTGGTGACGGCGGAGGCGGCAAAGGAATCATATCCCGCAAAGCCCAAACCGCTGTGGCCCCAGGCAAAGCCCGCCTGAAAGCCGAGATCAAAGCCGGTCCAATTGACCGGCCCCGATGGCGGCGGCGAGAGCGGGCCCGCCGAGGCGGCTGGAGCAACGGCCGCGGGAGGCGGGGCGATCTGAGAGAAGCGCAGCTGAGAAAAGTCAAACATAGCAGGTTCAGCGCGATTGGCGGCCGCCTGATCAAAGCTGTCAAACTTGTAGCTGAAACCGGCCTGCACCTGATTCTGGTTCAGCTGGCGGTTCGCGGTGTAGGACAGCCCGGCCACGGAATACTCGGGCGCGTCGGTGAGACGCCCGAAATCGGAAAAGCGGTATTCGCCCCGCACCGACCAATTATTGTTGATGGCGTATTCGACGCCGCCGCCAGCGGTCCAGCCAGTGCGCATGCCCGAGCGGCCGTCGGTTGCATAGTATACTCCAGATGCGTCTCCCACGGAAAAGCCCAGTCTGCTTTTGACGCCGGCAAAAGCCACGCCGGCCGTGCCATAAACCAGAAGGCGATCGAACGCGTAGCCCGCGCGGGCGCGGATCGAACCTTGAATGCCGGACGAGAGAGATCCCGCAAGCGTGGCGCCTTGGTTGGCGTAGCCGTCGCTGAGCGTGAGCGGGTCAGCATAGGTAAGAAGAGCGTTCTTGTTCAGATTCAAGCCGTCGATCGCGCCTTCGAGACCGGTCACCCAGTGATCGATCTGGTAGTTGTAGCCAACATGGGCCCCGCCGATCGCGCCTTGCGCCGCCGATGTAAAACGGTTGGCGCCGGCAAGGCCGCCGGGCGTCACGAATTGCAGATCGCCCGAATTATAGCCCCAGGCGAAGCCGATTTGGGCCCCCGCGTAAGCGCCCGTCCAGGTGAAGGCGGGCGGCGGAGAAAACGCCTGTGGCGCCGACCCGGCGGTGACGGAGGGCGCCTTGGCGGGCAGCTGGGCGCTGAGCGAACCGATAATGCTGAATGGCGCGCCATAGGTATGCGCGCCGGCCGTCAACCCGGGCGTGAACGGCGAGAAATAGATGGCGTCGGTGTAATAGGTCGTGTCGAGGAGGTTGGTGACGTTGACCTGAGCGGTCATCTTCGTGTCGGCTAGGTTGAAACTATAGGCGCTCATCAGATTGATCGTCGCATAGCCGGATATTTTTGGCAGAAAAGGCGAGAGATTATTTCCCGAAAGGTCTTGGGCCAGTTCGGAACCATGGTAGACGACCCCGCCGCCGATCTTCAATCCTCTGAATGTGTCGTCCTGGAAATCGTAAGTGGTCCAGAAACTGCCCAGATTTTGCGGAGTGAGCGCGACCCGCTGACCAAGGGCGCCGGTGACGGCTCCCGGGAGGGTTTTGGTGATGCGGACATCCTGGTTTGTATAGGCGAGGATCACGTTCCAGCCGGGCAGAAGCTCGCCCTGAATGTCCAGCTCCGGCCCCCTGCTGCGCTCCGCGCCCGTCACGAGGCTATAGTTGCCGAGGGGATGGAAGGGATCGGCCTCCTGGACGTTCGTCTTGGTCAAATCATAGTAATCAGCGGTGACGCGCAGCTTTCCGCCCAACAATTCGAGTTTAATACCGGCTTCCGCGTCGGTGGCGCTGGTTGGAGGGACCGGCTTGTTCGGATAGATGATGCCGGAATTTGCCCCGAAACCCTCGGTGTAACTGGTGTAGAAGCTCACCCAGTCTTGCGGCCGCCACAACAAGCCGAAGCGCGGCGTCAGGGCTTGCGCTGTTTGTGCATCCTTGATGGTCGTATCCGCCGCGAAGGTAGAATTGCTGGCTAGCCCGCCATTTTCCCGGACATATTGATATCGCGCTCCAACGAGTGCGAAGAAATTATAGGGCAGTTTGATTTGATCCTGCACATAAAGCCCGGCGGTGTCCTGCGGAATGTAATTTTCCCCGGCAGGGAGCACGGGACCGAGGAAAGGAAGGCCGGGATGAACAGGGTTAAACACATCAATGGGAGAAGAAATTGGACCACCTGTATAGAGACTATATTGGTTGAATTTGTAAAAATCTCCGCCGACAAGCAACGTATGGGAAGTGTCAAAAGCATTGATATGCCCGGTGATATCGACATTGGTCGAATAGGTTGTTTGGCCATAGTAATTTAGGGTAATGTTCCGGTCCCACGCCGGCGCGGAGCCGCTTGTATCAATAAAATATGTGAATTGTTGACGGGCGTTTACATCCGAATCCGCTCTATCATAGGCAATTTGCTGTCTGATCGACCAATCGTTATTGAACTGATGCGACCAGGTGAGGGCCGTGAAGAGCGTGTTTGAAGTGCCGGGGGAGCTATTGCCGTAGTTCCAGCTGCGCGGGATCGGGACGAGAACCCCATCATACACGGGGGCGCTGGAAAAATAACCGCTCAAATGGGTGCTGTTATATTGGGCTTGAAGCTTGATCCAAGTTGCGCCATCGATATTCCATTTAAGGACCGGCGCCAGGAACAGCGTCTGCTGATCGGTGGAGTCAACGAAGTACCCGAAGGGCGCGCCATTGCTCTGATAAGACATGTTCATTCGGTAGAGCCAGGCGTTGTCATCGGTGAGCGGACCGGTGGCGTCAAGGCTGGTGCGGTAGTTGGCGAAGGAGCCGACCTGCTGCTGCGCGGAATAATAAGGCGCGTTCAGCGGCTCCTTGGTGACGATATTGACGAGGCCGCCAGGCTCGGAGAGTCCATAGAGGATGGCCGCCGGGCCCTTGAGCACCTCGATGCTCGCCACATTTGCAAATTGCGTTGTGCTATTGGCGCCACCATCCAGACGGAAACCGTCAAGGTAGATATTATTGGTCGGAAAGCCGCGCAGCACGAGTTCCTGGAAGGGAGAGCCATTTTCCGCCGGACCTTCCGCCGTCGTGACGCCGCTGACATTCTGCAACGCCTGGTCGAGCGTGATGACCTGCTGATCCTGCAATACTTGCTGCGAAATCGACTGCACGTTAAGCGGCGTTTCCATGACCGGCGTGTTGGTCTTGGTGCCGACGCTGGCGTCGGGCAAGACGTAGGAAGGGTTGAACGGGTCCTGCGCTAGCCCGGCGCCGCCGAAGCCGCCGCATGGCGCGCCGCCATAGACGCCGCACGTCGCGTCGCTGCCGACTCCGACAGCTCCCGCACCCGCTCCGGGACCCGCCGCGCCCGCGACATCGATCGCCGGCAGGGCGACGGCGCCGGCGTCGCTCTGCGTTCCCGCGTCGTTTTGCGCCAGCATGATCGCGACGGTGGATCCGTTGGGGGCGAGCCTATAGGCGAGGCCGGTGCCGGAAAGCAGCTTGTTCAGCGCGTCGTCCAGCGTGTGGCGGCCCTTGAGGCCGCGCGTCATGACCTCGCGGGCGAGCCCGGCGTCATAGACGAGTTGGGCGCCGCTCTTGTCGGCGAGGTGGTTCAGCGCCGCGGCGACAGGGCCAGCCGGAATTCGCGTAATCCTGCGCGGCGGCATTGGCCCGCGCGGTGGTGGAGTCGAGCGCGGCGGCCCCGGACGCTATGACGAGGGCGGCGAACGCCGTCGAGGCCAGGGCCTGTCCCCTCAGGTGAGCGCGATAGGTCTTGCTAGGCATTTCCGTCCCCGTCCAGCTCCTTGCGGCCCGGCATGATCGCCCCCGTGCTTGCTTAAGACGTGCTGCCAAGCGAAACAGGAGGCCGGACGCAGAGGAATTCGGGAATGTGATAATTTTGGCACAGTGGCCGGACGGCATCGCCCGCATCTTGCGCGTCGCTTGCACCGCAAGCTCATCAGGATGAGCGCGACGGGATATTTATCCCCGCAGCACAACCAGATAGTCGCCGAGATAGGTGGCGCTGAGGCCGAGCGCCAGTTCGATCGCGCGGATGGCGTCCACCGGCTTGGCGGTTGAAAAGACGCCGGTCACGCGGCGGTCGCGGATCGACGGAGCGGCCCAGAAAAGCCCGCGATGATAGCGGTTAAGCGCGGCGATGACCTCGCCGAGAGGCCTATCCTGAAACATGAGCTTGCCCCGCCGCCAAGCGGTGACGTCCGCGGGGTCGACGGCGTAAGGGGCCAGCACGGGAAGACCCGGTCCATAGGCGGTCTGCTGGCCGGCGTCCACGCTCAGGCGGCCGCCGCCGTCCTCGACCTCGACGCGATGCTCGGTCACCGTGACTTCGGTGCGCGCGGGCTCCGTGGCGATGTCGAAACTGGTGCCGAGCGCCGTGGTCTTGCCGCCAGCGGCCTCGACGACGAAGGGATGGGAAGGATCGGGCGCCACCTCGAACCAGGCCTCGCCCTTGAGCAAGGTCAAGAGTCTTCGGCCGCCCGAATAATTTCTGGAGATCGCGGTATCGGCGCTGAGCTGGACGCGCGAGCCATCCTCCAGTGTCACGATTTTGACTTCCCCTGTTCCGGTGGAAAAGTCAGCGCGCCAGGTGAGCGCGATCTCGTCGAACCAGAAGAAGATGACGAGGGCCGCGGCGGCGAGCGCGCCAGCGATCAAGAGCCTTGGCCCGCGCCGGCTCGCGGCGTCGGCCACGGGGAGGCGCCCCTGCAGCTTCTCCAACCCGCCCCAAAAATCGCAAATTTCATCGAACGCCGCTTCGTTCGCGGGGTCCTTCGCGAGCCACGCCCGGAACGTCGAGAGTTCGGCGTGCGACAGGGCGCCGCGATCGAGCCGCACCCACCATTTCATAGCGGTCTCGCTCCGCTCGTTCGGATCCTGATCATTTTCAGTCACGGCGCGCCTCTCCGAAAACTATGACGCGCGCCCAGCTGAAAACGGGAGGTGGCGCATGAAAAAATCAATCGAGCGCCGCCTTCAACCGCGCGAGGGCGAGGCGCAAGTGCTTTTCCACCATGTTGCGGGAAATGCCAAGCCGCCGGGCGATTTCCTCCTGATGCAGGTCCTCGAACCGGCGCATCATGAACACCTGGCGGCAGCGTGGGGGAAGCTGCTGAACGGCTTGAACCAGAAGCTTCAGGCGCGCTTCCGCCTCCAAGCCTGCGTCAGGCCACGCGTTTTGAGCGGGCTCGTTGCCCGCATCACGCTCGAAATCCAGGTATTTCCGCTCGGTCTTGCGGCGGCGCAAATGGTCTTTGACGAGATTGCTTGCGGTCGTGCGGAGAAGGGCTTCTGGTTCGGCGATGATTTCGCGCTCCGCATGGCGAAACACGCGGAGATAGGTTTCCTGCAACAAATCGGGCGCGTCCTGAATGCCGACGCGGCGCGACAGATAGCGCAGCAAGGAGCGGCTCGAACGCGCGAAAAGCAGATTGGGAAGAGGGGACTTTTTGCCGGACATGGCTGTGGGGCCTTGGCGCGATCGGATATTTGCATGGACGCGGCGGCGCGTCGGACGCGATTTGCCTCCGCGCGCGATCACGGGATTGCCAGTCGCCCGCTCGGCAGGCCGCCGAGGCGATCGAGAAATGTTTAGATCGAGGCCAATCCGGGCAAGGACGGCGCGTTCAGAGGGTTGGTGGGCCGCGCGCAAAAAAGTTGAGTTCCAACGGGGGGAAATCAGCTTTTCCCCGCGTCAGGCTCCAATGACAGGTCGAATTGTCCTGAAGGGGCAAAACGGCTGCGCCGGCGTCGGCCTCGACATAGGCGCAGCCGCAGGATACGCAATCTAGGATGCAGCACGGCCCGTGATGCTGGCGCGCGTCGCCGGCTGGCGCATTAGACTGAGACGCGCCTTGAGAACAGCCAGCCTCGCCAAAGGCGCCGGGCATGGCTTGCGCTTGGACGGAGACGACGACACTCTGAAGCAAAAGCGCATAGAGCGCGATCAGGCTGATCGCGGCGCGCTTTGCAACCGATCTGTGACGAAGCTTTGCCATGAAATCAGGCTATCACGCCGAGCGCGCATTGCAATCGAATGGCCGCCCCAATTCGGCCGCGAGCGTTCTATGTTTCGAGCGCTCGGACGCCGCTTCCAGTTCGGGCGGGATTCCAGGCAGAGATCATGCCTTCGACCGCCCCCACCGATCGACGCTTTCGATCGTGGCTGACAAAACCCGCTTGAAGGTTGCCGCCCGCCATCTTCGAACAAGATGTCACGAGCGAAGGAAGCGTCTGGCGGCTGTGGGTTCCTCAAAATCGAAAGGTCGTTGCAGCGCGATAGTGGCGGTATCGCTCTTGCGACTCGCATCCTCGATGATGGAGTGCGTCGATCGGGTAAGACGATTTCGAAACGGAGAATACGAGGTCAACGGACGGACTTCAATATCTCCGCATATTGCAACGCCGCCAGCGCGCTGCTTGGGCGGTTGTAGTGCTCTTCGGTAACCCTGCGGTTTTTATGCTGCAGAACGGCGCTGGCGAGGATTAAGTTGTCACGGGCGTGCGCATAGATCGCAGTGGCGGCGCAGGACCGGAAAAGATGGGGCTGACGGCGACGCCAAGCGTCAGGCGCGTGGCGTCGGTGATGACGCGCTCGACGGAGGAATAGCTCATGCGCTCGCCCGTATTAGACGAGAGCCAGAGCGGCCCGGTTATATTTGCGAGTGGATCATCGGAGTGACCACGGGCTTCGGGCAGTCCAGCAACGCAGCTTTGCGAGCTGTCCGGCGTCAGCACTCGTGAGACAGATTTAGCGGGTTGAAGAACGGAGGATTTCTGGCTCATCGTAACCATCGAGGAGTGAAGCTGAGCCAGAAATCCGGAACTCAAAAATTGTCGTCCGAGCGGATCGTGAAGGACATTCGGCGGGCGACGCGGAAGTAATACTCGGCCGAGGAGAAAATCCGCATCGTGCTGGACGGCCTGCGCGGCGAGCATGAGGGCCAAGGCGTAACGGCGCCGGCGCGGCCGCGCCGCCGAAGCCGCCTCACGAAACACATCGCCGTCAGAGACTTTCGCGACGGACTCGGCCACAGGATCTGTCATCGCGCCTCAAGACGATTGACGGCGGCCTTTTCCGTGGGACGTTCGCGATAGGCAGCTAGGTCTTGCGCGATCGGATGCCTCCGGTTGAACGCCAGTTGCGCGAGCGGCGCGACGAGAGGAACCCCCTGGCCGGTCGTTCCCTGCAAATCGATGCGGCACATCGGGCCCTTCTCCTTACCCGCAAAAAAACATCCATGACCGTCAGACGCGGCGTTACACGGGCGCAAGAAAACCGACGCAGCAACGCAGCCGCCAGCTCCGGCCGTCCATTCGCCTTGAGCGGCAAGGAGCGCCGCAGCTTTTGCGCAAGTTGTTCGGCCCGCGGATCAACGTCGGACGCAGCCTCTCGCCCAAATGATCTAGTCATCATTGTCATTCCGCAGAGACCCCCATCGCTTGCGCCTCGCCAGCTACGCCGCGATGCGCCTTGGAGAATTGTCGCGCCTGGCGCTTCTTCCACCAGATGTACACTCCTGTGACCGACAGCATCGCGATCACGAGGCCAAGCACGCACACGAATATGCGGTAAGCCAACGAGCCGAAGACATCGCCGAAATGCAACGCGCGAAACCACTGGCTCACCGTAGCGCCGCTGTGTTGGCCGGTGGGGAGGCTCAGCATCCGGAAAGCGCCGGAATCGCCGTCGAAGGATACGAAAGTGTTGTCGCCGCCGCCAATATCGAGGCTGCTCCGCCCGCCATAATTATAAACACCGAACACTTGAATATATGCCATGCTGGTCGCGCGCTCGAAGCTGAAACCGTGGAGCGCCTCCTGTTCCGCCATCAGGCGCTCGCCAATGGTCTGCGCCGCGCGCCAATCGAGCTTCGGCGGCTGGTCAGCGGGATGGGGCGGCATCGACATCCACTCGTCGAAGGGCGACGGATAGTCGAAGACGGCGCCCGTCACCCAATCATAGACCGGGATCAGATCTAGCATCACGCTCGACCAGGCGAAGACGAAGAGCATGGGCCAGAGCCAAAGGCCGCTGGCGCGATGGAGATCAAAATTGAGGCGAAAGAAGCCCGCCGGCCATTTGACTAGCCAGGAAGGCCTCCAGCGCCGCCAAAAACCTGCGATCGCGACGGGCAAAGTGAGATAGAAGCCGACAAAACAATCAAGCGTCCAGATGAACGAGACGACGCCGAGAGCCAATGCGCCGGGCGCGGCCAGCGTCAGGCTTCTATGCAGCTCGAAAATGAAGGGCATTAAATTTACGAGGCCTTGCGAGGGGTCGCCCTCGCGACTCCGCCGGCCGAGTTCCTCCCCAGTCCATGGGTCGAGGATCAGCCATTTGAAATCGGTGTTGTAGAGCTTGCCAGTCGAGGGATCGTTCAGCGGATGGACGCGGGCCACGAATTGATCCGCGCCGAGCGTGAAATAGCCAACTCCCGCCTGGGGACGAATCAGCGCCTCGGCGCGCTCGGCGAGCGTGGCAAGATCGAGTTGCGCCGCGCCAGGCCTCGGCGCAGCGTAGAACTGTGGACTGATCAGCCGGTCGAGATCGCTTCGGAACGCAAGGATGCTGCCGGTGAGGCCCTCGAGGATGAGGAATCCCGCCAGCAAGAGCCCGGTCCAGCGATGCAGCCAGACGAAGATGCGGCGGGCCATCGTTCAGAACTCCGCCTTGAGCGAGCCGAGAAACGTGCGCGGCGCGCCATAGATGCGGGAGCCCCCTACATATCCGGGCGTAGCCGCTGGAGAGGCAGAGACGTAGCCCGCCGTGTAATAGGTCGCATCCAGGAGGTTTGTCACATTTAGCTGAGCCGTCAGTTTGACGCCGTTGAATTTAAAGCTATAGGCGCCCATTAAACTGACGGTCGCATAGCCCGCGACATTGGCGCTTGCGCCCTGGAAATTGCCGTTATAGGCGAAAACAGGTTGAATGCCATGGTAGATGACGCCGCCGCCGATTTTCAGCCCCTTCAAGTTCAAGCTCTCGTCCTGAAATTCATAAGTGGTCCAGAAGCTCCCCAAATTTTGCGGAACGTTATTAAGCCGCTCGCCCTCGGTGCCATCGGTCGCCTGCGTGACTTTGACGTCCTGGTTCGCATAGGCGAGGATCACGTCCCACCCCGGCAATAATGTGCCTTGAACATCGAGTTCCGGCCCCTTGCTGCGCGCCGCGCCGATCAAAAGGCTGAACCCCGGATGAAGAGGGTCGCCCTCGAGGAGATTGGTCTTGGTCAGATTGTAATAATCCGCTGTGGCCCGCAGCTTCCCATCGAAAAATTCGAACTTGACGCCGGCCTCTCCTTCCCGCGCGCTGGTCGGGGGAGCAGCGCTTCCCGGGTAAATGTAGCCGGAATTGGGGCCGAAACCTTCGGCGTAATTACAATAGAAGCTCACCCAGTTTTCCGGCCGCCACAACAGGCCGAAGCGCGGCGTCAGAGCGCTCGCCGTGAGGGCGGGACCCACTTGCGTCAACTGGCCGAGCGACGCGCCCTTCGCCAAGGTTTGCTCAATATATTGATATCTCGCCCCCGCCATGAAAAAGAAATTATACGGCAATTGGATCTGGTCTTGCAAATAGAGGCCGGCTGTTTCCTGGTTGAAGGCGGCCGCGAAAACAGGAGCCAAGCCCTGGGGACCGAAGGGGGCGCCAGGCTGAGTCGGATTCCAAATGTCAATGAGCGAGAGCGGGTTGCCAAGGTTTGAAACCGATGTCTGCGAGCCGTAGACATCTCCGCCCAGGAGCAAAGTATGTTTGGCTCCAAACGTGTTGATGTGCCCAATAATGTCGGTATTTGATGAAAATGTCGTTTGCGCGCTGGTCGTAGGCTCGTTGAGGGCGAGTATCTGAGGCCCTGCGCCAAAATCCGCGATGAGTAATGGCACATTGAGGTTCTCGGTCAAATCCCCCCGATAATAGGCCAGTTGCTGTTTGACCGACCAATCATTGTCGAATTGATGCGACCAGGTGAGCGCGGCGAATATCGACTTTTGCGTGTTGGGAGAAGGCCCGCCGTAATTGCGGGTTCGCGGTATGGGCATGAACTCCCCATTGTAGACGGGGGCGAACGTAAAGTCTAAGTTCTGGTGGGTTTCATTATATTGAGCTTCGAGCTTCACCCAGGTCGCCTGATCCACATTCCATTTGATGACGGGGGCGATAAAGGCATTTTTCGCATAGTCATAATCGGTCGGCGAGCCCAAAGGCGCGTTATTGTTCTGATAGGACATGTCCATGCGGTAGAGAAATGCGCCGTCCTGGGTGAGCGGGCCGGTGGCGTCCATGCTGGTGCGGTAATTGGCGAAGGAGCCGATCTGTTGCTGCACCGAATAATAGGGCGCGTTCAGCGGCTCCTTGGTGACGATATTGATGATGCCGCCCGGCTCGCTGAGCCCATAAAGAATGGCCGCTGGACCCTTGAGCACTTCGACGCTCGCCACATTGGCCAACTGCAGGGTGGAAATGCTATCCAGCTCGCTGTCGGGGCTGAGGCCAGTGTCCAAGCGAAACCCGTTGCGGTAATAGGCGAAGGTGGGAAAGCCGCGCAACACAATCTGATTATAGGGCGTCCCGTGGCTCGCGCCGCCGCTGCCCGCGACGTCGACGCCGCTGACGTTTTGCAGCGCTTGTTGGATGGTGATCGCCTGCTGATCCTGCAACACCTGCTGTGTGACCACCTGAACATTTAGCGGCGTGTCCATGATCGGGGTATTGGTCTTGGTGCCGACAGTGGCGTCGGGCAGGACGTAAGTGGGGTTATAGGGGTCCTGCGCCGGGCCGGCGCCGCCGAAACTGCCGTCGCTGCCGCCTCCTTGACCCGCGGCGCCCGCGACATCGATCGCCGGCAGGGCGACGGCCCCCGCGTCGCTCTGCGTCCCCGCATCGTTTTGAGCCAACACGATCGAAACCGCCTTGCCGTTTCCAACAAAGCGATAGGTGAGGCCCGTGCCGGCAAGAAGCTTTCCGAGCGCATCCTCCATGGCGTAGCTACCGGACAAGCCCCGCGTGTTGAGATCTCGCGTCAGTTGGGCGCGATAGATTATCTGGACGCCATTCGCCTCGGCGAGGCGATTGAGCGCCACCGCGACAGAACCGGCGGGAATCTGATAGCTTTTGACAGCCGCCGCCAATTCACTCGGCGGCATGGTAACATGCGCCGCCGCCGGCGCCTCGACGCCGAAAGCAAACATGCTCAATGCTGTGGCGACAACAACCCCGCCCATGTGATTGTCCCTTGGACAAGAAGTCCCGTCCACCATTGACCCGCTCCCCGATTTTTTGATGGAACAAAACTGTCCCTCTAATAGTTCTGACGAACTGCCCCGGGGAGTTGGGACGTCCGGTTGCGAAAAAATCTAAAAAAGTTTTTGGCGGGGTTCGCCTTTGTTACCGGTTTACTACCGCCGGGGGGGGGATTGCCCGTCATTACGATTTCGCTGTAGCGATAGATCGCTGGCGATGCGAGCCGAAGGCAAAACAATCCAAACCCTTGAAGTAGCAGCATGTTGTCCTCGCCGCTTTGCGCCTGCACATAGCCAAAGGACTGTTTCGCTCCGCTCCAGCTACTCGTGCAAGAAGACGAGATATTTCGTGAGATAGGTGGCGTGCAAGCCAAGCGACGCTTCGAGTGCGCTGATCGCGCCAAACGGATCTTCTGCGTGGAATCTCCCGGTCACTCGAAGTTGTCGGAGGGCGGGATCCGGGATGACGATGTAGCCATGATGATAGCGACCGAGCGTCGTGACGACCTCGCCGAGCGGTTTGTCCACAAAAACCAAAGTGCCGCGCCGCCAGGCAGTTATGCTGTCGATGTCGGCTGGGACTGGAGCGCGTGCGGGCGCGCCGGCGTCAAAAGAGGTCTGCTGTCCCTCTGCAACAAGCACGGTCTGGCCGCCGCTCGATACCGTGACGCGATGCTCGGCAACGGCGACGTCCACGTGCGCGCTCTCCAATACGATGTCAAAGGCGGTGCCGAGCGCCGTGACAGTTCCGCCTGCGGCCTCGACGATGAAAGGACGCGCGGCGTTGGGCGCCGCCTGAAACCAAGCCTCGCCTTCAAGAAGCGTCAGGCGTCGTTGCGCAGCGCTATAGTGAAAGACGATCGCCGATTTGGCGCCGAGTTGCACTTGCGAGCCGTCCTCCAAAATCACGAGTTCTTGTTTCGTCGGTTCCCGTGTAGAAGTCCGCCCGCCAGAGAATCGACATGTCGTTGAACAGGAAGGCCAAAGCCAAGGAGGCGACCGGAAGCGCGATGGCCGAAGCAAGCCAGGGCCTCCGCCGCAGAGGCGCCGAGGCCAAGGGAGCGCGGCTCGGCCGCAGAGCGCGGAGTTCTTCGCAGAGGAACGAAACCTCATCGAAGGCGGTCCTATTCGCCAGATCCGTCGCGAGCCAGGCGTCGAACGCCGCACGGTCTTCGGCCGATAGCGGGCCTTTGTCCTGCTTCACCCACCAAGCGGTGGCCGTTTCGTGCGCTTCCTTGTCTTTCGAGAACGCCGGATCGTCATTCATTCGGGCGGATACTTGCACTTGAGATCAGTCATTTGCCTGTGTCGCCAGAGCAAAGCCATGTCCGCCAGGCGAACAGCGCCCTTATATCATATGACGAACATTCAGCCCGAACAGGGACGTCTCATGCCGAGAATTTATTCCACCGCCATCCGGCACCGCTCGATCGCGATGCGCAAATGCCTATCGACCATATTCCTCGTAATGCCGAGACGTTTGGCGATCTCGTCTTGAGGAATGTCTTCGTGCATTCTCATTACGAAGATCTGACGGCATCGCGGTGGAAGCGTGTCTATGGCCATCTGGAGTATGCGCGACCTTTGGCTCGCATCGACTTGCTGCTCAGCCGACGCGTCATCCGCTGGCACGTCCTCCGGAATGTCCACGGGAATTACATATTTCAATTGCATTTTGCGGCGGCGGGTAAAGTCCGTCGCAAGATTGCTGGCCGTCTTACGCAGATAACCAGAAGGATTTGCAGCGGTTTCGAGCTGGCCGTGCCGGAGAACGCGCACAAACGTTTCTTGAAGCAGGTCGGAGGCGTCCTCACGGCCTACCCTGCGCGTGAAATAGGTGAGCAGATCACGCTTGTTGCGCTCGAACAGCCCGCTGATGAAATGCTGCTTCTTGTCGAACATTCCAACCACCATTATGGGTTCGCATTCGAATGGGAGAGGCGTTCACACGGTGAACGCTAGGGCTTGATGCAATCGAACGCTGGCCATCGCAACGGAGCTGCAGCCGTGCCTTTAGACGCGGCAGCTGGCGGCTAAGAAAAGCGCGGCGGCGCGCGCTGGGACCATGCGCTGGTCCAGCCGGCTGGCGGCTTGCTTTCAGCGCCGGGGAAACGCCATGCCGCAGCCCTTTTGATGCTCGTTGCCGGAAAGACCGCTCCGGTCAGTCCAGTCTGGGCGATCCAGGCAAGTCCGCTAGCGGCGTTCGACGAGCACAGAATGCAGCATTGACAATGATCGTCTTGGCACGGCGTCTGGGGTTGGCCGCTGCCGGGCGCGCCACAATATTCGCCGGCCGGAGAGATTGCTTGCTCTGCTCCGACGCCGACATTCGCGAAGCCCGAATGGGGAGATGTGGCGATGGCGAAGCCCTGGAGGGCAAGCAGCCAAGCAAGGACGCCCACGATAATTGCGCGGGTCGTGCTCCTTCGCCAAGGTCCAAGCTTCGCCATCCCGGAAAGGAATGCTCGCCCATGGTCCAAGTCAATCGAAACGAAGCGAGGAGTGTGTAATATTCCGCGGCTGTTGCCGAACCGACACAGCGAGGGCGCCATAAGAGTTTTCGATGGAGCAGCCACCTGAATATCGCTCCGTTCACTTAGGATTATGCACAGCCTTCTCGACGGATTTAGAACTTGAATGTCGCGTGGTTCTGATATCCAGCGACACTTCCTTGATGAATCCCTGCCCCTTGGCGAGCCGGCGGCCGGGCGCCTGCACGAATCCGTCGTATCGCTCGGCGCCCTTGGCGCGGGCGACGGCTTGTGCGTGCTCAGGTAGCGAAGGCGTCGCCATCGGCCAAAAGCGAATGAAGAGAGCCAGGGAGTCAGCGGAGATCCCGACGTCGCGCTCCAGCGGCTCCATTTGACGGGTGATCCGGTCGAGGCGCCGCGCCAGGGTCGCCTCCTGTCGTTCGGCGGCGTCCGGCGACAGAAAGGACGCGATGGCCGTCTCGGCGACGAGCGACTTCAGCTTGCCGCGCCGCTCGGCATATTCCGCGAGCGCCCGCATCAGGTCGGGTTGGAGGCGTCCCACCGCCGGGAACTCGTCGAGCATGAGGAGAACGCGATGCCGGCGCGCCTTTGCGTCCAGTTCCTCCATCTGGCGAAGGCCGATCTGGTTGAGGATCAGACGAACCAGTGGTTTCGTCCAGCTGATGTCGGACGGCGGCACGACGAAATAGAGCGTCGCCGGGCGACGGTCCTCGGCGAGTCCGGCAATCCCCCAATCGCATCGACGGGTCACTTTTGCAACGACCGGATCGCTGTAGAGACCGAGAAAGGACATCGCCGTCGAGAGCACGCCGGACCGCTCGTTCTCACTTTTGTTCAGGTGCTCGCGCGCAACCGACGCCACGACAGGGTGCGGCCTGTCGCCTAAGTGGGGCGTCGTCATCATGCTCGCGCTCCTGTGCTTTTTGACACGCGTAATTCTATCAGCAGACGGGCTCTTGCTGGCCTTTTCCGAAGCGGCGGCCGGGCGCGTTCCCGCGGGAGAACGCGCTTGCCCCGATTACAGTCGGCAATCCTAACCAACCTCGCCGGGACCGCGCTGCAATACGACATCACGCGACCGGTCTCCGCCGCTCCGATTGTGAGCGCCAGTGTCATTTCTAATTGAAAAGAACGCATCCGAGCGAACAAGGAACTGCGATCTTGACGCCGCCGGATCCCATTCCGATGATCGATTGGATGGATTTCGAATTGTCGTTATGTGTGCAGTAAAATGTCGCCCAGTTGACGTTCGTAGCTCAGTCTTTTTGTCGATTAGGGGATCGTTCTTCCGTATCCAAGAACATTGCCGGCGGCGATCTCTGCGCGGCGCTTGCGATAAGCGGCGATGTCTTGCGCGATCGGGCGGCGTCGATAGAACGCCAATTGCACAAAGGGCGCAACGACAAGAATGGGCTGGCCCGATTCTCTTCGCACATCGACGCGGCGCGTCAAGCCGCTTTCATGGCCTGAGTAAAAAACATCCGTGACCGTGAGATGCGTCATGCGCCTCCCGCGGGCAAAACGTTGCCGCAATGCAGCTGCCAGCAGAGCCTGTCCATGCTCCGCCTCATTTGTCCAATTCGCGGGTCAAATCGGATGCAGGTGTTTCACGTTAAACATTTTTGTCCGATTGGAGCAGAAAACCTTACAAGTTTTTTTACATGTGCCTGCACGCGGGCCATGTGGGATCGCCGAGACACCGGTCTTGTTCGGGCGCTTTGGGCGAAGCGGGCGGGATCGGCCGCCATCATTCCGCCACGGCCCGCGCCGCCGCCGTCGTGATATGATGCGCCTTGGAGAATCGCCGCGCCCGCCGCTTTTTCCGGCAATTATCACCTTGACATAGTACGGTCTATATGATGTATTGGCTCCATTAGGAGCTTTCGTCATGTCCGACCTGTCAAACCCGATCTTCCACGATGAAACCAAAGCCCGCGAGTGGCTTGAAGCACGGGTTTGGGCGAAGGGTCGTGCCTGCCCACATTGTGGCATTGTCGATCAGTCCACGCTCATGCAAGGCCAGTCTCATCGCCCCGGCCTCTATCAGTGCAACGCCTGCCGCGAGCCCTTCACGGTCACGGTAGGCACGCTCTATGAGCGCTCTAAGGTTCCGCTGCATAAATGGCTTGCCGTGACCCATCTCATGATGGCGTCGAAGAAAGGCATGAGCGCCTTGCAGATCAGCCGCATGATCGGCCTCAGCTACAAGACCACCTGGTTCCTTTGTCATCGCATCCGCGAGTTGCTTCGCGATACCTCGTTGCCGCCCATTGGAGGGGATAACAAGGTTGTGGAGGCGGACGAAACCTATGTCGGCGGCAAGGCCAAAAACCGCGCCTTCAAAGAGCCCGCGCCAAAGAAAGCCGTTCTATCGCTCGTCGAGCGCGGCGGCCATGTCCGCTCGTTCCACGTCGCGAACATCACCGCCAAGACCGTTAAGCCAATCATCGCAAAGAACGTCGAACTGGCCTCAATGCTCATGACCGACGAGAGCTTGATCTATCCTAAGATCGCCGCGAAGTTCGCGAACCACGGAACCGTCAATCACTCCGCTAGCGAGTACGCCCGCCTCGGCGGCTATATCCACATCAACACCGCCGAGAACTTTTTCAGCATCGTTAAGCGCGGAATTATCGGCTCGTATCATCACGTCTCAGAGGCGCATTTGCACCGCTACATGGGCGAGTTCGATTATCGCTATAACACCCGCACCATTAGCGATTTCGAGCGCTTCTCAGGCTCTATTCCCGGCATTGTAGGGAAGCGACTGACCTATCGGCGGATTAGTGAAATCAGCCAAGCATAAGAAAGACGCTGGCGCGCCTTTTTGCGTTGGCGAACAATGCAGAGGGGGATGAAATGTCCGAAGACGCCCAAAAGGTGAAATGTGCCGAATGTGGGATTGAAGCGCGCGTCGATATTGGAAATCAGATGATGCGGTCATTTATGATTGGCGAAGACGAACTCCAGAGAAAATGCAAGCATTTGGAGCAAGCGAAGAAAAACTTCATTTGTCCCAGCCTTCAGCCAGCGCTCGCCAGTTTGGCAAACTCGATGTTGCCATCGGAGAGCAAGCGGTAAGGTTCGAATGGTCGCCATTCACCCCCTTCGTTTATTAAGCCGAACACAATCACAGCCTCGCTATAACTAGGCGAGCCCGCCGGCCGGAGCGCTGCAACCTTTTGGCGCGAGGCCCGATGCCTTGGCCCGCTCTTGACCGCAGCATCAACGGCGCGCTCAAAGCGCGCCCAAGCGTCTTTGTCCTGCTCCACCTCAGAAACATTGTCTTTTGCCATGACTGACTCTCCAGCTATTCGCCACAGCATCGCCCGGTTAGAAAAAGCCCGCGACGCTCTAAGACGATTGGAAGCCGCCAAGACGCTAGACGAAACAGAAAGCGCTTGGTCAGACCTCCTTTTATCCGGTAACGCCATTTATTCAAAACTTGAGCAGGGTAGCAAAGTCAGTAGCAAAGCTACTGGATGGTTTGGCCGCGCCAAAAAAGCCAGAAAGGACGATGCGTTATTGTCTTATATGCATCATGCTCGCAACTCAGAAGAGCACGGCATTGAAGACGTGACCGCCCGCATAAAAGCCGGGCAAGCCACCATAACTATACGGGAGCCGTTCGACCCAACTAAGTTGGAAGGCATCCAACTCTTTGTCGGGACCGACAACCGAGGACACGTTCATGTATCTTCCTCAAACGAGGAAGTTTTATCGACGAAAATGTACGATAAGCCGTCTTTAACCCTGGCACGTGTAAAAGACCCTAGATTCAGCGACTATTTCGACCCACCATATGAGCATCTTGGGGCAAAACTATCAGACCAATCCCCATTGACTGTTGGTAGGCTGTTCGTTGATTACGTTGCTAAACTCATTGATGACGCGCGCTCGTTCGGAATCTAACGCCTCAACTTGCATTGCCAGATAAATTTTAAAAACGAGAGACTGAAGACCTTCCCCTAAGCAGTGCTCTCTTGCAGCATCTACCCCCGCCGCGATCATGGCGGGGGTGATTTCCACTTCGCCGGCCTGTCGCTTCACCTCTACCATTTGCGCCTACTATGTCAAGGTGATAATTGCCCTTTTTCCACCAAATGTAGACGCCAGTCCCCGACAGCATTGTGATCACAAGTCCGAGTGCACAGACAAAGATGCGGTATGGCAGATAGTCCACGGGATCCGAGATCATGTGGAGAGCCCGCAGCCAATTCGTAACCGTATTGCCGAGGTGTGCATCGCGGGTCCCAAATTCTCGATAAAATGCACCAGTGTCGGCGTCGAAAAATATCGCGACGTCTTTGTCGCTGGGGAACGTGCGATCAGTTCGCACTTCGTAACTATAGACGGCGTTGGGACTAAGATGAGCAAGGCCAACAGGTTTTTCGATCTTGAATCCCTGGGTCGCCGCCTGCTCCTCCATCAGCCTTTCGCCAGCAGCTTGTGCCGCACGCCAGTTGAGCTTGGGCGGCTGCTCCTCTCGCTGCTGTGGCATCGTCATGAACCAATCCATAGGCGACTGATAATCGAACAGTGTGCCCATTACCAAGTCGTAGACGCCCATTTGATCAACCAAATTTACGCTCGACCAGGCAAAGACGAAGAGCATCGACCAAAGCCACAGGCCGCTTGCGCGGTGCAGATCAAAATTGAGACGAAAGAAGCCTGCTCTTCGCTTGATCAGCCAGGCGGATTTCCAACGACTGAGGAATTTCTCGATCGCCACAGGGAGAGTAAGATAAAAACCGGTGAAGCAGTCGATCGTCCAGACGATCGCAACGGCCGAAAGCGCCCACACTCCAGTTGGTCCGATCGCCAGCGACAAGTGCAGATCATAGACGAAAGGCATCACATTGGGGAGGAAACCTTGCGCATACCAGCCATCGGTAAGGCGGCCAAGATCGTTTCCGGTATAAGGATCGAGAACGAGATATTTGAATCCGATGTCATAGGGTTTGCCGGACGCGGGATCGATGCGGCCATGACAGCGGAGCACCACCTGATCCTCTCGCACTCTGGCGAAATAGCTAACGCCGGCTCTTGGAAACAGCGCCTCGGCGCGCTCGGCAAGCGCGGCGAGATCAAGCGGTTGGATGCCAGACTGCGGCGCGACGAAGAATTGCGGGTTGAGCAGACGGGTCAGCTCAGTGTTGAAGGCGAGCAAGCTGCCGGTCAGGCCTTCGACGACAAGGAACCCGGCCATCGCCAGGCCGGCCCAGCGATGCAGCCAAACAAAGAAATGGCGGATCATCTGCAAGTCCATTCTTTTTCAGCGCCGCGAGAGCGGCGACCCGTCCATCAATGCGTGCGTGAGGCCAGGTAATATTCGCCGAGCGGCGGCTAAATCGTCTTGCCGCTTTCCCTCGCCTTAGCGGATACGCGGATCCGGCTTTCTCTCTACGTAGCGGTATATGCCGGCGAAGCTCTCAGCTCGCTCCTCGCAATGGCGGCGTTTATTCAATATTTTGCGACGAGAGCAACCGGAGCGTAGGTTCCTAACTTGTAACTAAAGCCGACCTGCGCCTGGTTTTGGTTCAATGAACGGCTTGCATTAAGATAAGCGCCTGCCAGGCGGAACGTCGCCGCAAATCCGGAAGCGGCAATTCCGAGATACGAGATAGCGCCGAAATTAGTATAGCGGTATTCCGCAAAAATCGACCAATTGTCGGTTATCGCATAATCAATGCCGCCGCCCACTGTCCAGCCCACGCGGGTCGACGAAAATTCGTTCAAAGCGTAGAAGGGATTGCCCCCGTTTAAGAGAGGATTTCCGCTGGTGTTGCCGGAGAAAGTGTAACTGGTGTTAAAGCCGCCAAACGCGACGCCGCCGGTGGCATAAAGCAAGGCGCGGTCCCAGGCAAAGCCGGCTCGGCCGCGAATTGAACCCTGGACGCGAGAATATGCGTCCGCCGCCAGTCCGTTGCCTCCATAAACGCCAGCAAAATTGCCGGTGACGCCATTACTCAAACTAGTCCCGTCGACTGCGCCCTCGAGACCCACCACAAATTGGTTGATCTGGAAATTATAACCAATATGAGCGCCGCCGATGATCCCTGATGGAGCGTTGTTGACGCTTGGGCTAAAAGCAGTCTCGGAAAAGGAATCGTATCCATTGAAGTTTAAATTGCCGCTGACCCAGGCAAAGCCGATTTGGCCGCCGAGGTAGACGCCGGTCCAGGTGAACGCGGGCGGCGGAGGCGCTACAGGCGGTAGGTCCGCAGCGAGCGTCGGTCCGGTTAGAGTTAAGGCGCTGGCGGACGCCAGTAAGAACTCAAGAGAGTGGAATTTGCGAGACATGGACGTTTTCCTAAATTGGATGATGGTTTGACACGGAAGAAAGGCGTGCCGGCGATGACGGCAGGCGCCGCGGCCTGACGGTTGGAGAATGGCTAAAACTCTACGCGTAGCGATCCGAGGATCGCGCGCGGCGCGCCGACAGGGATTACGTACCGGCTGGTGGCGGTTGGATAATACGTCGTATTGGTGATATTGTTGATGTTTAGCTGCGCCGTGATCTTCGCCTGTTGCCAAGGAAGGCGGTATGAGATCATGCCGTTGACGAGTGTATAGCGGGGGAGCTGGAACGAATTCGCATTATCGCCCTGGGCGCTGCCAATCTCGTTGAAGCCGCCCGCGACGCTCAGGCCCTTGAAATCGCCGAGCGCCTCATATTTCGCCCAGAGATTGCCGGCGTTTGTCGGGACCCCAGGGAACAGCTTCCCGGCGATGAAGTTTTCGTCGTTGACGTCGGTTGGATCGTTGGGGTCGAAAGGCGACCCGTCTTTAACCCGGACGTCGTCGTGGCTGAAATTAGCGATCAGGCTCCAATTCTCATTGATCCGGCCGGTCATGTCGAATTCGACGCCCTTGCTTTCCACCGCGCCGGCAACTTCAGAAAAAGGAGTACCGGGTATTGCCAGCGAGACGTTGGTCCTGGCGATGTCATAAAACGCCATGCTCGCCGACAAGCGCTTGTCGAAGAATTCAGCCTTGACGCCGCCCTCCCATTGCAAACCCTTTTCCGGCGGCAGGGACGCATGTGTGACGTTGGAGAGGCCGTTGTTCAGGCCAAAGCTCGTCGTGTAGTTTCCGTAGAATGACAACCAAGGCACGGGCTGGTAGACGAGCCCGATGCGCGGGCTGAACGCTTTGTCTAAAACGTCGGTTACATTTGCTGGGTTCGACTTGCAGTCGCTAGCGGAGACCGTGCTAAAACAGCTGTTAAGGGCGGCCCAATCATATCTGCCGCCAATGAGGAGGTGCACGCTGTCGTCCCATGCCGAAATCAGATCCTGGGCATAGATCCCTTTCAAATCATTGGTTGCGGCAGAAAAGAGCTGAATATTATTTGGATTTGGAAAGAAAACCCCGTCTGAAAATAGATTGGATTAAAAATATTAAGCGGCGTTGTGGGAAAATAGAGGGTCGCGGGACTGACCGGACCGTCAGTGAAAAGGTAATCCGTGCCGATCAGCACGGCATGCTGGACCGGACCGGTATCGAACTTTCCCTTAAGATCGAGATTGGAGCGGACATTGTAAGTTACGCTGCTCGCAAACTCATCTATAAGGGACGCATTTCCGAATTGGTCGAGGGCGTATGGGCCGGATTGGGATACAAATTCAGATTGCGCGGACAAAAGAAAGCGGTTGGTCACGCTCCAGTTCGGGTTGATGTTATAGGTCCAGTCGTAATTAAAGAGCTCGGTCTGGTTGAAAGTGGGATTAACCTGGGTGAGGCTAGGGTCCTCGAGATATCGGCTGACTGGGAGCGGCGCGGGCCTGTTGCCGAGGGCGACGTCTCCGAAAGTATTGTCAATATTTTTGTTGCGTTGGTAGAAGCCGTTGAGATGCAGGGTGAATTGTTCGATTGGATGATAGGTGAGCGCTGGCGCGATAAAGAGGTTCCGAGTGCTGACGAAATCGACAAACGAGTTTGCATCGCCTACGTCGATGTTGAGCCTGTAGAGCCAGGTTTTATCAGCGGTTAGTGGGCCGGTGGCGTCCACGGTCGTGCGGGTTAAGCCAAAGGCTCCGGCCTGTTGCTGGAACGAGAAATAGGGGATCTCCTGCGGCAGTTTGGTTTCTAGATAAATAATGCCGCCCGGCTCGACGCGTCCGTAGAGGATCGCGGCCGGGCCTTTCAGAACCTGGAAGTTCTGCACATTGGCCGTGTCAAGATTGACGACATTCGCTAACGACAGGCCATTGTAGTATATTTGACTTCGAGTGTCGAAGAAGCCTCGGATGAGGAAAGACGTAACATTGGGGCTGGCCGCCTGATAGACACTGCTGACATTGCCGACGAGCGCTTGCTGGATGGAAATATCCTGCTGATCGTCAAGCGTCTCGCGCGGCACGACCTGTACCGCGACCGGCGTCTGCAGGATCGGCACGTTGTCCTTTAGCGCCGCCGTGGCGTTTACGGTATTGTAGCCGGTGAAGCGATTGCCGCTCTCTCCAGGCCCGGTGCCGGTTGGGTCGCCTCCGCTAGAGCCACCGCCGCCTCCGGGACCCGCCGCGCCCGCGACATCGATCGCCGGCAGGGCCACCGCGCCGACGTCACTCTGCGTCCCCGCATCGTTCTGCGCCAGCATGATCGCGACGGCCTTCCGGCTCGGCGCGAGCCTGTAGGCGAGGCCGGTGCCGGATAAAAGCTGGCTGAGCGCCTCATTGAGCGTATGCGCTCCCCTGAGGCCCGCCGTCGTCTTGTTCAAGGCGAGCGCTGAATCATAGACCAGGATCGTGCCGCTCTTCTCGGCAAAACGGTTCAGCGCCGTCGCGACCGGGCCCGGCGGAATCTCATAGCTTTGCGTGGCGGCGGTGGCCTGGGCGGAAGACGCGTCGAGCGCGACGGCGCCAGCTCCCGAGCCGAGAACAAACAAACCCAGCGTGATCGCGGCGCCCGCAGGTCGCCGGCCACGGCCCTGCGCGGCGTTTTTTTTTCTTGGACATGTCAATTCTTCCCCTCGGATCACCCGGACTGGCGAATGCGCCCCCTAATTAGTAAGACAGGCGGAGCCGCTGATCTTTGAGGTGAGAGGAAACAAGGAGCGCGCGGCTGTTGCATCTTTGCCACAGTTCAAGCTGCGAGGCCGCCCGTCAGTCTTCGATTCGCCGCTCCATCTTGCGCAAGGGAAGAAGGGCGCTAACCGTGCAAAAGGATCAAATAATCGCCAAGATAGGTCGCGTTGAGCCCCAGGGACAATTCGATGGCGCGGATGGACTAAGCGGCTCGGCCGTGCGGAAAACTCCGGTCACCCTGCGGCTGCGGATCGACGGGTCAATGATCAAGCAAAACCCGTGATGATAATGGCCAATGGCCGCGATGACGTCGCCGAGCGGTCTATCTTGAAAAATCAAGAAGCCCCGCCGCCAGGCCGTCTCGCTCTCGGCATCGACCGAATGGGGAGCCATCGGCGAAACACCAGGGCCATAAGCGGTCTGCTGTCCGGCCTCGACCGCTACAGTCTGGCCAGCGGCGGCCACCATCACGCGATGTTCGGTAACGGTGACCTCCGTTCTCGCATTCACCGTCGCTATGTCGAAACTGGTGCCGAACGCCGTGGTTTCGCCGCCTGCCGCCGCGACTGCGAACGGCCGGGAGGGGTCGCTCGCCACCTCGAACCAGGCTTCCCCTTTGAGAAGCGTCAAATATCTTCGCCCGCCGGCATAGTTTTTCGCGATCGCCGTGTCGGCGTTGAGCTGGATGCGCGAGCCATCCTCCAGGGTCACGGTTTTAACCTCGCCGGTGCCGGTGGAGAAATCCGCCCGCCAGAGGATTGACAGATCTCCGGAGGCGAAGAAGAGAGCCAGCGCGGCGGCGAAAGCCGTCGCCGCGAGCCGCCGTGGGCGCCGCCTTTCGGGGGCCGTCTTGGCCGGGATCGATGGCCGCGAGACGCCCTTCAATTCACTCCACAGAGCCGAGCTCTCGTCGAAAGCCGCACGATTGGCTTCGTCCTCCGCGAGCCAGGCTTCGAACGCATCCCGCTCCGCGCGCGAAAGCGTTCCCGCCTTCATCCGCGCCCACCAATCTATCGCGGCGTCGCGGCGGTTCCGGTGGTCGGAAGATGATTTATCCGAATGCATTCAGGCGCCTGCCAAGCTATCGAAGGATTTGCCACCGACCGCTCCAGATTGAAGCGTTCCCCAAAAGAATTTGACGCGCGGCATTTTGAGAAGGGAAGGCCGCGAGGCGAAAAATCAATCCAACGCTTCATGGCAGCGCTTGAGGGCCAAGTGCAAGTGTTGTTGGACCATATTGCGGGAAATGCCCAGACGTCGGGCGACCTCATCGGGCGGGAGTTCGTCAAGGCGGAGCATCGTGAAGACTTGGCGGCAGCGGGGAGGAAGACGTTGTATCGCCTCATTGAGAAGTTGCAATCGCCGTTGACCATCGACTTGGTCGTCCTGCAGCGGCCGAGACTCTGGTGAGTTCTTCGGGCATATCGCCGAATTGCAGATATTTTTGCTCCGTCGCGCGCCGGCTGCGATGATTTTTGGCGAGATTGATCGCGGTCCTAAACAGGAGGGCATAGGGCTCCGTAATGGTTTTGCTTCCCGCGTGATGGAGAACGCGGAGATAGGTTTCCTGCAGCAAATCAGGCGCGTCCTGGGAGCCCACCCGGCGCACAAGAAGCTTGAGCAGGTCAGGGCGGCGGCGCGCGAACGCTTGGTTGAGAAGACTTAACTTACTGTCGGACATAGCCGGTGTGGCCTTGACGGACGCAAGGGATTGTTTGAACGGCGCACGCGACACGTGATGCAACGAGGCAGTTGCAAAGCGTACGGTTCAAAAAAATGAAACGGTCCGGATCGCGCACTAAAATCCGGCGAACGCAGCGCAATCAGAGACGGGGAGGGCCGCGCGCAAAAAAATTGCGCCCCAACCGCAGGAAATTGGCTGTCCTCTGCGTCAGGCCCAAATGAAAGGTCGAGTGGCGCTGAACCGGGAAAACGATGACGTCTGATTCCGCCGCGACAAAGGCGCAGCCGCAAGACGCGCAAGCGAGGATGCAGCAAGGCCCGTGATGCAGGCGCGCGCCGCCGGCTGGCGCATTGGATTGCGACCCGCTTTGAGAGCAGGCTGCCTCGCCAAAGGAAACGAGCATGGCTCGCGCCTCGGCCGCGGCGACGAAACTCTGCAGTAAAAGCGCATAAAGCGCGATCAGGCTGATCGCGGCGCGCTTTGCAACCGAGCTGTGACGAAACATTGCCATAAATTCAGGCTATCATGCTCAGCGCGCAATGCAATCAACGGCGGCTCCGCGAGCGCGCTATGTCTCGAACGCATGGACAGTGCTTTCATTGCGGCCAGGCATCTCGGGCAAAGATCAGCTTTCGACCCCACCCAAAACGATCGAGCTTTCGATCGCAGCCGCCAAAATTCACATGAGGGATACCGCCTCCAATTTTCGAACAAGGCGTCGCTGAACGAGGAAAGCGTAAGGCGTCTGAGGGCTCCTCAACATCGAAGGCTCGTCGAAGCGCGATATTGAGGGTAGCGCTCCTCCGCTACCATCGATCCCCCCGACGCGGCGATTCGCATATTGGGGTAAAGGTTCGAGGCGCCCATCAGCAGCGCCAAATGACCGTGAAGCTCGATCTTGAAGCCTTCCTGTGACGGACGGAGCTGTTGATTTCCGCTTCGAACTGACCCGGGATTTTCATCGAGAATTGGCCCAGCTGGATGACGTGTCCCGCGCTGCGGGCGGTGGGTCAAGCTGCGAACTTTCCTTTCGTGTTTTGGGAGCCACAGCGCCTGCCTTGTCTCCGAAGCTTGATTTTGGTCGTCGGTTTGGGCTCCGCCGGAGCCGTCGTGGCGCATTCCGCTCGCCGTCTTTCTGCGCCACGGCGCACGCCTGAGCGCCGGGTTTCCCTCCCGGGGATTGGTGGCGCGGCCGATGATGTCCCAGTAGCTTGCGGGCTCGTGGTGTGTGGCATGTGGCGAGGCCGAGTATCGTTTCGAATGAGGCGCGCCGCTGGAATCGGCGATTGTAGCGGAAGACGAACTCGCTGAAATACGTATCGATGCGCCTGCGGCGCAGGCCGTCATACGCGTCCAGACCCCACCGCTTCGCCGAGACCCGGTGAATCTGCGGCGGCGCGACATGCCCCGCCATCTTGCCGACCACGCGCGGGTCGCGCCAGTAGTCGGTCGGTCCCGTGGCCGTCGGTGAGCAGCGTCGTTTTGCGCCTCGCCTTGGCCCTCCAGTTGGAATGCCTCGACATCAGATATGCGGCCCAAAACCGAACCATCGGCGGGGGCTTGGGGCGATGAATCGCGCCGCCCGCCGTGATCGAGGTCTGACGACCGCAATCGAGGCATTCCTAGCCTGTGCGCCCGGTTCTTCAGCGCCGCTGTGCGGCCTCTACCGCACCCAGGGCGGACGAGGCCGCCGGACCAGCAAACAATGCCGCGCTGGTCGCCTCGCTGGGAACAATTCTTGAAATTGGGTGAGTGATCGCGCCCCGGCCATCGGCTGTCCCGCCAAAGCCACCTTCCCGGCAGCTCATCCGCGCCAGGATCCCATATTTAGTTCAACCTGCGACAACGGCGTAAGCCACAAATTTTATGACAGCCGCTATAACCTAATCGGCAAACTGCACCGCAGTGAAGGTGACAGCCGCGATCCAAGCGGTTTCCAATGCCATCAGGACGACGGGCTTCCACCCGACCGCCGCAAGGTCCTTGAACGAAGTTTTCATCCCCAACGCCGCGATCGCCGTGACAAGACACCACCGAGACACGACATTGGCCGCGTCGCTGGCTGCTTTGGGCAGCAGGCCAATGCTGTTCAGAGCCACAAGGACGGCGAAGCCCACAAGAAAAAGTGGAAGGCTCGCCTTTGCGCCGGTGGTTCCATGCTTCGCTCTTCTATTGACGACGAGCGCAATAGTGAAAACCACGGGGAGCAGCATGGTGACCCGTAGCAGTTTTACGTAGGTGGCCACGTCACCCGTTGTCGGTGAGATTGAATAGCCCGCGCCGATCACCTGGGCGACGTCATGGATTGTGCCCCCGAGAAAGATGCCGGCGTGAACATTGTCAAGACCAATCGACGTCACGAACAGCGGATAAAGGATCATGGCAATGGTGGACAGTACTGTCACTGTCACGACTGTCAGTATTGTATCCCTTTCGCTTTCGCGCGTGCGGGGCAGCACCGAGGCGATAGCGAGAGCCGCGGAGGCTCCACAAATGCCCACAGCTCCGCCCGATAGCACGCCAAAGGACTGACTGAGCCTGAGCCGTTTGGCGATGAAGGCGCCAAGCGCTATCGTGCTGGCTATTGCCCCAACCACGGTGGCGATCGGCATTATTCCGAGTTCAAGGATCTGGCTGGCGGTGATCCGCGCTCCGAGCAACGCCACGCCAAACCGTAGCACAGCCTTAGACGAGAACTCAATTCCCGCCACGCAGCGGCCATCCTCGTGCAAAAAATGAAAGGTCATTCCGAACAGAAGAGCGAAAAGCATAACCGGCGACCGGTATTGCTGGGAAAGCCACGTGGCCGCCAAGGCGATGGTTGCTGACACCAACAGCCCTGGATATACCTGAAGGAAAAATGCGCGCCACCCAACCGCGCGCGACAGAGCTGGCGAAGAGGAGACGCCGCCAGTCAACCCTTCCATTCCGTCGTAGGACTGAAAGATCGCATGCGCGGCGGCGGTATCTGTTTCGAGGTCCGAGCTCATTAAGAACTCGCTATTGTAGTTTATTGTTTTGCCGCGCCTCCGCGCGGGCGCCCATTTGCGTAGGTCCACGCCGCGAAGTTCCCTGGACTCAGCGAGGCTCCACGCACTCCTGGTGTGAAGGTGAATCCGAGACCGCCAAATTCATGCGCCATCCCTGGACCCCATTCGAGACCGCTCCGGCCAACTGCCGCAATAGATGACGGTGAGACGAACTCGCGCCGAACATATGTCATTCGCATCTCCTTTGCCTACCAAAAGGCAAGCACTGGGAGATCAATACCCGCCCCCATTAAAAATGCAGCGAGCTTAATGCGCCAAGACCACGACGCAAATCCGGTCGCCAGGCTTCCGCCCAGAACCATGCCTGCATGATTTGACGATCTGATGATTGCGACGTTAAACAAATCACTCTTAGGCTTGACAATGTTTATTGTCAAGCTGTTTCTTCCTATCTAATCAATGATTTGCGTTTGATTCCCTATCCATTCTGCTCGCGACCAAAACCTCGTCATTCAACAGACTACGAGACTTGTAGGAACGGGATCGTTTGGGACGCTGGAACGCAAGGATTGGCTCTTCGCGTCTCAATCAACGGTCGCCGGAACCTTGAATTGGTCGTAAGCCTCAACCGCCTTCGCGGCATACATGACTGAGGGGCCGGCGCCCATGTAAACCGCCATTCCCATGGTCTCCATGACTTCGTCGCGCGTTGCCCCTTGTTTTACCGCGGACTGCGCATGGAACGCGATGCAAGGATCGCATCTGGTGGCGACGGCGATAGCGAGAGCGATCAATTCCTTGGTTTTGATATCCAAGGCCTTCGGCTCCAATGCCGCGCGCGCGAGCGCCGAGAATTCCTTCATAACATTAGGCGTTCCTACGCGGAGCTCCTTCACTGCCGCCGACATCTCTGTCGTGATACCGACCCAGTTCTTATTCATGGCGTCCTTCTTTAGGTGTGGAGCTTGGCCGCCGCGATCCGAAACCGCTGGCGCGCCGCGCTCCGTCTGTCAAGCCGCGTCTGACTTTGGCGGCGGCTCCGGGCACAATCGGTTGACGCCGATGGCCTTCATAATCAGGCGTTCGTAAATTGGCTCCGCTAAGCCCTTGCGGACCTTGCGCAGGAAATATTTTTCGAAAGCGACCTTCGCCAAATGGACCCAGTACCCTTCGCCGGTCCAATTGATATTACGCGGCGGGATTTGCGGCACCGCGACAAAAGCCACACCGCTGTTGCCAAAATCGGCGAGGCAGACGGCGCTCCATGTTGCTTCGCTGCGCGGCTGCTTGCCGGCAATCAGGTCGCGAATGTTTTCGGCGACGGCGGCGACCATCAATTCGATCATATAGCCGGTTTTCGGAACCCCGACGGGAACCGGCGTCGGCTCGAACGGAGGAATGGCGATTCCAACGCCGACCGCGAAGATGTTCTGGAACGTCGGATTGCGCTGGCATTTATCGACGAGGACGAAGCCGCGCGGATTGGCGAGACCAGCGAGACCCTTTCCGTCCACTCCCATCATGCAGGAGACTCCTCGAAACCCTGGAATGAACATCGTGAATTTGGACGGCAGACTGTGTTGACGCTTCGGCTGCCCATCTTCTCCAACCTCAGTAACGTCCACGGACTCGGCATTGGCGCGGTCGAGTTTTGCATTGACGATCCATTTGATGTCGCGATCGCGAAACGCCAACTCAAGAACGCCTTTGGTGTCGCCGACGCCGCCGAGGCCGAGATGGCCGATATAAGGCTCCGAGGTAACGAAAGTAATCGGCACACGGTTGCGTATTTTTCGCTTGCGAAGATCCGCGTTGACGATGAGCGCAAATTCATAGGCCGGCCCAAAGCAGGAGGCGCCTTGCACGGCGCCGATGACAATTGGGCCGGGATTTTTGCAGAAAAGCTCCCACTTCTCTGCGGCATCCTTGGCGTGATCGACATGACAGATCGAGATGGTGTTCGCATGCGGACCGAGCCCCTCAATTTCGTCGAACGCCAGCTCTGGACCGGTGGCGATGACGAGATAATCGTAGGTAAGGCGGCGGCCGTCGAAGAGCTCAATCGCATTTTCTGCCGGCAAGATATGCTTAGCCCCGGTGGCGTCGAAGCTAATCTTCAGCTTTTTGCAAATCTTAGGGAGGTGGACCTTAATGTCTTCCGGCTTCCGCCAATTCACCGCTACCCAGGGATTGGAAGGCACGAAGTGGAACCATTCAGTATTCGACAGAAGCGTAATATTAGCCTTGCGGCCAATGAGGGCGCGAAGTTCATAGGCCATCGAGACCCCACCTATTCCCGCGCCCAACACAACAATCTCAGTCATCATTTCTCCCTTTCGTTATGTTTTCGGCTATTGTCTGAACATTGCAAATGCAATTCTTGCGCGGCCGCTGAAAAATGTTCGGCCGCCGCTTATCCAAAACCCAGAAGCCTTAAGGGATCAGCAAAACGCATTGCCAGGCGGCAATCCAAGCCGCTTGAACAGCATGGCTGCCGGGCAGAAGCCGGTAAACGCCGATTGAACAAGTTGAAAACCCACTACAGCCGTAAGCAGTAGCCAATAGGCGCTGTGGAGCTGGCTTAACGCCAGACTCAAAAGAATCATAGATCCAGCAAACGCCATAACTGCGCGATCAATCGTCATTTGCGTTTCCTTTCAGACACGCGGCCCCTACTGGGACCGCAATAGAGATCGTAGAGCGCTCCGATGACCTTCGTCACGCCGGGATCGGCGATTGAATAATAAATCGTTTGAGATTCGCGCCTGGTCTTCACGAGATCGCTCCGCCGCAGCCTTGCAAGGTGCTGTGACAAAGCCGACTGACTGACGCTGACGACTTCCTCAAGCTCGCCAACGGAACGCTCGCCCTTTAAGAGCTCGCAGAGGATCATCAGCCGCCGGTCATTGGCCAGAATCTTCAGAAAAGCAGCCGCCGCGCAGGCGTTGGTCTGCATCACTCGTACATCCATGCTTGCTAATTTAGCTTCCTCTAATATATATGTCAAGACCCTCGATCGATCAGGAGCCAACCGCGTGGCCCGCATATCATTCACTCCGGCTATTTTGAACGTAGCCGGCGCTTTCTTTTTGATGGATCCCTGCCTATCCAAAGGTTTCGCCGCGGAGCACGTCGTGCAGCTACGGGCGGTTAATGATCAAAAGGCTGTGATCGCGACGGTCGAGCCGGTCCACGAGCTGCTTGCGCGAGCCCGCATCGGCGGAACAATCACAACGCTCACGGTCAAGGAAGGCGATAGCGTCGCCGCCGGCGACCGCATCGCCTTGGTTGCGGACCAAAAGCTGGCGTTGCAAATGCAGGCGCTTCAGGAACGCTTCCGAGCTCAACAAGCGAATCGAGATCAGGCGCAGACTAATCTCGATCGCGTTCAAAAGCTTCGCGCATCAGGCGTCGCCTCACAGGCTCAACTGGACCAGGCGCGGACGAGCCTCGACGTGGCGGAACGGACGCTGCACGCGCTGCAATCTGACCGGCAGGTCATCGAAGAGCAGGCATCGCAAGGCGCTGTCCTTGCGCCGGGCGCCGGGCGCGTGCTCAAGGTGCCGGTAACTGAGGGCAGCGTCGTGATGCCGGGAGAGACGATCGTTACGATCGCGGCCAACAACTATATTCTGCGGTTGCAGCTTCCTGAGCGGCACGCCCAATTCATGAAGGTCGGCGACGCAATTTTGGTCGGAGCCCGCGGTCTTCGGGAGCAACAGAGGGAGACGCTCCGACGCGGTCATGTCGTTCTGGTCTATCCAGAGATCGAACAAGGACGCGTCATCGCAAATGTCGAGGTCCAGGGTCTCGGTGATTACTTCGTCGGAGAACGCACCCGCGCCTACGTCGCCACCGGAACGCGCGAGGCGCTCGTCATTCCGGAGGAGGCTGTCTATCGCAAGTTCGGAGTGAGCTACGTGAAGCTTAAGAATGGCGCCGAAGCCGTTGTTCAAGTCGGTCTGCCTGTCGAAGGCGGCATCGAAATTCTGGCGGGCCTGCACGAAGGCGACGTGGTGATCACGCCATGAAACTTGGGATCTCCGGGACGCTCACCCGCGCGTCCATCAATTCGCCGCTGACGCCGCTCCTTTTGGTGGCGGCTTTGATCGTCGGGACTTTGGCGCTGTTCGGGCTGCCGCGCGAAGAAGAACCGCAAATTAGCGTACCCATGGTCGATATTATGATCACCGCCAACGGCTATAAGGCGGGTGACGCCATCGAGCTCATAACCAAGCCGCTCGAAGATATCGTCAAAGCGATCAATGGAGTCGAGCACGTCTATTCGACCACTCAGGACGATTCCGTCGTCACGACCGCGCGATTTTTCGTTGGGACGGATGAAGACACCGCGCTCCTGCGGGTGCACGAAAAGATTCGCGCCAATATCGCCGATTTGCCCAAAGGCATACCCGAGCCGGTCATTATCGGCCGAGGGATCAACGATGTGGCGATCGTAACTCTCACTCTTGAGCCCAAACCGGAAGCAGCAGCCCGCTGGGACGACAATGGACTGTACCAGATCGCCCAGGAGCTCCAGCATGAACTCGTGAAGGCGGACGATATCGGCTTCACTTATATCGTCGGAGGCAGTCCGAACCAAATCCGGGTGGAGCCTGATCCCGAGCGGCTTGCTCTCTACGGCATCACCTTGAACCAGCTTACCGACAAGCTGACCAACGCCAACCGCTCGTTCCTGGTGGGGGCCTTTGAGCAGAATAATAAAAACACGCCTGTCGTTGCAGGCCAGACGCTGCAGGGCGTGCCAGACATTGGGCTTCTCCTTCTAACCACTCGGGACGGACGGCCGGTCTATGTCAAGGATGTCGCCGATATAATCGTCGGCGCCGCCGAGCCGGACCATCGCGCTTGGACCCTCGCCCGCACCGCCTCGGGGACGCTCGAGTCGCCGTCCGAACGTGACGATTGCGTTCGCCAAACGAAAAGGCGCAAATGCGGTCGTGGTGGCCGACCAACTCCTCGCGCGGCTAAAGACCGTACAAGGGCGCCTTGTTCCCGAGGACGTTTCGGTGACGGTAAGCCGCAACTACGGCGAAACCGCCACCGAAAAGGCCAATGAGCTCCTTTTCCATCTTGGTCTTGCGACTTTCTCGATCGTAGCGCTCATTACTGTTGCGGTCGGATGGCGCGAGGGACTCGTTGTTCTGGTCGTCATACCAACGATCATTCTCCTCACACTCTTTGCGTCTTGGATGATGGGCTACACCATCAACCGGGTGAGCCTTTTCGCGCTTATTTTCTCGATCGGCATATTGGTTGACGATGCGATTGTCGTCGTCGAGAACATTGTCCGGCATTGGCAGAGCCGAGGCGATAAGGATCTCGTCACAACGGCTGTGGAGGCGGTCGCGGAAGTCGGCAATCCGACGGTCGTCGCGACCCTCACCATCATAGTGGCGCTGCTGCCAATGATGTTCGTGAGCGGACTCATGGGTCCCTATATGAGCCCGATCCCAGCCAACGCCTCGATGGCGATGCTGTTTTCCTTTTTCGTTGCAGTGACAATCACCCCTTGGCTTCTCTATCACATCGCGAGAGGTCGGTTCGAATCTCAGACCTCAGGCGGTTCGGCGACGCATGAGGCGCATGACATTGGCGTCATGGGACGCTTCTATCTCAAAGTGGCGCGACCTCTGCTTAGAGGGCGACTCCGTTCTAAGGTCTTCCTACTCGTCGTTACGGCGGCCACAATTGGCGTCTGCGTTCTTTTCGTGACGAAGGACGTCACCGTCAAGCTTCTCCCTTTCGACAATAAATCGGAGCTTCAAGTCGTCGTCGATATGCCGCAAGGAACCACCCTCGAAGACACCGAGCGCTTCCTCTTGGCCGCATCCGATCGGCTCAAGGATCTACCGGAGCTGACATCCATCCAGGCCTATGCCGGAACCGCAGCGCCCTTCAATTTCAATGGTCTTGTCCGGCATTCCTATCTCAGAAGCGGTCCTTCGCAGGGCGATCTCCAGATCAACTTGCAGCCAAAGGGCGATCGGAAGCGGGCGAGCCACGCCATTGCGCTTGATGTCAGACATCGCCTGTCCGATCTGCCGAAGCCACCAGGCGCCGTTGTCAAAGTCGTCGAAGTTCCGCCCGGGCCGCCGGTCCTTGCGACGCTCCTTGCGGAAGTCTATGGGCCGGACGAAACGACGCGACGGGCCACAGCGGCAAAGGTGCGCGGGGCGTTCGAGAAGGTGGACTTCATCGTCGATGTGGACGACACTTTCCACCTGCCAGGGGATCGCCTGCGCTTTTCGATCAACCAGGAAAACTTGGAGTTCTACGGCGTCGACGAGCAAGCCGTCTATGACACAATCGCCGCCATTATCGGCGGGGTGAAGGTGGGCTACTCGCAGCGCGGCTACGGCGCGAAGCCGATCGAAATCGATGTCAAACTTCCGAAGCGCGCCGAATGGATGGGGGAGCGCATTCTCTCGACGCCTTTGGCCGCTGGAGGCACCACACGCCAGGGCAGGAATGTCGAGCTCGGCGATGTTGTCACGGTAAAACGCGAACCGGCTTCCTACAGCCTGTTTCGCCGCGACGGCCACTTCGCTGAAATGGTGCAAGCGGAGGTGGCCGGGCGTTTTGAGGCGCCGATTTACGGGATGTTCGCTGTCGAGGATCAAATCAAGAAAATGGATTGGGGCAAAGGCGGACCGCCTGACATTCACTATCACGGTCAACCGCTCGATAAGTCGAAGCCATCGCTTTTGTGGGATGGCGAATGGGAAGTAACCTATGTTACCTTCCGTGACATGGGCGCCGCCTTCGGCGTCGCGATTTTTGGAATTTATTTGCTGGTCGTCGCCCAATTCGGATCGTTTAGGCTGCCGTTGGTGATCCTTATCCCGGTGCCGCTTACCCTTATTGGGATCGTGTTGGGCCATTGGCTTTTGAATGCGCCCTTCACCGCCACGTCGATGATTGGCTTCATTGCGCTTGCCGGCATCATCGTACGCAATTCGATTTTGTTGGTGGATTTCATTCGGCGCCGGCGAGCCGAAGGGGCGCCGCTGCGCCAAGCGCTTCTCGAAGCCGGCTCTATCCGGTTCAAGCCCATCTTTTTGACGGCAGCGGCGGCGATGATCGGCGCCGCTTTCATTATGGCCGACCCCATCTTCCAGGGTCTCGCCATTTCGCTGGTCTTTGGCCTTGCGTCTTCGACCGCCCTTACGGTTCTTGTCATACCAGCCGTTTATATTTGGCTGCGCGATGACCACCGCGAAGCGAGCGGGAGCTGATTTTGGACGTCACGCCAAGAAGCGCGCGCCGCTTTTCGCCCCTCTCGCCTATTTCCGTCGCGACGACGTGACCAAGGATGGCGAACCGGCTCGCATGTTCGGGGCCGAGAGCGGCAACGTCCATCAGACGGACTTTGCGGAGCGATTCACGGAGGACAGGGGCCATTTCCGCTTTATCGTCGCGCCAGAAGACGCGGCGCAACTTTCTGAAATCAAATTTCTCACGCGGGACCGCATCGCCGGCGCCTAGCGGGATCTGGGGATAAGCTTCGGCTGGGTCGCGATCGACCATCGGAGTAGCGAGCATCCCCGCGTCCGTGTCATCGTCCGACGGCGGACCGACGACTGCAAGGATCTCGTCATCTCGCGCGACTGTTTCCGGGCGGAGCCGCAGGCGGGGGCGCTCGCCCGCGCGCCCGCGACGCATGGCGGAGTGACAGTGCGCCGGTTTGCGGCCGGCTAACAGAGCGGAATCCCGGGGCCGTCAAACTTGGTCGGACGGGCAAGCGCGAGGCGCTTGGTCTCGGCGAACCTCTTGGCGAAAACGACGCTTCGCGTAGCTGGCGCGACGCGAGAGCATTTTCAGGCGACATATGGCCAGTTTTTTTTGCGTCGCCCTTCCTCGTTGACAGAAATCTTCTGCAACTTATACGTCACATCATGGTCAAGCTCCGACCCAGGTCGCAAAGCAAGTCGCCGAGAACACGTCGCGCTTTCCTCGCCAGCGCAGTGGCCTGCCTGCTTCTCCTTCAAGCCTTGACCTTTGCTTTTTCTCCTCTCGGGCGGATGCCTTCCGCCTCAGGCGCAGGCGAGTCCCTCGCGCAAGCCAGACAGATCTGCCAGGCGGCGCAAGATGACGGCGGCAAGTCTCCTGCATCTCCGGCGCAAAACCATTGCCATCATTGCATTCTCTGTACGAGCGGCGTTCAGGATTCGGCCTTGAGCGCCTTGGCGCTTTTGGCGAACGTATTCATTTTGCTTACGCCCCGGTCCGACGTCGCGGCCGCTTGGCCCTATCGTGAAAAGCGATCCCCATGGCCGTCAGGCTTCGCCAGGGTCTGGCTGTCCGGCGTGCCGCCGCCCATTTCCTGAAAGCCGTTGACCGCAGTGAAACCTGCGTTCGCGTCCGCTTCCGGCTTTTGAGCCCGTCGCGTGCACGGTAGCTTCTCCCACCCAAACGAAACAAGAACATTGCGCTAGCGTCGCACAGCTGGCGGCGGATATTGCAAATGTCCGACAAGCGATCGCATCTGATTCGCGAGCTTTTCGCGCGCAACAAGCGCGATCTGCTTAATTATTTCATGCGCCGAGTGGGCCGGGACGCTGCGTCCGACCTGCTCCAAGAGACATTTGTGCGCGCGCTTCGATATGACGGCCTGCATGCGGTCGCCGATCCTCCCGCGTTTCTGCAAAAGATCGCGATCAATCTCACGCGGGATTTTTGCCGCCGCCGCAAGCTCGAGTCGAGCTTTCTCGAGTTTAGCTGCGACTCAGCCGACGCGCCGTCGAGCGAATCGCCGCCCGAGGAGAAGATCGAGTTTGAGCAACAATCGCTGCTTGTCCGCGCGGCCATGGAGGCGCTCCCGCCGCGATGCCGCGAGGTTTTTGTCCTCTGCATCCATCAAAATGTTCCGCTGGATGAAATCGCCCGTAGATTGGGAATCTCCGAGAACACGGTAAGAAAGCATTTGCGCCGCGCGGTCCTGCGGTGTCGGGCGGCGGTGGATTAATTTTTTGCCGCGGAGCATCCCATTATTCGAGGCCGGCGCGTCGTATCTTATGTGATGACCATGATCATGAACTCACGATAATGACCAAGCGCAAGAGCGATTCGGGACACGGGAACGCACGGGGCGCCGCCGCCGACTGGTGGGTGCGCGGACGAGCCGGCCCACTATCGCCGGAGGAACAGGCGGCTTTCGAGGGGTGGCGCGCGAGCCCCGCCAACGCGGCGGCCTATGACAATATTTCCCGGATGTGCGGGCATTTGGCGAGCCTGCCGGCGCCGCGTCGGGCGGAAAGGCGCATTTTCGCCTCGCGCGGCTTTTGGCTGGGTATCGCGGCACCGCTCGCGGCCGCTTCGATCGCCCTCTTCCTTCAGTTCGATGACCTATCTACGTTCTTGCGGTCGGATTATTCCGCCGGGACAGGCGAAACCAAGCTCGTCACGCTGGAGGATGGCTCTCGAGCGCACCTCAATGCCCAATCGGCGATCGCCGTTCACTATGGCGCCTCGCAAAGACGCTTGGATCTTCTCAAAGGGGAAGCCTGGTTCGAGGTCGCGCCAGATCCCGCGCGGCCTTTCGTCGTCGAGACCGCCGGCGGAACTATCACGGCGCTCGGCACGGCTTTTGACGTCGCGCTCGAAAGCACCGGCGCGCTTGTCGCCGTCACGAAGCATCGCGTTTCGATTTCGAGCGGCGGCCGGACCGTCATCGTCGAGGAGGGGCAGGAAAGCACACTCGCGCGCGGTTTTCCCGCCCGCGCGCCGGCCGCCGTCAATCCCGCATGGGTCACCGCTTGGCGACGCGGCAAGCTGATTGTTGAAAACGAGCCCCTTGGGGCGGTCATCGCGGCCCTCGGGCGGTATCACCATGGCTATGTCGCCTGCCTCTATTCGGCGATCTGCGCGCGGCGGGTCACCGGCGTGTTCGGTACGGACGATCCGCTGGAATCGCTCGATGAAATCGAAAAGTCTCTCGGCTTGCGCTCGACCACTTTCACCCGCTTCCTGGCGGTCCTGCATGAATAAATCGCCTGCCGCGCCCTAGATGCAAAATTGCAACACTCGCGCTTTTATCGATTTTTCTCGGCAAATGGCTGTCCCATTTCTCCAGACCGCGCGTCGGCTAGTTGAGGGCCTCATCAGCGCCCTGATAACTAACGGGGGAAGCGGCCATGGCCCGGAAAATCATTTGCGACCAAGCGAGCGGCAAAAGAAGGCGCGCAAAAAAGGAGCAGGAGCGAAGGGCTGGCCGCGACCCTCGCGGCTTTGGCGATGGCCACCTTTACGGTCGCCACGGGAGCGCCCGCCTCCACGGCTCAGGCCTCCATCGCGCCCGAGGAAATGGCTGGCGCGATCAAGGCCTATAGCATTCGCTCGGGCTCCGTCGCGGCGGCGCTGAACGAACTGGCCGACGCCAATGGCCTCCACGTGCTCTTTGACGCAAGGCTGACCCAAGGTTTGCGCACGCCAGGGCTTTCCGGGCTCTATTCCTTGAAGCAAGCGCTCGACCGGCTGCTCGCTGGAACGAACCTCGCCTACCGGTTGTCCAGCAATCGTCGCAGCGTTTCGATCGTTCTGGCGCAGAATGATACCGGCGCTCAGAGCGACGCCGGGGCTATTCCTCTGCCCGCGGTGGATGTCGAGGGCGCGGCGTCGGCGCGAGCCGGCAGCCCGACGAACGGCGAGGCGCCGGGAGACAGCGTCGGCGGCGCGGGGCTCGGCGGCCGGTTCACCGGCTATACCGTCGATCTTGAGAGCCCAGCCATAACAATGAAGACCAACATCCCGATTTTGCAAACGCCCGCCTCAATCCAGGTCGTGCCGCGCGAGCTTATGGACGATCAACAAGCTATCACCGTCCAGGATGCGCTTGTCGGCAATATCAGCAGCGTGCAGCCCGCCAGCGGAAAAAAAGGACCCTACGACGGCTTCATTATCCGCGGATTCGACAACACAAATATATATCGAAACGACTTGAGGGTGCCTTCGATCATCGACATCGAAACCGCCAATTTGCAATCAGTCGAGGTTTTACAAGGGCCCGCGGCGATGCTCTTCGGGCACCTCGAGCCAGGCGGAATCGTCAATCTCGTAGTCAAGCGTCCACTGGAGACGCCCTATTATTCGGTGCAGGAGCAAACCGGCTCATGGGGACTGACCCGGACAACGGTCGACGCCACTGCCCCTTTGACCGCCGACAAAACCTGGCTCTACCGAGTCAACCTCGATTATGCCCATAGCGACTCCTTTGTTGATTTCGTGACGAACCAAAACGCCTTCATCGGCCCGACGATCACTTATCATCCTATCGAACAATTCCGGTTTAACCTCGACGCCGAGTACCAAAACACGATCTACGTTGACAACACGGCTGGCATTCCAGCAATCGGAACAAGGCCCGCTCAAATCCCAATCAGCCGCTATCTTGCGGACCCGGCCGTCACAGTGGTCAATCCCAGCCGACAGGAGCGAGAGTTCATCGGCTATGACTGGACCTTAGACATCTCCAAGGATTGGACCCTGACCAATCGCTTCGCCTTTTCAAATACGCTTCAAGCGCAAAGGCTCGACGGGCTCGCCACTGTTAATGCGATTACCGGCCTCATTACACGCAATGTCTACGATGTTAATGTTCAGCGCCTCACGCTTTCCAGCAATCTCGACCTAAACGGCAAATTCGCCACTGGCCCATTGAACCACGCAGTCTTGATCGGGACCGATTACTATAGTTCCGACATCCCCGCCTACGGCTTCACCGGCAAAACTCCGGAAGTTGGGCCGATCAATATGTACTTCCCCGTCTACAACTTTTCTGGGTATGTAAAGCCGGAGGATAACTTCTATTACCATGGCGTTAATGAACTATGGAAAGGCGTCTATGCGCAGGATATGTTGTCTTTCGCCGAAAACAGGCTGCATCTCCTCATCGGCGCAAGCTATGATTGGGCCAATTCCAGCGTCGGATCTAGCTCCATCTCCTTCGCCCAGGCGAATGGACCATACAACGCGACAACAGGTACTGGGTTGCAAAACGGATTCGATCAAGCTCTCAGCCCCCGTTTCGGCGCAGTGGTGCAGCCGACATCTTGGCTCTCTTTCTTTGGCGATTTCTCGCAATCGTTCGGCGCCACCAATGCTTTGCCCGCGCCAGGGAAGCCGCTTTTCCCACCCCAAGTAGCTATGCAATGGGAAGGCGGTGCGAAGGCCGAGCTTCTTGACAAGCGCGTGACTGCCAGCGTGGCATTCTACGACATCACCAAGTCGAATGTGGCGGAAACGATTCCCGGCACGCAGTTTTCAACGCTGGTCGGACTGGTCGAAAGCAAGGGCGCTGAATTCAATGTCGCTGGCCGCATCAATGAGAATTGGAGTCTGATCGGCAGCTACAGTTTCGACGACGCGCGGATCACACAGGACGCGACCAAGACAAATATCGGAAATAGGTTGCAAGACGTCCCGCTGAATGCTGGAAATATTTGGGTGAAATATGACGCCTATGGAGACTTTACCGGACTTAGCCTCGCCGGTGGGCTCTATATTGTAGGCGAGCGCCAGGGCGACAATGCCAATGACTTCCAATTGCCTGCCTACACGCTCGTAAACACCATGATCATGTATCATTTTCAGCCAACAGCCTGGCCTTGGGTCAAGAATTTGACAGCGCAGCTGAACGTCAAAAATTTGCTCAATACAACTTACTACACCTCAGCGGCCTCCCGCACATCTATTTATCCAGGCGAGCCAAGAACCTTCCTCGTCTCCCTTCGTGCGGAGTTTTGAGTGATGCTCCGCCCCTTCTTGATCTTTACACACCGTTGGGCGGGCCTCGCGATGACGGCCTTCCTCGTCCTGGTCAGCGTCACGGGCAGCGTGCTCGCTTTTAAGAGCCAGCTTGAACATTTGATCAGTCCCCAACTCTTCGCTGCGCCGCGGGCCGGCGTGGCGCCGCTCGACCTCGCTGCGTTCGCGGAGCGCGCCGAGACGTTGATTCCGCTCGGGCGAGCGACACGCGTCTCTTTCGCCGAGCCTGACCAGATTGTCGTCTGGATGAGCCCAAGAAACAATGCGGCAACCGGAAAGCCCTACGAGCTTGGCTTCGATCAGCTCCTGCTCAATCCGTGGACCGGCGCCGAACTCGCACGCCGGACGTATGGCGACATCTCCGAGGGTTTCATCAACCTGATTCCCTTCGTTTACCAGCTTCATTGGACGCTGGCGCTCGGCAGGCCGGGCGAGCAGGTGTTGGGCATCGTGGCCCTGATATGGACGATGGATTGCTTCATTGGCTTTTTTCTCACGCTTCCTGCGGCCAAGAGCGGCTTTTGGACGCGCTGGAAGCCCGCATGGCTGATAAGGTGGAGGGCCCGCGCCTTTCGCCTGAATTTCGACCTACACCGGGCCAACGGCTTGTGGCTCTGGCCGATCCTTGTTATCTTTGCGTGGTCCAGCGTCTACATGAATTTGAGGAACACAGTCTACACTTGGACAACCCGTGCGGTGCTGGACTACAAGACGGCTTTGACTGAATTAGGCAAGCCTGAGCTGACCGTTAAGCGACCTGCCCTGGGCTGGCGCCGAGCGCAGACTATCGCAGAGACCCTCATGGCTGACGAGGCGAATTTGCGAGGCTTTCAGATCATGGGCCCTGTTGCATTGGCTCTCGCCGCCAAAAAAGGCGTCTATATCTACTGCGTTCGAAGCAGTCTCGACATTCAGGACAATCTCGGTAAAACGCAAATCTTTTTCGACGCCAGCACTGGCGCGTTGCGCCTCTTCGTGCAGCCCACCGGCCGCTACATGGGGAATACCGTGACTTCCTGGCTCGACGCTCTACACATGGCCAATGTTTTCGGCCTTCCGTATCGCATCTTCGTCTGCGCGCTCGGCGTTGTGATCACCATGCTTTCGGTCACCGGCGTCTACATCTGGTGGAAGAAGCGCCGGGCGCGGCAATTCTCGCAAGCGCATCGCGGCGCGGCGGCGGCAATCAAAGAGGTCGCGGCGGAATGACGGCCGACATTGGCGCATTTGGATGACTGGATGCCGACATGTCCAATACCGAGTTTCGCGCCGAACAACTCGCGCAAAAGCTGCGGCGGGCCTTGCCTCTGCCGGCGCATGGACGGCCGCTGCTGACAGCCGAATTGCGGCGATGTTTCCTTGCGGGAGGTTTATGAAGCGTCTCATGGTCACGGATGTGTTTTATGCTGGCGAAGAAAATGGCCTGATGTACCGCATCGACGTGCGAGGATCGGTCGGCCAGCCCATTCTTCTCGTCGCGCCGCTCGCGCAATTGGCGTTCAACCGGAAACATCCGATCGCGCAAGAGATCGCCGCTTACCGCAAGCACCACGCGGACGACGCCGTCGTCCTTTGCATTCGAGACAGATGAATGATTTCGCGCCGCGCATAAAGGTCGTGGATCTCCTTAACGCGAGCCCGCTATTCATTCGCTAAGCTGCGCTTATGGCCGGCCGGAAAAGCCTACAGCCGCCCATCTTTCAAGGACCCGCTTTGCCGCGCGTGAAGCATGTGGAAAGTCGGGTTATGATTTTTGCGCCAGACCTTCCGCGAGGCGCGCCGCATAGCGCGCCATCAGATCGACTTCGAGATTGACCTCGTCGCCGACGCCCCGCTCGCCCCAGGTCGTCACTTGCAACGTATGCGGGATGAGCAGCACCGAAAATACATCGCCCTCGACGCTATTGACCGTGAGAGACGTGCCGTCGAGCGAGACCGAGCCTTTCTCCGCGATGAACCGAGCGAGATTTTTCGGCGCGCGAAAAACGATGCGCCGCATGTTGTCGAAATCCTCGATCGCGACGATCGACGTCACGCCATCGACATGGCCGGTCACGATATGGCCGCCGAGTTCGTCGCCGATCTTCAACGAACGTTCGAGATTGATCCGCCGGCCCGGCGTCCAGCTCCGGGCGTTGGTCCGCGCAAGAGTCTCCGCCGCGACATCGACCTCGAACCAGGCGCGATCGCCGTTGACGCCAATCCCGACCGCCGTCAGGCAGGGCCCGCCGCAGGCGATCGAGGCGCCGAGCGCGATCGTCTCCGCCGGATAGGAGCAAAGAATGCGCACGCGCAACAATTCGCCGCGCGGCTCGATCCGCTCCACCTCGCCAACATCGCTCACAAGCCCAGTGAACATCTTTCAAGGGACCCTTTCATAGTGCGTGAGGCGATCCTCGCCGACGAGCCGCGTTTCGGCCTTGACATAGCGGGTCGGATCGCAGAGCGCCGCCGCCGCTCGCGGGTCGAGGCCGGCGAGCCCGGCGCGCCCAAGCGATCTCGCCGCCGCGAAAATGATCACCTCGTCGGCGAGACTCCGCCCGATCAAGCCCGATGCGACGCGCGGCCCGCCCTCGCTAAAGACGCGGGTCACGCCGCGGCCGCCGAGATGCTCCAGCGCGGCGGCGAGATCGACCCGCCGCGCTTGATCGCGGCGCACCTGCGCCACCTCGATGTTTTCTTCGCGCAGCCGCGACGCCGCGGCCTCCGACGCCCCTTCCCCCGCGATGACCAGCATCGGATGCGTCTTGGCTGTCGCGGCGATGCGCGACGTCAACGGCAGTCGAAGATCGCTGTCGAGCGCCACCCGCAAGGGCTTGCGCCCTTCGAGACCGGGAAGCCGCACGGTCAGCAAGGGATCATCGGCCCTGATCGTGCCGCCGCCGACCATGATGGCGTCATGCATCGCCCGCATGATATGCGTGATGCCATTGGCGTGCGCCCCGGTTATCGCGAGGCGCGGTTCGCCGCTTGGCCCGGCGGCGTAGCCATCCGCCGTCAAGGCGAGCTTCAACGTGACGAGAGGGCGCTGGCGCGAGACGCGTAAAATATGGCCGAGATTGGCGCGGCGCGCTTCCTCCGCCAGGACGCCTTTGGTGACTTTGACGCCGGCGTCGGCCAAGAGCTGATGGCCGCGCCCGGCGACGCGCGGATCTGGATCGCAGGCGGCATAGACCACCCGCGCGATCTTGGCCTTGATGATCGCCTCGGCGCAAGGCGGCGTCGCGCCATGATGGCTGCAAGGCTCAAGAGTGACATAAATGGTCGCGCCCTCCGCCCGCGCGCCGGCCGCGCGCAAGGCTTCGGTCTCGGCATGGGGACGGCCGCCGGGCTTGGTCCAGCCGCGCGCGATTATGCCGCCATCCTTGACAATCAGGGCGCCGACGGCGGGGTTGGGCGCGCAAAGACCAAGGCCACGCCGGCCGAGCGCGATCGCGGCGGCCATGAAACGCTGGTCAGTTTCAAGATCGATCATGCCCGGCTCGGCGAACGCGCCCGCGGCGGCTCCGTTTCCTCTTCCGGCTCCGCGAGCGCGCCATTCGCCAGTTCGTCGATCAAAGTATTGAAATCGCGCGCCTCGCGAAAATTGCGATAGACCGAGGCGAAACGCACATAGGCGACGCTATCGAGCGCCCGCAGGCCTTCCATGACAAGTTCGCCGATCCGCTCGCTCGGAATCTCGTTCTCGCCCTGACTTTCAAGCTGGCGCACGATGCCGTTCACCATCCGCTCGACCCGCTCGGGCTCGACCGGACGCTTGCGCAAGGCGACCTCCAGCGAACGCATCAGCTTCTCGCGCTCGAAGGGAACGCGCCGGCCGGATTTCTTCAAGACCGTCAATTCGCGCAATTGCACGCGTTCGAAGGTCGTGAAACGGCCGCCGCAATCGGGACAGACCCGCCGACGGCGGATTGACGAGGCGTCATCCGTCGGCCGGGAGTCCTTCACTTGAGTTTCGAGACTGCCGCAATAGGGGCACCGCATGGCGGACTCGCCTCAATTTATCGACGCCTCCTCAATATATGGGGAAGCGCCTTGTCAATTCGACGGCTTCAGCCTTGATCTTGGCTTCAACCGCGCCATTTCCGGCGTCGCCGTTCTTGGCCAGCCCGTCCAAGGTTTCGGCGATCAATTCGCCGACTTTCTTGAACTCGGCGACGCCGAACCCGCGCGAGGTCGCCGCCGGAGCGCCGAGCCTGATGCCCGAGGTCACCATTGGGCTCGCGGTGTCGAACGGCACGCCATTCTTGTTGCAGGTGATCGAGGCGCGCCCGAGCGCGGCTTCGGCTGCCTTGCCGGTGAGCTGCTTCGGCCGCAAGTCGACGAGCATGAGATGATTATCGGTGCCGCCCGAGGCGAGATCAAAGCCGCTCTCCTTGAGGGTCGAAGCGAGCGCCTTGGCGTTGTCGACCACCTGGCGCGCATAGACCTTGAAATCCGGCCGCAGCGCCTCGCCGAAGGCGACCGCCTTGGCCGCGATGACATGCATGAGCGGGCCGCCCTGCAGCCCCGGAAAGACCGCCGAGTTGATCTTCTTGGCGATCGCCTCGTCATTGGTCAGAACCAATCCGCCGCGCGGCCCGCGCAACGTCTTGTGGGTCGTCGAGGTGACGACATGGGCGTGCGGAAAGGGCGAGGGGTGAACGCCGCCGGCGACCAATCCGGCGAAATGGGCCATGTCGACGAAGAAATAGGCGCCGACCAAATCGGCGATCGCCCGAAAGGCGGCGAAATCCCAATGCCTCGGATAGCCGGAGCCCCCGGCGAGGATCAGCTTCGGCTTATGTTCCTCGGCGAGCCGCGCCACGGCGTCAATGTCGATGAGATGATCGTCGCGGCGCACGCCATAGGCGACCGGCTTGAACCAGCGGCCGGACAGATTGACCGGCGAACCATGGGTCAAATGCCCCCCCGCCGCCAGATCGAGCCCAAGGAACGTGTCGCCCGGCTGCAGCAAGGCGAGAAAAACCGCCTGATTCGCCTGGCTGCCGGAATTTGGCTGCACATTGGCGAAACCGCAATCGAACAGTCTCTTCGCGCGATCAATCGCGAGGTTTTCGGCGATGTCAACGAATTGGCATCCGCCATAATAGCGCCGGCCAGGATAGCCCTCGGCGTATTTATTGGTCAGGACCGAGCCCTGCGCCTCGAGCACGGCTTTCGAGACGATGTTCTCCGAAGCGATCAGTTCGATTTCATGTTGCTGCCGGCCAAGCTCCAGCTCGACCGCCTTGGCGATCTCGGGATCGGCGTCGGCAAGGCTCGCGGCGAAAAAGGAATTGGGCGCGGGCCCGCCCGCTTCGGCGTTGGATTGGCTCATGCTTGCGAGCTCCTGTGAATGCGCCGGGCGCGAGCTAGGCGGAATGAAAAGCTCGGCGAAACGCCCGGCGTGCGAGGCTTGTGAATAGCAATGGCCTTAGCATGGCGCGCCGCGCGAGTGAAGGCCGCTTGGCGGCGTTCCCGCGCGCCTGCGCCGCCTTGCGGGGCCGGTCCCCGCATTCAGCCCGATCTCAAGGATCGTGCTTCCGAGGGACGGCGAATTCAATTGGCCGGCGCAGGCCGGGCGGCCATAGGCCGGCGAACCTTTTGGCTTATTCGTCGTCGCTCAAGGGTTCGAGCGCCTGGCTGCGCGCGCTGACCCCCGGTTGCCGCTGCGGCAGCGGCACCGGCTGAATCATCTGCGCCGCCGCCTCAGTCGACGCGCCATTGGCCGCGGCGACAGGCCCAAAGCCATCGCGTTGATAAATATCCTCGCGGAACTGGGCGAGCCCATCCGGCGTGGCCCAGGCCGTGACATAGACCCAATAAACCGGCACAGGCGCCGCAAGCTTGGCGTCGATCCGTTGGCCGGAGCGGATCGCCTCGTCGATATGCTCGCGATCCCAGCCAGGCGTGTCCTTGAGCAGCCAGGTCACATAGTCGCGGACATTCTGGACGCGGATGCAGCCGGACGAGACGAAACGGTCGTCATCGCCGAAAATCCCCTTCTCCGGCGTGTCATGCATATAGACGCCATAGGGATTATTGATGTTGATGCGCACGACGCCGAGCGAATTCAGGTCGCCGCCCGGATCCTGGCGAAATTTGTAATTCACCGCCTCCAGCGAGTTCCAATTGACCTGATCCGACTGCAGCTCCTGGCCGTCCTTGTTGAAGATGCGGATCTTATGGTCGTTCAGGTAATTCGCGTCCTTCTGCATGCGCGGGATCAGGTCCTTGCGGATGATCGAGGCCGGCACCGTCCAATAAGGATTGAAATTAATGTCGATCGCCTTCGTCATCATGACCGGCGACTGGCGGTCGATCTTGCCCACGCCGGCATTATGGCGCGTCGCGACCACGCCGTTCTCGACCGTCTCGACCGCCATGGCCGGAATATTGGCCATGACGAAACGTTCGCCGAGATTGCCGGAATAGGAGCGCAGGCGGACAAGATTGATCTCAAGTTGACGCAATCTCACGTCGGCGGCCACATTAAGCGCGGCGAGGGTTTCGCGCGAGACCACGCCGGTCTCGCTTAAGCCATGCCGAGCCTGGAAATGCTTGACCCCGGCGTCAACATAGGAATCAAAAATAGGCGAAGCGCCGACGGAGGGATCAAGATCACCCGACGCCGCGAGCCGACGCCTCAACGCGACCACGGCGGATCCGTTGACGCCCAGCTTCAGCACATGGCCGGCGGGAACCATGCCCCAGCCGCCATTGGCGACAATCTGACGGTAGGTTTCAATCGCTTGCTCGGTCGCCGCGAATGTCTGCAGGGACAGGACCGGGGTGTTGGAGCGCGCGATCGCAAGGCGCGGATCGGCGTCGTAGCGTTGCGCCCATTCGGCCTGCTCGCCAAACAATCCGCCGCCTTGCGCCGCAAGCGCGCCGACCGACGAATTGAGCGCCAAGCCGGCAAGCAGAGCGGCAAAGATCGATCCGCGCGCCCTATCGCGACGCGCCAAGCCGAGCAAATCTGTCGTCACTTTGAACTCCACCTTTGGAACCGCACCCTTGAAGGACCAAACCCTTGTGCTTTCAACTTCACACTTCAGGCGAAGCGCTTGGCGGGAAAGCGGAACTCCCACGCCAATGGTCCGCCCCGCCGCTCGAACCCCAAGCGTCGGAACATGTCGGCCCACAAAGTCGACAAGCTAGCCGAGCCGCTAATTCCGCCCGAGACGCGACGTCCATTGAAGCCGATCAACTAGAACACGTCCCGACCCCATGGGCTCATGTGACCGCGCCGCGCCCGAATTCACAAAGCTGAAGCATATCCCGATCGAAAAAGTCGCAATAACTTGTTCAAAAAACAGGCTCCAGCGCCACCGCCGACGCTCTTCGAAGAGCATCTCGAGAGCTCGGCCGCAAGTCAAAGCGGCGTGAGCGCCTTTCCCTCACGTTAGCGCCATGATGGTTAACAAGACAAAAACAGGGCGGCAATTTTGTGGCGAAGAAGGCGAAGAAGCGGAATTTGCGGCAGGCGGGCTCAATCGCGTCGAGAAAATGTCGGACGCGTGACGGCGGCGGCGGCCGGGCGTCAGCGCTCCCCGCGACACAACATCCGCGCGCGGCAGGTTGCCGCGAGTTCAAGCCAAACGCCTGCGAGCGCTGTCGAAACAGCGTCTAAAGCATTTTAGATTGCCTCCCTTGAGAGAAGAAACGAAGGCTCTGAGATCAATGTCCAATCAAGAGCCGGATGCGGAACCCTGTCCGGCGGACTTGCAGCCCCGCTCAAAGGACCGTCACAGGCCTACTCGGCGCGATAGCCGCTGCGCCCCTTAACTTTGCGCGGCGGCCCACGAGGCCGGCTATGACTGAGGTGGCGCGCAGGGGCGGCGCCACGGAGATGGAGAGATCATCCGCTTAGTCGTCACGAACGTTGTCACGATGCGAATGGAATCCGAACTTGCGCGCAGATGGAGCCCGCTTTCAAGCTGTGATAAAAATACTACGGGTGCGGCGCGAAATCCCAACACGTCAATAAGGCAGTTTACATGACGCCCTAAATTGCTACCCTATAGTTGCTTAGCAAGCTGACTTGTCCATGGGAACCGATCGAAAATGATCGGCGGGCGAGAGGCCTGAAATATCGAATGAATTATCGCTGCAGACGCGCTCCGGCCTGTTTCCCCAGAGGCTCGACGAACAAACCAATCGTAACATGGCCCTTGCGACATGCGACGGAGATTTGAGATGAAGCTCTTCAAGGGTTTGCTCCTGGGATCGGCTGCGGCCCTCGTGAGCGTGATCGGCGCAAAGGCGGCCGATCTTCCCGCATATAAATCCGCGCCGATTGAATATGTCCGCGTCTGCGACGCCTATGGGGCCGGGTTCTTCTATATTCCCGGCACGGACACCTGCTTGAAAATTGGCGGTTTGGTGGTTGGCGAGACGCGCGGCTTCAATCCGAACTTCAGCATTGGCGGCCAGAATTTCTTCGGCAATGGAACAGCGCCCCTACACGGGGCAGTGGGCGTCCTGCCAGCCGGATATGGCTATCTTCCGTCTTACTCCCAATATTCCAACCAGCGTTCGCGCGACGCCTATTCCTTCAACGCTCTCGGCCGCGTCGAGCTCGACGCAAGGACCAAATCGGATTGGGGGACGGTGCGGAGCTTCGTGCGCGTCGACTCTTATTACGGCTCCGGCAGCAATTCCGCGACCGGCGCCCTCAACAGCCTCGGCAGCGGCGTTGTTAATACGTCGGCTGGATCGACCGTTCAGCGCGACACGACGATCGTCAACAAGGCCTTCATCCAATTCGCCGGCTTGACCGCGGGCTATGCCCAATCGATGTTCGACTTCTATGCCGACGCGCTCAACTATAGCAGCCTGCGCGGCTCCAACGCGACCGTTTCCTTGCTCGCCTATACCGCGACCTTCGGCAACGGCTTTTCGTTCACGCTCTCGGCGGAAGATCAGGCTTCGCGGCGCGCTTTTGTCGGCAGCACCATCGCTCCGGCCTCAGGACAATTTGAGGGCTTTTACGGGACATCTTTCCAGGCGCAGCCGTCTGGCGCTCGCATCCCGGAAATCGTCGGCAATTTGCGCCTCGACCAGCCTTGGGGCGCCGCCCAGCTTTCCGCGGCCGCGCATCAGGTCGCCTCCAGCCTCTGGGAGGCCCGCGCCCTAGCCACCGGACCGAGCGCCTACGCCTTCCCGGCCTCGACCGCAAATTCCTATGGCTTCGCGGTTCAGGCTGGCCTGCAGCTGAAAATGGACTTTCTCAACCCCGGCGACAGGCTCTGGCTTCAGGCCGCGTATGAAAAAGGCGCGTTCGGATATGTCGCCGGCAATGCTCTCGGGTTCAACTATGGATTAGGCGTCAACGCCAACCGCTATGCCGGATCAGGCATCACGCCCATGGATGGCTCCTTCGGTTGGAATCCTCAGCCTGGTTCGGACTGCGTATTCACGGCCAATGGTCCCGATGCCGCCAGCGGCGTTTCCTGTCAGCTCGTGTCAGCTTGGGATTTCACTGCCGCCTACAAGCATTACTGGCTGCCGAACCTAGCCTCGGCGGTTTATGGCTCTTATCTGCGCTACTATAATCCGCAAAATGCGATCGACAGCTTCGGCGGCGCGGTCGGCGTCTCGAACAGGCAGGAGTCCCGCGTCGGCACCAACCTAATTTGGACGCCGCTCAAAGGCTTCGATATCGGCACGGAGTTCATGTATGTTCACCTGAGCCAGACGCGGCCGGTTGGGCTTGCAAGCGACGCCGAATTGAACGCCGTCGGACTGCCCTCGTTCAAGACAGAGCAAAACGAATATACCGGACGCATCCGCGTCCAGCGCGCATTCTAAAAGCCTTCGACCGCCTAAGGCCAATCCAGTTCGGCGAACTCGCGCCAATCTCGCGCGGGCTCCGGGCCGGCTCACAAGGGACTAAGGTATGCAGCTAGAATAAGCGCCAGAAACCGACCAGAGCATGTTCTCAAAAGAGTTGATCGACTTTTTCGATCAGAACATGCTCCAACTCGTTGATCTGGAGCGAGTTCTAATCGATTGAACGAGTCCGTCCAATCGGCACGCGCTCTAAATGTTCATTCATTACCGCGCCGCATGAACCATAATTGCCTCATGTTGGCGTCGCGCGCGGAAATGACATTGGCGAAGCCAAGAGGCGTCGCCATGGCTGTGACGAAAAACAGGGGCCAGCTATGAAAGTTTTGACTATCGAGCTAGTTTTACGCCGCGCAATTCAATCAACGACGCTTGCGGCCGTCATCGTGGTCGGTTCGGTCCTTCCGGGCTCCACGCAGCAAAGGCACGCTCCCGCGGCGAGCCAACCCTCCAGCCCAGCGAACGCTAATCCGGCTCCCTGCACATCAATTCAAGATTGCACTGACGAGCAATTCGGGGAATCGGGAACAGAGGGCCGCGAAGATTTGGGCGCCGACCCAAGGCATCCGGAAGGACCTGGCGGCGATGCGGACAACTGAGATCTCGCCACATCGCCCACGCTCGCTTTTGGGCGGATTAAGAGCGCGGACGCGGATCTCAATGGCGATTTGAAGCTCGCCTGTTCTAAAGCTGGCGCGCTTCGGCGAGCCTGACGCGCGTTCCGGCCAGGAGCGAAAGCTGAGCTTGGCTTGGTCCAGCGCATCGCTTTAGCGCGCCCTCTCCAGCGGGATGACAGGCGCTCCTTCCGGCAAGGGGCCGAAGAACCGCTCTCGCAGGGCGCGCATGAAATCCGCGTCGGGCGGCGTAAGCTTGGGATGGAGAATCGAGGCCAAAGCCAAGGCGCCGATGAGGCGGTTGATCGACGGGGGCGCCTCTATGCCGCCAAAGGGGCCGCCGCGATCAATCAAGATAAGCGTCTTCGGATCAAGGGCCCGCGCCAATGGGCCGGCCGCAGCCGCCGGGTCCTCAAAAATCACGACGGCTGGATGGAGCACGGCCACATCGAGGACGCTCAGTTTGGCGAAGGGCCCGGCGCCTTCGGGCGTCACATTGCGGCCGCCAGCCTCCTCGACGGCTTCGCCGGTCAAGCCCCCTGGCCGCACGCCAAGGAGCCCGTCCGCCCCGCGCGCAAGATAGACCGAAACGCGGCGATCCGCCTCGACGCTCGATGTTGGGCGCAATCGCTCAAGGACCTGCTCGGCGAGGGTCGCCAGTTCGTCGCCGCGCTCCCCGCGTCCAAGAATGACGCCAAGCCGGTGCAAGGCATAGGGTATTTGCGCCATTCGCCCGTCGAGGACGATACAGGGAAGGCCGAGCCCCGCCTGCGCCCGCTCGGCCGCGGCCACATAGACCGCCCCGGTATCCCCATAATCGACAATGAGATCCGCTTTCTCGCCGCGCAAAGCGGCGATGTCCGCCTCACTGGTCGGACGGGTCAAACGCGGCAGAACCGGGAGGTTGCGATAGGCCTCCGGGACAAAAGCGCGGCGCGCGGCGGGCCATGGCTCAAGGATGCCAGCCAGCTTCTCCGGCGCGAGCGCGTAGATCAGCGCGACCGCCGGCGGGCCGGCCGGGATGACGCGCTCGACCCGCATCGGCAGATCGACGCCGCGTCCGGCCGCATCGATAAATTTTCGCGTCGGCGGAGCCTTCGCAGGCTCGGAAAACGCCGGCGGCGCGAAGAGGAGCGCGTGCATCAGGGCCGCCGCGGCAATCAGGACTGTTCTCGCAAGGTTCATTGCGGGCTCTCCCCGTAGCAGCGCCCCTACCCCGAATTGCGTGGCCGAGGCGCGGCAAATGCCTCCATGCGTTCTTCAGATCCCGATCGGCGCTTAGGAATCATGCCGAGGCTCCGTCGCGACGTTCCGCTCGTCGAGGGCGGTGGTCTTGAACAGCGCGAAAACACGCGCTCCCGCTTTGAGTTCAAGTTCGTCGATGGCGCCCCTCGTCGCCGTGGCGAACAAATACCCGTCTCCGTCGAGCGCAACCTCGACCGTGGCCAGCGGCCCATCAAATTGGATTTCCGCGACCGCGCCCGACAGAACGCTTCGGACGCTGAGTTCGTGCGGCGGCGCGAGCGAAAGCACGACATCGGTCGCCTTGACGATAATTCGCGCTGCGCCTCCAATCGGACCGGCGGGACCGGCAAGCCAAACGGTTCCCGAGGGATGTTCCAATTCGGTCAGTCCAACAGCGGCGTTTTCGCCACGAACAGTCGTCGTCAAGACGGTGGATCGGTCGAAACGGTCCTCGGCGGTCTGGCTGGCCATCGTGCCGAACACCTCGGCGGGGTCGCCGATCGCCTTGACCCGGCCCGCGTCGATGAGCACGACGCAGGCGGCGAGCCGGACGACCTCTTCGACCGCATGCGAGACATAGACGATCGGCACCTTAAATTCATCCCGCACCCGCTCGATCAAAGGCATGATCTCAAGCTTGCGGCTCATGTCGAGCGCCGCAAGCGGTTCGTCGAACAGGAGAAGCTTTGGGCAGGACAGAAGCGCTCGCCCGATGGCCACCCGCTGTCTTTCGCCTCCAGACAAACGGGCGGGAGGGCGCGCGAGCAACGGTCCGATCCCCAATGTCTCGATCACCGCGTCAAAATCGATCTCGCGTTCGCGGCGCGGCGCAAACCAGCGCCCATAGAGCAGGTTTTGCTTGACGCTGAGATGCGGGAAAAGGTTCGAAGTCTTGGAACACAAGGCCGATGCGGCGGCGATGCATGGGGACGAAGATCCCTTGCTTAGTGTCAACAAGGGCCCTGCCGTCAAGCCGGACATATCCCTCGTCCGGCCGCATCAATCCGGCGATGAGATTAAGGGTCAGGGATTTGCCCGAGCCCGATTGGCCAAACAGCGCGGTGACTCCGGAGCCGTTCGCGAAAGCCACGGCGAGGGAGAAGGCCCCGACTTGCAGCTTGACGTCGACCTCGATCATTGGAGGCTCGCCAGACGTTTTTCCGCCTGCCACTGAACGATTTCAGAAGCAATAAGCGCAATAAGCGCGATGATGATGGCGACGACCGTGAGACGCATCGCGCTTTCATCGCCGCCCGGGACTTGCGTATAGGTGTAAATCGCCGCCGAGATGGTCTGCGTCTCGCCGGGAATATTCGAGACGAAAGTAATGGTCGCGCCGAACTCCCCCAACGCCTTGGCGAAAGCGAGGATCGCGCCGACAACGATGCCGGGAATGGCGAGCGGCAGGGTGACCAGAAAAAACGTCCAGATCCGGCTCGCGCCCAAGGTTCCCGACGCAAGTTCAAGCCGCCGGTCGATCGCCTCGAAAGACAGGCGCATGGCGCGAACCATGAGCGGAAACCCCATCACCGCGCAGGCCACCGCCGCGCCGGTCCAGCGAAACGACAAGACAATGCCGATGCTGGCGAGGAAGGGCCCAAGGACGCCTTTGCGGCCAAGCACTATGAGCAACATGAAACCCGTGACAACCGGCGGCAGGACCAAGGGTAGGTGAACAATGCCGTTCACAAGCGTCTTGCCCGGGAAATGCCAGCGCGCGAGCGCATAGGCGGTGAAAATCCCGAAAGGCAGGCTGATGAGGGTCGCGACGGTCGCGATCCGCAGGGAAAGCCAGATCGCCGTCCATTCGGCGGGCGACAGATCAGCCAAGACGGCGGGCGAGAAATCAAGCAAGGCGGCGTCCTTTCAGATCCCTGGAATCCTTACCTATCAAATAAACCCGATGATCGGCAAGGAATTGCTTGAAAGAGACAGAGTCGGAAAAAATCCGTGGCGCAAGCTCTTATGGCGCTCCTTTTAGGGACTTATTCGGGCCGCCCCGTCTACCTTCGAAATCAAGTGAAATGGCGCGGCGCCCTTGTGTTTCATCGCAATCTCGAGGCGGTCAAGCTCTTCTCTCCCCTCGTTGCGAAGGTCTCATGATTTGAGACATATGCGCCGGAAATCCGCACTCGCGAGGGTGCGCCGCCATGTGATTTTCCCAGCCGCACCGACCGCGGCTTTAGCTTTCCGCTGCATCTGATCGCGCGCTCCAGCGGACGTAAACGGCGTCAAGCTTATCAATTCGGAACAAGAACAGCTAAGCCAGTCGTCTTTGTATTGTATCTTATACAGATGCCGCAATCCTGCAAAAAATGCGGCCGTTCCTTCGCCATGTCCGCACGCCAGTCGCAACATGACGCAGTGAAGCAATCCACGTCAATTCAGCCAGCAGTTTTGGAGGCGTCCGGCTTTGCCCGAACGCGGAGAACAAGGCTGCGTAGGCTTGCGAGCTCCGCCGTGGCTTTGACAAGCATCCAGGAGGAGGCCGCCCAGGACCAGAACCAGCGCCAAGACTGACAGGGCCCCCCGTGGGCCGCCGGGAAATGAATAGGCCGTCGCCTCATGGACCTGGCGCGACCGGCGCGGCGTCGGCGACCGCGCGCGGGCGTTTCCGCCAATGGCGCAAGCGGTCGAGTTGGAGGTAAACGACCGGCGTGGTGTAGAGGGTCAGGGCCTGGCTGACGATAAGGCCGCCAATGATCGAGATCCCAAGCGGCTGGCGGAGCTCCGCGCCCTCGCCCGAGCCAAGCGCCAGCGGCAGCGCGCCAAACAACGCCGCGAAGGTCGTCATCATGATCGGCCGGAAACGCAGAAGGCAGGCGCGATAAATCGCATCGCGGGGCGAGAGGCCTTCATCGCGCTCCGATTGGATCGCGACGTCGATCATCATGATGGCGTTCTTCTTGACGATGCCGATGAGCAGAATCACCCCGATGAAGGCGATGATGGTGAAGTCGGCGTCGCACAGCATCAGCGCAAGGAGCGCGCCAACCCCGGCCGAGGGCAGCGTCGAGAGGATGGTAAGCGGATGCAGGAAGCTTTCATAGAGAACGCCGAGGACGATGTAGATCGTGGCGAGCGCGGCGACGATCAGAAGCACGCTCCTTGATCAGCAATTGCTGGAAGACTTTGGCGGCTCCCGAAAAGCCGGCATGGATTGTCGCCGGCATATGGATCTCGGCGGCGGCCCGCTCGATAGCCGCCATGGCTTCGCTGAGCGGAACTTTCGGCGGCAGGTTGAACGAGATGGTCGCCGCTGACGAAGCGACCGGTGTGATTGACCGTGACGGGCGCGCTCCCTTGCTCGAACCGGGCGATCGCCGAGAGGGGGATCATGGTCTCTTGCTCCGTGCTGACCGCGGCCCCGGTGGAGGCCGGACCTCGGCCCGTGTTGGCGAGCGCGTTGAGATTGCGATTGCGCGCGGCGTCGGAGGCGATTGCGGCGACGCTCGCCGTGACGTTGCGTGTCGCGGCGCCGGACACCGTCCCGGCCGGGGCGCTGGTTGTTTGGACGCCGCCGGCCACGCCGCCGGAGGTGCTGACGTAGATTTTATCCAGCGCGTCGGGCGTTTGCCTGTAGCGCGGCGCGACCTCCATGATGACTTGATATTGGTTCAATGGCGCGGAGATGGTCGAGGCCTGCCTCTGACCGAAAGCGTCATAGAGAGTCGTGTCGATCTGGCTTGCGGTGATCCCTAGCCGGGACGCCGTGGCGCGGTCGATGACGAGGCTGGTCTCGGGCCCGCCCGCCTGCTGGTTGGATGTCGGATTGAGAATTTCCGGGACATTTTTCAGCGCTTCGGTCAGGCGATGCGCCCAGACGCGCAGCTCGGAGATGTCGTCCCCCTCCAACTGATATTGATATTGGCCGCGGTTGGCTTGGGGATTGAAGGAAAAATCGGGGAGGTCTCCAAGCGAGATGAAGGAGACGGAGGCGCCAGTCGCGTCGTTCACGACTTGGCGGAGCCGGCGATGAACGGCGTCTGAATTTTCCTTTCGTTGCGCCGACGGCTTCAAATCGAGATATATCGCGCCAAAATTCTCGGTGGAGTCAAACGAGCTGACAACGCCTTCGATCGCCGGATCGGCCAAAATGATGGCGGTGGTCTCGGCTAGCTTTCGCCGAACCGCCTCGAAAGGGGCGCCAGGATCCGTTTCGAGAAACCCAAACAAGCGGCTGGCGTTCTGATGCGGAAACAGGCCCTTTGGGATGATCAAGAAGAAATAGAAATTCAGCCCGATCGTGACGAAGACGACCACGAGCGTCGCCCAGGAATGGCGCAGCGCCGCGCTCAGCGTCTGGTCGTAGAGGCTAAGCATCGCCTGGTAGGCGTGATCGAGCGCAAGGCTTAGGCGGCCAGGCCTACGTCCGGACGGCGCCTTGAGCAGGCGCGCGCAAAGCATCGGCGCCGTGGCGAGCGATGCGGCGAGTGAGATCAGGATCGCGGCCGAGAAAGTCATCGCGAATTCATTGACGAACCGCCCGATAACGCCTCCGGCCAGCAAAAACGGGGCGAAAATCGCGATAAGCGACAGGCTCATCGACAGCACGGTGAAGCCGACCTCGCGGGCGCCTCGCAGCGCCGCCTCGACACGATCCACACCGGCTTCAATATGGCGCGAAATATTCTCCAAGACGATAATTGCGTCGTCGACGACCAGGCCGGTGACGATCGTGAGCGCCATCAAGGACAGGTTGTTGAGGCTGTAGCCGAGGAGGAACATGACTGAGAACGTGCCGATCAGGGAGATCGGAACCACGACCGCCGGGATCAGGGCGGCGCGCACGCTGCGCAGGAAAGCGAAGACCACAAGAATCACCAGCGCGCCGGCGATGAGCAGGGTGGTCTCGAGATCGCGCAAGGCTGCGCGAATCTCGATGGTCCGGTCGGACAGCAGAGAGAGATCGACGCCGGCCGGCAAAGCGGCGCGCAGCTGCGGGAGCCTCGCCTTGATCCGGTCGACCGTGGCGACGAGATTGGCGTCCGGCCTGCGAAAGACTTTCGCCACGACCGAAGCGACGCCATTGGTCATCGCCATTGTATGCGGGGACTCGACTGAGTCCATGACTTCCGCGACGTCCGTAAGCTTGACCGCGAGGCCGTTGCGATAGGCGACGACGAGGCCGCGATAGTCGGCCGCCCTGCGGGCCTGGTCATTGGCGTAGATCTGGAGCCGCCGCTCGCCGACCTCGATCGCCCCTTTCGGGCTGTTGGCGTTGGCGGCGGCGAGCGCGGCGCGCACATCCTCGAAGCCGACGCCATATTTGGATAGAGCGTCTGGATTGAGCTCGATCCGCACAGCGGGCTTGGACGAGCCGAAGACCCAGGCCCTGCCGACGCCCTGAACCGACGCCAGCGTTTGCTCGAGCAAGGCGCTGGCGAAATCGTAAATTCGCTCTGGGCTCAAGGTCGCCGAAGTCAATGAGACAAACAGAATAGGTCCGCCTGCTTTATCATCCTTGTAATATTGGGGATTGCCGCCGAGCGCCGCCGGCAGGTCCGCGCGCGCGGCGTTGATCGCCGCCTGCACGTCGCGCGCGGCGCCGTCAAGATCGCGGCCGAGGCCGAACATGAGAATAACAAAGGTCGACCCCGTCGTGCTTTCCGAACTCATCTCGGTCACGTCGGCGATCGCGCTCAAATGCCGCTCGAGCGGGGTCGCGACGGTGGCCGCCATGGTCTCCGGGCTGGCGCCGGGCATGGAGGCCTGGACGGCGATCACCGGGAACTCCAGCGGCGGCAGCGGAGCGACCGGCAGCTTGAAAAAGGCGAGGCCGCCGGCCAGCACGACGGCGAGGCTTAGGAGCGTCGTCGCCACCGGCCGCCGGATGAACGGGGCCGAGATGTTCACGCCCCGGCCTCCGGCGCGGGTCGCTCCGGCGTCCCGGCTGCGTTGAATCCGAACCGCTTCGCCAGCCGATCAAAGAAAAGATAGATGACCGGCGTCGTGAACAAAGTCAGGATCTGGGAGAGAGCCAGGCCGCCGATGATCGAGACGCCGAGCGGTTGACGGAGCTCCGACCCGACGCCGGTTCCGAGCATCAAGGGCAGCGCGCCGAACATGGCCGCGAAAGTTGTCATCAGGATCGGCCGCAGCCGCAACAGGCAGGCGCGGCGGATCGCGACTTTGGGCAGGAGGCCCTCGCGCCGCTCGGCGTCCAGCGCGAAATCGATCATCATGATCGCATTCTTTTTGACGATGCCGATCAACAGCACGATGCCAATGACGCCGATAAGGCCAAGATCCATCCCCGCCAGCATCAAGGCGGCGAGCGCGCCAACGCCCGCCGACGGCAGAGTGGAGAGAATCGTGATCGGATGGATGAAGCTCTCGTAAAGAATGCCGAGCACGATGTAGACGGTGACGAGCGCGGCGAGGATAAGCCACAATTCATTGCCGAGCGAGGCCTCGAAAGCGAGCGCCGCGCCCTGGAAATGGGTGACAATGCCGGGCGGTGGATCAATGTCGCGCTCCGCCGCGCGGACGGCCTCCACCGCCTGCCCGAGCGAGACGCCAGGCGCCAGATTGAAGGAGACGACGGCCGCCGGAAAAGGGCCGAAATGGCTGATCTGGAGCGGCGCCGGCTTCACCTCGACCGAGGCGATCGCTGACAACGGAACCTGGCCGCCGCTCGATGTCGAAGACGGCAGGTAGAGTCGCAAGAGCGCCTCAGTTGACGGCGTGAACGCAGGGTCCGCCTCCAATATGACTCGATATTGATTTGACTGAGCGAAAATAGTCGAGACGATCCGCTGCCCGAAGGCGTCGTAGAGCGCATTATCTATCGTCGCCAGCGTGATGCCGAAACGCGCGGCAGTGTCGCGATCGACGTTGAGATAGGCGGCGAGCCCTTGCGCCTCCAGATTGCTGCTGACGTCCGCGAGCCGGGGCTCGCGCCGCAACCGATCGACCAGCTTGGGGACGAATTGGTCGAGCTCAGCCGGATCGGCGTCATTGAGGATGAACTGATATTGGGTGCGTCCGGTGCTGGAATCGATGGCTAGATCCTGCGCCGGCTGCAGATAGAGCGCTATGCCCGTGACAGCATCGGTCTCTTGGGTGAGGCGGCGTCCAATCTCGACCGCGCTCGCCTGGCGTCGCTCGCGCGGCTTCAGGTTGATCAGAAAGCGCCCCGAGTTCAACGTCATGTTCACGCCGTCGACGCCGATGAATGAGGACAGGCTTTCGACGTCGGAATCGTCCAGGATGGCTCGCGCAAGGGCCTGCTGGCGCTCCGCCATCGCCGCGAAGGAGATCCCGTCGGGGGCGACCGAGACGCCCTGAAGGAGGCCATTGTCCTGGGTTGGGAAGAACCCTTTCGGGATGACGACATAGAGATAGGCGGTCAGCGCGAGGGTCGCCGCCGCGATCGCGAGCGTGATCCCCTCATGTTCGAGCACCACGTCAAGCGCTCGGCCATAGGCCCGAACCAAAGCGCCGAACCAAGGCTGCGCTTGCCGGGAGGCGGCGGCTCGTCCGCTCGGCTGTCGATGGCGCAAAAGCTTGGCGCAGAGAGTCGGGACCAGCGTCAAGGACACGACAGCCGAGATGAGTATGGTCACGGCGAGCGTGACCGCGAATTCGCGAAACAGGCGGCCGACCACATCGCCCATGAAGAGAAGCGGGATCAGCACGGCGATCAACGACAGGGTCAGCGAGACGATGGTGAAGCCGATTTGCTTCGAGCCGACCAGCGCCGCGGCACGGGGCTCTACGCCGGCTTCGACATGGCGGGCGATATTCTCGATCACGACGATGGCGTCGTCGACGACGAAGCCGGTCGCGATGGCGAGCGCCATCAGGGTCAGATTGTTGAGGCTGAAGCCAAGAAGATGCATGACCGCGAAGGTCCCGACGAGCGAGAGCGGCGCCGAGAGGCTCGGGATGAGCGTCGCGCGAAAATCGCGCAGGAACAGGAAAATCGTCAGGACGACGAGCAGAATCGCGAAGGCGAGCTCGAATTCGACGTCGCGCACTGAGGCGCGGATGGTGACGGCGCCATCGGTCAACACGGCGACGTCGACTCCGGCCGGCAGCGTGGCTTGCAGCGCCGGCAGCATCTCCTTGATCGCATCCACCACCGCAATGACATTGGCGCCCGGCTGGCGCTGGATGTTGAGGATGACGGCAGGCGCGGCGTCATGCCAGGCCGCGAGCGCGCTGTTCTCGGCGCCCTCCGCGATCTGGGCGACGTCGGTAAGGCGGACCGGCGCGCCATTCCTATAGGCGATGACAAGGCTCCGATAATCCTCTGCAGTCTTCAACTGATCATTGGCGTTGATTGAATAGGCGCGCATGGGGCCTTCGAAGCTTCCCTTGGGGCCATTGACATTGGCGCTGCCGATGGTGGTGCGCAGATCGTCGAGATTGAGGCCATAGGCGGAGATCGCGCGCGGGTTCACGCGGATGCGCACCGCCGGGCGCTGGCCGCCGGCGAGGGCAACGAGTCCCACCCCCGGCATTTGCGAGATTTTTTGCGCCAGCCGCGAGTCGACGAGCTCCTGGACCCGCGGCAGAGGCAAGGTCTTCGAGGTGACCGCCAGCGTCAGGACCGGCGCGTCGGCCGGGTTGACCTTGGCGTAGACGGGGGCGCCGGAAGGTCGGTCGGCAAGAGGCTCGCGGCGGCGTTGATCGCGGCCTGAACTTCCTGCTCGGCGACGTCGAGGCTGAGGTCCAAGGAAAATTGCAAGGTGATGATCGACGCCCCCGCAGCGCTTGTCGAGCTCATCTGGTCGAGGCCCGCCATCTGCCCTAGCTGCCTTTCCAAGGGCGCGGTCACCGCCGTGGCCATGACTTCGGGGCTCGTCCCTGGATAGAAGGTCCGCACCTGGATCGTCGGCGCATCGACCTGCGGCAGCGCCGCGACAGGCAGAAAGAAAAACCCCACCGCGCCGACGAGCAGTAGCGCGATCATCAAGAGCGTGGTCGCGACCGGCCGGCGGATGAAAAGCGCCGAGGGGTTCATCGTCCGCCCAGATCGCCGCGCGCCGTCGCATCTGCTTTGTCCGACGCCGTTTTGACTTCCAGGACCCGCGCCTTGGCGCCGTCGCGCAGCCGGTCGGCGCCGGCGGTCACCACGCGGGCGCCAGGCGCGAGCCCCGACAGAATGGCTATACTCTCGCCCTCGGCCGGGCCGAGCTTGACCGGCGTCATCGCCGCCGCGTCATTGTCGCCGATGACATAAACGAAAGGCCCCGAAGGGCCATATTGGATCGATGCGGCGGGAATGACGATGGCCCCGCGCAAAGTGTCGACCAAGAGCCGCGCGTTGACGAATTGGTTGGGGAAGAGCGCTAGATCGGCATTATCGAACTGCGCCTTGAACTTCACCGTCCCCGTGGTCGGATCGACCTGATTGTCCACCGTCGCCAGAAACCCTTTGGCGAGCCGCGCGCCGCCGCCCCGGTCATAGGCCTCGACCGGCAGTTTCTTTCCGGCCAGGATTTGCTTCATCACAACAGGCAAATGGTCCTCGGCCACCGGGAACACAACAGTGATCGGCTGCAACTGGGTTATCACCACAATGCCATTGGCGTCGCCGCTCGTCACATAGCTGCCGAGATCGGCGAGACGCAGCCCGACCCGGCCCGAGACCGGGGCCTTGATCCGGCAATAGTCGAGATTGAGCTCGGCGTTGTCGACCAGCGCCTGGTCTATCTTGACCGTCCCCTCATACTGATGAACAAGCAACTCCTGCGTGTCCATTTGCTGGCGCGGCGCCGAATCCTGCTTGACCAGGCGGCGGTAGCGGTCGAGATCGAGCCTGGCGTTCTCGAGCAGAGCCTGATCGCGCATCAGCTGGCCCTGGGCCTGATGCAGCGCGTGTTGATAGGGGCGCGGATCGATCTCGGCGAGGAAATCGCCCTGCTTGACCATCTGGCCTTCCTGATAGGCGATCTCGACCAGCTTGCCGCTGATCTCCGACTTGACCGAGACGGTCGCAAGCGGCGTCACCGCGCCGAGCCCGGCCAGCTTGACGCCGAGATCACCGACAACAGCCGTCGCAACGCTGACCGGGACCGGACGCGGCGCGTCGGCGGGCTTGCCTGCCGGCGTCGCAGCGGGCTTCAGGTAATGCCAGCCAAGCAAGCCGAGCATCAAAACCACGGCGATAAGCCAAGGCGCCAGCCGCCGCCGCGCCGCCAAAGCCGCATCGCGCGACGAAGCGCTCGCCGCGGCGTTCTGGATGGCGTCAATCATGAAGTCTCGTTTCTTGGATCGCCGCGTGCGTGGACGCTCTCGCCCGCTCCTTTATCCTACTCTCAGGCGCTTCTTGATTTGGCGCAAGCCCCCGGAGGAATCGATTTCAATGGGCAGGCCGCGATGCGCCTCGGAGAATTGGCGGGCGCGACATTTTGTCCGCCAATGTAGACGTCGGTCAGCGACAGCATAGTAATCACAAGATCGTAGTGTCGCCGTCGAAACACAGGACTATCTTGGCGAGATTTTTACCTGGGTCGCGGCAGCTTTGCAATATGTAAAAATCCGCCCGGCAGTTGGCAAGTATGCGACGCTGCCTAGCCGAACAACAATGAAACCGCCGCTGGCCGCCCCTCCGCTTATTACTAATGTGCCGAACAAACAGATAAAATCTTATGTAGCGTAGCGCGTATGTTTTGCGTCGAAGCATGACTTGACCCAGTCGAGGCGTTCCTGGATCGATTTGACGATGAGGGCGGCCGCCGCGACGAGGTCATCGCGGATCATGACGCGCGGCTTAATCTTAATCGTCTGCTTCAGATCTTTCCGGAGATAAGAGATCTCAATCTAGTCTTTGTGGCGCGCCAGCCAATCCTGAACCGCCCTGGCGTGATGCACGCGCAGATTATTGAGGATCAAAAGCGGCGACTCCAAAAGGCCTCGTCTTTTGAAGAAGGTGGCGCTCATTGGACGATGTAGGCCCTTCACCTGGATGGCGCGAAGGGGGCGTCGCGGGCAGTTCTGCGGTTCAACCTGACGGCGAGCCGCGAATTATTACGGCGTGGAGCGGATTGGCGCTCTATGGCGAATATCTGGGAGCGATGGGCTTTCGCGGCGTGCTTGATCATGAACCGCCCGGCCCGGTCGGCGCTCTAGGATACAGCCTATCGGTTCATGTCCCGCCGCGCGTTCTAATACTGGCCGACGACAGGCGGACGCTGGAAGATTTGGGCGTGCTGGGTGGCGATGAAGGGCTGCCTTCTCTTCTTCGCCTGGATGAAATGCCGAGCAGCGACGCCAGGGGCGATTGGCGGCGACGCATGGGCGCGAAAGAAAGCGATATGTTGGCGGAGCTACAACGCGTCAACCGCTTCTTATTTCGCCGCATGTTGCGCAACAGCGAGCGGCCAGGCTACACGCTCGACATCGACATGCCGCAAATCGTGGCGGAAAAGCGTGAGGCGCACAAAACCTGCAAGAGCAAACAGGCTTACATGTGTCGATCTTGGCTTCCAAGTCGCCGCCCACGCCGGACTGGCGAGCCGCCTTATCGCCCTATAATATAAGATATTCGCTTTGCCACGCCGCCCAGCCAATTTGGAGCATTCACCATGGAAAAGCGCAAACTCGGCGATTCCGGCCTTGCCGTCGCTCCGCTCGCGCTCGGCGGCAATGTTTTCGGCTGGACGGCGGACGAGGCGACTTCGTTCTCTATCATCGACGCCTTCGTCGCCCAAGGCTTCAACCTCATCGACACGGCCGATGTCTATTCGATCTGGGTCGAGGGCCATCAGGGCGGCGAGTCGGAGACAATCATCGGCAATTGGCTGCGGCGCGGCGGCGATCGCGACAACATCCTGATCGCGACCAAAGTCGGCATGGATATGAAATCCGCGGGCAAGGGCCTGTCCAAGGCCCATATCATCCAATCGGCCGAGGCTTCCTTGCGGCGCCTGCAAACCGACCATATCGACCTTTATCAAGCGCATGTGGACGATGTCTGGACGCCGCTCGGGGAGACGCTCGAAGCTTTCGCAAGCCTCGTGCAGGCCGGCAAGGTGCGCGCCATCGGCGCCTCGAATTATGTGGCGTCGCGGCTCGCCGAAGCTGTGGCCTTGAGCAAGGCCAAGGGGTTTCCGCGCTATGCGAGCCTCCAGCCGCATTACAATCTGGCCTATCGCGCGCTGTTCGAGGGCGAGTTGCAAAAGCTCTGCGTCTCCGAAGGCGTCGGCGTCATTCCCTATTACGCCCTGGCCGCCGGATTCCTCACCGGCAAATATCGCAAGCTGGAGGATGTGGAGGGGAGGCCACGCGGCAAAACCGTCGCCCATTATCTCGACCCGCGCGGCTTCGACATTTTGGCCGCACTCGATAAGGTCGCGGCGCGTTTTCAGGCGACGCCGGCGCAGATCGCCCTGGCCTGGCTCATCGCCCAGCCGGGCGTCACAGCCCCGATCGTCAGCGCGACGAGCCTGGAGCAATTCAACGAAATCGCCAAGGCGGCGACGATCAAGCTCGACGCGGCGGCGCTGGATCGGCTGGACAAGGTCAGCGCCTGATCGGCCTTATTGCCGTGATTTGACTGAATTTAGGACAAAAACCCGGATCGCCGAGGAGAGATTGGCTTGGCCGCGCTCGGCGTCAATGCTCGCGACAAGGCCCGCGAGCGACAGGCCGCGCTCGGCGGCGATCGCCTTGAGGCTCTCCCAAAACGCATGTTCGAGCGAGATGCTGGTGCGATGGCCGGATATCGCGAGCGAATGTTTGACGATCGCGCTCGACGCCTCTGGCCCCGCGTCACTCTTCATCGCGCTCGGTCAATTTGGCGGAACTCTCGCGTCGATGGCCGTCCAGGCGACGCGTTTCCACCGCGCGCGCCGCTTGCGCGGCGTCGCGCTCGGCGTGGCTTTGGGCAAATTTGCTCCGATTGGCAGCCGCCTCGTTCGTCGCGGCGGCCCGCGCCTTGGACTTGCGCACGCGACGCAGATTGACGATCTCGCCCATCAGGTTTTCTTGCGAAAAGCGTCGATCGAGACGACCTTGGCCTCATCCGGAGGCAAAGCCGCACCGGCGCCGCCCGCCTCCGCCGGTTCAGCCACGCCATCGCGCGGATTGACGCCGTCGGCGCCAAGGGCATGGGGTCCAAGCACGTGGGACCCAGCCGCGTGGGACCCAAGCGCATGAGGTCCAAGCCGAGCCGGCTCAAGAGCATCGGGCGAAGGGCTTTCCTCCTGCGCCGACCCGGCGTCATTGGCGCTCGCCTCCCCCGCCTCGTCCTCGGGGTCGAAATCTATGTCAAAGGGGACGGAAGGATCGGAAAAGCGGGTGATCGCCTCGAATGGAATGAGCAGCATTTCGGGAACGTTCTTGAACGACAGGCCGACTTCGAAGGCTTGGTCGTTGACGCTCAAGTCCCAGAACTGATGCTGAAGAATGATCGTCATCTGATCCGGATAGCGCTCGCGCATCCGCGCCGAAAGCCGAACGCCCCGCGCGTGGGTCCGAAACGTAATGTAGAAATGATGGTCGCCGGCGAGCCCATCTCGGGCGAGGTCGGACAAGACCTTTTTACGACGCCGCGCAACGCGTCCTGGACCAGAACATCGTAGCGGATCAGATCGGTCGCCATGAGATTTAGTCCAAGCAAAAAGTTTCGACGCGACGGAAGTTCAAGAGCAAATAAAGTGGAGGCTTCTGTTGCCAGGTGCCTCCGAACCCCGCCTTAGAGTGCTACCCCCAAGGACTTTGATTTCGGTACTATTGCCGCATTACGCAGCAACGGCCACCGGAGCATAGTTGTCGTTGGCAACTATAAGGTTCGGCCCGATGACGGCGGAACCATGCCGAGCGAAAGAACACCCTTTACACTCCCCGTCGAACCTATTTCGCCCCCGCCGAAATCCGCCTGCTGTCGCCAAGATGGATTTTGGTGGAGGCGCCGGGTACCGCCCCCGGGTCCGAAGAGCTTATTTCGACGCCGTTTATCGCCATAGCCGCCGAGGCGGCGGATCGAATATAAGCATTGCCGGGATATTTACAAAGGCGAATGGCGCGCAAGCCCCGATAAAGGCGGAGCCGGACTTGGGCGAATCTGACACTAATAATTTAGAATCAAAGCCTTATGCGCTTTTTGAGCTCAGCCTGAGCCTCATCGTGATCCTTGGGGCGGCCTTTCTCCTCCTCATGCTGATGACGATCTTCATCGGGGCGGCGGACGCGATTCTCCAGCATTGGGCGCATACGGGGTCCATCCGCGAGGCGGTCAAATCGGCGATCGAAGCGCGCGATGAAAAGACCCTGACCTATTTTGGCCTGGCGGCCTCGTGCCTCATTTATTTGGCGATCGGGCTCGCCGTCCTAATCGTGGCGCGCCTTCGCGGCGGCGCGGATTGGCTTGATCTCATCGCCTGGCGTCCGTGGAGCTTTTGGCTGCGCCGGCGCCGTTTTTGGCTACTTGTCGGCGCGACCATCGCCTATAGTTTCGCCGCAGACTTCGCCCTCGCCTATTTGGTCCCGGACGCCCGCGACTGGCTCACGATCCCGGAGGACAAAGCCGCCGCGGCGCTTGTCGCCCTCCTCGCCGTGCTCTTTGCCCCTTTCGTCGAGGAGATCGTCTTTCGCGGCTGGATCTTCACCAATCTGCGGCGCAATTTCAGCTTCGCCACGGCCCTGCTGGCGAGCTCCGCCATTTTCGCAGGGCTTCACTACGACAGCACGCATGTCTACGCGCTCGCGGTTTTTCCGGTCGGCCTGGGTCTCGGCGCGCTTCGCGAAGTCACCGGCAGCGTGAAATCGTCGATCGCCTTGCACGCGCTGAATAATTTCATCGCGGTCTGCCTCAGCCTTCCAGATTGACGAGCCTCGCGCATGCGCCCCTATCTCGACCTACTCGCCAAGATCCTATCCGAGGGAGAGGCCAAGGCCGACCGAACCGGAACCGGGACCCGGTCGATTTTCGGGCATCAGATCCGCTTTGATCTGGCGCGGGGATTTCCGCTGGCCACGACCAAGAAGCTGCATTGGAAATCCATCGTCCATGAACTTTTGTGGTTCCTGCGCGGCGACACCAATATCGCCTATCTGAAAGAGCATGGCGTCGGCATCTGGGACGAATGGGCCAACGCCAAGGGCGATCTCGGACCGATCTACGGCAAGCAATGGCGCTCCTGGCAGGCGCCCGACGGGCGGACGATCGACCAGATTTCAGACCTGGTGCAGGAGATCGGACGCAATCCTTTTTCCCGCCGCCTGATCGTCTCGGCCTGGAATCCCGCCGATCTTCCGGCCATGGCGCTCGCGCCTTGCCATTGCCTGTTCCAATTTCATGTGGCCGAGGCGGCAGATGGCGCCCGCCGGCTCTCCTGCCAGCTCTATCAGCGCTCCGCCGACGCCTTTTTGGGCGCGCCCTTCAATATTGCGAGCTATGCGCTTTTGACCGAAATGATCGCCCATGTCTGCGGCTTAGAGCCCGGCGAATTCATTCATACATTCGGCGACGCGCATCTTTACCTGAACCATCTTGAGCAAGCCCGCCTCCAGCTCGCCCGCGAGCCGCGCCCCCTGCCCCGGCTCGCCCTGAACCATAAGGTCAAAACGATCTTCGAATTCCGCTATGAAGACATAGAGCTTCGCAATTACGATCCGCATCCGGCGATCAAGGCGCCCGTCGCGGTCTGAAAAGGCTTTTGGGCGCCAAGGAGCCGTTGAGACGGGATCATGGGCGCGCGCCCTTGGGGTTGCGGCGCGCTCACTGGATCTTGGTGATCTTCGAGCCCTCGAGGCCGATGCCGGCCATCAGGCCATTCTGTCCAAAGATGAACGCATAGACGTCCTGCGTCAGCGTCGTGGAGCTGAACTTCCCCGCCATCCCTTGATCGACAACAACAATGCTGGGCCCGACGCCGATCTCAAACCCCTTCAACTCGTCGAGGTATTTTAGCGCCCCGGAATTCATGAAGAACAGCGCATAACCGAACCATTGGACCCCGGCCTGCAGGCCATATGATGCGGCAGCGGAATTATAGTAGCCAATCGTCCTGCCGCCCTGCCGCAACACGCCGTCGCCAAAGGAACCGCCAACCAGGAAGCCAGCCTTCACAATCTTGGGAAAAACCAATACGGCGAGCGCCTTCTCATTCAGCTGCCGCGCCGCCGCATTGCCGGCGACCAGCTGCTGCAGCGAGGCGGCGGCCTCACGCTCAAGCTGTGGATCGCTCTTGGCGGCGGCGAAAATGGGCGCCGCGGGGGTCAGGGAGGCCAATCCGGCAATAAAATTGCGTCTGCTGACGATCATATTCAATTCCTTATCAAGAAGGGCTGCGTTTGCCGGAGGCGTGAGGGCCGAACCTTCGTCCGCCGGCCTCTCAAGCGTGGTTTCGAGAGGCTCTATTTATCCGGTTCTTCCGCCTGCTCCACCGCCTCATCCACGACATCCTTGAGATGCTCCACCTCTTCGTTGAAGGTTCGCCGCGAATTGGGATCGATGACGGCGATCGGGGCGCTGACCGCGATTCCAGCCGCGCCGCCGACTGTCTCGCCGACGCCCATGGCGAACCCTTCGACGCGCTCGCCGAGGCTCTCGCCCGCGCTCCCAAAGGTCTCGCCAGCCATCAGCCTCTGGCCGATCCGTTGGACGATTTCGGGATTCTCGGCGAATTTCGAGTGGTTGAGGCCGTCGACGCCATGGAGATCGGTGAGGTCGATCACTTCGATGCCTGCATTGGCGAGCGCCGTGCGGTAAGGTTCGGCCGCAGGATCAATCTGCCCGAGCCGCGCGACATCCCCAGCGACCACGCGCGAGGCTTTCAAGGCGGCGTCATCGCGAGACGCGAACACGGTGAGCCGCGGCCGAGGTTGTCCGATGCTGCGCCATTCGGTAGCGAACACATCGAAATCGACGTCCGGCGCGGCCAGGATGACATTGCGAATTTTCGCCGTCACATGGCCGCCGTCCCGGATAGCCATTTGACGCAAGGTTTCCATCAGCAGCCACGCCCCCATCGAATGGGCCATGACGGTGATTTCGCCGACGTCGGGATCTTTCGCCACGCGCCGCAGCGTTTCTTCGAGCGCGTCGCGGGAGGAAAGGGTGCTCTCCCTGTCGTATGCATATTGAAATATGCTTCCGCGCGAGGGCCATGTGAACAGGACCGGAGCCGCATCCGCACCGGAATCATGAGCAATCTGAGCCAATCCGAAAACGGCGTCTTCAAAGCGATTGTTGAAGCCATGCACGAAGACGAACACGCGCCGGTTGCGCGGCAGATGCTGTTTCAGCCATGCCTGCGGCTGGCGCGCGTCGCCAAGAGGGGTCACGGAGAGGGTGGCGAAATCGGTCTGCGGATTAGGAGGCAGGCTTGCCGGCCATTGCACCTGACCGACCTGCCTATTGCCCGCCGGCGGAATTGACACGGCGATGTCGGTCAAAGTGATTTTGCCTTCGCGCTCCCCGCTAAACAGCACGCCTGGATCGCGCGATGGCGCGCGCGTCGTCGCGACGAGAAGATTAACCCGCGAAGCGTCAGGCGGACTGGCCGCGATCGGCTCCAGAACGCCAGTCGGCCGGCCACACCCTGCAAGAAGGCCGCAGGCCAGAACAAGAGCCGCTGGGCGCATCGGTTCCCCGTTTTGAAAGCTTTTCAAAGCTAGATTACAGGTTAATGTTGTTCAATGCTAATCATTCATGTCAAAATCAAGCGTGCGCCGCGCTGTGGGCGGCTATTCAGTTAGATCTCCCTTGCAATATTTGCGGAGATATCGTCCTGGCGATTTCTGCTGAATGCCAAAAGTCTGCTTTGGGCCGACATTGTTGAAAAACTCATATTTTTCGGTGATCGCGATTCTCCCGGCCGGAGGCGGGCTCCAAGAAAAACACGCTGGGGTTCAGCAAAGAGACGAGTTTTGCAGCGCGCAGCCTTCGTATGAGATTGGACGCACCAATCGTGAGCGGCAAACGCTCTCCGCTCTGAGTCCGGATTTTCGTCCCCGGTCATTTGTCGTGTTTTTCAACATCGGTGGAATGGGGCGGCCGCTCCCTGGAAGGCGGTAAGATCGGCGACCGAGACGAGCTCCCAGGTGGAGCATGATCCGAGGGAGGGAAGCGAAGGATGGCGCCGATTTCGCCGCACGGCCAGACCATAAATGGCCAGCGCGGTTTCAACCAAGCCGCCTCGCGCCCGGCCCCATCAAGCGCGCAAAGAACGCAGTCACCCGAAGGTATTGCTGACCACCGAAACCTGTGCAGCCGCCCCTGACCTATTAGAGAACGGTACCGAAACGAAGCGGACGTTCCGGGCGCATGACGTTTTAGTCGCCAGGCGAAGCGAAGAATTTTTTGTTGTATCTCGAAAGCCGTTTTCAGGGCCGCGTTCAGACGGACTGCGTAAACCCCGTCGTAGCGTGGCCGCGCGTCTTCAGATCGCCGCGGCGTTCATAAATTAATCATGTGCTTATTCTATCGTAAATTTACGCTCAGAAATTGGGCGAAATGAGAACGAAAAGAGCACACGATGGCAAATAAACTTGCAGAACACCACCTCTTAGCGGCTCAGCATCACGAAAAGGCCGCTGAGCATCACAAGGAAGCCGCCAAGCATCATGAAGCCGGAGCGGCCGAAAAAGGCGCCCATCACGCGCAGATTGCGCAGGGCCATGCCGCGCACGCCGAATTTCACGCCGATGAAGCCGCCAAGGCTCACGCCGAACATCATGGCAACACGTAGATAAAGTCCCATTTCGTCCGTGAGACCAGCCGCGACGCGCCACGATAGGCTACGGTCCACCCTTTGAGGTAGGCGTGTCGCGGGCCGCCGAGAGCCTGGCGCGCACACTTCGCAGCTGTGGCTTCCTTCGATGACGCCGGATCGCGATCTCGGCGGCCATGCAGGCTGCGCATCGGCGACGACGAAGAATGCAAATGGAGTATAAATTCCGTGCCGCCGCCGTCAGCCGCTCAAAATTCCAACTTAGGCGCTATTAAACCGGCGCGTCTGGCCCTTCCGGCGCATCGAAGCGGACGCCCTGGGCGAGCGGCAAGTCGCGCGAATAATTAATGGTGTTGGTCGCCCGGCGCATATAGGCCTTCCAGGAATCGCTGCCGGATTCGCGCCCGCCGCCGGTCTCTTTTTCTCCGCCGAAGGCGCCGCCGATCTCGGCGCCCGAAGGGCCGATATTGACATTGACGATGCCGCAATCGCTTCCTTCGCTCGACATGAACAGCTCAGCCTCGCGCAGGTCGTTGGTGAAGATGGCGGAGGCGAGCCCTTGCGCGACCGCGTTGTGCTCCGCGATCGCCTCGTCGAGCCCGCGATAGCGCATGGCGTAGAGAATCGGCGCGAAAGTCTCGCGGCGGACCAGCGCCGTCTGCCGCGCCATCTCGACGAGGGCGGGGCGGGCGTAATAGGCGTCGGGCCAACGCTCCGCATGGACGCGCGCGCCGCCGCTGACGAGGCCGCCCTCGGCGCGCGCCTCCGCCAAGGCCGTCTGCATGGCCGCGAAGGCCGGTTCGTCGATGAGCGGACCCACAAGCGTTCCGGCGTCGCGCGGATCGCCGATCGCGATCTCGGCATAGGCCTGCTTCAAGCGCGCCAGCAAGCGATCATAAATGCTTTCATGGACGAACAGACGCCGCAGCGTCGTGCAACGCTGGCCGGCGGTTCCAACCGCCGCGAACAGAATCGCGCGCGCCGCGAGATCGAGGTCGGCGGAGGGCGCGACGATCATGCCGTTATTGCCGCCGAGCTCGAGAATCGCCCGGCCGAAGCGGGCGGCCACTCGGGGCGCGACGGCGCGGCCCATGCGCGTCGAGCCGGTCGCGCTGACCAGCGGAATCCGAGGATCGTCGATCAGCGCCTCGCCAAGGTCCGGCCCGCCGAGGAGAACCGAGGATAGACCCTGCGGAGCATCTCCAAGCTGAGCCGCGGCGCGGTCGAGCAGGGCCTGGCAGGCAAGCGCCGTAAGCGGGGTCTTTTCGGAGGGCTTCCAGACAAGGGCGTCGCCGCAAACAAGGGCGATCGCGGCGTTCCAGGCCCAGACGGCGGCGGGGAAATTGAAGGCGCTGATGATGGCGACGACGCCGAGCGGCTGCCAGGTCTCCATCATCCTATGGCCGGCGCGCTCGGTCGCGATGGTGAGGCCGTAGAGCTGGCGCGAAAGACCGACCGCGAAGTCGCAAATGTCGATCATTTCCTGAACTTCGCCCATTCCCTCCGGCAGGATCTTGCCGGTTTCGATCGTGATGAGGCGGCCAAGCGCGGCTTTATGGGCGCGGAGCTCTGCGCCGAACAGGCGGACAAGCTCGCCGCGGCGCGGCGCCGGAACCCTCCTCCAGGCGAGAAAGGCGGCATGCGCGGCACCAACCGCATGTTCGGCGTCTGCTTGCGACGAGGCGGCGAGCCGCGCGATTTCGGCTCCATTGATCGGCGAGCGCGCGGCGAGCCCGCCTTGCCCCAATAGGCTCTCGGCGACGCCGAGCTCCCGCATCAGACTCGAGGAGGTCGATGCGGCTTGGCGCTGTCTGGGCCTCGGCGACGGTCATGGCGAAGCTCGGTTGCGGCGATGGCTGGCGCCGAAATCAGACATTCGGCGCGGCTCCTAAGATGGGCGCGGGCGAAAGCGAATGCAAAGCGAAAACGGCGGCGGCGAAACGCAAGATGACGGGATGGAACTCTCCGGCCGTCGCGCGCATCTACTTGCGGGGGCGGCGATCGCGCGCTCGGGCGAAGGAGGCGGTCTATGGGCGAGGAAGCAGCGAAGCCGGCGGGACCGGATTTCAGGCAGGGCGTCCACTTCGAGAACTTCTCGCCGACGGCGGGCTGCTTGCCGGGCATGTCGGGGATGAGCCCGTGCTGCTCGCGCGGCGCGGCGCGGAGCTGTTTGCGATCGGCGCCGTTTGTTCGCATTACGGCGGGCCGCTCGCCGAGGGACTTCTTGTCGATGAGACCATTCGCTGCCCTTGGCATCACGCCTGCTTCAGCCTCCGCACCGGCGCGGCTCTGCGCGCGCCGGCGTTGAACCCGGTCTCCTGTTGGCGCGTCGAGCGGCGCGACGGGATGATCCTTGTTCGCGACAAGCACGAAAACGCGCCCCAAGCCTCGCCTTTGGCGACGGCGGGCTTGCCGAGCTCCGTGGTCATCGTTGGCGGCGGCGCGGCCGGCAATTCCGCCGCTGAGACGCTGCGGCGGGAGGGCTATCGCGGCGGCCTCACCCTGTTGAGCGCGGATGACTCGATCCCCTATGACCGGCCAAATCTCTCAAAGGGCTTTCTCGCCGGCTCCGCGCCGGAGGATTGGATTCCGTTGCGGTCGCGGGAATTCTACGAAAAGCTTGACATCAAGCTGAAACTCGACGCCCGGGTCGCGGCCATCGACGCAAAGGCGCAGCACGTGGAGCTCGCCGATGGCGCGCGTTATCCGTATGACGCGCTCCTTCTCGCCACCGGCGCCGAGCCGCTGCGCCTCGCGATCCCCGGCGGCGATCTCCCGCATGTGCGCTATTTGCGGACGTTCGCGGACAGCCGCGCCATTATCGCCAAGGCCGAGGCGGCGCGCCGCGCTGTGGTGATCGGGGCGAGCTTCATCGGCCTTGAAGCGGCGGCGGCGCTTCGCGCGCGCAATCTCGAAGTGCGAGTCGTTGGTTTGGAGGCGATCCCCATGGAGCGGATCCTGGGGGCCGAGGTCGGAACATTCATTCGCAAGCTGCATGAGGACCATGGCGTAGTCTTCCTTCTCGGCGCCACTGCGGTCGCGATAGACGAGCGCGCCGTGACTTTGACGACGGGCGAGACCCTGGCCGCCGATCTTGTCGTCATCGGCGTCGGGGTGCGGCCGGCGATCGCTCTCGCCGAACAAGCCGGGCTCGCCATTGATCGCGGCGTATCGGTCGACGCTTATCTCCAGACGAGCGTCCAGCATATTTTCGCCGCCGGCGATATAGCGCGCTGGCCGGATCCCTACACCGGCGAGCGAATTCGCATTGAGCATTTCGTCGTCGCCGAGCGCCAGGGGCGGACCGCGGCGCGCAACATTCTTGGCCGTCGCGAAAGGTTCGACGCAATCCCCTTCTTCTGGACCGAGCAATATGATCTCGCCATCGCTTACGTCGGCCACGCCGAAGGGTGGGACGAAGCCGCCATCGAGGGGAGCATCGATGCGCGGGATTGCGCGATCAGCTATCGGCGCGGCGGCAAGACCTTGGCCGTCGCAACGATCAACCGCGACCTCGCGAGCCTTCGCGCCGAACGCGCCTTTGAGCAGGAGATCGCGGCGCGGGACATCGCCGCCATGCTTCAAGCGTAAGACTTGCAGCCGGCGGCGGGCCGCTCCCAATCTCAAATCTCGATCTGGGCGCCGAGCTCGACCACCCGGTCTGGCGGAATGACGAAGAATTCCGTCGCGGCGAGCGCATTGCGATGCATGACCACGAAAACCTTGACTTTGAATAAATGCCATCTTGATCGGCGCGCCGGCGCGATGGTGATCCTGCCCACGAAAAACGACGTGTCCATCATGCTGAAGCGGAGTTGTTGGGCGGCGCAGCGCGCCAGCGCCTTAGGAATATTTGGCTGCTCCATGAAGCCATAACGGACAATGACCGAATGGAAGTTCTCCTCCAGATGGCGAACTTCGACTCGGCGCGCGGCGGGGGTGCGCGGAATATGCTCCGTCAATACATGCAGGAGCACGATGCGCTCGTGCAGGACCTTGTTGTGCTTGAGATTATGCAACAGCGGCACGGGCGCCACATCGGTCCGGCCGGTCAAATAGACCGCGACGCCGGCCACTCTCGCCTTGCCTTGACATTGCTTGATGAAGAGGGAGAGAGGCACCGTGTCGCGCTCAAGCTGCGCAATCATCGCCTCGCGGCCCTCGCGCCAGGTCCACATGAGAAAGAATATGATCGCGGCGACGACGAGAGGAACCCAGCCGCCTTCGAAGAGCTTCATCAGATTGGCGGCGACGAAGGACAGGTCCACGATGACGAACAGCCCCGCCACCAGGATGCTCAGGGGCAAGCTCCAGCGCCAAATGTCGCGCATTGCGCGAAACATCAGGATCGAGGTCAAAAACATCGTGAGCGACACCGCGATGCCGAACGCCGCCGCCAATTTGTCGGAGGAGCGAAACGCGATCGTCAGCGCGAGCGTGAGCGCCATCAAGATCCAATTGACGAAGCCGACGTAAATTTGCCCATAGCCTTCGGCCGAGGTCTGGGTGATGCGCAGGCGGGGACACAATCCAAGCTGGATCGCTTGGCGAGTCATTGAAAACGCGCCGCTGATGATCGCTTGGCTGGCGATAATGGTCGCTATGGTCGCGAGCAGAACGAGCGGCGCCTGCAGCGGCCCGGGACAGAGCGAGAAAAACGGGTTCGCGTCGGCGGCAACTCCGCCCTCGATCACCGCGGCGGTCTGGCCGGCGTAATTGAGCAGGAGCATGGGCAGCACCAGGCCGTACCAGGCCGTCCTAATCGGGCGCGGGCCGAAATGACCCATGTCGGCGTAAAGCGCTTCGGCGCCGGTGGCGCAGAGGAAGACCGCGCCAAGCACGAGGAAGCCGGTGAAGCCGTGCGTGAACAAATAGGTCAACCCATAGCGCGGATCGAGCGCGGCTACGACGCCAGGATGGCGCAGTAAGCCGCCGACCCCCAGCGCGCCGATGGTGACGAACCATACGGTCATGATCGGGCCAAACAGCTTGCCAATCCGCGCGCTTCCGAGCGGCTGCAGGGAGAAAACGCCTAGGAGAACGATGAGCGAGAGAGGAACGATAAAGGGCGCGATCGAGGGGAGCGGCAGCTTGAGCCCCTCGAGCGCGCTCAAGACCGAGATCGCCGGCGTGATCGCGCCATCGCCATAGAGCAAGGCCGCGCCGAGCACCCCGAGAGCGATGATTCCGACGCGGTTGCCATGCTTGATGCCGAGCAGCGACATCAGCGCCAGGATTCCGCCTTCGCCATCATTGTCCGCGCGCATAACGACGGCGACATATTTGATCGAAGTGGTGATCAAGAGGGTCCAGACAATAAGCGACAGCATGCCCAAGGCGACCGCGGGCGTCGCGCTTCCTCCCCCACTCCAGCGCGGTCTTCAGCGTGTAGAGCGGGCTTGTCCCGATGTCGCCGTAGACGACGCCGAGAGCGCCTAACGCCAATGCGCCGAGATTGCCGCTCGGGGCGTCTGCTCTCGGTTCGGTTACGCCATGCGTCATCGGGAAGGCTCCAAGCTGGCCAAGGGTTACGACACAATTGCGACGTTCCGCCGCCGCCGGGGGGACGGGCGCGGCGGCGACGGGGCCAGAGCTAAGCCGCCGAGTCAACTCCTCTTTGGCGCCTCGGCTTGAACCCTTCGTGGCGTGATTTCGTTTCACCATCGAACGCATGCTGTTGCGTTCAAGCGCGAGACATAGGGGAGCACAAATGTTCCAGATCGAATTTATCGGACCGCTTCGCGAAGGCGCAACTCCGGAAGTCACAGACCGGATGACAACCGATCTCACCCGGCTGGACCAAGTCATCACGCATGCGAAATCGCTTTTTTCCAATGTGATCGCGCAGCGGGTCCATAAGCCGCTGCCGCATGGATTCTCGATCCTGGACGCCCAAGGCATGGAGGTCGCGCGCTGGAGCATCGACGAAACTTGACCGACGGCGCGGCTTGAGATTTGGCGTATGTTCCGCTCAAAAAGCCGATCGGCGTTTACGGAACATGCGCTGGTCATCTGATTGTCATATGGTGCCGCTATCGCGCGGACTGGCGCGTCCGTGGATTTGCGCGGCGAGCGTCTTCCTAGATGGGCGCCGTTTGCGCGGCTCGCTTGGCGCCAATCACCTCAGGCCAAAGAAGCGCCCATGACGCCGTCGTTTGATCCAGCCATCGAGAGAGATGCGCTCAACCTTCTCGCCGCGCTCCTGCTTGGCGGCGTCATCGGGTTGGAGCGGCAATGGCGCCAGCGCCTCGCCGGACTGCGGACAAACACTTTGGTGTCCTTGGGCGCCGCGATCTTCGTCGTATTCGCCGGCCAATTCACCGATACGAGCCCGACGCGGGTCGCGGCGCAGGTCGTCACGGGCATAGGCTTTCTCGGCGCGGGAGTCATTTGGAAGGAAGGCGGCAATATCGGCGGCTTGAACACGGCGGCGACGCTTTGGTGCTCCGCCGCCGTCGGCCTCTTGGCGGGCACGGGGCATTGGGCCCAGGCCCTTGTCGCCGTGGGACTTGTCACGCTTGTCAATCTCGTGCTTCGACCACTGGTCCGGCTGATCAACCGCCAGCCGATCGAAAGCGCGGAGGTCGAAACCTCCTATGTCGTCAACGTCATTTGCCGAGCGACGGAAGAGGCGCGCATTCGCGCGCTTCTCGTGCAAGGCTTCGGCGCCGGCGACCTGCATCTTCGCGAGCTTGAAAGCGCCGACATCGAGGGAAGCGATCGGGTCGCCGTCGCCGCGACGCTCACCTCCGAGAAGCCGCGCGAGATCGCTCTAGAATATATTGTCGGCCGGCTCAGCCTTGAGGCGGGCGTGACGGCGGCGCGATGGCGGACCGTGAACACGCCGGTTTGAGGCCTCAATCGCGCCAATGGTCGGCGTGGCGACCTCTCGACCAAGCGCGTCCTTCTCTCAGAACAAATCGACCTGGATGTCGCCATTGGCGAAGGCGCGCACATCGTTGGGGAAGATTTGGAGCCTCCCGATGCTTACTGGGATAGCCAACTTCAGGATACGGCTCACTTCGTCGACGATTGGACGCGACGCGGTCGTCGCCTTAATCAGCGAAACGCCCGGCGATCGATCATCCGTTTCGACTTCATTGAGCTCGGTCGCGATCGCGTCGGATCGATAGCCGGCCTGGCGCAGCGCCCCAACGATATGCTCGGCGTCCGCCTGGCGCGCGGGACGATAATTGACCCTTATCCAATATTTATTGTTTGCCGGGTCCATCGAGACGCCGAGGCCTGTGTAGGGAACGGGCGTGAACGGCTGCGGGGCTGGGGCTTGGCCTGAGCGCGACGACGGACAAGCGGGCAGCCCAAGGTCGTCATGATAGACCTGCGGCCAGCAAATGGTGACGGCTGGGACAAGGAGCACCGTCAAGGCGAGGAACGCGGAGACGATGACCGCCGAGGCGGCGAGACAAAGCCATTTGACGAAAGCGCTGTTGACATACGTGAGCAGAACTCGCAGCACGACGAGCACAACGCCAAACATCAAGGAGAAGTCCGACGGCCAGAGCCGCATGCAGGCCGCCGCCGAGGATCGACGCCGCGAAGCTCGCGGCGAGGGCGATGGCGACCATGCCGACTATGGCGCGGATGAACGGATCGCTCAGGCCGATCTTGATGAATTCATCTCGAAGGTTTGGCTGTCTTTCGGACATGGGCTGCTCGCGCGCGGAAGCGGAAGGCTCCGGCGCGCCGGAGCCTTCCGCTTCGAGGTGAACAAATTTTCCACGAATTGCAGATCGTGGAAAGGATGGAGACGCGCTATCGCGGCGCCGCTGGCGGCGTCGCGGGTTGGCCGCTCGGGGCGCCGAAGAAGCGGAAGAAATCCGACTTTGGACTGATGACCATGCGGGTTTCGGCCGGCTTCAGCCCGGCTTCATAAGCTTGCATCGAGCGATAGAAGGCGAAAAAATCAGGGTCCTTGCCATAGGCCTCGGCGAAAATGCGGTTGCTTTCTGCGTCGCCCTCGCCCCTGGTTTGATCGGCCGTGCCGCTGGGCTTCGCCGCGCAGGACCACGACATCGCGATCGGCCTTGGCGGTGATGGTTTGCGCCTGCTCCGAGCCTTGGGCGCGATATTCCGCCGCCTCCCGCGCGCGTTCGCTTTGCATCCGGCTAAAGACCTTTTCGGAAATCTGCTTCGGCAGATCAGCGCGGCGGATTCGCACGTCGGTGGCGGCTATGCCGAGGCGGCCGCCCTCTTGATTGACCTGCTCGCGGATCTTGAGCATGAGATTGTTGCGATTGTCGCGGACGATGTCGGTCATGTTCGCCTCGCCGAGCACCCGGCGGACGGCCGAGTTCAAGATGAAGCCGAGCTGACTGTTCGCGCGCTCGGTGGTGCCGACCGTTTGATAGAATTTCAGCGGATCGACGATCCTGTAGCGCAGGAAGGAATCGACATCGAGACGATTATTGTCGGAGGCGAGGACCTCTTGTTTCGGTGCCTCGACGTCGAGGATGCGATTGTCCAGATAAATGACGTTTTCGATGAACGGAAATTTGAAATGGAGCCCCGGCTCGGTGATGAGGCCGCGTCCCGCGACCGGGTCGCCGAAGCGCAGCACGAGAGCCTGTTCGGTCTGCTGCACCGTGAACGTCGAGGCGGTCGCGACGATCAGAAAGGCGATGACGGCGGCGATGGCCGCAAATCCGGCGACGCTTTTCATTTGCGCGCTCCCCCCTCGGTGGGGCGGGCGCAGCGCGCCAAGCGGCAGATAGGGCACGACGCCTTGTCCGTGCTCGCCCTGGTCGAGGATGATCTTGTCCATGCCGGTGAGCACATGCTCCATGGTCTCGAGATAGATCCGCTGCCGCGTCACGTCGGGCGCCTTCTTGTACTGCGTCATAGATCTGGTTGAAGCGCGAGGCTGGTCCGGTCGCCTCGGCGACGGTCTGGATCCGATAGCCCTCCGCCTCCTGGACGATCGCCGCGGCCTTGCCTCGGGCCTCGGGCACGACGCGATTGGCGTAGGCCTCCGCCTCATTGCGCAAGCGGTTCTGGTCCTGCTGCGCCGCCGTCACGTCCTTGAAGGCGGCGATGACCTGCTCGGGCGGATCGACCGATTGCAATTGGACCTGCAGGATCAAAATGCCCGCCTTGTAGCCGTTCAGGATCTTTTGAATGAGCTCCTGACCGCCGATTCGATGCTCTGGCGCTCGGCGGTCAGAATGCGCTGGATCTGGCTGCGGCCGATGACCTCGCGCATGGCGCTCTCGGCTACCGCCTTCACCGTCTCGCGCTGATTGGCGATGTTGAAGGCGTAGTCTTCGGGGCGCACCGGATCAATCTGCCAAATCACCACGAATTTGACGTCGGCGATATTTTCATCGCCGGTCAGCATCAGGCTTTCTTCCGGAAGATCGACCTGGACCGCGGCGTTCGGCGAGCGCAAGTCCTGGCGCATGACGAAGCCGATATTGGTCGCCTTGCGATCGGTGACCTCGAGCTTCTCCACGGCGCCGATGGGATAGGGAAGATTGTAGTTCAAGCCCGGCCCGGTCTTGCCGGTGTAGCGGCCGAATATCATGTTCAGCCCCACTTCATTCGGCTTGACGGTGTAGAAGCCGGATAAAAGCCAGGCGATGACGCCGACAAGGGCCAAGGCCAGGATGCCGCGGCCGCCGACGAAACCGCCGCCTCCGCCCGGCATCCATTGCTTGATCTTTTCTTGGGCGCGACGGACGAATTCCTCGAATTCGGGCGGCGGCGCGCTTGGCTTTTGCCCCCAGGGACCGCCGGGATTGGGCTTCCATGAGCCGCCATTGCCGCCTTCATTGACCCAGGGCATGAAACTCTCTTCCAAAAAGACGCAGAAACAATTGCCAACGCCGCGCATCGGATCGCGGCGGCACGCCTTACTTATAGGGAAGCCTTTCGCGCACGACAATGTTCCGCGAATCCGATGGATTATTCGCCGCGTTCCGCTGTCGCCCTCACCGCCGGCGAAAATCCACGAAGGCGAATGACGCCTCGTCCTTGGCCGTGGGCGCTGGCGCGGCGCGGCGCTCCTCCACCCAATCCGACCAGTCGATCGCCGGAAAATGCGTATCGCCCTCTGGCTCCAGATCGACGAACGTAAGATGCATGCGCGCGGCTTGACCAATCAAAACATCGTAGATCTCCGCGCCGCCCGCCACAATGATTTCCTCGGCCGTCATCGCCTCGGCCCGCTCCTGCGCCAATGCGAGAGCCTCGTCGAGGTCGTGCGCGATATGGACACCTGGCGCCTTGGCGGACCCAGCCCAAGAGTTGAAATCCCGATCTCGCGTGAGGATGATCGTTTCGCGGCCGGGCAACGGCCGCCCGATCGACTGGAACGTCTTGCGCCCCATGAGCAGGGGCTTGCCCAGCGTGACGGCGCGAAACCGCTGCAGATCGCTCGACAAGCGCCAAGGCATCCGGTTGCCGCCGCCGATGACGCCATTCTTAGCGATCGCCGCGACAAGCGCGAGCGGGATCGTCATTCCCCTGACGTCTCCGCGCGGCCAAGCCGCAGCAGCGCTTCCCCTTCGAGGCGGCAATTCGTCCATTCCTCCATTCTCCTCGCGCCGAGCCTCGCATAAAACGCGAGCGACGGTTCGTTCCAGTCAAGCACCGACCATTCGAGCCGGGCGAGCTTTTCGGCGGCGCATCGGCGCGCGAGCGCGGCGACAAGCGCCTTGCCGAAACCTTGGCCGCGAAAACCCGGCCGGACGAAAAGGTCCTCGATCCAAATGCCGTGGCGGCCGCGAAAGGTTGAGAAGGTGTAAAACCAGACCGCCAGCCCCACCGCTTCGCCGCGCTGTTCGGCGATGTCGCAAAAGGCGCGGGGGCGTTCGCAAAACAGCGCCTCGGCCAGGGTCTCGGCGGTCGCGTCGACCTCGCCGCCGAGCCGCTCATATTCGGCGAGCTCGCCGACGAGGGCGAAAATCAACGCGGCGTCGCTGGACGTCGCGGGGCGGACACAGGCCGCCGTCATGGGCTTGCCCTCAACGCAAGATCTGTCGCCCGGAGAAATCGCGAATGGATCATTCCCTACCCGAGCGCAGAAATATAGAGAGGCCGGCGGCGACGATCAAACCCGAGCCCAATATGGCGCGCGGACTTGGAATTTCGGCGAAGATCACGATGCCGGATAGGGTCGCCCACAAGAGCGCCGTGTAGCCGAAGGGCGCGATAAAATTGGCCGGCGCCGCCGTGTAGGCGCGGATGAGGCAGAAATGGCTTGCCACCCCGAGCAGGCCAAGCAGCAGCATGAGCGCCACGTCGGCCGGGGTCGGCAAGAGCCCATAGAAGGGCAGAAAAAAGCTGCAAAAGACAACGCCGGCGATCGCCGAGTAAAACAAGGTCGTCATCGGCTTGTCGACGAAATGGAGCATTCTGGTCGTGATCTGATAGAGCGCGTTGCACAGCGCGGCGAGCAGCGGAAACGCCATGGCGAACGAAAAATCGACGCCCGCCTCGCCGAGGATCACCCATACGCCGCTCATTCCGACCAGAACGCTGAGCCAAGCGGCCAAGCTGACCTTCTCGCGCAGCACGATGACGGCGAGGGCGGTGACCAGGATGGGGGCCGACGACATGACCGCGGATACGTCGACGAAAGGCATGATCCGCATCGCCAGCATGCCGAACAGGGTGATGGCGAGAAGCAGGCTCGATCGGGCGAGCTGAAGCGCTGGCCGGCGCGACGCCATGAGGCGGGGATCGCGGCGGGCGAGAAAACACGTCACCAAGACCAGATGGACGGAATAGCGCGCCCAGGCGATCTCGGTCGCCGGATAGATATGGACAAGATATTTGGCGGTCGAATCCTGGCAGACGAACAAGCCGGTCGAGACCAGCATCCAAATGACGCCGGCGCGGATCGAGGGCCCGCGCAGCTCGGCAGGCGAGACCGCGACGGGAGCCGGCGCGTCAAATGCCGGCGCGTCACTTGGGCGCGCGACGGCGGCCGGGAGGGAATGGGGCATGCGAAGGCTTTTCTGAATTGGCTCAAACTGAGGCTCGAAACGGTCTATAGCCTATTCGAGCTCAAACGGCAGAGGTCAAAGTTGCGAGCGTCAGCTTTGCATACGCCGCGCCGAACCGGCTGTCGCGGCGGCGGCCTCGCTTGCCGGACGTGAATTGATCGCCCGCCGCGACCGCCTATCTATCGTCTATTCCGACGCGGAGGACTGAGATGATGGGCATTGAGAAACATTCGCCTGGACGCGACATAATCTGGTCGGGACGGGGCGCGGCGACGAGCGACGGCGCTGGGGTGAAGCTGAACCGCATCATTGGCCAGCCCGACCTTCCCGATCTCGACCCGTTCCTGCTGCTGGACGAGTTCCGCTCCGACGATCCCAAAGCCTATATCGCCGGCTTTCCCGATCATCCGCATCGGGGCTTCGAGACGGTGACCTATATGCTGGCCGGGCGCATGCGCCACCGCGACAGCAAAGGCAACCAAGGCCTGCTGCAGCCGGGCTCGGTGCAATGGATGACGGCCGGGCGGGGCATTGTCCATTCCGAGATGCCGGAGCAGCAGGAAGGTCTGTTGCGTGGCTTCCAGCTCTGGATCAACCTTCCGGCGCGCGACAAGCTGCGCCCGCCGCGCTATCAGGAATTTCCTCCCGAGTCTCTTCCCACACGCGATGTCGGCGCAGGCGTCAAGGCCAAGATCCTGGCCGGCCATTTCAAGGACCTGCGAGGTTTGGTCGAAACGGGCGCGACCGATCCATACTATTTCGATCTGGTTTTCCAGCCATCGTCCGCCGCAGAAATTCCGCTTCCCGAGGATCACGCCGGTTTTGTCTATGTCTATGAGGGGGATTTGCGGATTGGCGACGCCGCGCCGCATCGGCTTGATGGCGGCGATCTTGGCGTACTGTCGCGTGGCGCGTCGGTGCGGCTTGAGGCTGGCGGCGCCGGGGCGCGGGCGCTGCTCATCGCCGGCAAGCCCATTGGCGAGCCGATCGCGCGTTACGGTCCCTTCGTCATGAACACAAGGGAGGAGATCCGCGAAGCCATGGCGGATTTCCAGGCGGGCCGTTTTTGAGCTTCCGTTAAAATTGGAGGGGGACAATGGGGGACGTGAATATCCTGATCGCGTTTTATTCCCGTACCGGCGTGACCGAGGCGCTCGCCGCCGCCATCGCCGAGGGCGCGCAAGCCGAGGGAGCGGAGGTGCGCCAGCGCCGCGCGCGCGAAATCGTCGGTCCGGAGGTGATGGCGCATGCGCCGGGTTGGGCCGAGGCGGCGGCCGCGATGAACGCGCGCCATGAGGCCCCGACCGGCGCCGACGCCGAATGGGCCGACGCCATCATCCTGGGCACGCCGACGCGCTTTGGCGCGATCTCCTCCGAGCTCAAGGCCTATATTGACGGTCTCGGCGGGCTTTGGGCCCAAGGCAAATTGAACGGCAAGGCGGGCGCCGTGTTTTGCTCAACTTCGACGACGCATGGCGGCAATAAGTCGACTTTGCTCTCCATGTATAATCCCTTGGCCCATCTCGGCCTGATCATCGTGCCGACGGGCTATGCCCACCCATCGCTCTACAAGGCGGGGACGCCCTATGGCGCGAGCTCCATTTCCTACAATAAGGCGACGCCGCCGACAGCCGACGATCTCGACGTCGCGCGTTTCCAGGGCCGCAGGGTGGCTGCCGTCGCCAAGGCGCTGAAGGCGGCCGGCGTGAAATGAAATGCGAAGCGCCGCGTCGATCCGCATTTGGCCGGCATTGCGCCGGGAACGGCCCTCCGCTGGATTGCGCGCCATTGGCCGGAGTTCGACCCAAAAGCCGCCATTCGCACTTCGCAGCTTCCGAAGGACCTAGGTAAGCTATATTTAATTGACGGTTACGCTAGCTGGTAACCGAGTAGACCGGTGCGACTTCCGTCTTGACGCTTCTCGGCGAAAGGACTGCTGCTCGCGCTTTGTCCCTCTCGAGACCTCCCACTGCGACCAAGATTTTCCGATCCTGCCTTCGCTCCGCTAGACATTCTGTTTAGAGATGCGGTAGCCTAATATGTCTGATTGGTGGCTTTTGTGTGACGAATTCGGCCGGCCGGGAAAGAGCACATGAGCCTTAAGCGATTTATAGATGAAAACCCTTTTGTCGCTTTGGTTGCTGTTATCGTTGCAACAGGAACGCTAGTCGCAGGGGTGACGGCATATTTTTCAAGCGAGCGCCTTAGCTCTCTTGAGGCTGAGCATAAAGCTGAGTTGCTTGACTTGTCAACCAAACACCGCACAGAGCTTTCAGATATATCCAGTTCACTTAAACAAACGATAGCTGACCTAAGCTCGCGGTTGACGTCAATCGAAAGAAGGTTGCCTGGATCTGGTCCAGTCTATCTTGACGTTTCTACAATTACTATTGGATCAGAAGTAGTAGCATCTCTGCCAGCAACATACAAACCGTTCTTGGACAAATATGTCTATGTTGCAATCCCAGAGGGAGGAGAACCGTGGAAGTTTTCTGAGACGACAGAACTTGAGATCGCGTCAACAATTTACGGTCCCGAACTATTCGAGAATGCAGACCTGGCACGGGTACTGCGTGAGCCAAAGGTTGATTTATGGAGAGGAATTGGCGAGCTAGCGTTTTACGTCAAAACTCGTATACCATCAAAAAATAAGATAAAGTTAACCTATTTTCCCGCAGTCTACGTGGAGTATTTCTCAAAAGAGCAACTCCTAAAGAGGTTTTCTGGATTGGTTAATGTTCTCTATAATGTCGAACATGATTTTGAAAAGGAAAGAAAACAACTAGATACAAGCGCAAAGGACTTAGATACAGGAAAAACTGATCGTGAGGCGATCAAAGAATCCAATCTCGGGACCGAACCTAATTCCGATGCTACGGCACAAATAGAATCGGAAATTAGTAAAAGTCTTAAATTAAAGCAAAAGGATTTAGATCAGCTCAGCTCAGCGTATTCGGCTGACATCGTGACTTTTCTAATGTACGATTCTCTCGCTTCGAGGATGCTGCAGTCTCAATTGTTTGAAGGAATGTCATACAGAGTTTTTTCGGCGCAAAAAAAAGCTAATGTATTGTATATTCATGGACAACTGTCGTATATTTCTTCTACAGACGAACAGAGTACTGAAACTCCTGCGCCTGGGCCAAGATACGATATTGACGAAGAAATTTTTATATTCAGTAATAATCTGGATGTATTTATAGTAAGGGTGATAACTCCAGACACTGACTCTCGAGCTGACGCATCCGTTTGGGTGAGACGCTGGCTCGCCGGATTGCAAATCCCGCTGAACCATTAAGCCAGTCCCGCTTTTATGGGGCGCCGCGTGAATGACGCCAGTGCAGTCATTTTGTTGAAAAAGTCGGATTTTGTACCCGACCCGAATTTTTCAGGGCTGGCGAATGGCCACTTTCCACCCCTCAGAGGCCTTCAGGTCGGCCAAGGTCGATGTCCGCTTCGATTCATAAGCAGAAACTCCCACTGACGTGATTGTCCCAGGCCATTAGAAATCTGCTCAGATTTTTCGGTTACCTCATTTTCAAATTTTTGAATTCGCGCCGCCGTTTTCGGTGAGGCGACGCGATCGGCAAGCACTCCTGCGCCGCGCAAAAATATTTCGCCGCCGCGCCGCGTCCTGATCCAATCCGTCATCGGAATGTCATAACCGCGAGCGCTTCTGCGCGCGTGAGGCTTTTCGGCGGCGCGGCGCCCCGCGAAGCCTCCACGCGCAGCGGAGCCGGCCCATGGATTTCTACAGGCGTTTCACTTTCCTCATTTGCGCGCCGGCTTTCTCCGATCTCGACCTCGAAGGGCTGCGGCTGCATGAGATCGTCTTGGCGATCGAGCGGCTCGGCATTCAAGTCGTGCGCGCGCCGCGTTTCGAGGACGCCGAGCTCGCGGTCCAGACCGACGCCGCGATCGGCTGCATGGTGGTCGATTGGGGCAAGAAGGGCGTCGAGGGGAAGGCGGCGGCGCTCATCAATCTGATGCGTCGGCGCGGCCTTGAAATGCCGATCGTCATGCTCGTGCGGCGCAAGCAATTCGAGGATATCCCGGTCGAGGTGCTCGACTATATCGACGGCTATGTTTTTCTCGCCGAGGAGACGCCGGAATTCATCGCGAGAAATCTGGTCAGCCGGCTGAAGCAATATGCCGAGACGCTGAAAACGCCTTTCTTCGGCGCGCTGGTCGATTACGCCGAGCAGGGCAATCAGCTCTGGACCTGCCCCGGCCATAATGGCGGCGTCTTTTATGGACGCAGCCCGATCGGCCGGATCTTCGTCGAGCATTTGGGCGAAGCCGTCTTTCGCGACGATCTCGACAATTCAGTGCTCGAGCTCGGCGATCTTCTGACCCATGAAGGGCCGGCGCTACGCGCCCAGAAGGAAGCCGCCGCGATCTTCGGCGCGGAAAAGACCTATTTCGTCCTGAACGGCACCTCCTCGTCGAACAAGATCGCGCTTTCGGCGCTTGTCGCCGAGGACGATCTGGTCCTGTTCGATCGCAATAATCACAAGGCGGCGCATCATGGCGCGCTCTTCCTCGGCGGCGGGATTCCGATCTTCCTCGAAACCGACCGCAATTGCCATGGGCTGATCGGGCCGATCTATCCGGAGGCGCTGGACGAGACGCGCATCCGCGAAAAGATCCGATCGCATCCGCTCGTCAAGGACCCCGAGGCGTGGCGGCGCGAGCGGCCGTTCCGCGTCGCCGTCATCGAGCAATGCTCCTACGACGGCACGATCTACAATGCGCGGATGCTCCTCGAACGGATCGGCCATCTTTGCGATTATATGCTCTTCGACGAGGCCTGGGCCGGCTTCATGAAATTCCATCCGATCTTTTCCAACCGCTTCGCCATGGGGCTTGCGGAATTGGGCCCAAACCATCCTGGGATCATCGCGACGCAATCGACGCATAAGCAGCTTGCGGGTTTTTCGCAGGCGTCGCAGATCCATGTGAAGGACAGCCACATTCGCGGCCAAGAGCGATATGTCGGCCATCGCCGCTTCAACGAGTTCTTTCTGCTGCACGCCTCGACCTCGCCCTATTATCCCTTGTTCGCCTCGCTCGATGTCGGCGCGCAAATGATGAAGGGGCGCTCCGGCGAAGTGCTTTGGGACGACACGATCCGGCTCGGGATCGAGCTGCGCAAAAAGCTGCGCGCCGCGCGGCGGGAGTTCGAGGAGCGCGAGGCCGATCCGGCGCGGCGATGGTTCTTCGACGCCTTCGTCCCCGACCGCGTCGCCATGCTCGCCCTGCATCCGGGCGAGGCGGCGCGCGAGATCGCCTGGGAGAGCGTTCCGACCGACGAGCTCGCCTCGGACGCGCGCTATTGGGAGTTTAGCCCAGGCGCGGCATGGCACGGATATCAACATGTCGCGCCCAATTTCGCGATGGTCGATCCGATGAAGCTCACCCTGCTCACGCCAGGCTTCGACCGGCGCAGCGGCGCCTATGAGGCGCATGGGATTCCCGCCCCTGTCGTCGCGCAATATCTGCGCGAAAACCGGATCGTCGCGGAGAAGAACGATCTGAACTCCCTCCTCTTTCTGCTCACTCCGGGCGTCGAGTTCGAGCAAGGCTTGGACGCTTTTGAGCGCGCTGGTCGCCTTCAAACGGCTGCATGACGATAACGCCCGGCTGGAGGACGCCATCCCCGAATTCGTCCGCCAGAGAAAGGGCCGCTATTCCGGCCTGCGGCTGCGCGACCTTTGCGGCGAAATGCACGCCTTCTATCGCGACAGCGGCGTGAGCGCCTTGCAGGCGGCGCAATTCGCGCCGGACCATTTGCCCGAGCCGGCCATGCCCCCGCATGAGGCGGTGCGCGCGATGGTGCGCAACAAGGTCGATTATATTCCAATCGATAAGATTTTCGGCCGGATCGCGGCGACCCTTTTCCTCGTCTATCCGCCGGGAATTCCTTCGATCGTTCCCGGCGAGAGAACTCACTGAGCGCGCAAGGCCCATGCTCGACTATTTGAAGATGTTCGAGCGCAGCGCCAATCTTTTTCCCGGCTTCGAGGCGGAAATTCAGGGCGTCTATCGCGAGATCGGGCAGGACGGTTCGATCCGCTTCCATACTTACGCCGTTCGTGAATAGAAGCCGAGCAAACGGCTTTATGGCTGCGCGATTGGATCCGGCGTCGACGGACCCCGGCGGCGGGAATCGCCTGGGAGCTCGGACGGAAGCGACATGTCGCCCGGCCCGAGCGCGCGTTGCATCAAGACCGTATCCGTCCATTTGCCGAACTTGAACCCGATCGCGCGCAGAAAGCCGACGCGTTCGAACCCAAATGATTCATGCAGGAGGAGCGACGGCGTGTTTTCGGCGTCGACATAAGAGATGATCTGGCGGTAGCCGGCTTCCGCGCAGGCGTCGATCAACGCAGGCAGCAGCTGGCGGCCAATGCCCGAACGAAGATGATCCTTGTGAACATAGATCGAATGCTTGACCGCGTAGCGATAGGCCGGCCGCTTGCGAAAGGGAACCACGTAGGCGTAGCCGACAACCTCCCCCGCTTGTTCCGCGACAAGATGCGGGAGCCGATGCTTGAGCATGGACTTGCGCCGCCGCTTGATGTCGTCCGGATGAAGCGGCTCGGTCCAATAATCGCCGACGCCGTGCTGGACGTGATAGGCGTAGATCGAAATCATCGCCGGCACGTCCTCTTCCGTCGACGGACGCACGGTGATTTCAAACGGCTGATCGAGCATGGACTGATTTCCGGGCTTCTTTTTGGAGGCCAGCTGGGCGAACCGGCTTGATCAAATCATTATGCCGATTAAGGCGACTCTTTTGAGGAAGCATCATTGAAAAATGAAGGCTTTATGACAGACGGAGCGTTTTCGCCAACGCGGCGCAAAGGATCGCCTTTTGTACGTCCGAAAACCCCTGGTTAGGCTTCGAGCAGCCAGTCCGCGCATTTGACCGGGGTCAAACCCGCTTGCCCATTGAAAGCGCATGATGCCTGGCGGAGAGCGCATCAGGGAGGCGAGCATGCAGCTGAGCTCAAGCGCCATGTCCAATGGCGGCCAGATTCCACGCCGCTTCACTTGTGACGGAGAGAATCTCTCGCCTCCGCTCGCCTGGAGCGACGCGCCAAGCGAGACTCAAAGCTTCGCGCTTCTTTGCGACGACCCGGACGCCCCCTCGGGCGTGTTCCACCATTGGGCGCTCTATGACATTCCGGCGGATCGGACCGAGCTTGCCGAAGGGGGCGACGGCAAAGCTGCAACGGGAGGCTTCAAGCGGGCGCTCAACGACTTCAATCGATTGGGCTATGGCGGCCCCTGCCCGCCGCACCGCCATGGGCCTCATCGCTATCGCTTCAAATTGCTCGCGCTCTCGCTTGAGCATTTGCCCCTGCGCAAAGACCCCTCCTGCCCCGATGTCGCGCGCGAGGCGCGCAAACATTTGCTCGCCGAGGCGAGCCTTGTCGGAACCTACGAGAGGTGACTCGTTGCGACCCGGCTCGAGCTTACCTTGAAAATTTCTTATACTTCATCCGGTGCGGCGTGAGGCTGTCGACGCCGAGGCGCCGTTTCTTGTCTTCCTCGTAATCGGCGAAATTGCCTTCGAACCATTCCACATGGCTATCGCCCTCGAAGGCGAGAATATGGGTCGCGATGCGGTCCAGGAAGAACCGGTCATGCGAGATGATCACCGCGCAGCCGGCGAAATCGGTCAAGGCTTCTTCGAGCGCGCGCAAGGTGTCGACGTCGAGATCATTGGTCGGCTCGTCGAGCAAGAGTACGTTGGCGCCCGATTTTAGCATTTTGGCGAGATGCACGCGGTTGCGCTCGCCGCCGGAGAGCTGGCCGACCTTTTTCTGCTGATCCGAGCCCTTGAAATTGAAGGCCCCCGTATAGGCGCGCGAATTGATCTCGCGCTTGCCGAGATAGATCACTTCCTGGCCGCCGGAAATTTCCTCCCATACGTTTTTCTTGCCGTCGAGCGCGTCGCGCGATTGATCGACATAGCCGAGCTGGACCGACTCGCCGATCTCGATTTCGCCTTTGTCCGGCTTTTCCTGGCCGGTGATCATGCGAAACAAAGTGGTCTTGCCGGCGCCGTTCGGGCCGATCACGCCGACTATGCCGCCGGGCGGCAGTTTGAACGAGAGATCGTCGATCAGCAGCTTGTCGGCGAAGCCTTTCGAGAGATGCGAGAATTCGATGACATTATTGCCGAGGCGCTCGGCGACCGGAATGATGATCTGCGCCGTCGTCGGCGCTTTGTCATTCTGCTTCTGGACGAGGTCTTCGTAGCGCTGGATGCGCGCCTTGGATTTGGCTTGCCGCGCCTTGGGGCTCGAAGCGATCCATTCCGATTCCGCTTCGAGCTGGCGCTGGCGCGCTTCATCCTCGCGGCCTTCCTGGGCGAGGCGCTTCTGCTTCTGCTTCAGCCAAGACGAATAATTGCCTTCATAAGGTATGCCGCGGCCGCGGTCGAGCTCCAGAATCCAGCCCGTCACATTGTCGAGAAAATAGCGGTCATGGGTGACGATCAGGATCGCGCCGGGATAGGCGCGCAGGTGGCCCTCGAGCCAATTCACGGTCTCTGCGTCGAGATGGTTCGTCGGCTCGTCGAGCAGCAAAAGCTCGGGCTTTTCGAGCAGAAGCCGGCACAGCGCGACGCGGCGGCGCTCGCCGCCGGAGAGCTTTCCGACCGGCCAATCATCCGGCGGGCAACCCAAAGCGTCCATGGCGAGGTCGACTTGCGCGTCAAGATCCCAAAGGCCCAACGCCTCGATCTCGTCCTGCAGCCGCGTCATCTCGTCGGCGGTCTCGTCGGAATAATTCATGGCGAGTTCATTGTAGCGGTCGAGAACCGCCTGTTTCGCCGCGACGCCCAGCATGACATTGCCGCGCACGTCGAGATTTTCGTCGAGCGGCGGCTCCTGCGGCAAATAGCCGACGCAGGCGCCCTCCGCGACAAACCCCTCGCCGGTGAATTCCTTGTCTATGCCGGCCATGATCCGCAAGAGGGTCGATTTGCCGGCGCCGTTGACGCCGAGCACGCCGATCTTGGCGTCGGGATAAAAGGAAAGATTGACGTTCTCGAGGACCTTTTTCCCGCCCGGATAGGTCTTCGTGAGGCCTTGCATATGATAGATGAATTGCCGCGCCATGTGGCTCGCGTCTCGCCGCCGGAGAAGAGTGAAGTCGGAAAGCTATGTAGCCGCGCAAGGCCGCTGGGTCCAGGCCAACCGGAGTTTGGCGCGAAAGAAGACCGCAAGAAGCCGGCGGTCTTGTCTCTATGGACTTACCTCGACGGACTTGCCCGCATGGACATGCCGATGTCACAATCGCTCGCCTATTTGCATCTCTACGCCAGCCGGGAAGCGATTTCAAAGGCGGCGCGGGCGCGCGCCAATCAGAAGGATTTGGACCTTGCAAAAGAGCGGATTGCGCGATTTCGGAGCCATCATTCCCGGCGTTGCGGCAACCCGGCCAAATGGCGCGGCGCCGCCGCAGCTGGGCGCCGCGGACGAGTCCGCGCCTAACCCTAATCCGCGGCTCGCGCCAAAAGCTGGGACCGTCTTCGCCGCCGACCTCCCGGACTCTGCCGACGCGCTCGGACTTGACGCGGAACTCAATCTTCTCAGCGAACTCGCGATCCATGCGCGAACCGAGACGCCGCTCGCGATCGGGCTGCTCGGCCGCTCCGGCTCGGGCAAGAGCCTGGCGATGACCCGGCTCATGAGCGCAATCGACGCCTTGAGCGTTGCCGCGCGGCGGGCCGGCGAGACGCCTTTCCTGGGCGAGGTGGTCACCCTAAGGATCGACGCGGCCGATATGGAGGGCCATGCCGCCGTCGCGCTCGCCGGAGCGCTTCATGCGGGGCTCGCCGCCGCGTATCCGGCCTTCGCGGTTGAAGCCGCCCATGCCGCAGCCGATCCGCGCGTCGCGGCGCGCGAGGCTTTCGAACGGCTCGACGCCGCCCGCCGCAGGCTTGAGGCCGAGAAGAGCGCGCTTGGCGAGGCGGAAGGCCGCCGCGCGAAACTGACCGAGACCGTGCTTTATGAGACCTCCGGCTGCCAGGTGGACGCCTATGCCCGCGCCAACCGAACTCGGATCAAGACCGCGCTGGCCGCGTTTGGAATCACGGCCGATCCCATCCGCGATTACAAGGACATGCTGCGGGCGATCGCCGACCGGGACGGCGGCGGACGCGCGGGCTTCGCCTTGCGCGCGCTTTGGGCCCTCAAAGGGCAGACCAGGCTGCTCGCCACCGCCCTTCTGCTGGTCCTTGTCGGAATTGGCCTCGGCGAGGCCGACGCCCAGCAAGCGACCTGGCTCGGCTGGCTTCGCGGCAATGACCAGTTCGCCGCCGCGGCGGCCTGGATCGAGACCCATATGGACTGGCTTTTAACCCTTCGCTCGGTCGCTTTTCTCGGCGCGGCCGCCGCCGTCGGCGTCAATGTCTGGCGGGCAGCGCGGCTCATTCAATTGGCGTTTCGCGGCGAGAGTCTGTTGCAGGCCGACCTTTTTTCGCGCCGGCGCGAATCGGACGGACATTTCGGCCACCAGACGCGGCGCGTGGAGACGCTCACGAGTGAGGTCGATCAGCTCGCGCGCCGCGCCGCCGAGGCGGAAAGGCGCGCAAGCGCGTTCCAGCCGGCAAATCCGGCGCTGGCCGAGCCGCCGCCATTCGCGCTCGATTTCGTCAAACAGCAGGCGCAGCGCTTCATCGCCGCCGTCAGCGCGTTGGTCCAGAAAAGCGGCCTTCCTCAGGAGGCGAACGCCAACCCCGCGCTCGCCGAGGCGCCGCGACGCGTCATCGTCGCCATCGATAATCTCGACGCCGCGCCGGCGTCTCGCGCGCGCGAAATTCTCGCCCAAATCCGCGCCGCGCTCGGCCCGGGTTTCGTCACGCTCATCGCCGCCGATCCCGCCCGGCTCAGCGACGACGAGACTGGCCTCGACAAATGGATTCACGTGCCGTTTCAAGTCGGCGAGATCGCCGCCCAAGCGGATTATGCGGCGCTGGTTCGCGACCTTCTCGGCGGCAATTCGGTCAAACCCGCCGCCTCGGCTCGCGATCCGCGGCGATCCGCGCTCGATGATCCAATCTCGGAGGACGAAGCCAAGCTTCTGGCGGCGCTCGCGCCGCTCGCTGGCGGCTCGGCGCGGGCGGTGAAACGTTTCGTCAATCTCTACCGGCTGGTCCGGTCGCAGGCGGGGGATGCGCCAGAAGATAAAGGCGCCCTCGCCTTGATGCTCGCCCTCGACGCCGGCGGAACGCAAGGCGAGATCGCCGCCATGAATGACGCGCTCTCGGGAACGAGCGGAGCCATCAGCCTGGACTTGCACCAGGGCGGGGTCCGGCTCACCCAGGCGATCGCGGCGGTCCAGGCGGCGCAAGGCAAGATAGGCGTCGACGCCGCCCGTCGCGCCGCCGCGACGGCGCGGCTTTTCTCGTTCAACGCGCGAAAATAGACGCGCCTACTGAAAAATTTTCACGGCGCTGTCCAGAGCTTTCCAGACGCCCCAAAGAATGGGGATCGAAACCAGCGCCCATGCAATTCCGGCGGCCACTCTCTGCCCGCCTCCAGCGACGCCGCGCGCGGAGCGGCCCTCTGCCGGCGACGGCGTCGCCGCGGCTGCGGTTTCCTTTAAGAGCCACTTGGGGTTGACCGGCCGGATCAAGGCGTTGGCGATAAAGCCCGCCGCAAGAAAACCGGCGAGAATATACATGGTCCGGTCGTAAACGAGGGCCCGATCGATCCCGGCTTCGATTTGGGCGTCGCGGATATAGCCGATGACCAAGGGCCCGACGACGCCGGCGGTCGACCAGGCGGTCAGCAAACGGCCGTGAATGGCGCCGACGAATTTGACGCCGAAAATATCGGCCAGATAAGCGGGGACGGTCGCGAAGCCGCCGCCATACATCGAAAGAATGATGCAAAACGCCGCCACAAATAGCGCCTTCGAACCCATATGCGCAAAGCTCGGGGCCAAGGCGTAAAGGACAATCCCCAGACCGAAGAATGTGAAATAGGTCGTCTTGCGTCCGATCTTGTCCGACAGCGAGGCCCAGAAAAATCTCCCGCCAATATTGAACAGCGACAAAAGCCCGACAAAGCCGGCGGCGATCGCGGCGACCGCCGTCTTTTGCCCGGCGTCGAGCGCGGAAAAGCCGACGCCCGGAGCTCCAATCAGCGACCCCGCGAAAATTTCCTGCAGCATGGGCGAAGCCATGGAGAGCACGCCAATGCCGGCCGAAACATTAAGGCACAGCACCGCCCAGATGAGCCAGAACTGCAGGGTCTTGTGGGCGTCGTTTAGATGGACGTTGCCCGTCGTCACCAAAGGACTCTTATGTTGCGAAGGGACCCAGCCCGCCGGCCGCCAATCTTCCGGCGGAACCCTATAGCCGAACGCGCCGATGAGCATGCTTGCCAGATATCCAAGCCCCAGAGCCACCAGCGTTTGCCAAACGCCGACGGAGGTCGCGGACCGAAAACCCGGCACCGAAAGGGCGTAGTGAAACGCCGGCAAATGAAACGCGCTCTCTGCGCTCCCTAAACCAGCGAAATTGAGGCTGATAAAATCGCCCCCGTTCATCAGCAGATTGGCGAGCGGGGAGCCGATCAGCGCGCCGCCGCCAAAGCCCATGATCGCCATGCCGGTCGCCATGCCGCGCCGATCCGGGAACCATTTCACCAGGGTCGAGACAGGGGAAATATAGCCAAGACCGAGGCCGATCCCGCCGATAACTCCCATCCCGACCCAAAGCAGCCAGAGTTGATGGACATAGACGCCAAAGGCGCCGATCAGGAAGCCGCCGCCCCAGCAAAACGCGGCCGCGACCCCGGCCTTGCGCGGACCGGCCCGTTCGAGCCAGCCGCCGAACACAGCGGCGGAAAGCCCAAGGAAGACGATGCCGAGTTCGAACACCACCAAAAGATCGCTGACCCGCCAATCGCAGCTGCGCGTGAACAAGGCGCCGATCAAACTCAGATCCGGGCAGGAAACCGCTTTCTCTATGCCGATCGCGCGCGACAGAGGCAGCCAAAACACGCTGAGCCCATAGGCCATGCCGATGCATAAATGAATGGCGAGCGCGGCGGGAGGCACGAGCCAACGGTTGAAGCCCGCTTTTGCGACGGTGCGCCCGCGCGAGAGCAATCCGCCGTCAGGCGCGTCATCTCGGTTTAAATGCTCGGCCATGCTCATGATCTGCGCCCCCGCGCCCTGCCTTCAAACTCATTAGCGTGTCAAAATCGACATACGCAAGGGAGCGGTTCTACAGAATCGCTCCGCGAATAAACCACGCTGGATACGCTCCAGGCGGCTTGGCTTACGTTAATCACCTGCGCGCGGCTCGATCAATTGGAATCATTTAATGAATGAGTTCCGGTTGATCGAAAAAGCCGAACGCCATTTTTCCAACAAGACGCCTCGTCTAAATCGGGACGACCGGGGTCTTCGCTTGCGCCAATTTCCGCAGGGTCGAGACGTCAATGTTCAGATGCGCGGCGACGAGCTCATGCGGCGTATTGGCGAGCCACGACGCCAGCGAGATATCGGCATATTCAGGACTTGTGAAAACCTCCAGAAAACGCAGCGTGTCCTTGCCGATATTCTGGACATAATGGCCGACGGATTGCGGCACATAGCCGACGTCGCTTGGATGGAACTCGACCGTATTGTTCCTGCCTTCGCCATGGAAAACGCCCATGCGCGCCGTGCCGCTGATGTAATATTGCCATTCGTCGGAGGTTGGATGCCAATGCAATTCGCGCATCCCGCCGGGCTCGACCTCGACAAGCGCCGCCGCCATCGTCGTCGCCTTGAAATTATTTGAGTCGGCGATGCGGACCGCGCCGCCCTGCGACTTGAAGACCGGCTTTTGATCCAACAGCGAGAATTTGTAAGGGTTCGGCGCCTCCGGCTGCTTGCTCTGCCCCAGATCGTCGGCGAGGCTGTCGGGCAAGGGCGCGTTGAAGATCCATAGATCCTTCTTGGGCGTATTGTCGAAGGCTGAAGCCGGAAGGTCAAAGTTTTTCGCCAGCACGTCTTTTGGCGTGTGATTGACCCAATCGGTGACGAGGAAGGTGCTGTCCTCCGAGAACGCGCCATCGTTGAAGACGAGAACGAATTCGCATCCGTCTGGACCGAGCCCTTGGATCGAATGGGGGACGCCGCCGGGGAAGAACCAGAGATCGCCCTCCTTCACGTCGGCGATGAATTTTCGCGCCCCCGAATCGACGGCGGTGATCCGGCCGACGCCATAGGTCACATAGGCCCATTCCGCCGGCACATGCCAATGCAGCTCGCGCACCGCGCCGGCAGGAAGCCGCATGTTGACGCCGGCCATGGCCTTCGAGATCGGAAAATTCCGGACCGTGACCTCGCGCGCCCATCCAGCGTCGGTGTGGCGGTTATGAACCTGGGAAAACGAGTTCTTCAACATGCCGAGATTGCCATGATCAGTCGGCGGCGATCGCCAATCATAGGGATTGATCGCCTCTTGCGCCGGGTCATGCGGGCCGGGATCGCTTTCGGCGGCGGCGGAATAAGTCTCGGCCGAGGCGCTGGCCGCCGCCGCCGTCGCCGCCGTCGCCGCCGTCGCCGCGGCAAGTCCGCCGACCGCGCTTGTCGCCAGGATATTTCGGCGTGAATATAAGGTCATTCGCTCCTCCAACAGATTTCTTGGCGTCTTGTCTCGTCGTCCCGGCGCGACGGCAAGGGACGATCGCGCCACTTTGCGGATTGTCTTTTTTGCTGTGAACGCCAATGATGCCGATTAGTGTTATCGTTTTTTCCGATAAGCTTTATCGATGCTCGATCCCGCGCTTTTGCAGACCTTTCTCGTCATCGCGGAAGGCAACAGCTTTTCCGAGGCCAGCCGAAAGCTCGGCTTGTCCCAGCCGACGGTGAGCGACCATGTCCGCAAGCTCGAAAAAGCGGTCGGCCATCGCCTCTTTGTGCGCGACACCCATTCCGTCGCCTTGACCCTTGAAGGCGAGGCCATGGTCGCATTCGCGCGGAGCATCCTCGAGATCAACGAGCGGGCGCGGCGCCATTTCGCCGGCACCAAGCTGCGCGGCCGCCTGCGCTTCGGCGCGTCCGAGGATCTCGTCTCCTCCTGGCTGCCGGAAGTGTTGCGCGCCTTCATGCAAGAGCATCCTTTGGTCGATCTCGAATTCACGATCGCGCTGAGCAACAGCCTGATCGCAAGGTTTGACGGCGGCGAGCTCGACATTGCGCTCTGCAAGCGTTGGCCGGGCGAGGATCGCGGCGAGCTCGTCTGGCGCGACAGCCTTGTCTGGGCGGGCTCCGCCGGGCCTCCCGCCGCCTCCGGCGAGCCGGTTCAATTGATCTTGTATCCACCGCCAAGCATCTCGCGCTTCATGGCGCTGGCGGCGCTGGAGCAGGCCGGAACTCCTTGGCGGATCGCCTGCACAAGCGGCAGCCTCAGCGGGCTCGTGGCGGCGGCGCAGGCCGGCCTCGGCGTCATGGCCCATTCACGCAAGCTCATTCCCAAGGGCTTGACCGAACGCCCGCCCGGCGCGCATTTGCCAAGGCTCGGCGAGGTTGAATTTGTTCTCCTGCGCGCCCGCCGGGGCGTTCGCGCGCCAGTCGCCGAACTCAGCGCCGCCATTCTCGCCAAGGCCGAGCATTTCTGATTCGCGAGGCCAAAGGCCGCGAAGAGCTCGCGCGTCGGGGCGGGCCCAACTATTCGCCGTCCGGCCGATGGCACGCTTTTTTCATCGGCTGGCGCATGCCGGCGGTGTTTTTTCAAACAGCCGCGACGGCGAGATGGAAGGTCGAACATGAAATTCTACATGACCCCCGGCTCATGCTCGACCGGCATCCACATCATTCTCGAGGAGCTCGACAAGGCTTTCGAGGCCTATATCGTCAATCTTCCGGCCGGCGACCATTTCAAGCCGGAGTATGTCGCGATCAATCCGAAGTCGACGATCCCGACTCTCGTGCGCGACGACGGCTCCTCGCTCACGGAGGTTCAGGCGATCGCCTATTGGCTGGGGCGCACGCATCCGCGCGCAAAGCTCCTGCCGGACGACGTCGAAGCCGAAACAAGGGTCGTCGAAACCCTCGCCTTCGTGGTCGGAACCGTCCATGGGCAAGGCTTCGCGCGCATTTTCGCGACGCCGACCTTCACCCGCAACGAGGCCGACCACGAGGCTGTGCGCGCCTTCGGCCGCGAGCTTATCGAAAAATGCTTCGGCATCCTCGACGAGCAGCTCGGCGCGAAGGATTACGTCGCCGGCGGGTTCTCGATCGCCGATCCCATTCTGTTCTATGTCGAGTTCTGGGCCGACAAGACGAAAATCCGGCTGCCGGCAAATCTACAGGCGCATTACAAGCGGATGCTGGCGCGCCCCGCGGTGCAGCGGGTGTTGCGCGAAGAGGGCTATAATCTCGCGACGCTGGGCGGCGCGGCCTGAAGCCTTGCTCGATCGGGCCGAACGATGCTCAAGGCTTTTTGTTCGCCCCATATTGGAGCACCTGAACCTTCTCCAATGTCACGAGCCCGCTCGCCATCATGCCGTCGAGCGCGGGCAGGAAAGCGTTGATCTTTTCCTCGCTATCGACGATTTCGATCACGAAAGGCAGGTCCTCGGACAGGCGCAGGATCTTGGTCGTGTGGACGCGGCTCGAATGGCCAAAGCCCATCGGTCCGCGCAGCACGGTCGCGCCGGCGAGGTGCTGCTCGCGCGCCTTCATCACAATCGCCTCATAGAGCGGCTGATGGCCATGCCGATCATCCTCGCCGATAAAAATTCGCAGCAGCACGGCGTTACGCGGGACTTGCATCGGTCACGCTCCCTTCCAATGATTGAGCGCCGCGGCGGCCATGTGGCCAAGCCAAACCGCCAGGAAGCAAAGCGCCAGCGACAGCACGACATTGGCGCCGGCGCGCAGCCATTCGCTGTCGCGCGCGAGGAAAAGCGTCTGCAAGCTGAAGGACGAGAAGGTCGTATAGCCGCCGCAGAGACCCACCATCACGAATTGGCGCGTCGGCGTGCCGACCAGCAGGCGGCCGTCGGGGCCGGTGAGCGTGGCGAAGAAGCCGATGACGAGGCAGCCGCTGACATTCACGAAAATCGTGCCCCAGGGAAAAGTCTCGCCGAAATGATTCGCCACGACGCCGGAAAGCCAGTAGCGCGCGGCGCCGCCAAGCGCGCTTCCAATCATGATCCATATATAGAGCATAGACGGCATTCCTCCACGAATCCCGCTGGCCGGGGCTGATCGCGTGTTGACCACGCGCCAGGCCACGGAATCAATAGAGTTTGCGCCGCGCCGAAGGACCAATGCGGAAGCGTAACCTATCGAATCAGCCCATAATCGATGAAAGCCACGGCGTCGCCCGGCGCGACCGTCGCGACATCCTCCGGCAATTCGACAAAGCCATGGGTGCGCGTGAGAGAGGTCAGCACCGCCGCGCCTTCCACCGGATATTTGTCCGCGATGGTCTCGCCTGAAGCACCGGCGCGCAACGAGACGCGAACATATTCGCGCCGGCCCTTTTTCTTTTTATAGGAGAAGCCCGCGACGACGGGCAGCGCCCGCGCCGGCTCGAACAGGGCGCCAGACAATGCCGCGATCAAGGGCCGGACCACATAAACAAAGGTCGACGAAAACCGCGACCGGATTGCCCGGAAGGCCGACGAAAGGCGCGCCGTCGATCACGCCCATCGCCACCGGCCGCCCCGGCTTGATCGCCAGGCGCCAGAACACGAGCGAGCCGTTTCGCGCGACCGCCGCCTTGCACATGATCCGCCTCCCCGGTCGACACGCCGCCCGAGGTCAAGACGAGATCATGCGCCAGCGCGGCCGCGCGCAGCGCCGCGCCGATTGTTTCCGGGTCGTCGCGAAGAATGCCGAGATCGGTGACCTCGACGCCGAAGCCGGCGAAGCAGCCCATGCAAGATAAAGCGATTGGCGTCATAGACGCGCCGCCGCGCGGAGCGGCTCGCCCGGCGAGACGATTTCGTCGCCGGTCGAGAAAGATCGCCGCCTTGGAACCGGCGCCGCGCGACTCAGCCGGTCGACGCCGAGCGCGGCGGCGAGGCCAATGTCCTCCGGCCGCAGCAACCTGCCCTTGAGCAGCGCTGCTTCACCAATGCGCGATGTCCTCGCCGCGCAGCCGCCGGTTCGCCCCTTGCGCCAGGCCCGGCGGCAGCGCCACCGCGACCATTGTCGAGAACGCGGCAATCCTCCTGCATGAAAACCGTGTCGGCTCCCTCGGGCATGGCGGCGCCGGTGAAGATGCGCGCGGCCTTGCCGTCGATGCGGCTCGCGCCGCGGGGAATGGCCCGCCGCCACCCTGCCCTCGACCGAGAGAATGGTTTCGCCATTCGGCGCGAGATCGCAAAAGCGGACCGCATAACCATCGACGGCGGAATTGTCGAAGCCCGGCAAATCAATCGGCGCCGCCAGCGCCCGCGCCAGGACCCGTCCCTCGGCCTCGACGAGGCCGATCGTCTCGACGCCTTCGACGCAAGGCGCGCGGGCGAAGAGAAGCTCGACCGCCTCCGCAACCGGCATGAGCCTGTCGCCGGCGGCGAAACTATCCTTGCCGAGCTGGGCCATGACGCCTGGTCTCCTCGGCCTCTGGCCCGCTCCCGGAAAGATCCAGGATGGTTTCCGCGAAGGGCCGCGCCAGGCCGATGACCAAATCGGCGACGGCCTCGACGTCGTCGAGACGCGCATACGGCAAATGCGCAGGCGCGGCTTCGGCCGCGTCGCTCGCAAGCGCCGCGATCGTCTTGTCATCAGCGTAAAGGAAGGGCTTGGCGTTCAAGGCGCGGTGAACTTCGATCTTGACATGAGCGTCGCGCTTATAGCCCTCGACAAGGACGAGATCGACCGGACTTAAGCGGCGCAAGAGCTCGGCGAGAGAAGGCTCTTTAGCCCCGCGCAGCTCATGCATCAAGGCCCAGCGACGGGCCGAAGCGACCAGGACCTCGCCGGCGCCCGCGGCGCGATGGAGATAGGAATCCTTGCCGGGCGCGTCGACATCGAAATTATGATGGGCATGCTTGAGCGTCGAGACGGTCAAGCCGCGCCCGCGCAAAAGCGGAATAAGCTTGACGATCAAGGTCGTCTTGCCCGCCCCGCTCCATCCGGCGAGGCCGATCACCCGCATGGCCCGGCGCCTTTTGGTTGAACGCCGTCCGGATCCGCGTCGCCGGCTGGAGCGAAGCCGATCGCGCGCAGTCCCTTGGCGACGTCTTCGCGGCCAGCGCGGCGATAAACGCCCGCACGGCCTTGTCCTCCAGCCGGCCTCGCGGAATCGCGAAATCATAATGCTCCTCGCCGATCGGCAGAAATCCCAGCCCATAGGCGCGCGCGACCGGCTCGATCGCAACGCCCCAATCGGCGCGGCCCTGCGCGACGGCGGCGGCCACGGCGTTATGCGATTTCGGCTGGTTCCAATAGCCGTTCGGACGCGCCGCGCCGATCAGCCGATCAATCATGATGCGGGTGCCCGCGCCTTGATTGCGGTTGACCATGTGACAGCTGGGATCGGCGAGAGCGGCGGCGATCGCCGCCGTCGGCGCTTCGGCCTTCAAAGCGCGCGTCGCCGGGCCGATGGACGAGGCCTTGCATGCGCCGCCAGCCTTCGACCAGGATCAGCCCTGATCCGATAAAAGGCGCGTTATAGATCTGCCGATTGCGGATCCATGAGATGGATCGGCGCGAGTCGCATTCGCCGCGCTTCGCCGCGGCGAGCCCGCCCATGCTGCCGATCGCGACCGTGCGCGTCGAAAAGCCCGCCTCGGCGAGGACGTCGATGACGATCATCGATCCCGATGCAATGCGAGCCCATGATCGCGAGATCGGGGACCCGCAACTCGGGACCGAACAGAGTGACCTTGGCTCGCGCGCCCTCGTCAAGATGATCGGCGAGCGCCGTCGATGGTCAAGAAGCCGTCGGCCTGCGCGAAGGACGAAACCGACGCCCGACCCCTTGGCCAAGGTCGAAGGCGTTCAGCCCCTCCCCGCCATGGGTCAAGCGCGACCATGACGAATTCGGTCGCGGCCGAGATCGGAGCATGATGCGGACCGGCGTCGTCGCCTCGACGGAAACCTCTCGCCGGGCGGCGAGGCCGCTCATCGCGCGCAGCACGCGGCGCGACAAAATCATGGAAGGTGAACATGGCCGAGGTCGGAAACCCCGGAAGGATGACGACGCGGCTTGCCATCGGCGACGGCGAGGCAGAGCGGCTTGCCGGGCTTCAGCGCGACGCCATGGGCGACGATGCCCGGCTCGCCGAGCCGCGCGACGACGCGATAGGTGAGGTCGCCGGCGCTTTTCGACGTGCCGCCGGAGAGGATCACCATATCGCAGCGCGCGAGCGCCTCCCGCAAGCTTGCCTCCAGCGCGGCCTCGTCGTCGCGGATCGCGCCCAGACTGACCGGCTCGCCGCCGTTTTCCTGAACCGCCGCGGCGATGATCGGCGCCGTTGGAATCATAGATCGCGCCGGGGCGCAGCGGCTCGCCCGGTTGAACCAGCTCGTCGCCCGTCGAAAGGATCGGCGACGCGCGGACGGCGGTAGACCGGAACATGCGCGATGCCGCAAGCCGCGAGCATGCCGATCTCGCGCGAGCCGATGCGGCCGCCGCGCCGCAACAGAGTTTCGCCGCGCGCGATGTCGCGCGCCGGCATAGCAGATGAATCTGCCCGCGGCGCGAGGCGCGCGCACGAGGAGATAGCCGGCGTCGCCGTCCTCGATCGCTCGGTATGCTCGATCATGCACCACCGCATCGGCGCCGCGCGGCAAAGGACCCGCCGGTTGCGATCGGCGTCGCCGTTCCGGCGCGACTTCGATGCCGGGGCGCGGTGCCGCAGGCGATCATTTCGGCGTTAAGCTCAACCGGAGCGGCGAAGCTTCGCTCGCCCGCGCGACGTCCGCCGCGCGCAAGCGCGAAGCCATCGACCATGCGAACGATCAAACGGCGGCGCGTCGATCGGCGCGCGCAGCGTCGCGCCAGCACGCGGCCGAGGCTCGCGGCAAGCCCGACCGTCTCCTCGCCGAACGGCCGCAGGGAGAGATGCGGCTGGAAACCGCCGCGCCGCCTCCTCGCGCGAGAGCACGGTCAGAAATTGCTCCTGTGCGGCGGCAAGGCGCGCCGGTTTGGCTGGCGAGATTGCTCATGACGCTTCGAATTCGCTTTCACACGATTTCACAAGAATTGCGCGAATAAAGTGCGCCCGGCAGCATATCCCTCGGACTCGGGCTCCACCAGCAGCCAGGCGTCGGCATGGGCGATCGCGGCGAAAGGAATATCGCCAATCGCCAAAGGCTCCCAACTGAGCGAGCCATCGGCGGCGCGGGCGCGGCGCAAGAGAACAAGATCGCTCAATCCCGGATTTGATGTGATTTTCCGCGCCAGCGGCAGGCTTTCTCCCTTGTCCGCGTCAATCGCCCCGGCAAGGCGACGCAAGCAAGGCCGCGCAAGCAAGAGCCAAGCGGCCAGGGCGTATTCGACCCGCTCCGGGCTGAAAATAACTGGCAGCGCCAAAGCGGCCGCGCCCGGTTCGGCGCTTCGATCCAGCACGCCGCAGCCCATCGGCTCGCCGGGCCGCGTCGCGACGCCTTGAACCAAAAGCTTTCCGGCGCAGGCCAGAGCGCGCGCGACGGATTTTCCGCCGCCGCCGGCCCCAATTACGATGACAAGATCAGCATTGGGCCTCGCCATCGCCTCGGCCAAACGCTCGGGCGCAGTCATGTCGGTCCCCTCGATCCAGCACTCCGCTCCGTAGCCGCGCGCTAAAGCGGCGAGCCAGCTCCCGTCGCCGCCTTGCGACACGATTCGCACCCTCGGTATGCGCAAGGAGACCTGGTCGATCCCGGCCTGGCGCAGGAGCGCGAGATCGGTCGGCCGCAATTGCTTGCCGGCGGCGATGATGACTTCACCATCGGCGAAATCAGCCGCCGGCGCGCGCACTCCTTCGCCCGGCGCGGCTGGGTGCAGGATTTGCGGCGGGCGCTCCGCCGCCGCGACGCCGTGCAAGGGCAGCACGGCGTCGGCGAAATCCGGCAAGGCGTCGCCGAAAGCGACCCGCAGCGGTGGCGCGCTGGCGAAACCCGGCGCATAAGGAGATGCGCCGAGCGTGTCCCGCGCCGCGACCGCCCAGCCGTCGCATAGCGCGATCGATCGGCGCGGGATCGCCGCCGGCGCGCGGATCGGCGCGGCTGCGATGCGGTCGAGCGCATCCTCGACGCGGAGTTGGACCGGGGCGATCTCCCGGCAATAGAATTCGAGCAGAGCCCGCGCCTCGCGAAGCGGCGTCAACGGCTGCTCGGGAAGATCGCTCACGCCGCGCCAATCCTTTCGAACCCAGCTATTCTGTGGAAGTGAGACCCCACATGCGCTAGGCTGTCGAAATTAAAGCTTATAGCATTTGCAGGCATGACGGCTGAATTGACCTCGACTTCCCTCGATCTGCGCGGCTTGCAGTGCCCCCTGCCGGCGCTGCGGACGCGCAAGGCCCTCCGCAAGCTTGCGCCCGGCGATCTCCTCGTCGTCGAATGCACCGATCCGCTGACGTCCATCGATATACCGCATCTTGTCCGCCAGACCGGCGACCTATTGGAGCGGCAGGACATGGCGGACGGGCTCTACATTTTCCACATCAAGCGAGTTCAACCGTGACCCATTCCTCTTCGTCCGGCCGGAAAACGCTGGCGGCGCTCGTCTACGGCGAGGGAGATGACCCCAATCGCGTCGTCGCCGAATTCGCCGAGGAGCTCGCGCGGCGCGGCCATCGCCTCGGCGGCGCGATTCAGATCGCCGCCGGCCCGCAGGAATGTGAGTGCCGGGAGACGCTTGTCCTCGATCTCGAAACTGGCGAGCGCATGTCCATCCTGCAGGACCTCGGCCGGCATTCGCAATCCTGCCGGATCGATCCGGCCGCCCTCGCCGCCGTTGGCCAATTGATCTCGCGGGCGATCGCGCGCGATCCCGAGCTTTTGTTCATCAATAGATTTGGCAAGCTCGAAGCCGAAGGCAAGGGCGTTTTCGCCGAGATCGGCGAGGCCGCCGCCGCCGGCGTCCCGACCCTCGTCTGCGTCTCGGCGCGTTATCTTGATCAATGGCGGCGATTTACCTTCGGCCTCGACGAGGAGCTCGCCTGCTCCGCGGATTCGTTGCGGCTATGGTGGCGCGAGATTTCCGCCTTGCGCGCGGTCGGCGTCTAGAGCATCTCCCCGCGCGACATTGGGCGCGCCCGATGTCTTACCGGGACACGCTTCAAACCTTCAAAATAGAGCGGCTCCTTGTCGTTCAGATGATTTCATTTGATTGGAAAGCGCTCTGAGCGCGCGGGGGCATTCGAGTTTGCGGCGGCGATACCATCTCCTTGATGTCTTCACGCATACGCCGCTCGCCGGCAATCCGCTGGCGGTCGTCAGCGATAGCGCCGGCCTCGACGCCGCCCGGATGCAGAAGATCGCCGCCGAGTTCAATCTTTCCGAGACTGTCTTTCTCTTGCCGGCGAAAGACCCGGACAACGCCGCGCGTCTGCGCATTTTCACGCCGAAGGCGGAGCTTTCCTTCGCGGGGCACCCGACAATCGGCGCGGCCGTTCTCCTCACCATTCTGCGCACTTCCGACAGCGGCCAAGGGCAGGATCTGTCCTTGACTCTCGAGGAGGAGATCGCCCCGGTGACTTGTTCGGTGCGCCGCGTCGACGGCGCGGCCGGGCGCGCCGCCTTCGCCCTGCCCCGCTTGCCGAGCGAAACCGGCCTTCCTCCGCCAAACGACCGGATCGCCGCGGCGCTAGGCCTCGAGGCCGCGGACATCGGCTTTTCCGCGCACCGGCCGTCGATCCATTCCGCCGGTCTGCCTTTCGCCTTCATTCCGGTCGCGGGCCTCGCCACGATCGCGCGGGCGCGGCCAATCCCCGCTCTGTTCGAGGCCGCCTTCACGGGGCTCGAGACCGCGGCCGCCTATCTCTACACCAGCGATACAGTCGAGGCGCGTCACGCCTTTCACACGCGCATGTTCGCGCCGGGCCTCGGCGTCGCGGAAGATCCCGCCACTGGCTCCGCCGCCGCCGCTTTCGCCGGAGTCATCCTGGCCTTCGAAAGGCCAGTCGACGGTCATCACACCTTCGTCATGGAGCAAGGCTTTGAAATGGGCCGGCCGAGCCTGATCACGCTCGACATTGAGATCGCGAAGGGCGGGTTGAGCGCGGCGTCGATCAGCGGCTCCGCCGTCGTCATCGGCGAAGGATTTATCGATCTATGAGCGTGCTCCTTTGATGAAAGCGGAGTTTTATGAAAGAGAACCTGCCGCGCATCGAGAGCATTGACGCCATTGACTATCGGATCGAGCCAAAGCCTTGGCGCTTCGCGATCGACGAGGCCGAGGCGATCGATCGCCATTGGCGTAAGCTTTCCGCCGGCAATCCGCATCTTTTCAACGGCCGCGTCTTCCTCATGCACAAACGATCGGTCGAAACCCAAGACGGCCGCCGCATCCTGCGCGGCGGCGGCTGCGAGACCGACTACAAGGCCTTTCTCGCCTGGCGCGATTTCGGCTTCCCCGATTTGGACATGGCCAATTGCTTCGCCATGGCGGCGCTGGTCTCGGCCGACGGCGCCTTCATGCTCGGCCGCATGGGCGGCCATACCGCCAATGCCGGCAAGATCTATTTTCCGGCTGGAACGCCCGACCCGGATGACGCGAAAGGCGGGATGATCGACCTTGAAGGCAGCGTCTTGCGCGAGCTCGCCGAGGAGACCGGCATCACCGCCGACCAAGTGGCGCTCGCGCCGGATTGGACGGTGGTCTTCGAGGGCCCCCGCGTCGCCTGCATGAAGCTCGTCCGGTCTCGCTTCAGCGCCGCCGAAATCACCGCCCGTTTCCAGGACTTCATTGCGGCGGAGCGCGCGCCCGAACTCGATGCGCTTCACCCCGTCTTCTCGACGCGGGATCTCGACGAAGAGCGCATGCCGGTTTTCACCCTGCGCTTTTTGCGCCATGCGTTGTTAGGCCAAGTTTGCTAAGCCAAGTCTTGGCGCGGAAAGATTTGCGCGAAGCCTGATCGACCGCCGCGGCCTCTGGCCCTTATTCAAGCGCGATAGCCGTGCCGCTCTTTTGATGCGCGAATTCAGGCTCTGCGCCTCGGCGTCGCGGCCGGCGGCGCAGGCGTCCGCCGCGTGGGCGAGCTCGGTCTGAATCTTGTCATAGACCGATTTATTGACATTGCCGGTGCCGACGTCGGCCTTGAGGACCGCCTGATAGCGATTGAGTTCGCCGGTGCAGGCGGCGCCCTCGGGCAAAGGCGGCCAGTTCGGCTGGGCGGCGCCTTGCGCGCCTGCTCCCGGAGCCGCCGCCACCGCGGCCGGGGATGGCCCGGAGGTCTGGGAGCCGCTCGAATTACAGCCGGCAAGCGCGATCGCCGCGATGAGAACCGCCGCCGATATCGACATCCGCTCCATTTGCATCCCCCTCGCGCAGGAGCATGTCCTTGACAAAGCCGCCCAGCTTATCGAGTCCGACATGCTCGAATTGTCTAGCCTTGAGCGCTCCATTCTCGAGCAAGCAGGCCCGCATGCTGCAGAAGCGCACAAAGCAACGCGCCTGAGTGTCATCGGCGGCATAAGCTGTCAAGACCCTGGCGACGCCGGCGGAGGCGGCCCCTCGGCGGCGTCGCAACGCGTTCGCCTACGGGATTAGAAAGCGGCTTGCGGCGCGCGCCGACGAATAGCTCAATTTGAGCGCGGCTTTTCGATGGACCTTGGCGTGAGTCGGTGTATTCTTTGGCTTAGCCGCGGCGGCCCTTGGAGAGGCGTCATGCAGCCGTTAAATAAGATCGACAGGCGCGCGGTGCTTCTGGGCTCCACCACGCTCCTTGGCGTCGCCGGATTGAGCGTCGCAGCCCAGGCGAAAGACGAGACGAGGCTCGCGGCGGCCTATCCGCCCTTGCCCTATCCCGACAACGCCCTGGCGCCGGTGATTTCGAGCGAGACCATCGCCTATCATTACGGCAAGCATCACAAGGGCTATTACGACGCCGTGCTGAAAGCCGTCGCCGGCGGCGAATTCGCCGATGCGAGCATCGAGGAGATCGTCCGGAAGACGGCGCAAGTTCCGTCCCGCGCCGCGCTGTTCAATCCCGCCGGACAGCTCTGGAATCATAATTTCTTCTGGGCCAGCATGCGCCCGAGCGGCGGCGGCAAGCCGGATGGCGCGGTCGCCGCCCGGATCGAAGAGAGCTTTGGCGGCTATGACGGGTTTCGCAAGGAGTTTCTGGGCGCGGCGACCAAATTATTCGGCAGCGGCTGGGTCTGGCTCGCGCCGGACTCCCAGAACAAATTGGCGGTGGTCGCGACCGCCAACGCCGACACGCCCCTTGCGCACGGAGTGCAGCCGCTTCTCACCTTGGATGTCTGGGAGCATTCCTATTACATCGATTGGCGTAACCGCCGCGCCGATTACGTCAACGCCTGGCTCGACCGGCTCGTCAATTGGGATTTCGCCAACCGGAACCTCTCCGGCTGAAAGGCGACAATCAGTTCAGCGCGAGCGCGTCGCGCAGCAGCACGGCGATATGGATTGAGGCGCGCCCGCCGCCATGGGCGATCTGATGCCGGCAGGAAAACCCATTGGCGATGATCGGCGCATCCTTCGCCGCCTCGCGCACCGCCGGCAGGAGAGCGAGTTCGGCCATGTCGAGCGAAGCCTGATAATGCTCCGCCTCGAGGCCGAAACTGCCCGCCATGCCGCAGCAGCTCGTCTCGACCACCTCGAATTGGAAGCCCGGAATCCAGCCCAGCGCCTTTCGCGTCGCCTTCATGACGCCAAAGGCCTTTTGATGGCAATGGCCATGCAGGAGGGCCTTCGGCAGGCCGAGCGGCTTCAGGTTCAGCCGCAGACCGCGCTGATGCTCGCGGACCAGAAACTCCTCAAACAAATAGAGTTGCTTGCCGAGCTCGCCCACCCCCGCGCCAAGGCCTAGGCTGTAAAGCTCGTCGCGGAGCGACAGGAGGCAAGACGGCTCGAGCCCGATGATCGGCGTCCCTTTTGCGATCTCCGGCCGGAACGCCGCAAGCACGCGCTTGCCCTCGACGCGGGCCTCTTCGACCAATCCTGTCGTGAGATAGGTCCGACCGCAGCAAAGCGGCCGATCTGGCTCGGAATCGTCGGGGGCCGGCTTGGCGATCCTGACCTTATAGCCGGCGCTGGAGAGAACCGTGACGGCGGCCTCGGCGATCTCCGGATCGAAATGATGGCAGAACGTGTCGACGAAAAGGATCACCTCGCCCCGTTCGCCCTTGCCCTCGCGTTCGCCCTCGCCCGGCAAGCTTGCGGTCTCGAAGCCGGCGAATGGTTTTGGCGCGAGGGCCGGAAGCGGCCGCGCCGCCGCGATTCCGAGCCAGCGCTCGGCGAGCTTGGCCAGGGTTTGCGAACGATTGCGCAAGAAAATTCCGAGCCGCAGCAGACGGCGGTGGCGCGACGCCCATTGCGGCAAAGCGCCAAACAGCCGCGTCCTGCGCGGGACGCCGAGAAGGGCGTGCCGCTGCGCGAGATATTCGGTCTTGATGAGGGTCATGTCGACCGAACTCGGGCATTCCTTCTTGCAAGCCTTGCAGGAGACGCAGAGATCCATGGACTCGGCGAGGCGCGGATCGTCGAAGGATTTGTCGCCGTATTCGCCATTGAGCGCCGCCTTGAACGCGGCGACCCGCGCCTCGGTGGAATGGGCTCTGTCGCCGGTGATGCGATAGCTCGGGCACATCACGCCCTTGCCGGTGTTCTGGCAGTCCCGGCTGTGCATGCAGACCGCCACCGCCTTGGCGTAATTGCCGCCGGTCGCGGGGATGCCGGAATAGGCGTCGCCAATGCCGTAAGTGTCATAGGCGGACCAATCGAGAAAAGTCTTCATGCCCAGCTCCGACGCCTCGGCCCGCGCGTTCGTTCGGGCTGAAAATAAAAGCAAGCCTTGCGCCAGCGCCGCCTTACATTTCGGCGGGCCGCGCCTTGGGACGCGCGTCATAAAGCCAATCATAGCGCGCGAGCAGCCTTGCGCCGCCAAGAGCCTGAAGCGCGGCGTCGCGCAGGAAGGCGGCCGGGCCGGAGAGGTGATAGATCGCGCCCTGGCGGCGGGACTCGCGCAACACCCGCGCGGCGCGAGCCTGGCGCGCGGCCTGATAGGCGGCGAGCCCCTGCTCGATGTCTCGGCCGCGCGCCAAGGCCCGCCCCAAAGCGGCGGCGTCCTCGATCGCCTGGGCGGCGCCTTGGGCGAGAAAGGGCGGCATGGGATGCGCGGCGTCGCCGAGCAGCGCGACCCGACCCGCCGTCCAGCTCGCGAGCGGATCGCAATCGAACAGCGGCCATTTACGCCAATCGGAAGCGGCGGCCAACAAATCCCGCGCGCTCGCATGCCAATAAGAAAAGCGCGCTTCGAGTGCCGCCGCGTCGCCGGGACAGGACCAGAACTCGTCTCCGCCGGAGCCACGGAAATCCTCGTCCACAATGGCGACGACATTGACCACCGCGCCCCCGCGCAGTGGATAATGGACAAGATGGGCCCGCTCTCCGAGCCAGAGAGAGCTTTCGTCCCGCCGCATCTCCGCCGGAGCGCGGCTCGCCTCGACGAGGGCGCGCCAGGCGGTGCGGCCGGAAAATCGCGGCGAGGCGAATTTATCCGGCGCGAGCCTTGGCGCACCAGCGAACGCAATCCGTCGGCGCCGATCAGGCAGTCGCCCGCCGCCTCAAGCCGGATCGCTCCACGCTTTACCGCGATCACGACGCCATCCGACCCCGACGCGAAACCCGCGACCACGGCGCCGGTGTGAACCGTGATGGAGGGGTCGCGCGCGATCGTTTCGAGAAGGGCGCGCTGGAGATCGGCGCGATGCGCCAAGAGGTAAGGCGCCCCCCAGCGCTTGTCGGCGCCTTCGAGCGGCAAAGCGGCGACAATCGCGCCATCCCGGGCGCGGCGGATCTTGATCGCGCGGGGCGCGAGGCTCGACGGGATCAGACGCTCGAGAACGCCGAGACTGCGCAAAATCGCGCTGGCGTTGGGCGAAATCTGGAGACCGGCGCCAACTTCCTCCAGCGCCTGCGCCTGCTCGAAGACGCTGACGCGAAAGCCGGCGCGCACGAGGCTCAGGGCGGCGCTGAGCCCGCCGACGCCGGCGCCCGCGACCAGCGCATGCGGGGGAGAGCTCATCGCGGCCGGGTCAGCGGCTCAAGCGGCTTGCGCGGCGGCCCCGGGATTGAAGGCGCATTCGGCCGGATCGGAGCCCCCATGCAAATGCTCGTCGTAAACATAATGTGTCGAGCAATAGGGACAAATCGCATCCTTGTCCGCACCCATGTCGATGAAAATATGCGGGTGATCAAAGGGCGGCAAAGCGCCGACGCACATGAATTCCTTGGCGCCGACGCGCACCTGCGGAAGGCCCGGCTGATTGTGAAAATGCGGAGTGACATGGTCGGTCATGATCTCGTCCCGAATACCGAAAGCCCCACGAGCATAGGCGGAACAAACCGATTTGGGTAGCCCTGGGCCAAGTCGCGAAAAAGGCAAGCCAAATTTAGCGAGAAGGTCACATATCCCGAGCAACTTTCGTCTGCCGCCTGGCGCGCGACGATCATGCCGGCGTTCTCAGTCCGCGGCGACCGCAATTCAGGCGACCGCCAAATCGCCTTGCAACTCGTCGATTATATTGTCGAGATTCAATCGGAACGCCGGGTTCGAATATTTCTGGTCGACTTTCCGGCGACCGCTCTCGCCCATGGATTTCGCCAAATCCGGCCGCGACAATAACAGAGCCAGGCGGTCGGCGATCATGGAGATATCCGCCGGATCGACGACGAAGCCATCGATCCCGTCCGTGACGATTTCCTTTGAGGCGCCCTGCCGGCTGCATATAACCGGAAGCTCCCGCTGCCAAGCCTCGAGAAAGACGATGCCGAACCCTTCCTTCGAAGACGGCATGGCGAAGACAGCGGCCCTAGCATAGGCCGCCTGAAGCTCGGCTTCGCTGACATGGCCGAAAAACCGCACGATATCGTCGACGCCAAGATCCTTGGCGAGCGCCTCAAGCTCACGGCGGAGGGCGCCGTCGCCGATAATTTCATATGTAAGGCCAGGCAGAGCAGACTTAAGCTTGGCAATGGCCCGGATCATCTGGTCGACATTTTTATCTCGATCGCCCAAGGAGAGCCGACTGACAGTCAGAATCGTCGCGGATGCCTGTTTGGCCGCGCGCGGCGGGAGGTTGACCGGATCCACCGCATTGGGCAGGAGCCTGAACTTCGTCGGCGGCACATCGAACTCGCGCGCCATCGTCTCGGCGGTGAAGGAGCTCACCGAAGCAATTCGCGTCAAGGCGCGGAGGAGGAAGGCTTCATACCAACGCTTTCCCCGGAGGCGCGGATTGTTCCAGACCTCGAGGCCATGAACGAAGAGCAGGATCGGCATTTTCGGCCGCAGACACCTCACCAGCGCCGCGACCGGAAGCAGGTTTATATGGCAGATCACGAAGATATTGGCTTGCGTGAGCGCGGCCCACAGGCTTCTGGCGGCGAACGCCGCTTTATTGTTCGGCGCCTCGATCTTGATCCCATCGATCATCGGGATGGCCGCGGTTTGATCGCCGCGAATCAGGACGACAGGCGGAGCCTCGCCGCGCTCGACCGAGCGCCTTGCGAGATTTTGTATGATCCGGCGGTTGAAATTCTGCAGCCCGCCTATTTTTGAATAAGTGCCCAGCGCGCAGACGACCATTCGGCGACGGTCCCGCACGAGGCTCGGAAGCATTTCCTTTGCGCTAATGGACGACATTAGACTGCGCCTTGTACAAAAACTAAAAAACAAAAATACTCCGGCGACTGCCCATTGCTCGAAGCGCTGCATTGGCGACACGGGCTACACTACCGCTTGCGCTATGGAAACCGCATTTCGTCGCGCTCCGCGGCTCGTCGGGTCACGACCGACGAAAAATGGACGGGGCGCTACATGGACCAACCAAATAACATGTCCTCCTGCTGCGATGGACGCCAAGGAGGCATTATCGAAATATACCGCGATGAAATAAAGCGCACAGCCGCTTTTATGCGCTTTTCACGCGACGTCGGGAGGGAGCGCGAACCGCCCGGCGCCGCAAAGAGCCCGCTTTTTGCCGCGCTCACCGTCTCCTGCGACAAGCCCGTAGGGCCCGACCGGATTGAACTGATAACTGCACGGATAAGCTCCATCACGGCGTCCCGATGCGTTTCAATATCGTCATTCCAACGCGTAAGCGTGTGCGTGGAGTTATATCGCCGCAAAAGTACATCAGAAAAACATGCTTCAAAAAAGCGGAAATAGAAGTCTTCATTGGCGGGATCAAGCGTCCGCCATGATTTTACCAGGGCGCCGGAAAGACAATAGGAGTCAGCCATATCGCTGTTGACGGCGCATACGCCGCCGCTTGCGTCGCGCGCCATGGAGCCTTGCGTCCACCCCTTCTCCTCAAGGAGACGACAAGCCATTAGAAGGATTTTAATAATTATGTCATTGGTCGTCATCGCCACAGTCTCAGCTAAATTTGTTATAAAAACAAACATGAAACGCATACCAAGCCTGTTATAGTATGCTCTCGAAATAGATATGACACGTTTCAAAAATTCATCAGATATGAAAATAGTTTACTTTCCATGTGAGTTATTTGACGGCAGAACTTTATGATGTAATATTGCGTTTTGATATTTATCAGTTAACAAATAAACTCCGATAGCGCTTTGAAGCGCTTCAGATCTGGTGGGCTAATCTAATCTGAACGCACTCAAGATCCAAGAGTCGGAGCGTGTTCCGACCGAACAGACCGGTCAAGTTTTTCGGAATACGCTCTAGCTAAAGGATGCTCCACGCTGCACACAGGGCATATTCCTAATCAGCTGGTTTTCGCCCCCACGACGCGCGCGAGCCTCGGTCGGCCTGCTTCGTTCGCGCATCGGCGCCCTTCCGCCGCGTGACAATGCGAATGATCCAGGTCAAACGGGGAGCGACAACCGCTTGTTCGTCAACGCGGCGTTATGGGCGCCGCGCTCGGGCGCCCATTGGCGCGACCTGCCCGAGCTATACGGCAAATGGAAGAGCGTCCTCAATCGCTTCTCGCGCTGGGCCAGGGCTGGCGTATGGGAGCGCGTGTGCGAGACGCCGGCCAAGGATCGAAGTAAAGAGTGCCTCATGCGCGACGCCACTTTAGTCCGCGCCCGCCAGCTCGCGGCGACTGGAACTTGCGTCCACCGCTTCAACCAGTGGCGCAAGGCAGGCCTGGAAATCGCGTTCTCAAACCCTGTCAGAGGCTTACGACGGCGACGTCCAAATGATGGATTCTTCCTCGATCCGTGTGCGTCAGCACGCCGCCAACGCCCAACAACGACGATCGATCCGATTGCATGGTCCGGTTGCATGGGCGGAGCGGCCGAAATTCCAGCGATCCGCAGGATCGTTGGAACGGCCCCCAGTGGCCGCTCGCGGGGCGGGTTGACGACGAAGAGCCATGCGCTCGTCGACAGTGAGGAAGGCCAGGCGCGTGGCCGACAGCATTGTGATCATGAGACCCAGCGCGCAGACGAAGACGCGGTAAACCTTCGAGCCAAACACATCGCCAAAATGCAGCGCCCGGAGCCAATGGCTCCCTGTTTCGCCGCTGTGCTGGCCGGCGGCGGTGCTGAGCCATCGGAGCGCGCCAGTGTCGCCGTCGAAGGTGACAGTGGCGCCGTCGCCGCCGCCGACATCGAGGCTGCTCCGCCCGTAATATGTGTAAATGCCGAAGTCGCGAATATAAGCCATGCCCTCCGGCTGCTCGAAAGTAAAGCCTTGAAGCGTCGCCTGCTCCGCCATCAGGCGCGCGCCAATCGTTTGCGCCGCGCGCCAATTGAGCTTTGGCGGCTGATCGGGGGAATGGCGCGGCATCGACATGAACGCATCGACGGTCGAAGGGTAGTCGAACAACGCGCCGGTCATCGCGCTCACTGTGGCGAAAGGCGCGGTCATGGCGCTGACGCCTTCGTAATTGCCGCCATAAGCAAACACCGGCGAACCGTCTTGATAGGTGACGCCGCCGATCTTCAACCCCTTCACGCTCTCGTGCTGGAATTCATAGGTGGTCCAGAAACTCCCCAAATTCCGCGGAATTTCCGGAAAACGCTGGCCGAGAGCGCCGTCATTGGCCTGGGTGACGCGGACATCCTGATTGGCGTAGGCGAGGATGACGCTCAACCCCGGAGCAATCTCGCCCTGGATATCGAGTTCCGGCCCCTTGCTGCGACCGGCGCCGGTCAAGAGGCTGAAGCCAGGGTGAGCAGGATCCGCCGTAAGAATGTTGGTCTTGGTCAGATTGTAATAATCCGCGGTCATCCTCAGCTTTCCGTCGAAAAACTCGAGCTTGGAAGCCAGCCTCGCCTTCGTGCGCCGCGGTGGGGGGAGCCCGGGTCCCTGGGTAGAGCAAGCCGGAATTGGGGCCAAATGCGTCCCCTACCCGGATGACGAGCAATGGGTGGCAAAGCGACAGCTGGTTTGATCGAAAAATCGATGAAAAAGCCGGTGTGGCAATTTTGCAACCACGACCTTCGGCGTCTATTCGCATCGCAATTCGCGCAGTCGCGATGATTACAAGGTAGGTCGTAATTTAAGGAAGTTCATCAGCGCTTGGCATGGCGAACCGTCCTTGCCGAGGGAAGCGGCGCCGAGGCGACCAAGCAAACATGAAAACACGGTCGTAGATCTGGAATGCCGCATTCCGTTGCAATTGCCTCGGCTTAGGGCGAATATGCATGCGATGGCCCTCAGAATTCTACTGATCGATACTGACGCCGATCGCGCGCGGGCGCTGGAGGAGCAACTCTCCGTGTCCGCTTTCGCCGAGTTGCTGCGCGCGCCCGACGGCGCGGATCTCGCCGAAACAGTGGAGCGCGCCAAGCCGGATTTGATCATCATCGACATGGCGCTGCCCGACCGCGACGCGCTCGAAGACATCCGCGCAGTGTCCGCCGCGCATCCGATCGTGATGTTCGCCGGGAGCGACGACCCCGCCTTCGCCGAGGAGGCGATCGCGGCCGGGGTCTGCTCCTATAATCTCTCGGGCGTCGCCCTGCGGGACGTGAAGCCGATCATGGCCTCGGCCGTCGCCCTGTTCCGCCGCTATCGCCGCGTCGAGGAGGAGCTCATCGCCGCCAAGGCCAAGCTGGAGGAGCGCCGGCTCATCGAGCGCGCAAAGGCGATCCTCATGCAAGGCCGCAAGACGACGGAGCCCGAAGCCTATCGCTGGCTTCAGAAGAAGGCCATGAATGAAAACCGCAAGCTTGCTCAGATCGTGAGGGAATTCGTCGAACAAAACGACGGCGCTTACGCCGCGACGCGCGCCGAAAAGAAACTGCCATGAGCGACGTGGTCTCCTTCTCGGCGGCGCGCAAGGCGGCCGCTCCCAAGCTGCGCATCGGCCTGCTTCGCCTAGCCGACAGCGCGCCCGTCATCGCCGCCCATGAATTTGGCTTCTTCGCCGACGAGGGCGTGGAGGCGGAGCTGGCGGTTGAGCCGTCTTGGGCCAATGTCGCCGACAAGCTCGCCTTCGGGTTCCTCGACGCCGCGGTGATCGTGCCGCCGCTCGCCTTCGCGGTCCAACTCGGCCTGCGCGGCGCGCCGCAACCTCTCCTCATTCCCTATGCGATCAGCGTCGGCGGCAACACGATCACGCTCAGCCGGCCGCTCGCGCAAGCGGCGCGAGAGCGCGTCACCCGCGATGACGTTTCGATCGTCGAGGCGCTGGCGGCTTGCTTGCGCGCGCAGAGCGCCACGCTCGGCGTCGTCCATCCCTATTCCACCCACAACCTCCTTCTCCGCTATTGGCTCGCCACGGCGGGGATCGAGGCCGGGCGCGACTTCAAGCTCGCCGTCGTGCCGCCGGCGCGGGCGGTGGAGACGCTAAGTTCGGGGCAGATCGCGGGGTTCTGCGCCGGAGCGCCCTGGGGCGAGATCGCCCGCCGCGCCGGGGTCGGCGAAACTCTTGCGACCTCGCGCGACATTTGGCGAAATGCGCCGGAGAAGGCGCTCGCGGTTCGGGCGGATTGGGCGGCGCAAAGGCCGGAAGCGCTCGCTGGCGCAATCCGCGCCCTGCTGCGGGCGGCGAAATTCTGCGACAGTCCCGAGAATGCGGCCTACACTGCCGCTCTCCTGTCGCGGCGCAAATATTTGGATGTCGATCCGCACGCCATTCTAGCGAGTTTGCCCGGCGGCGGCGCGCCCGACAAAGGCTCCATCTTTTTTCGCGGCGCGGCGACTTTTCCCTGGCGATCCCACGCACTGTGGTTTCTCAGCGAGATGCGGCGGTGGGGATTGGTCGATGGCGGCGTCGATCTCCACGCCCTGGCCGCGCTCGTCTATCGGCCCGACATCTATCGAAACGCCCTCGCGCCCTTGGGCGAACCTGCGCCACTCGTCGACTGGAAGCGCGAAGGCGCTCATGACGCTCTGTGGACGGTCGAGGCGGCCCCCGCGCCCATTCCGATGGCCGCCGACTGCTTTTGCGACGGGACCATTTTCGATCCCGACGCGATTTCGTCAAGGACCGCGCCCGCCAAGAGCATGTTGCATAACAATTAGGTCTACTTGCATCGCGTTTAATCAAGAGCGTCCGCCTCCAGAAATTCCTTCTCGCCGAAAAGGTCGCCGCATATTCAAGCGAGGCGGAGATCCGTCTGCGTCGCAAAGTAAACGATAAAACAAAGGCGTCCGCCGCCTTCCGGCGTCGCGGAATCTGCCCGCGCCCGCCGCTGCGCAACATGTTGGCCCAAACCTTGCCTATTTGGGCCTACAGGCGCAGGGACTTACCCCGCCGATTGAACGCCGCGTAATGGCGGGCGGCGCTCGCAGCACTCTCAATCTTCCCGCGAGCCAATGGCGGTTCGCATCCGGATCATATCCGGCGGCGCAATGCGCTGCAGCTGCGAGCCATGCCCATGAAAAGCGCTTTTCTCAAAGCGGGCCATCTGCCCACCCTCATCGCCTGTTTTCTGTATTTCGATCTGAGCTTCGCGGTCTGGGTGCTGCTTGGCCCGCTCGCGATTTTCATTGCCGAAGACCTGCGCCTGGATCCTGGCCAAAAAGGCCTGATGGTCGCGACGCCCGTCCTGGCGGGGGCTCTATTGCGGATCGTCAACGGCGTCCTTGTCGGTCAATGGAAAGCGCGGCGCACTGGCGTCGTGATGCAGCTTGTTGTGATCGCCGGCCTGTTTTGCGCCTGGAAGCTCGGGCTGCATAGCTTTCCGCAGGTGCTCGCGTTGGGCCTGGCGCTTGGCGTCGCCGGCGCCTCCTTCGCCATCGCCTTGCCGATGGTGTCCTATTGGTATCCCCCTCGACAGCAGGGAATCGCGCTCGGGCTTGCCGGCGCCGGAAATTCCGGGACCGTCTTCGCGTCGCTGTTCGCGCCGGCGCTGGCCGTGGCCTTTGGCTGGCGCAATGTGCTCGGCCTCGCCGCATTGCCACTTGTCGCCGTCTTTGTCTTCTTCCTCCTGGCGGCCAAGGACAGTCCCAAATCGCCTCCGCGCAAATCCATGGGCGATTACATGCGCCTGTTGAACAAGGCGGACGCTTGGTGGCTCATGTTCTTCTACAGCGTCACCTTCGGCGGGTTCGTTGGCCTCGCGTCCTTCCTACCGATCTATTTTCACGATCAGCATGGGCTCTCGGCGGTCGCGGCGGGCTATTTCACGGCGGGCTGTGTCTTCGCCGGCTCCTTCGCGCGGCCGTTCGGCGGCGCGCTCGCCGACCGCATTGGCGGCACGCGCGCCCTTTCGGCGATCTATGTCGTGGTCGCCGTCATGTTGCTCATCGTCGCGAAAGGCGTGCTGCCTGCTTACGGCGCGCTCGCCGTCGTCATCCTCGCGATGGCCGCGCTCGGCATGGGCAATGGCGCGGTGTTCCAGCTGGTGCCTCAGCGCTTCGCGCGCGATGTCGGCGTCATGACCGGATTGGTCGGCATGACCGGCGGCGTCGGCGGCTTCTACCTCGCCGCGAGTCTCGGCTACGCCAAGCAATTCAGCGGAAGCTACGACCTGGGCTTCGGCGTGTTCGCGGTTCTGGCCATTGCCGCCTGGGGCGGCGTCGCCGCGGTGCGCTTGCGCTGGCGGGAGGACGCCGCGACGCTCGCCGGCGTCCGCGTCTGAGGAGGCCCAGACATGAACATGATATCTGATCCGCGCGAGCGCCTCGTCGTCATCGGCAACGGCATGGCCGGCATGCGCACGGTCGAGGAGCTGTTGAAGCGCGAGGCTGGGCGTTGCTACCGCATCGCCGTGTTCGGGGCCGAGCCGCATGTGAACTACAACCGCATCATGTTGTCGAGCGTGCTCGCTGGCGACAAGAGCATGGACGACATCATCATCAATTCGCGCCAATGGTACGAGACTCACGACATTCGCCTCTATGTCGGCGACGCCGTCGCGCGGATCGATCGCGACGCGAAGACCGTCATCTCGGCGGGCGGGCTCTGCGTTCCTTATGATCGTCTGTTGATCGCGACCGGCTCCCGTCCCGTGGCGCCGCCAATTCCCGGCCTCGCCTTGCCCGGCGTCTGCGCCTTCCGCGACCTCGCCGACGTCGACAAGATGCTGGAGGCGGCGCGCGCGCAAGGGCGCGCGGTCGTGATCGGCGGCGGCCCGCTTGGTCTCGAAGCCGCCTGGGGCCTCAAGCGACGCGGCATGTCGGCGGCGGTGGTCCATCTGACGCCGACGCTGATGGAGCGTCAGCTCGACGCGGCGGCTGGACAGCTTTTGCAACGCGACCTCGACCGGCGCGGCATCGCCTTTTTCACCAATGGCCAGACCGAAGAGATCCTGGGCTCCGAGCGCGTCGAGGGCGTGCGGCTCGCCGACGGGCGCTGCCTTCCGGCCGATCTCGTCGTGCTCGCCATTGGCGTCCGTCCCAATATCGATCTCGCGCGCGCGGCGGGACTCGACGTCAATCGGGGCATTACCGTCTACGATGATATGCGCACCAGCGATCCCGATATTTTCGCCGTCGGCGAATGCGTCGAACATCGCGGCCAAGTGTTCGGCCTGGTCGCTCCGCTTTGGGATCAAGCGAAAGTTTGCGCCGCGCGGCTCGCCGGCGACGAGACGGCGGCCTTCGCCAGCCAAGCGCTCTCGACCAGCCTCAAGATCACCGGCGTGGATGTTTTCTCGGCCGGCGCGCTGCAGGCCGCCGACGAGAGCGATGACGAGATCACCCTGCGCGACAATTCTCGCGGCCTCTACAAAAAGATCGTGCTGCGCGACGGCAAGCTGATCGGCGCCGTGCTTTATGGCGACGTCGCCGATGGGCAATGGTATTTGCGGCTGATGCGCGACAAAGCGGATGTGAGCGGCCTGCGTGAGCGTCTCGTGTTCGGCCGCGCCTTCGTTGAGGCGGGGGCCGCCGAACCTGCCGCCCCGAACTTCGCCGCCATGCCGGACGACGCCCGGACGTGCGGATGCGACGGCGTCGCCGCAGGTTCGCCGCACCATGGGGTGATCGATCTGGCTATGGGCCAAGCCTTCGCGCCGACTCCGCCGGTTCGGGCCGTGAGAGGGACCACGCCCGTCGGGCCGCCGCTCGCATCCGAGGCGGCGGCGTGACGGCGCTGCGCACCACTTGCCCCTATTGCGGCGTCGGCTGCGGGGTCGTCGCGGCGGACGGGCGCGCTGCGGGGCGACCGCGACCATCCGGCGAATTTCGGCCGGTTGTGCGCCAAGGGCTCGGCGCTCGCGGAGACGCTTGCGCCGACCGATCGCTTGACCATGCCGATGGCGCATGGCCGCGAAACAAATTGGGACCAGGCGCTCGATTTCATCGCGGCGGAATTCACCCGGATCCGCGAGGCCCACGGACCCGACGCGATCGCATTCTATGTCTCCGGCCAGTTTCTCACCGAGGATTATTATGTCGCCAACAAGCTGATGAAGGGCTTCATCGGCTCGGGCAATATCGACACGAATTCGCGGCTCTGCATGGCCTCGTCTGTCGCCGGCCATATGCGCGCCTTCGGCGAGGACGTCGTGCCCGGCTGCTATGAGGATCTGGAGGAAGCCGATCTCGTCGTCCAGGTCGGCAGCAACATGGCCTGGTGCCACCCGGTTCTCTACCAACGCCTGATGGCCGCGCGGGAGAGGCGCGGAACCAAGATCATAAATATCGACCCGCGCCGCACCGTGACCGCGGAAACCGCCGACCTTCACCTGCCGCTCGCCCCAGGCATGGATGTGGTGTTGTTCAACGGGCTTCTCGTCCACCTCGCCGACGCGGGCGCGCTCGATCGCAAATGGATCGCGGCCCATGTCTCGAACTTCGACGCGGCGCTCGACGCGGCGCGGCGCTCGGCGGCTTCCATCGAAATCGTCGCGGCGGCGGCGCGATCTCGCGGTGGAGGACATACAGCGGTTCTATGAGCTTTTCGCCCGGACTGAGCGCGTGGTCACGCTTTATTCCCAGGGCGTCAATCAGTCGGTCAGCGGCACAGAAAGGTCAACGCCATCCTCAATTGCCATCTCGCCACGGGACGTATCGGGCGCGCCCGGAATGGGGCCTTTCTCGCTGACGGGACAGCCCAATGCGATGGGGGGCCGCGAGGTCGGCGGCCTCGCAAACCAGCTCGCGGCGCATATGGCTTTCACGTCGGATGACATAGATCGCCTGCGCCGGTTTTGGAGCGCGCCGGACGTGGCGGCGCGGCCCGGCCATAAGGCCGTCGATATGTTCGAAGCGGTCGCGGATGGCCGCGTTAAGGCGATCTGGATCGCCGCGACCAATCCGGCCGACAGCATGCCGCGCGCCGGGCGCGTGCGCGAGGCGCTGGCGAAATGCCCCCTGGTGATCGTCTCCGACGCCTGGCCCACCGACACCACCGCGCTGGCTCACATTGTGTTGCCGGCGGCGGCCTGGGCGGAGAAGGACGGAACCGTCACCAATTCGGAACGGCTGCATCTCCCGCCAGCGCGCATTTTCCGCCGCGCCGGGAGAGGCGAAGCCCGATTGGTGGATGTTCGCGCAAGTGGCGCGCCGCATGGGCTGGACGAAGGCGTTCTCCTATTTGACGGCCAGCGAGATTTTCCGCGAACACGCGGCATTGTCGTCATTCGAAAATGACGGCCGGCGCGTCTTTGACATCGGTGCGCTCGCCGCGCTCGATGACGCCGCCTATGACGCGCTGGAGCCGGTTCAATGGCCTTGCCCTAAGTCAGGGCGCGGGAGATCGACGGCGCGCCTCTTCGCGCGCGGCGGCTTTCCCACGCCGGACGGCCGCGCGCGCATGCTTGCGCTCGCGCCGCGGTCAGCGGAGAAGCCCGCCGATGACAGCATCATTCTCAACACCGGGCGCGGGCGCGACCAGTGGCACACGATGACGCGCACCGGCCGCGTGCCGCAACTGATGACGCATGCCGCCGGGCCGCGCCTCACGCTGCATCCGCGCGACGCGGCGCTGCGCGGCGTCGAAGACGGTGGTCTCGCGCGAATCGAAACTCCGCATGCGAGCGCCGTTCTGCCCGTTGTGATCGACGCCGCGATGCGCCCGGGCGAGGCGTTCGCGCCTATGCACTGGACCGACCAGTTTGCGTCCTGCGGCCCGATCGGCCGGCTGGCGCATGCCGCCACTGATCCGGTCTCGGGCCAGCCGGACCTCAAGGGAACGAGAGTGCGGATCGCAGCCGTCGCCGAAGCTTGGCGGGGCGCGCTGTTGCGCCGCGCCGCCGGCGATCCCGGCCTCGGCGAAACCGCCTATTGGTCCAGGGCGCCTATCGCTGCCGGCTTCGCCTATGAAATGTCCGGCTGGGCGCCGCTTGCGGAGCTGATCCATTCGGAAGCCGCCTTGCGCCGCCTGCTTCGGGCGCCGGAACAGACCGAGATCATCTCTTACTCCGACCCGAAAAGGTCGGCCTTCCGCTATGCCGCGCTGATCGATGGCCGGTTGGAGGCTTGCGCGTTCTTCGCCGCGCCGCGCGCCGCCTTGCCCGACTCCGGGCATGCGGCGCGTTTACTCGGCCAAGCGCTCGATCCTGCCGCGCGGCTCTCTTTGCTGGCTGGCGTCGCGGCGGGTTCGACCGCGAAAGGCAAGATCGTTTGCACATGCTTTGCGGTCGACGAGGCCGCGATCCGCGCCGCGATCCGCGCCGAGAATCTCAAAACCCCGTCCGAGATTGGGGCGGCGCTGCAGGCAGGAACAAATTGTGGCTCCTGCACTCCGGAACTCAAAATGCTGCTGACGGCCGAAGCCGGCCGCCTCTCCGCCGCCGCGTGACATGGGCCGCATGCTTGAGACCCGGACCATCCTTGCGCCGGAAAGCCGGGAGCTCGATTGCTTTGTGGCTGTGCTCAAGGAGCGCATGCAAAGTCGTGCGGGGAGGCGTATAGCGTCACGATCGCGCCTGCGTCATGATTATAAGTCGGCGCGGGCATGGGACCCCCGCCGTTATGGTGATAAGTATTGGAAATCATGAGAAAATCACCGCCTCACTAGAGCATGCGCTTACTTACTGCCCTGGAGTGCGTTCTTGTCGATTGGATGAGTCCATCCGATTGGGACGCGTTCTGACGGTGCGGGCCAAAGCCGATCCGCGCCCCGCAATGCCGTCTACTTTAATCGAAACATCAGCATGTTAACGGAGGTTCGCCCTAGGCAATGCTTGGGCTCCTCTCGGGCGCGGAAATGGGTTATGCAAGCGGAGCCGCAAAGGCGGAGCCGGAGAAAACCACATGTTCATCGCCATGAACCGTTTCAAAGTCCTCAAGGACGAGCAAAAAGCTTTCGAAAATGTCTGGCTTACGCGCGACTCGCGGCTCGACGAGGTCAAAGGCTTTGTCGAATTCCACTTGCTGCGCGGCCCCGAGCGCGAAGATCATGTGCTCTATTCGTCGCACACGATATGGGCCAGCCAGGAGGATTTCCTCGCCTGGACCAAGTCCGAGCATTTCCGCGCCGCCCATCAACACGCCGGCGATCGCAAGCCGTTAACGCTGGGCCATCCGGAATTCGAAGGATTTGAAATCCTACAGACGATTGCAAACCCGAAACCACACGGATAGCGTCGGCCAGATATGACGGCGCCGCTTGACTTCAGCATATGTCATGAGGTCCGCTCCTTTGGCGAATGCCGGCTTTAGCTTCGGTCCTGGCGCGAAGCGCGTCCTTGGAGGTTCGGGGCCTTGGCCGCCAAGCAGTTGCGCCGCTTTGTTCGCCTCGCCCGCCAATTTTGCGCAGAGTTCACAACAGGATGTCCCATGTCTGATCATTCGGCGATAGAATATTTTGGCGTCTGGCGCAGATATCGTAAGGTCATTGACGCCAATTATATGCGTCACGCTGAGTTCAGCGCCCATATTGAGCGCGTCCTGCGGTCGCGTTTCGCCGGCCGATCTTTTTCCATCCTCGATTTGGGCTGCGGCGACGCCGCGAGTCTAACTTCAATGCTGTTGAACATGGAGGTTCGGACTTACGAGGGCGTTGATTTGTCCGAGCCGGCGCTGGCTTTGGCGGAACAAAATCTCAAATCTCTCCCCTGTCCTGTGCGCTTGACCCAAAGCGATCTGCTTGCGGCCCTGAATGAGGGCGATCGGTGTTACGACGTAATCCACAGCAGTTATGCAGTCCACCACTTGTCCACGGATCAGAAGGCGCAGTTTTTCGTTCTAGCGGCAAAGAGGTTGGAGCAAGATGGGCTCCTATTGTTGACCGATGTCACGCGCGAGGAAGACGAGAGCCTGCCCGTTCACTTTCAGCGCTATTGCGATTGGCTGCGCCGCGATTGGCGTGCCTTAAGTGAGGATGAAAAGACTGCGATTTGCGATCATCTTCTCAATAATGACCTGCCGGAAACTCCGTCCCTCCTGGAATCTCAGGCTCGCGCCGCGGGACTGGGCGACGCCGTCGAGCTGGCGCGGTTTGGCTGGTATCGGCTATTTTCCTTTGGCCTTAAACAAACCGACCTCGCAAGCTCCTGAGGCAACATGCGTGAATAGGCGCCGCCGCGCCTTCGCTAACGCCCGGAGACGCACAGGACCGGTCGTCAATCTCGTCCCGCCGGCAAAATGGCGGAACTTCCTCGCCAACACAGGATGAGCTTCTGTCTAAAAACATCATGCTCTAACCCCGCCGCGTGAACCCTCGCCGCTCGAAACTCTTCGGCAAGATCACTTTCGTGATCTAAAGTCTGAACCTTATCTGATCCGTCCAGAACCGCTCTAGCCGAACCAGCGATTGGTTTAACCGTCCGAATTCATCGGAGGTGATGCCGCCGATTTGCTCGACCGTGACGACATGCTTGTCATAGAGGCCGGCGACAACCTCATGCACCTCACGGCCCTTGTCGGTCAGGCTGATGCGGACGGCGCGGCGGTCGACGCGCGAACGGGCATGGTGAAGATAGCCCGTCTCGACGAGCTTCTTGACATTATAGGAGACGTTGGAGCCGAGGTAATATCCGCGTGTGCGCAACTCGCCGGCGGTCAACTCCTTATCGCCAATATTATAGAGGAGCAGGGCCTGCACAGAGTTCACATCGCTGCGGCCGCGACGGTCGAATTCGTCCTTGATCACATCGAGCAACCGGCGATGAAGCCGCTCCACCAGCGTCAGGGCTTCGAGATAGACCGGACGGACCTCGGCGATCCGCTCCATTCGGGCTTGCGACGCATCGCTCTTCAGCGCATTGACCATGGCTCAAATCCTCATATTTCCAAATCGCGGCGCATCGCATTTTGCGCCTCTATGAGATGAAAATAAGAGCCACCGGTGAAAGCCAGTTTAAGTAACAGGCTAAATCGGGAGTTTACATCTTTCAGTGAATCAAACGTGAAATAAAGAAACGCTTTACAATTATGGGCTCATGAACATTATAACTTTCAGTTAAATCTATTGTATTCTATACAATTACAAAGATAAATATGTTATAATTTCAAACATACCGCGTGAATAGCTTTCCAGGCGCCGCCGGCTTCCGGTGTGAAACCCTCGGTCGCGGCTCGCCCTAGATGATTTATCCCGCTCCTCCAAGGCCGCGGCCAGCGACGCGATCCGCCGCCGCCGCCCGCATGACTTGGAATAGTGGTTCGACCGCGCCGCGCCGTTCACGCCTAAACTTCATCGCCAGCGCGGCCCCGATCAGCCCGTCGGCTTCTCTGATCAGGGCCGGAAAATCGGCTGCCGCCTTGAAGGGGCGCGACCGGCTCTCCGAGGCGCCGCGCAAGCCCGAATTCGGGCTACGCGGAGGCGCGCGGCCTATGGTGCGGACGACGGGACACAAATCGTTACAAACATAACCATCGGAAATTGCGTAAGCTATTGGCTTCCGATGGTCTTTGGCTCAGACCTTTGTTACAGTTTCTAACTCCATAATTTGAGTTAGGTAGCACAGGAATGGCGCGCAAGGTTGTGCATCTTCTAAATCGCTCCGGTCGATATTATTCACGCCTTATTGTCCCGGCCGAGCTTCGCGAAATCATCGGCAAATCCGAATTGCGCGAAGCCCTCGGCGCCGATTTAACTGAAGCGAAACGAGCATTGTCCGCCGCTATAGCGCGCGCCCAGCCGTTCCATGGGGACAGCAGTCTAAGCGCTACGTTTTAAATCCCTGCCTCCTCTCGCTTGCGTTTCGGAGGTCGCTGTAGCCCCTCTGTGTGCTAGTTCGGCAACAGTCGCGGAATATCGCGCGTGCTTCGCCGCGCCTCCATTGACTTGAAATATTGCCCGGCGTTCCATTCCCGGCATGGTAAAGCTGGCGCCAGGACGATGGAGCTTGACCCGCGCGATAATCGCGGGAGTTCTTGCATGGCTGCTCGCGCTCCAGGGCTTCGCCATCGCCGCGCCATCGCATGCGGAATTCGCGCAAGCAGGCGTCGGAGGAGGACAAGGGCTCTCCTCGGGCGGCGATTATTGCGGCGCGCCCGGCGGCGGCCAACCCCAGGCGCCGTGCCAAGACGATCACTGTCAATGCTGCATTCTGTGCTCTTCGAGCGCCGTCAGCGGGCTTGTCTGGATCGCCGAGATCGGGCCGACCGCAGCGGTCTTTCCGGCAGCGAGCTTCACAAAGCGTGCAGCATGGCGTTTTCCTGGCGCCGAAAGCAAGCCCCCAGCCGGCTGGACCAGCGCGTGGTCGCAACGCGCGCCGCCGCGCTTTTCTTAGCCATATCGCCGCCGCACGGCCCGATTTAGAGTGGCAAAACGCGTTCCTGCGAAGCGCGGGCACGCCGGCGCGGAACCCTCAGCCCTATTGTGCATCAAGCATGATCTTTCACCGCGCGAACGCCCAATGTGTGCGTTCACCAGTTCCAAACGGTGCCTAAAATGTTCGACCGTAAGAGGCATTTCGCCAGCGAGATCTTCAAGCGCAACAAGCGCGAATTGATCGGCTATCTGAGGCGCCGGGTGGGTCCAGACGATGCGTCCGATCTGTTACAGGAGACGTTCGTGCGCGTTCTTCGTCACGATCAGTTCGAAACCATCGCCGATCCTGCGGCATTTTTGAAGCAGATCGCGATCAATCTCACGCGGGATTTCGCGCGCCGCCGCAAAGTGGAGACGAAATATCTCGTCTTCGACGGCGGCGCCCATGACGCGCCCTCGAACGAAGCGTCTGCCGATCATCTCATCGAGGAAGGCCAGCGTTTCGAAATGCTCGCCGCCGCCGTAACGTCACTACCGCCGCGATGCCGCGAAATTTTCGAGCTGCGCGTGCGCCAGAATCTCTCTCAGGAGGTGATCGCGAAACGCCTCGGCATTTCCAGGAAAACAGTGGAGCAGCATCTGCACATCGCAATGGGCCGGTGCCGGACGGCATTGAAATAAATTCGGCGCATGGACACTCCTTTATTGAGGGATGCGCGTCATATTGTATGAAGGCGCGCTTTTTTCTTCGTGGACCTGATGCGGTTTTACACCGATGGAAAAAGGTCAATGGGAAGTGTCATGCGTAGTCGGTGGCCGTCCAAATGAATGAAGAGGCGGAGTTTCCGCGTCAGAAGAGCATCGACGAACAGGCCATGGCCTGGTGGGTTCGATGCGACGCCGGTCCTTTGTCGGGAGAGGATCGAACGGCGTTCGACGCTTGGCTCGCCGAGGATGCGGCCCATCGGGCGGCGTTTGATGATGCATCGCGTCTATTTAGAAAAGTGCAGGCGATGTGGGCCGGCGGCGCGCCGGAGTTTAAGCGTAGGCCTTGGCGCGCTCCCGCACTGGCGCTTCTTGCCGCGTCGTTGGCGATGTTCTTCTGGTTCGATGAATTGTCGCTTCTCTGGAGGTCGGATTTTCGCACCGGCACAGGCGAAACAAGGCTCGTGACGCTTGATGACGGATCGGAGGTCCAGCTTGCCGCGAGATCGGCGATCGCCGTGAATTACAAGGGCGCGCAAAGGCGTCTGGGTCTTCTCGAGGGGGAGGCCTGGTTCCAGGTGGCGCCCGACGCCGCTCGGCCCTTCGTGGTCGAAGTGGCGGGCGGCACTGTCACCGCGCTCGGCACCGCCTTCGACATTGCGTTGGAGCATGACCATGCCGAAGTTTCCGTCACCGAAAATCGGGTGGCGGTGGCGAGCGGGGGCCAAAATATCATCGTGGATGAAGGGCGGCAAAGCTCCTTTGGCTCCGGCGCGCCAATCACCCCCCCAGAGCCCGTCGATCTTTTCAAGGTCACGAGCTGGCGGCGCGGCCGGCTGATTTTCGAGGACAAGCTGCTAAGCGAGGTGCTGGAAACGCTGGGGCGCTATCATCGGGGGTATTTCTTCGCGGCCCCGTCGGTTCAGCGGCAGCGCGTGACCGGCACGTTTGACGCCACCGATCCGCTCGGCACGATTCGCGCGCTCGAGGCGTCGCTCAACCTGCATGTCGCTTATCTCACCGATTATCTGGTCTATCTGCACGAATAAGGCGTGCGCCGAAAAGCGAATTGGCCGCCGCCAAAACTTTTTGAATTTTTTTTGCGCGACCCGACCCTACCACACGCCACCCGAGCTCGTCTTGATAAGTAGGGACAGCTCCGTCCCTGAACGAGTAGGGGCGGCCGATGTCGAGCAGGAATTATTGTCCAAGGAACAAACACATGGGAACCGCCTTGGCGGCAGCGGTTTTCGGAGCGTTTACGGTCGGCGCCGATGCGCCGGCGGAGGCGCACGCCCAGATGCCGCCCTGGGAATTGGCGATGGCAGTCAAGGCCTACCAGATTCCGCCCGGCTCCATCGGCATGGCGCTCAGTCGTCTCGCCGAGGCGAATGGAGTCCAGCTGGTCTATCACGCCGAGCTGACAAGAAACCTCAAGACGCGGGGGTTGGCGGGTAGCTACGCCATTGAGGGCGCGCTCAAAAAGCTTCTCTCCGGAACGGGCCTTACCTACCGCCTGTCCGCCAGCGGCGACGCCGTTTATATCGTCCTGGCGCAAAATGATACCGGCGTGCAGAGCGACGCTGGCGCCATTCCGTTGCCGCCGGTCGATGTCGCCGGCGCGGCGGGTCCCGGAGGGGGCGGCGAGGGCGCGGGCGGCGAGAGCCCGGTCGGCCCTCCGGTCGAGCAGACAACGGCTGGCCCGGTCCAAGGCTATCGCGCGCTGACCGCGGAAAGCGCGACCCGCACGAACACGCCGATCAACGAAATTCCTCAGTCGATACAGGTGATCCCACGGTCTCTCATTGACGATCAGGATAGCCTTACAGTGGGGCAAGCGCTTCGCAACGTCAGCGGCGTTGTCGGCACCAACGCGCTGCAGACCCCATCGTATAACTCCGCCTATATTCGGGGCTTTCCCGCCGACCAGTGGGTGGACGGCCTGACGACTTTCTACAACGGCGGCGACCGCGACTCTCTCGTAAACGTCGAGCGCATCGAGGTGCTGAAGGGGCCGAACGCCGTTCTCTACGGCGGCGGCTCGGGGACGCCGCTGGGAGGCGTGATCAATCTGGTCTCCAAGCTTCCGATCGACAAGACCTTCGCCGAAATCGGCATGCGTTTCGGCAGCTTCACCTTTCTGCAGCCCTATTTCGACATTAATGCGCCGGTCACCCAGGACGGAACCGTCTTGTTCCGGATAACCGGAGAATATACGTCAACGAATTCTTTCATCAATGTTATCGAAACGAACCGATATTCTTTCTATCCGACGCTGAAATTCACCAACAATTCAGATACGACGCTGACGCTCCAGGGACGCGTTACGAGTTGGGAGCAGCAGGAATATCAGGGCCTGCCCGCCACGGGCACCGTGACCGGGTCTTTCAGGCTAAATCCTGATCTGTTTGTGGGCCCGTCGGATATTCCGAAGTCCTATTCCCGGGTTCAGAGCGTCACAGCCAATTTCGATCACCAATTCAATGAAGTCTGGTCTGCGAATGTCCAGGCCCGGGTAAGCAATACCGAATTCAGGGACCTGGTGCAGAACTTCACGAACGGATACGATTTTGCCGGCAATTCACCGGCTTTGCCAGTCGCCTACTGGAATTTGCTCAATGTTGCTGTCTACCAGCAGCAGCAAGAAGTTACGCTGGTGACAAGCTCTCTTTTCAAATTCAGCTTCGGCCCGACTGAAAACAAGCTGCTGCTCGGCGCCGACTATAGCCGGGTGACGGATACGGGCAATATGTATGGCAATTATAATGACCTTTCCACGCTCGGCTATGTGAACCTGCTCAATCCCTCCTTTCCATCTTATGTCGCTCCCGGATCGGGCGTGAACAACGCCAATCTGATCCTCGGCGGCGACAATACCTATATTACCTCTGGCGCCTATGTGCAGCTTCAGACGACGGCATGGGAGCGCATCCATGTGCTTGGCGGACTGCGGGTCGCAAATCTTGGTATCGAGAATGTTTCGCCAGCTTCCCAGACTTTTCAGAATACGGACGCCAGCGCCATTCTTCCGCGGGCCGGAGCCGTGATCGACATCGTGGGCGGCTTTTCTCTCTTCGCCGACTATACCCAGGGCCTGAACGGCAACCCGTTCACTTTCTATGTCGGTGCTCCTACGCCCGAGCACTCCGAACAGGTCGAGGCGGGGGCCAAGTTCGATCTGGGTTACGGCTTTACCGGGTCGGCCGCCGCGTACGAGATCAACCGCACCGGCGTCCCGGTTTTTACCGGCGTGGGCTACGAGGGCATCGGAAAGCAACGGTCGCGCGGAGCCGAGACGGATCTGTTGTGGCAGCCAAACAGCAACTGGAAGGTTCTGGCCAGTTACTCCTACGTCAACGCCATCCTGCTCAACGACATTCCGGGCACGGCCCCTGCCGGAAGCACGCTCAATATCGTGCCGCCCCATTCTGGCCGCCTGTGGGTCAATTATAGTTTCGGCCCCGGTCCGCTCGACGGCTGGAGCATCGGAGCCGGCGTCTACGCTGCATCGAACGCCTATGTCGACCTCGCCGATGTGTATCAGACGAAGGGCTATTTCACTGTCGACGCCAACCTCGGTTATGTGAAGGATAATTTTGCAGCTTCGATAACAGTCAAGAATTTGACCGGCGAGCATTATTTTGTCCCGTATAATTATTATGGTGGTCGCGTTTGGACCGGCGACCCCAGAAGCGTTGCCGGCAAAGTCTCCTGGAAGTTTCAATAGGGAGGTCGTGATGGATATCTCTCGGCGAACGCTCGGCTTTGCCGGTCTTCTTGCGTTTCTCGGCGGTCGGGCCAGCGATGCGCGTGCGCAAGGCAGGACCTCGGCCTCCCCAGAAGACCGAACGCATGATATGTCGTCGCTGCCGGCGTCCTGGACCGGAAGGGAGCAGATCGCCTTCCTTATCTATCCACAATTCACCGCTCTCGACATGGTTGGACCGCACCACATGCTGGCGAGCCTTATGGGGGCGACGACCCATGTCGTCGCCAGAACGAAAGAGCCGGTACTAAGCGACGCGGGACTGGCGTTCACGCCGTCCCGGAGTTTCGAAGACTGCCCTACGGAACTCGATGTTATATGTGTGCCCGGCGGATCGTCGGGCACGCTCGCGGCCATTCAGGACGACGCCACGCTGCGCTTTCTGAAGGACCGCGGCACCCGCGCGAAATATGTCACCTCCGTTTGCACAGGCTCGCTACTTCTCGGTGCAGCCGGCCTCCTTGAAGGGTACAAGGCGACGTCGCACTGGGCGGCAAAGGCGCTGCTCCCGACTTTTGGGGCCATCCCGGCGGCGGGACGCGTCGTAATGGACCGCAACCGCATCACTGGGGGCGGCGTCACCGCGGGAATCGACTTCGGCCTGACGCTGGTCGGCCTTATGAGGGATAAAACCTATGCTCAGACCGTGCAGCTTATTGCGGAATATGCGCCTCAGCCGCCCTATGACGCGGGGACTCCGGATCGTGCGCCTGCGGCCGTTACGAAGATGACGGAGGAAATGTTCGTCGATTTCGTAAAGCAGGCTGAAGCGGTCGGAGGCGAAGCCTTTGTTAGAGCCAAGAGTTTCTGAGGATTTAACCACCACCTTGTGCCTCGAATTCCAATGGAGGATATGATGCTGGATCGCCGCGATTTTCTGTATCTGGCCGAGCTCGGGACGGCGGCGCTGCTCTCCCCCTTCCTGGCGCTCGATCGCGCGGCCGCGGCCGTAGCCGACCGTGTGGCCGAGGCACAGGCCCGTTCCATGGCAGCTCACGAAGCGTTAGCGGCAGTGCCTGGCCTTACCATGCACGGCAACGAGCAGATCGCCATGCTGGTTTATCCGGGTTTCACTGCGCTCGATCTCGTGGGGCCGTATGCTTTCTTCGCCGGCATGATGGGTGCGACCGTGCATTTGGTGACGACGGGCACAGCAGGCGCGGACGTCCCTTCGGAACAGGGCATGGCTATCCAGCCGACGGTGACGATGGCGGATGTCCCTTCCGACCTCGACCTTCTGTTCGTCCCCGGCGGCTCCCATGCCACTGTCGACGCGATGAGGCGTGCGGACATCGTCACGTGGCTCGCCGATCGCGGCGGGCGAGCGAAGTACGTGACCAGCGTCTGCACTGGCTCGATGCTGCTTGGTCAGGCGGGGCTGCTCAACGGCAGGCGAGCAACGTCGCACTGGGCGACCCGCGAACTGCTGCCACTTTTCGGCGCGACCCCGGTCGACGCGCGCGTCGTGGCCGACGGGCGCGTCATCACCGGCGCGGGCGTGACCGCCGGTCTCGACTTGGCGCTCGCGGTCGTGGAGGCGCTGCGCGGGCGTCCTTATGCGCAGGCGCAGATGCTCGTGACCGAATACCGGCCCGAACCGCCTTTCGCGGGCGGCACACTCAAGACCACTCCGCCCTCCATTGCCGAGCCAATGCGCGACATGTTCGCCGGCCTTGCCGCGCAATTCACAGAAGCAGCGGAGCTACAACGTCGATGAAGTATCAGAATGCGGCCCCTCGCTTGCGCGCGGCGGCGACCACAGGCGAGAAGCTCTCGGCGGAGCAAGCCAGCGCGCATGGTTCTCGCTTTAAGCGGCCGGCTGCCTTGTCCGTGGACGCAAAGCGTGGCGCTTATTGTTATGTCGTTCGCGGCAGCCTCGACACCCGGGGCAGTACGGTAAAACGGAAATCTACTTTGGCGCGAACATCGGGGCGCTGAAACTGGTTCTGCTGCCCACCGCCAATATGCGGGCGATACACTCTCGACCTGGCTCGCCGCCCTGCACATGGGGGCCGTGTTCGGCCTTCCCTACCGCATTTTTGTCTGCGGATTGGGCTTTGTGATGATCATGCTGTCGATCACCGGCGTCTGCATCTGGTGGAAGAAGCGGCGGGCGTGACGATTTTCCACGGCGCATCGCGGCGCAGGCGCCGTGGCGCAAGCGATGAAGGTCTCGGCGGAATGACAATGATGACCAGATCATTTGGACGACAGGGCGCGTCCAAGGTGGATCAGCGCGCCGAACGGCTCGCGCAAAAGCTGCGGCGGGCCTTGCCGCTCGCGGCGCATGGACTGACGGCGCTGGCGGCCGCCTTGCGGCGGCGCTTTTCTGGCGCAAACGTCCTAACCCGCCTTACGGTCACTGATGTTTTTTATGCGAGCGAAGAGAAGGGCCTGATGTGCCGCATCGATTTGCACGGAAAATCGGGCCCGCCAATTCTTCTGGTCGCGCCGCTCACGCAATTGGCGTTCAATCGGCGGCATGCGATCGCGCAAGAGATAGCCGCCTATCGCAAACGGCGCGCGGAAAAAGCTGCCGTCAATCGTCGAGAGGTGTGATGACAGATCCCGCGGCCGAGTCCGTCGCGAAAATCTCTGATCGCGATGTGTTGCATGAGACGGCTCCGGCGGCGCGGCCGCGCTGGCGGCTTGCGCCTTGGCTCATCGCCGTGGTTTTGATGGTCGGCTTGCTGGGCTGGCAATATTTGAAGCCTGCCGCGCCGCCAGCCGGCAAGCCCGCCGATGCGCCGCGTCCAGTCCCCGTGAGCGTAGCTGCGGCCGTCGCCGGCGATCTCGGCGTCACGCTGGCCGGCTCGGCGCGGTGACGCCACTTGCGACAGTGTCAGTCAAGTCAGAGATCAGCAGCAAGCTCGTCGAGATCGCCTATCGGGAAGGCCAGATGGTGAAGCAGGGCGATTTCCTCGCCGAGATTGATCCGCGCCCCTATCAAAATGCGCTGCATCAGGCCCAGGGCCAACTCATGCGCGAGCAGGCGTTGCTCGAAAACGCCAAGCTCGATCTCGAGCGCTACCGCCGCCTGGTCAAGCAGGATTCGGCGCCACGCCAGCAGCTCGACACGCAGGAGTTGCTCGTCCATCAATATGAAGGCGTGGTGAAGATCGATCAGGCTCTGATCGACAACGCCCAGCTCAATCTTGATTATTGCCGCATCAAGGCGCCGGTCTCGGGCCGGGTCGGGCTGCGTCTTGCCGACCTCGGCAGCAATTCATCTCCCAAAGCGTCCGTGGAGCGCTGAGCATGAGCGGCAGCGGAATCATCGACCAATTCCTCAATACCTTTACGACCTATATCGATTCCGGCTTCGGCCTTCTCGGCGGCGACGTGAAATTCCTGTCGTCGACTCTGATCGCGCTCGACGTCACGCTCGCCGGCCTGTTCTGGGCGATGGCTGGCGAAGAGGACGTCATCGCCCGCCTCATCAAGAAGACGCCCTATATCGGCTTTTTCGCCTTCCTCATCGGCAATTTCAACGAGCTCGCCAAGATCATCTTCGACAGCTTTTCCGGCCTTGGCCTGAAGGCCGCCGGCTCCAATCTGTCGGCTGCGGATTTCCTCCATCCGGGCCGCATCGCACAGGTTGGGTTCGACGCCGGCACGCCCATCTTGAACGCGGCCGGCCAATTGATGGGCTACGTCTCCTTCTTCGAGAATTTCGTCCAGATCGCCGTCCTCATGTTCGCCTGGGCGATCGTGCTGATCTCTTTCTTCGTCCTCGCCGTCCAGCTCTTCGTGACCTTGATCGAGTTCAAGCTGACCACGCCCGCCGGCTTCGTCCTGGTTCCCTTCGGCCTTTTCAACAAGACCACTTTCTTGGCCGAAAAAGTCCTCGGCAATGTCGTGGCCTCCGGCGTGAAGGTCCTGGTGCTCGCCGTCATCACCGGCATCGGCACAAGCCTCTTCTCTCAATTCAAGCAAGGTTTCGGCGGCAATCAGCCGACAATCAATGATGCGCTGTCCCTTGTGCTGGCGGCTCTGTCTCTCCTTGGGCTCGGCATTTTCGGACCCGGCATTGCGACGGGTCTCGTGGCGGGCGCGCCGCAGCTCGGCGCCGGCGCAGCCGTCGGCGCGGGACTGGCGGCCGCAGGCCTCGGCGCAGCGGGCATTATGGGCGTGCGCGACGGCGCCGGGGCTCTTGTCGGCGCGACATCTTTCGCCGCGCGCGGTGGCGCTTCGATGGCTGGCGGCGCGGCGAGCGCCTATGGCCTCGCGGCCGCAAGCTCGGGCGAGGCCGGCTTGCGCCGCGCGGCTGCTGGAACGGCGGGCGTCGCCAAGGCGGGGCTCGCCGCCGCCACACAATCCTTGCGCGGCGGCGTTCCAAGCGGGTGGTCCGCTTGGAACGCCGCCAATTCTCCTCGATCCCACGACGAACACGACGTTCTCATCGAAGTTATATCGTAGGGCCGAACCGAAAAACTCTCGGCGGCATCGTTGCGCTCGCGACAGTGACCGCCGGCCATGCGTGGCGATTCGTGGTTTTCCCTTAATTCGGCAATGGGCCTATAATCTCAAAACGATGCCTGATGCGTCGTTCCTGACGCCGTCTGAAACAGGAGGCGATCATGGATTGGATGATCTACGGCGCGAATGGCTACACGGGCGAATTGATTGCGCGCGAGGCGAAAGAACGAGGCGCCGCTCCAATTCTCGCCGGCAGAGATGCGGCGAAGATCGCCGGCCTAGCCAGGGAACTCAGCCTCCCCTCGAAGGCGTTCGCTCTCGACGCGCCGCTTGATATTGCAACGGCGCTCGCCGGCATTGGTCTCGTATTGAATTGCGCGGGACCTTTTTCGAAAACCGCCAATCCGCTGATGAAGGCATGCCTGATAGCCAAAACTCACTATCTCGATATAACAGGTGAAATCGAAGTTCTCGAAGGCGCGCATCGCTTTGACGCGGATGCGAGGTCGGCAGGCGTTGTCTTGTGCCCAGGGGTTGGCTTCGACGTCGCGCCGACCGACTGCATAGCCCTGATGCTCAAGATGGCATTGCCCCAAGCGCATGAGCTCGCGCTGGGCTTCGAGTCCGACCAGCGCATGTCGCAGGGCACGGCCAAGACGCTCGTCGAGTCGTTGGGCAAGAGCGGCAAAATTCGGCGCGGCGGGCGGATCGTCGACCTTCCCATCGGCCGTGGCTGTCGCGACATAGATTTCGGCCGCGGCCCAAGGCGGGCGATGCCTATTCCATGGGGCGATGTCGCCTCGGCCTTTTACACCACGGGCATTCCCAACATCACCGTCTTCACGCCAATCTCGTTTCCGCGCCTGGCGGTCGCGCGGCTGATGAACGCGTTTGGCTTCGTCTTGCGATCTCCTCGCGTCCAGGCTTGGCTCGTCAAGAGGATCGAGAAAACCATGCAGGGGCCGGATGCCGTGACGCGCGACGCCAATCCGACATGGCTTTGGGGCGAAGCGAAGGACCCGAGCGGAAGAAGCGAGGAAATCCGCATCTCCAGTCTGAACGGCTATACCCTGACCGTTTTCAGCGCTTTGGCCATCGTCGAGCGCCTGATCGCGGAAGGGTTTCCTCCTGGCTGCTGGACGCCGGCCGCGATCATGGGAAAGGACTTCATTTTGAGCCTGCCGGGAACATCGAAGCTGGAATTGCCGCGCTCAACCGCCTAGCGGAGCACTCGAACGGCGTTTCCACGTTTCTGGTTTCATAGGGCAATTCTGGAGATCGCCGACCTCACAGCCTGCGCTACAATTCGGCAAGCACGCCGCCGAGCCTGCGACATTCTATCCGACAGCTTTCTTCCTGGCGCATGGAACCCGCTCAGAATGCAAGGAGCGGAGACGGTTCTAAGCAAAAACGGCCCCGAAGGACCGTTTTTAACAAACTGAAATATATGAGAGATTTTGGAGCAGGCGAAGGGATTCGAACCCTCGACCCCAACCTTGGCAAGACTCGGAGGCTGGTGCGGGCGGCGGGACTCGAACCCGCACTCTCAAAGAGAAACAGATTTTCGTACCACTTCGACTTTCGCCGCCGCCCATGGGCGTTCGTGGTCTGGACTATCCCTTCGCCATGGTCGCCAAACCGAAGGCGCCGCCCGTCTAGTCTCTACACCTTCCCCAAAGGGCTTGGCTCGGGATTGGCTTAGGGCGCCCCTTAGCTTTCCCCGACTTTGAGCGGTTCTACTCCACAGATTTCCCTGCGGGCACTCCAATTGAAGTCTGCTGCGTCTACCGATTTCGCCACGTCCGCATTTATGATGTCGTGCCACGGCGCGCCCTATCGCGCGCGAGTGAAGATTCAGTGGTTTCTTACGCTCTGGCTCCTATTTGGCTCCTAGCTCGTTGTCCCCTGGTTCTAAGTTTACCCAGCGCTGACTTCCAAGTCATTGATTATCTGAATAAAAATAGAAAACTGCGGCAGTGCGTCGCACCGTAGATATATCGGTTTTTAAGTCCCTTACGTCTACCTGTTTCGCCACGTCCGCGATTTATCAATAATCCAAGGAGAAACGCCGCTTCGAATGGCTCGGAGCCGGAGCGTCTTTCAACCCTGCAGACCCAATATCGACTGAAGCTCTCGCCTCGGCTCAGGTAGCATGCGATGCATCGGCGGCGCAATTCGGAGCTGTCTTCGCCGACGCCAGCGGCCGCACCAAGCAAAAATGTGGCCGAGGGCCATCAAGCCTTGCAGCGGCATCCGGTGGCGGTTGGCCGATTTGATCCCAAGCGAGCGTGCCGCCAAACGCCGTCTTCGCAGACAAACCATCCCGGATTCAAGCGACCGTGAAATGATAGGCGCCGGCAGTCGGACGTCCATGGATCGAGACCATGCGCCAGCCCACCGAATAGACGCCAGGCGTCAGCGCGCGTCCGAGCTTGACGATCACGGTTTGCGGATCGGAAGGATCATTGACGGGCTGGCTGACCGGAACCTCGGCCCCGGTGGATGTCATGAGCTGAACGCTGGATAGGGCGGCGACCACGCCGAGGCCAAAATGGAGCCTGAGTTCACGCGGGCTGCCGTTTACGGTCAAGCCGACGCCCGGCATGGCGTGATCGATGAACGCGCCGCCGCCGAACAGGGCGTAAGCCTGGCACGCCGGAACAAACGCCGCAACGCTTCCGGCGGCGGCTAAGAATTCGCGGCGATCCATGGTTCCTCCTCCTCGACAAAGACGCCGTCAGCCGCGCTCCGATCGCGCGATCGGCGCTTGAAAGCTCAAGCCCAGATCCCAAGGAAAATAGATCCAGGTGTCCTGCGAAACCTCGGTGATGAATGTGTCGACGAGCGGTCGCCCGAGCGGCTTGGCGTAGACGGTCGCGACATGCGCCTTCGGCAGAAGGGCGCGGACGGCCTTGACCGTCGCGCCCGTGTCGGCGAGATCGTCAATGATCAGAAGACCTTCCCCATCGCCGCGCCCGAGCTCTGGAGACACGGTCTTCAAGACTTTGACTTCGGTCTGGACCCTTTCGTCGACATAGCTCGCGACGCAGAATGTGTCGATGAGGCGCATGTCGAGCTCACGGGCGACGATCGCGGCGGGCACCAAGCCGCCCCGCGTGATCGCGACAACCCCGACAAAGGGCGCGGCCCCGCTCAAGCGCCAGGCCAGCGCTCTCGCGTCGCGATGGAACTGGTCCCAAGACACATGAAAGGCCTTCTCGGCCGCAAGGCTTTTCCGCGCAGAGGGCTCTTGAGAGGGCTCTCGCATGAGGCGTCACGCCTTTCCATTAACGAGGCGCGACACAAGGGCGTTGATCGCCGCAGCGACCGCGCCGACCCGCGCCGGGTCCCGGCCGCGAACAACGATCTCATTATGGAAGCCGCCGTCACGGAAGGCGGGATATGAGCCGATCGAAAGCTCGGGGTTGGCGGCGGCGACCTTGCCGAGCGCGGCGGCGTAGACGCCTTCGGGCAGGCCGCCGGCCTCGATCGTCTCGGCGACCATGCGTCGGCCGGTCGCCAGCCTTGGTGCAACATCGTCGAGCATGGCTTGCATGATCGCCGGCACGCCCGCCATGACGATGACATTGGCGATCCAAAAGCCCGGCGCCTTGGATATTCTGTTCGCCACCAGCTCGGCCCCGCGCGGGATTCGCGCCATGCGGCGGCGCGCCTCGTTCAGGTCCTCCGGCGCGATCCGCTCCAGCAAAAGGGCTATCGCGCGAGGGTCTTCGACCACCTCGACGCAGAGCGCCGCCGCCACCGCTTCGGCGGTGATGTCGTCATGCGTGGGGCCGATCCCGCCGGTCGTGAACAGATAATCATAGCGCGCGCGGAGCGCGTTGACGGCGGCGACAATCTCGGCCTCGACATCCCCGACGACCCGCGCCTCGCGAAGATCAATCCCGATCTTGGCAAGATAATCAGCAATATAGCCGATATTCTTATCTTTTGTGCGTCCAGACAAGATCTCGTCGCCAATGACGAGGATCGCCGCCGACACGCAAGCCGCTTGAGTCATGGCCCCGCTCCCCTCCGCTTGCTACCATGAATGCGCGGGGAATTCGACTTTTTCGCGCTTCCGGGGGCTTCGAGCTCATAGAGTCTCTTTTGTTCGAATCCGAAGGTCGCGGGCAAGCCCATCGGCCGCGTTTTCGCCGGCGCCGCAAATTCATTTTGAACCGAAACCGCCGCGCCGCGCATGGCGGAACAAACCGGAGCTGCGGCCCGAGAATTGCTTTTGAGAGATTGCGCCGGCCCCATGGCGAAAAGAGATCATGCCGCCTGAACCTTCCACCGAACAGGACGCCCGTCAGGCTCTTGCGGCGAATCCTTTTCCGCCGACGCCTTGGGTCAAGATCGGCGATGACGGAATCATCGTCGCCACGGGGTATAGCGACGCGCTGAACCGCCTGTTGCGCTGGATGCCCAAGGCCAAATGGCGTCCCGGCAAACGGTCCTGGCTCATTCCATTCTCAAGCGCGGAAGCTCTGCGGGCGGTGCTTCCGGAACTCATTAGGCTGGCGGAAGCCGCGCGGGAGTTGGAGGCGCCCGAAATGAGCCGCGCCGAGGCCAAGTCGAGCGACGCGAGCGACTCTGGGGGTCAATTGCAAGTGCGTTTCGCCGAGGCGGCGGAGCTTCTTCATGGCGCGAACTGGAGAGCCGCCTTGGCTGGCGAGCCGGGCGACGCGACTTTCACCGAGGTCATCGACCTCCTGCGGCGCAAGGCCGAAGCCCTTAACCTCGCGGCCGACCGGCTCGAAGAAAGCGTTCACGCGCCGCGCGGCGGCACGATGAGGGCCGGATCGCCGTGAAGGACTATATTCCCGAGCTCAGCGAATTGCGGATGGTGCGGCGCGCGCCCGATGGCCCGCTGCCGTTCAGCCGCGAGGACAGAGCCTATATTTTGTCCTGCGTCCAAGATGTCGAAAGCAGTTTCGGCGTCGCCCACGCTCCCGGGAGCGCTTCGGGAGACTTATCGGCGCGCGCGCTCGTCAAGCAATTGATTGCATGGTGGCGCACGCTCGAACCCGCGACCGACGCCCAGCGCGACGCCTATGGCCGCATGCCTGGCGCGATCAGGCTTATCGACACCGTCTCGACCTGGGTCGAAGAGCAAGAGGCGCGACGGCGCGCGAAAACCGGAGAATTGTGAATACGCTCCGCCCGCAGAGCGCGGGCTTGTTAGTATTGAAGGCATGGATCATAAGGCGGCAAGGCTCGCGCGGCCGGAGCCCGCCGAGGCGATTGGCCGGCGCAGGCTTGGACGTGAACCCATGAGCAAAAGTTCAGTTATCCGCGTGACCCACCGGGGACTAGGCGAATTGCTCCGCCTCACGGTCCCGGATGGACGCTCTTTCGATCTGACGCCGCAGGAAGCCCGCACGGTCGCCCGCGCGCTTGCCGCCGTCCGCGACGGCAAAAGCAAAGTCGATGAAATTTACATGAGTCCAATCGCGAGCGATCGGGACTTCTCGGCCAAGGTGACGCCGGACGGAGTTTTGCTCGAAGGCTCCGAGCCGGCTTTGCCTCTCGACTGGCCGGAGGTCGGCGCGATTGCGGCGGCGCTCGCCGAACTCGCCGGCCCGGGCTGAACCGCGCCGGCTATTCCCCCAAGAGGTGAAGCACGATTTCACGCCGCATCGGCGCGCGCCTATGCTCGAACACATAAACGCCCTGCCAAGTCCCCAAGGTCAGCCGGCCGGACTCGATCGGAATCGCGAGATGCGTTTGCGTCAGCGCCGCTCGGATATGCGCCGGCATGTCGTCGAGGCCCTCTGTCGCATGGACGTAGCGGCTTGCGTCTTCGGGCGCGATCGCCTCGAAAAAACCCGCGAGATCGACGCGAACATCAGGATCGGCGTTTTCCTGAATAAGGAGCGAGGCGGAGCTGTGCCGGCAAAAGAGGGTCAAGAGACCCGTCGAGATTTTCTGCCCGCCGAGCCATGCGGAGAGTTCGCCGGTAATCTCGAAGAGCCCCTTGCCCTTGGTTGGAACATGCAAATGATGGATCGCTTGCCGCATCTCAGTCAAACCCGATCGAGGCGTCCTATCTCACTTCGAAATCCCGCGGCGGGGCATCCTTCACGCCTTCGAGCGCGAAATGCCACCATTCCTGCGGCAGATTGGAAAAGCCGTGCCGCCGCATCAGATCGAACAGCTTGGCGCGGTTCGCCTTGACGACAGCCCCCACATTGGGATCATGGGTCGCCGACGCCGCGTCGAAGAGATCGAAAGGCGTGCCGAAATCAAGCCCTGCGATGCCGATATCGACCGCCAAGCCGGTCGAATGGGCCGAGGCTTTCGCGATATAGCCGAGATCGAACAGCGCCGCTTTGTCGACATTTGGATAATAGACCGGCTTCATCGCCTGATCGGCGCCGTCTTGCGCCCAAGCGATGAAGGCTTTCGTCGCCCGCTGCGGCCGATAGCAATCATAGACGATCAGCGTGAAGCCTTCGCTTGCGGCCTCCAACTGCGCGGCGGCGAGCGCCTCCGCAACCTCTCGGCGCAGCCAGCAGCGCGGCGCGCGATAGCCTGGCACGGGGCGGCCGGTGAAATTATCGGCGCCGGCGTAGCGAATGTCCTGAATGATCCCCGGCGCAATATCTGCGAGCCGGACGAAATCGGGCGGGGGCTCCTCGCCGGCGGCGGCCGCGCCGGCGCATAATCCACAAAGCGTAAGCAGGGTGAGCGCGGCGGAATGAGATTCATCAACCATTAGTCCTTTTGCTCTGCCGCGCCGGCACCGTCATCCTTTCCGCCTGGCGGCGCCGTCTTGAAAGCGGGGCGGCCAGCGATGATTTAGCGCGACCAGAAGAGCTTTCCTTATCCCGTGGACTTAATTCCATAAGGGAAGCGCGCGAATTCGAAGAGTTGGAGGATGTTCTTTTGCGACGTTGGGTATATCCGATATCTAAATATCGAAAAAGTCGACCAAGTTTTTCCTTGTGCGGCGGCCTCCCCGCGACCACATCAGGCTCGGTCGAAATTGGCCGCCGCGGGCTTTGAGCAGATCCGAACTTGGAGCAGACAGATGAGCGACTGGAGCGGTTTCGACAAACGAATGGCCCCGCCGATGTTCCTTCCAGCCTATCTTCCGCCCGAGGCGCTCGCCGGGGTGCGGACGCGGCGCATATTCGCCCTTGTTCTCGACTTGGTCCTCGTCACGTTCCTGTCTTTCGCGCTCTGGCTGGCGCTGGCCGTCGTGACCTTCGGGCTGACCTTGCTGCTTCTGCCGCCGCTGTTTCCCTTAGTCGCTTTCTTCTACAATGGCTTGACCGTGTCGAGCTGGCGGATGGCGACGCCCGGCATGCGGGCGATGGATCTTGAAATGCGTCTCGTCGACGGAGAACGGACGCCGTTCCTCAACGCCGCGGCGCATGCCGTGCTGTTTTACCTCAGCACCATGTTCCTGCCGATATTTCTTGTTTCATTCTTCGCTGAAGGCAAAAGATGCCTGCATGACATGCTCGCCGGCGTGATCGTCACGCGGCGGCCGTTTTAGCGAACAGGCCGGGCGTCAGGCTTTGCATGGCGCCCGGAAAGCGCTAGCCTGAATTTTATGCAGCCGAACCTTCGACATAGGGACGAATCAGCTTGACGCGAGAGCCGCGCGACGCGCCGCAGTTCTACCTGACGGCGCCTTCCCTCTGCCCCTATCTCCCGGATCGGCAGGAGCGCAAGGTCTTCACCCATCTGATCGGCGGCCGCGCGGTGGCGCTGAACGACCAGCTCACGCTCTCCGGCTTCCGGCGCTCGCAGACGATCGCCTATCGGCCGGCCTGCGAAAACTGCCGCGCCTGCGTCTCGGTCCGGGTGAAGGTCGATGAATTTCGTCCGTCGCGCAATTTCCGCCGGGTCATCGAGCAAAACCGCGATCTGTCCGGGGCGGTCGGACGCGCCGAGCCGACCTCCGAGCAATATTCGCTGTTCCGCCGTTATCTCGACGCGAGGCATGGCGAAGGCGGCATGGCCGACATGACCGTCCTCGATTATTCGATGATGATCGAGGACAGCCATGTCGAAACCCGCCTCGTCGAATATCGCGCCCTGGCCCGCGAGCCGCAAAGCCGCAGCGGCGGACCACCACTTGTCGCCGCCTGCCTGACCGATCTCCTCGCCGACGGGCTCTCCATGGTCTATTCGTTCTACGCGCCGGACCAGCCGCAGCGCTCGCTTGGCACCTACATGATTCTCGATCACATCGAGCGCGCCCGCCGTCTCGGCCTGCCGCATGTTTATCTCGGCTATTGGGTCGAGGGGTCGCAGAAAATGGCCTATAAGTCGCGCTTCCTCCCGCAGGAACGACTCGGCATGAACGGGTGGGAGCGGGCGGACTAGGGCCGGCGCCCAGTGTAGGCGGCAAGGAGAACCAACGAAAGAGGGGAAGTCGTTGAAAGGTTCGCGGACTATAGCGATGACTTTATGCGCGGCTTTGTTGGCGTCGCCGCCGCTCTGTGCGGCTTCCCTCGATGCGCTCGTCCGAGCCTATCCCGATCAACTAGTGGGCCACGACGGGACGGATTTGCTCTGGCGAGACGGAACACGGCAAAAGGTCTCCGACGGCAAAGCCGCTAAGAGTTTTGACGAGAAGCTGCGCAACGCTTCGATTTTCGATCAGATGAGCCTGCCCTATCCCAAGGGGCCTTTGACGAGTCCGCCCGGACCGCAGGATGATCCGGGCCGGTTCCGCAATACCGAGTTCTTCGACAAGATGTACGGCAATTGCGACAAGGGCGAAACGCGCAAGCATCTGACAATAGTCAAATGGCTGCCCACATCGGGCGGCGGATCCATTCAGATCACGACCGTGAATGGCGTCGCTGACAAGCTGCGGACGGTGGCGGAGGAGATCGAGCGGCTGCCGGTAGAGATCAAGCGTTTCGCCTACCCAAGCGCCGGCGCATTCAATTGCCGGACCGTGAAAGACACTGGCAAGCGCAGCATGCACGCGTATGGCGCGGCAATCGACTTGAATACGAAATTCGCCGACTACTGGCTGTGGAGCAAAGCTGGATATCGCAATCGCATCCCTTTCGAAATCGTCGCCATCTTCGAACGTCATGGGTTCATATGGGGCGGCAAATGGGGCCATTTCGATACGATGCACTTTGAATATCGACCCGAGCTTCTTGTCGAGGAATAAGGATGGGCGGCGGGTGTAACGCTCACCCTTGGGCATGGACTGAGACCTGTTTGGTTCCCCTTTGGCCGAGACCTGATCGCCACAATGGTTTAAGTCTTGTGTTTCCGGCGCCCCTAAATAAATTGAGGCGCTCAATTCTTACCGGAGAAACCGACGGTGAACGCGCAACCTTCTTTTTTGATGCTTGGTCTTGCGTGCGCGGCGTTCACGCTGGATCCGGCGCGAGGCGAGAACCTCGATACGCAACAAAAGGCTTTGGAATTGATCTTAAATGCCGCGGACCGATTATGTAACGTCGTTTCGACCAAGGGCGGCGAGACCGATTCTGGAAGTAAGCGGAAAAGTTGACGCGGAGTTAAAGGGCCTAGCCTCCAACCTCGTAGCGGCCGGCGTTTCGGCCGCTGGAAGTCACAAAGACGATCAATATCAAGGTGTTCTACGGGAACACTTGGCTGCCGCTTTGAAGGACAATGCCGCCTGCCGACTGAAGGTTCTCGAGGACCTAAAAGACACATTTCTGAAACCCGAACCGACGCCTGCGCCTGCAAGCCCGAACAAGCCTCAGGCGATTGATTCCATCAAGCCGCCGGCGATCGATTTCATGTCCTGCGACCAGCTCTGGTACGCGCGCAACGAAATCTACGCCCGCAATGGCTATTGCTTTAAAACGCCCCGAGCGCAGGCCGCGTTCGGCAAGGGATGCTTTCCGCCTTATGGCGAGTTGCAAGGGTCGGACAAAGACCGCGTGTCTGAAATTCAGATGTGGGAAAAAAGGAAAGGTTGCTGAGCGAGCTATCTCGCGCCATCCGGTTGAGGCGGACCGCTGCGCGGCGCCTCACCCAAACTTATTGTTCTTCGGAAACCCTCGCGGCGGCAGGCGTCCGGCCTCGGCGCGATTGCCGATCCAATCGTTCAGCTCAGTCGCCGCGACCGTGAAGGTCCGCCCGGCCGGGTCCTTCCAGGTCAAGCCCTGAGCAAGGGCGAAAACCCTGGCGTCGGCAATGCCGCCGTCCTTGTACTTCTGCAGCCGAACCCCTTTGCCGCGCACCATTTCCGGAACCTGCTCAAGCGGGAAGACGAGGAGCTTGCGATTCTCCCCGATCACGGCGACATGGTCGCCCTCGGCCGCGACGATGAGAGCCGCCATGGCTGGCGGATCGATGTTCAAGAGCAGCTTGCCTTTGCGCGTGCCGCCAATCATTTCGTCCTGCGCCACAATGAAGCCGCGCCCGTCGCTCGCCGCGACCAGCATTTTGGCGCCGGCGGCATAGGGAAAGACGGCGGCGATGGTCTCGCCCTCGCCGATATCGGCGAGGAGCCGGATCGGCTCGCCTTGGCTGCGTCCACCCGGCAGCTTGGCGGCGTCGAGGGTGAAGATCTTGCCGTCGCTCGCCAGCACGAGAATTCTGGACGTGGTCTCGGCGAAAAACGAGACATAAAGCCGATCGTCGCCCTTGAACTGAAGGTTCGAGAGGTCCGCGACCTGGCCTTTGAGCGCGCGGATCCAGCCCTTTTCCGAAACGACCACGGTCACCGGCTCGCGCTCCACCATCGCTTCGGCGAAATCGGCCGAGGCGATCTCGGGCGCTTGGCCGAAACTCGTGCGGCGGCGGCCAATCTTGGTCTCGGGTCCGTATTTCTTCTTGAGCTCGCGAATTTGCGCCGCGATCGTCTTCCATTGCTTGCCTTCATCGCCAAGCAAGCGCTCGATCTCGCCCTTCTCCTTGACGAGATCGTCATGCTCGCGGCGAAGCTGCATCTCCTCGAGGCGGCGCAGGCTGCGCAAGCGGGTGTCGAGAATGTAATTGGCCTGCAGGTCGGAGAGCTCGAATGCGCTCTTCAAAGCCTCCTTCGGCTCCTCCTCCTCGCGGATGATGCGGATCACCGCGTCGAGATTGAGGAAGACGATGAGCATGCCGGCGACGACCTCGAGCCGGCGCTCGATCTCGGCCTGCCTGTGCCGCGAACGGCGCAGAAGGACGTCACGGCGATGATCGAGCCATTGCTGCAACGCCTCCTTGAACGACACGACGCGCGGCACGACGCCGTCGACGAGCACGTTCATGTTCATCGGAAACCTTGTCTCGAGCTCGGTCAGCTTGAAGAGCTGCTCCATCAAGAGCTCGGGATCGACGCCGCGCGCGCGGGGCTCGATGACGACGCGCACATCCTCGGCGGATTCATCGCGGATATCGGCGACGAGCGGCAGCTTCTTATCGTTCAGAAGCTCGGCGATCTTTTCGATCAGCCGCGACTTCTGCGCCATGTAGGGAATTTCGGTGACGACGATAACCCATGCGCCGCGCGCGCCTTCCTCCCGCGTCCAGCGCGCCCGCAGCCGGAAGGAGCCGCGCCCGGTGCGATAGGTCTCGGCGATCAATTCTTTCGATTCGACGATGATGCCGCCGGTCGGGAAATCCGGCCCCGGCGCGAAATTCAGCAGTTGATCGGTCGGTGGCGTCGCTATGCGCGATCAGATAGAGCGCGGCGTCGCAGAGCTCGGCGAGATTATGCGGCGGGATAGAAGTCGCCATGCCGACCGCGATCCCCTGCGCGCCATTGGCGAGCAGATTGGGTAAGGCGGCGGGCAGGACCACGGGCTCTTTCTGGTCGCCCGAATAATTCTCGCGAAAATCGATCGCGTCCTCGTCGATGCCTTCGAGCAAAAGCCGCGCGACATCGGTCATCCGCGCTTCGGTGTAGCGATAGGCGGCGGCGCTATCGCCGTCGATATTGCCGAAATTGCCTTGCCCATCGACGAGCGGATAGCGCGAGGAGAAATCCTGCGCGAGCCGCACCAAGGCGTCATAGATCGCCTGATCGCCATGCGGATGGAAGGAGCCCATCACGTCGCCGACGATTTTCGCGCATTTCTTGAACGCGGTCCCTGGGTCGAGCCGGAGGATCTGCATGCCGTAGAGGATGCGCCGATGCACCGGCTTCAAGCCGTCGCGGGCGTCGGGCAATGCCCGGCCCATGATGGTCGAGAGCGCATAGGCGAGATAGCGCTCCTCAAGCGCGTCGCGCAGATTGACGGGCTCCGCGCCGCCGCTCGGAGGAGGCGCCGGAGGCTGAGTGATTTTTCCCATGCGCCAAGGCCTAAACGAGGTCCGACCGCCGCGCAAGTTCTCTTTATGTTCCTATGCGACCACGCCTTGAAATGGCCGCCGTTCGAACCGGTTTTCGCCGTTTGGGGCCTCGCCTGCTGTGGCCGCCCCGCACTAGTTCAGAGCCGGGCCTCGGGCTACACAACACGGGCTTGCCGTGACGCGGCGGCCAAGGCGCGGCGACAGAGTGCGACGCCGCACGGATGGAACTTCGATAAAGCTTGAGCATTATCGCGGCTGAAGCCGCGCCGCCGCTTGGCGCTGGCTTTTTGGAATGGGATCGACATGAACAGAGTGGCTTCGATTTTGGGGTTGGCGATGAGTTTCGCCGTGATTTTTTCCGCTTATTCCGGGACGCCCGAGGCGTCCAACGCCGAAACGCAAACCGCTCAAACGGCGGACGCCGCGGGCAAGACCTGCGTCAGCCGCGAGATCGCGCTCGACGAAGGCTATGGCGTGACCCGCACCGAAACCCGCCTCATTTGCGCCGACGACTGAGTAAAACCTCCCGCCTTCCGCGAAACTCCTTCAAGACCAAGACGCATCCTTCAAGACCGAGACAATCGCATCGGTGAGGCGTTTCAGATCCGCCTCGTCGATCGTGAAGGCCGGGGTCAGATAGACGATATTGCGAAATGGGCGCACCCAAACGCCCGCCTCGATGAAGCGGCTCTTCAAATCCTTCATATTCTCGATGCGATCGAGTTCCACCACGCCGATCGCGCCTTTGACCCGCACATCGCGAACATTTGGAAGATGCCTGCAGGGTTCGAGATCGCGGGCGAGCGCCGCGGAAATCCGCGCGACCTGGTCAAGGCGCGGCTCGCGCGCGAAAAGATCGAGCGAGGCGTTGGCGGCGGCGCAAGCGAGCGCATTGGCCATGAAGGTCGGGCCATGCATCAAGGCCTGTTCGGGCGCGTCGGACAAGAAAGCGTCGAAGACCGAACTTTTGGCGATCGTGGCGGCGAGCCCCATCGCGCCGCCGGTCAGCGCCTTCGACAAAGTGATAATATCCGGCGCTATGCCCGCCGCCTCGCAGGCGAACATGGCTCCGGTGCGCCCGAAGCCGGTGAAGATCTCATCAAAGATCAAGAGCAGGCCATGCCGGTCCGCCGCGGCCCTGAGCGCGCGCAGGACATTGGCGTCATGAAAGATCATGCCGCCCGCGCCCTGGACCAGAGGCTCGACGATGATCCCGGCGAGCTCCGGCGCATGAATTTCGAGCAGCGCGTCGAAGGCTTCCAGGCTCGACGCGTCGACCGGCAGCTCGGCGATGATCTGCTTTTGCAGCAAATCGGCGAAAAGCCTGTGCATCCCCTCTTCGGGATCGCAAACCGCCATGGTCGCGAACGTGTCGCCATGATAGGCGCCCTTGAAAGCGAGAAAGCGGCTGCGTCGGCTCACCCCTTGGTTCAGCCAGAACTGCACCGCCATTTTCATCGCGACCTCGACGGCGACCGACCCGCTGTCGGAGAAAAACACCCGATCGAGACCTTGCGGGAGCAGCGCCGCGAGCCGCCGCGCCAAGGTGAGGGCCGGCTCATGCGCGAGGCCGCCGAACATGATATGCGGCATCTCGTTCAGCTGGCTGATCACGGCGGCGCGGATATGCGGATGGTTATAGCCGTGGCAGGCGGTCCACCAGCTGGCGATTCCATCGACAAGCTCGCGCCCGTCGGCGAGCGTGATGCGCGAGCCATTCGTGCGGACGACGGGAAGCGGCGGCGCTTCGGTCTTCATCTGGGCGTAAGGCAGCCAGATATGCGGCAGGCCTTGCGTAAACCAATCCGGCGCGTCGCCGCTCATGTCAGCCTGTCTCCGGGTCGGCCCTTTTTGGCGCCCGATGTCTCATTGCACGCTTATAATCACCGCGAACCGGCGTTTCTTCGCTGGCGAACGGCCTAGCCTTCCAACTCGACCGCGTCAACGAAGTCACGAGACTGTCTATGCGATCCCTGGACGATTTCGCCTCCCAAAAATTGGCTGAACTTGAGGCCGCGCATTTGCGCCGCACGCTTGTCGAGAGCGCCCGCGAGGATGGGCTTTATGTGTTGCGACACGGCCGCCGCCTCCTTTCCTTTTCCTGCAATGATTACCTGAACCTCACCCATCATCCGGCGCTCAAATCCGCCGCCGCCCAAGCGATCGAGCTTTATGGCGTCGGCGCAGGCGCCTCGCGCCTCGTGACCGGCAATCATCCTTTATTGGCCGAGCTCGAGGCGCGGCTCGCCCGGCTCAAGGGCGCCGAGGCCGCTTGCGTTTTCGGCTCCGGCTATCTCGCCAACGCCGGGATCATTCCCTGCCTCGCCGGCGCGCAGGATCTCATCTTGATCGATGAGCTGGCCCATGCCTGCCTCTGGGCCGGCGCCCAACTCTCGCCGGCGAAGACCTTCCTCTTTCGGCACAATGATCTGGCTCACGCCAAGCAATTGCTGGCCTCCGAACGCGCCCGCTTCCGCCACGCCCTGCTCGTTACCGACGGCGTGTTCTCGATGGACGGCGATCTCGCGCCCTTGCGCGAGCTTTCCGCTCTCTGCGGCGCCTTTGACACATGGCTCATGAGTGACGACGCGCATGGGCTTGGCGTTCTTGGCGATGGGCGCGGCTCGGCTTTCGCCGCCGGCGCAAAGGCCGACATTCCTTTGCAAATGGGCACATTGTCCAAGGCGATCGGCGGCTATGGCGGATATTTATGCGCGTCGCGGCCGGTGATCGATCTGATCAAGACGCGGGCGCGCACGCTCATCTATTCGACCGGCCTGCCGCCGGCCTTGGCGGCGGCGGCGATTGCGGCCATTAACATTATCGAGTCCGATCCCGAATTGACGAAAAAGCCGCTCGCCAAGGCCCGGATCTTCACCACTCGACTCGGCCTCCCCGAGGCGCAAAGCCCGATTGTTCCCGTGATAATAGGCAAGCCGGAAGCGGCGTTGGCGGCCTCGCGCCAATTGGCCGAGCAAGGCTTTCTCGTCGCGCCGATCCGGCCGCCGACCGTGCCGGCGGGAACGGCGCGGCTGCGCTTCGCCTTCACCGCCGCGCATCCCGAGGCGGAAATCGCGCGTCTCGCCGACGCCCTGCGCGCGCGCGTCTCTTTTCAGCCGGCGCGAAAGGACCAAGTGAAATGACCTCTGGCGCAATGACCGCCATCATCGTCCGATGTCGGCGCTTTTCATAACCGGCGCCGGCACGGATGTCGGCAAGACTTTCGTGACCGCCGGCCTCATTCGTCACTTGCGCCAGCGCGGGCGATCCGTCGACGCCCTGAAGCCCATTGTCAGCGGCTTTGATCCAGCCGCGCCGGCGGACAGCGATCCCACCATTCTTCTCCAAGCGCTCGGGCGCGAGATCAACGCGGAGGCGCTCGCGCGGATCTCGCCCTGGCGGTTTCGCGCGCCGCTTTCACCGGACATGGCGGCGCGCGCCGAGGGCCGCGCGATCGATCCGCAAGGCGTGATCCAATTCTGCCTGGACGCGATCGCGACGAACGACGGCATCCTGCTGATTGAAGGGGTCGGCGGCGTCATAGTTCCGCTCGACGAGCACGTCACGACGCTCGACCTGATGGAGCGGCTCGGCCTGCCGTTGATCTTCGTCGGCGGGACCTATCTCGGCGCCATCAGCCATATTTTGTCGGGGATGGACGCGCTGCGCCATCGCGGGCTCGAGCCGCGCGCCGTCGTGGTCAGCGAGACGCTAGGCTCCTCCGTCGCGCTCGACGCGACATTGGCGACGCTCGCCCATTTCGTGAACAGCCCCTTGCTCGCCCTGCGACGACACAGCCAGTCCACCGAAAATGAGACGACTTTCGCGCGCCTGGCCGCGCTTCTCTAACCGGCTCGCGGCCGCCGTCGCGCAAGTCTTCGCCAATGGCACAAATCCTGCCTCAGAAATCCTGCGCGATCGCGGCGTGGCCTTGTTCCGGCCGCGCATGACGAGCAATGGCGGCGGCAGGCTTTTGCTGCGGTCCAGCGTCCTTGTTCGGACGCCGGCGCGGCGGTTCTTTGAGGAGATGGACGCGTGACGGAAACAACGGAAGCAACGGCGAAACGCTCCATAGTCGTGGAAGCGGACATGCCTTATCCGGTGGAGAAAGTTTGGCGCGCGCTGACCGATTCCGAATGCATCGCGCTCTGGTTCATGAAAAACGACCTTGTGCCCGAGTTCGGCCATAAGTTCACCCTGCGCAGCAGGCCGATCGAACGCTGGGACGGCGAATTTCAATGCCAGGTCCTCGAAGTCGAGGAAAACCAGAAAATCTCCTTCGCCTGGAAGGGCGGACATCCCGAGCTGAAGGCCTTCGGCCGCTATATCGACACGATGGCGACCTGGACCATCGCTCCCAATCCGGACGGGGGAACCCATGTCCGATTCGATCATGACGGCTTCGACACGTGCGAAGAATCGAATGGCTGCTATGACGCGATGACCAAGGGCGCGCAAAGCATTTTGCGGACGCTGAACAAGATGATCCCCGACTTCGACGAATAGCGCGCCTGCGAAATACCGGCCGCCAAACCGGGTGGCCGGCTCAAAACCAGCGACGACTCCGCTATTCATTCCGCTTGCAGCACCTGCTCCAGCCGTTCGGCGGCGGCGGATAGACGCTTGCGTATGTCGGCGAGATCCTTGCCGCCCGCCGTCACGCCCAGTTCGCGGTCCTGATAGGATTGGAACACGACGATGTCGCCGTCGGCGATCTCCACCGCATCGACGGCCGCCGCCACTTTCTCCGGATCGAGCGTCCCGGCGGTCTCGATGACGACGACCGCCGCCGCTTCATCGCGCCAGCGAAAGGGATCGAAGCGGTAGAGCATCTCGTCATAGGAGGAGATCAGCGCGGGCATGAGATCGCCGTTCAGGCGCAGCAGGATGGCCTGCATGTCCGGATCGGACAAGCGGACCTTGTAATCCAGAAGTTTCGGCCCTTCGGATGTCAACATGATCCGGGCCGAAAGCAGGCCTTTGCACATTCTCCGCTCCGCCTTCATGCCCTGGACGGCCGGAATGAAAATACGCTCGATAATCGTCCGCTCGATCTCGGGCGTCACGCTCGGCGCCGGCGACAGGCAGCCGGGACGGGACGGCGTCGCCTCGCCGTCCCATCTTGGCGTCGTCGAGGTCAGCGGAAGCGCGACATGTCCATCGGTGATCACAAAGTAGCCGACTTCCTCGCCGGCCAAGAACTCCTCGACGACGATCTCGCCCGCATCCGGCTCGGACAAGCGCGCTTTGATCGCCAATTCGGCTTCCGCCTTGGTTTGACAGATCGCGACGCTCGCGCCGTCGACGGCGCGGTCCGCCTTGACCACGACCGGCAAGCCAATTTTGTCCAGATAGAGCAGCGCCGCATCGGCGTCCTTGAAACAGGCGCATCGCGGGGTCGGAATATCGTGTCTATCGCAGAACCCTTTCGCGAAAGACTTCGAGATTTCTAGCTTGAGCCCGCCCATATCCGGGCCGAACGCCGGATAACCGTTGCGGTTCAGCATGTCGACAAGGCCGTTCTCGATCGCCGGCAGGGAGTCGACGACGACAAATTCAATGTCGTTCTCGTCGCAATAACTGAGGAGTGTTTGCAGCGCGGAGGGGGAGATCGGGACGCATTCGGCGACAAAGGCGACGCCGTCGCCTCCGGGCGCGCAATAAAGCTCGTCGACCAGAGGCAATTCGACCAGCTTCCAGCACAAGGCATGCTCACGCGCGCCATCGCCTATCACCAGAACTCGCATTGCGCATCCTTCATCAATCTAAGTGCATTTTCATAGACAGCGGTATTTTCTGAAACCCAGCCTTGCTTGAGACCGCAGAAAGGATGCCGGCTCAAAGAGGCCGGCGCTCGCCGACGACATGCGCTTGACGTCGGAGCCCCTACGGACCCCATGGCTAGATGAACTCTTGGCCTGGATGAACCGCAAGCCGCGTGAAGCGGCAAGAAAGCGAACCCCGGCGACGAGAGTGACGCAAGGGCGATGCCAGACCTCCCCCGCCCGCCGCGACCACGCGGCAGCCGAGAAGAGCCGCGTCAATTCGATTTGACGCTTTCGACCTTGGCCTTTCGCGCATTCGGGGCAAACGCGGCCCTTGCCGGTTTGCGTCGCCCCGCGCTCGCTTCATTATGGGCGACGCCTGCCTCAAGCTCGTTCCGCAGCGCTTCGAGTTCGGTCTTGGTTCTTGGGGCCTGCCGTTGCGGATCGGCTCTGCTGGTCGGCTCGTAGTCGTGCGCGCTGCTCGACGGCCGCGACTGGCGCACGAAATCCTTCGCCTCCGGCACATCGGCCCATATCCTCGTGCGCATGATCGTGTCAAGCGGCGAGCCGCCGCTTTTGCCGTCTTCCGCATGGAGATCAAGGGTCGCCACAAGAAAAACCGCCGCGGCCCAGACGGCGGCCAAACGCCATGAACGCAGAAGCCCGTTTCGTTTCATTCGTCCGCGATCCGCTCGGTCGAGCGTCTCCGTATGACTGCCCATGCGCAGGCTACATGGCCATTATGACCGAAGCAGGACCAATCGAGCGCCAGCGGAGACCTTTCATGCGCTTGGGAATAGGCTATATATCATGTGCTTAACAAATTTCCTCTTGGCGAGCCCCGCCGCTCCCGCCTCCTAGTCCCGCCCATCATCCGTCGCACAATGGAAGACGCCATGACCTCGAAAAAGACCTTGCGATCCGGCGACGCAATCGAGGATCGACGGGAAAGGACCCGCGCCGCCGCGGCCACAAAGAAGAAGCGGTCAAAAGCCAAGGTGGCGGACAAAAAGGCGCAGTCCCGCGCCGAGGCGAGCGAAACCCGCAAAGCGACGGCGCCGGCCGCGACCGCGGCCCCCGCCAGCAAAGCCGAGAGCGCCCCGCAGCCCGATTTCCAGCGGCTGACCTACAATGTCGCCCGGCTCGTGGAGCAAAGCGGCCGGGCGCTCGCCTCCATGCTCAGGCCCACCGAACCAGGCGAGGCTAAAAGCGATCTATCAAACGAAGTCGGCGACGCGGTTCGCTCGCTTAGCCGCGTCGCGGAACATTGGCTCAGCGATCCAGCTCGCAGCGTCGAGGCGCAGTCCGCATTGGCGGCCAATTTCATCGCCCTCTGGGCGCATACATTGCGGCGCCTGTCCGGCGAAACCGAAAATCCGATCGTGCCTTTTGATCCGTCCGACAAGAAATTCACTGCGCCGGAATGGCGCGAGAGCCCCCTTTTCGATTTTCTCCGGCAAGCCCACGCCATGCTGTCAGGCTGGGCGAATGATCTCATCGATCGGTCGGAGGATCTCGATCCTCAGCTTCGCCAAAAGGCCAAATTCTACCTGCGGCAGGTCTCGAGCGCCCTATCGCCCTCGAATTTCCTCGCCACAAATCCCGAGCTCCTCAAAGAAACCTGGGCCACCAGCGGAGACAATCTGGTCCGCGGCGCTGCATATCTGGCCGAGGACATAGAGGCCGGCAAAGGCACGCTCAAAATTCGCCGTTACAATTCATCAAAATTCGAAGTCGGCGTGAACCTCGCGACCACGCCAGGCAAGGTCATCTATCGCAACGACCTCATCGAACTGATCCAATATGCGCCGACGACCGACACGGTCTACAAACGCCCTCTGCTGATCATCCCGCCATGGATCAACAAATTCTACATCCTCGATCTCACGCCGGAGAAGAGCTTCGTGCGCTGGGCGGTGTCGCAGGGCCTCACGGTTTTCATGATCTCCTGGGTCAATCCGGATTCGCGCCATCGCAACAAGGGTTTTGAAGATTATATGCGCGAAGGCGTTCTCGCCGCGCTCAACTCCGTCGAGAAAGCGACCGGCGAGAAAAAAGTGAGCGCGATCGGCTATTGCATTGGCGGGACTTTGCTCGCCATGACGCTCGCCTATATGGCGGAGCTCGGCGACGAGCGGATCGAAAGCGCGTCTTTTTTTACAACCCAGACCGATTTCAGCCAAGCCGGCGATCTCAAGGTCTTTGTCGACGAGGAGCAACTGCGCGCCCTTGAGGAGAAAATGGCGGCGACAGGCTATCTCGACGCGTCGGGCATGGCGAACGCCTTCAACATGCTTCGGCCGGACGATCTCATCTGGTCCTTCGTCATCAACAATTACATGAAGGGCAAGGCGCCGCTGGCTTTCGACCTTTTGGCCTGGAACTCGGATTCGACGCGGATGACGGCGGCTAATCATCTCGCCTATCTGCGCGACTGCTATCTCGATAACAAGCTGGCGAAAGGGCAAGCTCTGTTTGGCGGCAAAACCCTCGATCTCGCCAAGGTCGCCTTGCCGATTTATCATCTGGCGACGCGAGAGGATCACATCGCGCCGGCGAAATCCGTCTTCATCGGCGCCAAGCTCTTCAGCGGCGAGGTCCGCTTCGTGCTCGCCGGATCAGGTCATATCGCCGGGGTCATCAACCCCGCAAGCAAGCCGAAATATCCCTATTGGCTGGGTGCGCGGCCAGCTGGCGAGTTCGAGGATTGGGTCAAGAACGCGACCGAATGCGCCGGCACCTGGTGGTTCGACTGGATCGAATGGATCACACGGCAATCGCCTGAAAAAGTTCCGGCGCGCCTGCCCGGCGACGGCGAGCTGTCGCCAATTTGCGACGCCCCGGGCGAATATGTGCGCGTGCGCTACTAGGGAGCGTTCAGAGCGCCGCCGCGAACGGGTGAGACGGACTGGCTGAAAATTCAAAAGCCCCGCGCCTGCGCTTGAGGCCGCGTGCGCATGGGGCGCGGCGCCGCGCCCCATGGGGTCATTCCTTGAATTTGCGGTTTTTCGTAAAAAGGAAGCGCGACGCGACTAGACGGCGAATTCTACTTGGCCAATTCAAGTGCGCCGCGCCATCCGGCTTCCATGCTGCGAATCCGGCAATTACTTCTTTTCGCAGGCGGCCTTGCAGCTCTTGAGCTCATAGGCGCAGAGTTCGGGCGAGCTTTGATCATTAATGCACTTATCATGGTCGGCCGTGCATTTTGCGACGCAGGCGTCGGGAGAAGCAGCCGGTTGAGCATTCGCCGGCGTTTGCGCATAGGCCGCGCCCGATAAATTCAGGCAACCGAACAACATCAGACCGGCGACCGTCGCCTCAATTCGACGGCCAAAAAGCAGCCCAGCAAACCGCCCGCGCGGCTTGACGCTTGGAGCGGAAATCTTCGCTCCGCATGAGCTGACTAGTACCATGGCGCAACCTCCTATGCTGATCTTGTTCGACGAATGGGGTAAAATCGGACCAGACCGCGCGAACCGATTTTCGACGGCGCGGGCTTAGTCAGAAGGCTGCTTGGTTTGAGGCGAAGCGAGCTTGCGGCGTCGAATTCCACATTGGCGAAATTTTCGCAACTGATTTGTTCATTAAAGCGTCGCACGGATTGCCGCACCCGCTTCGGCGATGCGCGGGAGCAGGCTCTCGCGACGACCGCATTGCGCGGAGTCGCATCGGCCAGGGCCGAAAGCCGCCGATCCCCTGCTTGTCGCCAGACCTATAAAGGGTCAGGCGCCGCCCGCCAGCATCAGCTCCAGATTTTGCAAGGCCGCGCCCGACGCGCCCTTGCCGAGATTATCGAGCTTTGCGATGAGGACGGCTTGGCGGCGCGCCTCATTGGCGAAAACCCGCAGCTCCAAATCATTGGTGCCATTGAGGGATTGCGGCTCGATCGAACCGCTCGGCTCGGCAGGAATCACCTTGACGTAGCGGCTTCCGGAATAATGCGCGGCGAGCGCCGCCTCGAGATCGGCGGCTTTTGGCCGCCCGGACAAATCGTCGAGAAAAAGCGGCGCGCAGACCAGCATGCCTTGCGCGAAATCGCCGACCGACGGCATGAAGATGGGACGCCGGCCGAGGCGAGCGTAGCGCTGGATTTCGGGCACATGCTTATGTTCGAGGCCAAGCGCATAGGCGGTGAAGGCCGGCGCGTGGCCCTGCTCGTATTCCGCGATCATCGGCTTGCCGCCGCCCGAATATCCTGAAACCGCATGGATCGAGAGCGGAAAGTCAGACGGGATCAAGCCGGCGTCGACCAAGGGCCGCAGCAACGCGATCGCGCCGGTCGCATAGCAACCCGGATTAGCGACAAGCCGCGCGGTCTTGATCGCCTCGGCTTGGCCGCTCGCGAGTTCGGGAAAGCCATAGGTCCAGCCCTCCGCGACCCGATGCGCGGTCGAGGCGTCGAGAATGCGCGGGCCCTTGGCGCCCAAGGCCTGCGCCAGCGCAACCGTTTCGCGCGCCGCGTCATCGGGCAAACAGAGGATGACCACGTCCACGGATTCCATCAGCGCTTTCTTGGCGTCAGGGTCCTTGCGCTGCTCCGGCGCCAGGCTCTCGCGCTCCACGCCGGGATAATCGGCGAGGCGAGCGCTGATGCCGAGCCCGGTGGTTCCCGCTTCGCCATCGATGAAAATTTTCGCAAGCATGGCTTTTCGGCCTCCCGGCTGGACCTTTTTCAGCTTCCCTGAAAGAGGCGGAGATCTCCATATGCCCCATTTTCCAGGCGCGGATGACGGTTTGCGCGGATAAAACAAGGCGCAAGCGCAAGAAAAAGGCGGCCACCGGCCGCCTCGAGTCTTGAATGTTCGCGAAACCGCGGCTCAGCGTTTCGAGAACTGGAAACTCCGGCGGGCTTTCTTCTTGCCATATTTCTTGCGTTCGACGACGCGCGAGTCGCGGGTGAGAAAGCCCTCTTTCTTGAGCGCGCTTCGTAGCTCCGGCTCGAAATTGACCAGCGCCTTGGCGAGCCCGTGGCGAACCGCGCCGGCTTGGCCGGATAGGCCGCCCCCCGCGACGCTGACGGTCAGGTCATATTGATCGACCCGCTTGGCGACGCCAAGAGGCTGCTGCAAGATCATCCGCAGCACCGGACGTGCGAAATAGACTTCGAGCGGACGTCCATTCACCGTCACCTTGCCGGCGCCTGGCTTAATCCAGACCCTGGCGACCGCGTCCTTGCGCTTGCCCGTGGCGTAGGCCCGCCCTTGCGGATCGAGCTTCTGAACATAGTGCGGCGCTTCTTGAGCGGGAGTCGCCGTGCCCTTCAGATCCTGGAGTGAAGACAAAGTCTCGACCATGCTCAAACAAGCCTCGCGTTCTTACGGTTTAGGCTCGCCACGTCGAGGGTCGCCGGCTGTTGGGCGGCGTGCGGATGCTCGGCCCCCTTATAGACTCGGAGATTGCCAAGCTGCTGGCGGCCGAGCGGACCGCGCGGCAGCATGCGCTCAACCGCCTTCTCGACGACGCGTTCGGGGAAGCGCCCTTCGAGGATAAACTTGGCCGAGCGCTCCTTGAGGCCGCCCTGGTAGCCGGTATAGTGATGATAGATCTTTTGATCGCGCTTGCGCCCGGTCAGGACCACCTTTTCGGCGTTGATGACAATGATATTATCGCCATCATCAAGATGCGGCGTGAAGGTTGGCTTGTGCTTGCCGCGCAGCCGCAGGGCGATCAATGAGGCAAGCCTGCCGACAACGAGGCCGCTGGCGTCGATCACCACCCATTTTTTCTCAATATCCGCAGCCTTGGCGGAATAAGTCTTGCCATACATAATAAAGCGGCTCCATAGCGATCAAATGCGGGCGGGGGCCTAGCCGCGCGCATCGACCTTCGTTAAGGCGCTTTTTATTCATGCAGCTGACCTCAGTCAAGGCCTTGAATTCTAAATGAACCAATAGCTTATAACATAAGGTATTATAGTACCTTATTCCGTTCAAGTTTGCTTCCCTGAAGGCTGCGCAAGGAGCAAAAGCGGGCCGAAGGCGGCGGACGCAACGGCCCCGGTTCGATCGACGTCGAGTCCAGCTTTCCCACAATCACGCCATTCTCCATCGGGGCCGGCCACGCTGGCCTTTCGAAAGAAGCGCGATTAAACTGTTGGAATGATTAGAATCAATCGGTTTAGGGCTGCGACCGAATGAGCGATGAGCCGGGCGGGTTGGCTGGTTCCGACGCTCCCCTGCGCGATATTCTGCGCAGCGTGAAGACGATCGCGGTCGTCGGCGCGTCCAACAAGGAGGCGCGGCCCTCCTTTAGCGTTGTCGCCTTTCTGCTCGCGCGCGGCTATCGCGTGATCGGCGTCAATCCGGCGCTCGCCGGCGAATCGGTGCATGGCGCGTCTTTCGTGAACAGACTCGCGGATATTTCCGAACCGATCGACATGGTCGATATTTTCAGAAACTCGGCCGCCGCCGGCGCCATCGTTGACGAGGCGCTCGCGCTCCAGCCCCGGCCGCAAGTGATCTGGATGCAGCTTGGCGTCCAAGACGAGGCGGCGGCCGCGCGGGCGCGGGCGCAAGGCGTCAAAGTCGTCATGAACCGCTGCCCCAAAATCGAATATGAGCGCCTCTTGGGCGCGGCCCTTGAATCGACCAATGCGGAGGCTCGCCCGCAAGCGCGGGGCCAGCGCGAAGAGGCCGCGTCAAGCGGCTCGAAAGGATAAGCATCAATGACCGCGAGGCGCGCGCCGAACTTCGCAACCATCGCGCTTCATGCCGGCGCGGAGAGAGATCAAGCGACAGGCGCGCGGGTGGAATCGCTCGCTCAAGCAGGCTCCAAGGCCTTCGATGGCATCGACCAGGCCGCCTCGCCATGCCGTCATGGGTTCGGCGCTATTCATATGCGGGCCGAGGACCCCATGGTCGCCGCGCTCGAGGAGCGGATCGCCGCGCTTGAGGACGGCGTCGCCGCCGTGGCCGCCGCATCCGGACGCGCGGCCCAGCTTCTGGTCTTTAACATGCTCATGAAGCCGGGCGATGACGTCATCGCCGCGCACACGCTGCGCGACGGCGCGACGGGTCGGCTTGATCTCGCGTTCAACAAATTCGGCTGGGAAGTGAAATGGGCGGATCCTGACGATCTATCGACCTTCGCGGCGGCGATCGGCCCGCGCACAAAGGCGATCTTTATCGAGTCGATGGCCAATCCAAGCGGCGCGATCGTCGATATAGAAGCGATCGCCGCCATTGCGAGGGCCGTGAGCGTGCCGCTGATCGTCGATAACACGCTGGCGACGCCCTATCTGATCCGCCCTTTCGTGCATGGCGCGGATATCGTCATTCATTCGACCGCCACGATTCTCGGCGGCCACGCCAATTCGATCGGCGAACTCCTGATCGACGGCGGCGCATTCAACTGGCTCGACGACCCGCGCTACCCCATGCTCTCGGCGCCAAGGCCTGAGTATGGCGGGACGATCATGGCCAAGGCTTTCGGAAACTTCAGTTTCGCGGTCGGGGCCAGAGTCCTCGGCCTGCGCGATCTCGGCTGCCCGCTCTCGCCGTCCAACGCCGCCGCGATCCTTACCGGAATCGAGACCTTGGCTCTGCGCCTGCAGCGCCAATGCGAAAACGCGCTGGCGGTCGCCGAGCATCTCTCCCGCCATCCGGCCGTTCTATGGGTGAATTATCCGGCGCTCGCGAGCGACCCTTCTCATACGCTCGCGCAAAAATATTGCCCAGATGGCGCGGGCGCTGCGTTGGCCTTTGGCCTCAAGGGCGGCTATGACGCCGCCGCCGCGCTCATCGCTAGGCTGACGCTTTTTTCCCGCCTTTCCAAACTCGGCGATTCGCGCTCACGCGCGGTCCATCCGGCCTCCAGCGCGAATTTCCAGACCGGCGAAGCGGACCAGATGGCGGCGAACCGAAGCCCCGAAGCAGTGCGCCTCTCGATCGGGATCGAGGACAAAAAAGACATTATCGCCGATCTCGATCAGGCGCTGGCGGCGTAAAGCGCCTTCGACAAGCAATGGTCGCTAAGCAGACTTCGGCGTTGCGACGCAGCGATCCTGAGCATTTGCGTTGCATTCGCGCCACAGGCGTCAGCAATACGCACGCCACAGGCGCATTTCATGAGCGTGGCGGTTGTTGGAGAGCCAAATCGGCGTAATTTGGCGCAGCTTCAACTTCCCTAAAGGAGAGCGCAGATGTTCCGTCACATACTCATGGCTTCGGTTGGCGCCATTGCGCTCGCCGGTTCGGCAGCCGCCGCCGATCTTCCCTCGCGCGCGCCGGCGCCGGTCTATGTCCCCGCGCCCTATAGCTGGTCGGGCCTTTATATCGGCGGCCAGATTGGCTACGCCTGGGGCGACGCGAGCAGCTCCACATATGGCGCGGCTCCGTCGCTTTTCCTTTTGGACGCGCCATCCAATTATAATCCTCAGGGCGTGATCGGCGGGGTCCATCTCGGCTACAACCTGCAGATCAACCAATGGCTCCTCGGCCTCGAAGGCGACGTCGACGGCACGAGCGTCAGCAAGACGGTCAACGCTGGGACGGTTTACACGCCGGAGATCCTTACTGCGGCTCCCGCCCCGGCCGTGGTCCTCATCGCGCCGACCTATGGCGCCACGATCCACAGCTCAATTCCCTTAGAGGGCTCAATTCGCCTCCGCGCCGGCTACGCCTGGGACCGCGCCCTGCTCTACGCCACTGGCGGCGCCGCTTTCGCGGGCGTCAAGACGACCTATTCCGACTTTTACGGGTTCGACAGCATTTCAAAAACCCGGGCGGGCTGGACCGTCGGCGGCGGCGTCGATTACGCCATCACCGACAATTGGTCGGTGCGGGCCGAATATCGCTATGCGGATTTCGGGAGCTATAATGATTATCTGATCAATTCCGCTCCGCTTTACAATGGCGCGGCGGAGGCCATGCATACGCATCTGACGGAAAACCGGGTGCAGGTCGGGTTCAGCTATAAATTCGGCGCGGCGCCGGCCCCGGTTGTCGCCAAATATTAATGGCGATCCTTCGAACTCACATGTTCGCGCGTTAGAAACAGAAAACCCGGCGGCTTCGCCGGGTTTTTTTGCGTCCGGCCCTAGCCAAGCATCGAAAATATACTCGCCCGCTCCGCCGCAATTGGCGCATGAAGGCGCCGAGCGCGGGCCCTGGTCGCCAATGATCCCCGCTCGCCGGGCCGCCGCGTCCTTTGTGGGCACAGGCGCGCCGCCCAGCCTATCCCGCCGACTGCCGTCTCGATTAACCCTAAAAGAGAACAAAAAGGGCTTGTCTATAAGAACAAACAGCGTACATTCAAGTCTATCGCAGCTTTCGTTGCACTTAACGCCCACCCCGTGCCAGAAGGAATATCTGCAGTGACCCAAGCAAATCTCCGCCTCGTGGAAGGAACGTCCGTGGACAAGACCAAGGCGCTCGACGCCGCCCTTTCGCAGATCGAACGCGCCTTTGGAAAAGGTTCGATCATGCGGCTTGGCAAGAACCAAAAGGCGGTCGAGATCGAAACCGTTCCAACCGGCTCTCTCGGGCTCGACATTGCCCTGGGCGTGGGCGGCTTGCCGCGCGGAAGGGTCGTGGAAATCTATGGCCCTAAATCATCGGGCAAGACCACGATGACCTTGCATGTCATCGCCGAAGCCCAAAAGAAGGGCGGCGTCTGCGCTTTCATTGACGCCGAGCATGCGCTCGATCCGATCTATGCGCGCAAGCTCGGAGTCAATCTCGACGACCTTTTGATCTCGCAGCCCGACACCGGCGAGCAAGCCCTGGAGATCACCGACACGCTGGTGCGCTCGGGCGCGGTCGACGTGCTCGTCATCGATTCCGTCGCCGCCCTGACCCCGCGCGCGGAAATCGAAGGAGAGATGGGCGACGCCCAGCCGGGCCTCCAGGCGCGGCTCATGAGCCAGGCGCTCCGCAAGCTCACCGCATCAATCTCGCGATCGCACACAATGGTCATCTTCATCAACCAGATCCGGATGAAGATCGGCGTCATGTATGGCAGCCCGGAGACCACGACGGGAGGCAACGCGCTGAAATTTTACGCTTCGGTCCGGCTCGACATTCGCCGCATCGGATCGATCAAGGACCATGAGGAAGTCGTCGGCAACCAGACCCGCGTCAAGGTTGTGAAGAACAAAGTCGCGCCGCCCTTCAAGCAAGTCGAATTCGACATTATGTACGGCGAAGGCGTTTCGAAGACCGGCGAACTTATCGATCTCGGCGTCAAGGCCGGTATTGTCGAGAAATCCGGCGCTTGGTTTTCCTACGACAGCCAGCGGCTCGGCCAAGGCCGCGAAAATTCAAAGAATTTCCTCAAGGCCAATCCGCAAGTGGCGGAGCGGATCGAACAGGCGATTCGGGAAAATTCGGGCCTTATCGCCGAGCGCATTCTCGGTCAGGCCGACCTCGGCGCCAATGACGAGGAGTGAGCCGGGCGAAGGCGGCCGGCGCTTTGCCCCATATGTTCTGCGCCGTCGCCGCGCGCAAAAATTTCGCCAGGGTCCAGATGCGCATTCAGCTTGACCCGAGGCGCGCGGGGACGTCTCGATTTTTGGCGCATGTTCGGATTTGTGAACGAGACGCTCTTGCGCAGGAGCCGGCGCGAGGGATCGCCGCCAGCGCCGCTTAATTCTTTTGGCTGAGCAGATGTTTCCCGAGGCGCTGAAAATGTTCTAAAATGATAATAATGTTCGCATGGGCGAGAGCCCGCATTCAGGCTTGCGTTTGGCGCCCCCGCCCCACCGGCGCAACCACCACAGGCCGGCGCGCAGATAGGTGATGAAGACATGAACGGCGTCAGCGAGATCAGGTCGGCTTTTCTTGATTTCTTCAAAAAGAACGGACATGAAATCCTGCCGTCGTCGCCGCTCGTGCCGCGCAATGATCCGACCCTCATGTTCACCAACGCCGGCATGGTTCAATTCAAGAACCTTTTCACCGGCGTCGAAAAACGCCCCTACTCGCGCGCGGCGACCGCGCAAAAATGCGTTCGCGCCGGCGGCAAGCATAATGATCTCGACAATGTCGGCTACACCGCGCGGCACCATACTTTTTTTGAAATGCTCGGCAATTTTTCGTTCGGCGATTATTTTAAACCGCAAGCGATCGAGCTCGCCTGGACATTGATCACGCGGGAGTTCGGCCTGCCGAAAGACCGGCTTCTCGTCACGGTTTATCATGATGACGACGAAGCCTATGACTTGTGGAGAAAGATCGCCGGCTTTCCAGATTCGAAGATCATCCGCATCGCGAGCTCCGACAATTTTTGGGCGATGGGCGATGCCGGTCCATGTGGTCCCTGCTCCGAGATTTTCTACGACCAGGGCGACAAGCTGTTTGGCGGCCCGCCCGGGAGCATGGACGAAGACGGCGACCGCTTTCTCGAGTTCTGGAATCTCGTCTTCATGCAGTTCGAGCAGATCGCGCCGGATCAGCGCCTCGCGCTTCCGCGGCCGTCGATAGACACCGGCATGGGACTTGAGCGCATCGCCGCGCTCCTGCAAGGGGTCACCTCAAACTACGACATAGATTTGATGCGCGCCTTGATCCTCGCGGTCGCGGCTGCGACTGGCGTCGATCCGGACGGACCGCAAATGGCGAGTCACCGCGTCATCGCCGACCATTTGCGCGCCTCGGCCTTTCTGGTCGCCGACGGCGTCCTGCCCTCGAACGAAGGGCGCGGTTATGTGCTGCGCCGCATCATGCGCCGCGCCATGCGTCACGCCCAGCTCCTCGGCGCGCAAGAGCCGCTGATGTGGCGGCTCGTTCCCGCTCTTTCGCGTGAAATGGGCCAAGCCTATCCGGAGCTTTTGCGCGCCGAAGCGCTTATCGTCGAAACGCTTCGCCTCGAGGAAACGCGCTTTCGCGTCACGCTCAAGAAAGGTCTCGAAATCCTGGATGAGGCGCGCGCTTCGCTCAATCCAGGCGACGAGCTCGACGGGAAGATCGCGTTCAAACTCTATGACACCTATGGCTTTCCCCTTGATCTCACGCAGGATGCGCTGCGGACGACATCAAACACCGTCAATACCGAAGTCTATAGCCGGGAGATGGAGCGCCAGCGCGCCGAGGCGCGCAAGGCCTGGGCCGGCTCCGGCGAGGCCGCGACCGAAACCATCTGGTTCTCCATCAAGGACAAGATTGGCGCGACGGATTTCCTTGGCTATGACACGGAGCGCGCCGAGGGAGTGGTGGCCGCGCTCCTCAAGCACGGCGAGGAGGTCGGCTGTCTCCGCGCCGGAGAAGCCGGCTCCGTCCTTTTCAACCAAACCCCTTTTTATGGCGAATTGGGCGGTCAGGTCGGCGACACGGGTCTTGTGCTCGCCAGCGGCCTGCGCTTTCGCGTCGCCAATACGCAGAAGAAGCTTGGCGAGCTTTATGTTCATGAGGGCGTGGTCGAGGAAGGCCAGATCGAATTGGGGCTTCCCGTCGAGCTCATTGTCGATCACGACCGTCGAACGGCTGTGCGCGCAAATCATTCGGCGACCCATCTCCTTCATGAGGCGCTGCGCCTCGTCCTCGGCGATCATGTCGCTCAGAAGGGCTCGCTTGTCGCTCCAGATCGCCTGCGGTTTGATTTTGCGCATCCAAAGCCGATCACGACAGAGGAACTCGGGCGCGTCGAGGATATCGCCAATCGGGCCATATTGGAGAATGCTCCGGTGCTCACCCGCCTCATGGGGGTCGAGGAGGCGATCGGCGCCGGGGCGCGGGCGCTTTTCGGCGAGAAATACGGCGACGAGGTCAGGGTTGTCTCGATGGGCTATGCGCATCCCGAGGAAGGCGGCGGCGCTCCGGAGTTCCCGTTTTCGACCGAGCTTTGCGGCGGCACGCATGTCGCGCGCACGGGCGACATAGGACTTCTCGCGATCATGTCCGAAAGCGCGGTCGCCGCTGGCGTGCGCCGCATCGAAGCGAAGACCGCGGCGAATGCGCGGCGCCATCTCCACACGCAGGCGCAGCGTCTGCATGACATCGCAGCCCTGCTCAAAACCCCCGAGGAGGACGCGTTTAAGCGGCTGGAGAGCCTCATCGAGGAGCGCCGCAAACTTGAGCGTGAGTTGAGCGACGCGCGAAAAAAACTGGCGATGAGCGGCGGCGAAGGAGCGGAGCAGCCCTTGGAGGACATAGACGGGGTTAAATTTTTTAGCCGCATGGTCTCGGGGGTGGACATGAAGGATTTGAAATCGCTCGTCGATGAGGCGAAGCAAAGCGTCGGCTCCGGCGTCGTCGCCATCGCCGGAGTTGGTGCTGACGGAAAGGCCGGCGTCGTCGTCGGCGTCACCGAGGATTTGACTAAGCGCTTCGACGCCGTCCAATTGGCGCGGGCGGCGGCCGCGAAACTCGGCGGCAAGGGCGGCGGCGGCCGACGCGACATGGCGCAAGCAGGCGGCCCCGACGGCGCCGCCGTCGGAATGGCGCTGGCCGCCGTCGGCGACGCTCTACGGCAAATCACACGCGCGGCTTGACGCGGCGATTTTCGGTCCCGGTCGATCCGCCCGACCAAATTTCGGCCGAACCGGGCGAGCCAGGACGCTTCCATGATCAGCCAAGTCCGCCTGAATTACGTGGAGAACCGCAACCCTTCAAGGGCGGAGTTCCGCAGAGCTATCTCAATAGGCCCGCAACAAGTTTGGCGGCGCCATGCAACTCAATTGCTCGTCATCCGTTCTAAAAGCATCCCTTCGCCGTGGCGGCTGGGGCTGTCAAATGCCGAGGAGAAAGACATGGCCCAACAGGATCCGCAGGCGAAGCCTGCCGCAGCCGGTGTCGACGCAGCGGTCAATGGGGTGACGGCCACATCGAAGAAGCTTCAGGCTTTGGCGGCGGAAATCGCGCAGATGTCTAAAGAATTGTTCGACCACGCCTCGGAAGCCGTTGAAAAAATGCGCAATGCGCATGGCGTCGAAGAGATCTTGGCGATACAGACCAGCTTTGTGAAGGAAGCCTTTGAGCATGCGGCTCAACATACGCGTAAGTTCAGCGAGCTGGTCGCGGCTTTTCCGATGGAATTGACCAAGACCTATCATGACGCTTGGACAAAATCGGTGGACGCGGCCGTACAGACGACGGAAGCCGCGCGTAAGGCGGTCGCGGCGAATGTGGAGCGCCTTTCCGAAGCGGTGCATAAGGAAGCGGAGCGCAATCGCGACGCATGATCTGACTTGCACATCTAGGCCCGCGCGCATTTTTTAGTGCGAATGAGTCTTGGCGGGAGTGGGCCGGCGTGGCGGCGCGGAATTGGGTCGGGGGTCGAATAGTTCGTCCGTGCGGGCCATGCGCGGATCATACGGCGTAATTGGAATTTCGGGCGGCACTAGCGCGTTTGCGGCTGGGTTTGCGCCCGAAGCGCAAGCAAGCGTCGGCTCAACCGATTTCGCAAGCTTCGCCAGTCCTTGGTTTCGGGGATTTGGATCAATCGGTGCGAGGGCGAGGATGAGGGCGCGACGGTGGCCTTGCTGTCGCGGCTGCGAGACAACATTTATTCCGAGCCAAATGACATTTTCTCGGATTCCACCAGCGCCGGATGGCCGGATCGCGCCCTCGGAACAGGGCTGGTTGTCAGAAAGCGGGCTCCAGCTCGCCACATCACAGGATGTTCCGATCCGAAGGCGTTTGGTCGAACGCGACGCCTCATTTGTGAGATTGGCCCTCGCGCCCGCTCGCCCGGCGCCAACCATCGCTCCTTCACCGCGATACGCCAAATTACAAACCATTGGCTCTTCCATATTGCGCGGAAACATGAAAAAGCTTCGGCTCTCTGCCTTCGTCGGGCATTCATTTTACTATCAAGCTTTGGCTTTTCTCATGCTGCGGCTTCTTCTCCTTCGCCATGCCGAGGCCGTCGCCCATGCGGCCAGCAGCGATTTGGAAAGGCGGCTAACGGCGACTGGACGCGCGGGCGCCGCGCGCATCGGAGCATATTTTCGCAAGTCCGGCCTCGCGCCGGACTTCGCATTCGTCTCGCCGGCTCGACGCACACGGGAGACGCTGCAAATCGTCGAGAGTGAAATGGCGCAAAGCCTTTCCTGCGCGATCGAGCCATCGCTTTACAGCGCCAGCCTCAGCACGATTCAGAACATGCTTGCGCGAACGCCAACCGCCATCAAGATCTTGCTGATCGTCGGGCACAACCCAAGCCTCGCCGAGCTCGCAAATGCGCTTGCAAATGATGGGGAGGGCGAGGGCCTCGCCAGAATGCACAGTCAATTCCCGGCGCCCTGCCTCGCCATCATTGATTTTCCGGCGGACGATTGGAGCGAAGCGCGCGCCGGGCGGGGCTGGCTCAACCGTTTCGTGACGCTCGCCACCCTATCTAGCTAAGACCCGTGGCGACGAGCTTGAAAGACTAGAGCCATGCCTGTCGAGCCTTCGTCAGTGGCGGGGCGCACCCATGCTTCCTGAAATTTTTGCCCTTTTGGCCTTGCTGACGAGTGGCGCGGTCGCGACCAGTCAGATTGACGCGAAACTGAATGCGCTGTCCCCGGCCCTCACGTCGGTTCTCACGGCCTCATTCCCGGATTTCGCCCCCAAGGCAAAATTCCGCCCGGATGAGCGCGCGGTGACGAACTGGCGAACTCGAGGCGACCGAAAATCTTGATTTGCCGCCGAGCGCCGCAGCAAAGCTGGCCGCCGGGGCAAATCCCCCCGCCGTCGCGCGCTGCGTGAAGCTCAATAATTATTGGTGCATCAAACGGGCGGGATGGGCCGGCGAGATCGCCGCCGACGCCGAAGGCCATGTCGCCTTCGCTTCCGCGATCGAGGGCGCGATCGTCGCCGCGGTGTTGCTGCGCCGCTACTATGTTGATTACCACCGCCGCTCCGCTCAGGCGATTCTGTCGCGATGGGCGCCGGCGCAATGCGGAAGCTCAGGAGCCGCCACGCGTCCAAGCCCCAAGGGCGCGGCGAGGGCGCGGATCGCCCAGGTCGGCCCGGGGGCGCTGGCGCTGCGCGGCATCGCCAATACCCTGCGCGCGCGCTGGCTCGCGGCGCATAGGGCGGGGTTCGGTGGCGGCGGCAAAATCGCCACCTTGCATCGCTCGATCGTCGCCGATCGGCCGGCGGTTCTCATGCGCGCGCCGCAGATCGCCGTCGGCATGGGCGAATTGGAGATCGACCGCGCCCCGATCAAGCTGGCCGCGCTCGAGCTCGCCCCGCCTGTGGCGCCCACGGCGGGCCCCGCATGTCCTGACGAAAATCAGAGGCTTCACAATTATGCTTTGCGCGCCATCGAGGGCGTCGCCGCGAGTCCCGACGAGGATCTGAAGCTCTTTTCGCCCGATGGGACGCCAGGGACGAATCTGCCGCGCCTGATGCGCAACATGGCCAGGGTTGAAATCGGTCCCTTGACGGCGCGGGAAGATTTGATCACGGCCGCGGTCGAGCTTGCAACGCGACGACGCCAGGCCGTTGGAGCGGTCGAAAGTGGGGACCATTGAAGCGCCGGCGGCTTTCGCCTAGATCACTTCTTGAAAAAACTTGCTCGACTTTCTCGAACGGAACATGCTCCAACCCCTTGAATTCGAGCGTCGCCAATCGAAAGTCGCTCGGGCAAATCCAATCTGGAGAATGACGCCCGCCCGCCGAGCGGGTCCGTCAGATTAGTGTTGGTCCGGCCCGGCTCGCCCCAAGACTTGGGAGCCAAGCGTCGCGGTCTGACCTTTAGGCCTGACCGCTGGAGTAGGATGTCGCTGGTCGAGTTTCTTTTAACCATTTTGCGGCCATGTGTCGGAGTCGATCGCCTGGAACGCCGGCCGGAAGTCTTGCTTTGCCCCTGATCTCGGATCTTTTGCATGAGGCGCGGGCGGTCGCGCAATCCCTCGCCGAATACGCCAGCGGTCCGCGCATTCGCCTGGGCGTCACCGGACTGTCTCGCGCCGGCAAGACCGTCTTCATCACCTCGCTTGTCGAACATCTGACCAAGGCCGCGAGTCCCGCGCTGCGCGGCCGCAGGAACACCTTGCCGGTCTTCCGCGTCCATGCCGAAGGTCGGCTCATTGGCGGCGCGCTGGAGCCGCAGCCGGATGACGCGGTGCCGCGTTTCGCCTATGAAGATCATATCGCCGCCTTGACCGGCCCTCAGCAGCGTACTGAGGCCCGCCATTGGCCGCAGTCGACAAGGCGCATTTCCGAATTGCGGCTCCGCCTCGATTTCGAGCAAAAAGCCGGCTTGCGTCCGGGACGCCAGTCGCTCGCGATCGACATCGTTGACTATCCGGGCGAATGGCTGCTCGACCTGCCGCTGCTCGCCAAGTCCTTCGCGCAATGGTCGCGCGAAACCTTCATCGCCTCGGCCAGCGCCGCCCGCGCGCCGCTCGCCGCGCATTGGCGCGGATTCGCCATCAACGTCGATCCTCGCGCCAAGGCCAGCGAAGACGACGCTCGCCGCGCGGCCGAGCTTTTCACCAATTATCTGCGCGCCTGCCGCGCCGACGAATATAATTTCTCCAGCCTTCCGCCGGGCCGGTTCTTGATGCCGGGCGATCTTGAGGGCTCACCCGCCCTCACCTTCGTGCCGCTCGCCATTGAAGAGGGAGAAGTCTATCCGCCGGATTCGCTCGCCGCCATGATGGAGCGCCGCTACGAGGCCTATAAAGCGCATGTGGTCAGACCCTTCTTTCGCGACCATTTCGCGCGGCTCGATCGGCAGATCGTCCTCGTCGACGCGCTCGCCGCGCTCAACGCGGGACCAGCGGCGATGCGCGATCTCGAAATCGCCCTGACCGACGTCCTGACCGCGTTTCGGGCCGGACGCGGCAATCCATTGATGAGCCTGTTTCGGCCGAAGATCGACAAGATCCTTTTCGCCGCGACCAAGGCCGATCATCTCCACCATACCAGCCACGACCGGCTGGAGGCGATCTTGCGCCATCTGACCACGCGGGCGATCGAGCGCGTCGAGGCTGTCGGCGCGGAGGTCGACGTGATCGCGCTCGCCGCCGTGCGGGCCACGCGCGAAGCCAAGGTCAACGGCCATGGCGGACCGGCGCTCGAAGCCGTGATCGGCACCCCGCTCGATCGCGAACGCATCGGCGACGAAGTCTTCGACGGAAAGACCGAGGCCGCGATCTTTCCTGGCGAGCTGCCGAGTAACCCGAAAGCGGTCTTTCGAGGCGAGCCCCTCTCCGTGCTCGCCAACCAGATCGATTACCGCTTCGTTCGGTTTCGTCCGCCGATCCCGGTTCGCGGCGTGGATGGCGCCGCGCTTCCGCCGCCCCATATTCGGCTCGATCGCGCGCTCCAGTTCCTCCTCGGCGACAAGCTGCTGTGATGCAGTCGGCATAATCAGATGTTTTTAAAAGACCTACTGGACTTTATCGCCGCCGCGCGCGATCTCAGCAAACCCGCGTCACCGTGTCGATCGGTTGCGCTCCCGCCGATCCGGACGCGCTTCAAGAGGTTTGTTCCGTGACGATTGAACCGAGACGTCCCCCGCGCGCCTTCCGCCTTGATGAGCTGAGCTTGAACGCGACGAGCTCGCCAAGCGATAGACCCCAGGCGGCGACGGTGATCGAAGCCGTGATCGACCCTTTCGACGCCGAAGTCGAAGCCGCCGCCAAGGCGGCCGATCCTGACGAGGCCGCGGTCGAGGTTGCACAGAAGCGAGGCGTTGTCGCGCGCTCGCTCTTGTCCTGGTCGGGCGTTTTTTGGTCGTCCCTGGGAGGCCTGGCTTCGCTTGGCGTCGGCCTTTGGCTAACCCAGCTTATCGACGCGCTTTTCCTCCGCGCGCCCACTTTTGGCGCGATCGGGGTCATTCTGGCGAGCCTCGCCGGGATCGCGCTTTTCGTCCTCGTCGCCCGCGAGATCGCAAGCGTCGTGCGCCAGCGCCATATCGCCGAGCTCCACATCGGGCTTGCGCGGGCGAGAGAGGCCGACGACTTCAAGGAGGCGCGCGGCCTCGTCGGCGAACTCGCGGGGCTTTACGTCGGGCGGCCCGAGACGGCGCAAGCTCGGACCCAGCTGCGCCAGCTCTCACGCGACATTGTCGACGGCAGCGACCTCATCGACATTGCGGAGCGCACCTTGATCGCGCCGCTCGACGCCGAAGTCCGGCGCGAAATCGCCGCCGCCGCCAAGCGCGTGTCCATCGTGACGGCGCTCGCGCCGCGCGCGATCATCGACGTCGTCTTTGTCGCGGCGCAAGCGATCCGCCTGATTCGACGCATCGCCACAATTTATGGCGGACGACCGGGCTTGCTCGGCTTTCTCAAGCTCCTTCGCTCGATCGCCGCCCATATCGCGATCACCGGCGGCATGGCCGCCGGCGACAGCCTCATTCAGCAAATCGTCGGCCATGGCATAGCCGCCAAATTGTCGGCTCGGCTCGGCGAAGGCGTGCTGAACGGGCTCTTGACCGCCCGCGTCGGACTTTCCGCGATGGCGGTCTGCCGGCCCATGCCTTTTTCAACCGGACGCGCGCCGGGCGTCAGCGATGTCGCGCCATTCCTGTTCAGCAAGTCCGACGCCAAGGTCTGACTGAAAAACAGGCGCAAGCGTCGGTATCCTTTCAAGGCCAAAGCGCCTAGGCTGGGCTCAATCCGCGCGCCGGCCTGCGGCGATGACGCGAAAAATCCCCCAGCTCAAAGAGATATTCGATGGCCCTGATTCAAGCCCCCATCACTTTCGTCGTCGGCTCCAAGATCGTTCGCGCCGAAGCCGCGGTCGACAAGAAGACCGCCGAAAACCTGATCGTCGTCGAGACGATCGACATCAAGGAAGGCGGCCGCGCCTTTTCGATTTTCCGTACCCGCAAGGAATATGACGCCTATGCGGAAAAGATCATCAATCCATGAGGCCGGCGAGTTCGGCCAGATATAACGAGCCGAACTTGACCGAATCTCTATCGAGAAGGCTCCGCGATCCTAGTTCTTGTCCTTATCGACGAGCTTGTTGGCGCCGATCCAGGGCATCATCGCGCGCAGCCGCGCGCCGACCTCCTCGATCGGATGGGCGGCGGCCTTGGCCCGCATCGCCTTGAACGAGGTCTGGTTGACTTCGTTTTCGAGCATCCAATCGCGGGTGAAGCGGCCTGATTGAATATCGTTCAGGACGCGTTTCATCTCGGCCTTGGTCTCCGCTGTCACGATGCGCGGCCCGGTGACATATTCGCCATATTCGGCGGTGTTCGAGACCGAATAATTCATCGTCGCGATGCCGCCCTCATAAATGAGGTCGACGATGAGCTTCACTTCGTGCAGGCATTCGAAATAGGCCATCTCCGGCGCATAGCCGGCCTCGACCAGGGTTTCAAACCCGTTGCGGATGAGCTCGACGAGGCCGCCGCAGAGCACCACCTGCTCGCCGAAAAGATCGGTCTCGCATTCCTCCTTGAAACTCGTCTCAATAATGCCGGCGCGCCCGCCGCCGATCGCCGAGGCGTAGGAAAGCCCAAGATCAAGCGCATTGCCGGACGGGTTGCGGGCGACCGCCACAAGGCAGGGCACGCCGCCGCCGCGCTTATATTCGGAGCGCACCGTGTGGCCTGGACCTTTCGGCGCGACCATCAGAATATCGAGATCGCCGCGCGGCTCGATCAGATTGAAATGAATGTTGAGCCCATGCGCGAACAGCAAGGCCGCGCCCTGCTTCAGATTGGCGCGCAGATGATCGCGATAAATGTCGCGCTGCAATTCGTCGGGAGCCAGCACCATCACGACATCGGCCCATTTGGCGGCGTCGGCGACGCTCTTCACCTCGAGCCCCTCGGCTTGCGCCTTGGCGGCCGTCGCCGAATCCTCGCGCAAGGCGACGGCGACGTCTTTGACGCCCGAATCCCTGAGGTTCAAGGCATGCGCATGGCCCTGGCTTCCAAAGCCGATGATGGCGACCTTCTTGCCCTTGATGAGATTGATGTCGGCATCACGATCGTAATAGACGCGCATGGCGTGACGTTTCCTCGTTCGTTCGGCGGGCCCTCGCCGCCTCATATGGGATGGATGAGCTCTTTTAGGCTGCGGCGCGGCCGCGGTCAAAACTCGTCAAGCCCGCCTTGGCGCGGCCTCAAATCGGATTTGGCCCGCGCGAGATCGCGGCGACGCCGGTGCGCGACACTTCGACAAGCCCAATCGGCCGCATGAGCTCGATGAACTGATCGATCTTGCCGACATTTCCGGTCAGCTCGAAGACGAAGCTCTCGATCGAGGCGTCGATCACCCGCGCCCGAAAAGCGTCGGCGAGCCGCAAGGCCTCGTCGCGACAAGGGCCCTTGCCGGCGACCTTGATCATCGCCAATTCCCGTTCGATCGCGCCGCCGCGCAAGGTCAGATCGGTCACCTTGTGGATCGGCACGAGGCGCTCGAGCTGATGCCCGATCTGCTCGATCGCCTCCGGAGTTCCGGAGGTCACGATCGTGATGCGCGAAAGGTGCTCGGCATGGGCGACTTCGGCGACGGTCAGGCTTTCAATATTGTAGCCGCGTCCGGAAAAAAGCCCGACGACGCGGGCGAGCACGCCCGGCTCGTTGTCGACCAGCACCGAAAGCGTATGCACCTCGATGTTCGACTTGCCGATAGCCGACGAATAGGGCGAGAGGGGGGCCGCGGGAGCATTCATGTCTCTACACCAGCATCTTGCCGGGCGCGTCGATCACGCTCCCGATTTCGGCCTCGTGATCGGGCAGGATCATTTCATTATGCGCCTTGCCCGAAGGGATCATGGGCAGGCAGTTTTCGGTCTTGTCGACGAGGCAATCGAAGATCACGGTTCTCGGCGTCTCGATCATTTCAATGATGGCGGCGTCGAGCTTCGCCGGATCGGAACAGCGGATTCCATGCGCGCCATAGGCCTCGGCGAGCTTGACGAAATCCGGCAGCGCTTCGGAATAGCTTTCAGAATAGCGCCCATCGTGCAACAGCTCCTGCCATTGGCGCACCATCCCCATATATTCATTGTTCAGGATGAAGATCTTGACCGGCAGGCGATATTGCGCGGCCGTCGAAAGCTCCTGGATGTTCATGAGGATCGAGGCCTCGCCGGCGATGTCGATGACGAGCGCCCCCGGATGCGCCATCTGCGCGCCGATCGCCGCCGGGAGGCCGTAGCCCATCGTGCCAAGCCCGCCCGACGTCAGCCAGCGGTTCGGCTCCTCGAAATGGTAATGCTGCGCCGCCCACATTTGATGCTGGCCAACCTCGGTGGTGATGTAGACATCGCGCCCTTTGGTCAATTCATACAAGCGCTGAACCGCGAACTGCGGCTTGATCACCTCTTTCGAGGCCTTGTAGGATAGCGACTTGCGCGCGCGCCAGGTCTCGATTTGCGTCCACCATCTGGCGAGCGGCTCGGCGCCGGCGGCGAGCTTTTTCGCGCGCCAATATTCGATCATCTTTCGTAGCACATGGGCGCAATCGCCAATGATTCCGAGATCGATCTTCACGTTCTTGTTGATCGAGGAGGGATCGATATCGACATGAATTTTCTTCGAGCCGGGCGAGAAGGCGTCGAGACGCCCGGTGATGCGATCGTCGAAGCGCGCGCCAATGGCGATCATTAGATCGCAATCATGCATCGCGTTATTGGCCTCGAACGTGCCATGCATGCCGAGCATGCCGAGCCAGCGCTCGCCCGAGGCCGGATAGGCGCCAAGCCCCATCAAGGTCGAGGTGATCGGAAACCCGGTGAGCCCGACAAGCTCGCGCAACAGATGCGACGCCTCGACGCCGGAATTGATGATTCCCCCGCCTGTATAGAAAATCGGGCGCTTGGCCGCGGCCATCATCTCGACGGCTTGGGCGATCTTGTCGGGGTCGCCCTCTAGCCTCGGCTTGTAGGTCTTGTGCTCGATCTTATGCGGCCCAAAATAGGCGCCGACCGCGAATTGCACGTCCTTCGGGATATCGATCACGACCGGACCAGGACGCCCGTTCTGCGCGACATAGAAGGCCTCGTGCAGAATGCGGGACAGGTCGTCGATCTGGCGCACGAGATAATTATGCTTGGTGCAATGGCGGGTGATGCCGACGGTGTCGCATTCCTGGAAGGCGTCGGAGCCGATGAGATGGGTCGGCACTTGGCCGGTGATGCAGACCAGCGGGATCGAATCCATCAAGGCGTCGGTCAAGCCAGTGATCGCATTGGTGGCGCCCGGCCCCGAGGTGACGAGGAGAACGCCGACCTTGCCGCTCGACCGGGCGAATCCCTCGGCCGCATGAGCCGCCCCTTGTTCGTGGCGCACCAACACATGCTTGACGTGGTTTTGGTGAAACAAGGCGTCGTAGATCGGCAGAACCGCGCCGCCCGGATAGCCGAAGATCGTGTCGACGCCTTGATCCTGCAATGCCCGGACGACCATTTCCGCGCCGGTCAACAGATTGGACATGTCTTGGCTCCCAAAGGATCTTGCAGAGGTTCTTGCGGCTTTCGGGCAATAAAAAAGGCCCCGGAGGGCCTCGGATATGCGCCAGTTTCGGGAATGCGGAGCCTATCTCCGTCCCGTCTCCGGCGCGCTAGTTACGGTAAGAGAAATTTTCACGGTCGAGCCCCAAATAAACAGGTTTGTGCCTTATAAACGCTGTGGCGGGCGCGGTCAACATGGCCGTCGCCGCGCGAGGCGCCTGCGAGCGTTCCGATCGATCTCGCCGCGATCGACCTTGGCCATCTCGCCGGCCTGCTTGGCTGTTGGATCGGCGCGCTTGGCGCTTCCGCCCTCGCGCGATCTGCTCTAGGGATAGGCCATGACGAATGTCCAACCCGCTTTGCACGCGCCCCAAAGCCCGGTCCGCCTCCGCGCGCGGGCGCTGCTTCTCGGCGACCGCATCGAGGCCGCCGGGCTTGAACGGTCCGACATGATCTCGGCGACGCCGCTCGCCTTTCATGTCGGCTCCAACGGGTTCGTCGCGCTGTACCGCTTTGGCGTCGCCGTCATGGTCGGGCTTTCGCCGCTCGAAGAAGATGATGTGCTGAACCAGGTCAAGCTGCGGGTTTCGGGACCGCATGAACATATCGACGATGAAACGGCGATCCTCGAAATCTCGCCGGAGCACGACGATAAAATTCCGCCGGGCGGCGTCATCACGATGAAGGACCTCTCCGCCCAGCGTCTCCTCGTGGTCGCCGACGCGCTGGCGAAGACCGTTTCGCTCGGCCGCGACGAGCGCGAGGTGAATTTCGTCTTCGACATCATCGAGCCCTTCGCCGCCGATCTCGCGCGCAACGGCCGACCGCCCTGGAAACGCCGCTCGATGCTGAAGCTGATCGGCCAGACGCTGCTCGTCCAGCATCGCGTCTCCGGCCGCGTCGCCGTGGAGGAAAAGCCCGACGTGCTATGGGACAGGCCGGACCTTGAGCGGCTCTACGCCCGGCTCGAGGACGAATATGAATTGCGGGAGCGCGCCGAAACCTTGAAGCGCAAGCTCGACATGATCGTCGAAACCGCGCGGGCGCTCACCGACATGATCGACGCGGATCGCGCGACACGCCTCGAAACGACCGTCGTGGTTTTGATCATAACCGAAATCCTGCTGACGATCGGCCAGATCGTGTTTTGGCGCCATTGATCGCTCCGGGGGATCACTCCGGGGCCGCCAACGCCAAGGTGTCGGCGTCTTCGGGAGCGATCCATCGAAACGCGGCCAACTGATGCCGGGCGAAGGTGAATTGCCGCTTGGCGTATTGGCGCGTGTCGAGCTTGGCGCACCGCGCCGCCTCCGCCAAGGATATCTCACCCCGAAGATGCGCGATCAGATGCGGCGCCCCATGCGCGCGCATGATCGGCAGAGCCGGATCGAGGCGCCGCGCACGCAAGGCCGCCGCCTCCTCCAAGGCGCCGGCCGCGAGCATGGATTCGAAACGCGCATTGATCCGCTCCGCGAGCGCGAGCCGCTCGGGAGCGAGAAACAGGGCGAGTGCATCTTTCGCGTCGAGAAGCGGCGGCGTCCGCTCGGTTTGGAACGATGCGAGGCTTCGCCCGGTCGCCTCGAACACTTCGAGCGCGCGCAAAATACGCTGCGGATCGGTTGGCCGCAGCCGCGCCGCGGCCGCCGGATCGCGGCGCGTCAGCTCGGCGTGAAGAGCGGCGACCGGAACGCCCTCCGCGCGCGCGCGCAAGCTTTCGCGGATCTCTTTGGGGACCGGCGGAATGGGCGAGAGGCCTTGCGTCAGGGCCTTGAAATAAAGCCCGGTTCCACCGACGAAGATTGGGACGCGGCCGCCGCGCCGCGCCTCGTCGAGCGCGAGGCGGGCATCCTCGAGCCAAAGTCCGACCGAATGATTGACCGCGCCGTCGACATGGCCAAAGAGTCGATGCGGCGCATCAGCTTCATCTTGCGGTCCGGGTCGCGCGGTCAGCACCCTGAGGTCGCAATAGACCTGCATGGAATCGGCGTTGATCACGACGCCGTCGCAGGCGCGGGCGAACCGAAGCGCCAACGCCGACTTGCCGCTCGCCGTCGGCCCCGCGATGAGGATCGCCGAAGGTCTTTTCAATGCGGTATGAAACTCTTTTGCTTGGACCGAAGGCGCGTTCCATTCAAATGGTTCTTGGAAGCTGCGCGATGTCTCGGTCTTAGGGAGGCGCCGGCGTCCGGTTCGGCGTTACGCTGGAGTATGTTCCGAAAGGGGTGAGCGACCCTTTTCGATCAGATGAGTCCATGTGATCGGTACGCGCTCTCTTGTCTGGTTCGGCGCAAACGCCTCGACGCGAAGGCGTCTACACAGCCTGGCGCAATTCGCGCGGCAATGGGAAGAACACGGCCTCATCCGCGGTCGAGACCGTCTCGACGAGCAATTCGAAACGCTCCGCGAAAGCGTCCATAATTTCCTCGACAAGAATTTCGGGCGCCGAGGCCCCCGCCGTAATTCCGAGCGAGGAGATGTTGGAAAACAAATCCCATTCGACATCTTCGGCCCGCAGCACGAGACGGGCGAGCCTGCATCCCGAGCGTTCGGCGACTTCTTTAAGTCTTTGCGAATTGGAGGAATTGGAGGACCCGACGACGAGCAAGGCGTCGACAACAGGCGCAATATGCTTCACCGCATCCTGTCGATTTGTGGTCGCGTAGCAAATATCCTCGCGATGCGGCCCGATGATGCGGGGAAACCGCCGCGTTAACGCGTCGACCATGCAGCGCGTGTCATCGACCGACAGTGTCGTCTGCGTGACATAAGCGAGATGATTTTCGTCCTTGATCTGCAATTGGTCGATGTCGCTCAAGGACTGGACGAGGAGGATCGAGCCGCTCGGCAATTGCCCAAGCGTGCCGACGACCTCAGGATGTCCGGCATGTCCGACGAGGATGACCTGGCGGCCTTGCCGGAAGTGAAGCTCGGCTTCCCGATGCACCTTGGTCACCAAGGGACAGGTCGCGTCAATTGCGAAAATTTTCCGCGCCTCGGCTTCCTCAGGGATCGATTTGGGAACGCCATGCGCCGAAAAAATTACCGGCTTGGCCGTGTCCGGAACTTCGTCGAGCTCCTCGACGAAAATGGCGCCTTTGGCCTTGAGCCCTTCGACGACATATTTGTTATGAACGATTTCGTGGCGGACATAGACCGGCGCGCCATGGAGCCGAAGCGCCTCTTCCACGGCGTCGATGGCGCGCACGACGCCAGCGCAAAAACCGCGCGGCGCGCAGAGGAGAACACGGAGTTTCGGCTTGATGTTCATGCAGCGCTTTGCTCAGGGTCGCCAACGTTTATGAGTTCGCCCCTTCGACTGTCAAGTAGGCCGCCCCACTCACATTAAGCAGAGGCCTAAGCCGAAAAAGACAATTGACGAAATCACGAAAACGTCAAACTTGGAGGCGAACGGCGTGATGATCTAGCCAACTTGTGACAAGCTCACGACGCTATTCGTCTGCTTCATTATTAGACCCATTGGCGGCGATCAGGCGAATAAGCGCTGACCCAGTGTTATTCTCAATCGGCGTATGCCGCCGCTCGGGCCCTTTGGCGCGCGACCGAGAGGCGCCGCCTTCGACTCTCAATTTGACGCTTGGTTCATCGGGAGGAAAAATTGCAAAAGCTTCTCTTCGCGCCCTGCCTATTGCTTGCCACCCTATCCTTGCTTGCTTCAAGCCAGGCTCAGCAAGCCGCGCTGCAGCGCGCGGAATTGCAGAAGCTTGAGCTCCCGCCGGACAAAATCGGCTTCATGGATCTTGTCACGATCGCGGGCAATGCCGCCGTTCCTCCCTTCACGCATCCCGGCGTCCAACTAGCCTATGTCCTCGCGGGCGATCTCACCCTGAAAGTTGAGGGCCAACCGGCATTGGACCTGAAGCCCGGCATGAGCTTCAGGATTCCAGCCGGCCTGCCGTATAGTTTCGAAAATCATGGCGCGGCGGCGAAGCTGATCGATTTCGTGGTCGAGAAAGACCCGCCGGCGGCGCCCGCGCCTTAAAATGGTCTTCGAGAGCGGCGAATTTTGACCGGCTCGGCGCTGGCCGCCACGCGCTTATCGCCGCGCTGCGAAAAAACGGCGCAATATTTCGGCCGCCTCGCTCTCGCGGATGCCGCCATAGAGCTCTGGCGTGTGATGGCAGGTGGATTGCGCGAAGAAGCGCGGGCCGTGCTCGACCGCGCCTCCCTTCGGGTCCGGCGCCGCCCAATAAAGGCGCCGAACGCGAGCGAAGGAGATCGCCGCCGCGCACATGGCGCAAGGCTCAAGCGTGACGTAAAGATCGCAGCCGGTCAGCCTCTCAGAGCCGAGCGTTCGGCACGCCGCGCGAATAGCCAGGATTTCGGCATGAGCGGTCGGATCTTTGTCTTGCAAGGTCTGATTGCCCGCGCGGGAGAGGATCTCGCCGCCCCGTGTAATCGCGGCGCCAATCGGAACCTCCCCGCGCGCCGCCGCCGCCCGCGCTTCAAAAAAAGCGCAAGACATCGGATCCTTCTCGGCTGGCGGCATATTGCGCTCAATCTCAAACGGCCTGACCGGCCTCATCCCCCGCCAAACTCCAGAGCGCGCTCCGGCTGGATGGAATCGTCCAATCGATAAGAACTCGCTCCAGATCAATAAATTGGAGCATGTTCCGATCGAAAAAGTCGACCAACTTTTTTCAGGATATGCTCAAGGCGTCGAAACAACCGAAGCGGATCACATTCGTGAATTTGGAGCGGCGCGATCCAAATTCATCGTGATCCACGCTCAAACTCTGTTATCAGGAATTATGCGCGATCGCCCGACCAAAGACCGTCATCCCCCCGGCCCCTCGAAACGCTCGCCGCGATCGAGAGGCGCCCAAGCGGAAAGCGCGCGGCCATCGCGCGGCGAAGCTTCGCCGCGTTCATCGGCCACCGCTGCGAAGCCCGCGAAAAAATTCGCCGCGAGGCCTCGCCCAGAACAAAGACCCCGCCCAGAGCAAAGACCTCTCCCGGCGCAAAAGAACGCCGCGAAAGGCGATGTCGCGAAGCTTGCGGGAAAAAAGGAGCCTTTCCGGACGCAAGAGGCGGACGCCGATGGCGACGAGAGCGCCGGCGCGCAGCGCATCGCCAAGGTCATGGCGCGGGCCGGCCTTTGCTCGCGCCGCACCGCCGAAACCTGGATCGGCGGCGGCCGGGTCGCCTTGAATGGCGCTCTGGTGACCGACCCCGCCGTCAATGTCGGCGCCGCCGACAAGATCACCGTTGACGGCGAGCCGCTCGCGCGGCGCGTCCATACGCGGCTCTTTTTGTTCCATAAGCCGCGCGGATTGGTCAGCACCGAGCGCGACCCCGAAGGCCGGCCGACGATTTTTGACTATCTCCGCGAGCATTGGCCGGAAGGTCCCCGCGTCGTCAGCATCGGCCGGCTCGACATCAACACGGAAGGCCTGCTGCTTCTCACCAATGACGGAGGTCTGGCCCGCGTCCTAGAATTGCCGTCAACCGGCTGGGTCCGGCGCTATCGCGCGCGCGCCAAGGGCGAAACCGACCAGAGCGTCCTCGACCGCCTGCGGGAGGGAGTGACCATCGACGGCGTCGCTTACGCCGGCATAGAGGCGACGCTCGATCGCGAGCAGGGCGCGAATAGCTGGATGACGCTGGCGCTGCGCGAAGGCAAAAACCGCGAGATCAAGCGCGTTCTCGAACATTTCGGGTTGATCGTGAACCGCCTCATCAGACTGTCGTTTGGACCATTCCAGCTCGGCGAACTGGCCGAAGGCGTTGTCGAAGAAGTGCGCATGCGGGTGCTGCGCGATCAGCTCGGACCGTCCCTCGCCAAAGCCGCCGGCGTTGATTTTTCGAGCCCCGCAGCCGAACCGTCGGAGGCGCCGGACCCCATTGAGAGCCGACGCCCCGCGCGGGTTCGGACAAGCGGCGGCCCCAATCGGGAGCGGAGCCCGGCGCGTGACGCGCGCGGAACGAAACCGAGGGAGACAAAACCACGGGACAAGCGCGCGCCCGAGCGGAGCCCGCCCGCCGAGGCTCGGGCCAAGCCGCGCCCGGGCCCGCGCAAGCATATCTCCGCTCTGCGCGCCGAGGAGAGCGTGGGGCAAAGCGGCGCGCGCAAACGGATCGAGCGGCGCGAGACCGAGGATCGGAGCGGACGGACGGTTCAGGTCGAACGGCTTGTGTCGGCCGACGCGGGGCGGGCGCGGCGAGAGAAATCCCCCGCTCCCGCGACCCGCAACGGCCGCCGCTTCGAAGCCGAACGCAAAAGCCGCGATGGCGAGACCGCCCGCCCCGCGCGGCGCTCGGGCGCCTCGGCGAACAGATCAGCCAACGCGGCTGAGGAATCCGGTGAGCGCCGGCAAAAGCGCTGGGACAAAGCGGGCGGATATGGCGCGCGCGCGCCGGCCGGCAAGCGTTTGCAGGAGCGCCCTCGCGTCGAGGAGCGTCCCCGCTCGGCGAGGCCGAAGGTCAAGCCTGAGGGCGGCGGGCCCGCCCGCGCCAGCCGACCATCGGCGGACGCACGACCTTTGAAGGGCGGAAGGCCGAGCGGAAAAGGCGGACCCGCGCGGGGAAGCGGACCCGGAAAAGGGCGCCCGCGCGACAAGCGCTGACGCCTCATGCGCATCATTGGCGGCAGGTTGAAAGGGCGCGTCCTAAAGGGCCCCGCCGCGCAGGCGATCCGGCCGACCTCCGACCGCCTGCGCGAGACGCTCTTCAATATTGTTATTCATTCCTATGGCGATCCGCTTGAAGGCGCGCGCGTGCTGGATCTTTTCGCGGGCACCGGCGCCATGGCGATCGAGGCGCTGTCGCGCGGCGCGGGCGCGGCGCTTTGCGTCGATCAAAGCGCCGAGGCCTGCGCGCTTATCCGCGCCAATGTCGAGGCGCTCGGCCTCGGCGGGACGGCGCGCGTTCTGCGCCGCGACGCAAGAAAGCTCGGCGCGGCGGGTGCGCAGGATCGCTTCAACCTCGCCTTTCTTGATCCGCCCTATGGTCGTGGCCTCGCCCCCCAAGCCTTGATCGCCTTGCGCGACGGCGGCTGGCTGGACAGGGGCGCCCTGCTTCTCATTGAAGAAGCCGCCCAAGCGGACGTCCCTTTGCCCGAAGGCTTCGACAGGGTCGAGGCGCGCTTTTATGGCGAAACGCAGGTCGTGTTCGCGCGCGGACCATGACCGTCGCCCGTCAGGCGCGCCGCAACGCCCGCCAGCCAATATCGCGCCGGTAAAATCCCTGCGGCCAATCGATCACCCCGATCGCCGCATAGGCGCGGGCGCGGGCCTCCGCCACATCGGCGCCGAGGCTGGTGACGTTGAGGACGCGCCCCCCGTCGGCGAAAAGCTTCGCTCCGACGCGCTTCGTCCCGGCATGGGTGACCGATATGAAAGGCAGGGACGCGGCGCGTTCGAGCCCGCGAATTTCACTCCCCTTGCGCGGCGCGTCGGGATAGCCCTCGGCGGCGAGAACGACGCTGAGCGCGGTCAGCGGCGAAAGGCGCGCCGGACTCTCGGGCAAGCGTCCCTCGACGCAGGCGAGCATAAGGGCGAGAAGATCCTGTTCGAGGCGCGGCAGGATGGCTTGCGTCTCGGGATCGCCGAAGCGCACGTTAAATTCGATGAGCTTTGGTCCGTCGTCGCCAATCATCAGGCCGACGAAAAGAACGCCCTTGAACGGCGCGCCGATCATGGCCATGCCCTCGAGCGTCGGCGCGACGATCTCGCGCATCACCCGTTCGCTCATTTCGGCGTCCATGATCGGCGTCGGCGAATAGGCGCCCATGCCGCCGGTGTTGGGGCCCGTCTCGCCCTCGCCGACGCGCTTGTGATCCTGCGCCGAGGCGAGCGCGATCGCGCGGCGCCCATCGCAAAGGGCAAAGAAGGAGGCTTCCTCGCCGGCGAGAAACTCCTCGACGACGATCGCCTTGCCCGCCGCGCCGAAGCCGCCGGAAAACATCATGTCGATCGCCGCTTCCGCCTCCGCAAGGCTCATGGCCACGACGACCCCCTTGCCGGAGGCGAGCCCATCCGCCTTGACCACGATCGGCGCGCCTTTTTCGCGCACGTAGGCTTTCGCGGCGCTGGCCTCGTCGAAGCGCGCATAGGCCGCCGTCGGAATGTTGCAGCGGCGGCAGAAATCCTTGCTGAAGCCCTTCGATCCTTCGAGCCGCGCGGCCGCCTTGCTTGGACCGAAGGCCTTGATCCCGGCCGCCCCGAGATCGTCGACAAGGCCCGCGACCAGCGGCGCCTCGGGGCCGATCACGACGAGATCGATTTTCATGAGCTGGCAAAAGCTCGCGACCGCCGAATGGTCCGCCATGTCGAGCGCGACGGCGTCGCCCAAAGCGGTCATGCCCGGATTGCCCGGCGCGACGAAAAGTTGCGTCAGCAGAGGGCTCTTGGCGAGGGCGACGGCGATGGCGTGCTCGCGCCCGCCCGAGCCTAGAAGGAGGACATTCATGATCGCGCCTGAGTCATTCGCCGGGAGCTTTGCCGCGCCGTTTCGCGCGTTCGCCCGAACGTTTCTTGCAAAGCCCAGGCCTGTCGCATCAAATTGCGCTTTCTATTGACCATGTGGCGAGTTCTTCTGCCGGAAAGAACGCTTGCCCGAGGCGACGCTCTATGAGACCGTTCCAAGCGCGGCATCTTGTCGCAACACCTCATAAGAAATTTATAGGGGGAAGCTCCATGGGCGAGACACCTAAGTTCATGCAAGGCGTTTCTCAGTTCGAAGGCAAGGGGTTCGACAAGCCGTTTCCGCTCCCATCGAAGATCGAATACAAAGTTCCGGGCGACAAGCGTGTGCGTCCGCTTTATTTCCGCGCCGGCAATTCATCGAACGAAATGGTCTACCTGGTGCTGACCAGCGACGGCAAGCCAATGCGCTATTGCCCGATCGGCGCCAAGAGCGGAATCGATGTGGGCTTCCACGTGGTCGAGGAGCGCGGGCCGGGCTCAGCACTGGAAGTGCTCGTCGCCGCCCCGGACGGCGTCAAAGGCACGGTCGTCGTCGATGTCGGCTTGATGGAGAGCTGACCGGTTCATCAGGGGGGCGCCGCGACGGTTTGCGCCGCGCCGCCCACTCGCAATCCTGCGCGCTCGGGCCGGCGCCGAGGAAGGCGGAGATCTTTTCGGCGCATGAGCCCAAGCGCCGCTCGCCACTTCATGACTTGTAAACCGCCTATTTGCGGCCGAATAGTTTTTCGACGTCGCTGAGTTTCAACTCAATATAGGTCGGGCGCCCATGATTGCACTGGCCCGAGCCCGGCGTGCGCTCCATCTCGCGCAGCAGCGCATTCATCTCCTCCGCGCCGAGCCGCCGCCCCGCGCGCACCGAATGGTGGCAGGCCATGGTGGCGAGCACATGATCCAATCGTTTCTCTAAAGGCGCCGCGGCGCGATCGTCGTCGTGCAGCGCCGAGGCGAGATCGCGCAGGAGGGATTGGGCGTCGGCGAGCTTCAAGGCCGCCGGGATTTCGACCACCGCCACGGCGCCGGGCCCGAAAGGCTCGACGACGAGGCCGAATTCGGCGAGGAGCGGCGCGGCGTCCGCGATGCGCTCGACGTCGCCGCGTCCCATTTCGACGATCGCCGGAATGAGCAAGGCTTGCCGCTCAGCCTTCTTCCCATCGCGCGCGGCCTTCAGGCGCTCATAGACGAGGCGTTCATGGGCCGCATGCTGATCGACAAGGACGATGCCGTCGCGGGTCTGCGCGAGAATATAGGCGTCATGAATCTGCGCGCGGGCGGCGCCGAGCGGCGCATCGAGGAACTGCGGCGCGGGCGGCTCCTCATGCGCCCGCGCATCGACGGCGAGCGCGGCCCCAAAATCGGGCAGATCGGTCAAGCCTTGCGGCCCCGGCTCGGCGAACCCCATGGGAACGGAGGACGGCCGCGCGGGAGATTGGCGCCAATCCCAATCCGCTGTCGTGGAAGGATGCGCGAAAGCCCCGCCATGGGCGGCGGCGCGCCGCGCGATCAGATCGAGCGCCGCCGCGCCATTGGCCGGCGTCGCGCGGTGAAGCGCGCCGGCGAGGCTCTGCTTCAAGGCGCCGACAAGAAGGCCGCCCACGAGGCCGGCATCGCGAAACCGGACCTCGGCCTTGGCCGGATGGACATTGACGTCGACCTCGCGCGGATCGAGGTCGAGGAACAGAACCAGCGCCGGATGGCGCCCATGCGGCAGATAATCCATATAGGCGGCGCGCACCGCGCCCGACAGAAGCTTGTCGCGGACCGGCCGCCCGTTGACATAAAGATATTGCTCGGAGGCGTTGGCGCGGTGCCAGGTCGGCAGGCCGGCGAAGCCCTCGAGGCGGACGCCTTCCCGCGCGGCGTCGACCCGCAGCGCATTGGCGCGGAAGTCGTCCCCCATGATCGCGCAAAGACGCGCCAGAAGCCCAGAATTCGCTCGCCTCGCAGGCGGGCAGATCGAAGCCGGCGACCGATTCGCCAGCGAAGCTGAAACGCACGCAAGGATGCGCCATGGCGAGCCGCCGCGCGACATCGGCGCAGGCGCGGGCCTCGGCCCGGTCGGTCTTGAGGAATTTCAGCCGTGCCGGGGTCGCCGCGAACAGATCGCGGATTTCGACATGCGCGCCTGTTGGCTGGGCGCAAGGGACCGGGCCGTGCTTTTGGCCCTGGTCGACGCGGATCTTGAAGGCGTGCGGCGATCCTTCCGCGCGGGAGGCGATCTCGAGCGCCGCGACCGAGCCGATCGACGGCAGCGCCTCGCCGCGAAAGCCGAGCGTGGCGATGGCGGACAGATCGCCGTCCGGCAGTTTCGAAGTCGCATGGCGCTCGACGGCGAGGTCGAGGTCCTCGCGGCTCATGCCCAGGCCGTTATCGATGACGCGGATCAGCTTTTTGCCGCCCGCCTCGATGGCGATGTCGATCCGGCTCGCGCCGGCGTCGAGCGCGTTCTCGATCAGCTCCTTCAGCGCCGAGGCCGGCCGCCCGACGACCTCGCCGGCGGCGATGCGATCGACGAGCACAGGATCGAGACGGCGAACGGGCATGGGTTAGCCTTTACGTCTTTGCGGCGCGCGCGAGATTGAGCGCGAGAAGCTTTTCCAAAGCTTCCTCGGTCGAAATATCCTCCGACCAGCCATAGGCGTCGGCGACCGCGCGGTCGAGCGCCTCATGCGCGTCGGCGAGCCATTGCGGGCGTTGATTATAGAGATTGGTGAGCGTGCGCTCCCTGAGCTTTTTGGCCGCGTCGGCGTCCTTGGGAAGAATGCGATCGGGATAGCCTGGGACAACCTCCGGCTCGATTCGAATGAGATCGGGCGGATTGAGCCACGCCTTACGCAAATCGTCGAGTTTTTTGGCGGCTTTGGCGATGCGGACCGCGCGCGGGTCTTTGGCGTAGCCTGCGGCGGGAAGGTTCGGCGTCAGGCCTTCGGGAAAAGGGAAAGTCTCGAAAGTGGTGGTGGGGGTGTAGCGGGGATCATTGCCAACGCCGAGCCAGGTTCCGAGCCGGAGCGACCAGGCCTCGTGGAAGCGCGAATGGAGAATGCCGAATGTTGTGTCGTCCTCGCGGGCGATCACTGTAAGGTTCTTGTCTGCCAATATTCGCTTGTCGAGCCAAACGAAAACTCGATGTTTGGCGACTTCTGGCGTGACAATAATTCGGCCTAGCTTAGCTATCGCCTTATTCAGCTCTGGCCGCGCGCGCCACAATCGCCACCATCCTGCGCGGCTAGAGGAAATGGCGCTTTTCTCTCTGAACGGAAAAATATTCTCACGTCCGTAAGCGAATGGCGCTTCGTAAAGACTGGCTTCGGTTTCGCTTTTTTCGCCAAAATGCAAGAGCCAAACATTCAGAACGGCGGGTAATATCTAGGCCATTGCGATAGGGATGGAGCACGTCTGAGTTCGGTTTCCCATTTGGGTTCCGTGGTTCTTTCAACCAAGCGCGAGCAAGATGTCCTGCAATGTCAAAAGGACCCGTTTTTTGTATACCAACAAAGGAGACATTGGCATTTTCTTGCAGGCGCTTCGCGATTACCACATTCGAATGGGAGGTGAGATCTGAATGTATTTTTTCAACATTCAAGCCGTCAAGATTTGCGGATATTGCATTGAACGCAAAGCAAACCAGACTAACACGAACGGATGCACCATCGATTACCCACGGCTCATCGGACCATGCTTCAAAAATCACTAGGTCGCGGGTGATAGCGTCAAGTGTCAATCTATTCCGTCCGCCAGTAATCGAGTTAGTCGCAACTAGCCCAGCGCGCATCGCCTTCCCGACAACAATCGCCGCGTGCGCTTTTTCAAACCACCAGCAAACCAAGTCGGAAAACGGCGAAACGCGTCCTTCATACGTCGCGCGTAGTGCTTTTGTATATTCTTCACCCAAACCTTTGAGCATCCTCTTGCCGCCCAAAAACGGCGGGTTGCCGATGATGAAATCAACCTCCGGCCATTGCGCCTCCGCAAAGCTTCCGTCCGGCTGCGGCGTCAGCACGGCGTCGCGGCATTCGATCTGATCGAGCTTGCGCAGGACCGGCTCGGGCCGAGAATAAAGCGCGTGCCTCAACCCCCATTGGATATCGCCGATCCAGATCGTGGTGCGGGCGATCTCGGCGGCGAGCCGATTGATCTCTATGCCGAAGAGAATCTCCGGGCCGATGCGCGGCGCCGAGGACTTCAGCCCCAATTTCTCGCATTCATTATCGACGCGAAATTCGAGGTCCTTGACCCGCTGCAAGGCCATATAGAGAAAATTGCCGGAGCCGCAGGCCGGGTCCAAAATCCGCAAGCCGACCAGCCGATCGATAAACCGCGCGCGCTCAGCCTCGGCCTGCCCCCATTCCTTCGCGCGCGGACCCTTTGCGCGCGCCGCCGCCGCAAGCTTTTCAATCCGCGCCTTGACCTCCGCCCAATCCCGTTCGAGCGGACGCATGACCACGGGATCAACGATTTGAAGAATCTTCCGAGCGTCGGTGTAATGCGCGCCGATCTGGGCGCGCTTGGCGGGATCGAGGAAGCGCTCGAACAAAGTGCCGAAAATGGAGGGGTCGATATCGCCCCATTGCATGGAGCCAACCGCGACGAGGAGACCCAAATCGCCCTCGTCAAGCGGCAGGGCCGGCTGATTATCAAACAGGCCGCCATTGAAATGGGCGATGAATTCATTGCCGACGCGTCCGCCAGTCGCCATGGCGTGAAAAATATCGTCGAGCAAGGCCTTGGCGTGTTCGTGCCTCTTGCCGATGTTGAGCTGTCTCAGCGCCTTGCGGAAAAACCCTTCAGGCAGTAGCCGAACATCCTCGGCGAAAAAGCAGAAGACGAGCTGCATGACGAAATGCGCCACGGCTTCCGGCGGATGGCCGCGCGATTGCAGCCGCTGCGCGAGGCCGGAAAACTTGTCCGCCGCCTCTTTCGTCAGCATTTCGCGGGTCATGTGGCCGCGAAGCTTCTCCGGATCGTGGAAAAGCGCGTGAAGAATCGCGAATTTTTCCGGGTCGGCGAGATCGTCGAGAGAAAGATCGAAGGTTCTCGACGGCGTGTTCGTCCAGGCCGTCACGATCTTAATGGCGTTGGTGTCGCAGACGACGTTCAAAGGCGGGTTTTCGAGGTTCCAGGCATATTGCGAGAGTTGCTTGAGGGCTTCGCCGAGGTTCTTTTTCTTTTTCTTATATTCGAATGCGAACTGGCCTTTTTTCCAGACGTCCGCGAAGCCCGGCGTCCCCGAGGATTTCAACGCGCCTTTTTCGAAGCAGTAGGTTTGACCCGAAGGGTCTTCCTCGACCGGCGTTGGATGGCCGACGAGGCGGCACAGATCGATAAAATGCTCTTGCGCCGTCTGCCGCTCGGTGAGCGCCACGGGCCGCCATTTCCTGATAAATTCATGCGGCGTCATGCCCCATGCGTAACACGGATGGCATTGGAGGCGCAGCGCGCCGCGAGCCCTAGCCGACGCTGATCACAGAAAACCCGCCCTCACATTCCTTCCGGCCGTCCCGCCACCGTGACGAGCAGCTTGGCGTCGCCGAAGAGGCGCTTGGCGGCGCGCTTGGCGTCCTCCATCGTGACCGCGGCGATGAGCCTGTTGCGCTCGTCGAGATATTCGACGCCGAATCCTTCGGTCTGGAGGTGGACGAGCTGGCCCGCGATCTTGGTCGAGGTGTCGAAGCGCAGCGCATAGGAGCCGATCAGATATTTCTTCGCCTTGTCGAGCTCCTGCTCGGTCGGGCCAAACTCGGCGAGATTCGCGATTTCGGCTTGGATCACCTCCATCGATTCGGCCGCGCGCTCATTCTTGGTCGAGGTGCCGCCGCTCAAATTGGCGGCGTGATCATAGGCGACGAGCTGCGAATAGACCGAATAGGCGAGGCCGCGCTTCTCGCGCACCTCGCGAAAAAGCCTAGCCGAGAATATGCCGCCGCCAAGAATATGATTGACCACGGTCGCGGCGATGAAATCCGGGTCCTTGCGGGCGATCCCCTGGCGGCCGAAGCGGATCGTCGATTGCGGCACGTCGATCGGGATGATCTGGCGCGCGCCTTCGCCGGAAAAAGCGACCGAGGCGATCGGGTCCAGATCGGATTTCTCGGGCAGAGCGCCGAAGACATTGTCGATATGGCCCGCGAGCGTCGCCGCGTCGATCGCGCCGACCACGGCGATCTTCAACCGATCGCGGGCGAATACGCGCCCGCGCATGTCGATCAAATTGCCTCGGGCGAGCGTCGGCAGGGTTGCGAGATCGCCGCGCACCGGCAGGCCATAGGGATGGCCAGGATAGGACAGGCTCCGAAAGGCGCGGCCGGCGACATAATCCGGGTCGTTCGCCTCGCGCTTCAGGCTCGCGGCGACCTGGCTCATCACGCGCTCAAAAGGCTCGGCGTCGAGACGGGCCTCGGAGACCGCGAGCCGCAAAAGCTCGAAGGCGCGCGCGCTATTGCGCGACAGGGTTTGCATGCGCCCGCTCAAAATATCGCGATCGGCCGAAAAGGACATTTCGATCGCGTCCTCGTCGAGCGCGCGATGGAAGCCGTCGGCGTCATAAGCGCCGGCGCCTTCGTCCAGCAGGCCGGCGAGGAGCGTGGCGACGCCGGGCTTGCCGATCGGATCCTGCGAGGCCCCGCCCTTGAAGGCGAATTCGAGGGCGACGAGCGGGACCGCGTAATCCTCGACGAGCCAAGCCTCTACGCCCCCTTTCGAGACAACCTTCTGCACCGCGGCGGCGCGTGAGGGGCTTTCAGTGCTAGCGCGTGCGGTCATGTTTTATGTCCAAAAAAGCCGCGCTTGGGCCAAAGCCGCGGCGCGGCGAAAAAGCGGTTCAGCCGGCGACAAGCGCGGGATCGGCGTCGGTCTCGGCGGAGCCGCCGGGGATCTGCGCCGGCAACAAGAATCCGGTCACGCTGCGCCTTTTATCGAGCCAGAGCGCCGCTTTTTTCACGTCCTCGGCGGTCACCGCCTCGATCCGCTCCGGCCAATGGACGACATCCGCGATGGTGAGGCCGGTGGCGAGCGACGCGCCATACCAGCGGGCGAGCGTCGCCTGATTGTCTTGCGCGTAAATCGCCTCGGCCACGAGACGCGTTTTGGCGCGCTGGAAATCAGCCTCGTTGACGCCATGTTCGGCGACGCGCGCAATGATGGCGTCAATCGCGCCGTCGAGCCGCTCCAGCGTGACGCCCGGAGCCGGCACGGCGAAGACATAGAAGCGCGTATCGTCGACCGCCGTCCCCTGATAATGCGCGCCGGCGGCGACGGCGATCTTTTCGTCCATCACCAACGTCTTGAAGAGGAGGCTCGTCTGGCCGCCGCCGAGGAGATGGGCCAGCACCTCGAGCGCCTCCGCTTGGCCCGTCGCCGCGGTGCAATAGGAGGGCACGAGAAAGACGCTCTGATGCGAAGGCTGCTCCACTTTCTCGTCGGCGAGCGTGACCAGCCGATGCGCCCGCGGCGCCGGCTCATGTGGGCGGGTCCGTTTCGGCGGCGCGCCGCGCGCGGGGATCGGCCCGTAAATCTTTTGCGCGAGATCGATGGCCTCTTGCGGCTCGACGTCGCCAGCGACGACGAGGATCGCGTTCTCCGGCGTATAGAAGCGATCGTAATAGGCGAGCGCGTCGTCTCGGCCCAAGCCCTCGATCTCGTGGCTCCAGCCGATGATCGGCCTGCCATAGGGATGCTGGGTGAAAAGCGCCGCCTGGACGGCTTCGTTCAGCTGATCCGACGGATCTGAATCGGTGCGCATCCGGCGCTCTTCGAGAACGACGTCGCGCTCGGGCGCGACCACCTCGTCGGTAAGGACCAGGTTTTTCATGCGATCCGCTTCATATTCCATGCAGACGGCGAGGTGATCCTTGGCGACTCGCTGGAAATAGGCGGTATAGTCATTTGAAGTAAAAGCATTTTCCTGGCCACCAAAATCGGCGACCATATCGGAGAATTTGCCTTGCGGATTGTTCCGCGTGCCTTTGAACATCAAATGTTCGAGGAAATGGGCGATGCCGGACTTGCCCAAAGGATCGTCGGCCGAGCCGTTGCGATACCAGACCATATGGGTCACGACGGGCGCGCGGCGGTCGGGAATGACGACAATATCGAGCCCGTTGGCGAGCTTCGCCTGGGCGATAGCCGGCCCCGCCGGCTTGGCGGGCGAATCCGGGGATGGCGTGAGAAAGACAGCGCCCCGCGCCGCCGAGGGTTGAGTAAAAGACATGGAATTCGTCGCTTCCTTCAATCCGTCGCCTTCAAAAGAAGGCGCGGCCGGTCTCGCCGGCCGCCGATCCTTCGCCGCCCGGGGCGGTTTGATCGAATATAGGATAGAATTTCGAAAGCGTCACAGGTTTATCGCAATCTTTGGTCGCGGATCGCGCGGTTTCCCGCCCGCCTAATCGCGTGAACCCGGACTTCCTTAGGGGATGCAGGGCCCGCGCTTAGCGAAATCGGCCCCGGCTCATGGCGCCAATTTCATCGAAGCCGCCGCTCGCCCAATGGACGAACCGCGCCACGCGTCAATTATCGACCGACGTCTTATGTTGCTGCGAGCGGATATAGGCTCCGGGGTCGGCTGGGTCGGGCTGGTCCTTCGGCGCATCCATGGTCACCTTGGCGGTGGCGGTCGCCTTTCGGTAGCCCGGCGGCGGCTCGGTCAGATATCGCCGGTCTGGCTCCACCCCTGGCTGCACCGCATCCGGCTGCGTCCCTGCGACCGCGTTCTGCAAGGCCTTCCAAGGCGCATAGAGGCAAATCGGCGTTCCGGAGCTGGCCTCACATTCGCTCGGCGGCCCTTCGCTCGGAAGCGCCTTATTGCCGGCTACGCCCTTCTGCAATTCCGTCTGGGAAAGCTCGGCTCGGGCGTTGGGGGTCAGCTGCGGCGCGGGCCGGCGGGAATCGAGGGCAGCCCGGCGCCGCTCGGCGACATCCGGATCCGTTGGCCAAGCCGCGCTGCGCGCGGACTCTTTCGGCTCCGGCAGATCCATGCGGGGCGGAACGACAATCGGCGCCCGCGCGCGATAGTCGATCGATTCTTTTTCCTTATCGAACTGCATGCCGAAGAAGCCCAGCATGGAGTTGAACATATTGGTGTCTTCCTGGGCCTTCACCGACGAAATGCTCAACGGCGCCGCCAAGACCAACGCCGCCACCGCCAGAACGCTCGCCACGGACGGCCAGCGGGGTTGAATTCTGTCGAAGACCATGGTGCGCACCCTCTCCATTCCTCACGCGGCCGGCCCAAAAGCGGCGGAAGCCTCGCGCAAGCCAGTTCATTTTGGCCATTCTACGGAGCTTCAAGGCATTTTGGCGGCAGAACGCGCGGCCGGGCCCCGTCAGCGCCGCGCGACGCCGTCAGCCTCGCCAGTCTTTCGCGACAAAAATAAGGAATCGTAAAGAAGGAGCGCGACCCCGGCGACAATCGCGACATCGGCCAGATTAAACACGTACCAGGAGAACGAGCCGAGATGGAAATGATAGAAATCGGCGACGAAGCCATAAGCCAGTCGATCGCCGGCGTTGCCGAGCGCTCCGCCGACAATGAGGCCGAGTCCCAAACCGACGGTTCTCGTCCCCGCGCGGAAAAGCCAGAAGCCGATGCAGGCGGTCGCCGCAAGCGTCACGACAAGCAAGGCGACGCGCCCAGTCTCGCTCTGCGCGGGCAGCAGCGAATAGGAAATGCCGGGATTCTTGGCGAAGATCACGTCAAAGAAGGGCGCGAGCCTGACCGGCTGGCGCGCCTCGATGCCATAGACGAAAATCAGCCAAAGCTTGTTCGCCTGATCCGCCGCCAGCACGGCGACGGCGGCCAAGACGCCAAGAAGGCGCGGGCTCGGACGTCCTAGGCTCACGACCAGCGGCCCGCCGCCCGCAGCTCGCGCAAGGCTTGCGCGTCGCGCGGCGTCACGTCGGGAAATTCGCCATCGGCCCCGACGAAAGGCGAAATCTTCCAGGACCGCGCGCATTTGCGGCCCTCGGCGAGGCCCGGCAGCACGGCGACGCCCGGAACCTCGTCAAGGCGAAACGCCTCCGCCGGCCCTTCGCCGGCCTCGATCGAAATATCAGAGGTGATGCAGATCTCGGCGAAATCAACGTCATCAAGAAGGGCGCGCCAGCCGTCGTCGACGATGAAAACATGCGGCGCCGCCTCGAGCGAGGAGCCGATGCGCTTTTGCGCCCGCTCGATCTCCAAGGCGCCGGTCACGACCGCGCGGATGCGGCGGATCTTCTCCCATTTCGCGGCGAGCGCGTCATCGCGCCAGACCGCCGGAACGTCCGGAAAGGCTTCCAGATGGACCGAGGCGGCGGCGGGATAGCGCGATAGCCAAATCTCCTCGGCTGTGAAGACGAGGATGGGCGCGAGCCATAGGGTCACGGCGCGGAAAATCTGTTCGATCGCCTCGATCGCGGCGCGGCGCTTGGCGCTCGACGGCGGGTCGCAATAAAGCGCGTCCTTGCGAATGTCGAAATAGAAGGCCGAAAGATCGGTGTTGAGGAAAGCCGAGAGGCGGGCGACGACCCGCTTGTAATCGAAGCGCTGATAGGCGTCGCGGATCTCTCCGTCCAATTCGGCGAGACGATGCAGCATGAGCCGCTCGATCTCGCCCATCGCCTCATGGCCGACGCGATCGCCCGCGTCGTAATGGGCGAGCGTGCCCAGCATCCAGCGGATCGTGTTGCGCAGCTTGCGATAGGTCTCGACGAAGGTTTTCAGAATTTCCGGGCCGATGCGCAGATCGTCGGAATAATCCGAGGCGGCGACCCAAAGCCGGAGAATATCGGCGCCGGCGTCCTTGATGACGGTTTGCGGCGCGGTGACATTGCCCTGCGATTTCGACATTTTCTGGCCCTTCTCGTCGAGAACGAAGCCATGCGTCAAAACCGCGTCATAGGGCGCGCGCCCGCGCGTGCCGCAGGATTCGAGAAGGGAGGAATGAAACCAGCCGCGATGCTGGTCCGAGCCTTCGAGATACATGATCTCATCCTCGCCGCCGTCGCGGATGCGACGCACGCCGGCAAGGCCCGGGAAATGTTTCGGATCATCGAGCGTGAAGGCGTGGGTCGAGCCGGAATCAAACCAGACGTCGAGAACATCGTCGATCTTTTCATAGTCGCGCGGATTATAATCCGGCTCAAGAAAGCGATAGGACGCCTGTTCGCTGAACCAGGCGTCGGCGCCCTCCTGCTCGAAGGCGTCGGCGATCCGTTGATTGACCTTGGCGTCCTTCAGGATTTCCTTCGTCTCCCGATGGACGAAAATGGCGATCGGCACGCCCCAGGCGCGCTGGCGCGAGACCACCCAATCCGGGCGATTGGCGATCATGCCGGTGATGCGGTTCTCGCCGGCCGCCGGATACCATTTGGTTTTTTTGATTTCGTCGAGGGCGGTCTCGCGCAGCGTCTCATTGCTCCCGATCGGCTTGTCGAGCGCGATGAACCACTGCGGCGTGTTGCGGAAGATAAGCGGCTTTTTCGAGCGCCAGCTATGCGGATATTGATGCTTCAATTTTCCGCGCGCCACCAAGTTTCCAGCATCGATCAACGCCTTGATCACGGCCTCATTGGCGTCGCCCTTGTTGCCTTTGTCGTCGATGACGCGGCGGCCCTCGAAGCCCGGCGCCTCCTTGGTGAGGAAGCCGTCGGCGTCGACCGTGTAAGGTATGCGCGTGTCAATGTTACGCTCGGCGAGCCAACGGCCATGCGCCATCCAGATGTCGAAGTCGTCGCGGCCATGGCTTGGCGCGGTATGGACGAAGCCGGTGCCGGTCTCCTCGGTGACGTGCTCGCCGTCGAGGAGGGGAACATCAAAGTCGTATCCCGCGACGTATCCGGCAAACGGATGTGACATGACCAGTAGCTCAAGTTCTTCGCCAAAAACATCACGTTCGCGGGTCACATGGGGGGGCTCAACGCGCGCAGCCTTAAACACATCGGCGGCAAGATTATCGGCAACAATGTATTTTTGGCCGGGTTTAGCCCAATTGTCGGGAGACGCTTCAACTCCAATTACATACAAGCCGTATCTAATCTTGCTTGAAAAACAGATCGCGCGATTGGCAGGGAGCGTCCAAGGAGTCGTGGTCCAGATCACTATTGCAACGTTCTCGTGACTAGGCCAATTTCCAGCCACCACGGTCTGATCTGCAAATAATGGCTGGATAGGTGATTTCTGTCCAATTGCACGAAAGCTTCCGCCTCGTGCTGTTTTTCCTTTCACCGGAAACGCCACATACACCGTGTCGCTCGTGTGGTCTTCATACTCCACCTCGGCCTCGGCGAGCGCGGTCTTCTCGACCACGCTCCACATCACCGGCTTCGAGCCGCGATACAATGTCCCGTTCGCGGCGAATTTCATGATCTCGCGGGCGATCTGGGCTTCCGCCGGATAGCTCATCGTCAGATAGGGATGATCCCAATCGCCGGTCACGCCGAGGCGCTTGAACTCCTCGCGCTGGACCTCGACCCAATGCTCGGCGAAGGCGCGGCATTCGCGGCGGAACTCGTTGATCGGAACCGCGTCCTTGTTCTTGCCCTTGGCGCGATAATTCTCTTCGATCTTCCATTCGATCGGCAGGCCATGGCAATCCCAGCCCGGCACATAATTCGAGTCCTTGCCAAGCATTTGCTGCGAGCGGGTGACGAGATCCTTGAGGATCTTGTTCAGCGCATGGCCGATGTGAATGTTGCCATTGGCGTAGGGCGGCCCGTCATGCAGGACGAATTTCGGCCTGCCCCGCCCCGCTTCGCGAAGCCGTTGATAGAGGCCGATCTCGCGCCAGCGGGCGAGCAGCTCGGGCTCTTTCTTCGGGAGGCCGGCGCGCATCGGGAAATCGGTCTGCGGCAGATAAAGACTTTTCGAATAATCCGGCGCCTGTCCGTCGCCTTCGCCGCGCTTTTCGTCACCCTCTCGGGCTGTCCTTGATTGGTCGTTCATAAGAGTTTCGAGCCTGCTTGAACTTGGCGCGGCCTAAGGCCGCTTGAGTGGGCTTTCGCGCCGGTCCCGCCGCGCCGGTCTCATCGCTGGATTCAAGGAAGCGGACCCAAAAATGACGGAAAGAGTCCCGGCCGGGCGCGAGCGGCGAAGCGGGCGGCTTGCCACTCAGGCGCGAGCCGGGCCGGTAATTCGCAGCGGGCGGAGCGCTCTGATCATGAACATGACAGTCTTCTAGCAACAGAACCGCGGCGAATAAAGCCTTTCAACGCGGCGCGGCTTCGCCAAAGGGAGAAATGCTAGCCCCAATTTTTGGAAGCCCGCCAAAGAGTCCATTGCCTGCGCCATTTTGGCAGTTCGATCACGGTCTTGAATGGATCATAAAAGCGCCTGTCCATTAGGCGCAGATAGGGTTCGCAGAGGCTGAGGGCCAAGTAGCCGACGCGGGCGGCGTCCGGGAGGCCGGGAAGCCGCCCGCCGAATAGATCGAGATGATGGCGGGCGAGGCCGCGCAGATCGGCGAGCGCGGCGAGCAGGCCCGGCGAGCAGAGCCCAGCGGCGAGGTCGGCGCGCTCGGCGCCATGCTTGCGCAAAAGAGCCAGCGGAACATAGGCCTGCCCGCGCGCGCAGTGCCAAGGCAAGGCGCGCAAAAGGCCGGTCAGCGCATAGGCGGTCCCGCCGTGCTCGGCGGCGCCCAGCCCTTCGACAGGCTCGTTCTGGTCTAAAATAAGCGCGACGAGGCGGAACAGGTTGGACGAAGTCGCCCTTGCGTAGGCCTCAAGCTGCTCAACGGTCTCCATGGAGTCGTCGTAGAGATCGAAAAGCCGGGCGTCGATCAATTCGAGCAAAGCCTGTTTCGGCAGGTCGAAGCGCGCGGCCGTATCGAGCAGAGCCGCCGCGACCGGATTGGCCGCGACATCGGCGCGATCCGGCGCCTCGAGCGCATCGCGCCACCATTGAAACCGGATTTCGCCGAGCAAAGGCTCCGAGACGATTTCCCGCACGCGCGCGATTTCGAGGCTGAACGCGCAGAGCGCGTGAATATACGGACGCTCCGCAGCCGGCGCGAAAAGGCTCGCGAGCCAGCGATCCGGATCGTCGCGGCGCAGCAGCATTTCGCAATAGGCGTAGTCCGCGCCGCCTCGCGCCGCCGGATCCGGCATCAGGGCGTAGCCAGCAGCGCCGCCGCGACGGGGCGTTTTTCGCCGAGCAAGATGGAATAGGTGCGCGCGGCGGCGCCCGTCGCCATCGGCTCCGCCTTGATCCCGGCCTCGCGCAAACGCTGGCGCAAGGCGGCGCTGAGGGGCGCGAGCTCGGCCCCGGTCCCGACCAACAGATGTTCGATGAGCCCCGGCGGCTCCGCGAAGACGGGCGCGAGCGAGGCGATGTCTATATCAGCCGGGATCACCGCGCTCCAGGCGTGAATGCCTGAAGGCAGAGCGAGGATCGAGCCGCGATGCGACATGGCGCCGAAGCGAAAACCGCCCGCGCCATAGCCTTCGATCGCATGGGCGCCCGGCAGAAAGCCGGCATATTTGGGTTCGGCCATGAGTCTCTCACGTCCCAAGCGTCGTCACGCCCGCCACGCCGCTCATGCGGAAGTCTCGTTTCACGCGGAAGTCTTCACGCCGAAGTCTTGGCGAGCTTGCCGGACGGCTCCGGCGCCGAGCCCACGGTATCGCTGCGCAGCCCCAGATAGATCAACATGGGCGAGCAAATGAAAACCGAGGAATAGGTGGCGACGAAAATACCCCAGATCATCGCGATCGAGAACGAGCGGATGACCTGCCCGCCGAAGACGACCAGCGCGAAAAGCGCGAGAAACACCGTCGTCGCGGTCATGATCGTGCGCGGGAGGACGGCGTTGACAGAAACATCGATCAATTGATCGGTCGGCATTCGCCGGTATTTGCGCATCATTTCACGAATGCGGTCCAGCACGACGACGGTTTCATTCAGCGAATAGCCGACGATGGTGAGAATGGCGGCGATCGAGGTCGTGTTGAATTCAAGCCTGGTCAGGGCGAAAAAGCCGACGGTCAGAAGCAGATCATGCATGGTGGCGATAATCGCCCCGACGGCGAACTGCCATTCGAACCGAAACCACAGGTAGCACAATACAGCGATGATCGAAATCACGACGCCGAGCGTGCCCGACTGCACAAGCTCGCCCGAGACGCGCGGTCCGACGACTTCGGTGCGGCGGATCTCGTAGCCGTCGCCGATCGCGGCTTTGACCCGGCTCACGGCGACCTCCTGGGCCGCGTCGCCGCCGGACTGGAGGCCAAACCGCAAGGTCACGTCGGATGGCGCGCCAAAACCCTGAACCTCGACCTCGCCGACCCCCATATGCTCGGCGGTCGCGCGCAAGGCGGCGATGTCGGCCGTCCCGCCTTTCGCGCGCAGCTCGATGAGCGTGCCGCCGGAGAAATCAATCCCGAAATTCATCCCGACGCCAAGAAAAAGCACGACGGAGATGATCGAAAGCAGCGCCGAGAACGGATAGCTCACGCGGCGGAACCGCATGAAGGGAAACTTGGTGTTCTCGGGCGCAAGGCGCAGGAGTTTCATTGGAAAAGACCCTTCGCGCGAACGCGTTTCGATCAATGCGAAATCACGCCGAATTTTTATGTCTCGGCGGCGGCCATTCTAAACCGATTTCGACCAAGGTCGAATCGGGCCGCGGTTATTTCCACGGTCTAGATCGGCAGCCGCGTCGGGCGCCTGTAGCGATACCAGAGCGTGATCATCATGCGCGTCATCGTCACCGCCGTCACGATTGTGGTCAGAATGCCCAGCGCCAGCGAGACCGCGAATCCGCGCACCGGCCCGGAGCCGAGAAAATACAGGATGGCGGCGGCGACGAACATGGTGACGTTCGAATCGACGATCGTGGCGAAGGCGCGGTTGAAGCCGGCGTCAAGCGCGGAGAGGATCGAGCGGCCCGCATGCGCCTCCTCGCGGATGCGCTCATAGATCAAGACGTTGGAATCGACCGCCATGCCTATGGTGAGGACGATGCCGGCTATGCCCGGCAGAGTGAGCGTCGCGCCTAGAAGCACGAGGCCGGCGAAAATGAAGGCGATATGCACCATCAGGGCGATATTAGCGAAGACGCCGAAGACGCCATAGGTGATGAGCATGTAGAAAGCGACGAGGCCGGCGCCGACATAGGCCGCGCGCTTGCCGGCGTCGATTGAATCCTGGCCGAGGCCAGGCCCCACGGTGCGCTCCTCGACGATCGTGAGCTTGGCCGGCAGGGCGCCTGCGCGCAGGAGAATCGCCAGATTATTCGCCTGCTCGACGGTGAAGCGGCCGGAGATCTGTCCCGAGCCGCCGGTGATCGGGCCGAGAATGCGCGGGGCCGAGATGACCTTGCCGTCGAGCACGATGGCGAAAGGGCGGCCGACATTTTCAGAGGTCACTTCGCCGAATCTTTGCCCGCCGCGAATATTGAAGCGGAAATTGACGATCGGCTCCTGGGTGCGGCTATCGAAGCCCGGCGAGGCGTCGACCAGGTCCTCGCCCTGCACCATCACGCGCTTCTCGACCGGCAATTTGGCGCCGGGCCGCTCGGAATCCTCGAGCTGCTCGACGTCGCCGGGGTCCGCGCCCGGCTCGCCGACAAGGCGGAATTCGAGTTTCGCCGTCGTGCCCAGAATCTCCTTGAGCTTGCCCGTGTCTTGCAGGCCGGGCACCTCGACCAGGATTCGATCGTCGCCCTGGCGCTGAATATTGGGCTCGGTCGTCCCAAGCGCATCGACGCGGCGGCGCAAGACCTCGATCGATTGCTCGACCGCGCGGCGAATCTTCGCGTTTATTCCCGCTTCCGTCGCCGTGAACTGGATAAGCCCGCTGTCGTTTTCCGTCACGTCGAAAGCGGGAACGCGGGATCCGCCCGGCAATCCAGCTCCAGCCGACGAGGCCAAGTCCCTCAACTTGGGCATGACCTTGGCGCGCTCGGTCGCATCCGGGATGCGCAACTGGACCCCGCGCGGCAGGACGCCTATGCCCCCGGTGATTGAAACCTTGTCGTCGCGAAGCACGCGGCGAACGCTATCGCGCAAATTGTCGATAAGCGTTTTCGTGACCGAGGAACTGTCCACCTCGAGCAACACATGGGAGCCGCCCTGCAGATCGAGACCGAGCACGATCGCGCGGACCGGGATCCAGCGCGGTAGATGCGCGATCAGCGCATCGCGGCTTGCGGGGCTCAAGAGGCTTGGCGCGATGACGAGAAGGGCGAAAGCCGTCATGGCCAGGATGGAGACGATCTTCCAAGTCGCGTAACGCAGCATGGCCTTGCAAATTATCCGCAATGAGAGGGCCGCTTGGCGGCCGGGGGTCAGGCATGGCGTCGCGCCGACGGGTTTGAATTCGACCGACGGTTCGGTTCATGAAACTCCGCCGCTCCGGCTTGGACGGCGGACATTCCACACAATTTCATGGACCGCCGCTGGCGACCCATGAGATCAGGCTTGGTCCTTGACCGGCTCGCCCTTGGACCGAACCTCCGAGATCATGGCGCGGGCGGAACGGACCCGGACATTGGGCGCGATTTCGAGCTCGAGCTCGGCGTCGTCAATGATTTTGGTGACCTTTCCAATCAACCCGCCATTGGTGACCACGGTATCGCCCCGGCGCAGATTCTTGATGAGATTGGCATGCTCTTTCGCGCGCTTCTGCTGCGGCCGTATAATGAGGAAATACAAGATGACGAAGATCAGCGCGAAGGGCACGAGCTGCAGGATCACGTCCGACGACCCAGGCGGACCGCCAGCCGGACCACCCGCGGCTTGGGCGAAAGCAGTTGTGATCAAGTTTCCCTCTCCTCGATTGCGCCGGCGCGCCATTGGCCGCGAACGGCGCGCGAATATAACCAGAGCCGGCGCGAAAGCAATGGCGCCTGAAGGCCGACCCAAGCCGCAGAAGGAGGATATTACGAGATCTCGACGTCAAGGCGATAATCGGCGGGTTCCGCGCGCGCCAACCGCAAAGAGTTGATCGTCCTTCGCCGGCCGCGACCGTCCTGATTATTTTATTTGCCCGCTAAGCCCCCTACCCGCTCATGCCCCAGCCCGCTCACGCCAAGGTCGTGGCGCGGTTGGCTGGACGGGGCGCGTCGCGCAGGCTAAATCCGCGAGCCTTTTGCTTCAAACCGCCCGGCGCCATGGCCCCACCCTTCGATGATTCCGCTCCACCCGCCGCCCGCGCCAGTACCGCCAAGCTCTTGGAGCGGATCGCGATGGCGCTCGAAAAGCTTGTTCCAGCGGCGACCGCCGCGCCCGATTTCGGCGCGGGAGACGCCTTCATCTGGCACGCGGCGGCAGGGACTCCACAGCCGGTCGCACGGGTCAACCGGGTCGACATGGCGCTGTTGCGCGGGATCGACCGTCTGCGCGACATCCTGACCGACAATACCGAGCGTTTCGCCCAAGGCTTCGCGGCGAATAACGCGCTTCTCTGGGGCGCGCGCGGCATGGGCAAATCCTCCCTGGTCAAGGCCGCCCATGCCGAGGTCAATGCGCGCGGCTCCTCCAGACCCGGGTTCAAGCCTTTGAAGCTCATAGAAATCCATCGCGAGGATATCGACAGCCTGCCCGCCCTCATGGCGCTTGTGCGGGACGCGCCCTATCGCTTCATCATTTTCTGCGACGATCTTTCTTTCGACGCGGCGGACGCGAATTACAAATCGCTCAAGGCCGCGCTCGAAGGCGGCGTCGAGGGGCGGCCGCAAAACGTCGTTTTCTACGCGACCTCGAACCGCCGCCACATTCTTTCGCGCGAGATGGTCGAGAACGAGCGCGGAACGGCCATCAATCCGGGCGATTCGGTCGAGGAAAAGGTCTCGCTCTCCGACCGTTTCGGGCTTTGGCTCGGCTTTCACTCTTGTTCGCAAGATGATTATCTGGCGATGGTCTTCGGCTATGCCGAGCATTTCAGGCTGGGGAAGGACCAGGAGGCGCTCGCGCGGGAGGCGCTCGAATGGTCGGTCACGCGCGGCTCGCGCTCCGGGCGGACGGCCTGGCAATATATCCAGGATCTCGCCGGGCGCTTGGGCAAGGCGACGGACCAATGAAAAAAACGTCGGAACAATAAGGCGGGCGCGCGATCGCGCAAGCAAGCCGCGGCCCCCTATCCCGTCGCGCGAGGACGAACAAAATTCGCCACTCGCGCGACCACCCTGGCGGAGGCGACCGCTAGTGGCCGTTGCCTGCGGCGAAGAGATCGGACATCAGAGCGACGTTGGCGTCGCAAGCGTGGTTGAGACAGGGCAGACCGAGCCCAGACTCGAGGGATTTGAGCAGGGAGAAATGGGTGTAGCGACGCGCGCTCTGCACGCCATGAACGCCATAATTGGTCTCGACAATCACCGCGACCTGGTTCACATTCGGCGCCGTGCTGTAGTCGTTTTCGTCCCATACAACGACAATCGCGCTACGGCTATATATCCACGCCGGAGACCTATGGATCGCGGTCACTATCTTTTGCACCGCGACGTCGCCCAGTTGGATCAGGGCTGGGTTCAGGCCAGCCTGCGTGCCGACATCGCTCGGATCATAATTGCAGAAGGCCGTCGAGTTGCCGCGCCCGTGCTGATCGTTGCACTGATTGGGCACGATAAACGAAAAGGTCGGCGAGACGCCGGCGGCGAGGTCCGCGAACAGACCCGAGGCTCCGTCAAAGCCGACTACGTTCTTCAGGCTATTATTCGGGTTCGTTCCGTCCTGGACGGATTTGAAATACGCGAAAGGATTGTGCTTGACCGCGTAAAGGGCGACGACCTCGCTCTGAGAGAGAGGCGGATTGAGCGTCGGCAAGATCGCGCTGAAGTTCGTATTGTTCGTGTAAACGCCGTCGCTGATGTTGACTTGGTCGGCACCGGCCAAAGGCAGACTTTCCTGATAGCTTTTCCAGGTTGCCCCCCCCGCGGCGAGCTGATCTCCTATGGTCTTACCGATCGTATTTTGAGCGGCCGGCACTGATGCGATCCCATCGATGTCATTCTCGCCGGGAGGTCCTTGCGTCTCGTTGGTCGTGTCGACCGCCGGCGTCGCGGCGTCTGTTCCCTGGCCTGAAATCGGGCAAATATTCGGTGTGGACGGATTGTCGGTCGAGGGGATCAGCGAAACGAGATTGGTCACGCACGAACTATTGTGCCAGTCTGGATAATTGTCGCTCCGAACGCCAAAGTTCGATCCCCCCACGATTTCAAGATAATTGGTCAGACTTGGATGACCAACAGCGTAATAGTTCGTCGCCAAATTGGCGGTGAGCGCATATTGGTTGATAAATGGCGCGTTTGGATTTGTGATAATCTGACTGTAGCCATGGTTTTCCATGATGATCAAAAACACACGGTCTAAGCGCGGGATGCCTGGAAAGATGGGGCCCTCGCCGGCTAACCCCGGACTCGCAATCGCCGAGACCAAGAGTCCAAGCGCCGCAGCGGTTTTTTTCATATTCATCCCCCTTGCATTTAGCCGAAGCGTTAGCCGGCTGGCTGACCTGGTCAGCCCCACCCGCTGTCTCTACGGATGGCGGAAGAAGGTTTTGTGGCGGACATGTCTCAGTTCCACGATAAGCGTGGATTTATTGCTGCGGCCAACATGCGTCTTGATCGAAGAGAGACCGCACTGATTCGTAAATTGCGTCCCGGCCGGGTTGGCCATAGTCGAGAGTTCGGCGTCGATCTGATTTTGATGAGCTATCAAATACGACGGTTCAGAAGAATATGCAGTGGCTCTTTTAGTTGGAGCGCCCCTTTCGATCAGATGAATATTTCAGATCTTGGAGCGCTCTAGAGGAGATCTGCTCGGCGCGCGACACGGTTTGGCAGCGGAGCCTGAATTGGCGCACCCGCGCCGCCGCACTGGCGCTGGAGCTATCGAATTGCCGACGGCGTAAAAAGACCTAAATTTATCACGCCGCGGCGTTGATCTCGCCCTGCTTAGGATCAACATGCGCCAAGGCCGCGCGCAACGCCCAGATGTTCGCGCCGCGCTTCACAGCCTCGGTTGCGAGATGGCGACGCCAGGCGCGGGCGCCGCGCCGCCCGTTAAAAAGGCCCAGAACATGCCGCGTCATGGCGTGGAGGGGAACGCCTTCTTTGAGCCGCGCCTCGACATAGGGGATAAAGGCCTCCACCGCCGCGACCGGGTCGGGGACGGGCGCCGGCTCGCCGAAGAAAAGCGGGTCGACATCGAGGAGCAAGGCTGGGTCCTGATAGGCCGCGCGGCCAATCATGACGCCATCGACATGGTCGAGCTCGACGCGCATTGCGTCGAGCGTGACAAGCCCGCCATTGAGGACGATCGGCGCATGCGCGAAGCGCTGCTTCAAGGCGTGAACGAGACCATAATCCAAGGGCGGAACATCGCGGTTCTCTTTCGGCGACAGGCCTTTGAGCCAGGCTTTGCGGGCATGCACGATCAAGCCGTCGCAGCCGGCGGCGATTGCCGCCTCGGCAAGTTCTCCGAGCGCTGTTTCCGGGTCTTGATCGTCGACTCCGATCCGGCATTTGACCGTCACCGGGACCGCGACCCGCGCCTTCATGGCGGCGACGCAGTCGCCGACCAGCGCCGGCTCGCGCATCAGGCAGGCGCCGAAAGCGCCATTCTGCACCCGCTCGGACGGACAGCCGACATTGAGATTGATTTCGTCATAGCCGAAATCGGCGCAGATTTGCGCCGCCGCAGCCAATTCGGCTGGATCGGAGCCGCCGAGCTGCATGGCGACGGGATGCTCGGCGCCGTCAAATCCCAGCAGGCGATCGCGCGCGCCATGAATGACCGCGCCCGTGGTCAGCATTTCGGCGTAAAGCCGCGCGCGACGCGACAAGATTCGGTGGAAAAACCGGCAATGCCGATCGGTCCAGTCCATCATAGGCGCCACGCTAAATATAAGATTTTGATTTAACAGCATTTTGTTGGTCTCAATCCGTTAGGTCGGGTCGTGTGCACTCTTTGTCTACGCCATCATTCGACCTTTTTCGCCGCAGTTCGACGGCTCAGTGCACACGGAGCGCACACGTTTGGCGACCTTCACGAAGCTCAAATCGGGTTCGTGGCGAGCCCAAGTGCGGCGAAAAGGAAAGTATGTCAACGAGACCTTCCTTCGCCGCAAAGACGCCGAGGAATGGGCGCTCGAGACTGAGCGCCGTATCGACCGCGGCGAACCCGCCATGGCGCAAAGGTCTCGCGACGCAAAAACAATCTGCGACTTGATTCAGCTGCATCGCGACGACCTCCAAGAGGTCGGGAAACGCATCGGACGATCCAAAGCGGCTAGCCTCACCCTTCTCGAACACAGATCGGGACGCTTCCGGATTTCGGAACTCGATCGCGAGCGCATCATTCAATTTGGAAATGCGCGTGCGCGCGAGGGGGCAGGCTCAGTCACTCTTGGCATTGACCTCGGATATATCAAGACAATTCTATCGCATGCGGCGGCCGTGCATGGCGTCGTCCTTTCGACCGAGCCGATCGCGCTAGCGCGACTAGGCCTCGTCGGTAAAGGGAACGAGCGCGACAGACGCCCGACACAGGATGAACTCGACAAGCTGGTCGCAGCGTTCGACGCAAATCCCGCTCAGCAGATTCCGGTTGGGCGGATCATTTGCTTTGCAGTAGCGACGGCGATGCGCCAAGAGGAGATCTGCCGTATCGAATGGCCGGATTTCGATCCTGCTACGCGAATGCTCCTTATTAGGGATCGCAAGGATCCCCGGAAGAAGAGCGGCAACAATCAGCGCATTCCTCTTCTAGATGTCACAGGTTACGATGCCTGGCTATCGTTGAAGAGCAACGCTCCAGTGCTAGGAACCAAATCGGTCGAATTTTTCCTTATAATGGACGGTCTATTGGCGCGGCGTTCCGGCGCCAATGTCGTGAGCTCAAAATCGAAGATCCGCACTTTCATGACCTCCGTCATGAAAGTGCGAGCCGTCTCTTCGAAGCAGGGTTTTCTATTGAGCAAGTCTCGCCTTCGGCGAATGGCCAAGCGTCTTTATCGACGCCAAGATGACCAGCGCGCTGCTCGATCGTTTGACCCACCACTGCGACATCATCGAGACTGGGAACGATAGCTGGCGCCTCAAGAACCGGGCGTGACCCGCAACGCAAAGCCCTCAAATCTCAATCGATCCAGGCCCTCAACGCTCCCGTCATCGTCAGCATCGCGCCGTGCTCGCCACCGTCCAGGACGCTCCGCGCCGGCTCACGCCGGTGACGCTGTGCGTCATCCTGGACCGCGCCTGCGCGCGTCGCGGAAGATGATCCAGTCGGGACGAAGGAATAGCCGCACCATCGAACAAAGGAATAGGCCCAGCGACCCAGCTCTCTGGACCGTTCCGAAAGCAGCAAACAAAACCGGATCGTAGGGGGGCATTTTTGGACCCCGATCCGGGGTCAAATTTCGACGCCGATTGACACATAGACGCGCGGATGGCGGGCGATCTCGTTCGCGCCGCAGAAAATTGCGACTTCGTCGACGAAGCCTTTCACCAGGACGTCGCGAAAGCCATAGGCCGTCGGCGCGGAATAATCGTTCATGCGATAGCGCACGAGCGCCGTGGAGGAGACCTTCGCCGCGCGCTTGTCGCAAGGCTCAAAGGGCGCCTCGGGCAAGGCGCGCAAGACCGCCTGATCCGCGACAAGCCTTTCGCCGATCGTCTGCTCATGGCGGCCCGCGCGTTCTGCTTGCCTGGCGCGGCAGCGCTCTTCGAGCAGCGCGTTCAGCGCCTCGAATGAGGCGGCATGCGGCGCGGGCGTGAGAAAGTTCGCCCGGGAATATTTAACCAGGGCCTCGACCTTGCCTTTGTCGTTCCCCTTTCCCGGCCGGCCGAACCTATCCCGGAACAGGTAATGACTGACAAGCTCGGTGAAGGCTTGGGTGCGCTTGCGTTTGCCGTCGCCGAGGATCTTCGCCACCGCGATCTTCGTATTATCATACAAGATCGAGATCGGAGCGCCGCCGAAAAAGGCGAAGGCCGAGACATGGCCGTCGAGAAAAGCTTCCGTGGTCTCCGCCGGATAGGCTTTGACGAAGCACGCGTCCGACTGCGGCAGGTCGAAACAGAATACATGCAGCTTCATCCGCACGCCGCCGATCACGCCGACGGATTCGCCGAAATCGACCTGCGCGTGGCCAGGCGGATGGGCAAGCGGCACAAAGACCTCGCGCGACCTCGTCTCCGCCAGCCGCACGTAGTCCTTCACGACCGTGTAGCCGCCGAGAAAGCCGTGCTCGATCCGCAGCCGTTCGAAAATCCGCTTCGCCGTATGTCGCTGCTTAGGCGGCGCCGTCTTGTCGGCCTCGATGATCGCGTCAATGACCGGAACCAGCGATCCGAGCTTCGGCTTTTCGGGCTCCTTGGTCCGCACGTAGCCAGGCGGCGCCGAATAGCGGCACATCTTGGCGATCGTCTCCCGGCTCAATCCGAAAAACCGCGCCGCCTCGCGCCGCTCTTTCCCTCGACAAAAATAAACCGTCGAACCGCTGCGTAAGTCTCCACCGCAAACATCCCCGGCCACCCCTCCGAATCAAAATCCGGAAAAGGTCAGCCCCAAAAGTGGCCGGGTTTTACTCCGCCACGCAGCCGCAATATGCCGCCGCTCCGTGGCCTAATATTCCTCCGCCGCGTACATGGGAAAGTTGTGCCGAAGAAAATACGCGTTGGCCGCAACCTCGGCACTGATGTGGAGATCATGGCCGGCCTGTCCGCATCCGATCGAATCATTGACAGTCCACAGGAATCGCTCCTCCCGGGCGACATCGTCAGGATCATTGACGCAAAACATATTGTCCCTGCAACCCAGGCGGTCGAGGAGGCGTCATACGGAGTCACCCGGTCCAGCATCTAAATGGCTCGTCGCTGAACGGCGCCGTTCTGCGCGAGGTCAATCTCATCGGTTCAGCCTCCCCCGCGAAGGGTTCAAACGCCGTCGAAAACCACGCGCCCGGCCTAAGCCCGCACATCCACGCGCCTTGAAAGCCAATAGACCGATGATATGGACGGATCATTTCAACCGCCCCAGGCCTTTGACTTCGCTCTCGTCCCCACCGTTTCGCGGCGCCCTCCGAGACAAGCTGCGCCACAGCCGACGAGACTAGCGGTTAGGATTGGGAAGGCCCCAACGTAACCGAGCTCTTTCGGAACATTCCATTCCGCAAGGCGTGCCATTGAGAGACCTGATGAAATCAGCGGGGCTATCATAATGGCCGCCAGGTCCTTGATAATTGTCGGGCGGCGCGGCGGGCACGCCTGGGGTCGTTTGGAATCCGTTGGCGTAATAGTTCGGCTCCGCGTTCGCGCTGGAAGCAGCGAAGACGAACACCAAAGCGGAAAGACACACAGCGTGACCAAGTACCTTTATCATCATATGAACCTTCCGTTTCGAGCCGAGGCTAAACGGCTGCTTAGTTTCCCTTGTTACAATAATTTCGTCTTGGGCCGCGAGTTCCAATATCTGCATTAAATATTGAATTAGTCTCGTCGCGCCTGTCCGTCATCAGATTATTTGTCACGATTTGCGGCTTTGAGGAACGCGGACTCTGGGCCATGGGCGATTGAAGTTAAAGGACGCGCCCCAGTTCCTTTTGTCTGTGAACGCGCGTCTGAGGGCTATCCCGCCGGGGCATGTTTCAGTTCCTGATACGCCAAAGCATATGAAATTAGCTTCGGTTAGCCTTAATGAAAAACAACCACGCGAGCGCTTGGCTCGCGTGGTCAAATAGGCGAAGCTTACGTAGGCGCGGAGCTACTGAAAGGGATAGTAGCGGATGCTTGTCATAATCGTATTTTCGCTGGCTTTAGGCGAATAGACGGCATGTTCTTGAGCTAGTGTTTGACCTGATCCCCCCACCAGAGCTCCCGTGTATTGAGTTGTGAACACGTCGCGCTGAGTGAAGGCGTACTGCAAGCCAACGCGAACCTCGCCATAGGGTCCTTTGTAGACCTTGTCCCACAAGCCGCCGGTGACTTCCCAAACGGTTTGCGTCTGACCAGAACAGGTCGTCGATGGAGCATTGACAATACTGCAGCCTGAATTCAAGGCATTTGGCACACCATAGCCGAAATAGTTAAATCCGGCGGCTGTGATTACGGTGCTATAGGCTGGGTTTTCTTTCTCCACGCCTGCGAACAAATATAGATCAAACGTGGGCGTCGCGTGCAAAGTGAAGCCGCCCATTCCCATGACTTCGCCAATCGGCCGCAGCGAGCCGGTCCAGTTTATCGTTGAGTCGGGGAGTAGGCCGGCGCCATATCGACCAATACCTCGGCCCGCCATGGCGCTTCCTTGGAAGTCGAGCATTTTCGGGACGATCGGAACGATCAGGCCGCCGCCGAAGCCATATCCGGCGGTGTCATGCGTGGAAATGCTTCCGGGAAGCGACACTCCGCCGAGAGCCGAGGCCGAGGCGTTGTATAGATCTTTGTAGAGAGCCATGGCCTCCAGGTGAATGTCGCGATCGCCCACATCCGCCTCGTAGGCGACCTTGCCGATGACGTCCGGCGCGTGGTTCAACGAATAGGGCTGACCATATTGGCTGAAGCCCGCGCCACTGCCGGTCGCCGCGCATATGGCGGTCACATATGGCGACACTGAAACGGGGATCGCGGAGGCCCCCGAGCCAAGGGTCAGCGCTGTCCCCTGACACGCCGCCGTCGCTCCGCCGGGGAATGTCGTCGCAGCCTCCTCGGCGGCGAGCGAAATCCAGAGTTTTTGGCCAAAGTCCTTCGTGATACGCACGCCGGCCTGTCGAGCGAAAATTGTGCCCGGGAGGAACTGGCCATCGATCACAGGCGGCAAGACTTCGTTGCGCGGCGTGATGCCGTGGCTGTTGAGCGTCGTCAATGACCACATCTGGCCCGCCATCATGTGCAGGCCATAGTCGTTCCAATCGAGAGCCGCATAAAGCTGACGAATACGCGGCGCGTAGCCGTTTGTATCGGTTGCGTTGGACGGGGTGCCAGCGCCGAGGAAATCGAATTCTGAATAGCCGGATACCAAGGTTGTTGGCGTGATGACGCCTTCAGCCAGAAGCGAAAGGCGGCTTTGGCGGCCCGTCAGCCGATATTCATTTGTATGCGAGATCGGGTTGTTGCCGAGCGGTATGCTCGCCCACGCGCTGTTGATATCCGAATTCGTCGTCGCGCTCCGGAACGCGCTCTCACCGGCCATGAAGCCGCCGGGCGTGAGGACGACGCCGCCAAATACAAGTTTCTTGTCGGCGGTGACGAAGGCGGGAGTAGCGCCATCGGGTATCGCAGGTCCGGAAGGCGGGGGCACATAAGCGGCGGCTACGGCGGTGGGCCGGTTGGGCTGCTCGGCGACCTGACGAACCTTCTCCCGCGTGCGGCGCGTGTCAGCACGCATGTTGGCGATCTCTGATTTCATCTCACGGTTTTCCGCCTTCAGCGCCGCGAGCTCCGCTGCGATTTCCGCCAAGGTCGGCTCGGCGTGCAGCGCCGCCGGTGAGCACGTGAGTAGAAGACTCGCCGCGAGGCCCAAGGGCCAATAGGATGTGCATGATTTTAAGCAACGGCGGGTCGCAAGCGAAATCGCCTGCTCGAGTTTGAATGTCGGTGTCACGATAGCCTCCAATTTAGTTACACAAGCCGGCTCCTGGACAGCGCCTTTCCGATTTAGCGAAACGTGTGGCGTTCATGTCCGTCGTCGTGGGAAACAACGCGTAGAGTACGCCGCCTCAAATGGCGCGCGTCTTTGCAGCGCCATCCGACTCCACCTAAGACCGTTCTAAAGAGCGCTCATTGGACTAGGTGGAGCGCATAGTCTCACGCGAAAATCGCTTCCTGCGACACGACGCGCAGGGAAACCGTATCCCGCGTCGCGATGAAAGAGATAAACAGCACGATACGGCTTACGACAAGAGGAGGTTGCGCGGAAATGTCACGCCGTAGGAAATTGTATCTATTATGTCACTAAAATAAAATGCATTTTATGTTTCGAGGTCTTGAGCCGCGCTTTCTCATTGTCGGCTGCGGCCGGGCTCATCGAGAAATAATGTATTGTTCTCAATACAGTAAAAACGCGCGGGAGCTTGAGAAGCTGACGGCCGGCGTCTCGCAAGGATGGACTCCGGGCATGTAGATGCCGGCATCCTCTCCCGGTAAGCCGCCCAATCGGCTAAATAGCAAACTAGAAGGAAGGGTTGTTTGGGCCTTCAGGATGGGCAGGATCCGCGCCCAAGCCCGTTCGGCCCCTTGCGCCCGACTCATCAAAGGCTTTGCGATCGCAATCGTCCAGCGAATGACAAGGACGCAGGTTCGGGGGAACGTCATCCTGCGGACAGGAGTAGGCGTGCGGCCTCGCCTGACGAGGGTCGCAACATGCGCTGGCGACGCCTCCTGTCGCCAGGACCAAAGCGCAAACAAGCACAGCGCCCTTCGCCGTGAACGCCATAGCAAGCTCACGCGGACCAAAGAATTTGAATTGAGACAAGAGCCGCCCGATCATGGAGTAGCGCCCGCTGCAGGATTTCTTCCCCGGAGCATCGCGCCAAGACAGCCGCTCGCTGCGGCGGGATTCGCAGCATATCCATATAAAACAGTAGAGCCTGGGACGATCGGGGCGCGGCCGCGAGTTAGCCTATTGTAAGCGCGTTCGTCTTGAGTTCCGAACAGCCGGCTTTACAAACCAAGGCTACTCACGCGCAGGGCGAACGCGCGCTAAACCGAGACAAGCCGCGAGCATCACGCAAAAAGCGGCAAAAACAATGATTTCCGCTGCTGAGCTGATCAGCGCGCTCTCCATGCCCTGGAGACATGCGCCACAACTGAAACGACGCTAATAACCGCAGCCTAGAGGCGAGACGCGCCCGCCTTTCGCCTCTCTACAACACTTGGCGCTACTTGGCGCTCATGAGACTCAACGCCCAGATCCGCGCGCGGCGCTATGTCGCTCGCCCTACGCCAATATCTTTGGCGCCGAAATCAATCTGTTACGTTGCCCGGTCCCTCCGGATGGACGGAGGTTGCGCCAAGGCCTTGGCGACCTCGCGTTCCAGCGTGGTCGAATTGAGCGCGATCCCGGCGCGAAAGAGCCAAGCCTTCGCCTTCGCTCTGATAAGCGCCATAATATTGATCCGGGCGAAGGGGCTGCGGAGGACTAGCTTGCGCGCCCGCCGCCCCGGCGGATACAATCAGGACGGCAGTCGCAAGTCCGATCTTGCGCGCGCTACGGCTGCTGACTACAGTGCTTATCCACATTGACATCGCCTGCTCCAATTCTTGCGGATCTAATGATTGTTTTGAGATGTTCTTAAATATGACAAGTAACATAGACGATTTGTAGGCGCAGTGACACGGCTTTCATTTAAAACATGTTTCATGTATTTTATTTTATGAAATTAAATTTAGAAATAAAACCTCGAACGCGTGGCTCGAAGTTGCTCGACTTTTTGGAAATTTCAACATCTGAAACATGCGGCGGCTCGTAAGAGCGCGCTCCAACTCTTTGGGTCTGAGCGATTCACCTTCGATCTAATAACTCAATGTGAAAGTGAGGCTCTTTGACGTCGGAAATGCTAGCACAGTAGACTTCCAATCGTCGTTTCGCGCGGATTGTCCAAAGCCTGAAATTCAGCTTGCCAGGCGTAATGAAATTTCAAATACGGCACCAGGATTATTATCTTCGACGCGAAGATCGAGCCCATGCAAATTGGCGATCGTGGACGCCATGCTTAAGCCAAGACCGGTGCCAGGAATGTGGCGACATTTCTCTGAGCGGTAGAAGCGTTTGAAAATTTCCGCGCGCTCGGCCGGCGGGATTCCGGGGCCTGAGTCCGAGATGCGAATGACGGGATGACCGCCTACCATCTTCGCCACGACCTTGACCGCCCCCCCTCGCGGCGTGAATTTGATGGCGTTATCGATGAGATTCGCGACCGCTTCGACCAGGAGGTCGAAATCGCCGAAAAAGGGAACAGGCGTAGGCGCCTCCAGAGTGAAGCTGAGCGATTTGGCCTCGGCCAGAGGCGCATAGAGTTCAAACGCGTTCATGCAAACATCATCGAGATCGAGATCCGCGAACTCATTGCGTCGGCGCCCAAATTCGATCTCGGAGATTCGTAGAAGCGCCGTGACCGTGGTGAGAGCGTGGTCAAGTTCGCTCAGCGCGCGCTTTGCGGCGACACGCACATCTCGCTCCGAATTTCCGGCAAGGCCGCGCTCCAACTGCGCCCGCATAATGGCTAGCGGCGTGCGCAGGTCGTGCGCGATATTGTCGCCAACGCTTTTTAGTTGGCTAAGGAGTCGCACGATCTCGTCGAGCATGAGATTGACGGCGCTTGCGACATATTCAAGATCGTCCATCTTGCCGCGGGTTGGGAGCCGCTGTTCCAGATTACCCTGCATTATCTGAATGATCGTTTGGTTGATGGCTTTGAGGCGCCGGGCGCTCCGAAGACTGAATATCGCTCCGATGAAGAGAGCCAAAATGATTGTCGGAGCAATGCCGAGCAGCAGCGCTTCAACGACAAGCTGTCGCAGGGCGTAAACTTCGTAGAGGCTGCGACCGAGAAGCACGACGCCGCCATCCGGCCGCCGACCCGCCACAAGTACCGCTGGCTCTGTTCCCGCGCCCGTCCCTCGAAGCGGCAGCACTTCCATGGTATGCGCCGCGCCATCGATGGGAAGCCCCTCCGGCAAGGCGACGACATTGCCGGATATAATTTTGCCATCTCTGTCGAAAAAGGCGGCGTAATCGACCCGCCGCAAGTCGCCGGTCAGCCGCAAATCGATCTCACGCTTGACCCGATCCTCGGGATCGTTGATCGCCTTGGCGACTTCGTCCACCAGCCGAATATCCAACCGCTTGAGGTCAAATATCGCCACTTGCCAATAGATGAACACAAACACCGCGGCGGTCGAGGCCGTCACGGCAAGCGCAAACAGAACGGCTAGACGAAAGGTTGCGCTCTTGAAAAGCTCAATCATTCACATCAAGCATGAAGCCGGCGCGGCGGATGCGTCGTATGAGCGGGGGTTCGCCCGGCTCATCCACTTTGCGCCGTAATTTGCCAATGTGCACGTCGACCAAATTCGTTTGAGGAGCAGAACGATAGTGCCAGACGTCCTCGAGGATCATGGTGCGGGTGATTGTCTGGCCAGGATGGCGCATGAGATATTCCAATAGCTTGAACTCGGCCGGTAAGAGGTCGAGAACGCGTTGTCCTCGGGATGCGGTGCGCTCAAGTAGATCCAACTCAAGCGGACCAACCCGCAAGCTCGTAGCGCGACCATCGCTCGATCGGCGCAACAGGGCTTCGACGCGCGCGGCGAGCTCTCCCATGGCGAAAGGCTTGGTGAGATAGTCATCGCCGCCCGCCTTCAATCCGCGAATTCGTTCATCGACTGAGGCGAGAGCGCTGACGACAAGCACCGGCATCCGAATGCCTTCGCTTCGCAAGGTGTCGATCATGGACAGGCTGTCTGTCCCCGAGAGCATCCTATCGAGGATCAGAAGCTCGGCGGCTTCGGAGCGCGCCGCTTCGAGCCCGGCCGCCTCGCTCGCTGCTATGCGAATGAGGTAGCCGAGATTTTTCAATTCCGCCTCGATCTCGCAGGCCAACCTCGCCTCATCTTCGACGAGGAGAAGACGGGGATGTTCAAGCGAATCGACAGCTGACACTTTTTTTGCTTCCCGAAATTTCGACGGCCCTATTGAGCAGCCATCGTCATTTAAAATGGGTAGTAGCGAAGACTGGTCAAGACCATGTTGTCCTCGGTCTTGGCCGCTCCTCCGACGCCGGTGAAGGAGTATTTCTGCGTGAAGGAATATTGCACGCCTGCGCGCAAGCTGCCGAAGGGTCCATCATAGAGTTTGTCCCAGAGGCCGCCGGTGATTTGCCGCACCAGTTTGATGTTGCCATTGCAAACGGGCGTGGCGGCGGTGCTGACGGGGGCTTCAAACGAGCAACCCAGGTTCGTGTAAAGCGGATTGCCATAGCCATAGGCGGATGCGACCCCCTTGGAGCTTATGGTGTTGGCGTAGCTTGCGCTATCGAACTCTTCGCCGGCGTAAGTATAGAAATCCAATTGCGGCAGAGCGTGCCAAATCAAGCCGCCAAGCAGCATGGTTTCTTTAAGGGGCGCGACCGTCCCGTTCCAATTGAAGGTGACGTCGGGAAGCTGCGCGCTGCCGTAGCGCCCGATGCCGCGTCCGGTCATGCCGGAGAGCTGAAGGTCGAGCATTTTCGGAAGGACAGGCAACAGAATGGAGCCGCCAGCGCCCCAGCCGGCGACATTCTGGCTGCTGTTGTCGAGCTGGGAATAAAAGTCACGGTACAGACCGAAGCCTTCCATATGGATGGTGCGATCGCCAAGCTTCGCATCCCAGGCGGCCTTGGTGATAACATCCGGGACTTGATTGAGAGATATCGCATTGGCCGAATTATACAGCGAACCCCCGAGTGCGCCGGGAATGTTGTAGACTAGCGACGGAGGCAGAGCAGCCGTGGCGCCGGCTGTCGGCACGCCACCCACATACGACCCGACCTGCGAGCAGGAGACCGCAACCGCGGTGCCGACGGCTGGGCTCGTGGCGCAGCCGATGCCATTCGTCTGTGGATTTTCCACTGAAACGCCGATCCAGAACGTCTTGTCGAAGTCCTTGACGAATCTGAGCTGCGCCTGACGGGCCCAGGCGAAGCCCGGGACGTATTGCGCGTCGATCGACAGCGGAATATCCTCCTTGCGCGGGATAATGCCCTGGGTGTTCATTGTGAGCAAGGACCAGGTCTGTCCGCCGAGAGCATGTATGCCCCAATAATCGTCGTCGACGGTCCCGTAGAGATGCCGAATGCGCAAATTATACGAGTTGCTTTCGTTGGAGTTGGCGGTCTGGGCGGCGCCGAGGAAGTCGAACTCGCCATAGCCGGCCAAATGCAGCGTCGGGCTGACGTCGCCCTTCACGAGCAGCGAGGCGCGGCTCTGGCGGGCGCTGAGCCGGAACTCGCTGGCGTAGCCTGAACGGAGATTGTAGTAGGGAATATTTTGATAGGGCGAGGCGATGTCCGCCCCGATATTGCGGCTACGCCAAACACTTTCCAGCGCCAGGAACCCGCCGGGCGTGATGCTGACGCCATTTACATAGAGACTTGGAGCGCCCGCCTCCGGCAGGCCACGCACGGCCGACTGCGTCGCCGTGAGGCCTTGCTGCGGGGCGCCGCCGAGCGGCGCGATGGCCACTCCAATTCCCCCGTATGGCGCGCCCGGCGGCGGCGCTTGGGGCCCGGGTTGCGCCGCGACGGCGCGGATCTGCACCTGGGTTTCCTTCTGCTTGCGCCCCTGCTCGCTGACCTTTTCTTCGAGCCTCTTCAGCTGCGCTTTGAGCAGGCGAATTTCGTCGGCCGTGTCATCCGCCCGAGCGGGGCCATTGAGAATGGCCAGGACGCTCATGGCGGTCGCCATCAGCGCTGTTTTGTAATGTCGTAACGTCATGGGTGGCTCCCCTTTTTAGATTGGTCGTAAAGAGTACTCTTGTCGGACAATTCTAGTTATGTGACAGTTTTATTGCACATACTTAACGCCAGACGCCTCTTCAGAGACCTGTACTTTTGCTAGAGGAATACCTTGCTACCCACAACGGATTGTTTCGGACCTTACAACTATTCATAGCCTCTGTGGCCAATCGGTCACAGCAGACCACCGCAAGTTGATTTACCTACATATATGCTTGGCCCAAGGCCGAAATTATCGCGTTTCTCATCTGACTAGTATAAAATATATTTTATTATATATATTTTATAGAAATTAACTGCTTACTCCATTGTAATCGCGGCTGATTGAAGTAATGGCCGAGGCCGAGGCGCGTGACATTAAGGACAACTGGACTGGAAAGGCCTGCAGCTGGGCGGGACGCGGAGGCGAGGCGGCGATCAACGCGCATTTGGGCGGCGACGCCCGGTCACGACAAACTGAAAGAGACGTCATCGTCTCGTTGCGGGGCGTCGAGCCTAAACGGGGCCAGATCGCGCGCCGCATCGATTTGCGTATCGCATCGACGGATGCCGCGCCCCCCCATTCTCCATGAGCCGCCAATGGTCCGCCGCCCGCGTCGCATTATTAAGGTTAGGCCGTCGCGGTTGCCTCGCCGCAGGGTGTTTAAGCGCCCAAATATCGCCATCTCAAAAAATTCGATCGGCGATGGCGGCATCGTGCCCGAGCGGCGGCTGGCCGGGGATCCGCGTGGATTTCAAATCCTCCGGCTCTTCGCGCAGCAGCGAGAACAATTGCACAATGACTTGGACCTACGACAGGAAGATTATGTAAATTCCGGAAAACAACAAGATGATCAGACGACGCTAACTTGCTGAAACGCGCGGGGTTCGGGGACGGCGCCGGGACTGCCCTGGCGCAGGGCGCGGACGAAAGTCTCCTGCGATAGGTCGGCCGGGGCCTACCGCCCCACCCGACGCGTGCAATATTTAAGTCGATCCTGCTTGTTGCGCGCGAAAAGTCTGCGGATCAGCGGATCAGATGTGATTCCTGGTCAGACATTTGCGACACCCACAGTTGGCCCATGTTGCCCAACGCAATTTACTCGAGTCGTTAGCGGGCTTCTTGGGGCGGTCTGGCCGTTTGCCGTGATCAAGGGAAAGAGGCCCTCACCCGCGCCACAGGCCTGTCAGCCTAGGGCATGGAATCGGTTCGTCCGGACCAATGGTTCGATCAGGAAAGCGGCGGCGCGCGAAGCCGAGGAGCTGGCGAAACCCGACGGCCGCGGTCCAGCTTTTCATGGCGTGGCCGAGCCGGCGCGGCGTTCGCTTGCGGCGCAAGCAGAATGAAGTCAGCCGTCATGGCCGCCGTGGCGTTCAAGGACGAATCTTGACCGGAGCTCGAACAAAGAATGCAATGATTGCAATAGCTATGCTGGTTTAGAGGGGCTTTGCCGCCATCATCGGGCTGCGCTTCGCAGAACTCTCCCGCCGCCGCGATGAGCGGGCTTGCCTCGTTCGCAGCTGGCGCGCTGCGTCCGCATTGAGCGAAATCGAAACTAGCGTCTGAAGGAGAAGCGGAGCCACGGCTTAAGCCCGCTGGGAGCGTAGGCAGCAATTTAGGTGAATTGATCCGAAGCTTCACCATGGGTTCAGTTAAAAGTCGTTAGAGACCTCCGTCAACGGCCAAGGTCTTGACCCAAAAGATATTAGGCTAGTGTTGCCTCGCAGGCACAGCCGCCGCCCGGCCGCAGATCTCGGCCGCTTGCGCCCGTTCGCACGGGATCGCTCAACCGCCGCGCGACGGCTCATTCCGGCGCGTCCTCGATCGGATCGTATCGCTTGACGTCGAAGCCAAACATCTCGAACGAGCGCTGCATATGCGGCGGCAAGGGCGCGGTGACGTCGAGCGTCCCGCCGCGCGGATGCGGCAGAATCAGGCGGCGCGCCAGCAGATGCAGCTTGCGCTCGACCCCTTCCGGAATGGCGCGCAGAGGATCATTGCGACTCGGATCGTTCTTCGCCTTCAAGCCATATTTGGGATCGCCGATGATCGGGTGGCCGATCGCCTCGGCGTGGGCGCGCAATTGATGGGTTCGCCCGGTCACCGGCTTCATCGACAGCCAGGCGAGCCGGGGCGCAGCCTTGTCGACGATCGCGTAATAGGTGACCGAATGGCGGGCGTCCTCGTCGCCATGGCTCGCCACGCGCATTTTTTCGAGTTTGCCGCGGGCGTCGGCGTCGCGTCGAGGGGGCCGCGCCGCGCCCATGTCTTCGCCCTTGGCCAAATAAAGCGAAATGCGGCCTTGGGCCGGCTTTGGCACGCCCTCGACCAAAGCCCAATAGATCTTGCGGGCTTGGCGCGAGCGGAAAATGGCGCCGAGATCGGCGGCGATCCGCCGCGTCTTGGCGACAAGCAAGACGCCGGACGTGTCGCGGTCGAGACGGTGCACGAGCATGGGCCGGTCGCCGCGCTCATTGGGCATCGAGGCGAGCATTCCATCGATGTGCCGGGTCATTCCCGAGCCGCCTTGCACGGCGAGGCCGAACGGCTTGTCGAGCACAAGGAGATCCTTGTCTTCAAAAAGGATCATATCTCGCAGCGCGCGCAGATCCGCCGGCGAGGCCTCGGGCTTCGCCGCGATCGGCGCGTCCAGCTTCAAAGGCGGCACGCGGACACTCTGACCCCGCGCGAGCCGCGTCGCCGTCTTCACGCGCGCGCCGTCGACGCGCACCTCTCCGGTGCGCACGATCTTGTTCAGATGCGACAGGGACAGCGAGGGAATGCGCCGCTTGAACCAGCGGTCGAGACGCATTCCCTCCTCGTCTTCGCTGACCTGAAATGTTTCGACGCTCACCTGTCAGCCCCATGAAATGATGTTTGACGCCGAACGCGTGAATGCGGAGCAGACACCGCCAAGGCGGGTCGCCCTGCGCGGCGGCGCTGTTTGATCCGCTCGAGCGTTCCAAATGGAACGGTTATCTATTCTACCAGGAAATTTTCGCCTTGGAGCGTTTCCCGATCATATCGGCCCACGGAACCTGGAAGCGTTCAAATTCAAAGTAGTGGCGCATGTTCTCACAAGTCGAATGGAGGTGGGCCCGTCCTGGCGCATGGTCAGCGTCGCAAGCAGTTGGGCGCGCCCAGCTTCAATGCCAAGGCCAAGAGACGACGGCGGCCTCGCCCAAAAAGGGTCTCGGTCAAGGCGCGGTCCGAACCATGTCGCCTTGCCGCAAAAAGGCGCCGGCTCGCGCGATGACTATATCGCCTTCGGCCAACCCGTCGCGGATCTCGACGTCCTGCCCATCGGAAAGACCGACGCGCACCGGCCTTGTCTCGATGTGGTTGTCCCGCACGACCTGCACGACCGGGCCCACCGGACCATAGAGAATCGATGAGAGTGGAACCGCCGCGCCGCAGCTTTGTCCCAAATCGATTACGGCGGTCGCGAAGGCGCCTGGCTTTACGCCCGAATCGCCACGCATCTCGATGCGCGCCTGGCCTTGCTGTGTTGTCGGATCGACCTCGGGGAGCATCAGCCGCACGGAGCCGACAAGCTCGATCGCGTCCAGCGTTTCGATCCGCGCCGCTTGGCCAGGCCTGACCTTTGCCAACGCCGACTCCGGCAGGCCGGCGAGAAGCTCCAGCTCGCCGTCGCGAATGATGCGAAACATCGGCTCGCCCTGCGCGGTGACCGGCGCGCCGAGGGGCGCCTGGCGAAAAACCAACTCGCCATTCGCCGGCGCGGTCAATGTCGCCTTGCGCGGCGCGCCGGGCGTCCAGCTTGGCCGAACGAGTTGCGCCAGCGGCTGACCCACGCTCACTCGGGCGCCGTCTTCAACCAGGACCTTGGCGATCTGAAAACCCTCGACATCCGGCCGCACGAAAATCTCATCGCGCGCCACGACCGTGCCGCTCACCCGCAGCATATTGGCGAAACATGCGCTTTTCACCTTGACGACGCTGACAGTCAGGGCGGCTGGATTTTCTGCGCGCGGGGCGCTTTCGCCCGCAGAGGCGAGCGCAGTGAAGATCAGAACGAGGCCAGCCCGCCGGCCGCTTGGCCAAAGGGAACGCAGGGAGCCTCGAAACTGGGCTGTCGTGGCGAAGAGATTTTCCAACTTGGCTTGCAATTCCACTCCGCTTTGAGATTACGCAAAGCGCGCGAGATTGCGCTGGCGGCGACGGTCAAGGGATGGCTGGCGCTGGAGGCCTCGCCCGGAATCGAACCGGGGTGCAAGGATTTGCAGTCCTCTGCGTAGCCACTCCGCCACGAGGCCTCACGCGCGCCGCCCTAAAGCCGGCGCGTCAAGCCCTATAGCAAAGGAAACCGCACCGACGCAAGAAATGCGTCGCCCGACGCTCTGGCCGCTCCAGGTGGGCGAAGCGCCAGGGCGCGGGGCCGAGGCGCGGGACGAAGGCGCGGGACGAGAGCGCGAGGTCGCGATTACCACTTTGCAAACGCGCGGCAAGCTTGCTATATCGGCCACCATTCGCCTAAGCGCGCGATCCCTGATAGCTCAGCTGGTAGAGCAATCGACTGTTAATCGATCGGTCGCAGGTTCGAGTCCTGCTCAGGGAGCCACTATGGCTGGCGATGGCGCGCGCGCCAGTCGCGAGGCGTCATCCCGGACCAACGCCGGAACGCCCGCGTGAACGCGCTCGCTTCGGAATAGTGCAGCGCGAGAGCGATGCTGGTCATGGTGAGCGACGTGTTCAGCAGGAGCTGTCGCGCGATTTCAAACTGAATTTCGTCGTACAGCTGTTTGAATGTCGCGCCCTCCGCTCTGAGCCGACGCGCCAGAGTGCGCCGCGTCACTTGCAGAAGACCGCAGACGTCGTCGACCGAGCCGGAGCGCGTCCGCAACATGATCGCTAGGAGCCGACGAACCTGATCGGACATCGTGACCGGCCCTTCGGCCTCACGCCGCTCGACCTGCTCGCGCAGCATGCGGCGCAGCGCGGGATCGGCGTTCGGGAGCTTCGCGTCAAGCCAGGTTTCGGCGAAGGCTATGGCGCTGTGCTCGCATTCGAATCGAACCGGAGCCGCGAAAAAACGTTCGTAGCGGGCCGGCGACGATGGTTGGCGCCGTGATAGCGTGACCTCCGTCGGCGCCCAGCCTGGGCCGCACAGGCTGCGCAAGATGTTTCGCCCGATCGCAAGGGCGGAATCATAGATTTGTTCGCACGCGGGCATGTTCGGCTCGTAGATCGAATATCCGAGTCTGACCATGCCTTCATGGATTCGCAGGAACGGCGCCGCGCCGCGGTCGCTGAAATGCAGATACCGCACTAGCTCCCCGAGGGCCGTTCTGACGTCCGGGGCCTGCTGCAAGAGGAATCCGACAAGCCCCAATGTCGAAGCGCCGGCGCGCTCAAAAATGACCAAGCCGAGGTCGTCGCGCCCCGTCTCGCTGACGCATCGGGCCAGGAGATTGGAGAAATTGGCGTAAGGAATCGTATTCTCGGGGTCGGCGAAGAGATCAATCGGGAGGCCTTCGGCGCGAAAGAGCGTTTCCGGCGCGATTCCGAAATCTCGCAAGACATCGGGGAGCGATGTCGCGACGCCAACCCGTATATAGCCGGGCGGCATGCGGCGGCCGGGGCCCGCGCGAAAAACTGGGACAGGCTGAAGTCTTCCAACTTCGCTGGGCCCAACTGTCATCCAAACTCCTTTTCGTCAGCGTCTTCCACCGCCAGAGGGTGCTTGAGAAGGACTGCCCGAAGGTCGACAGGAGCCGCTCAAAAAGTCTAGTTTAAGTCCCAAATTGTCAAGAAGATTTTGTCGCTTGGGGTCTATCAACCGTAAGCGTGGCGAAGATCTTGGAAGAGGGCAAAATACGGCGAGCGGCGCCGCCATCGAAGTTCAGCCAATAAGATCCGCCGGAAGCTCCCCTTGTGATAAAGCGTCCAATTAGTGCGGCGAAAACGGAGGATGAGGAAACCATGCGCATATTGGCGAAGACGGAATCCAAAAAGGAAATAGCTGATCGCCTTAACGTCCGAAGCGCATTTCTCGGCGTCGCGGCCGCGGCTTTGTATTTCGCGCTCGCAGGCCTAGCGGGATCCGCGCAAGCGCAAACGCCGAAGCAAGCCCAAAAACTGGCGCCCGCGCCCGCCTCCGATAAAAAACCCAACATTCTCGTGATCATGGGCGATGACGTCGGCTGGTTCAACATTGGCGCCTATCATCGCGGCATCATGTCCGGCAAGACGCCGAACCTCGACAAGCTCGCCGAGGAAGGCATGATGTTCACCGATTATTACGCCGAGGCGAGCTGCACCGCGGGCCGGGCGAATTTCATCACCGGCGAATTGCCGATCCGCACGGGCTTGACAACCGTCGGTCAGGCCGGCGCCGATGTCGGCATCCCCGCCGAAGCCGTCACGCTCGCCACCGTGCTGAAAGCCCAAGGCTACGCGACCGGCCAGTTCGGCAAGAACCATCTCGGCGATCGCAACAAATTCCTGCCGACCGTGCATGGCTTCGACGAATTCTTCGGCTATCTCTACCATCTCGACGCCATGTCCGACCCCTATTGGTACGATTATCCGCAGGATTGGATCGACAAGACCGGGCCGCGCAATCTGGTGCATAGCTTTGCCACGGACGTGGATGACCCCACCGAACAGCCGCGCTGGGGCACGGTCGGCAAACAAAAGATCATCGACGAGGGCCCGCTGGCGCCTTCCCCGACATGAAGGACATGCAGGGCTGGCAGGAAGGCCGCAAAGCGAAATACGACATGGAGACTTTCGACGAGGTCCTCGTCAAGTCTTCGAGCCAATTCATGGACAAGGCGAAAAAGGCCGGCAAGCCGTTCTTCATCTGGCATAATACGACGCGCATGCACGTCTTCACTTATCTGCCGCCGAAATATCAGGCGAAGATGAACGCGAAGGACAATTATGGACTCGAAGAAGCCGGCATGGCGCAGATGGACGATAGCGTCGGCGAACTTCTGAAGCATTTGGAGGATATCGGCGAGGCCGACAACACCATCGTCATTTTCACTACCGACAATGGCGCCGAAGTGTTCACTTGGCCTGATGGCGGCATGACCCCCTTCAAGGCTACGAAAGGCACCATTTATGAAGGCGGCTTCCGGGTTCCCGCGATCGTCCGCTGGCCGGGCAAGGTCAAGCCGAGAACTGTGGAAAATGGAATCTTCTCGGGCCTCGATTGGCTGCCGACCCTCGCCGCCGCCGCCGGCGTTCCCGACATCAAAGACAAGCTTTTGAAAGGCGTGGAGCTGGAGGGTCAGACCTACAAAAACCATCTCGACGGCTATAATCAAATGGATGTGCTGCTGGGCAAAGGCCCGTCGGCGCGTCACGAACTCTTTTACTTCGGCGGGCCGCATCTCGGCGCCTTGCGACTGGACGATTTCAAGTTCCAGTTCTTTCAGCAGCCGCAGGGCTGGCCAGGGGAGAAGGTCGCGATCGACATGCCGACCATCATCAACATCCGCCAGGACCCGTTTGAGCGGACTCCCTCGATCATGAGCGAAAGCTTAAACAATTCCGCCGGCGGCTATCTGAATGATTTCATGGCGCGCGAGTTCTGGCGCTTCGTTCTCGTCCAGAAAACGGTGGGCGAACTTGCGATGACCGCGATCGAATTTCCGCCGATGCAAGCGCCGGCGAGCTTCAATATCCAGGCCATCAAGCAAAAGGTCGAGGAGGCCATCAAGGCCCATGAGGGGCAATGATCCGATCTTCTTTGGGCGGCGGGCGCTTCAAAGGGCGCCCGCCTTTGATTTAGTCCTTCTCGATGAATGCTAGCGGTGCGCCGAAGTCCAGAAAGAAATCGAGCTAAGCTTGGACTCAAATCAAATGCCCGCGGATTCGGAAGCGCGCGCTTCAACACGGTCAGGGTGAAACAGCTGACGGAGGCGGCCGAGAAAAGACTTCACAACCGGCAAAACGAAGGCTTGCGCCTTTGCGCCTTGGCGTAAAATAACAGCCGAGGCAAATCTTCGTCGAGCATGCTACAGTCTACGCAATAACGAGAAATCGGAGCTTTCGCTCTGATGCTACGCCAAACCATGAGCGTCGCGCATATGCCAAGTCCAACGTCAAATGAAACAGGGAGTATAGGAATGCGACATCTATTGCTTGCCGCCGCCGCCGTGACAGGGTGCCTCGTGTCCGGCGCGAACGCCCAAACGCCCTTGAAGGCCTACGCGGACGCGGAAGGATATATCAATGTCCAGGCTTTGACCTGCGCCGAGCTCGCCGGCACATTCCAGGAAGACGCCGACCTGCTGACGACATGGTACAGCGGCTGGTACAATGGACTGGCGAAGAAACATTTTATCAACATTGCCCGCTCCAAGGAGGCCGAGCACGAAACGATCGTCTATTGCAAGGCGCACCCAGAGAAGAAAATTATCGAAGCGATTGGGCTGGTCATTGATGAAGCGCGGGCGAAACGCGGCATCGAAATCAGCAAATAGCGAATCGATTGCTCGGCGTCGCAGCCGATGAGACCTGTCTCGCGGGTTAAGGATGGGGAGATGATCCCATTCGCGCGGGGAATCCTTTAAAGGTGCGAAGACGGGCAAAAATAGGCGCCCAAAAACGTCTCGATAGAAGCGGCTCCGCCTCCTATAATGCAGGTGGAGCCGACAAATATGTAAGGCGCTTCGCCTAATGCCGACAAGATGGTTTTCCCCTTAAGAAGTCCAAAATCCGAATCGCTCGCGGTCGAACTTCCGGCCGCGCCCCAGGGAGTTTTGATATGAAAAAGATGATGACGACCACTCTTGCCGCCTTGACTCTGTGGGCGGCCTGCTGGGCGCGATCAAGGAGGCCAACGCTGTCGTTTGCGCGCGCGGCGTTTATCGCGCGGGCTGCGCGGGACCGCACGGCGCCGTCGTCACCCACCGCCGCGTGGTTGCTCCGCGCGCGGTCGTGGTTGCTCCACGCGGGGTCGTTGTGCGGCGGCCCGTTTATTGAAACCTTTGCCTCGACCGGCGCGGAAGGCTATCCCGGCCGCCAGCCGCGCCGACGCGCAATTGTCGAGGGAGCAAAGTCGGCAAGGCTGAACAAATGATTTTTGTGTTGGGCCGACTTGACCCCGCGAGGGGAATCTTGCACCGCGACCGTGTATGATCGCTGTGCAAGATCCAAGGTTCGTAGCTCGCGAGCTTGACGCCAGGGGCGGCCGCCCCGGCCGCCACGTAATCGGCTCCGGCGACCAAATTTTCTATCATCGATGCGAAACATCGGTAGAGCGGGAACTTGTCCATTGCGCTTCGGGCTGCTTATAACCACAGTCCTGTTGACCGCTGCGGCGGCTCTCATCGCGGCTGTCTATTTCTGGTCGCCGCATGCGAATCTGCGCGTGACGACAGGGCCGCCCGGCAGCCCGGCCTATCACTTCATCACCGCTTTTGCGGCGGTCACCGAGGCGTACCATCCGCGCGTCCGCATCACGCTTGTCCAAGTCGGCGATCTGGCGGCGAGCGCCAAGGCGATCGAAGATCACGCTACAGATCTGGGCATTGTGCGGAGCGACGCCGCGATACCTTCCAATGGCGCGACCATCGCCATTTTGCGCCGCGATGTTGTGGCTTTCGTTGTTCCGGCCAAATCATCGATCGACAAGATTTCCGCTCTTGTGGGCAAGACCGTCGGCATTCCGCAAAGCCTCGTGCAAAGCTACAATGAGCAGACCCTCAACTCGATCCTGAGCTATTACGACATTCCGGGGAAAGCGGTGAAGCGGGTCTTCCTGCCGCTCGCCGAAATTGGGGCGGCGGTGCGCGAGAAGCGCGTGGCGGCGATTCTCGCCATTGGGCCGATGGGGCCAGGCGAGGCTATCGACGTTGTCGGCGCCGTCAAGCTCGCGACCAAGGGCGCCCCTAGCGTCATCGCCATCGATGAGGCGGATGCGATCAACAAGCGCTTTCCCGGCCTTGAAGTCGATTGACGTGCCGGCAGGCGCCTTTCGAGGACGTCCCCCGATCCCCGACGATACAGTTACGACCCTCGCGGTGACCTATCGTTTTGTCGCGCCAAACACCATGCTCGACGCCGTCGCGGGAGCGATCGCGCGCTCCATCTTCAAGACCAAGGCCCAATTGGTCGCGAAGACGCCGCTTGCGGCTGGAATCGAAGCGCCCGACCCCGACGATAAAAATCCTGTCTTGCCGGTTCACCCGGGCGTCGCGGCCTATCTCAACAGCGGCGAGCAAAGCTTTTTCGATGAGTTCCAGAAATATTTCTATTTGGGCGGCATGGCCCTGAGCATTGTCGGCTCCGCGATCGCGCTCGTCGCGGGCCGTCTCAATCGCAAGAAATCCGAAAGCGACCTGCGCCAAATCGATCGCCTTGTCGAATTGGCCGACAAGGCTCTTGTGGCGCGGGCAGGTGAACTCAAGGCCTTGGAGGAAGAGCTCAACATCATCATCGCCTGGTTCGTCAAAGGCGAGGCGAGCGGAACCGCCGACGCGACAGCTTTTTCCATCGCCATCGCACACGCGCGGCACGCGATCGAAGAAGCAGCGAGAGCTGCTGCGCCAAACGCAAACGGGCCCTTCGCCTCAGAGTGAATCATCGGCCGATGCTTTGGCGAGCGGCGGCGGAGACAGTTCAAAAGCGCAATCGACGGATAAGTAAATCGACGCCGTCACAGCTCTGTATCAGGCCGTTAGGCCGTTCGCGCGACGCCGGACTCCAGGTCTTTCGCCGCCGAGGCGTCGGCGATGAGCTGACATCCAATGACCGGGATAGTTTTGCGTTTGGCGAATTCTCGGAGCATCGCGGCGAGGTCCCCTCGTCGAACGGCCCCCATGAACAGACGAAAATTGCAGCGGGCCGGCTCGTGGATGATCAAAGCGCAGCCTATGCCGGCTCGACGCTCGCGATCAATTGGAAAGTCTTCGGCGTTATCATTCTCCGGCACGCGAATTCCTTTGGGGCGCGTCATGGCAGCTGCTCACGCTTGAGAACGAAGGCGCGGGATGCTAGAAAAAGCTTGCGCCGCAGGACGGAAAGCTCGCCGGCCGGTCTGTTTGACGATATTGCTGGGCGGTCCGGCGTCTTGATCTCGTTTGCTTTGGAGCCGACGTCGCCATGGCGCAATGTTCTGGCCTTCGAGTCGGCGCTAGCCCTCCGCAAGCGGCCTGAGGCTCAAATGAATAGCGATTTCACTCCAGACCAAAAACGCTATCTTGAGGGCTTTGTCTCCGGAGTCGAGGCGGCGCGCGCGAAGAACGGATTGTCCGCGCTTGGTCTCGTCCCTTCCGCTGGACCGGCGTCCAACCCGCCGCCGACCAGTCCCGACGCGCCGCATCTGTCGGCGCAGGATGCGGTGATCACGGCCGGCAAGAAACTCGCCGATCAAGAGAAGTGGAAGCGCGAAGAGCATCCTTTCGACGCCTATGAGAAGCTGAAGGGCCAGGCGTCGCGCGATGAATTTCCAAAGCCGCCAGATAATTTCCGGTGGCGGTATTATGGCCTCTTCTACGTCGCGCCGGCGCAGGAAAGCTACATGTGCCGCCTGCGCATCCCGAATGGCGTTCTGCGGCATTGGCAGTTCGCCGGCGTGGCCGATCTCGCCGATCGGTTCGGCGGCGGCTATGCGCATGTCACCACCCGCGCCAACCTGCAAATTCGTGAGATCGCGGCCAAGGACGCGCCCAATATCGTCGAGGGGCTGCAGGATATTGGGCTGAATTCGCGCGGCGCGGGCGCCGACAATATCCGCAACGTGACCGGCGACGCCACAGCGGGCATCGGCCGCGAGGAGCTGATCGACACGCGGCCCTTCGCGCGCGAATGGCACTTCCACATTCTCAACCAGCGCGCGCTCTCTGGCCTGCCGCGCAAATTCAATGTCGCCTTCGACGGCGGCGGCCGCAATTCCGACGCTGGAGGATACAAACGACATTGGCTTTCAGGCAGTCGCGATCGCGACGGGAGCCGGGGTCGAGCCTGGCGTCTGGTTCCGTCTGGTTCTCGGCGGCATAACCGGGCACAAGGACCTTGCGCGCGAGACTGGCGTTGTCGTCCGGCCCAGCGAAGCGACCGCGGTGGCGGACGCGATCGTCCGGGTGTTCATCAGCGAGGGAGACCGAACGAATCGAGCCAAGGCGCGGCTCAAATATGTGCTCGATCGCTACGTCGCGGACGGCGGCGGTCTGGACGCTTTTTTGGCTTTGGTGGAGGCGAAGCTCGGACATTCGCTGGCGCGTGTTGACGCGCAGCACATCCTGCCTCGCCCGACGCAGGATCGGCAGGCGCATATCGGCGCGCATCCGCAGAAACAGCCTGGCCTCTTCTATCTCGGCGTCGTTCTCCCTGTCGGCAAAATGAGCTCGGCGCAGATGCGCGCCCTCGCCGCCCTCGCCGAAAATTACGGAGACGGCGACCTTCGGCTCACCGTGTGGCAGAATTTGCTGATTTCCGGGGTCCCAGAAGCGTGTTTGGATGACGCCAAGAAGGAGGTTGAGAAAATCGGCCTCGATTGGCGCGCCTCTTCAATCCGGGCCGGACTCGTCGCTTGCACGGGATCGCGCGGATGCAAGTTCGCCGCCGCCGACACCAAAGGTCACGCCGAGCAAATCGCGGATTGGTGCGAGCCGCGCGTCGTTCTCGACCAACCTGTCAATATTCATCTCACTGGCTGCCATAATTCCTGCGCGCAACATTATATCGGCGACATTGGGCTGATAGGCGCAAGAGTCGCCGTCAATGAGGAAGGCGACACCGCGGATGGCTATCACATCGTCGCCGGAGGCGGCTTCGGCGTCGCGGGCGCGATCGGCCGCGAGATCTTGCGCGACGTGAAGGCCGAGGATGCGCCTCAAGCCGTCGAGCGTTTGCTCAAGGCCTATTTGGCGTATCGAAACGACCCAACCGAAAGTTTTCAAGCCTTCGCCGCGCGGCATGAGGCGCCGACGCTCAAAACCTTCGCCGAGGAGTGCGAGACATGAATGGCCCGTTCCACGCATCGCCGAGCGCGCCGGTCATTCCCGAGAACGCGCCTTTCACGCCCGAGCAACGCGCCTGGTTGAACGGCTTTTTCGCTGGCCTTCTTTCCGGCGAGCCGACCCCTAGCCATGCCGTGTTCGGCGGTCAGGATGCGACGCTCTTTGGCTCGCCTGTCGGCGCTGACGTCGCGCAGGCGCTCGACGATGGAGAAGCGCCTTGGCATGATCAAATGCTGCCTCTGCAAGAGCGCATGAAGCTTGCCGAGGACCGTCCGTTGCGCCGGCGCATGATGGCTGCGATGGCGCAGCAGGATTGCGGCCAATGCGGCTATAATTGTGAGAATTACGCCGACGCGATCGCGACGCAAGCGGAGGAGCGCCTGAACCTCTGCGCTCCGGGCGGCAAGGAAACCGCCCGCATGTTGAAGCGCCTCGTCGAGGACATGGGCGGCGGCGCGACGGACCCAGACGAACTCAAGGCGAAGGCCGAAGCCAAGGCGATCACGACGGCCCGCGACTCCGACGCCCGCGGCGGGCGCTCGCGGAACAACCCTGCCGAAGCCATGTTTCTGGGGCGCAGGAAGCTCAACCGCGAAGGGTCCGAAAAGGCGACCTTTCATGTCGAGTTCGATATCGCGAACGCGGGATTGGACTATCAGGTTGGCGATAGCTTTGGCGTATTCCCACGCAATGACGTCCGCCTTGTCGATCGCGTGCTGGCGCAGATTGACGCGCCCGAGGATTTTCCTATCGGGGATAAGACACTGCGGCGGACGCTGAGCGAAGATGTCTCGCTCGGCGCGGCTCCGGACATGCTTTTCGAACTGATCTCCTTCATCACCGGCGGCGCGCGGCGCGCGACCGCCAGGGCTCTGGCGAAGGGGCAAGATCCAGATGGCGACGCCGCGACCCTCGATGTCCTCGCGGCGCTCGAGAAATTCCCGGGGCGGCCGCCAGATCCCGAAGCCTTCATCGAGACGCTGGAGCCGCTGCAGCCGCGCCTCTACTCGATCTCGTCGTCTCCAAAGACCGATCCGGGCCGCCTGTCGCTAACCGTTGATCATGTCCGCTACACACTGGGCGGCCGCGAGCGCCTCGGCGTCGCCTCGACCTTCGTCAGCGCCGCCCTGCAGCCAGGCGAAAAAGTGAAGGCCTATATTCAGCGCGCGCATGACTTTCGCTTTGCCGGCCGATGGCGCTGCGCCGATCATCATGGTTGGCCCCGGCACCGGGCATCGCGCCCTTCCGCGCTTTTTTACAGGAGCGGATAGCCGCCAAAGCGAAAGGGCCGGCTTGGCTTTTCTTTGGCCACCAGCGGCATGAGTTCGATTTCCTCTATGAGGAGGAGCTGTCGGGGTTCCTGGCCAGCGGCGCGCTCGCCAAGCTCTCGCTCGCCTGGTCGCGCGATGGCGCGCGCAAGACCTATGTGCAGGACAAGATGCGCGAAGAGGCCGCCTTGCTCTGGTCATGGCTGGTGGATGGCGCGCATTTCTATGTCTGCGGCGACGCCAAGCGCATGGCCGCCGACGTCGAGGCGGCGTTGATCGCGATCTGCGTCGAACATGGGCGGCGGGACGAAACAGCCGCCAAGGCCTTCCTCAAAGACCTGCGCGCCAAGGGGAGATATCAGACGGACGTCTATTGACCAGCGTTCGCCCGGAGTCGCCTGGCGCGCGCGCCGCGCACCTGTCCCCGCGTCGCCCGTGAAGTCCGTCTCCGTGACGAGAGCGGCGGCATGCTCATAAACACAATCTCCGCCGCGAAAACGACCGTCGACCTCGCCAACCTCGCGAGCGAGGTTCGCGCCGGGAAAGGCGGACTTCTACGATTCGCCTGCTTCGGATTGGGCGCGACCTCGCATCGACGCTCGGCTTCGCGCTTTCGCGCCGGATACAGGACGTGAGCGGTCGGCCATAAGCATGAACGGCCTCGGACGGCCGCCTTTATGCGCTTGGTTGCCAGAAAGAAACTTTGAGTTGGCGAGTAGATTTGAACGCGCGCCCCAACCTTGGCAAAGTTGCGAATCGAGACGGCAAAGGATAACGGTGGCGAAAATCTAGATTTTCCTCGCCTAGGACACACCACAATGGCGCATCAGATCGTGAGTATTTGGTGAGTTTTGAGTTAGCCAGGACTTGCCGTAAAGGCATAACTGCTTGAAATGATTGGCGCACCCGAGAGGATTCGAACCTCTGGCCTCTGCCTTCGGAGGGCAGCGCTCTATCCAGCTGAGCTACGGGTGCCTGCGTCCGACCTGGACCGACGCGAGTAATAATAGTCCTAGCCGATTTCATGGCCATGCGCCAAGCGCGATCTTGGCGAACCTGCCAGGCGCCCTTCGGAAGCCTCCTTGATCGCCCCCACCAGCGGCGCGGGCAATCCAGCTCTTTGAAGTTTTCTCGGCGGGGCCGGCACGGTTTGCGCTTCGCCTGATAGGTTCGCTTCTCCGGTTCGCCCCTTGCGTCCGGCTCGAACGGTTGAAAACAAAGGCGCGTCATGGAAGATCTCCGCCTTCACGCCCCAGCGGCGCAGCGCAATCGCGATCCGATCCTCGCCATTCTTCAGGCCCATCTTCCAGCGGCGGGACTGATCCTGGAAGTCGCCAGCGGCTCCGGCGAACATTGCGTCGGGTTCGGTGAAAAGCTGCCTGGCCATGTGATCCAGCCAAGCGACCCGGATCCCCGCGCCCGCGACAGTATCAACGCCTGGATCGCCCAGTCCGGTCTTGGCAACATCCGCCCGGCGATTGACCTCGACGCATCCGCGCCAACTTGGCCGCTAATCCATGCCGCGGCGGTCGTTTGCATTAATATGGCTCATATTTCGCCCTGGGCGGCGACACAGGGTCTTTTCCGCGGCGCGGCGCGGGTTCTGCCCGCAAGCGGTCCGCTCTTCCTTTACGGTCCCTTTAAACGCGGCGGCGCGCACACCAGCAGGGGAAACGCTGATTTCGATCGCGATCTGCGCCTGCGCAACCCCGAATGGGGAATCAGGAATTTGGAGCAAGTCGGCGAGCTCGGCAGAGCCGAAGGGTTTTCGGGTCCGCTCGTCTTCGCGATGCCGGCTAATAATTTGACGCTGCTTTTCCACAAACTTAGGCAAAGCCATTGAGGCGGAATCCGCCGGCGCCGACAAGAAAATTTCCCCTTCGCGCGGATCGGCGCTACAGAAAGAAAAATGCGATCGTGAATTGGCAATTAACGTCTGCGGCGGCGGCGTAAGCATTTCGCCGCGCCTGCCGCCTTCTCCCGGAACAGCAATGAAATTCACCCTATCCTGGCTGAAAGAGCATCTCGACACCGAGGCGGGGCTTGCCGAGATCGTCGAAACGCTGACCAAGATCGGCCTCGAAGTCGAACGCGTGGACGATCCGTCCGTCGCCCTGAAGGATTTCGTCACGGCCATCGTGGTCGAGGCGAAGCCGCACCCTAACGCCGACCGCCTGCAAGTCTGTCTTGTCGACGCCGGCGGCGACCTCAAGGTGCAGGTCGTATGCGGCGCGCCAAACGCGCGGACCGGGCTGAAATCGGTTTTCGCTTTGCCGGGCGCCTATATTCCCGGCAAGAAAATCACGCTCGGCAAAGGCGTCATTCGCGGCGTCGAATCGAATGGCATGCTTTGTTCGGGGGCCGAGCTCGGCTTGTCCGATGATCATGACGGCATCCTCGAATTGCCGGCGAGCGCGCCGGTGGGCGCGCCCTATGCGGAATGGGCTGGGCTCGCCGATCCGGTGATCGAGATCAATCTTTTGCCGAACCGGCCCGACGCCATGGGCGTGCAGGGCGTCGCCCGCGACCTCGCCGCAGCGGGGCTCGGCAAATTCAGGGATCGAAAAACGGCTCCGGTCCCCGAGGGGGCGCGCTTTCCGGTCGCGGTCGCTCTCGACTTTTCCGCCGAGGACGCCCATCTCGCGCCGGCCGTCGCGTTTCGCCTCGTGCGCGGGGTGAGCAATGGGCCAAGCCCGGACTGGATGCAAAAGCAACTCAAGGCGATCGGGCAGCGGCCCATCAACGCGCTCGTCGACATCACCAATTATTTCGCCTTCGACCGCGCCCGGCCGCTCCATGTTTTCGACGCAAGCAAGGTCAAGGGCGACATCACGGTGCGGCGCGCCAGGCCTGGCGAGCAATTGCGCGCGCTCGACGGCCGGACCTATGCGCTTGACGCCGAGATGGTCGTCATCGCCGATGAGGCGGGCGTCGAATCGCTGGCCGGAATCATGGGCGGCGAAGCCTCGGGCTGCGACGCGGCGACGACCGCCGTGCTGATCGAATCGGCGCTTTGGGATCCGGTGAATATCGCCCGGACCGGCCGCAAGCTCGGCATTAATTCAGATGCGCGCTATCGCTTCGAGCGCGGCGTCGATCCCGCCTTCTGCCTGCCAGGGCTCGATCTCGCGACCGCCTTCGTCCTCGAGCTTTGCGGCGGCGTCGCCTCGTTCGTGTCCCTCGCCGGCGCGATCCCCCAGTCGGACAAGCGCATCATGTTTCCGTGGAGCGAAGTGACGCGCCTGACCGGGCTCGAGCTCACCACTTCGGAAATGACGGCGATCCTGGAGCGGCTCGGTTTCGAACTCGCGGCTTCCCCGGGCAACAGCGACCGGGTTCTCGTCAAGGCGCCCTCCTTTCGGCCCGACATCGAGGGCAAGGCGGATCTCGTCGAGGAAATCGTGCGAATCGCCGGGCTCGATCGCGTCGGCGCGCGGCCCCTGCCCCGCGCCTCGGATCATGTCGCCGGCCCTGTGCTAACCCAGATCCAGAGGCGGGTCAGAACCGCCAAGCGGGCGCTCGCCGCCGGCGGGCTTGTCGAAGCCGTCACCTGGTCTTTTGTCTCTCGCCAACGCGCCGAACTATTTGGCGGCGGCGCGCCGTCTCTCGCGCTCGCCAATCCGATCGCGCCGGAACTCTCCGACATGCGCCCGAGCCTGCTGCCGGGGCTCATCGCGGCGGCGCAGCGCAACGCCGACCGCGGCCATGGCGATCTCGCCCTTTTCGAAGTCGGGCAAATCTTCAAGGGCGACGACGAAGCCGGCCAGTTCATGGCGGCGAGCGCGATCCGGCGGGCGACGGCGAAATCGGCAGGGGCGGGGCGGCATTGGTCGGCCCCCGTCGCAGAGGCCGACAGTTTCGACGCCAAGGCCGACGCCTTGGCTCTGCTCGCCGCGCTCGGCGCGCCGATCGGCGGCATGCAGATCGTCCCGGGCGGCCCGGCCTGGTTTCACCCCGGCCGCTCGGCCACGCTGCAATTTGGCCTGAAAAACCAAATCGGCGCGTTTGGCGAGATCCATCCGCGCATTTTAGAGGCTCTAAACGCGGAAGGGCCGCTGGTCGGCTTCGAGCTAGTTTTGAATGACATACCAACGCCAAAATCTAGGCCGACAAAAGCCAAACCGAAGCTCGAACTCTCGGAGTTCATGCCCGTGCTGCGCGATTTCGCGTTCCTCGTCGATCGGTCGGCGCCAGCCGCCGACATCGTGAAAGCGGCGCTCGCCGGCGAGCGCGCGCTCGTATCGGACGTCAGCGTTTTCGACGTTTACGAGGGCAAGGGCATACCCGAGGGCAAGAAATCGGTCGCGATAGCCGTCACTTTGCAACCGCGCGAAAAAACCCTGACCGAAGCGGAAATCGACGCCGTCGCGGCGAAGATCATCGCCGAGGTCGGCAGGAAAACGGGCGCGAGCCTCAGAGGATGAAGCCTTGAGATATGTTCCGACGATGATCCTGGCCGCCGCGCTGATCGCGCCGCCGGCTGTGGCGAGCGCGGCGCCCCGCACGATCGACGATTGCGAAAAGATCGACGCCGCAGACGCCTATAATCAATGTTTGGCGGTCTTCGGCCCCGTGGCCCACACCCATGGCGGGTCCACGCAAATCCAGGATGCAAGCGATTCGGACGAAGGCGGCGACGCGACCGTGCAAACCGCCGCCGCTTCGTCGCGCGGACATGGCGCGCATGCGCATGGCCATTTCCGCTACCACGCCAGCCGGCATGGCTGGACCAGACATGCGCATGGACAGCACGGCCATCATACAAGAGCCGCCGACCATCCCCATGGACATGGCAAAAGGCTCGCGTTCACGATTACGTCGAGCCACACCAAATTGCGCTAGGGCGCTTGGCGATCAGATAGGACTGTCTGGTCGCGCGGCGCTCGACTTCAACGTAACCGAGCATGTTCTAGGCGCGTTCAGGCCGATGCGCGCCGAACGCCGCCTCATTTTCCTTTATCCCGCGTCCTCTTGACGCGAACCGGCCGAGGCTTCTCGCGGCTAAGCCCAAGCCTTGCGCGTCAGGCCTGCGCCGCTGGCAACGCGCTTTTCGCCTTTTCGACGATCGCCTTGAAGGCCTCCGGCTGGGTGATGGCGAGCTCCGAGAGCACTTTGCGATCAATCTCGACGCCGGCCTTGGCGAGCCCGTCGATGAAGCGCGAATAGGTCAAGCCCAGCTCGCGCACGGCGGCGTTCAGGCGCTGAATCCATAAGGCTCGGAACACGCGCTTTTTGACGCGGCGATCGCGCGTCGCATATTGCATCGACCGATCGACCGCCGCTTTGGCGGCGCGAATCGTATTCTTGCGGCGGCCGTAAAAGCCTTTGGCCGCATTCAAGGTCTTCTTGTGTTTCGCGTGCGAGGTGACCCCGCGTTTGACGCGCGCCATGATAAATCTCCGGACTGCGTAAGGTTATGCTGAACAAAGGATGGTGGAAACCTTCAGCCGTTCGGCAGAAAGTATTTTATGATATTGTCGCCATCGCTCTTGAACAGAACATTGGTGCCGCGCAGATTCCGGATCTGCTTGTTGGTCCGCTTTATCATACCGTGGCGCTTGCCGGACTGCGCATACATCACCTTGCCGGTGGCGGTGATCTTGAAGCGCTTCTTGGCGCCCGATTTGGTCTTCAGCTTGGGCATTTTGCTCGTCTCCATGGGGCGCCTTGCGCCCGCTCTTATTTGATCGCGCGGAGCCATTGGCTCCGCTGCCGTTCGTCTCCGAACGAGCGAACGAACCGCCACGGCAGCCCTACAGCCGGGCGGTTCGGAAGCGCGCTTTATAAAGAATGGCCGGTGAAAAGCAATGGCGACGCCGCCTCGCCGTCACAAAACTTTTGCCCAAAACCCTGCGCTCACGCTGGACAGCGCGGGGGCCTGCGGCTAATCTCGGCCATCCCCTCGGCATTTCCGTTCGGATCGAACGGAGCAAAAGCGCTTATGCCGCCCGGGACCGACTTTCCCAATATTTTCTCGACTTGTCTCACCGTCCGCGCGGTTCGCTCGGCCATGAGCTGTCGCCCGCCGGCGGGTTTGGGCGTTCGCGCCGGGCGAGCTTCGCCCAAGACGGCCTTCGGGTCGAAGCCCTATGCGGCGATTTTTAGCTAAACCGGAGTCGCGCGGCATGGACCTCATCGTCAAGGCGAGCTCCGACAAGCTCATCAAAGCGAATTCCGACAGAATCACAGTCTATTACAATCAATGCCGCGCCGCGTCCCAGAGATTATCCGATGATCTGCTTTCGCATGGCCATGTCGCGCAGGTCCTGCGCTGCTCTGGATTGAAGACGGACGCGCCCGACGCGGACAAGCGCTGGCTCGAAACCGGCGCGCAAGGGTTCTGGGTCCATTATGTCGTCCAATTCGACGGTCGCATCGTCGATTTGACGCGCCGCCAATTCTTCCCCGCCTGCGAGAATCCATTTTATCAGACCGCCGAGGCCTTCGCCGCCGAATGGACGAGCTTTGGCCCAGAGCTTCAAAATCCCCGCCATCACGCCGCCGGATAGGCTTTCGCCGATTTCCTGATCCGGCTAATTGGCCTGGACGGTGAAGCTGAGCCGCCGAGGTCGCCGATGGCATGCGACCGCTATCTTCCCAGTTTTCGTTGAAATCAGCGTCAAAACGAACCGGATGATCGCGAGCGTCCGCCGTTACAGCAAGGCGTCGGCGGTCCGCAGTTGTTGGGCGAAGAACTGCGCAGGCTTGGAGCCGTCTTCAGACAAAGTCGCCAGGATTTTATCGAGTTCGGCCGCGGCTTCTTCCGCCGCCGCGGGCGACCGCTTCATGACGAGGAATCGGTATCCACGGGCCATGAGGGCTTCCACTCGCTTCTCGGCTTGCAGATTGGCTTGCTCGGCAAGATCGAACGAGGCCAGGGCGGCCTCGTGATCCCCGACGGAAAATTGCAGCGCGCCGATCAGCCAGCGCCCATTCGCCAGCTGCTCGGGACTAGGGCCTAGCGCTTGGCAGATCGACAATGAAGTCTCCGCCAAAGCGAGGCCTTCCTTCACATGGTCGGCGGTCAGGACGATCCCCTCATCGCCCCATCCCGGCCAGCAGTTCGCGGCGACATTGTTAGCGAGGATCTGTGCGGCCCTTTTTAAGTCCCGATCCAGCGCGTCATCTCCGGCGTCCCGCATATCCGCACCCGCAAGGCCAAGGCGCACGCCGGCCTTCCCGCAGGCGAGCATCGCGTCGGGGTCCTTCCGGGAATTGCAAAGCCACCTCGCCAGCTCTTCATGCGCTTTGACGATCGCGCGCCGATCCGCCCCGCTCGCCGCCGCCTCCAGGGCCTCGCTCAGCTCTCCACGCTGAGCGAGCTCTTTTGCCCGATCGAGCGGCGCGTTGCTTTCGTGAGTGGAGTGACTTTCCGACATTGCGATCTCCCTCAGCATTGGGGCGCGAGATCTTCCGCTTGTCCGCAGCTTTGATAGCGAAATGGCAGGCCGCCGGATGACTTGAGCGCTATTTTACACGCTTGAGGCTACGCTCGACAGTAGGCCCCGAAACGGAAATTACCTCGGCGAGATCGCTAATGGAATAGTCGTTTGTCTCATGCATGCGGCGCGGCTCGTTTTGCTGCTTTTTGGAGAGCTTCGGCTGTTTGCCGCGCGGCTTCCCCTTGGCCCGCGTTATATGGCCGGACCGGAGCCGCGCTTATGGAGGATGCCGCGCTAGCCCTGGCGGGACCAGCGAAAGATCAAGCGCAAACATCATGATCGGATGGCGCTTGGCCCCAACTTCAAGCATGTCTCTTGCATGGCGCTGGCCTCACGAAGGACCTGGAGCCCCAACGCCATGGATGCGACGCCTAAAATCGCCGATGTGATCCTGCAGCTTTGCAAGGACGCGCCGGACGCCGGCACGATCGACCCGGTCGACGCCGCCAAGGCTTTCGCGGCGGTGAGCGGCAGAGGGCGCAGCGCGCCTTGGGAGGGCTATCTCCAGCCGGTGCGCGACAATGCCGTGCAACTCGCCAAGGAGGGCAAGATCATCATCTATCGCAAGGGCGTCGCCGCCGATCCCGACACATTCAAAGGCCCCTATAGGCTTGGGATCGCAAGCGCCAATTAAACGGCGAACCAGCCTTATTGCCGGAACGGCGCAAGAAGGTCCTCGGCCCGGTAGAAGAGCTCATTGCCGAGCCGCAGCTCGGCTGCCGCCGCGTTTTCGACGACCTGCTCGGGCCGCGACGCGCCGATGATGGCGGAGGAGACGTTCTCGTTGCGCAATACCCAGGCGAGCGCGAATTGGGCCAAGGTCACGCCGGCTTCCTCCTCGGCGATGGCTTTCACCTTCCGCACCGCCTCCAGCAAGGGCGCCTCCAGCCAACGTTTGGGGAGCATCGCGCCCATGGAGGCGTCATTCGCCCGCGACCCTTGCGGCGGGGGCGCGCCTGGCGCGTATTTGCCCGTCAGCACGCCTTGGGCGAGCGGCGACCAGACGATCTGGGTTATGCCCAGTTCGGCGCAGCGCTGGATGAGGCCGGTCTGCGGATAGGGCCAGAGCAGGGAATATTGCGGCTGGCTCGACACAAACGGAGCGACGCCTTCAAGTTCGGCCGCCAGCTCGATCTTGTCGAGCGGCCATTCGCTGAAGCCGATATAGCGCGCCTTGCCCTGTTTCACGACTTCGGTCAGCGCCTCCATCGTCTCGATAAGCGGCGTGTCCTGGTCATAGCGATGGCACTGATAGAGATCGACATAATCCGTCTTGAGCCGCTTAAGCGAGGCGTCGATCTGCTTGAAGATCTGCGCCCGCGATAGGCCCTTGTCCGTATCGCTCATCGCTCCATAGACTTTGGTCGCGAGAATATAGGAGGTCCGATCGACGCCATCGAGCGCTTCGCCGAGCAGGGTCTCGGCCGCGCCCCGGCCATAGACATTCGCGGTGTCGATGAGGTTGATGCCGAGATCGAGCGCCTTATGGACGCAGGCGATCGCCTGAGCCTTCTCGACGCCGCCGGAATAGGTCAGCCAGGAGCCGAGGGAAATGGTCGAGACCTGAAGATCGCTGTCGCCGAGCTGACGATATTTCAAGACCGAGACCCTCCCGAAAAGGCCAAGCCCATGCAGGCCCCGTGCCGCCTCGCGATCCGGCGGGGATGGAAGCACGGTGATTTCAGTGCGGCTCAATCCGACTTCATCGCGCCGAAATCATCGCAGCTTAGAAGGCGCTCCGATCGCTTGCTACGACGTCGCGAAGCGCGACAGCCGCCCATGGCTGCGGAATCAGGGCCGTGACACTGGAGGACATGCGCCAAAATGGAGGCGAAGCCCGTCCCGCCCGCTCCATTTCCGCGCGGCGCGCTGTGGGGGCCGACAGGCGGCCTGCCTTTCGGCCAAACATAAGAGCCGCCATCTCGCGCGCGCCGATCGCATCGGCGATCTCCTTGAAGGCGAAGAATGGAACCAAGGCGACGAATATAAGGGCGCCGCTGGACAAGATCACCAAAAGGCTCTCTCCGCCGCCCAAGAAAGGAAAACATTCGGGCAGCGTCTTGCCCTCGAAATGTCCGACAAGCGCTTTCTCAACGACATGAAACGCGATGAACAAGAGCGTCAAGGCGAAGGCCTGATAAAGGATCGAGATGATCCGCATCCGGTCCTGGAACCGCCGCCCGATCCTGAGATCCTCGGCTAGAAGCATCACCTTGGCCAACATCAACGCATTGACGGCGGCGAAGCCCTGCGCTTGATAATTCACATGGCTCTCGGCGAGGATCAGCGTCCGATGCAGGTCGGAAATCGCGAACAAAAGCCAAAGGTAGAGGAACATCACAAGGAACCGGCGCAATTCGCGCAAGGCCTTTTCCTTCAAATCGGGGCCACGCCGGCCCGAAACGCTCCTCTCGCCCACTGAACCGCTCCCGTCGACAAAGTTGTCGCTTGACGCAGACCAGCCCCGGCTCGCGGCCAAGGCGATCATCTTCTGGAGAACGTTCCCCGCTGGAAAGAGACAGCCTCCTCGACCGGCGGCGATCCGGCTGCGCCCCGCGCCTTCTGGCGCATGCTCGATCTAGCCCACCGCCTGATCGCGCTGCTCGCGCATGACCCGCAGTCAAAACCCTGCGGCGTCGGCTTTGGCCGGGACGGCTCCCCTTATTTCAAATGCTGGGCGAGGAATTTGTTCATCTCGAACATGGTCACCTTGTCCTTGCCGAACACCGCGCTCAGCTTGGCGTCGGCGAGGATCTCGCGCTTGTTCGCCTCGTTCTGAAGCTTATGCTTCTTGATATATTCCCAAACCTTGCTCACGACTTCCGTGCGCGGCAAGGGCTCCGACCCAACCACCGCGGCGAGCTCCTTGGAGGGCTGCAGAGGCTTGGTGAAAGCGCTGGTCGCCGGCTTCGCCTTTTTCGCGTCTTTTGCCGGCGCCGCTTTGGCCGACGCTTTCGCGGCGGCGGGAGCTGGCGCGGCCGCGCGCTTGGCCGGCGCGGCTTGAGGCTTTTTGCTTGAAGTCGTCATCCCGTCTGCCTCCATTCAATTCAATTTCGTGTTGGTGATTTTAGCGCAAGAGCGCGTCGGCGACGCGGCTTCCGACTCATTTCTCGAACGCGCTTCCCATGACGGAACCCCAACCATCGCGCCCCGTCAAGCGAAGGACATAAAGTTTGTCGCGATCAACGGCCGCATAATGGCCTGTTTCAACGGCCAAACCGGCGTCGCCACGGCCGAAATCACCGCCGCCGGCGCGCGCGCTCGCGTAGCTTATCAGTCTGGACCTTGCCTGGAACTTAACTTGGCCGGCCCGCCGAATTTGATCGGCGCGCCCGCGCCATTCAAGTAAATATCTGATTTTATGTAGTTTTCTTAGACAGCGGCAAGGACCCGCCTCGGATCATGCGCCAATTGCCGGACGGAATTTTCGCGCGCGCGCCGAGCGAAACTGGCGGCGGCTCCCGTGGAGGCGAAACTCTTTGGGGAAAACTGAGTTTTCGCGCTAAAATTAATAGAACCCGAGATCCCCCGCCTGCGCTGATCAAATCATCGCTTCGGCGGCGTTTTCCATATGGCGTTTCGTCAGAGCTTGGCGCAGCTTTTCCAAGGCCCTGCTTTCGATCTGGCGCACCCGCTCTTTCGAAATGCCAAGCTGATCGCCCAAAGCTTCAAGCGTCGCCGCCTCGTCCACGAGCCGCCGCTCGCGGAGAATGCGCCGCTCGCGCTCGGAGAGGCTCGTCAGCGCGTCGTTCAGCCAATCGATGCGGCGATCAGTGTCGATCGCGAGGCCGGCGGCCTCGTCCGGGAGCGGCTTGTCATCGACGAGAAACGCGACTCGCTCGGTCGGCGCCGCGCCATCCGTTTCGCCCATTGGCGCATTTAGCGAAACATCCGGCGCGGACAGGCGCGCGTCCATTGTCTCGACGTCCGACCGCGCGACCCGGAGCGCCTGGGCGATCTGGGTGAAGAGCTCCATATTGCCAAGCTCCTCGCCGCCGCGGGTGAGCTTTGCGCGAATCCGGCGAAAATTGAAGAAAAGCGCCTTTTGCGCCGAACTCGTCCCGCCCCGGACGATCGACCAATTGTGCAGGATATAGTCCTGCATCGACGCGCGGATCCACCACGTCGCATAGGTCGAGAAGCGCACCTCGCGCTCCGGCTCGAAACGCGCGGCGGCCTCCATCAGCCCGACATGCCCCTCCTGGACGAGGTCCGGCACCGAAAGCCCATAATGCCGGAACCGCACGGCGAGGGCGATGACAAGCCGCATATGCGCCCGCGCGAGCTCATGCATAGCCTTGACGTCGCGGTGGTTTTTCCAGCGCAGCGCAAGCGCGCGCTCCTCCTCGGGCCCAAGAAAAGGCGCCGCCATAGCCGCCGCCGCGAGTTGCCGCCCAATGCCGGGAACCTGCGCCATGATCCCTCGCCCATCGACTTGCCGAACGCCGCGCTATGCGGCGCACGCTCAAAAACCCGGAAGGCTCTTTAAGAGTCCCCCGTCACCGCGTCCGGCGGCGCCGACAGACCCAAGCCCCAATTCTTAAACGATCGCCCGGCGCGGCGGGTTCCGCCGAAGGCTTTCGCAAAAGCTCCGCATAGGTTGAATAGGCTGAAATGCGACCGATCTGCTTGGACCCTGCGTCTCGCGGCCTTACCGCTTGCTCATTGGGCCAGTCTCGATCATATTTTAGAAGGATTCCGATCCGCTGCATCCAACTCCGGCCTTGAACCGGACGCTTGGGAGAGGTTCATGTTCATTCAAACCGAAGCTACGCCCAATCCAGCCACGTTGAAATTTCTACCCGGCCGCCCCGTTCTGACGCTCGGGACACTCGACATCAGGAGCCCCGAAGGGGCCGCGCAATCACCGCTCGCCCAGGCGCTTTTCTCGCTTGACGGGATATCGGGCGTGTTTTTTGGCTCCGATTTCATCTCGGTCACCAAATCCGAGGGCGACTGGCAGGAGATCAAACCCGCCGCGCTCGGCGCGATCATGGAGCATTTTCTGTCCGGCGCGCCATTGCTCTACGACGAAGCCGGATTTGCGCCGCAAGGAGACGGCGACGAGTTCTTCGCGCCGGACGACGCCGATACTGTCGCGACGATCAAGAAGCTCATCGAAACCCACGTCCGCCCGGCCGTCGCCAATGACGGCGGCGACATTAAATTTCGCGGCTTCCGCGACGGAACCGTCTTTCTCGCCATGAAAGGGTCGTGTTCCGGCTGTCCTTCTTCGTCTGCGACGCTTCGGCACGGAATTCAGAATTTGCTTAAGCATTATCTGCCTGACGTAAGGGCGGTCGAACAAATCTGATCGACTGCTGGCTAAGCGACGGCGCCGAGACGCGCCGGGCGATGGTTCGCCGAAATTCGGCAAACGGGGACATGAAAGGGCATGCACTAGCGCGCGCATGAAAATCCTGGCGATCGATACCGCGCTTCCGGCGGTTTCCGCCTGCGTCCTCGACGACGAGGCCGAGGCCGCTGAAGCGCTTGAAACTATCGCGATGGAGCGCGGCCATGCCGAAGCTCTCTTGCCTTTGATCGACAGAGTCATGGCGCGCGTCGAGGGCGGCTTTACCGGGCTTGGCCGCGTCGCGGTCACGGTTGGCCCGGGATCGTTCACCGGGCTGCGGGTCGGCATCGCCGCCGCGCGAGCGATCGGGATCGCCTGCGAAATACCCGTCGTCGGCGTTTCGACCCTCGCCGCGCTCGCGGCTCCTTTGATCTTGGATGAGAAACCGGGCCTCGTCGCCGTGGCGATCGACGCGCGTCACGGCAATGTTTTTTTCGCCGCCTTTGGGCCGGACGGACGGACGATCCTCGCGCCCCGGCTCGCGCCGATCCACGAGGCCGCCCGTTCGCTCGGCGAAGGTCCCGTTCGGCTGGTGGGTCCAGGCGCGCCCTTGCTCGCGATCGAGGCCTCGGCGCTGCGGATGGATGTCGAGGTCGTCGGCGCCTTCGCCGCCCCCGACATTGAGTTTGTCGCCAGGCTCGGGCTTCTCGCCGATCCGAGCCTGGCTCCGCCGCGGCCGCTTTATCTTAAAGCGCCCGACGCCAAGCCGCAGGATACGGCGCAAATTTCGCCACCCGCGCCATGAGCGAGACATGCTGAGCCTATTCGCCAAAGCGCCAACGATCGCCACCCGCGCCATTGGCGCGGAGCGGAGCGCCGAATGCGCCAGCCTGCATGCATCGAGCTTCGCCTATCCCTGGCGGGAGGCGGATTTCGAACAGCTCTTGGCGGCCCCCGAGACCAGCGCCCGCGGCGCGATCGAGACCAAGGAGGCCAATCTCGCCGGGTTTATCCTCTCCCGCTGCGCTTTGGACGAGGCCGAAATTCTGACCCTCGCCGTCGCGCCGGCCTGGCGGCGCAATGGCGTTGGCCGAAGCCTCCTCGCCTCGCATCTGGCCGGCCTCGCCGCCATGGGGATAACCCGGGTCTTTCTTGAGGTGGATGTCGACAATCTCGCCGCGCGCCGCCTTTATGCAAGCTTCGGCTTCCGCCAAGTCGGCGAGCGCAAGGCCTATTATCGCACCTCCGACGCCGGGCCGGCGACCGCGCTCGTCATGCGGCGCGATATGGCGTAAGGATCGGCTAGGCCGGCAGGGATCTTGCCTGTTTTCTCGAACGTCATAAGCCTTTAGAATAAGCGTGAGAGGCTCAGCGCCTCGAAGATCGCGGGGACGATGTCGGGTTTCGATGATTTGCAATCCGGGCGCGGCGTTTTGGCCGAACCCGATCATTGCGCGGAAAACTCGCCGCGACGCAGGCTCTTCATCCAGTCCTATGGCTGTCAGATGAACGTCTACGACGCGCAGCGCATGGCGGATCTTCTCGCGCCAGAAGGCTATGCCGAAACGGCGCAGGCGGAAGACGCGGATGTCGTGGTGTTGAACACCTGCCATATCCGCGAACGCGCCGCCGAAAAGATCTTTTCGGAATTGGGCAAGCTGCGCGCGCTCAAGGCGGCGCGGGCGGCGGCTGGGCGAAACACCAAGATCATCGTCGCGGGCTGCGTGGCTCAGGCCGAAGGGGCGGAGATTTTCCGCCGCCAGAAAGCGGTCGACGCCGTCGTCGGCCCGCAAAGCTACCATCGCCTGCCCGATCTGCTCCGCCGCGCTGAGACCGAGCGCGGACTGGTCGAAACGGATTTCCCCGCGCAAGACAAATTCGATTTTCTCGTCGCCCCCACGCGGGAGCAAATCCTCAAGCGCGGCGTCAGCGCATTCGTCTCCGTGCAGGAAGGCTGCGACAAGTTCTGCAGCTTCTGCGTGGTCCCCTACACGCGCGGGGCGGAGAGCTCGCGGCCGGTCGCCGAGATCGTCGCCGAGGTCGAGGCGCTCGCCGCCGCCGGGGTGCGCGAGGTGACCCTGCTCGGCCAGAACGTCAACGCCTATCATGGCGCGAACGGCGCTGGCGGCGCGGCGGCGCTGGCCGAGCTTTGCGCGAGGATCGCCGCGATCCAAGGCCTCGCCCGAGTTCGCTACACGACGAGCCATCCCAACGACATGAGCGCCGATCTCATCGCCGCGCATCGCGACCAGGCCTTGCTGATGCCGTTCCTGCATCTGCCGGTTCAATCGGGCTCGGACAGGGTGCTCGCCGCGATGAACCGCAAGCACAAAAGCGCGGATTACGTCGATCTCGTCGCCGCCATCCGCGAGGCGCGGCCCGACATCGCGCTGTCCTCCGACTTTATCGTCGGCTTCCCCGGCGAAACCGACCAAGATTTCGCGGCGACGCTCGATCTGATCGAGCGGATCGGCTTCGCCAGCGCGTTTTCGTTCAAATATTCGCCTCGACCGGGCACGCCCGGCGCCGACCGCGAGGATCAGGTCGCGGAGAGCGTGAAGTCGGCGCGGCTTGCGCGGCTGCAGGCTTTGCTCGAACGCCAGCGCCAGGGCTTCAATCACGGCATGGTCGGGCGAATTGTCGAGGTCCTGTTCGAAAAGCCTGGCCGCCACCCCGGCCAGATCGCCGGAAAGACGCCCTATATGCAAGCCGTCCAGGTCGATGGCGAGACCAATCGAATCGGCGAAATCGCGCCGGTCGAGATCGTCGCAGCGGGGTCGAATTCCTTGTTTGGACGCATGGCGCCGGGCCGCGCCGCGCGAGGTGCGCCAATTTGAAACCCTCCGACCGTTCCGCCCAACTGGCCCGCCCCGAGGTCAAGCGCCTCGTCGGCGCGGCCGAGACCGCCGAGATCAACCTGGTTTTCGAGGACAATCGCTACGCCTCGGAAATCTTCGGGCAATATGACCAAAATCTCGCCAAGCTGGAGCGCAGGCTCGGCGTGATCGCCACGGCCAATGGCAATCTCGTCACCATCAAGGGCTCTCCGGAAGCCTGCGAGCACGCCCGCTGCGTCCTGGAGACGCTGCATGGACGGGTCAAGCTCGGCCAGCCCATAAGCCTCGGCGACGTCGACGGCGCGATCCAGGAAGGCGCGCTGCAAGGCACCCTGTTTCCCAATGAGGCCGAGGTCGGGCGGGTTGTCTTCGAGCAGATCGGCACCCGCCGCAGCGGCGCGGTGCGCGCCCGCAACGCCGCCCAGGATCTCTATCTTCGCGCCCTGAAGCGCCATGAGCTCGTTTTCGCCGAAGGTCCGGCCGGCACCGGCAAGACCTGGCTCGCGGTCGGCTACGCCGTCCTGCTTCTCGAGCAAGGCGCGGTCGAGCGGCTGATCTTGTCGCGGCCGGCGGTCGAGGCCGGCGAAAGGCTCGGTTTCCTGCCGGGAGACATGCGCGACAAGGTCGATCCCTATCTCCGCCCGATCTTCGACGCTCTGGCCGATTTCATGGACGCCCGCATGCTCGAGCGCGGCATGCAGACCGGAATGATCGAGGTCGCTCCGCTCGCCTTCATGCGCGGGCGAACCTTGAGCCATGCCTGCGTCCTGCTCGACGAGGCGCAGAACGCGACCACGATGCAGATGAAAATGTTTCTGACCCGTCTCGGCGAAGGGTCGCGGATGATCGTGACCGGCGACCCGACCCAGACCGACCTTCCGCCCGGCCAGAAATCGGGCCTGAGCGAGGCGATCGAGCTTCTCTCCGGGCTCGACGGCATTGGCCATGTCGTCTTTCGCGAAACCGACGTGGTCCGCCACGATCTCGTCCGCCGGATCGTCGGCGCCTATGAGGCCGCCACCAGACGGGCCGGCGGCGGCAATGAGAAGGCGCGAAAATGAGCCTGGTCATCGAGCTTGCGATCGAAGCCGAGGGCTGGGCCACTCTCGAGGCGCCGGCGCGGCTCGCCGAGGATGCGATTGGCGCGGCGGTCGCGCAAAGCGGCGCCCGGCTCGCCGACGGCGCCGAGGTCAGCATCGTCCTTTGCGACGACGCCTTCATCGCCGATCTCAACCGCAAATGGCGCGGCCTCGGCAAGCCGACCAATGTGCTGTCCTTCCCTTCGGGTGGCGACCCCGGCGCGGCGGCGATCCTCGGCGACATCGTGATCGCCTTCGAAACCGCCGAAAAGGAAGCCAAGGAGGCCGGCAAGCCCTTGCGCGATCACGTCGCCCATCTTCTGGCGCATGGTTTCCTGCATCTGATCGGCTATGATCACATCGAGGACGCCGAGGCGCAGGAGATGGAGGCGCTCGAACGCGACATTCTCGCGAGGCTCGGACTAGACGATCCCTATAAGGACGCGCCGGCCGAGGCCGCGAACTGACCATCATGACAAGCGAACGCGACATGCTCCCCGCGAGCGACACCGGAACGGACAGATCGATCGCCGAGGCGACGCCAAGCCTGTTCGAGCGGCTGCGCGCCTTGTTCGGGCTCGGCGGCGCCTCGATCCGCGACGATATCCAGGATGCGCTCGCCGACACCTCGACCGACGCGGATTTTTCGCCGCAAGAACGCGCCATGCTGAAAAACGTCCTCGCCCTGCACGCGTTCAGGGTGGATGACGTCATGGTTCCGCGCGCCGACATCATCGCCGTGACGCTGGAGACAAATCTCTTCGACGTGCTTTCGACGTTTCGCGCCGCCGGGCATTCCCGCCTGCCCGTGCATGGCGACACGCTCGACGATCCGCGCGGCATGGTGCATATCCGCGATTTCGTCGCCTATTTCGCGGCGGTGGCGGAGGCCGGGCCCAACCCCGGAGCCGAGCCGGCGGCCGCCGACGACGCCGAGCCCGCCCAGATTTCGCCAAGCGACTCGGAGCCCTGCCCGGCCGCCTGGATTGAAAATTTCGACAAGCTGAACATCGCCTTGTCGCAAGCGGATATCCTGCGCCCGGTTCTCTTCGTGCCGCCGTCGATGCCGGCCCTCGACCTTCTCTTGAAAATGCAGGCGACGCGGACGCATATGGCGCTCGTTATCGACGAATATGGCGGCACCGAGGGCCTCGCCACGATCGAGGATATCGTCGAGACGATCGTCGGCGATATCGAGGACGAGCACGATCTCGATGAAAGCCCCAAGATCGACACCGCCGCCGACGGCAGCTTCATTGTCGACGCTCGCGCCAGCCTCGAGGACGTCTCGAATGCGATCGACGCGGACCTCACCGCGCTCAGCGACGCCGAGGAGGTCGACACCCTGGGCGGATTGGTCTCGTCGCTCGCCGGCCATGTTCCCGTGCGCGGCGAGATCATCGTCGAAGGCGGGCTGGAGTTCGAGGTGCTCGACGCCGATCCGCGCCGCGTCAAGCGGATCAAGATCCACCTCGGCAGCCTCCGCGAGGCGGCTGAACGCGGTCCGGACACAGCCGGTCGAGACCGCCCAGCAGATGGCAATGGATCAGTTTGAGATCGAGGGCGCGGTGTGATTTCGCGTGTGGTCTGCGTTGCGCCATAACTCGCCCTTCGTCGGCGAGCCTGCGACTAACGGGCTTTGACGGTTAGTCGAATACCTGTCAGCCTTAGAACAGTTTGGTGGAATTTTAGCCGTTCCGGCGCGTCATGGATCGTGCACGATAAGCGAGCAATTGATATGCTACCGAATTATGGCAAGGCCAAATCGTGCGAACGCTACTGGCCAATCTCCGGTCATCTGGCGGACGTCAATTCAGCCCTAGGCTAGTCGCAGCTACGTAAGCAAAGCCTTGATGGAAAGCGGCGTGGTCCTCGGTGGCCGCGCGGAAAGAGCAGCTTTGAAACTTCGGGTCGGTTACGAATTGCAATACGAATTCCCTCAGCCCACTCCGCTGATCGCAATGCTCAATATTCATTTCTCGCGGGTCGCCGATCTGGCGGCGCCAGATCACATCGTCGTCAGCCCCTCGGTTCCGATCTCTTGCTACCGTGATGGCTTCGGCAATTGGTGCAGCCGGATTCTCGCGCCTGCGGGCCATGTGCGCCTGTCGACTGACGCTGTCGTGACTGATTCCGGTCAGCCTGATTTGGTGGCGCCGGACGCAGGGCAGATCGCTATCGAGAAGCTTCCGGAAGAGGCTATCGTCTTCCTTCTCGCGAGCCGCTTCTGCGACAGCGATCGGATGTTGGATCTGGCTTGGACTTTGTTCAAAGATACTACGCCGGGTTGGGGGCGCGTCCAGGCAGTCTGCGATTTTGTTCATCAGCGCATCAATTTCGGTTACGAGCATGCGCGAGTGACGCGGGCGGCCTCGGAAGCCTACCAGGAGGGTCGCGGGGTCTGCCGGGACTATGCGCATCTGGCGATCGCGTTCTGCCGCGCCTTAAACATTCCGGCGCGCTATTGCACCGGATATCTGGGCGACTTCGGCACGCCGCCACCCTTTCCGCCCGGTGATTTCGCGGCATGGTTTGAGGCTTATCTCGGCGGGCAGTGGTATACGTTCGATGCGCGCAACAACGTCCCTCGGATTGGCAGGGTGTTGCTGGCTCGGGGACGGGATGCTGCGGATGTGGCGATCACAACAACCTTTGGCCCCAATACGCTTTCGAGCTTTCGGGTCTGGACGGATGAAATTCCTGAAGCTGCGGCGTGATCATCCTTCTGGCTCTGAGAGCAAGAAGGTGGGCGCGCGGGCATTCAGGGCGGTGCGCCGCCAAGGCGCGACGACTTGCCTAAGATCCCCGGCCAAAGCTCTGTCTCTATACCGGCTTTAGGCGGCAATTTGCTCGAGCGCGCACATGGTCGAGCGCCATAAAAGGATGAAAAGCCCCCTCATCCGGTAGCCGAATTCCAGCCCGCGTCGAAACATACACAATGCGCGATGCCGACCCATAATGGGCCGGCCATGTCATTTAGCGACTAAAGTTTCTTATTCATCGCATCAGCCACCTTGTTCGCGCCGTGCTTGATCGCCTCCTTGGCATCGCCCACAGCCTTCTGGGCTTCGCCTTTGGCTTCTTGGACAATCCCTTCCGCCTCAAGTTTGTCGGACCCGACAGCCTTGCCAATGGCTTGCTTGACGTTTCCGACTGCTGCATTTGCGACGCCCGTAACTTTGTCAGTTATGCCGCTCATGATCTAGCTCCTATAAAAATTAGGACGGCTCAAAACCGTCTGAGGAGCCAACTGAAGTTGGCTTAAATGGTTCCGAAATTAAATTTCATATATTTTATGAACATTCTCACTTTTACAAAATCGACGATTTATTTTAGGCTAATAATTCACTTGAAATTAAAACTATATATGTCTCATATGAAAATATATATATAAGTATTTTTTAATAATTACGATAATTATATTTAACATAAAAGCACACGGAAGTTATTATTGTATCGATGACCCGCTTAACCTGAAATAATAATTCTTTATGGTGGCATAGTACATACATCTCCTGCGCAGCCGTCCAAAGGCCGCCGGGGAAACGAACCTTTCGGGCCTGTTCGCGAGCTCATATTCGGCCCAGAATGACCAGGACAAGCACTGCGAGGAGAACCGTGCCCAGAAAAGGCCCGAGCGATCGCTGCCCCAATTGACTCTGCGCGGCCAATTAGGCAAGGAGCCGATGAGCAAGAGAATAAGGAGGACGAGCAAGACTGTTCCAAGTGACACGGCGCTTAAACTTTCTTTCTAGTGTCAAGAACACGCAAATTCAGAGTATACTTAAACTTAAATTGGGTTTCAGCGCTTGTTTCGGCTCAAAACCCACACGCAAAAAGAGCATCAATGCGTAGGCCTAGCTGGCTTGGAAGTTTTGCGAGGAATTGGAGTCTAGCGCGCAGGGAGAATGTCCGGTTATTTCAACCGCAGCCGCCAGAAGCGAGGTAAATCCAAAATTTTAGCCCCATAGCTCTGCTGGGCTGAAAGTTTGCGGTCGCATCGATAGGCGCGCAACGCCTGGACGCCACGGTCTTGCACGGCCTCTTTGTCTTTCCGCCCCAATTTCATTGAAAAACGCGGCGCCCCATTTTGCTCGGGGCGCCATCATGAAATTGCTGCGAAGAGTTGCATAACGACGGCGATCGGGACAATCGGGGGAACAACGGGGTCATGGGCGCGCTCGCCGCAATAATTATCCACGCGGAGGGCTGGCGCCGCCGCCTGATCGCCTTCGCCGCCGGCGCGGTCGGGGCGCTGGCCATGGCCCCGGTCGATTTTTTTCCGGCGCTGATCGTCCCGATGACCGTCGCCGTCTGGCTGATCGACGGGTCGACGGAGATGAAGCCGAAATATTCCGCCGGCCCGCCGCGCGGCCTCGCCGCGCGCCTCCTCCCGTTCAGAGAGGCGCGGCGCGCCTTCGCCGCCGGCTGGTGGTGGGGATTTGGCTATTTCGTCGCCGGCCTCTGGTGGCTCGGCGCGGCCTTTCTCGTCGACGCCGACGAATTCGCCTGGGCCCTGCCGCTCGGCGTGCTCGGCCTTCCAGCTCTACTGGCCTTTTTCCCGGCCCTCGGGTTCTTGCTCGCGCGCCTCTTGTGGTCGCCGGGGCCGCGACGCCTCTTCGCCTTCGCCGCCGCATTGACCTTCGCCGAATGGCTGCGGGGCCATGTCCTGACCGGGTTTCCCTGGAATAATTTCGGCATGGCGCTTGGCGGCGATCTCGTCACCGCGCAATTGGCCTCGGCGATCGGTCTTTATGGGCTCGCGGTAGTTGCGATCGTCCTCGCCTCCGCGCCGGCGGTTCTCGCCGACCAAGCCGCCAAACCACCTGCGCGGGGCGAAAGCATCACACGTCTCTTGCGGCGATGGGCGGGGGCGCCGATCGGCGTCCTCCTCCTGGCCGTTTTGGCTTTCGCGACGATTTACGGTTTTGGCGCGCAACGCCTGGCGCGAGCGGACCACGCGGTCGTCGCCGGCGTCAAGCTGCGCATCATGCAGCCGAATGTTCCACAGGACGACCGCTTCAGGCCGGAAAACAAGGCCGCGATTTTAGCGCATTACTTGCGTTTATCGGAGGAAGGGAGCGAAGCGGGGCTCGATGGAAGGACGGTCCTGATCTGGCCGGAATCCGCGTTTCCGTTCATTTTATCGCGCGATCGGCAGGCGCTCGCCCAAATCGGCGCCTTTTTGCCGCCCGGCGCGGTTCTTGTCACCGGCGCGGCGCGACAGGAGGGCGGCGCTCCGGCGGGGGCGGCAGGCTTCGCCCAACTTCTCGGCGCCGGCGCCCGCCCGAGCTATTTCAACGCGGTGCAGGTCATTTCGCGCGAAGGACGCATTCTCGACAGCTACGATAAGGTTCACCTCGTGCCTTTCGGCGAATATCTGCCCTTGCGCGCCATACTGGAGCGCTTGGGCCTGCATCATTTCGTTCATGTCCCAGGCGGTTTCGAGGCCGGCGCGGCCAGACATATCCTCGCCGTGCCGGGGCTTCCGGATGTCGCGCCGCTGATTTGCTATGAGGCGATCTTTCCCGGCGAGGTCACGCCCACGCAACCAAGCGCTCGGCGTCCAGGCCTTATGCTCAATGTGACCAATGACGGCTGGTTCGGGATGACCGCCGGCCCACACCAGCATTTCGCGCAGGCGAGGCTGCGCGCCATCGAGGAAGGCCTACCGGTTGTCCGCGCCGCCAATACCGGCATTTCCGCCATCATCGATCCCTATGGTCGGGTTCTCGCGCAATTGCCGCTCGGCGCGGAAGGCGTATTGGACGGCGCGCTTCCGCAGAGGATCGATCCTCCAATCTTCGCCCAGGCCCCTTTCGCCAGCGCTTTTTCAATCTGGCTGGCGGCGCTGCTTGCCGGAACCATGAAATGGCTCAAGTTTGACAATAGATAATAAGTGATTTCTATTGAATTTCATTTTTCGTAGGGAGTCTTCCGAAATGGCGTTTGAGGTTCGGCGGAACTGAGTTCGATTTCTGAAAGTCGGCAGCGACGGAGGCACGCGGCGTTCTCAAGTGGAACCTTCCGCAGAAAGCTTTACAATGAGGAAGAGTCTCTCGCTATGAATGAACCAAGTCTGGCAATGGGCAAGATGAAGAAGGTTCCAAATCCAATCGACCGCCATGTCGGAAGTCGGGTCCGCATGCGTCGCGTCATCCTTGGCATGAGCCAAGAAAAACTGGGCGAAGCGTTGGGACTGACGTTTCAGCAAGTCCAAAAATACGAGAAAGGCGCGAATCGGATTGGCGCCAGCCGGCTGCAGCAGATCTCGCGAACGCTGGACGTTCCGCCAGCCTTTTTCTTCGAAGGGGCGCCCTCGTTCGAAACCGTCGCCAATGGCGAAGACGGTCGGATCGGCGTCTCGGAGGATTCGCATTCCACCTATGTCGCCGATTTTTTGTCGACCGCCGAGGGTCTCCATTTGAACATGGCTTTCGCGCGGATCCATGATCCCAAGGTCCGCAAACGGATCATCGACCTCGTCACCGCGCTCGCCGGAGACGAGGCGAATGGCGCAGCGAACGGACGCGGACGGTCGGACGACGAGGCGGCGGACTGAGCCGTCTCCGGACCAACGCGCGAAAAACCGACGAACCTAACCGCGTCGAAAGCGCCTCACGGCCAGCGGCCTCGCTCCAATATGAAGGCCTGGAGACTATTCCAATTAGACGTCGGCTGTCTTCAACGCCTGAATGGCGAAAAACCGGCGCCAGATTTGGCCGATGAGCACACGCTCCAGTTTGACGCCGCGTTCTATCTATCGAACATGGCGGGGCAAATAGCTTGACAAAACGAACGCGATATTAAAACGTTCCTCGCGATCCCTCCTGAGCCAACTCGCCACCAGCGAGCCCCCGGCTCGCGGTGTGATCAGTCACGATCTTCTCGCTTTCTCGCCCATTGGAGACATGCTGTGCCTCGCGCGAATTATCTTTTCACAAGTGAATCAGTCTCGGAAGGGCACCCCGACAAGGTTTGCGATCGGATTTCCGACGAGATCGTTGACCTGTTCTTCCGCGAGGGCGCCAAGGCTGGGGTGGACCCCTACCAAATCCGCGTCGCCAGCGAAACCTTGGCGACCACCAATCGCGTGATCATTGCCGGCGAAGTGCGCGGCCCTTTGATCCCGACCGAGGCGATTGAAGCCGCGGCGCGCGGCGCGATCAAAAACATTGGCTACGAGCAGGAAGGCTTTCATTGGCAACACGCCAAGGTGGAGGTGCTCCTTCATGCTCAGTCAGCCGACATAGCGCAAGGCGTTGACGCCGCCGGAAACAAGGATGAGGGCGCGGGCGATCAGGGCATCATGTTCGGCTACGCCTGCCGCGAAACGCCTGAACTCATGCCGGCGCCGATCTATTACGCCCATAAAATTCTCGAAGTGCTCACCAAGGCCCGCAAGGCGGGCGATGGCGACGCCGTCAAGCTCGGCCCTGACGCGAAAAGCCAGGTTACGGTCAGATATGTGAATGGAAAGCCGGTCGGGGTGACGCAGATCGTTCTGTCGACCCAGCATCTCGACGAGAATTTGAGCTCGCAGGACATCCGAAACATTGTCGAGCCCTATATCCGCGCGACCCTGCCCGAAGGCTGGATCGGCTCCGACACGATTTGGCACGTGAACCCGACCGGCAAATTCGTCATTGGCGGACCCGATGGCGATTGCGGCCTGACCGGCCGCAAGATCATTGTCGACACTTATGGCGGCGCGGCTCCGCACGGCGGCGGGGCCTTTTCCGGCAAGGACCCGACCAAGGTCGACCGCTCCGCCGCCTATGCCGCGCGCTATCTGGCGAAGAATGTCGTGGCGGCCGGGCTCGCCGATCGGGTCACGATCCAGCTATCCTATGCGATCGGCGTCGCCGAGCCCCTTTCGATCTATGTCGACACCCATGGCACCGGACAGGTTGCCGAAGATAAGCTCGAGGCGGCCCTTGGTCAAAGCATGCGCCTGTCGCCGCGCGGCATTCGGGAGCATCTCAATCTCAATCGGCCGATCTACGCGCGCACCTCGGCTTACGGCCATTTTGGCCGCGCGCCCGACGCCGAAGGCGGCTTCTCCTGGGAAAACACAGATCTCGGCGAAAAGTTGAAGGCTCATCTGGCCTAAGCGGGCAGCCCGATCGCGCCGGCTCGCGCGATCGGGCGGCACCGCTCAAATTCAAGCATTTAGCGAATGCGCTCCAGCTCTCACGGGGGCTGGAGCGCATTACCAAGTGACTGGTCAGGACAGGGGATTTCGAGCGCAACTCAGTCGCTCGACGCATGAGATGAAGCGACAAGGCCGATCCGACTCGCCGGACGTCGCGGCCGCGCCCTCCGGCGCGCCAACCCTTGACGCCGAGCCCTTGCGGACGCCGGAGGTCCAGGCGGGCTTGTTTGGCCGCCGCAAGGGCAAGAAGCTTCGCAGCCGACAGGCCGAGCTTTTGCGGACGGCGCTCCCCGGCGCCAGTATTGACGCGGCGCGCCCCATTGCAGACGCCGCGGCGCTGTTTCCGAAGCGGCCGGCGGCGGTTTGGCTCGAAATCGGGTTCGGCGCCGGCGAGCACCTCGCCGCAGAGGCCGGCCTCCATCCAGAATTTGGCTATATCGGTTGCGAGGCCTATTTGAACGGCGTCGCCAAAGCCCTGATGCTTATCGAGGAAAGCCAATTGCGCAATGTGCGTCTCTACGAAGGCGATGCGCGCGCGCTGATCGAGGCGTTGCCCCGGGAGGCGTTGGACGGGGTCTATCTGCTTTATCCCGATCCCTGGCCCAAACGCAGGCAGCGCAAACGCCGGTTCCTTTCAGACGACATGCTGGCCTGTCTCGCCCGCCGCATGCGGCTCGGCGCCGAGCTTCGCTTCGCTACCGACATCGACGACAACGCGGGCTGGACATTGGCCCGCGTTCTTCGCTCGTCCGATTTTTCCTGGGCGGCCCAAAGCGCCGAGGACTGGCGAACGCCCTGGCAAGGCTGGCGCGGCACTCGCTATGAGGCGAAGGCCTTTCGCGAAGGCCGCCGACCCGTCTATCTCACCTTCCGGCGCGTTTGAGGCCTTTCGCGGCCTCTTAAATTAGGCCGCCAAGGACTTATCAATGTTGTCAATCGGAGCTGGGCCGGCTTCTGTCTCGGGCCAAAGGCGGAAAAAACGGATCGCCGCCCGGTTGGCCGCGCGTCAAATGCCGCGTCCTACGATGACGGACGGATGTCGGGCCGAGCGCCGGAACGCGCGTCGAGGCGACCGAGCCCTTATGAAATGAACCTTTTTTAGCGCGGCCCCGGATATGTGGATTGGTTTTCAAAAGCAAGCCGCCGAAATAGCCTCCTTGGAGGCACGTGACGAGGAGGGCGATCGACATAGCCGCGCCGAACAGGCTTTGCCCCGGATAAAACGGATGCGCAAGGACGAGAACGATCAAAACCGCGCAGGTCGGCCACAGGATATAAACCCTAAAGAACCACGCCAGAGCGAAGCCCAACAGAGCGCATCCAATTGTGACTGTGACCATGGCGCCGCCTCCCGGCGATGACTTTTTTGAATTGACTTATTTTGACAGAAAAATTATCTCCATCAAGTAATATTGTTCACAATTTCCGCTTTAAGCTCGATTGTCCTCGAATTTTTCACCCAAAATGCACTTTTTTAAGGCAGCTTTAGCTTAGTCTTGACCAATTCCGCCCTGTTGCGCGAAAAAAGACCGGCTTGCGTCCTCTGCTGGGCCGGCCCTCGCCACCCGTAGAAAATCAAGCGCCCGCGGAAGCTGAAGGCTATTTCGTTCGGCCACGGGCCAGACGCCGCGAATGCGGGGTCGTGCTTTTGGGAGACGCTTAGCCCTAGCCAGACGGCTGATAATTGTTGTATCAATTAACGTCGCATTTATTTCAGCCGCGAATTTTTAAATGAGTTTTGAACCGGCCAGCGCAAGGAACTCGGGTTCAACTCCAAAGGCCTTGCCGCCGCGCCATGGTTCGGCCCCGCTTGCGAAGGCGGACGCGGCGACGCGCCAAGGGTTGGACGGCCTCGCGACCGAACTCGACTTCCTGTCGGCCTATGGCGCTCCGGCCGCCATCTTGATCACCGCTGAGATCGAGGCGCGTGAGCAAGCAATCTCCCCAGACGCCGCCCTGCTCGCGAGCGGCGCCATCGATGAAGCGTTCTATTACCGGTCCTTGGCGCGCCATCTTCGCGTGCCCTTCATCGATGAAGATGTCGCGCTTGGCGCTGGCGCCCGCTATCCACATTCGATCCATGCCGGCGTCGTCCCCCTGGCCGGCGAAGGCCCATGCTGGCTCGCCGCGCCGCGCGGCGCGGCGCTCGCCGGTCTGCTCCGACCAAACCTCCACCTCGCCAGCGCCGGCCTCGTCATCACGACGCCGAGTCGTCTATCGCGCCTTGTTCAGGCTTACGCCGCCTCGGCGATCGCAGGAAACGCCAGTTTTGGACTCGCCAGCTTCGATGCGAGTTTCTCGGCCAAGGATGGCCTAACCACGGCGCAATGCCGTTTCATCATCGCCGCGCTCGCGGTCACAACCCTTCTGTTCGCACTGGCTCCCGCCTTTGCGTGGACCGCCGTGTCGCTCGCCGTGAATTGCCTGTTCCTGGCGGTGATCATGCTGCGGCTGTTCATTGGCTCGGCGAGCATCGCCGCGGCGCGAACCCCGGCCCCGGTTCGGATCGAGGATCGCGACCTTCCGCCCTATTCCATTGTCGTCGCGCTTCACCGCGAGGCGCGTGTCGTCGCGCAGCTCGTCGCGGCGCTGGAAGCAATCGATTATCCGCGCGGCAAGCTCGACATCAAGCTCGTCGTCGAGGAGGATGATCAGGCCACCCGCCTTGCGCTCGAAGCTTTGCGCCTTTCTCCGATCTACGAGATCGTCGTCGCTCCGGCGGGTTCACCGCGCACGAAGCCGCGCGCCCTCAATGTCGCCTTGCCGCTTTTGCGCGGTGAGTTCATGGCGATTTTCGACGCGGAGGACGCGCCCGCGCCCATTCAATTGCGCGAGGCGGCGCAACGCTTCCTGCGTGAGCCGCGCCGGCTCGCCTGCCTCCAAGCGCGGCTCACGATCGATAATGTCGAAGAACTCCTGGCTGACAAGGCTGTTCTCGATCGAATACGCTGCCCTGTTCGATGTCCTGAATCCGGGAACCGCCGCGCTGCGTCTGCCTCTGGCGCTTGGCGGCTCTTCGAACCATTTCCGCACGGACGTGCTGCGCGAGGTCTGCGGCTGGGACGCCTGGAATGTGACGGAGGACGCCGACCTCGGCCTGCGCCTCGCCCGTTTCGGCTATCGCGCCGGCACGCTGCCGTCCAGCACGCAGGAAGAGGCGCCGAGCGGCGTCTCGGCTTGGCTGACGCAGAGGCGACGCTGGTCGAAAGGCTGGATGCAGACGCTCATCACGCTGAGCCGCGATCCCCGCCGTCTCGTCGCGGAGGTTAGACCGATCGAGGCTTGCGCGATCGTCCTGATGATGACGGCCCTGGTCATCGCACCGCCGCTCTGGCCCTTTCTGACGGCTATCACGATTTACGAACTCGCGACCCTGGGCCTGCCTCACGCCGCCTCCGGCCTGGCCCTCGTCGAGGCGGCGCTATGGGCCTCGGTCGCCGTGTTTGGCGCGGGCTCGATGTTTTGGCTTTCCCTGCTCGGCATGAAGCGGCGAAAACTCCTCGGCCTGTGGCCCTATCTGCCACTGCTTTTTCCCTATTATCTCATGATGTCGGTCGCCGCCTGGGCGGCGCTTTACGATCTCATTCTACGCCCCCATCATTGGCATAAAACGGAGCATGGCCTCGCCAGAAGCTCGCGCCGCAACACGGAGACGATCGCCGCCCGCGCCGCCGCGGCGAGGACCAGGGCACGCTGAGCCGCGAACGTTTTGATGGGCGTTTTTCGCCAGCTATTCGCGTCAAACCGGCGCAAAGCAACGTGCGCTTGACCGAGGTCAAGCGCGGCCGAAATAGCTTCGTCACAATAAGCGTCCTATATGCGGGCGCTACAGCCGCACCAGGAGCGGAAACAGCAAGAACGGCGAGCGGTTGTCGGCCTGGGTCTTTGCGCCAGCCTTTTGGACTTATGATCCGAAGGCCAATGGCAGCGCGCGCATCCTGATCCAAGTGACGGCGGGGCCGCGAGCGGACCGCGGCGGATTGGCGAAACAGAATTAAGGAGCCGACATGAACGCGAGCGATGTGATGGTCCATAAGGTTGTGACGGTCGGACCCGACGACGACTTGGCGAAAGCGGTGAAACTGCTTGTCGACCATGACATCAGCGCCCTGCCGGTGGTTGACGGCGATGGTCGCGTCGTCGGCATCCTAAGCGAAGGCGATTTGCTGCGTCGCGAGGAAATCGGCGCGGACAAGCATCGGCCGTGGTGGCTCGAGGCGATCACCCCCGCAAGCGTGCTGGCGTTCGACTATTCCAAAGCGCATGGGCGCAAGGTGGCCGAGATCATGTCCGAACATGTCGTCTCCGCCGGCGAGGATACGTCGCTCGCCGAATTGGCGGGCCTGCTCGAGAAAAATCGGATCAAGCGGGTGCCGATCCTCAAGGACGGCAAGTTGGTCGGAATCGTGAGCCGGGCGAATCTCATCCAAGCGTTGGCGTCGACGCCGCCCGCGCCGGCGGACAACCAGCTGTCGGATCGCGGGATAAGAGCGACGATCCTCGCCGAGCTCGCGAAGCAATCCTGGACCGACTTCGGCGAGCGCAACGTCGTCGTCTCCAACGGAATCGTGCATATCTGGGGGCTTGTCGGCTCTCCAGAGGAGCGCAAGGCTCTCATTGCCTTGGCGGAGAACGTCAGTGGCGTGCGCGAAGTCTCCGACGAAACCATCGCGGCCTATTGAGCAAGCGGATTGGCGGCGCCCGAGACGGATTTCCCGGGCGCTGAAAAATCAGAAGGTCTCCTTGAACGGGCGGAGATCAAGCTCAGGGGTCCAGGCGCTTTTCGGCTGACGATGCACCGCCCAGAAACTTTCCGCGATGGCGTCCGCCTCAAGCAGCCCATCCTCGCTCTCGGCGCGCACGAAATCGGGGAAATTGCTTCGCGCATAGTCCCCCTTGATGACGCCATCGATCACGACATGGGCGACATGGAGGCCCCGCGGCCCGACTTCCCGCGCGAGGCCCTGCGCGACCGCGCGCAAGGCCGCCTTGGCCGAGGCGAAGGCGGCGAAGGGCGGCCGCGCTCTTAAGGAGGCGGTCGCGCCGGTAAAAAGGATTGTCCTCTCTCCCAGAGGCGACATTCTCCGCGCCGCCTCCCGCCCGACCAAGAAGCCGCCAAGCGCATTTTGCCGCCACATGGCCTCGAAGACCGACGCGTCGGTCTCCAGCAAGGGCGTAAGCACGTTATTTCCGACATTATAGGCGACGAGCTTCAAATCCCCGGCGCCGCCCGCCTCGTCGAAAAGCGCGGCGACGTCTTTTTCCCGCGATGCGTCCGTCGCTTTGGGAATGGCCGCGCCGCCGGCCGCCGCGATCGCCGCCGCAAGGGTCTCGAGGCGTTACGCGGTCCGCCCGGCGAGAAAGACCCGCATGCCTTCGGCGACGAACCGGCGCGCCAGCGCTACGCCGAGGCCCGCCTCCGATCCAACGCCAGCTGACGCCCAAGCATGTCCCGTGGTTCGGTCGAGACACGCGCCGAGCGTTTGGGAATCAAAAGTTGAGCCAGGACGCGGCCTAAAGTCGCGCGCCGGCGCAATTCGAGCGGCTCCCCTTTGACGCCCTGGTCTCAAGAGCCGCTCTTGGTCAGCGCCGTTTTATTTTTTCTTGAGGGCGGCGAGCCATGTGTCGACGTCCTTTTTGATCTCGTCCTTGGCGTGGCCATAGACTTCCTGAAATCTTGGCCTCCAAATGTTCGCGCTTGCCTTTCAAGTCGGCGATTTCCTCCTCGCTCAGCTTGGTCCACTTATCCTTGACCGAGGCGGCGAAATGCTTCCAATTTTCTTCAAGATGATCCCAATCCATCGAACTCTCCATCCATAGGTTTTACGTGAACGTTTGGCGCGCGTAGACTGACAATCTACTATGTGAAAAACTATGCCGCGCCGCGGCAAATTTCGGTTGATCCAGATCAGGCGCGGCGAAAATGGCGCGCGCTCCCGTCGCGCTTGGCGACGGGCCGATTTCGAGACGCGCGAAGCGTCGAGACAGCGTTTTGGCTGCCGAAAGGCGCTTCAGGCCGCGACGCCGAGCGCGTCGGCCTTCTTTAAAAGGGCCTCGGCCATGCGGATGCTGGCGATGTCGATGAGCCGGCCGTCGAGCGAGACCGCGCCCTTGCCAGCCTTGGCCGCATCGGCCATCGCCGTCACGATCCGGCGCGCCTTCGTCACCTCGGCCTCCGAGGGCGTGAAAACCTCATTGGCGAGCTCGATCTGCGACGGATGGATCGCCCATTTTCCTTCATAGCCGAGCACGGCGGCGCGGTTCGCCGCCGCGATGAAGGCGTCGCGATCGTTAAAGTCCCCGAACGGCCCGTCGATCGGGCGCAGGCCATAGGCCCGACAGGCGACGAGCATGCGCGTCTGCGCCGCGTGCCAGGGATCGGCCCAATAATAGGCCCGGCGGCCTTCGGCGTCCTTGTCCGTCAACACGCCATAATCGGCGTTGACGCCGCCGATCACCGTCGTGCGCGCCCGCGTCGAGGCGGCGTAATCGGCGACGCCGAAGGACATGGCCTCGAGCCGCCGGCTCGATTGCGCGATCGCCTCGACATTGGCCATGCCGAGCGCGGTCTCGATCAAGACCTCGAAGCCGATCCGCTTCTCGCGCTTCTTGGCGCTCTCGATCTGCGTCACCAGCATATCAAGCGCATAAACGTCGGCCGGAACGCCGACCTTTGGGATCAGGATCATGTCGAGGCGCGGGCAGGCCTCGACGATGTCGACGACGTCGCGATACATGTAATGGGTGTCGAGACCATTGATGCGGATCATCATGGTCTTGGAGCCCCAGTCGATTTCATTGAGCCCGGCGATGATGTTCTTGCGCGCCTGCTCCTTGTCGTCAGGCGCCACGGCGTCCTCGACGTCGAGAAAGATAATGTCCGCCGCCGATTTCGCGGCCTTCTCGAAAAGTCCCGGATTGGACCCCGGAACCGCGAGTTCGGAGCGATGCAGGCGGGGCGTCGCCTGTTCAATGATCGTGAAGCTCATGGCCGTCGTTCCTCTTTGCGCTTTGTTGGAGCGCGCTCCGGCGGGTTCAGCCGGTGGCGCCGAGGCCGCTCGCGATGCAATTGATCGAAAGCAGCAGGTTGGACTTATAGGCTTCCTTGGCAAGCTCGTTCGTCGAGGCGCGAAAGCCGCGCAACAGCTCGACCTGCTCGCGGTTGATCTTGTTGATCGTCGGCAAGCGATGCTCGAGCCGGCTTCGATAGTGCGGGAATCGCTCGCCGATTTCTTTCTCCTCCGCGACGCGCCGCACCATGTCCGCCGTCAGCGCGAATTCGGCCTCGATCAGGCTGAAGATCTCGTCGCGCACCACCGCGTCGGGAACGAGGCTGGCGTATTCGCGCGCGATCGACAGATCGACCAGACACATGGTCTTTTCGACTTCCGCGATGATCAGGCGAAACAGGCGCGAATTCCCGGAACATGCGCCGCAGCAAGGCTTCGCCGCGCTCCTTGCGCACCTCAAGGAAGCTCGAAATGCCGCTGCCGACGCCGTACCAGCCGGTGATGACATGACGGTTCTGCGACCAGGCGAAAACCCAGGGGATCGCCCGCAGATCACTCAAAGAGCGCGCGCCGAAGCGGCGAGCCGGGCGCGATCCGATGTTGAGCAGCGAAATTTCATCGAGCGGGCTCGCCGCCTGGAAATAGGCGAGAAGGCCCGGATGGCCGATAAGCCCGGCATAGGCCGCATGCGCCGCGCCCGAAAGCGCCTCCATCGCCTCATCGAATTCTGCGCGCGGCGCGAGCGCCTCGTCGCGCTCGGACATCAGCGCATGCTCGAACACGCCGGCCGCGAGCACTTCCATTTGATAGGCCGCGGTGCCGCGATTGGCGTATTTGAACGAAACGACCTCGCCTTGCTCGGTCACCCGGAACCGGCCGCGGATGGAGCCCGCCGGCTGCGCCGCGATCGCATGGGCGGTGGGCAGGCCGCCGCGGCTGACCGAGCCGCCGCGGCCGTGGAAAAAGGCGATCGGGATTCCCGCCTCGTCGCCAACCTTGGCCAGCCGGTTCTGGGCCTTGAAAAGCTCCCAGTTCGAGGACAGGAATCCGCCATCCTTGTTGGAGTCGGAATAGCCGATCATCACCTCTTGAATTCCGCCCTGGGCGCGGGCGCTGCGGCGCACCACCGGCACGGCCAGCAATTCGCGCATGATCGCCGGGGCGGCGCGCAAATCGGGAATGGTCTCGAACAAAGGCGTGATCGGCAAGGTGCAAGCCTCGACGCCGGCCGCGTCGCGAAACATCCCCGCCTCCTTGGCGAGAAGATAGGCGGCGAGAACGTCGGCGACCGAGCGGCTCATGCTGAGAATGAAGCTGCCGAAGGCTTCGCGGTCAAACTCCTCGCCCCCGTCGCAGGCGAGCTTGAACATGTCGAGCGTCTCCTGGGCGTCGGGCGGCAGGATCGGCGCGGCGCGCCCGCCTTGGCGCGGCTTGGCGAGCTCGGCGACGAGCCAAGCCTTCCATTCCGGCGAGTCCGCGGCGGGCGGCTCGCCAGCCTCCGCGCCAGCCCTGGCGCGCCACAGCGCCTGAACCGTTTGCGTCAGGCGCGTCGTGTTCTCGCGCAGATCAAGCCTGACGGTGCGGAAGCGGAAGACCTCGACGGCGCAGCGCAGCGGGCGCACCAAATCGCCGGCGAGGCCGGCGCTGCCGCTCTCGCTCAGCGCCTCCTCCATGACCGCGAGATCGGCGATAAGCTCATCGGCGCTGGCGTAATCGACCGCGCCGCTCGCCCGACCGCCTTCGGCGCGGGCGAGCGTCGTTTTGAGCTTGCGCAACATGCAGGAAAGAAACTGGCGGTAGGGCTCGCCAGGATTGCGCTGGGCGATTTGATCGCCGTCGCCGCTCGCCGCCAAGGCGCGGGCGAGCGCCTCGCGAAACGCCTCCGGCGGCGGCAGCGCGCGCTCGGTAATCGACAGCCTCTCAAGCAAAACGGACAGGCGCTCCGCGTAGTGGCGCAGGCTCGCCAGCGCGTTTTCGGCGAGGGCGCGGCGGGTGACGTCATTGGTGACGAATGGATTGCCGTCGCGGTCGCCGCCGATCCATGAGCCAAACTGGAAGAACTGCGTGAGCGGGAAATTCTCGCCCGCATAAAATTGATGCAGCGCGCGGTCGAGCTTTTTCAATAGCTCGGGCACGCCGTCGAAAAGCGTTTCGTGGAAGAAATGGAGGCCCCAGGCGACCTCCTGATCGACCGAGGGCTTTTCGAGCCGCAGCTCGCCAGTCATCCACAGAAGCTCGATCTCGTCGCGAAGCTGATCGATGAGGGCCGCGCGTTCGCGATTGGTCCAGCGCGGCTGCTCCAGATCAACCAGAAGCCGGTAGATTCGGCGGTGTTTTTCGAGAACCGTGACCCGTTTGGCTTCGGTCGGATGGGCGGTGATCACGGGTCGGATGCGCATCGAGGCGAGCTGGCCGCGAAGTTCGGACGCCTCGATCCCGCGCGCCGCGGCCGTCGCGACGAGATTTGCGAACGTGCCTTGCGCGGCGGTTTCGCCGCGGTCGCGCTCATCGCGCCGGCGCTCCCGCATGGCGGTATGCTGCTCGGCGATCGCCAGCAGCTGGAACCAGATGCCATGGGCCTGGAAAACGCGCGAAAGAAGCTCGGGCGTGACGTCCGAGACTTTGACGTCGCCAACCAATACGGATGCGATCTGCGGATGCAGGCGGCGGGCGACGTCGAGAAGCAATTGGAACAAGATGTCGGCGGCTTCGTCGCCGCTCAACGCGGATTTGCCGACGGCCGATTCAACGGCCATTTGTTTTGAGAGGGCGCTAATGTCGCGCTCGGTCATGGGCGGTTTCCCTGTTGTCGGCCTGCCGCCAGTTTTAGCTTTGCGTGCGTCATGTCGCCCATCATCCCTGATTTTGATTTTGCGACTCGATTGCGGCGTGTGGGAGCACCCCCGCTCCGCGTGAATGTCTCAAGCGGGGCGGGGCCGATTGGCCTGCCGGAAAGATCGCCAGGGCGGCGGCCGCGCTTAATGCGGCCGCGCGCCCAAGCCTCTTTCGGCCATGACCTTGGCCATGGTGGCGCCGAGCTCGCTGGGGCTCGGAGCCACGGTCAGGCCGTAGGATTTCATGATCTCAGCCTTCTCGGCGGCGCTGTCGCCAGTCGCCGAGATGATCGCGCCGGCGTGCCCCATGCGGCGGCCCTTCGGCGCGGTGAGGCCGGCGACATAGCCAACCACCGGCTTGGTCATGTTCTTCTGTATCCAGGCCGCGGCTTCGGCTTCCTGCGGCCCGCCGATCTCGCCGATCATCATAACGGCCTCGGTCTCCGGATCCCGCTCGAACAAAACCAGATGGTCCAGGAATGAGCTGCCGTTGATAGGATCGCCGCCGATGCCGACGCTGGTCGAAACGCCGAGTCCAAGGTCTTTCAGCTGCGCCGCCGCCTCATAGCCAAGCGTTCCGGAGCGGGAGACGATGCCGACCGAGCCTTGCTTGTAGATATTGCTCGGCATGATGCCGAGCATGGCCTTGCCGGGGCTGATGATGCCGGCGCAATTCGGTCCAACCATCAAGGTCCTGCGCTCGCGGCTATAGCGCAGAAGGTAACGCTTCACCCGCATCATGTCCTGCGCTGGAATGCCGTCGGTGATCGAACAGACGAGCTGAATGCCCGCGTCCGCCGCCTCCATGATGGCGTCGGCGCAGAAGGCCGGCGCGACGAAGGTGATGCTTGTGGTCGCATTGGTCGCGCGCACCGCCTCCTTAACCGTATTGAAAACCGGCAGACCGAGATGCGTGGCGCCGCCTTTGCCCGGCGTGACGCCGCCGACGACCTTGGTGCCGCATTCGATCATCTCTTTGGCGTGGAACGTCCCCTTGTCGCCGGTGAAGCCCTGAATCAGGACCAGGCTGTTTTCGTCGATAAGAATGCTCATATGTTTAAAGCTCCCTCGAGCATTTTTCAGGCGAGGCCAGAACGGTCCGCCAAGGGCGACCCGTTCGGCGCATCGAGATCAGGTCAGCTCGCGCGCGCCTGCTTGGCTGCGCCGGTCGCCGCGGCGACCGCCGCTTGCGCGGCGTCGGCGAGCGTGTCGGCCGAGATGATCGGCAGGCCGCTTTTGACGATGATGTCGCGACCGGCCTCGTAATTGGTGCCCGCCAGGCGCACGACGAGCGGGACGTTGACGTCAAGCTGCCGGCAGGCCTGCACGACGCCTTCGGCGACCCAATCGCACCGGTTGATGCCAGCGAACACATTGACCAGAATGGCCTTGACGTTGCGATCCGACAGCACCAGCCGGAACGCCGCCGCGACGCGCTCCGGCGAGGCGCCGCCGCCGACGTCGAGGAAATTGGCCGGGGCGCCGCCGGCGTATTTGATCATGTCCATGGTCGCCATGGCGAGCCCGGCGCCGTTGACGATGCAGCCTATGTCGCCGTCGAGGCCGACATAGTTCAGATTATGCTCGGCGGCCTGAACCTCGCGCGGGTCCTCTTGCGAATGATCGCGCATGTCGGCGACGCCGCCGCGGCGGAACAGCGCGTTGTCGTCAAACGACATCTTGGCGTCGAGCGCGAGAACGCGATCGTCCTTGGTCACCACCAGCGGATTGATCTCGACCATGGTCGCGTCGAGATCGCGAAAGGCGCGATAGCAGCCGAGCATGGTGGAGACGGCGCGGCTAACTTGCTTGGAGTTGAGCCCAAGGCCGAACGCGATCTCGCGCGCCTCGAAAGCCTGCAGGCCCACCGCCGGCTCGACCACCACTTGCAGGATCTCCTCCGGATGCTCCTTGGCGATCTCTTCGATCTCCATCCCGCCGAAGCGCGATGCGATGATGCGGACGCGCTCGACCTTGCGGTCGAGGACGAAGCCCAGATAGATCTCGCGCTCGAAAGGCTCGGCGACCTCGACATAGATGCGCTGAACGACCTTGCCCTCGGGACCCGTCTGGTTGGTGACGAGATGCTTGCCGAGCATATCGCTGGCGGCCGCGCGCACTTCATTGTAGGTCTTGCAGAGCTTGACGCCACCGGCCTTGCCGCGCCCTCCCGAATGGATCTGGGCCTTGACCGCCCAGTGCCACCCGCCGAGCTCGGTGGCGCAATAGACAGCCTGATCGGGACTATAGGCGACCGCGCCGCGAGGCGTTGCAACGCCGAAATTGGCCAGGAGCTCCTTGGCCTGATATTCGTGAATGTCCAGCTTCGCCTCCTCCTTGATTTGCGGTTCGCGCCAACTCGGCGCGATCGCGCCCCCTATTAAGTCTTAATCACAAGATTCCGAAACGCCCCGCGCCGACTTGTCGCCGACTTAGCCGACAGTCCAGGCCTCGGTGCGCTATTCGCAGCGCAACGCAAAAACCCTGTTGCTTACGCTCAAACTTTAGCAGCCCTTCGCTCTCTTGGCCATCCACTCAGATCAAGTCATTCGCGTCTTTGCAAGTCATCCTTTTTTCGCATGCCGGCATCCCTTTAGCCGGCCGGCGTTGATTTGTCTTGTCGTCGGAGCGTCAAAACTCCGCGCCGCGGCAGCCGGTTGAGAAAAAGGTTGAAACACCTACGTTTGCGGTTATAGAACGGCCCCGTCAGATGCGGAAGCGCGCGGACTCCGACGTGTCTTGCCTTTAAAGTCTTTATAAGCGCGAGGGTCTTGCTAACAGGCGGGTCATAATAATAACAGGTGGGTCGTAATTAAGATGCGCTAAGGAGTTGATTGGCTTTTTCGATTGGGGCATGCTCAATGTCGATTGATTTCGACCTGAACATCATGCTCCGCTCCTCATCGATCATGACCTTGGGATCATGATTTGGGATCATAACCTGGCGATTTTGACCCGACGCGTTGACTGGGACATGCGCGAGCCGTCGTGAAATCCAATGCGTCGATCAGGCTTCATCGCTCAATCGACTTTCTTGCAGTTTTTTCGAAATTTTCTTGCGATTTTCGCGCGGCCGCCGGTTCGGAAATCCGGCCAACGACTTGAGGCAGACGCAATCCGCCATGGCTTTTGATCCCCGTCAACTGCTTCTGAACATGTTTAAAGCCGCCGTGGACGCCGCTTCGCCCGAGCGATGCGTGCCGCCGCATCTGCCAAAGCCGCCGGCCGGGCGCACGATTGTCGTCGGCGCCGGCAAGGCCGCCGGCTCGATGGCGAAGGCTGTCGAGGATCATTGGCCGGGACCGCTCGAAGGCTTGGTCGTGACGCGCTACGGCCATGGCGCGCCGTGCCGCCGCATCGAGGTGATCGAGGCGTCTCATCCGGTGCCCGACGCCGCCGGCCAAGCGGCGGCCGAACGCATTCTCGCCGCGGTGCAAGGCCTGACCGCCGACGATCTGGTGCTGTGCCTGATTTCGGGGGGCGGCTCCGCATTGCTCGCCTTGCCGGCGTCCGGCGTGTCCTTGGCCGACAAGCAGAGCGTCAACAAGGCGCTCTTGAAGAGCGGCGCGACCATCACTGAGATGAACTGCGTGCGAAAACATCTGTCCGCGATCAAGGGCGGGAGGCTCGCCGCCGCCGCCGCGCCGGCGCGAGTCGTCGCCCTATTGATCTCGGACGTTCCCGGCGATGATCCGAGCGTCATCGCGTCCGGGCCCACGGTCGCCGATCCGACCACGGCGGCCGAGGCGCGCGCCATTCTCAGCAAATACGCCATCGCGCGCGCCGGACAACGTCCTGGCGCATCTCGTCCGTCCCGACGCGGAGACGCTCAAGCCCGGCGATCCAAGGCTCGAGAGGGTCGAGAATGTCATGATCGCGGCGCCGCAATTGTCGCTCGAAGCCGCGGCGGCCGTCGCCCGCGACGCTGGCGTCACGCCGCTCATTCTCGCCAATGACATAGAGGGCGAGGCGCGCGACGTCGCCCTGATGCATGCCGCGATCGCCCGGCAATCCTATCGCTTCGGCCAGCCCATCGCGCCACCTTGCGTCTTGATCTCGGGCGGCGAGACGACGGTCACCGTGCGCGGCTCCGGGCGCGGCGGCCGCAACGCCGAATTCCTGCTGGCCCTCGCCGTCGCCCTGGACAGCCATCCAGGCATTTACGCGCTCGCCGGCGACACCGACGGGATCGACGGCACCGAGGACAACGCTGGCGCGCTGCTGGCGCCTGACAGCCTGGCGCGCGCCGCCGCGCTCGGCGTCGCCGCCAAGGCGAGGCTCGCCGACAATGATGGATACGGATTCTTCGCGGCGATCGGAGACCTGGTCGTCACCGGGCCGACCCTCACCAATGTGAACGACTTCCGCGCGATACTGGTCAACCGGTGACGCGGCGGAGCGTTCGAGCGCGGCTCGCGGGCGATCACGCGCCGCGGACGCTTAATGCAACGCTGGCGGCGGTGGTTTCGCGCCGCTGACTTGTGGTCGTCACTGTTTTCGTGGATATTATCCAAGGCAACGTTATCGGAGGATGCAATATGGCGGGTCGCCACTTTCTTTTTGTCCCAGGACCGACCAATGTGCCGGACCGCGTTCAGCGGGCCATGCTGGTGGCGATGGAAGACCACAGGTCTTCGAAGTTCCCTGAATTGACGCTGCCGCTGTTCGAGGATCTGAAGAAGGTTTTCAAGAGCGCCGATGGGCAGGTGTTCATTTTCCCATCCTCGGGGACCGGCGCTTGGGAAGCTTCGCTCAGCAACACCCTGTCGCCCGGCGACAAGGTCCTGGCCTCCCGCTTCGGTCAATTCAGCCATTTGTGGATCGACTTGGCCCAGCGGCTCGGCCTCGATGTGCAGGTGCTCGAGGAGGAATGGGGCACCGGCGTGAAGCCGGAGAAGATCGAGGCGATCCTGAGCGCCGACAAATCGCATCAGATCAAGGCCGTGCTCGCCGTCCACAATGAGACCGCGACCGGCGTCACGAGCGATATCGGAGCCGTCCGCAAGGCGATGGACGCCGCCAATCATCCCGCCCTTCTCTATGTCGACGGCGTGAGCTCGATCGGCAGCCTCGACTTTCGCGCCGACGAGTGGCGGGTCGACCTCGCTGTCGCAGGCTCGCAAAAAGGCCTGATGCTTCCGGCCGGCCTCGGCATTGTCTGCGCGAGCCCGCGCGCGCTCGCCGCGGCCAAGACCGCCGGGCTGAAGCGGGTCTATTTCGACTTCGCCGACCAGACCAAAGCCAATGCGACCGGCTATTTCCCCTATACGCCGCCGCTGCCGCTGCTCTATGGTCTGCGCGAATCGCTCCGCATCCTGTTCGAGGAAAAGCTCGAGCATGTGTTCGAGCGGCATCATGTCCTGGCGTCCGGCGTGCGCGCCGCTGTCAAGGCCTGGGGCCTTCATCCCTGCGCCAAAGAGGCCAAATGGGATTCGGACACGGTCACAGCGATCGTCGTCCCTCCCGGGTTCAATGGCGCCGATGTGATCGACGCGGCGTACCGGCGCTATAATCTCTCGCTCGGCGCCGGCCTTTCCCAAGTCGCGGGCAAGGTCTTCCGGATTGGCCATCTCGGCGATCTCAACGATCTCATGGTCCTCGGCGCGATCGCCGGAGCGGAAATGGCGATGCGCGACGTCGGGATCGACATCAAGCTTGGCACCGGCGTCGGCGCCGCCCAGGAGCATTTCCGCTCGACGGTCATGGCCAAAGAGAAAAAGCCGACCGAGCAGGAGCGTTTCGCCGAAGTCCATCCCGAAGGCGTTCTCAACGATTGAGCCGCCCTCGTCCCGGCGCGGGGCATTTCGTCTCGCGCCGAAGCCGGGCTTTTCCTCCGCCGCGCTCAATTCTGTTGCGCGGCGTTTCTCGCCGAACCATCGGCGACGACAGAAATTTGCGGGGCCGCCGTCCTGAATGACCCGCGGCGACGAGCCTCGCGGCAGGCCTCCCCCAGCGCCGATCCGCGCGTCCGCAATCTACGTTCCAGAGAGTTAGCGCCGTGCAGCATTCGATCGTCTTTCTCGACCGTTCGACCCTTGAGGCGAATTTGCGGACGCCTAATTTTCCGCATAGCTACAAGGAATATGCGGCGACCGGCGTTGACCAGATCGTCGAGCGCCTCGCCGACGCGACAATTGCGATCATCAACAAAGTGCCGATGCGCGAGACGACCCTCGCGCAATTGCCCAATCTGAAAATGATCGCCGTGGCGGCGACCGGCACCGATGTCGTCGACAAGGCCTATACGAAAGCGCATGGCGTTATCGTCTCGAACATCCGCAACTACGCCTTCAACACCGTTCCGGAGCATGTCTTCGCGCTCGCCTTCGCGCTTCGCCGCAACATTGTCGCTTATCGCGACGATGTGCGCGCCGGACGCTGGCAGGAATGCGATCAATTTTGCTTCTTCGATCATCCGATCCGCGACATGCGCGGTTCGACGCTCGGCGTCATCGGCTATGGCGCGATCGGCAAATCGCTGGCGCGCATCGCGGAAGCCTTCGGCCTCAAGGTGCTGGCCTATGACGTGTTCCCGCAACCGGGCCTGGTCGATTTCGAAACCGTGTTGCGCGAGAGCGACATCATCACGCTCCACGCGCCGCTGACGGCGGAGACCAAGAACATGATCGGCCCGCGCGAATTGCGGCTCATGAAGCGCGACGCCATCCTGATCAATACCGGCCGCGGCGGGCTCGTCGACGAGGCGGCTTTGGCGGAGGCGTTGAAAGAGGGCGTCATCGGCGGCGCCGGCTTTGACGTTTTGACGACCGAGCCGCCGAAGCAAGGCAATATTCTGCTCGATCTGCGTCTGCCAAATTTCATCATCACGCCGCATGTCGCATGGGCGAGCCGCGAGGCGATGCAGATTCTCGCCGACCAGCTCATTGACAATATTGACGCTTTCGCCGCCGGCGCGCCGCAGAATGTGGTGGAGGCCTAACGGAGGCGCTGAACCCGGCGGCGCGTCGGCGCGCCCTGCAGCTTGGCCATGGCGGCCTCCCTTCGCAGGGCGGCGTCAATCCCATGGCGGCGTCGCGGCGTTTTTCGCTATAGCGCCTCGGCGAAAAAATTATAGTGATATGGCTGAGATCGGCGTCGATCGAACCGGCCCGTTTGGCCGGAAATGCTTCCGCCGGCGCGATTGCTTGCCCGACGGCGCAGGTCGACCCCTGAGCAAGACGCCCGAAGTTCAGGCCCAATCGGCTCGACGTGGCGCGAAATCGATCGAATGCAGCTTCGAGAGGAGGAGTTATGCCGTCGGATATTGAAATTGCTCAAGAGGCGAAGCTGCGGCGCATCACTGATGTGGCGCTCGAAAAGCTCGGCGTCGCCGATGAATTTCTCGATCCTTATGGCCACTATATGGCCAAGATATCGCTCGAGTACATCAATAGCCTGGCCGACCGCCCGGACGGCAAATTGATTTTGGTGACGGCGATCAGCCCGACCCCCGCCGGCGAAGGCAAGACCACGACGACCGTGGGCCTCGGCGACGCCTTGAACCGCATTGGCAAGAAGGCCTCGATTTGCCTGCGCGAACCCTCTTTGGGGCCGGTGTTCGGCATGAAGGGCGGCGCGGCCGGCGGCGGCTATTCGCAAGTTGTGCCGATGGAGGACATCAACCTCCATTTCACCGGCGACTTCAGCGCGATCGCGCTCGCCAACAATCTCCTGGCCGCCTTGATCGACAACCATATCCATCAAGGCAATGAGCTCGGCTTCGACGTCAGGCGCATCACCTGGAAGCGCGTGGTCGACATGAACGACAGGGCGCTTCGGCAGATCACCGTAGGCCTCGGCGGCGTCGCGAATGGATTTCCGCGCGAGGACGGGTTCGACATCGTGGTCGCATCGGAAGTGATGGCGATCTTCTGCCTCGCGACGTCGATCGCCGACCTCAAGGCGCGGCTCGCGAAAATCGTCGTCGGCTACACGAGAGACCAGAAGCCTATTCACGCCGGCGATCTGAACGGCCATGGCGCGATGGCCGTGCTGTTGAAAAACGCCTTGAAGCCTAATCTTGTCCAAACCCTGGAGAACAATCCCGCCTTCATCCATGGCGGGCCGTTCGCCAATATCGCGCATGGATGCAATTCCGTTCTCGCCACCAAGACGGCGCTCAAGCTGTCCGATTACGTCGTGACCGAAGCGGGGTTCGGCGCCGATCTCGGGGCCGAGAAATTCGTCGACATCAAATGCCGCAAATCCGGCTTGCGGCCGCAAGCGGCGGTGATCGTCGCCACGATCCGCGCGCTCAAATACCATGGTGGCGTCGATCTGAAGGAGCTGAATACGGAAAACCTCGACGCCCTATCCAAGGGCGTCGCCAATCTCGAGCGCCACGTCAACAACATACGCAATCATTACGGCCTGCCTTGCGTCGTGGCGATCAATCATTTCACCTTCGACACGATCGCTGAGGTCGACCTCCTGCAAAAGAAAATGGCGCATCACGAAGCGCCGGTCGTGGTCTGCCGCCATTGGGCGGAAGGCGGCAAGGGCGCGGAGGAACTCGCGCGGACCGTCGTCGAGCTCATCGACAAGACGCCGAGCGACTTCCGATTCGTTTATGAAGACGACCTCCCGCTCTGGGACAAGGTGACTGCCATCGCGACAAAGCTCTATGGCGCGAGCGAGGTCACCGCCGATTCCAAAATTCGCGGGCAGATCAAGAAGCTCCAAGACTCGGGCTATGGCCATTATCCGATCTGCGTCGCCAAGACCCAATATTCCTTCTCGACCGATCAAAAGCTGCGCGGGGCGCCGAGCGGCCATGAGATCAACATTCGCGAGGTGCGGCTCGCCGCCGGCGCCGAGTTCGTCGTCGTCATTTGCGGAGACGTAATGACCATGCCGGGTCTGCCGAAGGTTCCGTCGGCGAACAACATCGACCTCGACGAAAACGGCAAAGTGGTTGGGCTTTTCTAAAGCATGTTGCGAAAAGCTGACCGAGTTTTTCGGTCAGAACATGCTCCAAATATCCGATCAGATGAGTCCATCTGATCGGGGAGCGCTTCAGCGCATTTCTGAGCTGGAGCCGGATCGCCTCAAAAAAGCGCCACTGACAAAAACCACGCGCTGATCCGAAACGCGCAAACTTTTCGGATCAGATTAGGCTTTGCCGCATAGGCCTAGGCGGCGTCGGGCTGGAGCGCCGAGCTCACGAGCGCGCCATGAGCTCGACAGCGAAGCCATAAATGCGCATGCGCAGCGGTTCGGGCATCGCCGCCAAGGTCTCGAGATAGATCGCGCCGGCGCGGCAGAGGCGCGCGTCATCGAGCGGCGGATCCGGGGTCTTGCCATCAAGCAGCGCCTCGATCTCGAGCGCGTCTAGGCCCTTGTCGCGAAGGGCCTGCTCGAGTGTTTGGAAGTCGGCGGCGGTCGGCTCCTCCCGACCAATTTTGTTGATCTGGCCGTCGCGAATGGCGTCGAGGCCGGCGCTCGCCATGGCCGCGACGAGGCCGCGGTTCGCGGCCGAAAATTCGAGAAAATCGCCATTGGCGCCGCCATAGAGGAAATCGACGCAAAGGCCCTGGTTCTTCTCCGCCAACGCCCGCAGCATGGCGAGCTGCATTTCGAACACATGATCCAGCGCCGGCTGTTGCGCCTTGGCCGCCAGCACGCCATGCGACAGACGCAAGGCGCGCACGGCGTCGATCATGAGGAAATCCGCGCTCCGCCCCTCGCCGCCGGCGGTGCGTTGCGACGCCTTGGCCAGGAACGCCTCATATTCCGCCGGAAAGCCGGTCTTCAGATGGTCGAAAAATCCGGCGTATTCAGGGACGGCGGCAAGTTCGGACTCGATGGCGCGCCGCGCAGCCGCGATCGCCTCCGGTGAAACTTGCGTCTCGGCGATCTTCGAGGCGGGCGCGGTGCCCAACCGGTTCGCCTCGATCCAAAAGGTCCAGCCGAGGACGAGGGCGACAAGGGCGGCGAGGCCGAGCAGAGCAAGCCTCAGGAAATGCATGGAAGCGGATCTCCGCGACGAAGAAGCCGGACTCTGCCCGCAACCGCGAAATCGGGCAAGCTTTCTGATGCATGGGGGTAAACAGGTCAGATCGAGATCAAGGACCGAATGGCGCCTTGCGCAACCGCGAAAGATCGCCTGCCCGCCAGGGCCTTGGCGACGGCTGCGGCCTCATATCATTCAACAGCCCACACTCTTCTCTATAGTTCGATAATATTACTTGTATAACTATTATGAATAGTCGATCTTTATCATATTCTGATTTCGATACTCCTCTCGCCACTGGCGTTGGGGCGCCGTGAGTGGAGCAAAGTTGAGATAGCAGACGCGCAGGCCGAAATCCCAACTCTATCCCTTGACAGCTCAGCCAGAGCATGTCCCAAAAGGTCGATCGAGTTTTTCGATCAGGACGTGCTTCGCCTCATTAAATTTTGCGCAGCGTCCTTGTCGATCAAGTGATCCCGTTTGATCGGGATGCGCTCCTATGCGCCGCAAAAACCCCGCCCGGCCTGTCGTCTACCCTCGGGCGAGACAGTCGTCGCCACATTTGATGGAGGCCACTTCTTTTTGCCGGACGGGGGCCACTTGATCTCGCGCAAGGTCGAACAACGCCGTAGTTTCTTGAACGACAGGGTCTCCCTCGGATCGCCTCAGCCAAATCTCTCGCCAATAGGCGACGTCGCACCGGGCGCACGCGCCCATCCCAAAACCCATGTAGGAGCATCCGCATTCGGCGCCTTCAAGCGCCACAGTATTGCGGAGGCGCGCCATCCGCCCCGTACCGTCCATGATGATCTTGTCGAGCCGCCTGTTCACCCGGTAGCGTTTGCCGCATGAACGGCGCATATCCGGCGAAAAGTGCAAGCCGCGATTTTGCCCGTGTTTGTCCAATGTCTGGATGATTTCCTGTTCTGATTTCACCTCAACCCATTCCCCGGGCTGGAGGTTCATGTTTTCCTCTGGAGTAGACTGGTTAACTCCACGCGGGTATTCGCCAAAAAGCGTTCGGTGAATGCTCCAGAACGACCATGTGGCGAGGTCTTGCGCCATTTGCTGGCTGTTGAAATTGCCGATGAAGAGGCCGTAGACATATCTTCCCACTCTGGCCAGCCGCGAAAGCGTCTGGGTGGATTTGAACAATTCACTCGCCTGACAATAGTAGGTCTTGGGATCGGTCGAAACTTTGAGGCGGGCCCGCAATTTGTCAATTTCGATCGAGTTCATGCGGCTGCCGGACAACCGCCTTCTCCACTTTTCGGAGCCATGCCTTCCGCCAGAAAATCATGCACGCCTTCTGGCAGCCGTCATGAGCGGAGCCTGAGCAGCGGACGCCCTCTAGAATGACTACGTCGTCGACCCGAAATCGATGCGCTGGGGGCGATCCCACAGCATGGCAGCATGTTGTCAGCGCGCACGCGGCAACGCGAAATCTTGTGCCAAAATATTCAAGCATTTCCGGCATGAACGGCAAAGCATCCACCGCGCCGTCGGCGTCGAGCGTCTGGATGATTTCGGCTGGCGTCTTCAGTTCCACCAGATCGCCGCGAAGCAGCTCTTCGCCTAATCGGATCATTCCACCCCCTCAAAATTGCAATCGAGTTGGATCCAATGCTGGCCCGCCCGCCAGCAATGAAAGCGCCCCGCTAGGGCGGTCGTTCCAGGTTATCCGATGACTAAACTACACTGCCTTAATTTAGCTGTACATGCAAGCACGAGACCTCGTCACATGTCGTTGAGCGGGGCCGGGACGCGGCGCTTGCCGCCGCGAGGACCGCAGACAGCCGTTGACGCAATTGGAGGGCGCGAAGCGCGAATAGTCCGGTCCTACCATCCGCCTGTAGGTGTCCCCGCGCGCCGCTAGCCGAGAACAACAAGCCGGCCGCAGTCGGCGGCTTCATTTCTAGCCAGGCCGGGCGCCGAAAATTGCACCACATAGTAACATACGATTGACAACAATGATCAGCTTTTTGTCGACTGTCATCGATAAGACATATCAACCTACAGAGCGCAACCGCTGGAACCCTTCGTCGAGATCAGCCTTGAGATCATCGAGGTCTTCGAGGCCGACCGAAAACCGTAGGGCCGGACCCGGCGGCCTCCACGTGGTCGCCGTCCGATAGGCGCGGCAATCGAACGGAATGACGAGGCTCTCGAAGCCGCCCCAGGAAAAGCCCATGCCAAACAGCTTTAAGCCGTCGAGCATGGCGGCGAGCGCCGGAATTCGAACAGGGCTTGAGCAGGACCGAGAAAAGCCCAGAGGAGCCGAGAAAATCCCGTTTCCACAAGGCGTTGCCGGGACAAGACGGCAACGCCGGGTGCAGGACTTGAGCGACCTCCTGGCGGGCGGCGAGCCATTTGGCGAGATCGAGCGCCTGGCGCTCCGCCTCGCGCAGCCTCAGGTCGAGCGTGCGCAAGCCGCGCAGGGCCAGAAACACATCCTCCGGACCCGCGCACATGGCGAAAGCGTCGAATGTAGCGCGCAGGCGCTTGAACCATTGCGCGTTGGCGGAAACCAGCCCCAACAAGAGGTCGGAATGGCCGGACAGATATTTCGTGCCGGCTTCGATCGCCATGTCGACGCCGCGCGCATGCGGCGGAAAAAACAGAGGCGTCGCCCAAGTATTGTCGAGAATCGAGCAAACGCCCTTCGCTCGGGCCACGTCCGCAATCGCCGGGACATCCTGCAGCTCGAAGCTCTGCGAGCCGGGCGTCTCGAGAAAAATGACGCTCGTGTTCGGCCGGATCAGAGCTTCGATCCCGGCTCCGACCAAGGGATCGTAATAGGTTGTCTCCACCCCCATGCGCGCCAGAACGCCATCGCAAAAAATCCGCGCTGGGCGATAGGCGGAGTTTGTCACGAGAATGTGGTCGCCGGCCTTGACCGCGGTGAGCAGGGCAAGGCTAATAGCGGCGAGGCCCGAAGGCGCAAGGACGGTTCCCGCCGCGCCGGAGAGCTCCGTCCACGCAGTTTCGAGCGACTCCGTCGTCGGGTTTCCCTGCGTGCCATAGGTGAATTTGGCGTTGCGCTTGGAAAGATCCTCGAAGCTCGGATAAAGCACAGTCGAGCCGCGATAGATCGGGGTGTTGACGAATCCATGTTGCTCGGACGGGCGGCGGCCGGAGTGGATCAGCTTAGTCTTGGTCTTGAAGCGCTTGCGGTCCTCTGGCGTCGTCTCGGTCATGGCTTTGCGTCCAGTCTGTCTTATGTGCGCCGCAAACTGGGGGTTTGATGCTTCCCTCGTCAAGCCCATGACGCGAGGCGGACGCCAACGGCCGCCGAGCGCGACTTGACCGGATGGATCAAAGGCCTCAACTTGCGCGCGCGCCGCCGCGCCTCAGGTGATCGCGGCGCTCCCCGACGCGGTTTCGCGCATTATTTCGGAATCGTCTTACATGCTCAAGAAGAACGCCTTGGCGCTCGCCGCCAGCCTGGTTCTCGCCGCCGCCGTCGCGCAAGCGGCCACGCTCGACCAAGTGAAGAAGCGCGGAGTTCTGATGTGCGGCTCAAACCCGGGGCTCGCCGGCTTCGGCTTGCCCGACGACAAAGGCGAATGGACCGGCCTCGACGTCGATTTCTGCCGGGCGGTCGCCGCCGCGATCTTCGACGACGCGGGAAAAGTGAAGTTCCTTCCCTTGAGCGCCAAGGATCGTTTCACCGCCTTGCAATCCGGCGAGGTCGACATCCTGGCGCACAACACGACCTGGACTCTATCGCGCGAGGCGGGGCAAGGCTTTCTCTTCGCGGGCGTCACCTATTTCGACGGCCAGGGATTTCATGGTCCGCAAAAAGCTGAACCTGACTTCCGCGCTGGAATTGTCCGGCGCCTCGATCTGCGTCCAGCAGGGCACCACGACGGAATTGAACCTCGCTGATTTCTTTCGCGGCAATAATATGAATTACGAGCCTGTCACATTCGCCACCGCCGACGAGGCGCGCAAAGCTTATGACAGCGGCCGTTGCGACGCCTATACGACGGATTCCTCGGGTCTTTACGCCGAGCGTCCGAAGCTCGCCAATCCGGACGAGCATATCATCCTGCCCGAGATCATATCGAAGGAGCCCTTGGGGCCGGTGGTGCGGCAAGGCGACGACCAATGGTTCAATATCGCGAAATGGGTGAATTTCGCGATGATTGACGCGGAAGAGCTTGGCGTGACGTCAAAGAATGTCGATGAAAGGATCAAGTCCGAACATCCGGAGATCAAACGGCTGCTCGGCCTGGAGGGGAATTTCGGGGACGCGTTGGGCCTCACCGGCGATTGGGCCTATCGCGTCGTCAAGCGCGTCGGCAATTATGGCGAAGTTTTCGACCGCGACCTCGGCGAAGGCTCAAGCTTGAAGATCAAGCGCGGGATCAATTCGCTCTGGACCAAAGGCGGTCTGCAATATGCGCCGCCGATCCGCTAGGAATCCGCCTCGTGGCGCGCCTTGCGGCGCCCTTGACCCCGCGAGAGCGCCGGCCTGACCGGACGCGACGGCTCGGACGCATCAAGCCTGCGTTCCTCGCCGATCCGGCCATTCGCAGCGCGATCGCTCAGGCCCTGTTCGTTCTCGGCGTCGGATGGCTGCTGTTCGCGGCGGTCGCCGACGTCCGGGCCAATATGCAGGCGCGCGGCATTCCGACCGACTTCGCCTTTCTCGACAATGTGGCCGGTTTCGACATCAACCAGTCGTTGATCCCCTATTCGGCGACGTCAACCTATGGCCGCGCCTTCCTTGTCGGGCTGTTGAACACCTGCCTGGTTTCCACAATCGGGCTCGTTCTGGCGACGATCATAGGCTTCGCGATCGGGATCGCGCGGCTTTCGAAGAACTGGGCCGTGGCGCAATTCGCGACGATCTATGTCGAAGCCTTGCGCAATGTGCCGCTCCTGCTGCAGCTGCTGTTTTGGTACAACGCCGTGCTCAAGGCCTTGCCGGCGCCGCGCCAGTCCTACGCCCTGCCCTTCGGCATCTATCTCAACAATCGCGGGCTTTTCGCGCCCGAGCTGATCCTTGGCCCCGGCACGGCCTGGGTCGGCGCGGCGCTCGCCGCGAGCGCCATCGCGGCCGTTTTGGCGCGGCTCGCGGCGGCGCGGCGGCCTCCCCTTCGCTCGGGCTCCGGCCTCGCCGCCCGGGTGGTCGTGGGCGTTGCGATCATCGGGCTCCCGGTCGCGGCTTTCGTCATGGCGGGGCGGCCGATCAGCCTCGCCCCGCCCGAGCTGAAGGGCTTCAACTTCGTCGGCGGGATCCGGCTCCTGCCCGAATTCGTCGCGCTCGTCTTGGGCCTCAGCCTCTACACCGGCGCCTTCATCGCCGAGGTCGTGCGCGCCGGGATACAGGCCGTGCCGCGCGGGCAAAGCGAAGCAGCGGCCGCGCTCGGCCTGTCGAGCCCTTTGACATTGCGCCTGGTCGTCGCGCCGCAAGCCATGCGCGTGATCATGCCCCTGCTCACCAGCCAATATTTGAACCTGATCAAGAACTCATCGCTTGCGGTCTTCATCGGCTATCCGGATCTTGTCCAAGTCTTCGCCGGCACGGTGCTCAACCAGACCGGCGCCGCCGTCCAGGTCATCTTCATCACCATGGCGGTCTATCTCATCATCTCGCTCCTCATCTCCTTGGCGATGAACCTTTTCAATCGCCGTTTCGCCCTGGTGGAGCGCTAGCCATGCCGGGCGAGACGCGCGATCCGAGGCGCGATCGGGCTGTGGCTTTTGTGCGGCTTAGCCCCGCGCCGGCCCGTCCCGCGCCGCCTTCCGGACCAAGCGCGTTCGCCGCCATCCGAGCCAATCTGTTCGACGGCTGGCGCGCGAGCCTCATGACCATCGCCGTCTTGGCGCTCGTCGGTCTCGCCCTGCCGCCCCTGCTCCGATTCCTGATATGTCGACGCGGTCTGGTTCGCCCCCGACGGCGAATTGTGCCGCGCGCCAGGGGCCGGCGCGTGCTGGGCCTTCATCGCCCGAAAACTGCCCTATTTCACCTATGGCTCCTACCCGGTCGACCAGCGCTGGCGGGTCGACTGGACGCTTTTCGCCGGCGCGCCCTTGATCGTCTGGCTGCTATGGCTCGACGCGCCCTTCCGCCGCCTCGCCGCGATCCTGTTTTTCCTTGTCTATCCGATCTTCGCCTTCGTCGCTGCTTTATGGCGCGCCGGGCCTGGGCCTGCCGCGCGTCGAGACCAATTTATGGGGCGGCGTTTTCGTCAGCCTGCTTGTCGCGGCGGTCGGCATCGTCTGCTCTTTGCCGCTCGGCGTTCTCCTCGCCCTCGGCCGGCGCTCGCGCCTGCCCATACTCAGCCTCTCTTGCGCCGGCTTCATCGAATTCGTGCGCGGCGTGCCGATGATCACGGTCTTGTTCATGGCCAATACGATGCTGCCGCTCTTCGTCCCGGAGAGTCTCGCGCCCGATCGTCTGGTTCGGCCGCTCATCGGCGTCGCCTTGTTCGCATCGGCCTATATGGCGGAAGTGGTGCGCGGCGGGTTGCAGGCGGTTCCGCGCGGACAGTTCGAGGGCGCGGAGGCGCTCGGCCTGCGCGACTGGCCGACTCTGCGCCTCATCATTCTGCCGCAGGCTTTGCGCCATGTCATTCCAGGCGTCGTCAATTCCTTCATCAGCCTTTTCAAGGACACGACCTTGGTCGCCATTGTCGGGATTTTCGATTTTCTGCGAACGATCGAGTTGGCCCGCCTCGATCCGGTCTGGGCCGGTCCAACCATCTCGGCGACGGGATATGTTTTCGCCGCCCTATTTTACTTTGCCTTTTGCTTCGGAATGTCGCGCTATTCGCTTTTCGTCGAGCACAGGCTCGCGCGGGGATCGGGCCGGTAGGCTTTTAGGCCTTGAAAAAAGCGCGTCGGGCAGTCAGCGTTGCCGCCGACGATCATGCGTGATATTCAATATAACGCTATACGTGACTGTCCTTCTGATATCCGCCCCTTAGATATTAAACAAATCGGGGCCGGCTTTATGGAGCGTCGCCATGTCTTTCGCTGTTGAACCGGAACCGGCTGGGCGCACTGATACGGCGAGTACAGGCTACACCAATGACACTGAGCAGTTTCTGAGGAAAGGGATTGCTTATTCCGTCTTGGCTTTGGCGGCGATGCTTGTTCTGACGCTGTTTGGGCTCGCGCCGTTGTTATTCTTGGCTCCAGGCATCGTCGCTTCCCTCGGGGTTATCATTTCCTTTGGAATCCACTTAAATTCTTTCACGGATCGCAGGTAGTTTTTACGGGCTTTACTGGCGGCCGGGTAGCGTGACGCGCAACTGCGTGCGGAAAGGGGGACAGAAATGTCCGAGGGATCATCGGATGACGGCTTTGTCAAAATAATATCGACAGCCGTGTCGAAACTTGTGGAGCGACTTCCAGCTCAGTCCGCGGATGCTCTAAATATTCTTGCCGATTTGGTCGCCGCAGGTTTCGCTATTTATGCTCTCCAATCGGCGTCCAAGGAATGATTCAGCGAAGAGCATATGTTCATTTTTGCCGTTCTCGCGCTTCTGCTGCCATTCTTCTTTTTCATTATATGTCTTGTGGGAGCGCTGCGGATGCGAGCCGAGATGAGCAATCGGCGGCAAGGTTGATTGCTAAAACGCTTCCAGGGGCCGCAAATCCGAGCATGTCGCATAAAACGCCGGGAATGGCCCCCGCGATCGAGATGATCGGCGTAAATAAATGGTTCGGCGCCTATCATGTCCTGCGCGACATTGATCTTGTCGTCGAACGCGGCGAGCGGATCGTCATTTGCGGGCCCTCCGGCTCTGGCAAATCGACCCTGATCCGCTGCGTTAACCGGCTTGAAGCGCATCAAACCGGCAGGATATTCGTCGAGGGAACCGAGCTGACCGCCGATCTGCGCCGCATCGACGAAGTCCGCCGCGAAGTCGGCATGGTGTTCCAGCATTTCAACTTGTTTCCGCATCTGACCATGCTCGGGAATTGCGCGCTGGCCCCCATTTACGTGCGCAAGAGGCGCGGGCCGAGGCCGAAGTGCTTGCGCTGATTATCTCGGCAAGGTGCAGATCCTCGAGCAGGCGGATAAATATCCGGGGCAACTGTCGGGCGGTCAGCAGCAGCGCGTCGCGATCGCGAGGGCGCTTTGCATGAATCCCGAAGATCATGCTGTTCGACGAGCCGACCTCGGCGCTCGACCCTGAAATGGTCAAGGAGGTGCTGGAGACAATCACCGCGCTCGCGAAAGAGGGTATGACCATGTTGTGCGTGACCCATGAAATGGGCTTCGCCCGGCAGGTCGCCGACAGGGTGATCTTCATGGACGCCGGCGCGATCGTCGAGATCAACCGTCCAGACGCGTTTTTCGACGCTCCGAAACATGAGCGGACAAGGCTTTTTCTCGGACAGATCCTGAAATAGCCGATCGGGAACGGCGCGCCGACGCGCGCGTTTAAGCCCGACAAGCCGGTCTTTCCCATCTGCATAGCGCTGGCGCGTTCATTTGATCACGTAGAATTTTGCTCCGGCCTAAGCTCAGCCGGAACGGCGGAGGAAGCCATGAAGATCAATCGAAATTTGCTTTTCGCCATTGGGCTTGGCCTGGCGGCGCTCGGGCTCGGCGCGGCGCCTGCCTTGGCAATGCCGATGAACGGACTTGCTCCAGCGCTCGCCGCGCAAGGGGAGGCCGCGCCGCGCGTCGAAACTGCGCGCTGGATCTGTGGCCCCTATGGCGGCTGCCGCTGGGTCCGCGGCTGGCGCACCTGGGGACCGCGCCCCTATTGGCGTCCCTATTATGGCTATTATCGCCCGTGGTGGGTATGGCGGCGGCCCTATTATTGGTGAGGCCAGCCGAGCGCAAGGCTCGTGGCGTAGACCAGTCCGGCCGAGACCCTCCCGCTTGGCCCAACTCCAGGAAGCGAACCCCGACGCGCCGCGCGTCGGGGTTTTTTACTCCACGCGCCGATGGCCGCAAGTTGTGGATGACCAATCGCCCCTCTCGCCGCCCCGCACGATTGCGTCGCCGACCTCATCGGAAAGGCCTATAAAGCCAGCGCCTCGATTTTCCTGGGAAGATTCCACGTGTGACCGGCGCAAGGCAAGATGTCGACCAAACAAACGACGAGGCGCGAGGCCACATCGTGAATGGCGTCGGTTTTGTCCATCTTCATGTTCACAGCTCCTATTCGCTGCGCGAGGGGGCGATGTCGATTGGCGCGCTCGCCAAGCTCGTCGTGGCGGACAGGATGCCGGCGCTGGCGATGACCGACAGCAACAATCTCTTCGGCGCCTTGGAGTTTTCCGAGAAATTCGCCAAGGAAGGCGCGCAGCCGATCATAGGCCTCCAGGTCACGCTCGATTTCGGCGACGGCGGCCGGCGATGACCGCGCGCGGCGAGGAAACCGACGCGGGACGCGCCGAGCTCGTTCTTCTCGCCAAGAACGCCGCCGGCTATATTAACTTAATGCATATCGCCTCGCGCGCCTGGCTCGATCCAGCGCAAGGCGACCTCCCCCATGTCCGCTTCGCGCGGCTTGAAGGGCGAACGCGAGGGCCTGATCGCGCTGACCGGCGGGCCGTGCGGCCCGCTTGACCGGGCTTTCGCCTGCGCAAGGCCGCGAACTCGCCTTCGCCCGCGCCGCGGCGTTGGAGCGCTTGTTTGCGGATCGTCTCTATGTCGAGCTGCAGCGCCATGGCCTCGCATCCGAGCGCGAGATCGAGCCGCGCCTGCTCGACCTCGCCTACCGGAGTCTCTTCCGCTCGTCGCCGCGAACGAAGCCTATTTCGCGACCGCCGCCGATTACGAAGCGCATGACGCGCTGATCTGCATCGCCGAAGGAACCGTCATCGGCGACGGCGCGCCGCCGCCAGCTCTCGCCCGAGCACAGGTTCAAGACGAGGGCCGAGATGATCGCCCTTTTCGCCGATCTGCCCGAGGCGGCCGCGCAATACCGTCGAGATCGCCTTGCGCTGCGCCTATCGGCCTTTGACGCGCAAGCCCATGCTGCCGCGCTTCGCCGCCGCGAGCGCCGGAGAGGACGAGGCGGAGGAACTGCGCAAGGAGGCCGAGACGGGGCTCGCCATGCGCCTCGCCGCGCATGGACCGGCGGCCGGCGCATCAGCCGACGCGTATCGCGCGCGGCTCGCCTTCGAGCTCGACGTGATCACCAAGATGAAGTTCCCCGGCTATTTCCTGATCGTCGCGGATTTCATCAAATACGCCAAATCGCAAGGGATTCCGGTCGGGCCGGGGCGCGGCTCGGGCGCCGGCTCGCTCGTCGCCTATGCGCTCACGATCACCGATCTCGATCCGATCCGCTTCGGCCTGCTGTTCGAGCGCTTCCTCAATCCCGAACGCGTGTCGATGCCCGATTTCGACATCGACTTCTGCCAGGATCGGCGCGACGAGGTCATCGCCTATGTCCGCGCCGCTATGGCGACGACAGGGTGGCGCAGATCATCACCTTCGGCTCGTTTCTCGCGCGCGGCGTGATGCGCAATGTCGGCCGCGTGCTCGAAATGCCGCTCGGCCAGGTCGATCAGGCTCGCCAAGCTCGTGCCGCAAAATCCGGCGGCGCCGGTCAGCCTGAAGCAGGCGGTCGAATCACGAGCCGCGCCTCAAGGAGGCGGCCGAGGCCGAGCCGCGCGTCGCGAAAATGCTGCAGATCGCCGCAGACGCTCGAAGGGCTCTATTCCAACGCCTCGACCCATGCGGCGGGCATCGTCATCGGCGACCGGCCGCTCGAAGAGCTGGTGCCGCTCTATCGCGATCCGAAATCGGATATGCCGGCGACCCAGTTCAACATGAAATGGGTCGAGCCGGCGGGCCTCGTCAAATTCGACTTTCTCGGCCTAAAGACGCTGACCGCGCTCGCGACTTGCGTCAAGCTGCTCGCGCTTGCGCGGCATCGCGATCGATCTCGCGAAAATTCCGCTCGACGACAAGAAGACTTATGAAATGCTCGGGCGCGGCGAGACGGTCGGCGTGTTCCAGCTTGAAAGTGCGGGCATGCGCAAGGCGCTGGTCGAAATGCGCGCCGACCGTTTCGAGGACATTATCGCGCTTGTCGCGCTCTACCGGCCGGGCCCGATGGCGAATATCCCGACCTATTGCGCGGTGAAAGCTCGGCGAGGAGGAGCCCGATTATATCCATCCCGAAGATCGAGCCGATCCTGAAGGAGACCTTCGGCGTCATCATCTATCAGGAGCAGGTGATGCAGATCGCCCAGGTCCTGTCCGGCTATTCGCTCGGCGAGGCGGATCTTCTGCGCCGCGCCATGGGCAAGAAGATCAAGGCCGAGATGGACGCGCAGCGCGACCGCTTCGTCGCCGGCGCGGTCGACAACGGCCTGACCAAGGCCAAGGCCGACGAGATTTTCGACCTGCTCGCCAAATTCGCCGATTACGGCTTCAACAAGAGCCATGCCGCGGCCTATGCGCTGATCGCCTATCAGACCGCCTATCTCAAGGCCAATTATCCCGGTCGAGTTTCTCGCCGCCTCGATGAGCCTCGACAAATCGAACACCGACAAGCTGGCCGAATTCAGCAACGAGGCGCGCCGGCTCGGGATCAAGATCCTGCCGCCCTCGGTGCAACGTCCGGCGCGGATTTCGACGCCGGCGGAGGCCGGCGACGAGCCGGCGATCCGCTACGCGCTCTCGGCGATCAAGGGCGTCGGCGAAGGCGCAGGCGCAGGCGCTTGTCGGCGGCGCGCGAGGCGCGGACGGCGCGTTTCGCGACCTCGGCGATTTCGCCTCGAAGCTCAATCCGCGCGACGTCAACAAGCGCATGCTCGAAAGCCTCGCCGCCGCCGGCGGCTTTCGACGAGCTCGAGCCCGATCGGGCGCGCGCCTTCGCCGCGATCGAGACCATTCTCGCCCATGCCCATCGCCGCGACGAGGAGCGCCGCGCCGGCCAGGCCGCGCTCTTCGGCGCCGAGGCCGCCGATCCGCTTCCGCTGCCGAAGGCCGAGCCTTGGCCGCTGGCCGAGCAGCTCCGCCGCGAATTCGACGCGGTCGGATTTTTTCTCTCCGGCCATCCGCTCGACGCCTATGCCGCGGTCCTGGCGCGGCTGCGGGTGCAGCGCTGGACCGATTTCGCCCGCGCGGTGAAGCAAGGCGCCTCCGCCGGCCGGCTCGCCGCGACCGTGCTCGACCGGCACGAGCGGCGCACCAAATCAGGCTCGAAAATGGGGATCGTCCAGCTCTCCGACCCGTCCGGCCAATATGAAGCGATTTTGTTCCAGGAAGGCCTCAACCAATATCGCGATCTGCTCGAAAAAGGCGCCGCCGTCCTGCTCAGCCTGCAGGCCAATGTCGAGGGCGAGGATGTCCGCGCCCGCATCGTCTCGGTCGAGCCCTTGGACGCCGCCGCAAGCCGGGTTCAGAAAGGCTTGCGGATTTTTCTCCGCGACGAAAACCCGCTTCGCCACATCGCCCAGCGGCTTGCCGCGCGGGGCGACGGCGAGGTGGCGCTCATTCTTTTGACCGGCGCCGGCGAGGTCGAGGTGAAGCTGCCGGGCAAATATATGGTCTCGCCGCAAATCGCCGGCGCCTTGAAAGCCATTCCGGGCATCGTCGCGGTGGAGCATGTCTAAGGTTCGCCAAGGGCTGGGAGGGTCGCATGATCAAGCTTTACTGGGCGCCGCGCACGCGGGCCCTTCGCGCGCTCTGGATTCTTGAGGAGGCGGGCGCGCCTTATGAGCGGGTGCGCCTCGATCTTGCCGCAGGCGATCAAAAAAGCGCGGAGTTTCGCGCCATCAACCCCATGGCCAAGGTGCCGGCGCTGACCGACGGGCCGGTCGCCGTCGCGGAATCCGGCGCGCTCTGCGCCTATGTCGCGGAGGCTTTTCCCGCGGCGGGCCTTGCGCCGCCTCTCGGCGACCCCGCCCGCGGGCGCTATTTGCAATGGCTGTTTTTCTCGCCGGGCTGCATCGAGCCGGCCTTTCTCACGAAATCCGCGAATGTCTCGGTCAACCCGCAGATGGCGAGCTTTGGCGAGTTCGACCGCGTGTTCGATGTGCTCGAAGCGGCGGTGCGGCCGGGTCCCTGGCTTTTGGGCGAGCGGTTCACCGCCGCCGACGTCATGATCGGCCTCGATCTTCATTTCGGGATCGATATTTTCAAGCTCGTTCCCACGCGCCCCGCCCTGCGCGCCTATGTCGACGGCTGCCTCGCGCGCCCCGCGCTTCAGCGCGCCAAGGCGATCGAGACGGCGGGGGGTTGAAACCGATCAATTCGCGGACATGACCAAAGCGACGGTCCCCGCCGCGGAGGCGCCTCTCAAGTTCAGGCAGGCAGGCGATTTAAGACATGGCGCAAGCGCTGAAGCCGCAAAAATTTATCGTCTCCGGCCGCCCCAGGCTCGCCGAGATCGCCGAATATCCCAAGCTGGAGTTCGCCGACTACGAGCGACGGCTCGCGTCGCTCCAGGAAGTGCTTCAGCTCATCCAGCAGGCCTATCTCGGGACCTCTGAGCGGGCGCTTATTGTGCTCGAAGGATGGGACACCGCCGGCAAGGGCGGCCTCGTGCGCCGGCTCGGCTGGGCGCTTGATCCGCGCAGCTTCAAGGTTCATCCCATCGCCGCGCCCGACGCGCACGAACGGGCTCAGCACTATCTCCAGCGCTTCTGGCGCCGGCTGCCGCAGAATGGGCAGATCGTCGCCTTCGACCGGTCCTGGTATGGCCGCGTGCTGGTCGAGCGCGTCGAGGGCTTCGCGACCGCGAAGGAATGGCGGCGCGCCTATCGCGAGATCAATGATTTCGAGCGGTCGCTGGCCGATTCCGGAATTCGCCTGGTCAAGCTGTTCCTGCATATCACGCAAGACGAGCAGTTGCGCCGTTTCCGCGATAGGCTGGTCAACCCGATGAAGCGCTGGAAACTCTCCTATGAGGATTTCCGCAACCGCGCCCGCTGGTCGGATTATGAGGCGGCGATCGAGGACATGATGGAGGAAACCTCGACGCGGCATGCGCCGTGGCGCCTCATTCCGGCGAACGACAAGCTCTTCGCCCGCGTCGCCGCACTTCGCATCCTCGCGGACCGGCTCGGCGAAGACGTGCCGCTCGAGCCTCGCCCGATCGATCCCAATCTACTCAAGGAGGCGAAGCGGGCGCTCAACCTCTCGGCCTCGGACATGGAGCGCGCCGCGCGCGCCGTCACGCCAAAGGACCGGGGCAAGCCGAACGACTCACAGAGGTGAGCGGGCCAGAAAATGAGCGCCGGCGCAGACCGTCCGGGATAAAGGCCGACCGCGCCATGTTGCATGGGATTCGAAATGGCGGATCGAAAGCGGCTGAGGGTCCTTTACGACCGACTTTTCTCGAACGCGAGTTCCTGACAGGCGTCAGGATGAGGCCAGGAGGTCTGCCCCGCATTCATGGTGTTCAAAGCCACCGGCGGATCGACGGCGTCGCCCGCTTGCGGTTCGTAGGACAGCTTGAAGGAATGCTCGACAGGGCGATCTTCGCCAGACGTCGGCACGGCGACGATCGCGTAGCCAGAAATCGTCTTTTTGACGCCTTGAGAAATGACGCCCGGCTCCAAGGCTGGCAAACCCATGGCCTGGGTAAAGCTCGCGTCATTGGAGAAAAAACGGCGGTTGTCGCGTTGGGCGAAAAAATCCTGCATTTGGCCAGGCTTTGCCGCCCACGGTTTCTGGTTTGCTCCCCATTCAGCCGGATCCACGTAGAGACGGGTGGGGAAAAAAGTGAAATCCGCATTGCGCTTCGCGTTGTCCACCGCCTCGATCTTGTAGACGACATAGACTTCGTGCGGCTTCGACGCCCGCACGCCGCCTGGAGTCCGGTATGTGTTGCAAAAGCCGATCTGACTATATTCAATGCTCACTGGACTCGTTGAATTATCCGCGCATCCAGAAAGCACCGCCGCCAGCACGCCGACGGACGAAGATAAATAGCGCAATTTCAAAGCCATCCTAAGCCCTCTGGGATGCTACTGAATGCGACTCAGTTGCGATCATTTTTCGGCAAATCCGTCGCCACGATTTCCCATTTTTCGCCGGGTTAGTGATCAAATTGTCGGACAGCAACTAGCCTGCCCCGTCTTTATCAACAAGCCGCGTCTGCAAACATAGGAGCAAACGCTTCTCTCTGAATGCCGCTCGGCGCGGAGACGGTCCAAGCAAATCGGATTACAGCGCGATTATTTAGTTTGATTGCGCATTTGAGCATAAGCGAGATTGCCGCGGCATTGAAGCCGCGCGCGCCTCATCGCGTCTTGCTTACGGTTTGGCAAGGCCGGCAGCTTGGACTCTTTACGCCATCGCCGGCAATGCTGTCAGCCGAAGCATCAGTCTACGTAGTAGGCGGAATTGGCGAGGCCGGTTTGAACTTTCGCCCTCGCCAACCCAATCTGCATCTAACAAGCTTCATCGGACTCTTTTGTCTGACGAAGATATGCTCGCCGGTGGAGCGGCCTGCTTGGCGTTGGCCTTTGCCGCCGCCTCCACAATTACATTAGATTGCACGTCGGATTTTCAGCCAAATGCGCTGTAGAACGCCCAGATCATGTAGGCCGGAATGATCAGACGCGTCACCAGCATAGCCCACCAGATCGCCCGCGCCGTAAAGTCACTCGTTTTATCCTTCGGTGCAAGTACGAGTTGTGAAGATGACTCTCCCGACAGCACTTCTTCCTCCTCTTCGGTTACGCTCGCTTGAATTCACCTTTTGAAAATGGGCGCCGATTCGCTCTTCGCAAGACGGTCGGTCTATTTCCCAGCCCGCGACAAATTCGCCCAGTGTTGGACACAGGTGGGCGGCTACGCCAGCTCTCGCTATTCGCTTACCCGATTGCTCTGCAAAGCCATAGGCAGGCCCGACGATTGAGCCGCCACCGGCGACCTTGAGCCGCGCTTGAAACAACGCAGTGCCGGCACCCGGCAGTCAGCCCTGAACGCGCGCCTTTGGCTCCGGGCCGGGCGGACACATGCGCAACATGGCGGCGCGGATTCGCCCGGTTTTTCTCTCGGTGACGAGCGAAACCAGGAAGGCCGCTAGTAGGCTAATGGCGATCGTGACGGCAAATTCCACGAAGGGCGTCCGACCTGGCGCCAAGTCGGGCGGCAGTCCGATGGTTTCAAACAAGGTGGCGATCAACAATATGAGCGGCAAATGGATGGCGTAGAGTGTGTAGGAGAATCCGGCCGCCCAGCCGAAAAAACGGGGCGCAAGGGGGAGCGCGGCCAGCGGGCGGCAGGCGATCGCCGCGGCGGCGCCCGCCGCGATGATCAGATCGGTCATGATCTGGCGGTTGGGGTAATCTGGATAGCGATGGGCCAGGAACATTCCCGCGATCATCACGCCAATGCCGACGAGCCCCACCGGGAGCGGGACCGGACGCGTCCGCATAAGGCGGAAGGCGGCGACGCCAAGGAACCAAGCGCCGCAAAAAAACGCCGCCTCCACGGGATCATGATGGCGACAGACCGTGGCCGCGATCGCGCAGACAAGCGCTATTCCCAGCAGCCGAAGGCCGCGAGACGCCCTCCACACGACGAGCTGGATGATCGCAGGGGCGAGCAGATATAGCGCCCATTCGAAGCCGAGCGACCAAAGCGGCTGATTTTGCCGCCAAGCTGGGCAAGCGAAACCCTGCAATCCGGAGAGAAAGCAGATCGCCTGCGAAACGCCGCCGAAATCAAGCTGCTTGCTTATAAAAAGCGGCCCGTCCCCTGGATCGTTCAGTAGCAACGAACCAAAGAAAAATACAGCCTGGGTGATGATCAGCGCCGGAATGTAGACGGCGTAGATGCGGGCGAACCGCGCGATCAGGTAACGCGGAAGACTGAAATCGCCGCGCAACATGGACTCGGTGAGGCTTCCGCCGATCAGGAAACCGCTCAGCACGAAAAATATGACCACCGCTTCATGGCCCACGCCAGTGACGAAATAAAACAGCTTCAGGACAACATTCGGCTCGTCGTCGAAGCTGATATAGACAAAATACAATGCGCGGCTATGCGCGAACAGCACGAGCAGCGCCGCCGCCGCGCGTAGGAGATCGAGGAACGGCCAGTGATTTGACGCCTTGCCGACTGTTTGGGTCATGGCCCCTTGGTTAGCGGAAATTAGCATGAGCTCCTATCGCCGCCACAACTTGGCGGTCCCCAAAAGGCTTGAACGACATGCGCGGACGGGCGTCGCCTGCAGAGTCCTATCTCGCTTCAAATCGATTTTCTCGCAACGCCGCGCCTCGCCCCGGAGACGAATGGTTTTCCCAGGCGCCCGGCGCGAAATGCCGTCGACCATCCTGGCGTTGATGGACAACCTTAAAACCTCGGAATATCCGGGAACGCCAGCTTGCCGCCCTGCACATGCATTTGGCCGAGCTCGGCGCAGCGGTGCAGGGTCGGAAACACTTTGCCGGGATTGAGCAGATCGCTTCGCGTCAAAGGCGCATTTGAGCCGGCTGCTGCTGGTTCAGGTCGATCTCGCTGAACATCTCCGGCATCAGGTCGCGCTTCTCGATGCCGACGCCATGCTCTCCGGTGAGCACGCCGCCGAGCTCGACGCATAAGCGCAGGATATCCGCGCCGAATTCTTCGGCGCGCTAAATTCGCCGGGCTTGTTGGCGTCATAGAGGATAAGCGGATGCAGATTGCCGTCGCCCGCATGGAAGACATTGACCACGCGCAGCCCATGCCGCCGCGAAAGTTCGCTCATGCCGGCGCAGCGACATGGGGCAATTCGCTTGCGCGGGATGGTGCCGTCCATGCAGAAATAATCGGGCGACAGCCGCCCGACCGCCGGAAAAGCCGCCTTGCGTCCGGCCCAGAAGGCGAGGCGCTCTTCATCCGAATTCGAGCAACGGCACTGCGTCGCGCCGCGCTTTTGCGCGATCGTCTCGACGAGGCCGACGAGATGGTCGACCTCCACCGCCGGCCCGTCGAGCTCGATGATCAAGACCGCCTCGGCGTCGAGCGGATAGCCGGCATGGACGAAATCTTCGACCGCAGCGACCGCCGCGCGGTCCATCATTTCCATGCCGCCCGGAATGATTCCGGCGGCGATCACATCGGCGACGCAGCCGCCCGCCGCCTCGCTCGACGTAAACGCGATCAGCAGGGCGCGGGCGGTTTCCGGCGCGCGGAGAAGGCGCACCGTCACTTCGGTCACCACGCCGAGCATGCCCTCGGAGCCGACGACGAGGCCGAGCAGATCATAGCCCGACTGGTCGAGATGCTTGCCGCCGAGGCGGAACACGCTCGCCACTGATCAGCACGATCTCCAGCCCAAGCACATTATTGGTGGTGAGGCCATATTTCAGGCAATGCACGCCGCCGGAATTCTCGGCCACATTGCCGCCGATCGAACAGGCGATCTGCGACGACGGGTCCGGCGCGTAATAAAAGCCGCGATGCTCGACCGCGCGGGTGATCGCGAGATTGGTGACGCCGGGCTCGACGATTGCGATCCGATTGTCGAAATCGATCTCCTTCACGCGGTTGAACTTGCATCATGCACAAAAGAACGCCGTCCTCGAGCGGCAGCGCGCCGCCAGAGAGCGAGGTCCCCGCCCCGCGCGCGACGACCTTCACATTATTGCTGTGGCAATAGGCGAGGACAGCCTGCACCTGCTCGACCTTATCCGGCAGGACCACGACCATGGGCAGGGCGCGATAGGCGGTCAGCGCGTCGCTCTCATAGGCGCGGAGGCTGATCTCGCTTGCGACGACGCCCTCGCCCGGAACGATTTTGCGCAAGGCCGCGACGATTTCGCTGCGTCTGGCGAGACTGTCGCGGTCGAGGTCCATGGGTTTCATTGGCGCGCCCTGCGCTGGAGCGAATTTGGAGCGAAGGCCGGATGGCGCTCTTAAAGTCGCTAACTGATACACAAAAAAAATTCGACATCCGCACTGTTTAGAGCACCCAAGGGCGGCCGCGCAGGCCTAGGCTCTTGCTCCCGCCTTGCATTCCCGCCCCGCGCGACCTATAAACCCGCCCATTCCACACGCGGATCGCGCGACCCTGCTTCAAGGGCCGCTCCCGGTGGCTTTTTGCTATGGTTCATCCCATTGGCGAAAGGTCCATATCGCTCCGCGGCGGCGTCAACCGGAGAAACCATAGTCATGTCCTTGCCTGATTTCACCATGCGCGGCCTGCTCGAGGCGGGCGCCCATTTCGGCCACCAGTCGCATCGCTGGAACCCGAAGATGGAACCCTATATTTTCGGCGCCCGCAACAATATCCATATCATCGATCTCGCCCAGACCGTGCCGCTGCTGCATCAGGCGCTGAAGGCCGTGTCCGACACGGTGGCGCGCGGCGGCCGGGTGCTTTTCGTCGGCACCAAGCGGCAGGCGCAGGACGCGATCGCCGACGCCGCCCGCAGATCGGCGCAATATTACATCAATTCGCGCTGGCTCGGCGGCATGCTGACCAATTGGAAGACGATTTCTGGCTCGATCCAGCGCCTGCGCAAGGTGGACGAGCTTTTGAGCGGCGGCGCGTCCGGCCTCACCAAGAAAGAGCGCCTGATGATCTCGCGCGAGCGCGAGAAGCTCGAAAAGGCGCTGGGCGGCATCAAGGAGATGGGCGGCACGCCAGACCTCATCTTCGTGATCGACACCAATAAGGAGCAATTGGCGATCAAGGAGGCGGCGCGCCTGCATATTCCGGTCGCGGCCATCCTCGACACCAATTGCGACCCGGACGGGATCACCTATCCGATTCCGGGCAATGACGACGCCGGGCGCGCCATCGCGCTCTATTGCGATCTCGTCGCCCGCGCCGCCCTCGACGGAATCTCGCGCAGCCAAGGCGCCGCGGGAATCGACTTCGGCGAAGAGGACCAGCCGGTCGCCGAGGAACTGCCGAGCGATACCGTGGCCGCCGAGGCTTTTGAAGCGCCGGCGGAGGCGTTCGAACTCCTCACCGCGCCGCGCGGCGCGCCGGATGATCTCGCCAAATTGCCCGGCATCGGTCCCCAGATCGTCAAGAAGCTCAATGAAGCCGGAATTTTCCACTATTGGCAGATCGCGGCCCTGACGCCCGACGACGCCGCCAAGGTCGATCGCGACCTCAAGCTCGGCGGTAAAATCGTGCGCGACGGCTGGATCAATCACGCGCGCGGCCTCGTCGCCGCCTGACCGGCGCCTCGGGTGGGGCGCATGAGCGCCCTGCCCGCGTATGAGAAGCGCTTCGAAAGCGGTCCGATTTGATGGCGGGCGATCGGGCGAGCCTGCCGGAACCTGAAGGAAAATGAAAATGGCGAGCGTCACGGCCGCGCTGGTGAAGGATCTTCGCGAGAAGACCGGCGCCGGCATGATGGATTGCAAGGCCGCCCTCACCGAGACGGCGGGCGATATCGAGGCGGCGATCGACTGGCTGCGCAAGAAAGGCTTGTCGCGGGCGGCGAAGAAATCGGGACGCATCGCGGCGGAAGGGCTTGTCGCGGTCGCGGTTCACGCCAATGACGGCGTCGTCATCGAGGTCAATTCGGAGACCGATTTCGTCGCCAGGAACGAGGAGTTCCAGGCGCTGGCGCGTGCGATCGCGCTCGTCGCCGTCGAGAAAGGCCTTTCCGACGTCGAGGCGATCAAGGGCGCGCATTATCCCGGCGGCGGCACGGTGGCCGACGCCATCGCTAATTCGATCGCGACGATTGGCGAGAACATCACACTGCGGCGCGCCGCCGCCCTCCATGTCGGCCAAGGACTCATCGGCCAATATGTCCATAACGCGGTCGTCGAGGGTCTCGGCAAGATCGGCGTCGCCGTAGCCTTGGAGTCGACCGGCGACAGCGTGGCGCTCGCCCCGCTCGGGCGGCTGATCGCCTTGCATATCGCCGCGGCGAACCCTCTCGCGCTCAATTCTTCGGGTCTCGATCCGGCTATCGTCGAGCGGGAAAAAGCGGTGCTCGCCGATAAGAACGCGGGTAAGCCCGCCCATGTGCTCGAAAAAATCGTCGAATTCGGGGCTGAAAACCTATTTCAAGGAGGTCTGCCTCGTCGATCAGGTCTCGATCCATGCGGAGCATTCCGGCAAGACCATCGGCCAGGTGGTCAAGGAGGCGGAGAAATCCGCTGGCGCGCCGGTGACGCTGACGGCGTTCGCGCGCTATGCGCTCGGCGACGGCGTTGAAAAGCAAGAGACCGATTTCGCGGCCGAAGTCGCGGCGGCGGTGGGCGGCCCATCCTGAGCGAGGCCGCCGGACGCAATTGATCAGCAGGGCCTTCGCTCCTGCGTCATATTTGACGTCCGTCGGGTTTCGCGGGAAGTTCGAGTGAAACGCGCCGGCGGAGCGTTCGATTCGCGTCCATCACGACGGAGAGCTTCCATGACATTTCGTTCTGTTTGTTCGCTGATCGGCATCGCGGCCGGCTCGATCTGCCTGAGCCTTGCGTTTTTCGGGCAAGCATCGGCGGAATCCGTGCGGCAGGAATGCAGCGGCAAATATCAAGCCGCCAAGGGCGCCGGGACGTTGAACGGCCAGACCTGGCCCCAATTCTATAGTCAGTGCGCGGCTGAGGCGAAGGGCGCCGCGCCGACGACGCCTGCCGCGGCTCCGGCCCCTGCCGCCGCGCCCGCCGCCAATCCGCTCAAGCCCGCCGCCGCGCCGCCGCCGCCCAGCGCCGCCGTGTTTCCGACCGCGATTTCGCCATCCCACGCCAATGAAAAGCCAGGCGTCGCGCGACAAAAAACCTGCCTCGATCAGTATAACGCCAACAAGGCGACCAACGCCAATGGCGGGCTCAAATGGATCCAGAAGGGCGGCGGCTATTACAGCGAATGCAACAAGCGCCTGAAAAGCTGACAGCCGCGCGTTAGAGCGCGTTCCGATTGGATGGACTCGTCCAATCGATAAGAACTCGCTCCATTTCAAAGAGTTGGAGCATGTTCCGATCGAAAAAGTCGGTCAACTTTTTCGGAACATGCTCTAACAGCAAGCGGTTCAGTCCATTCAGCAGCGTCCTGATTTACCATTTGCAGCGGACCGAATCGCGTTCCGAGTCGGCCATCAATTGGGATTCGCGGTTTTCCTTATCGCCACTTGTCACGGAATTGGGCGTCGATCCACGCACATGCTTGCCTCACACATCCTTGAAGGTAAAGGGAGAGATGCTGCGCATGGTTTCGTCGACGGTCAGCGCGCGCAGGGCCGGCGGGGCGGCGCGCTGCGGGCAGGCGGGCCGGTCGCAGAGCCGACAATTGACGCCGATCGGCGTCGCGTCCGAGGCCGCGAGGTCCAGACGCTTGGCGTAGACAAGGCGGCGGGCGTATTTGATCTCGGAACCGAGCCCGATCGCGAAGCGCGGCTCGATCGCGCCCCAAGGCGTGATCGCGCGGCGCACCGTCCGCGCAATCGAGAACCATTGCGACCCATCGGTGAGTTCGACGACCTGCGTTAGAATGCGGCCGGGCTCGGCGAAGGCGGCGTGAATATTCCACAATGGGCAGGTTCCGCCTGAATGCGCGAAAGGGAACCGGCCGGACGAAAAGCGCTTCGAAACATTGCCCGCGATGTCGACCCGGACTAGGAAGAAAGGGACGCCGCGCGCGCTCGGCCGCCCGAGGGTCGTCAGCCGATGCGCCACCTGTTCGAAGCTGCCGCCGAAACGCGCGGCCAGGACCTCGCAATCATAGCCGAGGAGCTCGGCGGCTTCATGGAAACGGCCGTAGGGCATCATCACGGCGCCGGCGAAATAATTGGCCAGGGTGATGCGAAGCAGCCTTCGGCTCATGTCGTCGCTTGGGGCGAGCCGCGCCGCCGCCTCGTTCAAGAGATCGCCAAATTCGCTCAAGGCCAATTGATAGGCCGTCTGGAAGGTGCGGCCGGGCTGATCCATCACCTCGGAGATCATCAATTGCCGGCGGTGATGGTCATACCACCGCAGGCGGTCGCCCATGACGTCGAGCGGGAGCGCGCGGACGCGGATTCCATGGCGCGCGCGGAGATGATCGGACAGGGCGAAAAACAGGTCGCGGCCGGCGGGGAGATCGGCGGCGAAGGCCTCGGCCGCTTCGTCGAGCTCCGGAAAATGGTTGCGAGCGTCCTGCAAAATGGATCTGATCCGCTCGATCGGGCTTTCGCCGAGGCGCGGCTCGGCGCGATCGGGGTCGCCATTGGCGAAGACGCCAGCCTCGCGCGCCTCCCGCGCCGAGGCGTAGGCGCGATAGAGCTTGGCCATTGCGGCAAGGAGGGCCGGCGAATGCTCGGCCGCGTCGCGCATTTCCGCGCGGGGGACCGTCCCATCGCGGAACAAGGGGTCGGCGAGGATTTGCTCCAGCTCGCCGACCGACTGCTCGCCTTCGCTCTCCATAAAGTCGCGCGGATCGACGCCATATACGTCGGCGAGCCGGATCAGGACCTGGACCGTGATCGGGCGCTGGTTGCGCTCCATCAGGTTCAGATAGCTCGGCGAGACGTCGAGTTCCTCGGCCATGCGCGCCTGGGTCAGCTGGCGCTCGCGGCGCAACCGCTTGAGCCGCGGGCCGGCGAAGATTTTTCGGGGCGCAGTGGTTTCCTGATTCATGGGTATAGCTATTTACATCTCGACATCATGACAATGTCAACTCTTTACATACAAACTTTATTCCGCCGCAAATCTCTTGGTGACGCAGGCGGGCCTCGCCTATATAAGGCTCGGCCCTTCGCTCTCCGTCGCAAATTTTGTCAATTGATGTGAATTTGATGCGAAGTTGGAGAAAAATTTAAGCAGGCCGCTCGGCTTCGAAGATCAGACAAGAGGCGCATGATGACCTATCAAAGCAAGATCCCCCAGGCGGGGCAGGCCAACGAATATCAAAGCCATATCGCCGAGGTGAAGGACCTTATCGCCCGCAAGAACGGCACGTGGAGCGGCGTCAACCCCGAAGTCGGTCGCCCGGATGCGTTTGCAGAACCGGTTCCAAACCGGCCTCGACATCGCCAGATATACCGCCGCCATCATGCGCAAGGACATGGCGGCCTATGACGCCGACCCCGCCAATTACACCCAGTCGCTCGGCGTCTGGCATGGGTTCATCGCCCAGCAGAAGATGATCTCCATCAAGAAGCATTTTCGGCACGACCGACCGGCGGTATCTGTACCTTTCCGGCTGGATGGTCGCCGCGCTTCGCTCGGAATTCGGCCCGCTGCCGGACCAGTCGATGCACGAGAAGACCTCCGTGCCGGCGCTGATCGAAGAGCTTTACACTTTCCTCCGCCAGGCGGACGCCCGCGAACTCGGCGGCCTCTTCCGCGCCATCGACGCCGCCCGCAAGGCCGGCGACAGCGCCAAGGAGCAAGAGCTGCTCGCGGCGGTCGACAATTTCCAGACCCATGTCGTGCCGATCATCGCCGACATTGACGCCGGCTTCGGCAATGCGGAGGCGACCTATCTCCTCGCCAAGAAGATGATCGAGGCGGGCGCCTGCGCGCTGCAGATCGAAAACCAGGTGTCGGACGAAAAGCAGTGCGGCCATCAGGATGGCAAGGTGACCGTGCCGCACGAGGTCTTCCTCGCGAAAGTGCGCGCCTGCCGCTACGCGTTCCTCGAGCTCGGCGTCGAAGAGGGCATTATCGTCACCCGCACCGATTCGCTCGGCGCCGGCCTCACCCAGCAGATCGCCGTCAGCCACGAGCCAGGCGATCTCGGCGACCAATATAATTCGTTCCTCGACTGCGAAGAAGTCGCGCCCGGCGACGCCCATAATGGCGACGTCATCATCAATCGCAACGGCAAGCTGCTGCGGCCGAAGCGCCTTCCGAGCAATCTCTATCAGTTCCGCCCCGGCACCGGAGAAGATCGTTGCGTGCTCGACAGCATTACCTCGCTGCAGAACGGCGCCGACCTCCTTTGGATCGAGACCGAGAAGCCGCATGTGGAGCAGATCGCCGGCATGGTGGACCGCATCCGCGCCGTCATTCCCAACGCCAAGCTGGTCTATAATAATTCGCCGTCGTTCAACTGGACGCTGAATTTCCGCCAGCAGGTGTATGACGCCTGGAAAGCGGCCGGCAAGGACGTGTCCGCCTATGACCGCGCGGCGCTGATGAGCGTCGACTATGATTCCACGGATCTCGCCGCCGAGGCCGATGAGCGCATTCGCACCTTCCAGGCGGTGGCCTCAAAGCGGGCGGGCATTTTCCACCATCTCATCACGCTTCCGACCTATCACACGGCGGCTCTGTCGACCGACAATCTGGCGAAGGAATATTTCGGCGAGCAGGGCATGCTCGGCTATGTCCGCAATATTCAGCGTCAGGAAATCCGCCAGGGCATCGCCTGCGTCAAGCACCAGAACATGGCGGGCTCCGACGTGGGCGACGACCACAAGGAATATTTCGCCGGCGAAGCGGCCCTGAAGGCGGGCGGCGCGCATAACACGATGAATCAGTTCGGCTAACAGACCGACGCCTATTGAGGCAGACGACAACGCGGTCCCAAGCCTAAGGCTTGGGGCCGCTTTTTTTTGCCGAGCATCGGCGTCAAGTATTTGTTAAGTTCTTCCCTCCAGGCTGCCGCACCATGTTTTTGGCCCGGCGCACGCGGGTTCGGCGCATCGAGCCGGGACCCGCGAAATCCGTGGATTTTTCAACTTTCCCGATAATGCGGCGACGTCAGCCGCTTGGAAGCCAAAATTTAAGAGCTTGAATGCTATGCAGTGGCATCCGGCTCCTTGAGCCGCTCGGCGCCCGGCGAGAGCCATGTGCAAAAGCTTAAGCGCCGCCCTGCATTGGTCGTCAACCCAGCTGTGAATGGACGCCAAGATGACGGTTTTCGCCCTCGACGCCCTCGATCTCGCGGCCCTGCTCTGCTCCCGCGTGTGCCATGACGTCATCAGCCCGGTCGGCGCCATCGTCAATGGCCTCGAAGTGCTTGAGGACGAGAAAGACGCGGAAATGCGAGGCTTCGCCCTCGATCTGATCAAGAAAAGCGCCGAGACCGCTTCGGCGCGGCTGCAATTCTGCCGCTTGGCCTTTGGCGCGGCTGGTTCGGCCACCGCCTCGATCGACACCGGCGACGCCGAAAAGGTCGCCCGCGGCCTATTGGCCGACCAGCGGACCGCGCTCGAATGGCGGGCCGAACGGGTCTTGATGCCGAAAAACAAGGTCAAGCTTATCTTGAATCTCTGCCTCATCGCCGCCGCAGCAATTCCCCGCGGCGGCGTCATAACCGTCGCGACGAACGGCGCCGAGGAGCCGATCCGAATCTCGGTCACTGCGCGAGGCCAGAACGCCAAGCTGGCAAGCCATGTGCCGCAGCTTCTCGCTGGGACGCCGGAGCAAAACGCGGTCGACGCGCATGGAATCCAAGCGTTTTATACCGGGCTTGTCGCCAAGGCCGCGAATATGAGCCTCAATATCGCGACGGCGGGCGATCTCGTCACGATCGAGGCCGCGCCGGCTCCGGCGATCGTCGAGGCGGTGGCGTAACTCCTCGGCCCGTCACCGCGCTGCGACCGGCCGCGTCGCCGCACGCCGCATCGAACCGGGCGCGACCGCTTAGCCGGCCCCGGCTTGACGAACCTCCCTCTCCCATGCGCCATGCTGGGCGGAAACCGGGATCTCCCCCGCCAGAGAAGGCTCCGCCATGCCGCTGACCGTCGCGGTCCAGATGGACCCTGTCGAAAAGATCAATATCGCCGGCGATTCGACCTTCGCGCTCATGCTGGAGGCGCAAGAGCGCGGGCATAGGCTGATTTATTATACTCCGGATAAGCTTTCGCTCGTCGAGGGCCGCGTCGTCGCGCGGGCGGCGCCGATCGAGGTGCGTGACGTCGAAGGCGCCCATTTCACGCTGGGCGAGCCCAAGCGCATCGATCTCGCCGAGCTGGACGTGGTGCTGCTGCGCCAAGACCCGCCCTTCGACCTGGCCTATATCACCTCGACGCATCTGCTCGAGCTCTTGCCGGCAATGACGCTGGTCGTCAATGATCCGGCCAGCGTGCGCAACGCGCCCGAAAAGCTTTTCGTGATGAATTATCCGGAACTTATGCCGCCGACGCTGATCACCCGCGACAAGGAGGCCATCGAAGCCTTCCGCGAGGAGCATGGCGAAGTCGTCATGAAGCCTTTGCACGGCCATGGCGGCGCGGCGGTCTTCAAGATCAGCCGCAAGGACCCGAATTTCGGCTCTCTCTACGACCTTTTCGCAACCACCTTCCGCGAGCCTTGGGTGGTTCAGCGTTTCCTGCCGCGGGTGAGCGAAGGCGACAAACGCATTATCCTCATCGACGGCGCGGCGGCCGGAGCGGTGAACCGCGTGCCGGCGGAAAACGACATCCGCTCGAACATGGTGCGCGGCGGGGCGGCCGCGCCGACAGAATTCACCGCGCGCGAACGGGAAATCTGCGAAACGATCGGCCCGGAGCTTAAACGGCGCGGCTTGGTCATCGTCGGCATTGACGTCATTGATGGCAATCTCACCGAGATCAACGTCACCTCCCCGACCGGGATAAGGGCGATCAAACGGGTCGGCGGCCCCGACCTGGCGGTCGCCGCGTGGGATGCGATCGAGGCGAAAAGAAAAGCCCAGTCCGCCTTGCCTTTGGCGGAAAAGGAGCCCAAATCCAACTGGATCTTGCGACGGATGCGCGGCGGCCGGCGAGCCTCGGCCGATAAACGGGCCAAATGAGCGCCATGCTCGAGACGATTTCCCCGCAGCGGCGCCGGTCCGACCGGATGATTTCGCCGTCGGCGACGCTGTTTGACCGGGCTTCGCTTCGCGCCGAGCTTGCGGCGCTCCATGGCGGCGGCGGGTTTCCCGCCGACACGCGCAAAACCGTGATAGCGCTAATTCGCGCCGCTCTCGATCGCGGCCGGGCTTTGGCCCAAAAGGCGCTTGACGCCCCTGCCGGCGGGCTCGTCTGCGCCGGCCAGCTCGCCCATGTCGAGGATGAGTTGATCCGTGCGATTTACGAATATGTGACCGCCTATGTCCATCCAGCGACGGACGGCGCGGCCGACAAAGCCTGCGTGATCGCCGCCGTCGGCGGTTATGGCCGTGCGACTCTCGCGCCGGGATCCGACATTGATCTTCTGTTTCTTCTGTCGGACGCTTCGCGCGCCTATGGCGAGCGCGTGGTCGAAGCCATGCTCTATGTCCTCTGGGATCTTGGCCAAAAGGTCGGACATTCAACCCGCTCGGTGGAGGAATGCCTGGCCGAAGCCAAAGCGGACATGACGATCCGCACCGCACTGCTCGAAGCGCGCTTCGTTCTTGGCCGCAGAAGCTTGTTCGAAACCCTGCGAACCCGTTTCGAGCGCGAGATCGTCGCCGGAACCGGGGCGGAATTTGTCGCCGCCAAGCTTGCCGAGCGCGACGCGCGGATCGCCCGGGCCGGCCGCTCGCGCTACCTCGTAGAGCCCAACGTCAAAGAGGGCAAAGGCGGATTGCGCGATCTCAACACGCTGTTTTGGATCGCCAAATATGTCTATCAGGTGCGCGAAGCCGCCGATCTGGTTGGGGCCGGCCTGTTTTCACGCTCCGAATATCGGCTCTTTTGCCGCTGCGAGGAATTTCTTTGGCGGGTGCGCTGCCATCTCCATTTCCTCACCGGCAGAGCGGAGGAGCGGCTGACCTTCGACCATCAGCGTCAGGTCGCGGGTCTGCTCGGCTATTCGACCCGCGCCGGTCTTGCGAGCGTCGAACGGTTCATGAAGCACTATTTCCTGGTCGCCAAGGATGTCGGCGACTTGACCGCAATCGTCTGCGCCGCCCTGGAGGAAAAACAAGCCAAGCCCTATGCCGAGCTCGATCGTTTCGGCCCTCGCCGCACGCAGGAGATGGTCGCGACCGGAGATTTCACTATTGAAAACGGCCGCGTCACGGTCGCCGGGCCAGAGGTGTTCGCGCGCGATCCGGTCAATCTCATTCGACTGTTCTGGGTCGCCGATCGCAACGGGCTGGCGATTCACCCAGATGCGACGAGATTCGTCACCCTGTCGTTGAAGCGCGTCGACGCGAAACTACGCGCAAACGCCGAGGCGAACCGGCTTTTTCTTGGAATTCTGACCTCGCGCCATTCGCCGGAAATCGTGCTGCGGCTCATGAATGAGGCCGGCGTCCTTGGCCGCTTCGTGCCGGAATTCGGCCGCATAGTCGCGCTGATGCAGTTCAACATGTATCACCATTACACGGTGGACGAACATTTGCTGCGCGCGGTCGGCAACCTCTCCGATATCGAACATAATAAGCTTCGCGGAGACCATCCTTTGGCGAGCGAGATCCTGCCTTCGCTCGGCAACCGAACCGCCGTCATTCTAGCGCTCTTCCTACATGATATCGCCAAAGGGCGCATGGAGGACCACTCCATGGCCGGGACCGCGGTCGCGCGCGCGCTTTGTCCGCGTCTCGGGCTTTCAGACGCCGATACGGAGACGGTCGCCTGGCTCGTCGAAAATCACTTGATCATGTCCGACACGGCGCAGCGGCGCGATCTCACCGATCGCAAGACAATCACCACTTTCGCCAACCTCGTGCAGACGCTCGAGCGGCTGAAAATGCTCTTCATTGTGACGATCTGCGACATCCGCGCCGTCGGACCGGGAGTCTGGAACAATTGGAAAGGCGAACTTCTGCGCACGCTCTATTGGGAGACCGAGGTCGTGCTCGCCGGCGGCCATTCGACCATCGACCGCAAACGCCGCGTGGCGCAGGCGCGGGCGGAGCTTCGGCGCGCCTTGCCTAGCTGGACGGACCTGGATTTCGAAGCCTATGCGGCGCGCCTCCCCCAGCCTTATTGGCTCAAAACCGATCTGACGCAAAAGCTTCTCCACGCCAAGCTCTTGAACATGACCGAAGTCGAGATGCCCGCGCCGGTGACCCATATTGTCGCCGACTGCTCCCGCGGCGTGACCGAGCTCACCGTCATCGCGCCCGACCATCCCCGGCTCTTGTCCTTCATCGCCGGGGCCTGCGCCGCCGCGGCGGCCAATATTGTCGACGCGCAAGCCTTCACGACCACCGATGGGATGGCCCTCGACACGATTTTCATGTCGCGCGCCTTCGATTATGACGAGGATGAATTGCGCCGCGCCGGCAGGATCACGCTTGCAATCGAGCGGGCCCAGAAGGGAGAGATCAGGTTGGAGCAGATGGTCGCCGCGAGAACCGGCCAATCGAGCCGACCGCTCAACACATTCCGGCACCACCCCGAAATCACGATCGACAATACGCTGTCCAATCGCTTCACCGTCCTCGAAGTTTCCGGGCTCGATCGCCCGGGCCTTCTTTTCGACCTCACGACGACCCTCTCCAGGCTCGATCTCAATATCGCATCGGCGCATATCGCGACATTTGGAGAAAAAGCGGCCGACGTATTCTATGTCACCGATCTCACCGGGGCCAAAGTCACCTCGGCGGAGCAACAGGAAATGATCCGCCGTCTCCTTTTGAAAACATTGGCCAGATCCTCCGCCGCAGGCGGTTAGAGAATTTTCGCGCGAAGCGTGGAAGCAATTTACGTTAAGAAATTATTCTAGAGCGCTTCCCGATCGGAGAGACTGAATCCGATCGAAAAACTCGGTCAAGTTTCAGAACTGATCAAGCCGCCTGGGCCAAATCAAAAAAGGCGCAGCGCGCCCAGCCACCAGTTTCCCGGCCTTCTTTAGATTGTCGCAAACCAAGGATTATAGGCGGCGCGCGCCACGCGCCAATCCAGCAAAAAGCTTGATTTTTACCCCTGTAAAACTGATATCCCTCCATAGTTTTCCACTTAGCAGAGCGATCATGAACGATTTAAACAAGCCCGAAAATGCGACGACCGATGCGGGTGGGACCGGAGCCGCCGCGCCCCCCGGCGATCAAGCGGCCAAGCAGCGCGGCGACGAACCGGATCCATTCGTCGTTCTCGAAAATCTTCAGCGCGAAAGCACGGATTTGAAAGACAAGCTCCTCCGCACGCTTGCGGAGATGGAAAACCTGCGCCGCCGCACCGAGCGAGAAGTGGCCGACGCCAAGACCTATGGCGTGACCTCTTTCGCGCGCGACATGCTGACATTCGCCGATAATTTGCGCCGCGCGATCGACAGCGTTCCGGCGGAAATTCGCGCAAGCGCGGAGGGCGCCGTGCGCACGCTGATCGACGGACTTGAGCTGACCGAGCGCGACTTCGTCTCTAGGCTCGATAGGCATGGCGTGAAGAAGCTCGATCCGAAAGGCTCGAAGTTCGACCCAAACACTCAGGAAGCCCTATTCGAGGTGCCTGACGACAGCATTCCCAATGGAACCGTCGTGCAAGTCGTCGAACCGGGCTATGCGATCGGCGATCGCGTTCTTCGCCCCGCCAAGGTCGCCGTGTCGCGCGGCGGCCCGAAGGCCGCGAGCTGATCCGCTAAAGATAATCCCGACGAACCGTCAGTTCGCCGGGAAATATTTTCAACCCCAAAGCTGGCCCATTTGATGGCTGGGACCCGCTAAGCAAGCGCCAATCAGAACTTGACCGTGACGCCGGTCCCGATGACCCAAGGGTCGAGCTGCACATGGGTGCGGATTGGAATATTCGTCGTCACGACGGTCCCGCTCACGTCGGTGGAGAGAAACAGCTTCTTGGCGTCGACATACACGCCAAGGTTTTGCGTGAGCATGATGTCCGAACCAAGCTGGAGCGCCAGGCCGAAATTCTGATCGACCCTGTAATTATTGACAAGGATGCCGTCGGCGATATTGCCGAAGTTAAGAAGATAGACGGCGCCGATGCCGGCATAGGGCTGAATCGCGCCCCATTGGGTGATGTGATATTGCAGCAGCGCCATCGCCGGTCCCCACCGAGTGCTTCCGAGGAGATTGGTGCCGAACGTGCTGTCGAGGGTGAATCCCGTGGCCTTGGCGTGCAGGACCGGCGGCACGCCGGCGCTCAGCGCTATAGCGATATTTGGCGTGAGAAAATATCCGAGCTCCAGGCCCAAAGTGTAGTTTGGCCGTATCGTCGCGTTTTCGATGGTGGCCACCCCGGCCACATCATTGAAATAGCCGCCGCCGGTCGATTGAGCGTTGGTGTTGAAGAAAGCGGCGAGCGCGCCGACGTGAAGGTAAAAGCTCGGCGGCGCCGGCGGTAGCGGCTCGACCGGCGTCGGCGCCAAATCGGCCGCCTCCGCTTGCGTGATCGCGAGGGCGGCGATCATCGCCGCGGCACATAAGCGCATTGCAGACAACATGGACTTCCCTCCTCTTTTGTCGAGGTAGGGTTCACGCCATCACGGTTTTTTGTCAATCGATCGTTGCAGCTTGCGCTTCATCCGTTGGCGGCTATGACTTATTTATCACATGTCGCGGGGTCGGGGACGCCACGCGAACCCATAATTGCCTCTCGGCTTGCCGACAAAGGTCCGGGGGGGATTGGCGAGGCCGCGCCTTGCGACGAAATGCGCGAGGCGCGCCCGCTGCCCGGATTTGAATTGGCGATGACAGATGCGAAATAAAATGGTAGCGCTCAATTTAAATAGAAGCGAGGCCAAACGCCTCCGTTCCAGCTTCAAAAAAGGAGGATCGCAGGAGTGAGCTTCGACATTCACCGCCATTGCGACGGCTCATGGGCTCGTCGTCTTTTCCGCCGCGGAGACGACATTGGATCCGGCGATCGGCGTTCAGCCGAAACGCCTTCTCAGTCGCGTCGCGCACTTGTTTTCGGCCTCGCCGCGCTGATCGGCCTTGGGATCGGCGTCTCGGAAACCTGGGCGCATTCCCGGCTTGTGCGATCCGAGCCGCCGCCACGTGCGGTTCTCGACGCCGCGCCTAAAGAGCTGAAGCTTTGGTTCAATGAGCCGATCGAACCCTCCTTCGCCAAATTATGGCTCGTTCCGGCGGAGGGCGAAAAGGTTCCTCTCGCCAACCATGGCGACCCATCCGACCCGCGCCTGCTCATTGGCGAACTTCCTGATCATTTGCCTGACGGTCCGGTGGTCATCGCCTATCACGTCCTGTCGGTCGACGGACATGTCGTCGAAGCCCAGCTCAACTTCAGCGTGAATAGCGCAAAAGCCGCCACGAACTAAAAGATCAAAAGACCTTTAAAGACAAAAACGAACCGAGGTCGCTTAGAACATGCTCGACCCGCTTGCCATTGCGCGAGCCGTTGCCACTCTTGCAGCGGCGATTGTCTTGGGTTCCGGTTTTTTAATCTGGTATGTGCCGGATGCGCGTTCGACATCGGGCGGTCTCGAATGGCGCCGGCGCGTCGTCCTCATAATCGCGGTGGCTGGCGTCATCGACTTCATTTCGACGTTTCTCTTCGCGATGTGGACCGCGTCGGGGGCCGCCGAGGCCGGCGCTTTGGGGTTCAACCCCGAAGCGCTGCGGGTTTTTCTCCGGCAAACCTGGGCCGGCCGGGTCATGGCCGTCGAAATCGGCTACGCGTTGACGACCGCTCTACTCGCCCTTGCCGCCTGGCTCACGTTGACGAAAAAATCGACCTCCGATTTGTCGCTGATGGCCGCGATCACGGCCGGCCTCGGCATCGCCAGCTTCGCCTTCGCCAGCCACCCGACATCGGTCGATCCGAAGGTTGTCGGGATTTTCGCCGCCATCGTCCATCGCTGGGGATTCGGCCTTTGGCTCGGCGGCCTCCCCGCGCTGATCCTCTTGATCGGCGTCGGACCGGTCGCCGACGACACGCGCCGCCTGGCCGTGCTCGTCCTGCGCCAATTTTCTCACATAGCCACGATCGCAATGGCCGGAATCCTGGCGAGCGGGGTCCTGCTCACCTGGCTTATTCTCGGCGAATTCGCGCCCCTGATCGGCACGCCCTACGGACGCCTGCTGGTCGCCAAGCTCATCTGCCTCGCCGGCGTTCTGGCGATCGCGCGCAACCTGCAGCAAAGCTTGTTGCCCGCGCTCGAGGCGAAGCCGGCCGACGCCACATTTTTAAGCTACGCTAGGCACGTCAAGGTCGAAACCGTTCTGGCGGTCCTCATCGTGGTGTTCGCCTCCTATTTGGCCGGACGCAACGAGCATGAAGACATTGTCTGGCCGCTGCCGTTTCGCTTCTCGATCGCGGCGACTTGGGGCGGGCCCTGGGTCGCGGCCTCCTTGTTCGGCGGCGCGGCCTTGGCCTTGCTTGGCCTTGGCTTGGCCGCCCTCGCCTATTTCCCCAGGCTGAGGCCGACGACCTTCAAGCCGAGCCAGACGCGCCCGGCGCTCATCGCGGGCGGCGTCGTCGCCTTGGCCGGAAGCGGCTTGGCCCTCCAAGCGATTTCAGTGCAGGCTTACCCGGACACGTTCCTCAGCTCGGACATCCCCTATTCCGTGGAGTCGATCTCCAGCGGCCTCGAGCATTTCGAGCAAAATTGCACCCCCTGCCATGGCGTCAGCGGATTGGGCAATGGCCCCCTGGCGAAGAGCCTGCCGCGGACTCCGGCTGATTTTTCGGCTCCCCACACCGCCCTGCACACCGGCGGCGATCTTTATTGGTGGGTGACCCATGGTATTTTGCCCTCTGGCATGCCCTCTTTCGAGGACGCATTGAGCGATGACGCGCGCTGGGACATTATCAATTTCATGGGTGCCTTCTCGGTCGGCTACCAGGGCCGCGTCATCGGACCCAGGGTCAGCCGAGGCCAGGCTTGGATGGCCCCGCCCGACTTCTCCTTGACCGATGAATCAGGCGTCACCGGACTTGACGTCGATTATCGCGGCAAATCCGCCCTGCTCCTCGCGTTTTTGCCAGGCGGCCCGGAGGACAAGGCGAGGCTCGAGCAGCTGCTCGGCGCGCGCGGCCGCCTGCGCGAACTCGGCGCCCAGATCGTCTTGATCGCGCTCCCCAAGACAGGCGAGCCCTTGCGCGAGATGGCGACCGGCAAGATCCTCACCGTGAACCAGAACCAAGATTACGCCTTCGCCGCCTATGGCTTGCTGATGCGCTCCTTCGTCGATCCAAAGGTCGACGCCGCCCGTGTTCCCATCGAACATATGGAATTTTTGATTGATCGTTCGGGTTATATCCGCGCCCGCTGGATTCCGTCACAGGAGACCGGCGCCGACGGCTGGGGCGACCTCAGCCTTCTCGAGGAGCAGCTCGAAATCCTCGCCAAGGAGCCGCCGCGGCCGCCGCCGCCCGACGTTCACGCGCATTGACGCGGGGTTCCGCCCGGCCTAGCCGTCCGGTCGGAGCGTCCTCAAGGGGTCACGACGGGAACAGCGCCAGCGCTTCGGCGGCCAGGACGCCGCCAGTGATGGAGATGGCGGCGAAAGGGGCCGCCTGCGCGACGGTCCGGCTGGTGAGCATGATCTGTCCGAGCTTGGCCGCAAGCTCGTCGATCGAGGCCGCGAAAACGACGCGGCCGATGCCGCACCACAGGATCGCGCCCATGCACATGGGACAAGGCTCGCCCGAGGTGTAGAGCGTCGCGCCGCGGAGATCCGCGGCGGGCTGCGATGCTACGAAGCTCCGAATCGCCATCATCTCCCCATGCGCGGTCGGATCATTATTTGTCCGGCCGAGATTGCGGCCAACGGCAACCACCTTCCCGTCGCGCACGATGACCGCGCCAAAGGGGAAATCCCCCCGCGCCGCCTCCGCCAGCGCCAGTTGCATGAAACTCTCATCGTCGGGGCGCGGCGCTTCCGCATATGTGGAGCCGGCCGAAGCCGGCGCCGCGCGGAGAGCCATCCCGACGAGATCGGCGCAAAGCAGCGTCGAAAGCGCCCGACGGCGATCAAACCGATGCGCGGAGTGCAATCCCATGCGGCGCGGGCGCTCGCTCATGCCCTTCTCCCCATGTCCTTCAAGATTTCCGAAGTCGCCAAGTTCATAAATTCGAAAAGCCGCCGGCCCAGGCGCGGTCTCCGACCTCAGGCCCAGTCGCCGAGATCGTCCTCATCCTTCAGCGAGACGAAAATCAGCACGCCGAGCAAGGTGACGACGAAGCGGAAGGCGCTCGGAACGCCATCCCAGCTTTGCGACTGCCACATCCCGAACCATTCGCCGCCGACAGCGATGAAGCCGCCCTCATAGAGCAGAAAGCCGAGCGTCAGCCCGATGATCGCAAAGCTTTTGGCTTGCTGGAACCTCGGCGCCTTCGCTCTCGCGGATCGGGCCATGGCGGCCGCGCCAAAGCCGCAGAGCGCGGCGACAGCGACCTCGACCGCGATGATCAGCACATAGCCGGCATGATGGAGGGCGGGCGAATTTATGGCGCGCCAGCGGATGTCCGACTGCGGAAAGATCTGGTCCATGTCGAGAACATGGGCGACAAAGGCGAAATTTGTCCAGTAGTCGGTAATATTGTTGAAGGCGACGAGCCCCACATAGAAGGCGACCGCGGCGACGCAGCCGATTTTCGCGAGACGAATGGCGAGCACGCGGGAGCCCCAACAGCGTGGACCGAAGCTTAAGCCATAACACGATGCGGCCGAGGCGTCTCGCCCTTCAATGAAGCTCGATCGTCTCTTCGACAATGTGATGGAGCGGCGCATTCTCGGCCGTCAGCGTCATCCGCAGCTTCAGCTTCCCACCCACGATCTCGCTTTCGCGGACGACCCGTTCGATCTCACGTTGCGAGGTGACGCCAACGACCTTGAGGAACCGCCGCACGGCCATGTTGAAACGATCCTCGTCCATCGCGTGCCTCCTTGCGCGCGCCCCGATCAAATGGGTCCATGTGATCGACAAGGACGCGGCTCACATTCAAAGAGTTGGAGCATGTCCCGCAAAAGTCGATCAAGTTTTTTGGGACAGACTCTAAAGGCCCGTGACGAGCCGCATGGTCTGGCCTTTGCCCGCTGGCTCTCGGAACCTATGGCGATTTCGCCGCCGCGCCCTGAATGAAGTCGAGCATCGCCGCATTCATGCCCGGCCAGCGGCTGTGCGGCCCGGCGGTTTCGCAATAAGCGACCCGCCGCCCGGCGGCGCATCCGGAGAACTCGCGGCACGCCTCCGCGCTTCCCTCAAGATCGGCGGGCGCGCAGGCCGCGCATTGGCCCCAATAGGCCGCCGCCCCGCGGCCGAAGCCAGGAAAAAGAGCGTCGGCGCGGCTGTGGACGATCAACACCGCCGCGACCGATGGGCAGGGCAACATATCGAGGTCTTCGCGCGTGATGCCCGCCGCGCTCGCTACAATGGCGCGCGGCGCGGCTCCGACTTCGGCGGCGGAGGCGGGGATGCCCTCCGCCATGGTCGCGCCGTCGGAGTGGCCAAGAAAGGTCACGGAAGCCGGATCGACGCAGAACAGGCTTTCGACGGTCGCCGCGACCTTGGCCTGCTGCGCCACCGCTTGGCGGGACAGTCTCAGGTGGTCGCTGTAGGACACGATAAATCCGCGGCCCGTCGCTTCCGGCGTGAGGCCGTAGAAAACTTCCGACCGGCGTCTGTCATATCCGGCCGGCGGGTAGACGACGAGCAGCGGGTAGGCCCGCGTCGGGTCGTAATCGCTCGGCGTGCGCACCGTAATTCTGAGGCCGTCGGCGGTTGTCACGCTGTCGTCGAGACCTGTGCGCCCATTCCGATCGCCCGGATTGCAAGCCGCCGCGATCCCGACATTCGGCCCGGCGGGAGCGACGTCCGGCCGAGCAGGCGCCGATGCCAGCCAAAGCCCGACAGACAAGAGGATAACGGCCGCAACCAGCGCGATTTCCCGCCGTGAAAGGCCGATGCGCATCAAGGCGAACTCCAAGCGATCGAGCCGGCGCTTTTCGACTTTCCTCGCGAGCGGCGCCGGTTTCGCATTGGCGGAGCAGAGACCGCAATGCAGCAAACCGCCGCTTGACTGAGATCGAGCTCGAAATCGAAGCGTCTTGCTCCGTCTCCTCTAATAACTATTTATTGCGCATGGAGCTCTATCAGATCAAGCACTTCGTGGCCGTCATCGAGACCGGGAGCTTCACCAAGGGAGCTCAGCGCGCGGCGGTGTCGCAGCCGGCGATCTCGGCCAGCATCGCCAGGCTCGAAGCTGAGCTCGAGGTGAAATTGCTCGACCGTCGGCGCGCCCCCGTTGTCCCCACCGCCGCCGGCGCGCATCTGCTCGAAGCCGGCAAAGCCATTTTGCACGCATGCAACAAGGTAAAAGCCGAGCTCAAGGAAATCAACACGCCGCGACTCCTCCGCATTGGGATCCTTCAATCGCTTTCGAGCCGTCACGTCTCCAAGCTGTTGAGCTTATTCCGGCGCGCCAACCCGCATGTGGTGATGGAAGTCTTCGATGGGTCTTCCGAACAATTGAGCGAGTTCCTGGATGAACAGCAGCTCGACTCAATCCTCACGATCTTGGACGGCGCGAATCCAAAATTCGCCAGCAAGGTTCTGTTCAAGGAGCCTTACGTGTTGGCCGTTCCGGAAGACCACCGCTTCGCGCAGCGGCCAAGCGTGGCGCTCGCCGATCTTCACGACGAACCCTTCATTCTTCGGACGCGCTGCGACTTCTATCATGACGCGGCCAATGTGCTGGCGGCGCGCGGCGTCAAGGTGCGCGTCGTGTATCAGACCGACCAAGACGACAGGGCCCTGGCTCTCGTCGCCGCGGGAATAGGCTTGGCGTTTGTGCCCGCTCATTTCGACGCGCCCACCGTCAGGCAGGTGCCGGTGTCGGACTTGGGCCTGGTCCGCGAGGTCGGCCTGCTATGGCCACGCGATCGGGAGGACGCCGATCTCGCAGAATTCACCAAATTCGCGGCACGCCATAGCTGGACGGACTAAGGACAAGCGGCGCAACGCCGCAATCAATTTACAAAAGCAGATATCTCACGCCTTTCTGCGGGAAGCGACAGCTCGAACGGCCCAGCGCGCGTAAATCCAATAGAGGAGAACGCCAACGATGATAGGCGCGGCGATCAAGCCGTAAAACACCACGGCGCCCTTGCGGGCTTGCCCCACGGAGAAGAGGAACTGTGAAACATAGATCTGGCCATGCTCATTCTTGACCGTCACAATCCCTTGATATGCGCCAGCGCTCGTGAAGGTATGTTGGAAATTAATCGTTCCGGTCGGGTAACGCTGCGCGGGCAAATGCGTCTCTGTGACGGGATCGAGAGCTTCGGGCGCCACTTCAGCGTCGTTCAAGACGTTCTGCGCGCCCGAATTATTGCCGCCGCCAACATCCTTGATGACGCGAATATCGGCCATCATGTTGCGCAGCTCGGCGTCGACATAGTCGAGCACGATCGTGACCGGGCCGATGTTCGGGATATCCTTGCAGAATTCCGCGCGGGGATCGTGGGCTTGATAGGCCGTGACATGGATCAGGTCGGGCCCGATCCGCAATACGCATTTGGCGTCATTGTCCGAGCTCAAAATGGCGTCGGCGTGGGCGACCGAAAATTGCAGGCCCATTGCAAGGACGCCGCCAAGGATGCGGGCGCTCGCCGCTCGAACGAACATTGTCCAATCTCCTCGAATTTCGTTCTCCGCCGAAGCCCCGCAGGGGACGTTGCGTTTCTATCGCGCCGTCCCGCGACGAACCCGCAAGCGACGGACACTCGCCCCCCCCCCGGAAATGGTCGCCGGGCCGCCGGCACCGGATTATCGGGGCAATTCCATCTTGTCACAATCCCCAAAATGCGTCGGCGTCAAAAGCGCTGTTCCTAAGAGCATATTCCGAAAAAGCTGATCGACCTTTCCGATCAGAACATGCTCCAACTCGTGGATTAGGAGCGCCGTCGGCGCGGGCGCAGCCCAAGCTCGTGCTTCGGGCCGCGACCTCCTTACTCGGCGGGACGCCGAAGGTGGGCGGATCGGCGAGTCCGGTCCGCCCACTTTTATTATTCAGCCGGCTCGAGGCCGACGACGTCTTCATAGCCGCTGCAAAGCTCCTTGACCCGGCCAAGGATCTGCAGCGAAACGCCGAACACCGCGAGGGCGAACCAGCCGAAGAACACGAACATCCAGTGCAGCGGAGCGACGAACAGCTCTTCCATGAACCAGAACGTGTGGCCCCATTCATTGAGCGCGACGTTCGGGAAGATCATGAACGGGCCGACGAACAGCAGCAGATAGGCGATCGAATAGCCTTTCGAGCCGAAGGTCGGGAGCCGGGTGCGAGCATACACGAAGCCGCCGACGCCGATGATGATGTAGATCGGGTAGCTCATGTAGAACTCAATGATGTGGCTCGGCGTGAAGTCGGTGTCGCGAATAACCGTCTGATGCCAGGTGCCGTCCTGCTCGGTGAAATAGCTGGCGCCCCAGTAAATCGCGAAGCCGTAGACGAAAATCCAGTTCAGCAGATAGAAAATGCGGCGCAGCTCTTCGCGCGGGGCGACCGTGTCGAGATCATTCGGCCGCGTCTTCCAGAGATAGCCGATGAGGCCGAGGAACAGGATCAGCTCGGTCGGCTCCTCGATGTAGAGGATGGTCATCCAATATTTCTGGAATTCCGGGGAGAAGGAGTTGAGCCCGGCGTACCAGCCGAAGACTTGCTCATAGATGCGAACGCCTATGTAGAAAACCGTCAAGGCGACCGTGCCGATGGCCATCAGTTTTGGATCCCATACAAGCTTCGCGGCGGAGGACGCAGCCTCTTCCGCGCGAGCATGGGTTGTTTCAGTTGTCAGGCTCATCTGATATGCCTCTTTGGTAAATGACCTTTCGCCGAAGTCGGGCACAGCACTTGACGTCCTATGCTCCCCCAGCGTCCGGCGAGGGTACGCGCGGCGCATCAATAGATACAATCGTTTGTTGTTATCCCGTCCATCAAAAGCAGTTATATGCTTACAGCAGAGCCGAACTTTTCTCGCCCTTAGCGGCTTAAGCTTATGTCTACTTGAAAAGGCGGCGCGGTCGCTCCATGACAAGCACGGCTGCGCGCGGCGCGAACAAACGCAAAGCCTGATCCACTGTGGCCAAGGTTGGGCGAAGCTCCCACGCGCGAAACGGTCATGGCGGCTTCAAAGAGCGTGACTCACGCCGCCCGTGGACCGCGCCCTCCCGATGCGGCGCTCTGTCGCGCCCCATTCTCGCGCCGCAACCTAAGACTTTCGTTTAAAAGGGAAATCAGGCCGACTACGTATGTCTTGGATTCCTTGCCGGGGCGGCCTGTTCCGTGCTTAATGCCTGGGCGATAAAATTGGATCGACGCTTGTCGATCAAGCTGGAGGACGCGCCAATGAAGGTTTCGGTTTCGTCGATCATCTTGTCTTTTGCGCTCGGAATCGCAATGTGCTCCGCATTGTCGTCGCCCGGCGCGGCGCATCAGGTCGTGGTCGGCAAACTGACGATCGGACACCCCTGGGTTCGCGCGGCCGCCGTAGGGGCCCCCGGCACATATTCCTGCATTATCGAAATCCGCAACGACGGCGATGAACCGGAGCGTCTGCTCGGCGCCACGATCGAGGGCGCGGGAACCGGGGTCCTGTATAAGATCATAGAGAACAACGGCCATTTCACGTCGCAGCCTTTTCCCGAAGGTCTTGTCATCCCCGCGCATGGGAGCATTGAACTCCCGCCGACCGCCTATCAGTTCAAGTTTGGCAAGATCACGAAGGCCTTGGAAGCCGACGAGGAAGTCCAAGGGACTCTCGTGTTCGAGAAAATGCATAGCGCGCCGGTGGTGTTCATGGTCGAGGAGGACGACACCGCGCCAAAGGAGGACGCCGCTATAGCCGCCGACGATCATTCCAAGCACGACCCCGCCCACTGATAAAAGCCTCGGCCCGCCCCAGCTACGGGTGGATGGAGAGGCTGCGGCGCGCGGCCTTCGCCAAGGCCGAAGCCGCGTCCATTGCCCCCGCCGCGCGTTTCAAGGACAGAGGCGCGCGCCGGAGACATGATTTTCGAGGCCGCCAAATTGCAACACAAACGGATTGACCAAGCGACAGCCGCGAAAGGATCGCGCCTTGAAGACGCGCCGCTTTCCCCGGTGACAAACCCAACGATGGCGAACGCGGCGAAAAACCAAGCGGAGCGGCTTTTCTCCGGGTCCATCGGCGCGGAATATGACATGCTGAAACTCGCCTGCCCGGCTGCGGCGGCGATGAGCCTTCGCGTCGGGGATTTCGTCGCAAGCCTGCCCGCTCAGCCGACCAGGCCGCTGGATCTGTTTGAAATCGGCTGCGGCACCGGGATCACCACTTTGGCGCTGCTCGCGGCGCGCCCGGACCTCGCGATTACCGCGGTCGACAATGAGCCGACCATGCTCGCTCAAGCGCGCGGCAATCTAGCCAGCCTCATAGATCAGGGGCGCGTGCGGCTGATCGAGACGGATGCGCTGTCGGGCCTGCGGGATCTTCCGAGCGTTAGCGTCGATGTCGTGGCGTCAGCCTACGCCGTGCATAATTTTCTCGACGGCTATCGGAGCCTTGTCCTAGCCGAGATCCATCGCGTGCTTCGGCCCGGCGGGCTGTTCGTGAACGGCGACCGCTATGGCCTCGATGACGCGGCCGAGCACACGCGGCTGACGCAGGCGGAGGCCCGCCATTATTTCGAGACATTCTCCGCCGTCAATCGCTACGATTTGCTGGAGCAATGGATCATCCATCTGTTCAGCGATGAATCGGCCGATCATCTGATGCGACTCGGCCCCGCGCTCGCGGCCATGCGGGACATCGGCTTCGAGCCGATCGAGGCGCCGTTCCGCGACGGCGTCAACACTTTGCTAACCGCCGGCAAGCCCCTTGCGTGAGCCGGCCAAAACGCGGCTGGATCATTTTGTCGCCTAGACTATAATACCGATAGATTGGCCGCGCGCCGTTGGCCTTGCCTTATCGGCAGTGCTTGGCCTCACGTCGCGGCGCGAGCATGTTCCGCGAAAACCAATCGAATTTTTCGATCGGAACATGCGTCAATTCTTTGATTTTGAGCGCGCTCCGCGCCAGCCGGCAACGGCGCGGCGGAAGCGGGGCCGGCGAATAGGGTCCATGCGCATGAATAAAATTATCGACAATGCTGGCGCGGCCTTGGCCGATATCGTCACGGATGGCATGACTCTCATGTGCGGCGGGTTTGGCCTTTGCGGCATACCGCAGGTCTTGATCGTCGCGCTTCGCGATTCCGGCGTCAAGAATCTGACCGTGATCTCGAATAACGCCGGCGTCGACGGCGGCGGTCTCGGGCTCCTGCTTGAAACCCGGCAGATCAGGAAAATGGTTTCATCCTATGTCGGCGAGAACAAGCTGTTCGAACAGCAGTTTCTCTCCGGCGAGCTCGAGCTCGAGTTCAATCCGCAAGGCACGCTGGCCGAGCGGATCAGGGCCGGCGGCGCCGGCATCCCGGCCTTTTTCACGAAGACGGGCGTCGGAACCATCATCGCCGAAGGGAAGGAATTGCGCGAATTCGATGGCGCGACCTATGTGATGGAGCGCGCGCTCACCGCCGATGTCGCGCTCGTCCATGCCTGGAAAGGCGATGCGGAGGGCAATCTCGTCTATCGCAAGACCGCCCGCAACTTTAATCCGATGATGGCCTCGGCCGCCAAGGTCACCGTGGCTGAGGTCGAGCATCTCGTCCCGGCCGGAGAGATTGATCCGGACGCGATCCATACGCCGGGCATTTTCGTCCACCGCATCATCCATACGCCGAATATCGCCAAGGCGATCGAGAAGCGAACAACTCGTCCGCGCGCGGCTTGAGGAGAAATTGAATGGCCTGGACCAGGGATGAAATGGCGGCTCGGGCCGCCAAGGAATTGCGCGACGGGTTCTATGTCAATCTCGGCATCGGCATTCCGACGCTGGTCTCGAACTTCATCCCGCCCGGAATGAGCGTCCAATTGCAGAGCGAGAACGGCATGCTCGGCATGGGGCCTTTCCCCTATGAGGGCGAAGAAGACCCCGACCTCATTAACGCCGGCAAGCAAACCATCACCGCGCTGCCGACGACGAGCTATTTCTCCTCCGCCGATAGTTTCGGCATGATTCGCGGCGGCCATATCGATCTCGCCATCCTGGGCGCGATGGAGGTCAGCGAAAATGGCGATCTCGCCAATTGGATGATCCCCGGCAAAATGGTGAAGGGCATGGGCGGCGCGATGGATCTCGTCGCCGGGGTCAAGCGGGTCGTCGTCGTGATGGACCACACGGCGAAAGGGCAAACCAAGCTTCTGCATCATTGCGCCTTGCCGCTCACCGGCTCGGCGGTGGTCGATCTGGTGATCACCGACCTCGCCATATTCACGATCGATAAGGAAGGCGGGACGGGCATGACCCTCATCGAGCTCGCCGATGGCGTCACGCTCGACGAGGTCAAGGCGAAGACCGAGGCGACCTACAAGATCGCGCCAACCCTCGCCGCGCGGGCGGCTTGACGACCGCTTGACGAATTCGGCCCGATGCGCTGCGGTGCTTCAGGCCGAAGCCGAAACGCGGCCTTCCCACCCAACGAACCGTAAAGTTTACGACCGAAAACTCCGAGGAGCCGACATGACGCTGAAAACCCTGTGCTGCGCACTCGCCGCGATCATTGCTTCGTCCGCCCTAGCCCCCGCCGCCTTCGCCAACAGAGGCTATACGCAGCAACAGCAGCAGGCCTGCCAGGGCGACGCCATACGGCTTTGCGGACCCGTCATTCCCGACCACGCCCGCATCCATTCCTGCCTCCGGCACCACAGGACGCATCTTTCGCACGCCTGCCGCGCCATCATCTGACGCTCGCGGCGCTTAGACCACCCGCGCGAAGACCAGGACATCGACCCGCTTGGCCTTGGCCCGCAACAACGCCCGCGAGGCGGCGTTGACCGTCGCGCCCGACGTCAGCACATCGTCGACGAGAACGATGGCGCGGCCCTCGACCCGCGCCGCCCTATCTTCCGCCACGCGAAACGCCCCTTGCAGATTGAGCGCCCGCTGCGTGCGGGATAGGCCGACCTGCGAGGGCGTCGATTTCACCCGCGCCAGCAGGAAAGGATCGACCGGCACGCCGCTCGCGGCCGAGACCGCCTGCGCCAAGGCGTTGGCTTGGTTGAACCGGCGCGCGATCAGGCGGCGGCGATGCAGCGGAACCGGGACAAGGAGATCGGCCTCGGCCAGGAGTTCAGCTCCGGCGCGCGCCATCCAGGCGCCGAGCGGCCCTGCGAGCTCCAGGCGGTCGCTATATTTCAGTCGATGCGTCAATTGCCGCACCGGCCCATCCTCGAAGCGCGCCACGGCCCTCGCGCGGGCATAGACCGGAGGGTCGGCGACCGCCTCGGGCGAAAGCAGGCCTTCCGCGCCAAGATCCACGGCGAAGGGCGTGCCGAGGCGCTCGCAAAATGGCCGCTCGATAAAACGGATCTTTCCCCAGCAGGCCGGGCAGAGAGAGCCCGCCACGTCAGTCGCCGCTCGGCAGTGGAGGCAGGCCGGCGGAAAGACAAGATCGAGCGCGGCGCGCCCGCAATCTCGTAAAATAGGAAGGCCGCCCGCGGCAAGACTGGTTTGGAGACGGCCCAACCGCTCCCATAGGGCGCTTTCCGCACGCCGGCTGCGTCTCATCCTCGCCTCCTCTCCCAGCGGGCGCGGCGCCTTCATCCGGGCCCAAGGATAGGGCGACTTGACTATTGAATAAAGTCAGACAGTTTTTATCAGCTTGAACGCGACTTGAAACGAAGGTGAGCCTTGACCGGAAAACTCGGATTGGCGGCGATCGTCTGTTTCGCCGCGCTCGCTGCAGGTGAATGCCTTGCTCAGGAAGGCCTGTCGCCCTGGGGCGCGACGCCCGGCTATTATCCCGGCCAAGCCAATGGGATTCGGGCGTCGCAGCGCGCCGAATGGCTCGCGTGGATGCGGGCGCACGGGGACGATATCGACGCCATAGGCGCCAAGATCAATGCGATCAAGGCGGGGGCGCCGGCGCCGGGATGTTTCGGCCGCGCCCTGTTCGACTGCGTCGCTAGCCTGGCGCAGACGCTTGTCATCACCGATTGGTATCAGACGTCGCAGACGTTTTACCGGCCGGCGACGGATGTCAATGGAAAGCCCATCGGCCTGAAACGGATCGACTTCACGGCCTATGCGCCAGGCGTGAAAACCGCCTCCGAGGAATTGGACAAGCATAATCTCCGGCTCGACTTCTCGGATCGGAGCCTCGTCAACCAGCTGGCGTTCGAGGTCGATTTCTCCGGCCGGACGCAAGAGGAATATGACCGCACCGGCGTCTACGAACTCTTCTCCGCCGTGGCCAAGGATCATTGCCCGGCCTTGACCAGGAACGAGCTCGCCCGTTTCATCGAAAACAAGCTAAAGCCGGCGATGCGCTTCGTGAAAGAGCCGCACGCGGCAGGCATTTCCAATTCCAAGCGCTTCGATTCGCCTTTCACGCCGTTTTGCGGGCGGGAGCTGCTATTGAGCGCTAACCTCGCCCATTCGACCAAATACAAAAGCCAGGGCAATGCGACCGGCCAGTTCGGCGGAACGGTTCTCGTGATTCGCTAAGTCACGCGCGCCTCGGATCGAACGCGCAGGCTTCGGCGCGAAATCCAATTCAATCGAATCGCGTTTCGCGCTAGAGAAGCCGCGTGTCTCCTTCGCCGACCCCAATTTTCGATCGCGCCTTGATCCGGCGAAGGTTTTTCCGCGCCCGGGCGGCGGGCGCGGCGGATTTCCTGGCGCGTCATGCGATCGCCGATCTCGGCGAAAGGCTCGATGTCATCCGGCGCGCGTTCACCGCGATCGCGGATATCGCGACGCCAACGCCAGAACTTGCGCGGCAGCTTTCAGCTCGATTCAAAGACGCCTCGATCCTGCGCTTGGCGCCAATTCTTGAACTTCCCGCCGAGCCGCCCCTGCTTACCGTCATCGGCGACGCGGAAGCCTTGCCGCTGGCGGCCGAGTCCATCGACCTCGCCGCCTCCGTTCTGGCGCTCCAACATGTCAACGACCTTCCCGGCGCGCTCATCCAGATCCGCCGCGCGCTGAAGCCAGATGGGCTGTTCCTCGGCTGCCTTCTCGGCGGCCAAAGCCTGCACGAATTGCGCGCCGTCCTGGCCACGGCGGAGGCGGAGCTTCATAGCGGCGTGAGCCCGCGCGTCGCTCCCTTCGCCGAGGTGCGCGACATGGGCGGCCTATTGCAGCGGGCGGGCTTCGCCCTGCCGGTGGCCGATTGCGAGCCCTTGACCGTTCGCTATGCGGACATGTTCGCGCTCATGGCGGATTTGCGCGCGATGGGCGCGGCCAATCCGCTCGACGCGCGCTTGCGGCGGCCTTCGACACGCCGGTTTTTCCTGCGCGCGGCGCAAATTTACGCCGAGCGCTTCGCCGATCCGGACGGACGGATCCGCGCGAGTTTCGATCTGATTTTCCTCTCCGGCTGGGCGCCGCATGACAGCCAGCAAAAGCCGCTGCGGCCGGGCTCGGCCAAAATGCGCCTTGCCGACGCGCTGGGCGTCACCGAGATCAAGTCCGGCTCCTGATGTCCGCGCATGTGGCTATTGAGCGAGCTCCCAGGTGACCTGAACCTCGGTTTGCAGGGTCTGGACTCCCGGCTCTATCGGAATGGCGGCCGCGGCCTCGTGTTGGACCGCTCGCGCCATGGGCGCGGCCTCGGCCGGCGCGCCCGCAAGATAAGGAGGCGCGGCGATGTCCAAAACCCGTCCAAGCTTTATCCCAAGTCCATTGACGTAGGAGTTGGCGCGGCGCAGGGCGTCGCGGACGGCGTCGCCCCGCAGGGCGTCATATTTCAGCTCCTTCTGGTCATAGTCATAGGCAATGCCGGTGAAGCTATTGGCGCCTTTCTTCGATCCAAAGTCGCGCCAAGGCGCCGGCTTTTTCGACCTGCCTGACCCGCACGTTCAAATCGTTGCGGGCGACATAGCCGCGCAGCGTCCGCTTGGTCACGCGGCCATTGGCGTCGCGGGCCTCGTCATAGACGGGGGCGAGGGTCACGGAAACGGTCTTGACATCCCGCGCGTCTATCCCTTGCGCCTTGATCTCGCCGACGATCGCCTGGGCGGCGCGGGCGTTTTCGCTCGCGGCCTCTGCCGCCGTCGGCCGTTCGGTCTCGACGCCAAGCGAGATGGTCGCGATATTAGGGACGACCTCAATGCTCGCGGTCCCTATTGTCGTGAGCGAGGGAACGGAATCCTTCAAAGCCCCGAAAGGCTGCGGCGCGAACGGTTGCGCGCGGGCGTTTTCAGCCGCGATCACATTCATCGCAACACCGAGCAGGCCGGCAAGAAACGCAGACTTGACACAGAGAGGCAGCGGCGGCATGGGGGCGTCCTTTGATGGCGTGAAGGCGAGACGAACTGCGAAACGCGCTTACAAGCTTGACCGCCCGGCATGGCGCTTTTGCGACGCCGGCGCGCAGTTCGGACTTGGGAGTTCTGGAGAACCGCGCCCCGTCATGCTAGGAACAGCCGATGAACGCGACGCCTCTCATCGAATACAGCGCCCCGACAATCCTTTCCCTTGACGCGCCCCGCCGCTCGCTCGCCGGCGCGACACGGCGCGAGCTTGCCGAGGCGCTCGCCGCGATCGACGTTCCCGAGCGCGAAATCCGCATGAGAACGGCGCAGCTCTGGCATTGGATCTATAATCAAGGCGCACCTTCGTTCGACGCAATGCTGAATATCAGCAAGGTTTTGCGCGCGAAGCTCGCCGAGCGGTTCACTCTTGCGCGGGTGGAGGTCGCGGCGGAGCAGATCTCTGGCGACGGCACCCGTAAATGGCTGATCCGGCTTGAACCCGCAGCGGGGCAGGACCGCGGCGCGGAAGTCGAGTGCGTCTATATTCCCGATGTGGATCGCGGCACTTTATGCGTGTCAAGCCAGGTCGGCTGCACTTTGACCTGCTCATTCTGCCATACTGGCACGCAGAAATTCGTACGCAATTTAACTTCACAAGAGATAATTGGCCAAGTGATCATTGCCCGCGAAAAGCTGGGCGATTTTCCGGGGCGCGCGCCGCCCGAGGGCGCGCCAATTCTTGCCGAGGGCTCGCGGCTTGTCTCCAATATCGTGTTCATGGGCATGGGCGAGCCCCTCTATAATTACGAGAATGTGCGCGACGCCGTCGCGATCATGGCCGACGGCGATGGCCTTTCCGTGTCGAAACGGCGGATCACGGTCTCGACGGCGGGCGTCACGCCGCGCATGGAGGAACTCGGCCGCGAGACCGGCGCCATGCTGGCGATCTCCCTTCACGCGGTGCGCGACGAGCTCCGCGACCGGCTGGTGCCGCTCAACAAGAAATATCCCATCAAGGATCTGTTGCAGGCCTGCCGGACCTATCCCGGCGCCTCCAACGCGCGGCGCATCACCTTCGAATATGTGATGCTCAAGGGGATCAACGATTCTCCCGCCGAGGCGCGCGAACTGGTGCGGCTCCTGAAAGGCGTCCCGGCGAAGATCAACCTCATTCCGTTCAACCCCTGGCCGGGCGCGTCTTATGAATGTTCGGACTGGCCGGTGATCGAGCGGTTTTCCGACATTGTCTTCAACGCGGGCTACGCGAGCCCTGTGCGTACCCCGCGCGGGCGGGACATTTTGGCCGCCTGTGGACAGTTGAAGAGCGAAACGGAAAAGCTGCGGGCGCGGGCGCTTCTAGCCGTCGAGCCGTGAAGGGGCTTGAGGGCTTTAGCCGTCGGCGCGCCACGCCGCTCGCGCGCCAATGAGCGCCAGACCCGCCAACCCAGCCGAAACAATCGCGTTCCAGCCGGCGAGCGAGAGGCCGAGGATGCGGATCGCGACGGCGTCGCAGCGAACCACCTTCACCCGTTGCAGCTCCGCGCGGAAATCCTCGATCGAACGAATATGATCCAGTGGGCCGGTGCAATCCTTCGGCCCCGGCCAAAAGCCCCATTCGACGCCGACGTGATAGGCGCCGAAGCCGGCGCTCGCCGCGAAGATCAGGGCGAGGCCCACGAAAGCCGCGAGCAGCCGAATCTTTCCGCCCCGCGCGGCGAAGACGACGGCAAGAGCCGCCGCCGGAATCCCAAGATAATAGGGGATCCGCTCCTGGAGGCAGAGCTCGCAGGGCGCATAGCCCAGGGCCTCGAAAATCCAGGCGGAGATGATCGACCCGGCCGCGATCAGCGAAATGGCGAGGGCGATGCGAAAGGCGGCTTGGGTCGGCATGAGCGCGCTCAAAAAGCCCGAGCGGCGATCCAGAACCCCGCGACGACCATGCCGACGAGGGCGAGCAGGAACCAGGCGAAATATTTGTCGAGCAACGCCTTGATTGGCTCGCCATAGCGCTGCAGGAGCACCGCGAGAAAGAAAAAGCGCGCGCCGCGCGTCAGCAGGGACAGGGCGACGAAAACCGGCAGGCTATAGGCCAAGAGCCCGCTGGTGATCGTCACGATCTTAAAGGGAATCGGCGTGAACCCTTTCAAAAGGATGACCGCCCAGCCCCAATGCGCATAAAGCGCGCGCATCTCATCGACCCGCGCGCCATAGCCATAAACGCTGATCAGCCACTTGCCCACGGTCTCGAAAAGCAGCGCGCCGATCGCATAGCCGAGCAGCCCACCGGCGACCGAGCCAATCGTGCAGATCAAGGCGTAGACCCAGGCGCGGTTGGGCCGCGCCAAAGACATCGGGATCAAGATGGCGTCCGGCGGCAGCGGAAAAAACGAGCTTTCGGCGAAGGCGATCGCGCCAAGCGCGAAAGGCGCGTGCCGGCTCTCGGCGAGGCTCAAAGTCCAACGATAAAGCCTTTGGAACATATGTTCTCGCATGTCTTGGGAGCCGGCGCCGGGAAAGCGCTTAAGTCGGCGGGAATTTAGGCGCCACGCCAATCGGCCGAGTTTGTCCCTGTAGCGCGATTTTGCGCCTCAAGTCCACAACCGGCCCGAAACCAGCCCCGCTGGCGATAGGGCGACATAAGCAAATTGTGCTATGACGAATTTGCGGCGGGCGGCCGCAAGGCCTATTCCAGCCGCGCCCAATTTTGTGTGCGCGGCGGCGTCGCGGACGAAAGACCATGTGGGACGACCGACATGCGTTATGGTCGGCTGATCGGGATTGGCATGATGCTTGGCCTCGGCGCCTTGGCGACTTCCGGTGAGCCCGCGGCCGCGCGGGCGGCTCGGATCTGGCCGGACACCTTGCTCGCGCGCGTCGAAGCGCTCGCCCTCATCGAGACCCTGAACGCAAGCCTGCTCGCCTCCCATAGCGCGACGACGACGCTGGACCAATGGTGCGCCAGCCATAAATTGGCGAATGAAGCCACGATTCGGGCGAGGCTCGTCGCCGGGATGGAAAAGCCCGTCTCGGCCGAGCAGCGCAAGAGGCTGCGCATCAGCGACGCCGAACCGGTCAAATATCGCCGCGTCGAGCTCGCCTGCGGCGACCATGTCCTTTCGGAGGCCGACAATTGGTACGTGCCCGGCAGGCTGAACGCGGAAATGAACAGGATTCTCGAGACGACTGACATGCCTTTCGGCCGCGCCGTGCTGGATCTGAAGCCTATTCGGCAGACCTTCGCTGTCGAGATCTTCTGGAAGCCGCTTCCCGATGGGTGGGAGCTCGCGCCGCCGCCGGCCGACCAGCCGGGATCCGCGCTCGCAATCCCGTGGCGGCTCTTCGAGCATCGCGCGCTGGTCTATGGCGCCGATCAACTGCCTTTCTCCGAGGTCAACGAGACCTACACCAGCGAGATCCTGGCGTTTGGCCCGCCGTGACGGGGCGACGCGGCTAAAGCGGGATCGGACCCAGATCCCCGACCGTCATCACCCCCGGCAAGAGCCCCCGCGCGCGCGCTTCAATCTTGTAATCGCGGCCGCTTCCAGCGATCTCGAACAAATTATAGCCGGCGCGATGACGCGGCGCGCCGCGGATCGCCGAGGCGGAGGGGGCGCCGACGACGGGTATGGGCCCCACAGGTCCCTCCATATGGGCGACACGTAGCTTGTGATTATGGCCGTGAAGGATCAGTTCGGCGCCGGCGCGCCGAATCATGGCCTCGAAATCGCGCGCGTCGGTGAGGCCTCGCCCGAGGCTCGGCGCGGCGCACTGCGGTGGATGATGAATCAGGACCACGCGAACAAGGCCCCGCTTCCCCGAATCGAGCAAAAGCGCCTCTGCGGCGCGCAGTTGCTCCCGCCCCAAGCGTCCCGACGCGATGAAGAACGGCGTCGGCTCCCCCGACGAGAGGCCGATCAAGGCGACAGGACCGCGCACCCGCAAATAGGGAAACAGCGCGCCGTCCGACCGCTCCCCTTTGGTCCAAGGGGCGAAGACCCGGGCGAGATCGGGCATCGAGCCGCGGACATAGGCGTCATGATTGCCCGGCACGAAACTTACGTCCTCCGCCGCGCCAAGGGTTTCAAGCCAGCTTCGCGCGAGCTGGAACTCGGCGGGCAGGCCGATGTTTGAAATATCGCCGGTCATCGCGACATGGCTCGGATGATGCGCCTTGACGTCAGCGACGATTTGCGCGAGCGCGGCCATGTCATGAATATGCGAGCGGCCGCCTCGCCAATTCAGGTAGCCGGTCACGCGTTTGCCGACGAGCTCGCGCCCGCGCGGCCGAGGCATGGGTCCGATATGAGGGTCGGACAAATGGGCGAGACGAAAACTCACGCGCGCCAATATGCGAACTCGCGCCTGCGCATCAAGCTGCGCCGATCAAAATGCCGGTCGCCAGCACGATGGCGCCCCCGAGCACGATCTGCAACGCCGCCTTGAAAAAAGGCGTGTCCATATAGCGCGTGCGGACAAAGGCGATGATCCAGAGCTCGAAAAAAACGACGACGCTGGCGATCGCCGTCGCGATCCAGAACGCATTGGGAATAGAACCCGGCACGAGATAAGGCAAGGTATGGCCAATTCCGCCGAGCGCCGTCATCAGGCCGCAAACGCCGCCGCGCAGCACCGGCGAACCGCGCCCGGTGATCGAGCCGTCGTCGGACAAGGCTTCTGCGAAACCCATGCTGATGCCCGCGCCGAGCGAGGCCGCGAGGCCGACGAGAAACGTCTGCCAATTATTGTGGGTCGCGAAGGCCGCGGCGAAAACCGGCGCCAGGGTTGAGACCGAGCCGTCCATGAGCCCGACGAGCCCCGGCTGCACATATTGCAAAAGAAATATTCGGTCGCTTGTTTTCGCCTCCCTGGCCCGCGCGGTTTTGGTCAGGATCGTGCTTTCAAGATTGGCCGCGATCTCCTCGTGACCTTGTTCGGTTTGGGCGAGATCGCGCAAAAGCTTGCGAACGCCTGGATCCTGCGCGTGCTCGGCGGCCTTCTGGTAGAAGCCATAGGCTTCCGCCTCGCGCAGTTCGGCCTCCCGTCGGATGGTGTCGAGGGACAAATTCTTGGTCAGCCAAATCGGCGGCCTTTTGATGAAGAAATTCACGTCGCCGCGGCGAATCGGCAAAAGTTGCGGACCGAATCGTTTTTCATATAGGTCGGCGAGCATGCGCCGATGGCTCGCCTCAACCAGGGCCATTTCCTCGAACACCTTGGCCGTGCTCGGATACCGGTCTTGAAGATCCTCGGCGAAGGCCATGTAGACGCGGTTGTCGTCCTCCTCCGAGGCGATCGCCAACGCGAGGATCTCGCGTTCGCTTAACTCCGCAAACCCTTTCATGCCGCCGCTCCGCTATTCATGATTAGAATAACTCTAAACAATGAACCATCAATTTTCCAGTCCTCCTTTATAGGTTTTTGCGCAACCCGCACTAACTTGGCTTGGATTGCGGGAGTCGTTATTTTGTCATGATGAGAAATTGGTTCGCTCTGCCGCGCCAAAAAACGGAAACGCCGCGGAGATCTGTTCGGCTTGGCGTTCGCGGCGTCGTGCTTGATTCCGCCGGACGAATTTTTGTCGTCCGCTATCCCTATGTTTCGGGTTGCCATCTGCCCGGAGGCCACGTCGAACCCGGCGAGAGCGCGGTCAGCGCGCTCGCCCGCGCGCTCGAAAGGAAATACGCTATCCTCCTGCCTAAAGAGCCGATTTTGCACGGGCTTTTCTTTGACGCGGGCATGCAGGAGAACATCGTCTGCTATGTCGTTCGTGATTTTAAGCTGACCGGGCCGCGCGAGCCGGATCAGCGAGCCGCGACGGGGGGGTTTTTCGCCATCGATCAATTGCCGGCGGAGCCGAGCCCAGCGACGCGCGCGCGGCTTGACGAGATCCTGCACGGCACATCAATCTCCTTCGCCTGGTAGGACTTTTGGCCAGCGCGGTCTGATCGCCCTGTCCACGCGCGCGCTTTCCACATATTTGCGCCGCAAGCCGGTTTCCACATAGGCGGATCCTGGTCTAATAGGCGGATGGCGGATCTTTCCCTCATTCTCAGTCCGCAAACCCCGGCGGATCTCGCCGCGATTGAAAAGCTCGACGAACGCGCCTTCGGACCTGGTCGCTTCGCCCGTTCCGCCTATCGCCTGCGTGAAGGCGTCGAGCCGGACTATGCTTTATCCTTCGTCGCGCGGGTTGGAACTTTGCTTGTCGGCGCGAATCGCATGACGCCCATACGCTGCGGCGATCAGCCGGCGCTGCTCCTCGGGCCGCTGACCGTCGATCCCGCGTTTCGCTCCGGCGGAATTGGCGAGGCGCTGGTCATGAAATCGCTCGATGCGGCTCGCGCAGCGGGCCACGCCTTGGTGCTGCTTGTCGGCGACGAATCCTATTATGGCCGGATGGGCTTCGCGCCCGCGCCGAAAGGCAAGCTTGAGTTCATCGGCCCGGTCGATCCGGAGCGCCTGCTCTATTGCGAGCTCGTCAAAGGCGCGTTCGAGGCCACGAAGGGAAAAGTGCGGCGCGGCTTGCCTCCCCGCTGAAGAATGGATCGCCTTGATCGCGTTCGCGATCCGCGCGGATTTTTTCCGGACTTTCCCCCGCGAGACGTGTGGCGCGCGGCGCTTTTGACGGCTTGCGTTCCCACCGCCAAGCTGACACATTCTTCAAGCTCGTCCAAATCGAGATCAGCAAGCCCATGACTGAAGAAACCTCCGTCCTTGTATTCGGAATCGACGAGCTCGCCTCGGCGGTCGCCCGCAAACTGCATCTCGCCGGTCACGCGGTCGCGATCCATCAATCGTCTCCGCCGAGCACGATCCGCCGGCGCATGGCCTTCGCCGACGCCTGGTCGGATGGAGCCTGCACGTTTGAAGGCGTCGAGGCGCGCCGCGCCGACAAAACCAAGGATTTTCTCTCTGGCCTTCGCAGCGGAATGTTTATTCCGGTCCTTTGGCATCCGTTCGATGACGTCACCACGCGCTGGCCCTGGGACGTCCTTGTCGACGCGCGGCCAAAAACCGACAGGGCGCGGCAGCGGCTCCGCGACCTCAGCGACCTCACGATTGGGCTTGGGAGCGGCTTTGTCGCCGGAGAAAATTGCGACATCGTCATCGATAGCGGCGGGCGCGACCCCGGCGCGGTGTTCCGCTTCGGTTCGGCCCCGGATCATGGCCCGGATGACTCGCCTTTCGCCGATGGCGTCATGATCCTCGCCCCGGCGCCTGGCCTCTTCCATGGATCGAAGCTTCTCGGCGAGCCGATCGAAGCAGGCCAGATTTTGGGCTTTATTGGCACGACCGCCGTCATGGCTTCGGCGACGGGCCGGCTGCGCGGGCTCGTCCGCGACGGCGCGGCCGTCGCAAAAGGCGCCGCAATCGCCGAAATCGTCACCGCGTCGCCCAAGGCGGAATTTGTCGGGATTACGCAGCGCGACCGAATGATCGCCCGCAGCGTCGCCTTCGTGATCGAAATGGAGCGCGCCGGCTACACGCCAATTTCATTCGAGAATTTTTTCTAGCTGGGGACAAGGTTTAAAGACGGCGTCAGCGCGCGGCCTTGCCTCGGTCATCGCAGCGAAGTTGCGAGAATTTCCGCGCAAAGGCCAGCCAAAAGAATAAGGCCCGCGTCGCGGTTCGAGCGAAACAGCAGAAGCGCGCCGGCATTGTCATCGAGATCAACCGATTTCACCTGCCAGGCCAGATGCAAGGCGAAGCCGGCGAGGCCGATCAGCCCCAGCAAACCCACGCCGGCACCGAAAAAAGCCGCCCCAACGAAGATAATCGCCAGGACATAAAGCAACCCCACCCCGGCGTGGACGCGGGCGCCGAAAAAACGGGCGGTGGAGCCGATGCCCGCCAGCAGATCATCCTCGATGTCTTGCAGCGCGTAGATCGTGTCATAACCGATGGTCCAGAAAAGCGCGCCGAAATAGAGACAGACGGGGGCGAGGGCGAGGGAGCCGCAAGCCGCCGCCCATCCCATCAACCCGCCCCACGCGAAAGCCGCGCCGAGCACGGCCTGCGGCCAGGACGTGATCCGCTTCATGAACGGATAGATCGCGACAAAAAAAAGTGAGGAGATTCCAAGCCCGATCGCGAAGGCGTTGAAACTCAGAAGCACGGCGAGGCCGACGAGACATTGCGCCGCGAGAAATATCTTTGCCGCGTTGACGCTTGAACTCGGCCGGACGGAATCGGCCGTCGCCGCGTCCGCTCGACTTTTGCGTCGATCTCGCGATCAATGATGTCATTATAGGTCGAGCCGGCGCCGCGCATGGCGATGGCCCCGACCAGGAAAAGGATGAGATCACGGGCGTGCGGCGGTTGGCCCTGGCTGACGCTTGCAAGCGCGCTCGACCACCAGCAGGGCAAAAGCAGGAGCCACCAGCCGATAGGGCGATCAATCCGAGCCAGCTGAAGATAAGGTCGCCAGCTTTTCGGCGCGAGGCGGAAGACAAGCTGTCCGGCGACCGCGTCGGGCAGCGCCAAAGCGGTTTCCGACGGCGCTTTGAAAAGCCGGTCGAGATCCTTATCCTGGCGCATCTTGTTCACATGAGCCGGAGTCGCGCCGCGCTCCAAGACGCGGCCTCCGCCGGCCGAGGCCTCCGAACAAAGCCATGGAGCTTCCCCCAACCGCCAAAAGCTTCGCCGCCAAGACCTTCGCCGCCAAGACCTTCGCCGCCAAGATTTTCGTCACAGGGGGCCGGTTGGAAGCTTTTGTCCCGGCGGCGCGTTGAGACCGCCGGTCGCCTGCTGTTCTTGCGCTTTCTTCATTTGCGCGGCGGCCGCGCAGGCCTGGTTGGCGACGCCGCCGGATTTCGCGGTGCTCGCCGTTATATTTCGCATGGCGTCATCCGGGACCGCGCACCAGTCCTTATTTTTGGTCAAATAAGCGACAAGATCGTGCTCGGCGGCGACGAGCGCGCGTAATTTCGGGCATGCGGCGATCGGGTCGAGCTGAATTCTTACCGCCTTTCGCCAAATGATTGAGCTGGTCGATGATCGCTTGACGCTTCTTGGTGAGATTGCCGATATCTTCGTTGCAGTCCCCGGCATATGCCGCGCCGCAAATCAGCCACGCGATCGCGACCGCCCCGCCTAGCCCGGCGGCTTTGCGCGCGGCATGCATGAGCCTATGCGCCATCATGATCCAAGCCTCTCGCTCGCATTTCATTGCCCCGCATTGGATTTCATAGCAAAGACGCGCATGCGAAGGCAAGTTCGTCTCCTCGCGCGGCGGCTGCTGGAGCGCCCTCTGACTAGATGGACTTAATCTCATCCACGAGGAAGCGCTCGCATTCTAAAGAATTCGAGCATGGCCGCAAACATGCTCTTGGGGAGGCGCCTCATGCCCCGCTATGATTTTACCTCCCGCCGCCTCTATGTCGACGCGCCGCTCGCGCGGGACGAGCGCGTCGATCTCGACCCTGGACAGGCGAATTACATTCGCAACGTCTTGCGTCTGCCGGACGGCGCGGAAATCCTCATCTTCAACGGCCGCGACGGAGAATGGCGCGCCGCCGTTTCAACCGCCGGCCGCAAGGCCGTCGCGCTTGTCGCAAAGGAAAAAACCCGCCCACAGCACCCAGGCTTCGATCTGCGCTACTTGTTCGCGCCGCTTAAACACGCGCGGCAGGACTATATGATTCAGAAAGCCGTCGAAATGGGGGCGGGCTTCCTGCAACCCGTGCTCACCCGGCGAACCCAAGCGGAGCAAATCAATCTCGAACGCATGCGCGCCAATGCGATCGAGGCGGCGGAGCAATGCGGCATTCTTGTCATCGCCGAGATCGCGCCGGCGACGCGGCTCGACGCCTTGCTCAACGCATGGGAGAAGGACCGCCTTCTCGTCTTCTGCGATGAAGACGCGCCGGTGCGAAATCCAATCAATTCGCTGCGCCCTTTGGTCGAAGCCGGCGTAGCCCGGCCACTCGCGGTCTTGATTGGCCCGGAGGGCGGATTCGACAACGAGGAGCGCGACATGCTGCTCGCCATGCCGCAAATCCTGCGGCTCTCGCTCGGCCCGCGCATTTTGCGCGCGGATACGGCGGCCGTCGCCGCCATGGCCTTGGTGCAAGCGGAACTCGGCGATTGGCGGGAGGATGACTTAAGGGATCATTAAATCGCCCCATTGTAGGCTCTATTAGATCACGTCCAATCGGGTAGCGAAACGTTTAGGCTCCTCATGATCTCGCGCACATTTTTCGCTTTCATTTGCTCGTCCGCGGCGGCCTTCCTCGGGGCCGGCGAAAGGGTCGAGGCAAACGATCTCCAACCCGGCAACGCCGCGCGGGCGAACGCCCAATGCGCCGCCTTTGGCCCCGGCTTCACGGCGGTCGACGGAGCCGACACCTGCGTCTGGGTTGGTGGCCATGTCCGGCTGGAAGTCGGCTCCCGCGTGGCGAGCGCTCCCGACAACGGCTGGGCCGCGGGAGCGGCGACGCCGGCGGCGGTGCGCGTGCAGGATAGTTACGACCAGAGCGGCGAAAGCTCTGGCTCGCGCCAACATTTGCGGGTGCGCGATAGCGACGCAACCGGCTCCGGCGATCCTTTCCGCTGAAACCGCGTCTATTTTCGGCGGGAGCAATGGCGCCACGCGGCAGCCGATGACGCGCGCCACGGAGCGCATTGGCCACTGACGGGACCTAGCCCTTTCGCCGGCTCGGAGTTCTTGGCGCACTATCCCGCGCCAACCCCCGCAAAAAACCTTAATAAACGCATTCATCGAACGCAGGTTCGACGCTGCCGCCCCAACTCGTCTTATATGCTTCAATGAGACGTTCCGCCTCGGTGCGCCCGGCGACGATCGCATCGAGCGGATCAAGAAAATAGGTTTCATCGCGGCCGTCGGCGTCGCGCCGATCGCGTTTCGCGAGCCCCGCCCGGGCGAAGCCCAAAACCTCGCCGGCGATATCCCGCAGCTTGCGCCCAGAGACGATCGCCTCGAGGCCTATACGGGGGACATCGGCGCGCAATTTTTCGCGCGCGGCGGCGCTCCATGGCTTGACCAAATCCCAAGCGGCGTCGAGCGAGCTTAACTCATAGAGAAGCCCGGCGAAAAGCGCCGGAAGCGCGGTCAGGAAAGGACGCGGTCCGGCGTCCGCGCCACGCATCTCAAGATAGCGCTTCAACCGCACCTCCGGAAATATCGTCGAAAGATGATTGGCCCAATCGGAGAGGACCGCGCGCTCGCCCGGAAATTTGGCGAGCTTGCCGTCGAGCAAATCGCGAAAGCTGGCCCCGGCCACGTCGTGATAGGCATCGCCGCGCTTGACGAAATAAAGCGGCACATCAAGCGCGTAATCGACATAGCGCTCGAACCCCATGCCCTCCTCAAAGGCGAAAGGCAACATTCCGGTGCGGGCGGCGTCGGTGTCGCGCCAGACCTCCGACCGCGCCGACAGAAATCCGTTGAGTTTGCCCTCGGTGAAAGGCGAATTGGCGAACAGAGCGGCGGCGAGCGGCTGCAAGGCGAGCGACACGCGAAGCTTCTTGACCATGTCGGCCTCGCTCGAAAAATCGAAATTGGCCTGGACCGTCGAGGTGCGGAACATCATGTCGAGGCCGCGTCCGCCGACCTTCGGCATATAGCTGGCCATGATTGCGTAACGCTGCTTCGGCATCATCGGCGTTTCGTCGAGCCGCCATTTCGGGCTCATGCCAAGCGACAGAAACCCGATCCCGAACGGCGCGGCGACGGCGTCAAGGGCCGAAAAATGGTCGTCGAGCTCCGCCTTCGTGGCGTGGATCGTGGCGAATGGCGCGCCGGAAAGCTCGAATTGGCCGCCGGGCTCCAGCGAAATCGCGCCGCCGCCTTTTTCGTCATAAAGTCCAATGATATTCGCGCCATCATGAATTTCGTCCCACCCAAGGGCGCTCCGCATTCCTTCCAACAAGGCGCGTATGCCGCCGCTTGAGCTCCCTTCATACGAGACAGGTGAATGATCCCCCCGACGGAAGGGAAACTTTTCGTGTTCGGTGCCGATCCGAAATTCCGTTGGCGGCTTCGACCCGGCCTCAATCCAGGCGACAAGCTCATCGCGCGACGCGATAGGCGTTGAATCCGAAACGTCGCGAGCCATTTCCAAGCTTTCATTTGCGCTGTCATCACCAAGCCCAAGCGGGGCCGTCGAAAGCGGAATGCAAGATCCGCTCTCACCGAATTAGCCGAACTTCGCCGCGCCTGGCCGAACATTTAAGCGCCGACTTTCGATCAGGCTTAGAGAAATCCGGCCAGACGCTCCATGCGCCAGAGGGGAGCGCCTTCCCATGCGCCGCCAAGCTTCATATGCGGGCGGACGGCGAGGCGCAATGCGCCCCGCCAGATTGCCAAGGCCCGGGGCCCCGTTTTGGGATGCTGGCCGAGAGCGCCGGCCGGGCGAACGGCCGGATCTGAGCGAAAAGCAAAGGCTCAAAATCAAAGAGTTGGAGCCTGTTCTGATCGAAAAAACGGGTCAATTTTTCGCAACATACTCTGGCGCCGCGCGAAAACGAACATGTTCGACTGCTCGCTTCAAACCAGCCGCAAACGCAAATTGCCGCGCGGAGGGTCGGGTATCCCCCCGTCACCGCAAGCCTCGCGGGCTTCCAGCCTTTGCTTGAGCCTCCAGGAAGGCGACATAGCCCTGCGGCAGGCCCCAGGCCTTCGCTGCGGAGACGATCAACTCGACGTGGCCGGGCGCAGGACGCCCCTCGCTTGCGCTGCGGCCAATATAGGCAAGAGCCTGGACCGAGCCGCCGCTCGCGCGCAGGACAGGCTGGATGATCTTCCTGTAAAGGCCCCGTTCGGTCTCCTCATAGCGATCGAGCCCACCGATGTCGGAGAGAGCGAGCTGATACAGAACGCCATGAACCTCGGAGCTCCGATCACACGCGATTGACGCAAAGCCTTCCGCCATGATGAAAAAACGCCGGCCGGCGAGCCGGGCGCGCCCGAGCGCATGCGCGTTCGGACAGCGTTTGCGCATGGCGGCCGCATCCATGTTCGAGCCATAGGCGAAATAAAGCGGCATGACGGCGTCCAGTTCGGCGATCTTCAAATGCGGGCGGATGGAAAACTCATCCCGCTCCCGCAAATGACCCTGCCGCGCAAAAAGGCGAGGACAGCCAAATAATCAAGAGCCGCATCGCCTTTCGCATCAATTCCTGCGTGGAACAACTCAGCGGCTTGCTCGTTGACCAAGCGCCGTCAAGCCCGTCGGCCGAAAATCACAGAAAATATGCCTGTGAATAAGATTCAATCGCGCCGCGTATTTTACATATGGACAGTTGATTCTGGCGGCTCGGCATGGCATGTATGGTTGTGCTCGCAATGATTGTATAGATGTCTCACATGCTCGCCGGGTTGATTCGACGCCACACCGCCGCGAAGGCCGCGATTCTTGCCGATGCGGATCGGCTCATCGCATCATTCAATGATCTGGCTTATTTCGAGGCGCGGGACCGCGTCAGGGGTCGCTGCATCGACGGCACAGAGCGTTCGCCGCGTCATTGGACCAGCGTCAAGCTCGAAATCGCCAAACGTCAGGGGCATGTCATTGGACTTGCCGGAGCCGACCTGCGGGGCTGATCGGCTTTCAGCGCATATCGCACGGCGGCGCCGCGCTGACGCCAGGAACCTTTTTCCCAAAGCAGGCGAACTCGCCCCCGACGCCATCATCTTCGTGGGGCCGCCCTGGGATAGTGCCGAGCCTGCGCCCGCTCACGCTGAGACTTCACACGAAAATCCAAGACTTTCAAAGCCGCGGTCTCAATTCGCCTTGGCGACGGTCGCCCCATCGTCACGGTTCCACCATCCGCCGCCGAGGGCTTGGAACAGCGCCGCAGTGTCGGCGTAACGGCCAGCTTCGGCCTGCACCCGCGCCAGGACGGCTTGCAGATAGGTCTGCTCCGCGTTCAACAGCGCGAGAAAATTGACAGCCCCCAACAGCATCTGCTTGCGCGTGATATCCAGGCTTGTCTTCGCCGCCGCTTCGGCCGCGGCCGCAGCCTTGAGCGCGCGCGCGTCGGCCTGCAAGGCGCGCAGCAAATCGGCGACATTCTGGAACGCGGTGATCACCGTGCCGCGATATTGCGCGTCGGCCTGTTCGAGCGCGGCTTCGGCGGCCTTTTGCTTATGATACAAAGTAAAGCCGTCGAAAATGCTTTGCTCGACATTGCCGGCGAGAGCGTAAAACAAGGTCGGCGGGTTGAACAGATAGGCGAAATTGGCGGGGCTGGAGCCGGTGTTCGCGGACAGGCTGATGAGCGGCAGCCGGTTGGCCATGGCGACCCCGACCGAGGCGCTGGCGGAATGCAGATTGGCCGAAGCCGCCTTCACGTCGGGCCGGTGCTCGACCACCTGCGATGGGAGGCTGACCGGTAGATCGGACGGGAGCTTCAAGGACGCGAGCGTGAATTTTTGCACGACTTCATCGCTTGGATAGCGCCCGGCGAGGGCGGTCAAGAGGTCGCGCTGCTGAGCCAATTGCTTTTCGAGCGGCGGCAAGGTCTCCTCGGCCTGCGCCAGGGCCGCCTCCTGCAGGGCGACGTCGCCGCCGGCGACTTGGCCCAAGCTCAATTGACGGCGCAGCAGGCCGAGCAGATTGGTCTCGATCGCGACGATTTTCTTCGTCGCCTCGATCTGCGCGCGCAGCGAGGCCTCCTGGATCGCCGCGGCGACCACATTGGAGGTCAGCGTCAAATAGGTCGCCTCGAGCTGGAAGCGCTGCTGCTCGGTCTGGGCCTCGAGCAATTCCACGCTGCGTCAATTCAACCCGAAAACATCCGGCGTGTAGGCGACGGTCAATTGCGTCGTCGCCAGGCTGTAATAGGGCGAGGTTGTGTTCAGGATCGGCGCGACATCCACTCCCGTCTTGCCGCCGGTCGGGTTGAACTCCCCGCCGATCTGCGGCGCGAAAAGACCTTTTTGCGCTTCGGCGTTTTCATGCGCGACGCGTAACGCGGCCTGGGCCGCCTGCAGATCCGCATTGCGCCTCAGCGCGTCCTCGATCAAATCATTCAGCGGGCGGGAGTGGAAAGTCGCCCACCATTGGGCGGGAATATCAAGATCCTGCACGAAGCGCTGCGCTTTTCCTTCCGGCCCGGGCGACGACGCGGTCCGATGCGCCAAGGGCTCCGGCGTATAGCCGCCAACCTCCGGCGCCGAAGGCGGATCGAAATTGGGGCCGACCGCGCAGGCCGACAGCAAAATCATCATAAGACAGGCGGCCATTCCAACTAAGCGGGGCGCGCCAAGGCGGCAAGCCCCCTCTTTGCGCGGCGAAGAAGCATGGCTGTCCCGCCATCCTGGTCGCGTGGAACATTTGAGTTGGCGCATCGCTTACTCTCCCGGCGCCGGCGCGACATCGGCGAGCGCTTGGCCCAATTCATCCGGCGTGAAGAGATCGATCAATACCGGTAGGATGATCAAGATCAGCACGGGAGCGAGCAGGATGCCGCCGACAACCACCAGCGCAAGCGGGCGTTGGACCTGCGAGCCAATGCCATGCGACACGGCCGCCGGGAGCAGGCCGACGCAAGCCGCGACGCAGGTCATTACCACAGGGCGCATACGCGTCACGCCTGTTTGAATGATAGCCTCGTGACGTTGGACGCCCAAATGCGTGATGCGCAGGAAGAACGATAGAAGAATCACGCCTTCCATGACTGATATGCCGAACAGGGCGACAAATCCGATCGCGGCCGAAACGCTGAACGGCGTTCCAGTCAAGACCAGCGTGAAAATGCCGCCCACCAAAGCCATCGGGATGACGCTTGCCGCGAGCAGCATGTTGCGCACGGTCCCAAACATCCCAAAGAGCAGCATCAAAATTAAGATCATGCTTATTGGCACCAGGACCTTTAAGCGCGCTATGGCGTCTTGGAGGTTTTCAATTTCGCCGACCCATTCGAGCCGTGTGCCCGACGGCAACACCACCAACTCGGCGACTTTCTTCTGGGCCTCCAGAATTGCGCTGCCTACGTCGCGTCCGCGCACACTAAACTTGATCGGCACGTAGCGTTGTTGTTGCTCGCGATAAATAAAGGCCGGGCCAGACGTCAGCTTTATGGTGGCGACCTCGCTGAGCGGCACCTGAATCTGGCCATTCGGCCCTTGCGCGCCGATTGTGATGTTGCGAATGGCGTCGAGGTCCTGCCGATAGCGCGGAGCCAGACGAACCATGATCGGAAAATGCCGATCGCTTCCTTCCTCGTAGAGATCGCCGGGGGTTTGCCCGCCGATCGCCGCCTGAACCACGGCATTGACGTCGCCCGGCATAAGCCCGTAGCGCGCCGCTTTGCGGCGGTCAACATCGATCGTCACCGTCGGCTGGCCAAGCGTCGTCAGAACGGCGAGATCGGTTATCCCCTTGACGGTCGACAGCACGTCCTTGATCTTGTTCGCTGTCGTCTCCAGCAACTTCAGGTCGGACCCAAACACCTTGACGGAATTCTCGCCTTTCACGCCCGATGCGGCTTCCTCGACATTGTCTTGAATGTTCTGTGATGCATTGAAGTCAATGCCGGGGAATTGATCCTGCAGCTTGTCGACAACCTCTTTCGTGAACTCTTCTTTGGTGAGCCCCTTAGGCCATTCGGAGGGTGGCTTCAGCGGCACGTAGAATTCCGCGTTGTAGAAACCAGCCGTATCGGTGCCGTCATCTGGCCGTCCGTGTTGAGACACCACGGTGATGACTTCCGGAAAAGTCAACATCAAGGCTCGCATCCGATTGACATAGCCATTGCCTTCTTCGAGCGAAATCGAGATAGGCATGGTCGCGCGGATCCAAAGATTGCCCTCTTCAAGCTTGGGCAGAAACTCAAGCTGCAGCGAGCGTCCGGCCAGCACGCTCAGCAGAAACAGAAACACCGCGCCGCCGATAGTCAGAACGCGATTTTGAACCGCGAAATGAAGCACCGGCGAATAAATCGCGTGAATTGCGCGCACGACGATCGTGTCCTTCTCGCTGAGATCCTTCGGCAGCAGAAGGGCGCTCAGGGCTGGTGAGACCGTGAAAGTGCAGATGACGGCGCCGAGCAGGGCGTAGGCATAAGTTTTCGCCATGGGCGAAAAAATATGTCCTTCAATCCCGCCGAGCCCGAACAACGGCACGAAAGCGGCGAGTATGATGGCGGTTGAGAAAAAGATCGAAGTGGCGACCTCGACGCCCGCGGCGTGAATGACCGCCATCCGGCGCGACAGCCCCGGGAGCGTGTCCGGCATTCGATCTATCGCCAACCCGTGCTCCCCGTGAGGCTCGCGCGGGCCGTGCCGCCATTCGACGAGATGACGAAAGATATTCTCCACCATGATGACCGAACCGTCCACGATGAGGCCGAAATCAACGGCGCCCACGGATAGAAGATTGGCCGATTCTCCCCTCACGGTCATGACGATCAGGGCGAAAGATAGAGCGAAAGGAATGGTCGTCGCAACCACGATGGCGCTGCGCAGATTGCCCAGGAAAAGCCACTGGACCAGGAAGATGAGTATGATTCCAAACGCCACATTGTGCAGAACCGTATGGGTGGTCACATTGATCAAGTCGGTTCTGTCGTAATAGGGTACGAGGCGAACGCCCGGCGGCAGAATCTCCGCATTCATCTTCGTGACGGCGGCCTCAATTCGTTTCAAGGTCGGCAAGGTTTCGAAGCCGCGCCGCATCAGCACGATCCCCTGGACGACGTCATCCTCCGAGTCCTGGCCCGCAATTCCCAGCCGCGGCACATGCCCGACGCCGACCGTGGCGACATCGCTGATCAGCACCGGAACATTATTGTTCTGGGTGATGACCGTGTCGCGTATTGCGTCCATCGACCTGATCAGCCCCACGCCACGCACCACCGCGGCCTGCGGACCGACATTGAGGGTCTGGCCGCCGACATTGATGTTGCTATTGCTCAACGCCTGCAGCACTTGCGCCAACGTCAGATTATAGGCTTGCAGCTTGGCGAGGTCGATCGTGACATCATAGGTCTTGGTTCGGCCGCCCCAACCGGTGACGTCGACAACTCCGGGCACGGCCCTGAAGCGGCGATCGACGACCCAATCCTGCAATGATTTGAGGTCGGTCAGGCTGAATCCGGGCGGTCCCTTCAAGCGATAGCGGTAGACCTCTCCCGTGGGGCTTTCGGGCGAGATTCCGGGCGTAATATTGCCGGGCAGAGGCGAGAGCTGCGACAGGTGATTCAACACCTTTTGCTCCGCTTCGTCATAAGTGTAATCATACGTGAATTGCACCTTCACGTCCGACAGGCCGAACAAGGAGCTCGTCCGCACCGCGGTGACATGCGGGATGCTGGCGAGCGCGATTTCGATCGGGATGGTGACGTAACGCTCGATCTCCTCGGCGGACTGGCCGGGCCATTGCGTCACCACATCGACCAGCGGCGGCACGGGGTCAGGATAGGCCTCGATATTGAGATTGGCGAAGCTGATCGCGCCGGCCACGAGGACCCCCACGAGCATTACAACGACGAGAATGCGTCGTCTTAGCGCGAAAGCGATGAGTCCGTTCATGTCGATCTCGTGTCCGAGTTTCGTGGCCCGGCCACGCGGGCTGGTTCTGAGCTTCTAATCACCAGCCGCCGCCCGATCGATGAAAATGCTTCCCCGGGTGACGACCTCATCTCCGGCCGACAGCCCCGAGAGGACTTCGACATTCGGCCCATTTACGATCCCCGTCTGGATTTCGCGCGATGTGAGACTATGGTCCTTGGCGGCGACCCAAACTCGTTGGACGTCGCCTTCGAAGACGATGGCCTGCGCCGGCACGGCAAGGCCCTTGCGGCCTGCGCCGGTCGCGATTCGGAAATCAGCCCACATCTCCGGCTTCAAGAGGCCTTCCTCGTTGGGCACCGCGGCCCGGATCGGCAAACGATGAACATTGGGATCCACCATGGGCGCGACAAAGGTGATCTTCGCCTTGAAGACCTTGTCGGGATAGGCGGTCACGCGCACTTCGACGGGCTGCCCGACGCGCACGTAGGGCGCATCGGTCTCACGCACATTGGCGACGAGCCAAACTGTCGACAGATCGCCGATCAACATGATGGGATCGGTCGCGCCCTGGCTGATATATTGTCCAACGCCGAGCTTGCGCATCAGCACCTGGCCGTTGATGGGCGAAAGCACGTTCAGTTCCGGCGTTGTCCGCGTCAGCGCCTCCATCTCCGTTTCTCCGGATTGGACGCGGATGATGCGCAGCCGGTCCTGCGCGGCCGCGAGCCCGATCTCGGCGGATTTCAGATCGTTCTGCGCCGCCGTCAGATCAGCCTGCGCTTGTTGCCAGTCCTTCAAGGCGCCGCCCTTGGCGAGGTATAATTGATGGGCGCGCTCCTCGGCCGTCTTGGTCAAAACGAGCTGCGACTGCGCTTTCGCAACGCCCGCCTTCCCCGTCACGACATCGTTGATCGCCTGCACCAGATCGGTCGAGTCCAATCGAAACAAGGGCTGGCCCTGCTTGACATAATCGGCATCGCGGACAAACACGGCGGTCACGCGCCCATTATAGGGAGGGTAGACGGCGGTGGCGAAGTGGTCGTCGACCGCGATCTTCCCCTCCGCTTGGCGCTGGGGCAGAAACTCCATCTCCGTGACCGTCGCCGTCCGCATCGACGCCCATTGCTGGGGCGTCGGCGTGAAGCTTGCTGCTTCGGAAGAGCCCGCCTTTTCCGTCGGAGCTTCTTCCTTAGGCGCGCGAAACGGACCGAAGAACCAGCCCCAAATGACGCTGACCACGATGACGAATAGAATCGCGAACTGCGCCGCGCGGGGCAGACCGAAAGCTCTGCCTGGCGATGTCGGCGAGGGCTTTTCTTTAGATTTCATGACATTGGGCTCATATGACCAGGATACCGTAGGCTTCGCAGGCGCGATGAGTTTCAGATCAGAACTATAAATTCAAGCCCGCCGACACGAATAAGAACGCGAAAATGCATTTGATTAGGCGCGCGAGGCGGCGCGCAATAATCCCGGAAAAGACCGACGGTCGTCCGCGACGACGATCGGTCTTGATTGGGAATGATCTCGGCTAATAGTGCCAGATCAGGTCCATCGACGCGACCCCGAGGGCATGTCTGGTTCCATTATCGAAAGCCGGCTTGTCAAGCGCATGATAATACGCGAGTTCGGGACGGATCTCGATTTGAGGCGAGAACCAATGCTGCCAACCAAGGGCCCAGTTATTGTAGGCAGTCGCGTAGCCAGTGCGTTGTCCGTTAATATCGTTATAGAATTCACCACGCAAGGAAAGATTGTCCAGCGGGGAGAATTGGTAGTCCAGATAGAATAGCACTGTCCATTCCCGCGCGGTGCACGAAGTTTGCCCGTATTTCTCGAACGGGCAAACGGCTTCGTACGGAGCGTTGAACGGAATATAGGCGAAGGGCGTAGCCCCATAGCCTTGCAACACGTCGGTCACGTTATTCTGATACATATAATAGGATTCGATCGAGATGTGCCATTGATCATTGAACTTGTGGTAATAGGTTCCGCCAAGCCATTGAAGATTGTTGAAACCCCACTGGCCGCTGTTCATGCCGTTGGCGCAGAGGTAAATGTTGTCATGAGACGTATCGCTGTCATATTGCACGCAGCCGGTGTAGGTTGGTTGCGCGCCCGGATCCTTCGGGCCGCTATAGCCTTGGAACCCGGTGTTGGGATTGATTAGCGAGACATATTTCGTGTTATATAGCCTCGTTTCCGTGCCGATCGAGACGCCAAATTGCAGCATCCAGTTTTTGGTTACCTTCAAAGAGGTGAGCAGACCCTGATTTGTGTAGTTGTCGACCGCATAGGTCATCGAGTGCGAGTACATATAATTGTTCGGCGCGAGCTGCGCCTCGATGTCCGGAACCGAGATATAGCGCCCCAGACGAAACTCCAGCCCTTCAAAGATAGGCACGTCGCCGATCCTTGGGACATAGAGCTCAAGATAGGCCATCGGAATGTCGAATCCGGCATATTGGTTATGATACAAGAGAGCGTTGTCGCCGGGGAAGGCGAATGATTGCGTGTAGCGGTAATTCTCGCCCCAAATCGGGGCGACGCGAAAGCCCCAGTCGACATGTTCCTGCTGCACCGTATCCGGAACGCGCTCTATATAGGCGACCGCCTGGTCGAGCTGAGTGATATCTGGCGTGAAAGCATAGGCCGCCGGGGCGTTTCCGCCGTAGCCCTTGTGCGCCGTGCTGAAATCGCCGCCGATGTTCGCCCAGCCATAAATCTGGATATGGGCGTCATTCAGCGTCTTGCCTACCGGATTGTCCGTCCCGATCGCCTTCATCAAAGGGCTATCGACCGCGTTGGGCGTCGAGACGCCGATATAGTCCAAGCCGCCCGCAGGCCAGTCCGCAAACGGCATGGGCGGCGTGCTCTCCGGCGCCGGCGGCCACGGCGCGGGACGTCGCGTCGGCGGGCCGGGCGGCGCGTTGGGGTCCACCGGCGCCGAGGCCAAGCCCCATTCATCGCCATAGGCATGGTAGAGCCGCGTGAAGAAGTTCAACTCTTCCGGAGCCGGCGTTGGTTCCGGATTCACATCCGCGGCAAACACTGGCGCGGCGGAGCAAAGAAGAGCCGCCGCCAAGTTCGCTCGCCATATTGCCCGATACAGTTTGAACATTGTATGTGCCCTTTTCTCGACTGCACCTGAAGCGCCACGCATCGGGGCGCCTCCGCGCTGTGGCTTTCGCTCGCAGCGCCGAATTGATGGTTTTATCGGTTGGAAAAGCCACGCGCCTCGAACAGGATTCAATCGCCCGGCGATCGCCTCCAAGCATCTGATGCTTTTTGTTCGGACAGGGAGTCTTTAGTCTCCTACGACCTGCTCAACTTTGTCCCTTGCTTTGTAGACACATGTAGAAATGGATCAAGCAAAACCGGCGATTGATTGCAACGAGTCTTCGAATAGCGCGGAACCGCCGCCAAACTGCAACACTATGATATTTTTATACTATGTAGCTCAAGCGATTATGAGATTTTTATATAATATATACCCCGAACACCAATTCACAAATTATCCAATAACATTGTATTCGGACATAATTATCGGCGATCAGATCAGATTTAGATTGGGCGTGCTTGCCGCGTAGGCAAATCGCCCTTAAATTTGCCCTGCTGTGGCAAGAAAGCACCGCCTGCCACGGAAATAAAAATCCCATCTAAAACTAGATTGAACCCAGCCCCGTCTTGTGTGCTTCTTAATCACTTCTGGACGCCTGGACGGGAGTGGAATCATGGCCTTTCTACGGATGCAAAGTGCGTTATTCTCGGTCGGCGCGTCGCTGCTCGCGCTGAGCCTGGCGCAATCCGCTCGAGCCGCGGATGTCGAAGCCAAACCCGCCGCCCCGCCGCCGTCATGGGTCGACACCTTGACCGTAAGCGGCGCGATCGAAGCTGGTGGGAATTTCAACCCGGGATATCCGCCCGACGGCCTGAACTTTGGGCAGACGTTTACCGATAAGGCCAACTCCGTCCTGCTCAACCAGGCGCTGCTGACCGTTCAACGTCCGCTTGATCCGAATGCAACCGGATATGATTTCGGCCTCAAGATCCAGACCATGTATGGTTCCGACGCCCGCTACACCCATTATCTTGGCGAGCTCGACTATATTCTCTCCGGCAGAAATCAATTCGATATTGTCGAGGCATGGGGCGTCGTCCATCTGCCGTGGCTCTACACAGGCGGCATCGACGTCAAATTCGGCCAATTCGTCACGCTTGAGGGCGCGGAAGTAATCTCAGCAGGGGATAACCTACTTTATTCCCATTCTTATATCTTCAACTTTGGCACGCCCTTGAAGAACACGGGCGTCTTGACGATTTCGCATGTCGATCCTCTCCTTGATGTCTATCTCGGCTTCGACACCGGAGTGAATACGTCAGTTGGATGGCCGGGCGACAATAACCGCGCCTTAGCGTTTAATGGCGGAATAGGCCTCAACCTGCTCGGCGGCAATCTCACGATTCTGGCCAGCACCCATATCGGGCCGGAAAACCCCGACGTCCCAGCGGTAATCGCGGCATGCGCATGCAATCCTAACCGCGCGTTACGCTATCTCGATGATGTTACCGCCACATGGAAGGTGACCGACAAGCTGACCTTGATCACTGATATCAACTACATCTACGACCAGGGCTTCCATGCGAGCGGCTATGGCGTCGCGCAATACGCGGCCTACGCCATAAATGATTGGCTGAAGGTCGTGGGACGCGCCGAGGTCTGGCGTGACAACCAGAACTTCTTCGTCGCCGCTTATCCCGGCAACATCGATTTCGTCAACGCCGAACATGGCTTCAATTACGCCAATCTTGGCGACGGATCATACTATTTGTACGGGATAACCACAGCGCCGGCCGCGACCACTTATCTTGAGCTCACGGCAGGACTAAACATCACGCCGACGCTTCCAACAGATCCGGCGCTTCCCCTGATCAAAGGACTGATTGTCCGTCCCGAAATTCGCTATGACGCATCCTTGAGCCACACGACGCCTTTCGACGCTGGTCAAAAAGCGTCGCAATTTACTTTCGCAGGGGACATTATCGTGAAGTTCTGAGAGGCTTTCACGGACGGGGACCGCCTACTGCCCCCGTCCGTGCTTCCGTCAATCGGTCGCCATGCCGCTCGGCAACGCCATCCGCAGCCCATCGGCGTAGGCAGGGTTAGCCGGCGTAGAAATTCAAACCGTCGGCTGCAGCCAATGGATAGGGCTCACGTCCTCGATTTTGGGGACTTCCAGCGATCCCTCGTCCCGCCGCGAATTTTCAGGCCTCCTCAGGCGTCACGAAAACGCCCCCCTTCAGAGGCGCGTCGACGCCCGTCGTCGTCGGGAAGGTGATCGGCAGGCCTTTCACGCAGCGCACCGCCAGATAGGCGAAGGCCTGCGCCTCCATGGCGTCCGCCGACCAGCCATAGGCCTCCGCATCGGCGACCCGGCAGGGAAGCCGGCGCGACAGCTCGCCCATCAAAGTCGGATTGCGGGCGCCCCCGCCGCAGATGATGGCGAGCGCGGGCCGCGCTGGCAGTTGCGCGAAGGCGCGAGCCAGTCCCGCCGCCGTGAAGGCGGTGAGGGTCGCGGCCGCGTCCTCAAGCCCGAGCCGCGCGACCGGGCCAGCGGAAAAATCATTGCGGTCGAGCGACTTGGGCGGCGGCAGCGCAAAGAACGCGTGCGCCATCAGTTCGCGCAACGCCGCCTCATCGACCTTGCCTTTCGCCGCCGTCGCGCCGTCGCGGTCGATCGCCGCACCGGTGCGGGCGAGTATCAGATCGTCCAGCAGCGCATTGCCCGGTCCGGCGTCGAAGGCGACCGGCTCCTTGTCCGGCTCGACCAGGCTCACATTGGCGACGCCGCCAATATTGACGATCGCCACCGGCTCGGCGAAACCCGCAGCCGCCGCCAAGGCGCGATGAAACACCGGCACAAGCGGCGCCCCTGCCCGCCGCGCGACACATCGGCGGCGCGAAAATCATAGGCGACCTTGAGCTTGATCCTGTCGGCGAGCGCCGCGCCGTCGCCGAGCTGCGCGGTCAAGCGCCGCTCCGGCCGATGCAGGACGGTCTGGCCATGAAAGCCGACGAGATCAATCGTTTCGCGATCAAGGCTCTCCGCCGCCAAAAACCCCTCCACGGCTTCTGCGTGGCGGGCGGTGACCATGGCCTCCGCCAACGCCAAGGCGCCAGGCCTCGCGCGGCGATCCTCAAGCCCGATCGCATCGGCGAGCGCGCCGCGCAAAAGCGCGCGATCCGCCTCGGCGTAAGGGAAAAACCCCGAGGCGCGGAGGGCGATCCTTTCTTCTCCATCGGTCTCAATGAAGGCGATATCGACGCCATCCATCGACGTGCCGCTCATGAGGCCGATCGCGCGGGTGAGACTCATCGCCTGGTTCTCCACGAGGAGCAGGATAAACCAGGACGCCGCTAGGAGACGGAGAAATCAGCGCGCGAGGTCGTCGCGCGGCGCATTAAATCGCGCGGCGTTGCATAAGAGCCACGTTCCTCTTAAAGCTCGCCAGTCCGCCGCGCGCCCGGCGCGGGCGCAGCCGAACAAAAGCGTTTTAGGAAATTGCCGTGTCCGACGAATTCCGCCCCACGTCCGACTTTCTCGCCGCGCTGATCGCGCGCGGCTTTCTGCATCAATGCTCCGATCTCGCCGGGCTCGACCAGAAGGCGAAAAGCGGCGATCTCGTCGCCTATATCGGTTTCGACTGCACGGCGGCCTCGCTGCATGTGGGTTCGCTCGTCCAGATCATGCTGCTGCGCTGGCTGCAGAAGACCGGCGGCAAGCCCGTCGCGCTGATGGGCGGCGGGACGACGCAGGTCGGCGACCCCTCCGGCAAGGACGAGAGCCGCAAGATCCTGTCGCTCGAGACGATCGCCGCCAATAAGGAGGGGATCAAGCGAATCTTCGCCAAGTTCCTGACCTTTGGCGACGGGCGGCATGACGCCGTCATGCCCGACAACGCCGACTGGCTCGGCGCGCTCAACTATATTGATTTTCTCCGCGAGGTCGGCCGCCATTTCTCGGTCAATCGCATGCTTGCGATGGATTCGGTGAAGATGCGGCTCGACCGCGACCAGGAACTGTCCTTCCTCGAATTCAATTACATGTGCCTTCAGGCCTATGATTTCGTCGAGCTTCACAAGCGCCATGGCTGCGTCTTGCAGATGGGCGGCTCCGACCAGTGGGGCAATATCATCACCGGCATTGATCTCGGCCGCCGCATGGGGACGAGCCAGCTCTACGCCTTGACCTCGCCGCTGCTCACGACGGCGTCTGGCGCGAAAATGGGCAAGACGGCGCAAGGCGCGGTCTGGCTCGAGCAAAGCATGCTGCCGGTTTTCGAGTATTGGCAATATTGGCGCAATTGCGAGGATCAAGACGTCGGGCGCTTCCTGAAGCTTTTCACCGAATTGCCTTTGGACGAAATCGCACGGCTCGAAGCGCTCGGCGGCGCCGAGATCAACGAGGCCAAGAAAGTGCTGGCGACCGAGGCGACCGCCATGGTTCATGGAAGGGACGCGGCGCTGGCGGCGAGCGAGGCGGCGCGAAAAACCTTCGAGGAGGGCGCTTTGGCGGAAAGCCTGCCCGGACTCGAGATCGCGCGCGGCGAGATCGAAGCCGGGCTCGGCGCGCTCGCGGCTTTCGTCAAGGCGGGGCTCGTCGGCTCGACCGGCGAAGCGCGCCGCCAGATCAAGGGCGGCGGCCTCAAGATCAATGACGAGACGGTCACCGACGAGCGCGCCATGATCGGGGCCGGCGATGTCCGTGACGGCGTCGTGAAGCTCTCACTGGGACGCAAGCGCCATATTTTACTGAAGCTGGTCTGACGCGCCGCGGATCGGCTTTCGGCCCTCGACGAATCCCAAATCATTTGATGGTCGTGGAGACTCTCTCCGCAATGACGCCTGGCGAGGCGAAAAATATCGGTTAAACAGGGGCGCATGGCCGCCCGCCACGCCTCCAACAACGGAGCCCGCGGCGGGTCCAATTCATCCGGAAGGCTTCAGTGACCGAAGAGCGCCCAGACTCATTCGACTATCGTCGGTTTAACGCGACTTTCGTCGAAACGGCGATCCATCTCGGATTTATCGGACTCCTTGTCTCGTGGACTTTCGTTCTCGTTCATCCATTCATACCGATCATCGTCTGGAGCGTCGTGCTGACCGTCGCGCTTTATCCAATTTTCGACTGGATAGCGGCCATGCTCGGCGGCCGGCGGGGATTGGCGGCCGCATTGGTCACCATACTCGGGCTGCTGGTCGTCATCGGACCCGTGACCTGGCTAGGGCTCGGGCTGATCGACGGCTTGAAGGAGCTTATTCATCAGCTCGATTCGGGAAAATTATCGGTCCCCCCGCCGCCGGAGGCCGTCCGCCATTGGCCGCTGATCGGCCAACAGCTTTATGACTTTTCGGACCCTCGCTTCGACCAATGTGCGAAGCGCTTTATCCTACCTGCTCCCGCAGCTGAAACCGGTTGGGGACATCCTGCTCAACGCGGTCAGCAATGTGGGCGCCTGGACGCTGCAATTCCTGGTCTCGGTGATCATCGCCGGATTCCTGTTTCCGCCGGGGCCCCTGCTCGTCGCGGCGACGAAGACGCTCGCACTCAAGATCGATTCGACTCATGGCGAGAGATTCGTGACGCTCTCGGGGGCCACCAGACGCGCCGTGTCGCGCGGCGTGATCGGCATTTCATTGATGCAGGCGGTTCTCGGCGGACTCGGAATGTCGTTGGCCGGGGTTCCTGGCGCAAGCTTCCTGACGCTCGCGGTCCTGGTGCTCGGAATTATTCAAATCGGCCCGCTGATCATCGTCGCCCCGCTGATCATGTGGAGCTGGACCACGATGACGATTTTGCCTGCGCTGGCCTTCACGGCCTGCATGGCCATGCTCATTGTCATCGACAGTTTCTTGAAGCCCTTCGTCCTGGCGCGCGGGCTGACGACCCCGATGCCGGTGACGTTTGTCGGCGTCATCGGCGGCGTTCTGGCGCATGGGATCGGCGGCTTATTCATCGGCCCAGTCGTTCTCGCGGTGGCCTGGGACCTCTTGAATGCGTGGATTCGCGACAGCAAGACGCCGCGAAGTGACGCCGATCCGAGGCCTCGGGCGCATTTGCCCTATCACGCAGGCATAACCGTCAGGCCAAACCCAGGGCCCCACGCCGCCCAACTGGCTTGACGCTCGATACCCGCGGGAAAATGAGGCCCCCGCCGCAAATCTGGCGGGAGACTCCGAGCGCGATCGCCGCGAGCGGTTTGACGTTGAGGCTCGCCGAGCCTCCCGCCCTACAGGGAAAGCCCGCGCTCGGCGAGATATTGCGCCGAGCGCGACTAGAGCGCGTTCCGATTGGATGGACTCAATCCAATCGATAAGAACTCGCTCTAGATCATTAAGTTTGAGCATGTTCTGATCGAAAAAGTCGAGCAACTTTTTCGGAACATGCTCTTACGCGCAGACTACGGGCAAGCAGGCTGAGTCCCCGAGCCGAAAAACACTTTGCCGACCGCGCAATAGGCCGGTCTCGGCTTCTGCGGATCGATCTGATATAGCGCGTTCCAGAGTTGCCCCATCGGCGCGTTCGGATTCTGGTACATTTCCGAGTGGACATAGGTGGCGGCGGGCTTGCCCCAGGATCCAGATCCTTGACCGAAGTTCGCGAGGCCATAGTTAGGTTCAGGCGAAGTTAGCCAAGGGCGATATTCGTTCACGAAAGCCATGGCCCCGAGAAAATTCGCGGGCTTCGGCCACATGGACTGGAATTGGCCCATGACCCATGTCGCCTGACCGGTTTCGTTCGGAGGGTCCGCCTCATCCGAGCTCCGGCCATATTCCGTAAACACCACAGGGGTATGGGCCGGCATGCCGTTCTGGGTGAACCATGCGGGAAGCGTGGTCGTGGTCCAAGTCAGCATGAATGCGCCGCTATTGAACGTGTTGACCGCATAAACGACGCGCGCAATCCAGAAATCCGTGCCGAGCTTGGGATCGTTTTTGATCGCGTTGAACACGTCGAGGCCGGCGCCGCCCGGAATGCCGTTTTGCTCGCCGAAGGTCACGGGGAAGCCAATGAGCAGCCTTTGCGCGTCCGGCACGTTGCGCTCGTTTTCCAACCTATTCCATTCCGCCGCGACTTGAGCCACGAATTGCGGGTTCTTGCATGAGTTGACGTTATATTCGTTGAAGATCTCCAAGATCCCCGCCGCCTTGTCAACCGCGCCGGATTGATAGACCTCATTGAAGATCCATTGCACATTCTGCTGCCAATCGCCGGGGATTTTTTCCCCGCACATTAATCTCAAATTATAGGTGGATATGGGGATCGATACATGCATTCCCAGCGACTTGGCGTAGTTCAGGAAAGGATGGTGGTTGCGAATGGCGGGATTTGCTTGCCAGTCGTACGGACGGATGTAATTCGCGTTCAGCTCGGTCTTATATCTTCCAAGGTCATCGCGATACTGGTTCCCCACCACGCCCCATAGCGGCGTAAAGTTCGCGTTATAGAAATCCGAGTCGTTATAAATTGTATATTTTGCGTCCTGCTGGCCTGCCGGTTGACCTTGGCAATCATAGACCGCCAGATCCTGGTTCAGGAAATAAGGCAAGGCGGATGGGCAACTCTGATAAGCGGGGGCGGTGCTTACCGGCTTCGCCGGACCTATCGGGCCCGGTATATAGACCATGGCCCGGATATCGGTGAGGCCGAAATTCGCGGCGCGCTCAGTCGCGCTCATGCCGTGCCCCCCATGATTGCTCGCCGCTAGCGTTTGAGTGCTCGCCGCGAGCGTCAAAGCAGCAAATAGGGCAAACGACGCCCTGCACCATAAGCGCATCTTGCATCTCCCTGAGTTATTATTAAGCGGAATCCGCTGTTGCAAATCGGCAGGCTGTGGCAACCGAATTGATTTCTATGGACTGACGTCATCGATCCGAATCGATGAACTTCGTACCGTACAGCGCGCGGCGCCCAATCGCAACGCGCCGCCCAAGAAAAGCGCTTTTGCGTTGCAGTGTGAGGCGTGCGGCGCAGCCCTATTGATTGACGGCTCCGGACGGCGGGAAATTGGCCCCTACGCCGAAAATCTGGCGGAAGATTCCGGGCGCGATCGCCGAGAGCGGATTAATGTTGAGGGTCGGCGCGCTGACGGCGCCCTCAACCCGGAAATTGACCCCAATGAGCCCTTCGTTCGCGCCGCCGCCGAGGATCATGCCGAAGACGGGGATTTTCGAAAACAAGTTATTGACCGCGTAGACCGGCACGAAAGTGCCGTGCATGTCGATGCGGTCATGCGCGTAATCGACCCAGCCGTCGACGGTGAGGCCGATCGACTCGCCGTGCATCGTGCCATTGTGGAGCTCCACGCGGCCGCCGAGGCGCTCAAATTGCACCTGCAATTTCGTGAAGGCCATGGAGCCCGCGTCGATCTTGTGGCCACGCGCGACCTCGCCCGAGGGAACGCCTTCGGCGACCATTCGGCGCAGGGCCGGCTCATCGCGCAAGATGAAGGATTCGATCTCGAGCCCGCCGGCCAAGGCGCCGGGGCTGACCCGCATGGCGACCGAGAGGCGGCCGCGCTCCATATGCTTGTAGAGGTCGATGAAGGATAAAAGCGCGCCGGCGTCATCGGACAGGAAATTGATCCGCGGCTCGGTGGGGAAGCCGGTCAGATTGCCCGAGACCGGATCGCGTCCGAATCTCCCGGCGAAAGCAAGTTGCTTGATTTGATTGTCGCCCCGGACAAGCCTTAATTCGGCGCCGGCGACGACCTCTTTGTTATAACCGGTCAAGAGCCCGGTCTTGAGGTCGAGTTCGACCTCCTTTGGACCCGTGTCCTTGACCGCGCCCGGGTCGATCGCCGGCGGCGCATCCTTGTCTTTGTCGCCGCCGCTGGCGGCGAGCGGGGGTGCAACCGGATCGGGCGAGGCGGAGATCAGCCATTTCACGAAAGGCCTGGCGTCGATCGTCGAGCCGCGGATCATGACTTTGAGGCTGTCGCCGACTCGCGTGGCGTCAAGCTTCATGTCGTCGCCGGCGGAGACTTTCAGCTGCGATAATTTGGCCCAAGCCAATGATTGGTCGGGACCGAGTTCGGCCGCGCCGCGGGCCTGGATCGCGCCCGCGTCAACGACGATCTGATCGAGCGAGGTCGAGTTTTCATTGACGACCAACGAGAGCTTCGCCTTGCCTGGCCGGCCGGCCGGTTTCGACATGCCGAGCCAGTCGAACGCGGCATGGCTCAGGTCGAGCTCGACCAGGGCCTTGAGCTTGTCGCCGCCGCCGAGAGGCGCCTTGAGCGTGGCGCCAATCGGACCGGTCAAGCCCGGCAAGATCGAGATATTGTGCTTCGCCCGCGCCGCGTCGTCCAGGATCAGGCTGATGGACGCGTCGGCCGCCTTGCCTTCCGGCCGGTTCAAGTCGACCGTGGCGGGGGAGCCGAACATACGACCTTGCCCGCTCGCATGCAGGCCGGCCGGATCGACGACGACAGTCAAAGTCGCGGCTTCGAGCCTTTCCTTGCCGATCAGATTTTCCGCAGTGAAATTCGTGACCCCAGCGTTGATCTTCAGGCTGATGTCGGCCGGGCCCATCCCTGGGCCAAGATTCATGTCGATTTCGAGCCTGCCGTCGACCTGTCCCTTCAAAGTCGATCGATCCAGCGGCAGGCTCGCATAGGGCTTCAGCGCGTCCCGCGCGAGAAGATCGCCGACCGCCTCGACGCTGCTCGAAACCTTGGCCACGATCGCGGCCGGGGTCGGTTTGAGCGAGGCGTCCGCGACGTGGAAGCTGCCGCCCTCGGCAATGAAGAGCCGGCGACCTTCGCCGACGTCAATGACGCCCGTGCTGGTCGTGGTGAAGGTCGAGGTCCGGCCCGTGACATGGCCGATCCCGTCAACGCCGTGCAGATAAGGCACGCCGGAAAGGAAATCCAAGCTGCTGTTCACGACCGTGAAATCGAGCGCGACCGTGTCGTCCGGCGGCGGATGCTCGGCCCGCATCGCCGCCAAGACGGCCGCGTTGAAATCGAGCCGCAGCGTGGCTTTCTCGACGATTCCATCACGCGCATGGGAGATGAGATAGGAACGGACCGGCGCGACCATGAACGAAGGCCACAAGCGGGTCACGACGGAAATCGGCGTCGGCGACATCGAGGCGCCGAGGCGCATATGCGGACCATTAGTCCACTCGACCTCCCCCGCCATGGCAAAGCCGCATTGGGGGCCGCTAAACGAAAAGCGATCAAGCAAAAGCTTTTTTTCGGCGAGAAACAGCCGCCCTTTGAATTCGCCGCGATCAATCTCGACCGGCTGCTGGCCGGGGCGCTCCGGCGCCGCGATATTCGGTTCGGCGCTGTTCAGATCGACCGTCCAGGGGTCGCCCTCGCGAACAGGAGGCGCCACGAAGCCCGACAGCGCGGCGTGGGTGTCGCCAGCGGTCAGCGTCGAACGATCGACCATGATGCGCCGCGCCGTCGCATCCCAATGAAATCCGCCATGAATGGCGTCGACCAGCATGGGCTCGTCGTTTGGATCGTCAAAACGCAGATAGCCCGCGCCGAAATTGACCTCGCCGGCGGCCTCCGACAGCGATCCGTCGGCGTTCAGGGCGAATTTGACCTCGGCCGAGACCGGCGTGTCGAAATCCGCGCCGATCGACCGGGCGCCCGTCGCGAGCAGGATCTCGTCCAAGGATAAGTTGCGCAGCGACAGCGCGAGCCGACGCTGCGCGCCCGGGGCCCCGCGCGCCACGCCATTGGCCTCCCAGCGTCCGTTCGGCCCGTCGACCGAGAGGTTGAAAGTCGTGGTTCCCGAGGATTTGTCGAAGCCGAGCTTGACCCCGTTGAAAACCAGCGTTTGATCGGTGGTTCGGTCCTCGATCACAACGCGGCCGCGCGCGATGCCAACGCGATCGATGGCGGCGATAGGGCTTTGCGGGTTGGTCAAGCTGTCGATCAACAATCGGATCGACGCGGCCATCTGCTTCACGATCAAGGCCCGCGGCCGCGGCGCGGAAGACCCGGCCTCCGTCAACGCCGCCGGGGCCGAGGCCGCCAGGTTGACGTTGCTCGCGGGCGTAAGCGAGCCTTGCGCCAAGGCGCTCGCGAGCGGCGGCGTCAGCGCGATCGCCTCCTTGGATTCGGGGGCCGCCGGCAGCGCCAGCGAACCATCCGGCATTAGCGCCATGTGCAGCTCGATATCGAAGACTTCGAGCCGCTTCGGCGTCACCCGGCCGGCAATCAGCGACAAGAGATCGACCGAGACTTCCGCGCGCGGCGCGGTCAGAATGGTCTTGCCGGCCGCGTCCTTGAGGGCGAGCCCGTCAATGCTCAGGCTCGGCGCATAGCCGCGCTTGACGATTGACGCCTGCCCGAGGCGAAAATCATAGCCCCGGCCAAAACGCTCATCGAGGGCGCTCGCGATTTGGGCGCCGAGGCCGGAAATCGTGATCGGCCCCTGCGCCAGGCGGGCGACGAAAAGGCCGCCGAGGCTCGCCGCCAGCAGGATGCAGCCAAGCGTCAGATAGCAAGTGGACCACGCGATCCGAACCGCCCGACCGGTCCGCATCGAGGCAGCTGGACAAGAAGCGCCCGCCGTCCTCGCCCGCCAATCGCCCGGCCGCGCCGACTGTTCCTCACGTTGCTCGACCAAGCGCGCGCGGCCTTTCGGTAGAGGTGAATCCGAAGTTTTCCATCTTACGCGAACCGGCCCGGCTTGTCGAAAGGCCGCCCGCGCAGCCGTCGGAGCTTTTATCTCCGCAAAAGTTTTTCGATGACAGGACGGCCAAGGCCAAGAAATTGTGTAAAATTAAGCAGAAAAATCCGGCTGGATCAGGCTCCCGCGACGGTAATTCGGGTAACCCGAGCCAATCGAGGCAAGTGGCTTTTTAATGCGACGAAAGGAAGGCGAAATGGGCAAGAAACTCGCGGCGGGCGACAAAGCCCCTGATTTTGCGCTGCCCGATGACGCCGGCGGCCAGGTTTCACTCGCGAGCTTCGCCGGCAAGAAGCTCGTTCTCTACTTCTATCCGAAGGACGACACCTCAGGTTGCACCAAGGAGGCGATCGACTTCAACGGACTCAAGGCGGAATTCGCAAAGGCCGGCGCGGCGATTCTCGGCGCATCGCCCGATTCAGCCGCGAGCCACGCCAAGTTCAAGGCGAAGCATGGCCTAGACCTCGCCTTGGCCTCCGACGAATCAAAAACCCTTCTCGAAGCCTATGGCGTGTGGGTCGAAAAAAGCATGTATGGGCGGAAATATTTCGGCGTGGAGCGCACGACCGTCCTCATCGGGCCAGACGGGAAAATCGCGAAAATATGGAGCAAGGTGAAGGTTCCCGGGCATGCCGCCGCCGTGCTCGACGCGGTCAAGGCGCTCTGAAGCCTCGCTCCCTTTTGCGGCGGGCGCGCCGGTGCTGGCGGCTGCGCTTGCCTGCCTACGAGCCGCGCGTCGGCCCGCGCCGGAATTTTATCGGCGAAAGAGACGGATTTTTGTTGAATACAATTATAAGTTGATTATAATCATCACAATCGAATTACGCGAATTAAGCGTCGAAAGCTTTTGAACGGACCGGTCACATCATGGTCAAGCCAAACATGCGCGGGCCGCAACCGCCAAGGGTTCACGCGCGCCGCGTGTCGACTGCCACAGAGACCAACTTTAGCGAGAGCGGACTCGCCGGCGCGTCCGCGCAATCGACGGCCCTGTTCATCGCGCAAATGACAGCGGAACTGGCCCAGCTCGCGCGTTTTGGCGGATTGGACCCCTTGACCTATCTGCTCGACATGGCTCGCATCGAGGCCGAAATCTATTGTCCGCGCGCCGGGACCCAAGAACGCGCTTCGCATGGATAGAGCCCGGCGAAACAACCGGCGCCGATCTTAGGATAGTATGGCGGTCGACCGCGCTTCACACCGCCGATAGTCGCGCGGAGAGACGCCATATTTCTGTTTGAACGCACGGCTGAAATGGGACAGATCGTTGAAGCCCCAACCGAAGGCGATGTCGGAAACGCTATGCCCGGCGCGGGCCGCGGAGCGTAAGTCGTTGCGGCAATTTTCGAGCCGACGCGTCCAGACATAGCGCATCAAGGAGGCTCCATCGTCTTTGAAGACGTCATTGATATAGCGGGAGGAAAGCCCGACCCCGCCGGAGACGGCCGCTACGTTCAATTTGGGATCGCGTAGATTTCGATCGACGAAAAGCTTGAGCCTGCTCAGAGTCATCGCGCGATGTCGCGTCCAGGGCGCCTTCTGCTCCCCGATCGAAGCAAGCGTCAGGGCCAGAAGGTCGGCGCAATGCTCCGACAGAGCCGCGAAGGCGCCCGGCGGCAACACCTCGGCGCGGCCGGCGCAGGAGCGGATGAAATCCGAAGTCACCGCGCCAAGGCCAGCGTCGCCCGGAATGCGCAGCGCCGTGCGCCGCTCGACGCCCGCGACCTTTGCCTTGAGAAGAGGACGCGGGATGGAGACGATCAATTTTGAAAAGCTCGTCGGGCAGACGATATGATGCGGCCTTGTCGCGTCATAGATCGCCATATCCCCCGGCTCCAAGACAATCTCTCGCCCGTCCTGCGCCAGCCGATAGGCGCCGGAAAGCAGAACAACCGCGAAATAGGAATCGTGCTTATTTTGGGCGGGCTCATTGGGCGATCGCTCAATGCCGATGGCGTTTGATCTTATCGACGAAAGCCGCAGATCACGCCAGGGATAGATGGTCATTTCATTGAACAGGGGGCCGTCGGCCGGCGGCGTGATTTCGACATTCGCATATTCGCGGCCGATCACTTCGCGCAGCCATTCGCGCCTTTGGCGGATCGGAAGATCCTCGGTCGAGAGCCTGAGGCTGTTGGCCATCTCCGCTTCACCCTTTCGGCTTACGCGCGAAGCTGTCGAATTCGAGCTTCGTCAGCTTGGCGAATCGAAAAAGCCGTTTCAATCAAGTTTTTGCTCCCTCTCGCCCATGTGGCGGAGACTGTGACGGTTTAGACTGTGGCGAACCTACTGCCGGCGGATTCGAGGCTCAGATGAAACAAAGCTTGCAAGATCGCCTGAATATCGAACTCATCAGAGGCGCGGCTCTATGGCTGTTGGCGGCTTTGGCCTTGGCTTGGTGCCTGGTGGGTCTGAACCTCGGCGTCCCTTTCCTGAAGGCGATATTCGCGGGCAAACAGACAAGGCTGCTTCAGGCGCATATTGATTTTTTGCTCATGACCGCCTTGATCCTGGGGATTTACGCCGCCAAGGCCCCGCTGCATTGGACCCTGCGCTGGTCGATGGTCCTCGGCGCCTTCGGCAACTCGAGCCTGTTCCTGCTGCAGGCCATGTTTCCGACATTGGACGCGCCGGTCCCCGCCGAGGGGCCGTTCGCCCTGGCCTTTCGCGTCTACACATTTGCGAGCGTCACCATGACGACTTATGGATTTGGCGGCGCGGCGATCTCAATCCTGCGGTGGACATTTCGCGCCGCGCCCGCCACCCCATTCATTGGGGAGGAGCTTCGCAAGCCTGAATGAGGCCACGCGGCGATCAGAAGGGATTCCAGGTCGAAGCCGGCGTGAATTTCAGATAGCTGACATTGAAGCCGAGGCGGGCCCCTATCCCCGAGCGGATCGGCACGACATAAACGCTGTCGTTGACGAGCGCGGTCATCGCAAATCCGGCGATGAGATAGGCCGAGCCGTCAACTCCGCCGTAACGCCGAAAGATCGCTTCGGTCGCGGGCAGATTGTAGACCAGCATCATGGTGCGATCGCCATCGGCTCCGGCGTCGAGGCCGAGCGACGGCCCTTGCCAGAAGACCCGCAGATCGCCGGCGTTGCGCGTATGCATCACGCCCTCGCCATAGCGCAAGCCGCCGATAAAGGCGCCGGTCGCCTCCTGGCCCAGGATATAGCCATTCGGCCGGCCCCATTGCTTGGTGGCCTTTTCGACGATCTCGGCGAGGCCGCGCGAGATCGAGCCGAAAAAGCGATGCCCGTTCGAGACGATCTCGTCAGGGGAATATTCGTCCGGCCGCGCCGCCGGCGCATCCGCCAGCGCGCGGTCCATGTTTATGGCGAGGCCGGAGGCTCCAGCGGCCAGAGCCGCGAGCTGCAGCGTCAATTCTCTTCGCGTGCGCATTTCTCATCCTCCGCGAAACGAGAGCGCTCTCAAACGTTTGTGAATGCGCTTTGATAGGGAGCTTTGAAGCAATGGCGTTAAGGAAAGATTGACGCCTGTTCCGGTCAAGCGATCGCAATCAGGCCCCGTGTCTTTCTCCGTCGGAAAAAGACACGTGCTTGCGTCGAGAACATGGCGGCGTAAGTCCGCGCCGCGCGTTCGCCGCGCTGAAGCGCGTCTCCCAATCGGACCGGCTCGGCTGATGGAAGGTTAATTTCTTAAGATCAATAACTTAAATCGTATACCGATCGAAAGACGCGGGCAATTTTTTCAAAACATGCTCTATAGGGCGCTCGCGCGCGGGTCGCCCCAAGCGACGAAAGGCCCATTTCGAAATTGCGCGCCAGCCTTGCCATATCGCAAGGGGCGAAGCTCGCGATCGAGAACGACGCCGCCAGCCGCGCGCAAGACCGCGTCGCCCGCCGCCGTATCCCATTCCATCGTTTGACCGAAACGCGGATAGACATCGGCGTCGCCTTCGGCGACGGCGCAGAATTTCAACGACGAGCCCGCCGAGCGGCGCTCCTTGATCGGAAGTTTGGCAAGAAAGGCTTCGGTTTCCGGATCGGAGTGCGACCGGCTGGCGAGCGCCGTCAGCCCCTGACGCGGAGCCGGCCGAACATGGATTTCCCGGCGCTCGCTCCGAGGCGGCAGCGGCGCGCCGGGCGCGACGACGCAGGAGGTGGCCTTCTCCCCACCAAGCCAAAGCTGCTCAAGCGCCGGAGCGTAGACGACGCCGGCCAAAGGCTCACCCTCGACGATCAAGCCGATATTGATGGTGAACTCGCCATTATGGCTCAGGAACTCCCGGGTCCCATCGACCGGATCGACCAGAATGAAGGTCGAGCCGGAGACGGTTTTTTGGCCATGCGCCGCCGCCTCTTCGGCGAGAACCGGCAGGCCTGGCAAGCGCGCCGCGAGGCGCTCCAGGATGATGGCCTCGGCCTGTTCGTCCGCGTCGCAAACGGGGCTCTTGTCGGGCTTGCGCCGCGCATGGCTGTCGCAGGCGTAGAACGACATGACCGCGACGGCGGCTTCGATGACGATTTCCGCGAAGATTTCCGCGATGGCGTCGCGATCCAGGGAGCGGCCGCCATTGGGATCGAGCGCGTTGGTGGGAATGGTTTCTACAGGCATTGTCTTATTTTGATTTGGAGCGCGCCGCGGCAATTGGGCAAGACATCGCTCGAGCTATGATTTCCGCGGCGCCGGCGCCTGTCGCAATCGGATGGATGGGTCCGACAGGCCAACCTTTGCCGCCTCAATAGATTAAAGCCTGTCCGCGGAAGCCTCCGAGGCGAGCCCATGGCTTACGCGATTCGCCTGCGCCACCCAAATACGCTACGGCCCGCGGCGCTGAATAGGAAGTTCTTTTCGATCAATTTCTGCAATACTTTTAAAGTTATGGTCAAACCCGCGTGATTTATTGCATCGCGGGATCAAGGCGCGCATCGGGAAGCTGAACAAAGTCTGAATATATCGCGGCGCACCCAAACACCGGCCGTCCCGCCAGATCTAGCCAAGCTCATGTCACTTAGCTCATGTCACTTGGCTCAGGCCGCATGCGCCTTGGCGTTCGCCATTAGATCGACGAAACGGCGGAACAGATAATGGCTGTCGCGCGGGCCGGGCGAGGCCTCTGGATGATGCTGCACTGAAAAAGCCGGGCGATCGGTCAATTCGAGTCCGCAATTCGTGCCGTCGAACAGCGATCGATGGGTTTCGCGCGCATTGGCCGGCAGGCTTGCCGCGTCGACCGCGAAGCCATGATTCATGGAAACGATCTCGACCTTGCCCGTGGTGAAATCCTTGACCGGATGATTGGCGCCGTGATGGCCCTGGCGCATCTTGGTTGTTTTCGCGCCGATCGCGAGGCCGAGCATCTGATGGCCGAGGCATATGCCGAATGTCGGGATCCTGCTGTCGAGTAGAGCCTTGATCACGGGAACCGCATATATTCCAGTCGCGGCCGGATCGCCGGGTCCATTGGATAGAAATACGCCATCCGGGCGCAGGGCGCGGATCTCCTCCGCCGAGGTCGCGGCCGGCACGACGGTCACGGCGCAGCCGGCCTCGGTCAGAAGGCGCAGAATATTGCGCTTGACGCCGTAGTCGATGGCGACGACCTTGAATGCGCCGCCGCTTCGCGAGGGATAGCCATGTTCCGGCGTCCAGGCCGCCTCGGTCCAGCCATAGCGCTCGGCCGCCGTGACGCCCGGCGCCAGATCCATCCCTTCGAGACCCGGCCATTGCCGCGCCTTCGCGCGCAAGCGCTCCAAGTCGAACACGCCGTCGGGGGAATGGGCGATTACGGCGTTGGGCATGCCATTCTCGCGAATATAGGTCGTGAGCGCCCGCGTATCGAGGCCGTAAAGGCCGATGATTTTACGCTCTTCCAGCCATGACCCGAAATGCCGCGTCGCGCGGTGATTGGACGGCGCGGTGATCGGCGCATGGAAAATGGCGCCGCGGACGCTTTCGGGGGCGGCGAGATTGCTCGTCTCGACATCGTCCTCATTGACCCCGACATTGCCGATGTGGGGGAATGTGAAGGTGACGATCTGGCCGGCGTAGGAGGGATCGGTGAGGATCTCCTGATATCCGGTCATCGCCGTATTGAAGCAGACTTCGCCGACAGCCTCGCCGGCGGCGCCTTGCCCGAAGCCCTCCAAGACGAGGCCGTTCGCCAAGACAAGAAGGGCGGTGGCGCGCGGCTTGCGCCAGAAAGACGGGGCGTGTTCTTGATCCTGCGTCATGCTCGCTCTATACCCGCGCGCTCGGCCCTGCTCCGGCGCAAGCGATGTGCGGAGCGAGCGGCGAACCGGGTGATTTCGGGGTCTTAGACGCCGGGAACCTAGGCGCAACGCCGAGAAACGTCAATTCGCGCCGTTCAATACCGGCGTCATTTGGCCCTAAAGGCGCCTTTCCCCTTTTCACAACGAGGCTTAGGCGTAAAAGATCGGATTTGAAATTTCAGCCGCCGTCGTTTGAAATCACAAATTGCCCATCATCTCTTGGCGGCGAGTTTGGCGAGCGGATTGGCCCTGTCAAGGACGCGAGCTCTGCTCGCGCCGGCACCTGTGCTTTGCATCCTCGACAGGGACAAATCCGCTTCGCCGAAAATGCCAGCCATGAGATGAATGACGAAATCCGACGACGCCTGGCGGATCAAATCCAGTCTTTTACTGCTCAGGAGATCCGATGCGCGAACAATTCACAAGCGAACTCAAGACAGCGATGAAGGCGGGCGAAAAGCGCCGCGTCGAGACGATCCGCATGATCACCGCCGCGCTGAAGGATAAAGACATCGAGGCGCGCGGCCAGGGCAAGACCGTGTCCGACGAGGAAATTCTGGCGCTGTTGCAAAAAATGGTGAAGAGCCGGCGGGAGTTGAAGGAGATCTACGAGAACGCCGGCCGCGCCGATCTTGCGACGCAGGAGGGCGAGGAAATCGCCATCATCGAAAGCTTCCTGCCGCAGGCCTTGGGCGAGGCCGAGGTCGAGGCGGCGATCGCCGCGGCCATCGAAGAGACCGGCGCCGCCTCGATCAAGGATATGGGCAAGGTCGTGGCCGCGCTCAAAAGCAAATATGCCGGCCAGATCGATTTCGCCAAGGCGAGCGCTCTCGTCAAGGCGAAGCTTGGCGCGTGAGCGCTTTCCTTACGGCTTCTCCTTCAGGAATATCGCAAGCTCGTCCGCCGCCATATGGACGACATTCGCCTCCGCCGGAAAGCTCTTGTCCCGCACGTCGGAGACATAGGCTTTCGCCGCCTCCAGCATGAACCGGCCGACCTCCTGATAGCGCCGGTTGTGGCGGTAATTGACCGGCGTGAAGCCTAGCGCGTCGGTGATGACGAGCACCTGCCCATCGGTCTGGCGTCCGGCGCCAATGCCGATCGTCGCGGCCTTGATCGCCTTCGAGACCTCGGCCGCGACTTCTTCCGGGATGAGCTCGAGGACGAGCAGCGCCATCCCCGCTTCGTCGAGCCTTATCGCGTCCCGCATCAATTGGGCGGCCTCTTGCGCCGAGCGCCCTTTGATGCGCATTTGCGCATGATGCTGCGGCTCCAGCCCGAGATGGCAGCAGACCTCGATCGAGGCCGCGGCCAAGGCCTCGACCAGCTCCGGGCGGAAGCCTTCGAATTTCACGATATCCGCCCCCGCTTCGACGATTCGGCGAGCGCTCTCCAGAGCCGTCTCCGGCGTCTCATAGGTTTGAAAAGGGAGATCGCCTAGGATCGCGGCTTGCGGCGCGCCGCGCCGCACCGCGCGGACATGATGGCAGATATCGGCCAGGGTCACCTCTTTCTCGCTGGCGTAGCCGAGCATGTTCACGCCGACGCTGTCGCCGACGAGAAGAATATCGACGCCGGCCTCCGCCTCCGCCTTGGCGGTGGGGGCGTCATAGGCGGTCAGAACGGCGATCGGCCGGCCCTGCCGCTTCATGTCGAGAAACCGGTGGGTTTTGCGCATCGATTTCGGATCGCCCTCACGCCCTATTCGCTTAGAGCATGTTGCGAAAAAATTGCTCGATTTTTTCGCCCCGGATCAGAGCTAAAACACCGCAACGCCCCGCGTGTTGAGCCAATCCGCCAAATAGCTCAAGGCCTTGGCTCGTTTCCGATAGAATGTGTGCGGCGCCCATTTTTTTTCGGCGCACAGCGCCTTTATCGAGCGCCCACGCGCCGCGCGCATCGCCCAAAGGCTCGTCACCAAGGCCATGCCTGTATCCTCAACGCGCAATTCGCGCAGCCAGTCCAGGGCCGCCTCCATTTGGGAGATCTCGGCGCTGGTCGGCCGGATGATGGTTCGATTGCTCGCCTGTTGACGCGCCCGGCGCTCGCTCTCATCGAGCTCCGCCTGGGCCAATTGATCGGCCCATTCGACGGCGTGGCGCGGCCAATGGCCGCCAGGCTCGCGCGGCCCGCGCAGGCGGGGCAGACGATCGAGCGTGGAGAAGGCCTTCACCAGGCTCTTGCCGACATGCTCCGGGTCCCAGAGCGACGGCGCTTTGTCCGGCTCCGAACACAGGCGCTGCTCCAACGCGTTCAGCTTCAGCTGCTCGTCCATGATCAAGCTCCATCGTCGAGAATATTGTCGAGCAGGCTCGGATCCGCCGCCACGACCAGAAGCAGTAGCCGAATCATGGACTCGCGCGTGAGATTGCGTTTCGCCGCGGCGGCGTCATAGAGGCTCGCGGCTTCCGGCGGCAGGCGCAAGGCGAGAGCGGCGGCGGCGGCGCGGAAAGCAAGGCCGAAACGTTGCGCCTGGCGATGCACATTATTAGGCGTCGAGTTGATCAACGGATCCTCGGCGATCCGCTTGGCGTCCCAGCCGAGGCCGAGCAGGAAGCCGAGCCGGGCTATTCGCTCCCCGGTCCAGCGGGCTTTTCGGATCTCTGTATGAATTGTCACGGCCATGCCCTCCTGAGCTGTTTTGAACGCGCCGCCGGAAGCCGAAGCTTGGGGTCGCAGGAGAGATGTACGGTAGCATTACCTTATCTGTCAAGGTAATTTTACCTAATGCATTCGATGGCGTGTACGGTTATTCTACCGTCATGGATCTCGAAGACGTCCTCACCCGAATCGAAAGCCGGCTGAACGCGCTGGGCCTTTCCGCTCATGCCGCGTCGATCGCGGCGAAGAAGCCGGACGCGATTCGCAATCTGAAGCGCGCGGTCAAGAACGGCGAGCGCAGGGGCGTGACGACGGAGACCTTGATCGCGCTGGCCCCGGTGCTGAAGACGACCGCGGCCTGGCTGCTCGAAGGGGTTGGCGAGGCGACGCCCGGCAATCGGGTTCGCGTCGTCGGGCGCATTGGCGCCGGAGCGGAGATCCAGCCCGAATTCGAGCAAATTCCGCCCGAGGGCCTTTATGAGATCGAGGTCCCGTTTCCCATCGACAAGGACGCCATCGCCTTTTTGGTCGAGGGAGACAGCATGTGGCCGCGCTATGATCCCGGCGACGTCATCATCTGCTGGCGTCAGGGCGCCAGCGCCGAGGAAGTCGTCGGTTGGGAGGCGGCGGTCCGCACCAGTGACGGCAAGCGCTATCTGAAACGGATCCAACGCGGCTCGGCGCCGGGAACCTTCGATCTCGAAAGCCATAACGCCGCCCCGATCCGAAGCGTGCGGATCGAATGGGCGGCGGAGATCCAAGGCGTCGTGCGATCCGGTCAATGGCGCCGAAAGTAAGATCGACGCCCCGCAGATAATGATACGGTATAATTACCTTTACATAGGTAGTATTACCTAATAGGCGATTCCGATTTCACGGAGTCCGCCTATGCCGAACCACATGCCCATTATCGATGCGAAGTTCGAGACGGCGCTGCAGGCGCAAGCCCGGCGTCTAGCCGCGCAGCTGATCAAGCGCCGCGCCAGAGCCTATTTCCAACGCCCCTTGGCTCTTGAAACTGTGACGCCTGGGCTATCCGACGCCGCGCCCGACGCGATGATCGCAACCGCGAAATATTTGCTTGCGCAAGAGCGCCAAGCTCCTCGGCGCTGGTTCGGCTTCGGGAGCGAGGCTCCCGCTCTCAACGCCCATGCGGCGCTGCTGCTCGGGCGGGTCTTTCGGCGCGCCGCCCGCCCCCACAGACCTAGCCTTTCAATAACCCGCGTTCCAGAATGAGTCGGAAGGCGGCCAGATTGGCGACTGGCCCGACCTCTGTCAGGCCGGGCGCGCCAAATATCTCAATAAAGCCGGCTCAGCCAAATTTGAACAGGACGCCAAAACCGCCGCGAGGATAATTCCAGGTGATGTCGCCGGACGGCTCCGCGACAATACGGCAGGTTCCGCATTCCACGCAGCCGTCGGTGGTGATCTCGACCTGACCCGAGTCCGCCTGCGAATAGCATCCCGCCGGGCAAATGCGCGTCAGGGACAAAAGCCGGGACGACGGCACAGTGTGGGGCGTCACTGAAATATGCGGACGTCCGGCATCGACGAGATAGCGGTTTTGAAAGAGCTTGTCCTCGACGCGGACCATTGTTTCAACGCTCATCGCTCGTTCCTTTCACAGTTCGGCCATGGCATGATCGGGTGTCGGCTTCCCGCCACCAAATCGTCATTATTCATCGCCAAGCACGGGCCATGCCAAGAACGTCGCCAATGAGGCCTTTGATCCGGCGGGTCTGGAGGAAGGATTTGACGATCGCATTTTCCTTCGACTTCTTATCGATCCCGTCGAACTCGGAACCAGGTCTGCGCCGCCTTGGACAAAAGCGCCGGGTAGGTCGTGAACAGATGTTTGTTGTGCAGGGCGCCAGGAAGGTTTTTGTATTTTTTCAGATCCTTCATGACGAAAGAATCATCGAGCCGCGCCTTATAGGCGGCGAGATTGGCCGCCGTTGTCGGCGCGTTTCGCGCTTTCAGGTCGGCGATCGTCTCCGCCGCGAGACGGCCGGTGGTCATCGCGAGATTGGAGCCCTCGCGATGGACCGCGTTGACGAATTGGCCGGCGTCGCCAACAATCAGCCAGCCATCGCCGAAAAGCTGGGGGATCGCCTTGTAGCCGCCTTCGGGAATCATATGCGCGGCATATTCCTTGACCTCCGAGCCGGCCAGGAGCGGCTTGATCGAGGGATGAGCCTTGAAGGATTCGAGCAAGCCATAAGGGGTCGCCCCCTTGTCGGCGAAGTCTGAAATGAGACAGCCGATTCCGATCGAGATGCATTCCTTGTTCGTGTAAAGGAAGCCCGTCCCGGTCATGCCATTGGTGATCGTGCCGGCCGCCTCGATGACGACGCCTTCATCGCCTTGAAGATTGAAGCGCGCCTCGATGGTCTCGCGCGGCAAGAAGTGCATTTCCTTGACGGCGAGCGCGACCGTGTCCGGCGGCGGCACCGACCGAAGCTTGGCCCGGGCTCCGACAAGGCCGCTTACGCCTTCGGCCAGAACCACGACATCGGCGTAGATTGCGTCGCCGTCGCGATCGGTCCGCACGCCAATGACCTTGCCGTCTTCGTCGCGGATAAGTTCGAGGACCGTGGTCTCGCAAATCACAAGCGCGCCCGCCGCCACGACGCGACGCGAGAACCATTTGTCGAACGGAGCCCGAATGATCGTGTAGCGGTTCGGCCGCTCCTCATTAAAGTCCTCGGACCGATAATGCGCGCCGCAATAAGAGCGGTCGTCCATCATCCAAATGCGCTGTTCGATAATATGCCGCTCGAGCGGCGCATCCTCGCGAAAGTCCGGGATCAGCATTTCAAGCGCGTCGGCGTAAAGAATCGCGCCTTGAACATTCTTCGACCCCGGATACTCTCCCCGTTCGAGCTGAAGAACCCTCAAGCCCCGCGTCGCGAGCGTGAAGGCGCAGGCGTTTCCAGACGGGCCGGCGCCGACGACGATGGCATCAAATTTTTCCTGCGCCATGTTGAGCTCCAGTTACTCCGCCGCGGGCCGCGCGGCCGCGGACGCCAAACGTTTGCGGAACGCATTCGTGAGCGCGGGAAGCGCGACGGTTGCGTCGGCGACAATTCCGACATGAGCGAAGTCGAAGATGGGAGCGTTCTTGTCGGTATTGATCGCGACGATGAGGTCAGCCCCCTCGACGCCGACGCGATGCTGAATCGCGCCCGATATCCCAGCGGCGATGTAGAGCCGCGGCCGGATCGTCTTGCCGGTCTGGCCGATCTGGCGGTCCGACGGCATCCAGCCCTTTTGGACGAGCGGCCGCGATCCGCCCCATTCGCCGCCAAGCACATCGGCGAGCTTGCGCACGAGCTGGTAGTTTTCGGCATTCTGCATCCCGAGTCCGCCAGCGACCACGATATCGGCGTAAGGGAGATTCGCCTTGTCGGTGCTGCCGTCCGGCAAGAACGCCAGGACCTTGGTGATGATATCGTCTTCCGGCAGGGAGACGTCATGCCGGATGATCCGGCCGGTGCGGCCGGATTGATAGATCGGCATCGGCGCCACGCGAGGGCGCATGGTCGCCATCTGCGGCCGATAGTTCAACGTGTAGATCGTGCAAAGAAGCGAGCCGCCGAACGTCGGCCGTGTCGCCGCAAGCGAGCCGTCGGCGTCCACCGCAAGCTCGGTGCAATCCGCCGTAAGGCCTGTCAGCAGGGTCGTCGCCACCGAGCCCGCGAGGTCACGGCCAAGGTTCGTCGCCCCGAGCAACAGGATTTCGGGTTGATATTTATGCACGAGCTCCGTCATCACAGCCGTGTAGGGCTCGTTGCGGTAATCGACGAGCGACGGATTTTCGACGACGTAACAGACATCCGCGCCATAGGCGAAGGCGTCGGCCACCGCCGCTTCCGTGCCGCCGGGCGGGCCCACGGCGACCGCGCCAAGATCGACCTTGAGTTGATCGGCGAGCTTGCGGCCTTCGCCGAGAAGCTCCCAGGAAACCGGGTGAACGACGCCGCGCTCCAGCTCCAGCATGACCCACACATGCTTGTAGCTCTTCAAGTGCTCGGGCAACTCCTTCTTCTGGTTGGCGCGGCCTTTCCCTTCAGCCGCCGGCGCTTTCGCCTTGTCGTTCATAGGAAGCTTCCTTCAATACAAATGCGCATCAATAGCCCGTCGCCCCTTTGAGCATATCCCGTTCGAGCGCGGGCTGCCTCTTGCCGATCTCGGCGATCAACGCTTCGGAAACGTCGCTCATCGACTTGCCCGCGACATCAATTTGAAACGCCTTCTCCTCACGCGCGGACGGCGCGAACACTTTCTTCACGATCGTCGGCGACCCGCGCAATCCGCATAGGGTCAGGTCCGTGATGCCGGCTTGGGCCGCGTTCCAGGTGATGATCTCGGTCCGCGCGCCGCGCAAGGCGTCTTCAATGCTGCCACGCCTTATGTCGTTCGTCCCTTCGAGCATGGTGATCAGGCAAGGGAGCTTGGTCTTCAACACCTGGATGCCGCCTTCGGCGCGACGATGGACCGTGATCTCGCGCGCCTCCAAGTCGAAGCTCTCGATCTTCGACACATAAGTGAGCTGCAATAAATTAAGCCGCTTGGCGACGCCTGGCCCAACTTGGGCGGTATCGCCGTCGATGGTCTGCTTGCCGCAAAAAATAAGGTCGGGCGCGCCCCAGTTCTCGGACACTTTCGCGATCAAAAACGACAGCGCGTAGGACGTCGCCAATGTATCGGAGCCAGCGAAGAAACGATCCGTGAGCAGGACCGCGCGATCCGCGCCGAAGGTCAGGCATTTACGCAAGGCCGTGTCGGCCATTGGCGGGCCCATGGTCACGACCGTCACCTCACCGCCATGCCGATCGCGGAGCCGCAAGGCTTCCTCGAGCGAGAAAAGGTCGTAAGGATTGATGATCGTCGGCACGCCCTGCCGCATGATCGTGTTGGTGACCGGATGAACGCGGATCTGCGCCAAATCCGGCACCTGCTTGACGCAGACCACAATATGCATGGATCGCCTCGCGCCTGTGCTCAAAAGTTTTCTCTTTCTCGAAAACAGCAATTCCCGGACCATTGACCATGGCCGGCGAAGCTGACGGATTTCAGGGGAATGCCTTGCGTTCCGGCAAACAGAAGCGAAACGGGAGGCCGCCTAATTTATAGGCGAAGACTGCCCCAATCCCTATTTCAGCAGATCCGAGAACGGCACGACCGGCGGCGGCGCCGGGGGAGCCTTTTCCTGGACGGCTTCCTTCAAGACCTTGAACACGCGCTCTTTCAAGGGATCAGACTTCTGAAAATCCTCATACGCCCGCTCGAGAGTGGTCCGGCAACGCTGCTTGACGATATTGTCGGGCAATCCTTCAAGGTCTTCGGTCGCCAAATATTGTCCCATGCGCTTCATGATATGCATGCGGACGACATTGACCTTGTCCGCGTCGTAGGGAACCTCAAGCAATTTGAAGAAATCTTCCGCGGAAGAAAGAGTTTGTAGAGCCTTCAGAGTCTCGCTCATGACACATGCGCCTTCTAAGAAGAATAAATCATTCGGCGGCGCGCGCGCGCCGCGCGCGACCAGCCGCCTCGCCCTGCACATGCGCTAAACGCGCCTCGAGAAATTCGATGCGATCCAGCAGGGATCTGATCGCGTCGCCGACGGGATCGGGCATGAGATGATGCTCGAGATCAATCCGCCCGCCGGCCAGCCGGCGCCGGTCGCGCGAGTCCCGAACGATCCTCCCCGGAATGCCCACAACCGTGACGCCGGGCGGCACATCCTCGATAACGACTGAATTGGCGCCGATTCGGGACCCCGATCCAATCGTAATCGGACCTAGGATCTTTGCGCCGCAGCCGACGAGCACGCCATTTTCAAGCGTGGGATGCCTTTTTCCCGGCTCCCAGGATACGCCGCCAAGCGTGACGCCGTGATAGAGCGTTACGTCATCTCCGACGACCGCAGTTTCACCTATCACGACACAAGCGCCGTGATCAATAAAGAATCGTCGTCCGATCGTCGCACCCGGATGGATGTCAATGTTGGAGACCGTGCGACCGAACCACGATAAAAAACGACCCGGAAACCGCAGCCCGCGCCGCCAAAGCCAATGCGCGATCCGATGCCAAATCAGCGCATGCACGCCGGGATAGGTCAGCAAGGTCTCAATCGGGTTTCGAGCGGCCGGATCGCGCGCGGCTACGCAGCCAAGATCTTCGCGCAACAACCGCCACAGCCGAAGCGAATGAGCGGCTTCGGCCTCGGACCGAATTTTGGCAAGCGCGGCGTCGCCCACAGTCCAATCCCCTAATGCGGCAGCGCCGCCCCATCAAGCGGAAGCAAATGAGCCGCGCGCGTCGGGTCCCCGCTCACCGCCTGATAGAATCCCCTGAGCCGATCCGTGGAGACCCCGGCCTTGGTCCGTTGCGCGTAAGCCTTGATTTCGGCCAAGACGGCTTTGGCGTCATCCGGCGAAACTTCGAAACCAAGCTCCTTCAAGGCGTTCATGACCGCGCCAAGGCCGGAATGCTTTCCTAGCACCATGCGATGGCTGCGGCCGAGAACCGCAGGATCGAGCGCCTGGTAGCATTGCCGATCCTTCAAGAGTCCATCGACGTGAATGCCGGATTCATGCGTAAACACCGCATCGCCGACAATCGCCTTCGCTTCCGGGATCGCGCGGCCGGCGGCTCGTGCGACAATTTCCGCGACTTCGGATAGACGACAAAGATCAATCCCGCTTTCATAGCCATAAAGAACTTCCACCGCGACCGCGACCTCTTCGAGCGGCGCGTTTCCGGCGCGCTCGCCAAGCCCGACGACCGTCACGCTCGCGTGGCCCGCCCCGGCTCTCAGCGCCGCGAGCGTATTCGCGGTCGCCAAGCCAAGGTCGTCATGCGCGTGGATCTCGATTTCAAGATCGCTAGCCCGCCGCAGCCGCTCGATCATGGCGAATGTGGCGAAAGGGTCCAAGACGCCAAGCGTATCCGCGAAGCGAATGCGCCGAGCGCCCACCAGCGCGGCGCGGTCGGCGACATGCAGCAGGAAATCAATGTCAGCCCGAGACGCATCCTCGCACCCGACAGCGATCTCGAGCCCCCGGTCTCGCGCATAGGGCACAACGTCGCCGATCAGCCTTAAGGCGTGATCGCGTCCGGCGCCGAATTTGGCTTTCAGCTGAATGTCGGAAACCGGAATCGAAACATTCGCCATCGGCACGCCGGACGCGACCGCAGCATCGACATCGGACCGAAGCATGCGACACCAAGCGATTGCGGTCGGCGGCAACGCCTCGCCGACAATCGCATTGATCGCCGCGATCTCCTCAGCTCCCATCGCCGGAGTGCCGACCTCGATTTCGGAAACCCCGGCCAGAGCCAGCACGCGCGCAATCGCGACTTTTTCAGCAACCGTGAAGGCTACACCCGGCGCTTGCTCCCCATCGCGGAGGGTCGTGTCATTAAGACATATGACCGGCGCTTCCGCGCGTCGCGGCGACCCACCCACGACATTGCTCTTTGCGGGCATGGCTGAAACTCTCCGGCGCCAAAGCTGCGGGCGAAGGGCCAAGAGTTAGACCCTCTCGCATAATGAGGCGCGCAAGATCGGATCTTACAAATGAGGCAAATTGCCGCCGACCGGGATCACTCGAATCATTCGCCCGGTCGCCTCGACCAGCTTCGCCTGCACGCCATTGAGAGTCATCGAAGACAATTGGCAGCCGACACACGCGCCTGTCATGCGCACAAAGACTTTGTCGCCCTGCACGTCGATCAGCTCACAATCGCCCTTATCCCTTTGAAGATTTGGCCTTATGCTCGCTATCGTCGCTTCGATCACCTTACGTCGCTCTATCGCAACGGGATCAACGTCGCCCGCCGCGCTCGGAACCGCGGCCTCTTCTTCCTTGACGTCAACCTTCTGAGCGGAATTCAACATAAAAAGCCCCTTAGCTGAATGACTTGCCGCACGAGCAGGAATTTGTCGCGTTTGGGTTCTCGAAGACAAACCCCGCCCCCTCTAGACTTTCGACAAAGTCAATTTGCATTCCCATCAAAAGAGGCTGCGAAAGGGCGTCGACAAAAACCCTAACATCGTCGCCAGCGTCCACCACCGTGTCGCCCTCGCGGGCCTCGGCATCTAGACCAATCTGGTATTTGTAGCCCGCGCAACCGCCAGCTTCCGCCTTGACGCGAAAGCCCGCTCCGTCTTTCCCGGAACGAACCAGCGCGCTCTTCACTGCGCTCAGCGCGGTGTCGGTAAGAGAAATCATCAGCGAACCTCCTTACAATTCCAATCCGCATGAAGCCAAGCAATTCTTAAGCCACACCTTACCCCGACAAACCCGCGCCGGGCAGAAGCGATTTCTCCCTCTGTCGCAACTCAGACACGCGTCGCAACGCGGACAGCCTAAAGCCGCGAAAGCTTAAGTGCCCCTCCGCGGTTGGTCGCGGCGGCGCGGCTCGCCGACTATGCCCCCTCAGCGCCCTTAAAGCGCATCTGTCAAATGCTGCACAGCCTTGGCCGCGACAACAATGGGGCGTCGCCAACTCCCCTTGTCGATAAAATATCGTGAAGTGGAGCGACCAGCCAGGGCTGCATTTGCGGCTTGACTTCAATCGATTGACTCGGTCCGATCGCACCCGCGGATAATTTAATTCGCCCGGCTATCCCGAGCAACCCGCGCCAAGGCGGATGGACCCAACTCGTCGCCAAAGCAAATATGAAACTCCGCGCAGGAATCACAAGTCGGCGATGGGCACATGGAAAACCCTTCAGCCTCGCAAAGCGCCCGATAGAGAAACTTCTTCCAGCGCATGTTTCGGGTGTTTTTCTCAGCGAGTCTGGGAAAATGTCGAAGCAACAATTTAGAAAGATCTGTTCGCATCGCGAGACCCAGGTCTTCCCACAGATGATTGCTCTCCAAGGTCCTTCGCGCGACAATGCTAGCCAACCAATGCGGAACCGGACCGGCCTCCGCACAATTCTGCATGAGCAGGGTTCGAACCATTAACTCTTCTTCTTCAGGCTCGGCGCTTCTCTCGCCCGCCCCCTCAACCAATCCTTCCACGCCCAAATATTGGGTCAAGGCGGCAAACGCATCCGGATCAACGCCAAGCCTATCGGCAATTGATTGGCCGGCCCCCTCCGCCTCAACCGCCGAGCGTAGGAACGCGCGCGCCAAGACGTGCCGATCAAAACTCTGGTCCGACCGACCGCCCGCACTCAGACAGCCAATGGACGCGCCGCCCGAACCCTCAACGGAAGCCCCAATGACAAGCATGGCTTAGGCTCCGACTTCCTCCAACTCACTCGCTTTTGTATGCGTTTGGCAATCCTTCGGACACACGCGCGCGCAAGCGCCGCAGCCAATACAAGCGCCAATATCATTCATCGCCATGACTTTGCGATCAAAGTCATCGTCATCCTCGTCTTCGAGCGGGACGATCTCGCCGTCTTCATTGACGCCTTTCAGGGTCATGACGTCCCGGCCACAAACCTTATAACAACGACCGCAGCCAATGCAGGTTTCCGGATCAATCGCCGTCAGAAACTCCGGCTCCCACATGCGCCCGTCGCGCGTCGCTTTCTCTTCCATCTTCCCGTTCCTTTACCTGGGCCGAGCCGCCTCATGCCGGCGCCGATGCGCTTAGCTCGGCGCGCTTGCTTTCCAATGTTTCAAAGGCGTCATGAGCGCGCTGCGCGACTGACAGAATTTGTTGCCAATTGATCGGCAATTCTTCGGAAAGATCGTGCAAATCCATCTTGGCTTGCATCGCCTTGGCCGAAAGCTTTTTAATCTCCGCCTTCAATGCTTCCGCATCACTCATGCAACAAACCTCCGGGTCTTTCGTAAATATTCAGTATTTCGCAACTTCAGGAAACTTATTGATCATATCGGTTCCCGCTGCGACCGCCTTTTCTCCCTCTTCGGCGAGCTTTTCCAAGCTGTCGTAACCATAGCGATGCACATCCCGAAGCATTTTATTCACAACGATGAGCCGGCCGGCCATCAAGATCATGCGGCCAAACCCTTCGTGCGACATTTTCATCATGGGCGAAACCATGCAGCCAGTAGTGCGCTCGATCGCGAGCCCAATCGCATTATAGAAAAGCTCCAGTCGCCAAAGCGTTTCGGGATCAGGATCGCCGACAAGCGGAATTTCTTTTCGCTTCGCCTTGTTGACGATATAGGGTTCGATCAGATCGTAGTCTGACTTGCCATCCCAGGCGCCATGCATATCCTGCGCGCGCCATTGCTTAACCAATTCCTTTACAAATATGGTGTCCATAGCCGCCGGCTTTACCGTCGCTTCTGCAATGTCTGACATGATGCGCCTCAATCGTCGTAGTTGATTTCTTCTTTTTCTGCGTTCTTAGCCATAGCTTTGCGCAGCCACGGCGGCGGAGCAGGCGCCTTCAAAACATCCTGCAACTTTGTCAAAAGCTCCGAAATCGCTTCGGGCTCCTTGACTTTCATTGGAAAAATATTGTTCGCGACAACGCGAGCGGCCCCCGATCCTCCGATTGCCGCGACATAGAGGATCGCGCAATCCTTCACCGCGTTGATTTTCGGCTCAAGCTTGTCTTCGTTGCCGTCTTCCTGAAGATCGCCGTTGAACTCAATCGTCTCAAGAAACTCATGCCCATCCGGAGACACATCGTAAATCGAGATATTTTTCGCCCACCCGAAGTGAGCGTCGACCCTCACCAGATCCTGAGTAGCAAACGCGACCTTCATGCGACCTCCATTCATGTTTGCAGTGCGATCTGGCCAAATATATTTCAATGCGCGACTGTCGGAGCCAAAGAGCTATGATCCAACTCGCCAGAGAGGTGCGGATACCAAGTCTCGGGCGTCGCGACATGCGCATTGGCGATAAACATATTCGCGATGTCGAAAATCAGATCGCGCCCGCCGCGATAGCCGACCGAAGTTATATGCCCTGCTCCCAGCCGATCGAATATGGGCAAACCCATGCGAAACAGTGGAATATGGAGCCGTTCCGACGCTTGCCGTCCATGTGCGTGCGTAATCAAGAGATCACAGCCAGGAGCCATCGTTTCCAAATCTTCGAGATCGCCGATCAGCACGGATTCCGAGGGTACTCTTTCGAGAATTGGAACCGCGTTGGTCGAAACCGCAACCTCAATTCGGCAACCCATGTCGACGAGGAAGCTCGAAAGGTCCCAAAGAAAATCGGGCTCCAAGCCAATAGCAATCTTCTTGCCACCAGTATGGAAATGACCGTCCAACATAGCGTCGACCAACTGGCTGCGTTGTCGCTTAAATTTCGTCGGCACATCGCGCCCGCTGATCTCCATCAGATGGCCAATGAGAGCGTCGGTCGGCAACAAGCCGATGATGCGATCGAAGAGCTTATACGGTACGCAGGCCTTCTTCTTGAGGGCTTCCGCCGCCGAACGCATATGCTCGCCGATCGCAATCGCATGCGACGCATCACCGAGCGCGGCAATCTCTTCCAGAGAAATGCCGCCCAGCGTGGTCGGCGTGAAATCGTCGGGAATATGCCCGTCAAGAGAGGCGGCCAGGTCCGGGAGGAACAAAGGCGAAAAGCCGAAAGCTTCAATGATGTCTCGCAACTCGTCAAGATCGCCCGGAGTCAAATGCGAGCCCGGGAGCACGACGAGCTTTTTGGGATCTCGCACGACGTCCTCAGGCGGCCTTTTGACCAGTGTCTCTATGATTTTCGCGACGGTTTTTTCCCAACCATCCTGAAAAGCGTCCTTGAAGTCCGGCGTCGAAACATAAACCAGAGCGACATCCGCCAGTTCCGGATGCTGCTGGCGGACGAGCTTGATATAGCTGTCGACGTCATCACCCTTGGTTTCCGTTACGCCGGTCGAACAGATCCCGATCAGTCGGGCCCGTTGCTTATTCGAAATGTTGACGATCGCCTGCTCAACATTCTCATAACCGCCAAGCACTGTCGCGACTTCGCTCATCGCCGTCGTTTGAAGCGGAATAGCCTCCTTGAAATGACGAACGAAAAGCACAAGTCCGAACGACGTGCAGCCCTGAGAGCCGTGAAAAAGCGGCATGCTGTCGCGAATTCCCATAAAGGCGAGCGCGCCGCCTATCGGCTGGCTCATCTTCAGCGGATTAACTGTGCAAGCTTTTTTACCCAAAGTGACGATGGCCATCGCCTCACCTCATTCCGCCGCGATTGCAACCGGAGCTACGATTTCCGAGAGAATATCATCAATATCATCGCAGCAACCTGTGCAGCCGCTTCCCGCTTCCGTCGCTTGCGTCACTTCCTCAACGGTCGTCAAAGACTTCGCGCGAATAACGTCTTCGATCGCGCCCCGATCGACTTCTTTGCAACTACAAATCTTTGTCGCTCGCCTTTTGGCCTCGGCCTCTTCGGACGTCAATTCGACGACCGGCCCCGCAGCATCCGCAAAGCCCGCCAGGATGCCGTCGATCGTCCCACGGCAACTGGTGCAACCGCTACCCGCATGAGTTGTTTCGACCACTTGCTCAACAGTGGTGAAACCATGAGCAAGAATCGCATCCTCAATTGCGCCAAGGTCAATAGTCTTGCACTTGCAAATCTTCTTCGCCCGCCGCTTCGCCTCCGCCTTGGCCGGATCCGCAGCCAATTCCTCCGCTTCCCGAGCCGCCTCCGCATCCGCCTTCGCCTGCCAGCTGTCGGCGGCGTTGGCCCAAGGCGCCAAAGTGCGCACCTGCTCCCAAATTGGATTGTAAAGAGCCTTGTCGATCTCTTTCACAAGATCGACCATGCCCCGGTAGCCTGAATAGGCATGGTGACGTTCTTGGTTAATATCCAACCAGGGCATATTCGCCTTCAGCGCAATAAACTGCGAGCGGCCGCCTGAAAGCATGATATCCGCCTTGGCGTCCTTCAGCATTTTGTACATTTCGCGCGGCGACATATCGTCAAATGCATGCGCGTCTTCGCCCATCAATTCTTTGATGCGCTCCTTATCCTCTTTGGTCGATTTCTTAACGCTCGTGCCGACAATTTCCATGCCGACTTCTTGAAGAGCCGCGACCACTGACCAGGATTTAACGCCGCCGGTAATCAGCAGAACTTTCTTGCCTTTTAAGCGCGGCAGGTAGGACATAATTTCGTCCCACGCCCGCTTTTCTTCGCGCGCGATGACCGCCTCGACGCGACCCATGAATTCAGCTGGAGCCCCGCGATCAATGACTAGCTGCGCGAGCTGGCGCAGCGAATCGCTCATGTCGCCAATTCCGTAGAAAGACCCCTCAAAATAAGGAATGCCATACAGGTCTTCGAGCTTGCGCGTGATGTTGATCATCGCTTTCGAGCAGACCATCATCGTAGCTCTCGCCCGATGCGAGCTGGCGACATCCGTATATTTCGCGTCGCCAGAAATGCAGGACAAGATCCGGAAGCCAATCTCCTTCAGGAGCGGCTCAACCTGCCACATTTCGCCCGCCAAATTATATTCGCCAATGATGTTGACGTCATAAGGAGTCGTATATTCCGGCTCCACGGTGCCGATCACATGCGCCAACAAGGCTTCCCCAGCGAGCTTGTTGCCTAGATTTTTAGGTCCAACAAAACCGGGTGAATTGACCGGAACGATCGGCTTTCCGAATTTCTTCGTCGCCGCCTTGCAGACCGCGTCAATGTCGTCGCCGATCATCGCGGGCACGCAAGTTTGATAGACAAAGACCGACGGCGGATTATATTTTTCAATAATTTCCTTGATCGCCTTGTAGAGTCGTTTTTCACCACCGAACACGACATCGGTTTCATTAATATCGGTGGTGAACCCAGTGCGATAGAGGGTCGAGCCTGACGAATAGGCGCCTCGGTTATCCCACGAATTGCCCTCACAGGCGATTGGACCATGCACAAGATGGGCGACGTCGGTGATAGGCTGCAGAGCGATCTTCGCGCCGTCAAACGCGCATCCGCCCGCGGCTCCGCCGGGCTGCAACTGCTTTGTGCACCCTTTTTTGCGTTCTTTTTCAGACTTCGCCGCATTCTTCGGGCATGCGGGCTCGTTGAAAACGTCCTGAACCGTCGCCGAAACACTGCTCATTTCACTCTCCTCGCCCAAACGCTGCAAAGACGCTGGGCTGTCCTGCCGCTCCGACCCTAGGCGCGCTTGCGATCTCCGCCCACGATAAGCCCGATCACCGCGCTTGGAGCGCCACGCTCTTCAAACGGAAAACGGCGGACATAGAACCTTGTTCGCTCCATGCCCGCCGCATCATTAAATAACGCCTCCCGGCGGTTAACGGATAATGTCGTAGCTGAAGTCCGAATGCGCCGGCACGATCGTGTTCTGATCGATGACTTCGAAAATGCGATCGAGAATCCAAACCAAAACGTTTAGACCGCCCTGATAGCCCCACACCGGATAGCGATGGTGATGATGGCGATCAAAAATCGGGAAGCCAATGCGAATCAGCGGAGTTCCCGTGTCGCGCTCCAGATATTTGCCGTAGGTGTTGCCAATCAGGAAGTCGACCGGCTCAGTGAAAAGCAGCGAACGCATATGCCAAAGATCGCGAAGCGGATAGACATGGCAGTTCGCGCCAAACTGGTTCGAATCCAACAGCGCCTGAACCTTGGCTTCCCAGGCTTTGCCGCCATTGGTGGAAAGAATATGGGTCGGCTCGCCGCCGCATTCCATGATGAATTCAGCCAAACCGATGCACAGATCCGGATCGGCGTAGATCGCGAATTTTTTGCCGTGGATATGCGCGCTCGAATCGGCCAAAGCGTCAACCAAGCGGCCCCTTTCAAGACGGAGCTGGTCCGGAATTGGTTTGCCCGTGATCCGCGAAACTTCGAGCAGGAACTTGTCCGTCGCCGCAACGCTAATCGGATGATTAAACGCGGCCGTCTCGTGTTTCCACTCTTCCCCAATATATTTGAGGGTTTTCTCGGTGCAATATTCCTGCATCGAGATCGTCGCCTTTGCGTTGACCGCGGCATTCATCTGGTCGATCGTGGTGCCGCCGTCGAACATCCGGAAAGTACCGTCGGTCGGCGTATCCCACACGTCGCTATTGTCCGAAACAATCGTGTATTCAACCCCCATAAGATTGAAGATGCGCTTGATTTCGCGAAGATTGCCGACTGTGTAGGGATCAAAGCCGCCGATGAAGTTAATCGTCTCATTCGGCGTGCGCGCGAGCTTTTCGACAGTGCCCGACTTGCCGCCCCAGAAATGCTCAAACACCCCTTTCAAGACATTGTCATAGCCAGTGATATGGCTGCCGACAAAGGCCGGGGTATGCGCGAACGGAACGTCATAAGCCTCAGGAACGGAGCCTTTGCTTTTAGCGGTCTTAATGAAGGCGTTAAGGTCGTCGCCAATGACTTCGGCCATGCAGGTCGTCGAAACCGAAATCATCTTCGGCTTATAGAGATTGTAGGTGTTGGCCAAACCATCGACCATATTGTTGAGGCCGCCGAACACCGCCGCGTCTTCCGTCATCGAGGACGAAACGCAGGAGCTCGGCTCCTTGAAGTGCCGGGAGAAATGGCTGCGATAATAGGCGACGCAACCCTGCGATCCGTGCACGAAGGGAACAGTGCCTTCGAAGCCCACAGCGGCGAAAACAGCGCCAAGCGGCTGGCAGGCTTTAGCGGGATTAACGGTAAGCGCCTCGCGCGCGAAATTCTTCTCGCGATATTCCTGCGTCTTGGTCCACTCGACGACCCGCTGCAGCTCAGCCTCGGCGACCGGGTTTTCGAAATTCTTCTTTTTGTTCGCGAGCATCTCCCGATATTCCGGCTGACGGAACAGGTCGAAGTGATCGAGAACGTGATCGGCGTTCTGGGGCATACCAAAATCCTTTATATTTGCTTGTCTCTTTGCACCCCGACAAATGCTCTCCCCTCGAAAGGGGAGAGCCTGATCGGAGATTAGAACGGAGCCTTCGTGAGACCCCAGATCGGGGAATTAATGGCCATATCCATATCGCGGGCGAAAATGGCGAAACCATCATAGCCGTGATACGGGCCCGAATAATCCCAGGAAGACCCACCAATGAATAAAATAGGCACATAAC
>CAWHIP010000004.1:0-6775 GCA_963829515.1 uncultured Alphaproteobacteria bacterium
GCACTCACTCATAGGGTTGGCGCAAACGGACGCCGGTGCTTCTTCGCCAGCCGCACCAGCGGCACCCCCGCGCGCTGCATCCGCTTGGCCGCGGTGGGGAAGGCGACCGTCTAGGGCCGCACCGTCTTATCCAAGACAACCTTGGAGAAGTCGGTCGGCTTCGCCGCGCCGGTGCGCGTCGCCACGTTCAGGCTTTCCCGGTTTAGCGCCGCCAACTTCTCCTCGCCCATGCCTTGACGCCAGCGCGTCAACGACGAGCGGTCGAAGGGGAGCTTGTGCCGAAGAAATGGTCCTGTCCCCAGCGGTGGTGTAGCTCTGCGGTAGCAAGTCGCTCGCGAGCGCGCCCCCCATAGCGCCGTAGCGAGCGAGCGGCTTGCGGCAGCCATCGTCGGCTCCCGGGCATTGTCGGGTTGCGAAACATCGACGCAACCAAGGACCCGACGATGACCGACGAGAGAATGGCGCTTCAGGCCCTTTTGGAGAAGACCCCCGACGTGGATTTCCTGCGTCAGATGATCGGCTTTGCCGCCCAGCGGCTGATGGAGCTGGACATGGAAAGCCGTACCGGCGCCGCGCATGGCGAGCGCTCGCCCGAGCGCCTCGCTCCAGCGCAACGGCTATCGCGACCGCGACTGGGAGACGCGGGCCGGCACGGTAGAACTGCGCATCCCCAAGCTGCGCAAGGGCAGCTATTTTCCGGGCTTTCTCGAGCCGCGCCGGCTGGCGGAGAAGGCGATCGCGGCGGTCGTGCAGGAGGCCTACGTCCAGGGCGTTTCGACCCGCTCGGTCGACGATCTCGTTCGCGCCATGGGCATGGACGGCATCTCCAAGAGCCAGGTCAGCCGGCTGTGCGAGGAGATCGACGAGAAGGTCAAACCCTTCCTCGGCCGCCCCATCGAAGGCGACTGGCCCTACGTCTGGCTCGACGCGACCTACCTGAAGGTCCGCCGCGGCGGCCGCATCGTCTCGATCGCCGTGGTCGATCGCCATCGGCGTCAACAGCGACGGCCGGCGCGAAGTGCTCGGCCTCGACATCTGCCCCTCGGAAGCCGAGACGTTCTGGGGCGAGTTCCTGCGCAAGCTGGCGCGGCGCGGCCTGCGCGGCGTCAAGCTCGTCATCTCCGACGCCCACGAAGGGTCTGAAGAAGCCGCCGTCGCGCAAGGTGCTGGGCGCCTCCTGGCAACGCTGCCGCGTCCACTTCATGCGCAACGCGCTCGCGCACGCCAACAAGAACGGCCGCCGCGTCGTCTCGGCCTTCATCGCCACCGCTTTCGCCCAAGGCTCACGCCGACGCCGCCGGCAAGCAGTGGCGGCACGTCGCCGACCAGTTGCGCGCCAAGCTGCCCAAGCTCGCCGCGCTGCTCGACGAGGCCGAGGTCGATGTGCTCGCCTTCATGAACTTCCCCAAGGAGCATTGGGACAAGATCAGTTCGACCAACCCCATCGAGCGCCCCAACGGCGAGATCAAGCGCCGAACCGACGTCGTCGGCATCTTCCCCAACGAAGACGCCATCATCCGTCTCGTCGGCGCCATCCTGATGGAGCAGAACGACGAATGGGCCGTCCAGCGCGCCCGATACATGACGCTGGAAACCATCGCTCCCGTGAGCGATAATCCCATCGTCATCCTGCCCGCCGTGGCGACCTGACAACCCGGCAAAACCGGGAAGCCGAAGTCGCGCCAAAAGTTACGCCACGCTCGGCGACACGATCATGCCCAACGACTTCACGACGGATCCTCGTGTCGGAACTCCGCTTCACCTCGACTAGGGTCGGTATGCCGGCCTGGTCGAGGAACAGGTGGTCGAGCGACCAGCGTCCTCCGTCCCCCGATGCGCTCGCAATCGGGTACTCTCGGTCAATTAGGACAAATCGGCGTGGGTCTGCAGCGTCAATCCGATCGCCGGCAAGCAGCTACGGAAACGTCGCCAACAGGTCCTGAAAATTGTCCTCTAAAGCGAAGCTCGCGACCTGCACGGGTACGAGCGTCACCCTATCGGTCATCACAAACACGCCGGCATTCGCGATCATTTTTTATCTCCGTTCAATCGACTAGGCCGCGTCCAGCCATTCGGCTCGCAGCTGGGGCGTCAAACCGATCGCTCTAGTCGGGCCCGAAGTTCAAGGCAGATCGCCCCCACCTCAAAAATATCGCCACGAACAGTCAATAGTCGCCTTATGAGATAATCGCCAAACAAAATTACCTCGTGCAGCGCCGCCAGTGTCTTCGAATCCCCCGCCACCGGCGACCCGCTCCGCACTCGGTACAGAGATTGCCGACGAAGGAGAGCGAGTGTGGGTCTTGCGGCGAGGGCGGCGCCGACGACTCAAACCCCGCTCGGAGCCAAGCGGCGGAGCTCGCTCACTTCGGAGACTTGACGATGAACTGGATTGACGGAGTAGGAGCTGGCGACTTCTCTGCCATTCCCGCTGATCTCAAATTCGAGAGCAGCGCGGCGCTCGCACACTTGATCGATGGCTACGCCGCTACTGGAGGCGCATCACAATGCGCAGAGATTATACATCGCATAACTGACGAAGTCCGAAACTCCGGAGAGACCGCGGCGGCCGCGCTGGATCTGTGGATAGCGCTTTTCGGGCAGCACAGAGCCCGTGGTCACTATGGCTATCCGGCGGACGCTGGCGACTTGCCTGAGCATCGTCGCCTTCACTATTACGCGGTTCGAGGGAATGTCGGGCGGAGGCCGTTTTCCGCAAAACATTTGCCGCGCCCTTTATCTGAGTTGAAGCGAATGCGGGCCGGAAATCGACCGTGATCTCGCCTGCAGCTTTGCTCACGGCGACGTCGGCTTTCAGCGCTCTCCACTATCTTAGGGCGTCTTGCCAGAGGCGCTGTGCTTGACCCCTCCAGCCACAAGCCCTAGTCTACGGAAACGTTTCTTCGCCTGCTCGAGATTCACGGCGAACGAACAGAGGGCTGAGCGCTTGAAAAGAGACGTGAACTCAGAAGAGGGCGCGCGAAGGAAGGCGAAGCGATCGGCGGCGGCGAAAAAGCTGCAGAAGGACGGCGCTGACGCGCGGCCCGCGACTGTAGGCGTCTTGCGAACGAAAGGCGGCGTCCCGAATTGGCAGCCCGCAGCGCGATTCGGCGACAATGATCGATGTCGCGCGGGCCGCGGGCGTCAGGAGTCGGCACAGTTTCGCGCGTGGTGAACTTAAGCCCTCGTGTAACCGCGGAGACAAAAACGCGGGTCGAAGCGGCGATCGCAAAGCTTGGTTTCAAGCCTGATCCTATCGCCCAATCGATGCGCAGCGGCCACACCAAAACATTCGCCTGCGTGGTTCGAGACCTGACGGTCCCAGTACTCAGCGTCTTTATCGACGCGATGCAGAAGGCCGTGGATGCTCAGGATTTCGGCTTGTTCGTCGCCTCTTCGTATCACGATATTGCGCGCGAGATGTCCTACTTGGTTCGCTTCGCGAGGCGTCGCGCCGACGGAATCGTCATTGCGACCTCATCCGAGGAAGCGCCCAAACTCCTGAAGTTGTTGAGGGAGTCCGAGATGCCGATCGTGCTGCTGGACCGCACCAAGCCGGAGACGCTGGATGCGGTGCTGGTCGACCATCGCGCCGGGATGCGCCAAGCGATGGAGTATTTGACCTCGCTTGGTCATGCCAGGATTGGCTTCATTTCAGGGCAGGACGACGTACATCCGGTGCGGGAGCGGCTTGCGGGATATCGCGAAGGGCTCGCGGCCCAAGGGCTGGCCGTCGATGAGTGTCTTATTCGGCTGGGATCGTTTGGCGTTGAGCATGCATATAGCGAGACGATGCAGCTACTGGCCCTGCAAAAGCGTCCGTCCGCCGTTATCGCGGCAGGCACGGCCCTGCTCCCCGGCATGCTGCGAGCTGTTCGCGATCGTGGCGCGAAGATACCCGAAAACATCTCGATAATCAGCGGTTCGGACAGTGAACTGGCCATGCTACATACCCCAGGCATTACCGTGGTGCGGTGGGACCATTCCCAACTGGGGGTCGCGGCTGCGAGATTTCTCCTCAATCGGCTCCAGTCGCCGGGTCATCAAATTCAACGGATGATCTTCCCCTCCGAACTCGCCGTGCGAGGTTCGTGCGGTCCACCAGCGAAAGTCCGATAGGGGCGAGCGGCGGTCAATACGAATTCTTGGAAAACCTTCATAGCGCAGAGGCCATGTGAATGGGGGAATTGGGGATACCTCGGCGAATAGTCATTCAATCGGATGAGTGAAATCACCCTCGGACGCCCGACGAGAATGACGAGGTCGTCAGTCGCAATTCAAGATCCGCCGGATTTTCCATCGCATGCTGCGCGAGCCCCGACACTGGAGCGACTGGAGGAATTTCAGCGGTGCGCCAATTTTCGCTGCGCTCGCAATTTTCTGCGTGGCTGCGTCCGAGAATGGCTTCGACTTGGGCTCACTGAGCATTTGGGCCGTGTAGCGATTCCCCTGGTCATAGCATCTATCGGGCAAACGCAAGTCGTGTTGGCGGGGGCGGGCAGGGCCTCGCCGCGGGCACTACGGCGCTTCTCGTCAATGCGATCTTCGTTGCCAATGTCGGCGATTCAATTGGATCCCTTGCCGTCTCGTCGATCGTAAGCTTGCTTGTCGGAGATGGCGTCGGAGCATGCAACGGCGTGCTGGTTGGGCGCCTGCGGTTGCCATAGACCGCCGTGACTTTGGCGACCGACAGCATCGCCGGCGGCTTCACGCTTAAGCTTATCAATTCCGCGGCGGTCGTCTCGACGGCCAAATCTCTCCAAGCGACTGGGGCCTTCCCCCAGGCCTCGGCGCCGCCGGCAATAGTGGCCGCTCGGTTGGCCACGGCACTTGACGCTCGACGGCTCCTCAATCGGCCGATCGCTGCGCGCGACCGGGCAAGGCGAGTGGAGCGCGATCGAGGATCGCAACGCCGCGAGGGTCGCGCTTGCCTACGGGATCGCGGGTTTCTGTTACGGGCTCAGCGGCTTGTTTGCCGCCTTTGTGACCGGCGCGGTCGATCCCGTCAGCGGGGGCGTCTCGATGGTTGATGTCTACGCGGCCGTTCTGCTCGGAGGGTCCGCCCTGTTGATTTCCGTCGAGAACTGACCCAGGAGGGTTTTCCACTGAGAACTGGCTCTGACGCATATTTGGTGAAGCAGATCAACTCATCCCGATGACGCGCGCTTCGAGCAGATCGATTTTCCCACGCCCATACATTTGTCGTTTGACGAGCTTGAGTTTGCAGATCTGACCCTCGGTCTGGCCGTTTGACCATGCAGAAATGATCGCGGCTCGGACGGCGTCCTTGTCTTTGACGATCCCGTTCGCAAAGGCGGCAAAGAGGCTATGGGCCGCGCGGTCGAGCCAACCGTCAAGGTCGGCTAGCGCCTTGCGACGAATGATGGCTTGAAACTCGGCGAGCATGTCGCGCGCGTCCGCTAACGCCACGACGCCTCGTTCGATTGCCGCTACCGTGATCGTCTGCGCCTTGGAGAGCTGGTCACGGCCTATCGTCAGCAAACGCGCGATCGTTCGCGCGGAGGGCGCCCGGCCAATGGGGCCAGCGTCGGCCTTTTCCGCGCGCTTGCGCCGCCCGCTCCATTCGCTCACGACTCCGCTGCAGCCTCGGAACCCGCGCTCTCGCAGGGCCCGCCAAAGCGCCAGGCCATTGCGGCAGCCAGCGGCCCATTGTGCATCGAGCCAAGGCAGATACGGATCGAGCGAACTGGGCCGTGTGCGGAAAACGTCGGAACGCTGACCGCGCAAGATTTTCCGGATCAAGCCTCGGCTGTAGCCCGTCCGTCGGACAATCTCTCTTATCGCCACTCCCTCGCGCGACAGCGACAAAATGGACGCGTTGGTCTCCTCGCGGCGCTGAAAGCCTTCGTATTGCACCTTTTCAGCGTAGGTCAGCAATCGCGGATCTATCCGAGCGGCTCCAATCGCCTTTCGAATTTGGCGCATGCTTTTGCCGACAGCGTCGAGGAAAGCCCGACTGGCGTTCTCCATCAAATGCCAGCGGTCGGCGACCTGGATTGCGTGCGGGAGAGCCCTCTGGGCGGCCACTGCATAACCGCCGCCTCGGTCTCGGGCGACAACGCAGACTTGCGGCTGCTGAGCCAACCAGGCCTGCGCGGTTGCGGGCTCGCGATCGGGCAGCAGCGCAATGGTCTTGTGACGTTCAAGGTCGCAGAGGAGAGTGCCGTAGCGATGGTTTCGCTTCCATGCCCAGTCGTCGATGCCGACGATCCTCGGCGGCGTGAACTCGGCCGCGCCGCGCCGCCGCACCATTCGAAGCAGGGTGTCGTTGCTTACGCAGACGTTGAGCCGCCGCGACAATGCCGCCGCCGGCCGACCACCCAAAGCAATCGCAAGGCAATGGACCACCTCGTCTAGACGGATTGTGCGCCTCGCGCGACGCTCCACGACGCCGTCGAACCGCTCCGCGAAAATCCGCCGCCGGCAGCTGCCAGCGTCGCAGAAAAACCGCCGCGTCCGCAATATCAGCTCGGTACTGCGGCCCGCGATCGGCAAATCTCCGAGCCGGCGCGCATAGCGGCTATGAACCCGGAACGCGACCGCGCCGCAGAGCGGACACGAACATGAGTTCGCCGAGGCTCTGATCACCACAGTGACCCGCTCTGCACCCATATCGACTTCTTCGACGGCAAACCCGACTGGCACCAATTCTGAAATTCGAAGCGTGCGCATGGCTCTGATTCCTTTGACGAATCAAGCCAAGTCGAATTCCAAATTTCATCGAATATGAGTCAGAGCCAGTTCTCAATGGAAA